>NZ_NESL01000009.1 GCF_003063435.1 Limnohabitans sp. 2KL-1 | reverse complement strand
GCGTACTTTGATCGGCTGGGGGTGCCAAGGCTGTCCTGACCTCAAGCGCTCGAACCGCCCGGTGCGGACCCGCATGCCGGGTGGTGTGGCAGGGGTGCCTCCCATCAGGGAGGCCCCCTATGCCGATTGCGGACGAATGGATGGGTTGGCCGTTTTGAACCGGCCATAAAAAAACCGCCCTGGGCGCAAACCCGGGCGGTTTTTTCGTATGAACGAAAAGACTTTACGCTTTGGCAGCAGGTGCTGCTTTGCGCTGAGGCAACTTTTCCTTGATACGTGCCGACTTGCCGCTGCGGTCACGCAGGTAGTACAGCTTGGCGCGGCGAACATCACCACGACGCTTGACTTCGATGCTGGCGATCACGGGGCTGTAAGTCTGGAACGTACGTTCCACACCTTCGCCACTGGAGACCTTGCGCACGGTGAAGCCGCTGTTCAGCCCACGGTTACGCTTGGCGATCACAACACCTTCGTAGGCCTGGACACGCTTGCGCGCACCTTCAACCACGTTGACGCTGACGATCACGGTGTCGCCGGGGGCAAATTCAGGAATCACTTTACCCAGACGGGCAATTTCTTCCTGCTCAAGAGTTTGAATCAAATTCATTTTTTGAACTCCGTCCGATCATGCCTCGCTACACAAGGGGCGTTTTGTGCTGTAAAGGCCATGCAAAAAACATGACTGAGCCAAATCGCGGCGGGTAGAGGATCGAAAAGCCTTTGATTATAGCTTTTTCGAACCCATGCTGCTGTCTGGAGCGGATGCGTCATGCCTGAGCTGTTTCAGGAAGGCTTCGTCCTGACGACTCAGTTTGCCTGACAGACGGGCTTGCTCCAGCAATTCGGGGCGGTGCTGTGCGGTCAGGTGCAGGCTTTGCTCCCGCCGCCATCGCGCAATGTTCGCGTGATGACCCGACAACAAGGGGGCCGGCACGGCATGGTCCTGCCAAAGCTCGGGGCGCGTGTAGTGCGGGCTGTCCAGCAAACCATCCAATGCCGGGTTGAAGCTGTCCAGCTGGTGGCTACCCTCGTCATTGAGCACCCCGGGCTGCAAACGGGCCACGGCATCGAGCAAAGCCATGGCGGCAATTTCGCCCCCCGAAAGCACAAAGTCACCCAGACTGATTTGCTGATCGACATATTGGTCAATGAACCGCTGATCAACGCCTTCATAGCGGCCGCACAACAACACGGCCCCCGCACTGTGCGACCACTGCGCGACCGCAGAATGGTTCAGCGCCTGCCCAATGGGCGAAAACAGCACCAGAGGGGCAGGATGGGCCTCTTGACGCTCGGTACGTATGGCCGTCAGGCATTTGAACAAGGGTTCAGCCAGCATGACCATGCCAGGACCACCGCCAAATGAGCGGTCGTCGATGCGGCGGTAATTGCCTTCAGCGTGGTCCCGAGGATTCCAGAAATGCACATCCACCAAGCCACTTTCGTAAGCACGGCGGGTGATGCCGCTGGTCAACAGGGGCGCAAACAGCTCGGGAAACAGGGTGATGATGTCAAAGCGCATGGATGGCCTCCACGGCCGGGGCCGATCAGTAGTCGGGCTGCCAGTCCACCGTGATGCGCTTGCCGGGCAAGTCCACACCATCGACGAAAGCAGAGACAAACGGGATCATGCGCTCAACGGGCTTGGCGCCTTCGGTTTCGGGCGTGGCTTCGATGACCAATACGGTTTGTGGCCCGGTGGACATGAGGTCACGCACCTGACCCAAGTCGACGCCTTCGCGGTTGACGACTTGCAGGCCGATCAAGTCGACCCAATAGTATTCGCCATCTGCAGCGGTTGGAAAGCTAGAGCGCGGAACAAAAATGCGTGCACCACGCAGGGCCTCGGCGGCGTTACGGTCGTTGATGTCCTGGGCACAGGCCACCACGGTATCCGAATGGTCTTTGGCTTCCTTGACGCACAACAGCAATGGCTCAGTCCAAGCCAGTTGTTCGGTTTTGGATGCTGCGATTTCAGTCGCGCGTTTGGGTTTCATGGGCCGATCGGGCGGCAACAAAAACCAGCGCTTGGAAGAAAAAAGCGCCTCGGGCGAGGCGCTGTGGGGCAAGACCTTGAACCAGCCTTTGATGCCCCAGGCATCGGCTATGCGCCCGATTTCAATGGCGTCAGCCGGCAAGGCGGCTGTTTCCAAAGGCGGACGCATGACCAAGGCGAGCCGATCAGGCAGCTGCTTTGCCAGCTTGACGGATCAGGCGTTCCACGGTGGGGGAAGCCTGGGCGCCAACGCCCTTCCAGTAAGTCAAGCGGTCTTGTGCAATGCGCAGACCTTCTTCACCGCCTTTGGCTGTGGGGTTGTAGAAACCGATGCGCTCGAGGAAGCGACCATCGCGACGCACGCGCTTGTCGGCGACGACGATGTTGAAGAAAGGACGTGCTTTAGAGCCGCCGCGGTTCAAACGAATAACAACCATGATTTATCCTTGGGTGGTTGGGCTTCTTGGGAACAATTGCCCAGATGCCCGGTATCCTTCAGCGTTTGAGACACGCAACTGGCCACCCGGCCAGTGACACACTGAAAAGCCCACCATTATACAACGGGAGTCTTGCCTTGCCTCTGATCCGCCCTAGCCGCGACGAAGATATCACGGCCATCACCGCCATTTACCGCCACCACGTGCTCACGGGCACCGGCACTTTCGAGATCGACCCGCCCACAGAGGCCGACATGGCCAGTCGCCGAGCCGACGTGTTGGCCAAAGGACTGCCTTACTTGGTGGCAGAAGATGAGGGCCGCGTGATCGGTTTTGCTTATTGCAACTGGTTCAAGCCCCGACCGGCTTACCGTTTTTCTGCCGAAGATTCGATTTACATGGCCCCAGACGTTCACCGCAAAGGCATGGGGCGGGCCCTGCTGGCCGAGTTGTGCGCCCAGGCCGAACGCGCAGGCGTGCGCAAATTTCTGGCGGTCATTGGCGATTCAGCCAACGCAGGATCCATCGGCGTGCACACGTCTTTGGGTTTCAGCCATGTCGGCGTGCTCAAGTCCTGCGGCTGGAAGTTCGACCGCTGGCTGGATGTCGTGATGATGGAAAAGCCTTTGGGCGCTGGCGACAGCACCGCTCCGCAATAATCGGCACCATGAAAAACAAAACAATCGCGACTTGGCTGGCTTTCTGGACGGGTCCCTTGGGCCTGCACCGTTTTTACCTGTATGGCTTCGCTGACATGCTGGGCTGGCTGCTGCCGATTCCCACGGCGCTCGGTTTTTATGGGCTGGAACGTGTGCAGCAATTGGGGCAGGACGATCAACTCAGCTGGATGCTCATCCCGTTACTGGGCTTCACCATCGCAGGCTGCGCCCTGAACGCCATCGTGTATGGCCTGACGCCCATCGAGAAATGGAACGCCAAATTCAACCCCCAGACCGATTCACAATTGCCAGCGGGTCGCACGCAATGGGGCACCATCATTGGCATCGCCACAGCCTTGCTGCTGGGCACCACCGTTTTAATGGCCAGCCTGGTCTTCAGCTTTCAACGTTATTTTGAATACCAGATTGAAGCGGCCCGCGAGCTCAGCCAACCCACTTAAAACAGCCCCGGAAACTGTCGTTTATTTTCTGCTGTCCCCAGTCATGGGGTCGGGCAGAAAGCACGCTTCAACGACTTGCAAGTGGTTGTCGCGGGCAAAATTCATCACAAAATCCCAAGCCATGACGTGGTGCTCACGCAGCTCGTGGTTGACGACGACACATTTCACGCCGCCCAGCGTGGTGGGAATGCACCAAGGTGAATAGCTCAAGTGGCTACCGGGCGTGGCTCCGCCGGGGCGAAAAGGGCTCATGACGCCCGCCAAGCGTTCTGCCCAGTCGCTGGGTCTGAAAGGTTTGCCATCCTCGGTGATGCCCTGGATGAAAACTTCTTTGGCCGTATTGGAAACCATCGGATAGAGGTGTGTTGAGGTGAGACTCGCCGCACGGGATCGCCGTATGCGGGTTAACCCAAGTATTGTATCTTATATAAGACTTCAAACCGATGACAGCGCTCACGAAGTTGTCATCAAACTGCCTCTAGAATCTCATTTCAGCGGCCCTCTTCGTTGGGCCGATTTTTATTTCAGGAGTTCACGCATGTCCGCTTTCATTGAAGCCGCCTCACCGCACACCATGAACACCTATGGCCGACTGCCGATCGCACTCAGCCATGGACAGGGTTGCCGAGTCTGGGACGTCAATGGCAAGTCCTATCTGGACGCGCTGGCCGGCATTGCGGTGAACACCTTGGGTCACAACCACCCCGAGCTGGTGCCCGCGCTGCAAGACCAGCTGGGCAAGATGATCCACAGCTGCAACTATTTCCATGTGCCCAATGCCGAGGTGCTGGCGGCCAAGTTGGTTGAGTTGTCGGGCATGACCAATGTGTTTTTCTGCTGCACAGGCCTCGAAGCCAACGAAGCCGCCATCAAACTGGCCCGCAAATTTGGTCACGACAAGGGCATCGACAAGCCCGAAATCGTGGTTTATGAAAAAGCCTTCCATGGCCGCAGCATTGCCACCCTGAGCGCCACAGCGAATGAAAAGCTCAAAACCGGCTTTGGCCCCATGCTTGAAGGCTTTGTGCGCGTGCCGGTCAACGACATCGAAGCCCTGAAAAAAGCCACACAAGGCAACCCCAATGTGGTGGCCGTGTTCATGGAAACCATCCAGGGCGAAGGCGGCGTCAACCCGATGCGCATTGAATACCTGAAACAAGTGCGCGCCCTGTGTGACCAGAACGACTGGCTCATGATGATCGACGAAGTGCAGTGCGGCATGGGTCGCACCGGCAAGTGGTTTGCCCACCAGTGGGCAGGCATCGTGCCTGATGTGATGCCGCTGGCCAAGGGCCTGGGCTCGGGCGTGCCGATCGGCGCGGTGGTGGCTGGCCCCAAGGCCGCCAACATCTTTCAGCCCGGCAACCACGGCACCACCTTTGGCGGCAACCCGTTGGCCATGCGCGCCGGGGTCGAAACCATCCGCATCATGGAAAAAGACGGCCTGATGGCTAACGCGGCGCGGGTTGGCGACCATTTGCGCGGTGCCCTTGAAAAGGCATTGGCAGGCGTTCAAGGCGTTAAGGAAATCCGTGGCCAGGGCCTGATGTTAGGTGTGGAACTCGACCGCCCCTGCGGCGCCATCTGGAGCCGCGCTGCCGAAGCCGGGCTGCTGCTGAGCGTGACCGCCGACAGCGTGATCCGCCTGGTACCTCCACTGATCATGACCGAGGCCGAAGCCGACGAAGTCGTGGCCATTTTGGTGCCTTTGATCAAGACCTTTTTGGCAGAAAAACCATGAGCACACCCGCCCCAGCGCCCGTGCGGCATTACCTGCAATTCACCGACCTGAGCGCCGACGAATACGCGCATGTGCTGACACGCGCTGCCGAGATCAAACGCAAGTTCAAGGCCTACGAAAAGTACCACCCACTGGCCGACCGCACGCTGGCCATGATCTTTGAAAAAGCCAGCACTCGCACGCGTGTGAGCTTTGAAGCGGGCATGTACCAGCTGGGCGGCTCGGTGGTGCACCTGACCACGGGCGACAGCCAGCTGGGTCGGTCTGAACCCATCGAAGACAGCGCCCGCGTCATCAGCCGCATGACCGACATTGTCATGATCCGCACCTTCGGGCAGGACAAGATTGAGCGCTTTGCCTCTCACTCGCGCGTGCCCGTCATCAACGGCCTGACGAATGAATTTCACCCCTGCCAGATCCTGGCCGACCTGTTCACCCTGCTGGAGCACCGGGGCCTAGACGCCCAGGGCAAGCCTGACCCGTCTTACCTCAAAGGCAAAGTGGTGGCTTGGGTTGGTGATGGCAACAACATGGCCAACACCTGGTTGCAGGCGGCCGAGTTGCTGGACTTCACGGTGCACCTGAGCACGCCCAGCGGCTACGAAGTGGACCAGGCCGTGGCCGGTTTGCGCAGCGCCGACTGCTACAAAATCTTCCAAAACCCACAAGACGCCTGCCGGGGTGCCGACCTGGTCACCACCGACGTGTGGACCAGCATGGGCTACGAGGCCGAAAACGAAGCGCGCAAGAAAGCCTTTGCCGACTGGTGCGTGGACGAAGCCATGATGCAAGTCGCCAAACCGGACGCCCTGTTCATGCACTGCCTGCCCGCCCACCGAGGTGAAGAAGTCAGCGCCGAAGTCATTGATGGCCCGCAATCGGTCGTCTGGGACGAAGCCGAAAACCGCATGCATGTGCAAAAGGCGCTCATGGAGTTTTTGCTGCTCGGCCGCGTCCAAGCCTGATTTGTCACCCCGGACTCGCTCCGGAGTCCATCCGCTCTTCATGCCATGTCCAACTGCACCACTTGCGGCGCTTGCTGCGTGAGCTTTCGGGTGGACTTTTCCGTCTACGAATACGAAGAAGGCGGCGGCGATGTGCCGGCCGGGTTGGCCTCGCCCATCACTGAACACACTTGCCGCATGCGCGGCACCGACCACAGCCCACCGCGCTGTGCTGCGCTGTATGGCAAAACGGGCGAAAAAGCCATTTGCGGCATCTACGAATGGCGTCCCTCGCCCTGCCGGGAATTCGAGGAAGGCAGCCCCGCCTGCGAGCAAGCACGCCGCCGACAAGGCCTGCCTGCACTGAACGGCTGAAGTCTTTTTGGCGGGTGTTGGAAATAACCGACACCACGGTTTTTTCTCAAGTGCTACCTTCGCACACCATGAAAAAACTTTGGGACATTTCTCCGCCCGTCGATGCGAAAAGCCCGGTCTTTCCGGGCGACACGCCCTACACCCAGCAATGGGCCGCCACGCTGTCTGACGACTGCCCCGTGAACGTGAGCGCCATCACCCTGTCGCCCCATGTGGGCGCGCATGCCGATGCCCCGCTGCATTACGACCCGCAAGGCGCGGCGGTGGGCGCTTTGGACCTGCTGCCCTTTCTGGGCCGCTGCCGCGTCATCCACGCGCTGGACTCTGGCCCCTTGATCACTGTTGGGCATTTGCAGCACGCTCTGAACGAGGTGCCTGCACGGGTGTTGGTGCGCACCTACCGCCAGTTTCCGCACCAACACTTCGACACCCAGCTCACCGCCTTTCATCCAGCCACTGTGCAACACCTGGCCGACTTGGGCGTGCAGCTGATCGGCACCGACAGCGCCAGCATCGACCCAGCCGACAGCAAGCAGCTGCCCAGCCACCAGATGATCCGCCAACGCGGCTTGCGCGTGCTGGAAAACCTGCTGCTCGATGAGGTGCCCGAAGGCGATTACGAACTGATCGCCCTGCCCCTCAAACTCATGACCGCCGACGCCAGCCCTGTGCGGGCGATCTTGCGCGAACTTTGAACAACGATCTGAAAGCCACCTCCATGATGAACCTCACCCCCACCCTGCAAGACTGCGAACTGTTGGACCTACAAGACCCGCTGCGCGCCCTGCGCGACCAATTCGATTTGCCACCCGGCGTGATTTATTTGGACGGCAACTCGCTGGGTGTGCTGCCCAAAACCGCCCCTGCCCGCGTGGCCCATGCGGTCACACACGAGTGGGGGCAAGACCTGATCAAAAGCTGGAACACCGCAGGCTGGTTCAACCTGCCCCAGCGCGTGGGTGACAAGATCGCCCGCGTCATCGGCGCGCAAGCCGGTGAAGTGGTGGCCGCCGACAGCACCTCGATCAACCTGTTCAAAGTGCTGGCCGCAGCCCTCCACATCGCCAAAGCCGACCACCCGCACAAAACCAAAATCGTCAGCGAACGCAGCAACTTCCCGACCGACCTTTACATCGCAGAGGCCTTGTGCCAAGAGCGTGGCTTCACCTTGCAATTGGTAGAAGCACAAGACATTGCCGCCGCGCTGCAGGCCGACGTGGCGGTGCTGATGCTCACGCACGTCAACTACCGCACCGGGGCCATGCACGACATGCAAGCGGTGACGGCACAAGCCCATGCGCAAGGCATTTTGACCGTGTGGGACCTGGCGCACAGCGCGGGTGCTGTGCCGGTCGACCTGAACGGCTCGGGCGCCGACTTTGCGGTGGGCTGCGGCTACAAGTACCTCAACGGTGGCCCTGGCGCACCGGCATTTGTATGGGTGCACCCACAACACACCGACCGATTTTGGCAACCGTTGGCCGGTTGGTGGGGCCATGCCGCGCCCTTTGCATTCACCCCCGACTACCAGCCTGCCAAGGGCATCACGCGCTACCAATGCGGCACGCAACCCATCTTGAGCCTCACGGCGCTCGACTGCGGGCTTGACGCCTTTTTGGCCGCTGAAGCACTGGGCGGCATGAGCGCGCTGCGCCAAAAATCCCTGGCCCTCACTGGCCTGTTCATGCAGCTGGTGCGCACGCGCCTGCACGGCCACGACTTTGGCATCGCCACGCCCGCACAAGAAGCCCTGCGCGGCTCGCAAGTGAGCCTGACGCGTACAGAAGGCGCTTACGCCATCGTGCAAGCCTTGATCGCACGCGGCGTGATTGGCGATTTCCGTGCAGGCGATGGCGGCCAGCACGCCGACATCCTGCGCTTTGGCTTCACGCCGCTTTATGTGGGCTATGCCGACGTGTGGCAGGCCGCTGAACACCTGTGCCAAGTCATGGAAAGCGGCGAATGGCAAGACGCCCGCTTTGCGCAAAAGAACGCCGTGACTTGAGAGACCTGTCATGAGTTCTTGCCCTTTCTCATCCACCGCCCACACGGCCAGCGCCAGCACAGCGCAAGGCGAACGCATCGTGCAAGAAGAAAAAGCCCAGCTCGACTTTGACGGCCGCATGAGTTATGGCGACTACCTGCAGCTCGACGCCATCCTGAACGCCCAAAAACCGCTCTCGCCCGACCACAACGAGATGCTGTTCATCGTGCAGCACCAGACCAGCGAGTTGTGGATGAAGCTGATGCTGCACGAGCTGCAAGCGGCCATCCACAACATCGCGGCCGACGAACTGCCCGATGCCTTCAAAAAACTGGCCCGCGTCAGCAAGATCATGGAGCAACTCGTTCACGCATGGGATGTGCTGGCCACCATGACACCGCCCGAGTACAGCGCGATCCGCCCCTACCTGGCGCAGTCGAGCGGTTTTCAAAGTTGGCAGTACCGCTGCATCGAATTTTCGATGGGCAACAAAAACGCCGCCATGCTGCAACCCCACGCCCACCGGCCCGACCTGTCGGCCATCGTGCAGGCCGCTTACGAAGCGCCATCGCTGTACGACGAATGCCTGCGCCTTTTAAAGCGACGTGGCTTGGCCGTACCCGACAGCCACACGCAACGCGACTGGCGTCAGCCCTACCCGGCAAGCGTTGCGGTTGAAAACGCCTGGCTTGAAGTCTACCGCGCCCCCCAGCAGCACTGGGACCTGTACCAACTGGGCGAAGAACTCACCGACTTGGAAGACGCTTTTCGCTTGTGGCGCTTCCGCCATGTGACCACGGTGGAGCGCGTGATCGGCTTCAAGCGCGGCACCGGGGGCACCGGCGGTGTGAGCTACCTGCGCAAGATGCTCGATGTGGTGCTGTTCCCCGAAATCTGGACGCTGCGCACGCAGCTTTGAACGCCAAAGCGCTGCGAAGCTGCCGCCCCCAAGAAATGACGAATTGACAGAAGCCAACCCCAGGCATTGGCTCCTACAGGTTCAAATTTCTCCTACCCGCCGTACACAGCCCCCAGACCGTTAACATCGCGCACCAGCAACACTCCCGGGAAACCACCGTGCAACTGAACATCAACGGCGAAAGCCGCACCGCCAACGCCGACCCCAGCATGCCCTTGCTGTGGGTGCTGCGCGATGAACTGAACTTGACGGGCACCAAATTCGGCTGTGGCGTGGCCGCTTGCGGGGCCTGCACCGTGCATGTGGATGGACAGCCTGTGCGCTCTTGCGTGATGCCGGTGTCTGCGGTGGCGAATCAGAAAATTCGGACCATCGAATCCTTGGGCACCCCGGAAAAGCCCCACCCTTTGCAGGCGGCTTGGATCGCCGAGCAAGTGCCGCAATGCGGCTACTGCCAAAGCGGCATGCTGATGGCGGCCGCCGCCCTGCTGGACAAGAACCCCAACCCGAGCGATGCCGAAATCGACATCGCCATGACCAACCTGTGCCGCTGCGGCACTTACCAACGCGTGCGCGCCGCCATTCACCGCGCCGCAAAAACCATGCAATCCCCGACCGACCAGAAAGGCGGTGCCGCATGAAACGCCGTACCTGGATCTTGAGCGCCCTGGGCGCGACTGGCGCACTGGTCGTTGGCTGGGGCGTGATGCCTGCCCGTTCGCGCATGGGCTCGCCCGAGCTGATGCTCAAAACCGAAGGCGATGTGGCCCTGAACGGCTGGATCAAGATCGCCAAGGATGGCACCGTCATCCTGGCCATGCCCCGCAGCGAGATGGGCCAGGGCGTGCACACCGCGCTGGCCATGCTGGTGGCCGAAGAACTCGATGTGCCGCTGGGCCGCGTGCGCTTGGAGCAAGCCGGGGCCGACAGCATTTACGGCAACGTCGCCATGCTGGTGGCCAGCTTGCCCTTTCACCCGCTGGACAGCGAAGGCGAGCACAAACCCACCAAGATCAAGATGGCCGAATGGATCGTGGGCAAATTGGCCCGCGAGCTGGGCATCAACGCCACCGGCGGCTCGTCCACCATCGCCGACCTGTGGGACCCCCTGCGCATGGCCGCAGCCACGGCGCGGGCCAGCCTGGTGCAGGCAGCGGCCACCGCATGGCAAGTGCCTGCCAGCGACATCACCATCGCCAATGGCCTGATGAAGCACGCTTCGGGCAAGACCGCACATTTCGGCGAGATGGCCGCAGCTGCTGCAGGCGCCACGCCCCAAGGCATCAGCACCAAAGCCCGCCAAGACTGGAAGCTGATCGGCCAGCCTACTGCACGCACCGACATCCCGAGCAAGGTCACGGGCCAAGCCCAGTTTGGGCTGGATGTGCGCCTGCCCGGCATGCTGTTTGCCGCCGTGCGCATGAGCCCTGTGCTGGGCGGCACGGCCTCGTCCATGAACACGAAAGCCGCTTTGGCCATCGCCGGTGTGGAAAAAGTCGTGCAGATCGACGCCTGGGGCGGCGGCACGGGTGGCTTGGCCGTGGTGGGCAAAAGCACCTGGCATGCCCGCCAAGGTGCTCAAGCGATTCAGGTGCAGTGGGCAGCGCCCGGCACCACAGCAGCAGACACCACCCGCATCCAGGCCGACCTGCTCAAAGCCTTGAACACCGAAAGCGGCTTCACCTTCCACGAACAAGGCGTGCCCAGCCAAGCCGAAAAGTCAGCCGCCACCCGCATCGACGCGTTGTACCAAGCGCCTTATCTGGCCCACGCCACGATGGAGCCGATGAACTGCACCGCACAAGTCAAAGACGGCCAAGTCGAAATTTGGGTGCCCACACAAGTGCCCCAAATGGCACGCGCCATGGCAGCCAAGGTTACGGGCGTGAAAGAAAGCCAAGTCACCGTGCATGTGACGCTCCTGGGCGGCGGTTTTGGCCGCAGGCTCGAAGTCGACTTTGTGGGTCAGTCAGTGCAAGTGGCGATGGCCTGCAATGGCGCACCGGTGCAGCTGAGCTGGTCGCGTGAAGAAGACATGGGGCACGACTTTTACCGCCCCATGCACCTGGCCAAGTTCCAGGCCTCACTGGACGACAAAGGCGAAGTCACCAGCCTGCGCATCAAGTCGGCGGGCGACGCCATCACGCCGCGCTGGATGGCGCGTGCAGCGCCCCACCTGTCCGGCCCCATCGACATGCCCGACAAGACCACAGCCGAAGGCCTGTTCGACCTGCCCTACGGCTTTGCCAGCCAGCACATGAGCCATGTGGCTACCCAATCGGGCGTGCCTGTGGGCTTTTGGCGCTCGGTCGGCCATTCACACAATGCCTTCTTCTCGGAAAGTTTCATCGACGAACTGGCCGTGGCCTCCAAGCAAGACCCACTGACTTTCCGCTTGAACTGGCTGAAAGACGCCCCGCGCTATGCGGCCGTGCTGAAACTGGCCGCCCAAAAAGCAGGCTGGGGCAAGCCACTGCCTGACGGTCATGCCCGAGGCATTGCGCTGCACGAATCGTTTGGCTCCATCACGGCGCAAGTGGCCGAGGTGTCGCTGGACCAGGGACAAATTCGCGTGCACCGCGTGGTCTGCGCCATCGACTGCGGCACCGTGGTCAACCCAGACACCGTGGCCCAGCAAGTCGAAAGCAGCGTGCTGTATGGCCTGAGCGCCGCCCTCTTCGGCAAGATCGACATCGTGGCGGGCGTGGTGCAGCAAAGCAACTTCCCGAGCTACCCCATGGTCACGCTCAGCCAGGCCCCGCTGGTGGAAACCCACATCGTGCCCAGCACCCGCCACCCCGCAGGCGTGGGCGAACCGGCGGTGCCGCCGCTGGCCCCGGCGGTGGGCAATGCGCTGTTTGCTTTGACCGGCAAGCGGTCAAGGACATTGCCATTGGTGGCGTGAAGTCCGGCGCAGTGCCGGGCTGCCAAGTTACGTCCGCAAAGACAGAGCGTGGCCAACCGGGCGTGCAACGCAAAATCGGCCAGCACACGGCGGGCGCTCACCCCCCGCGCAAAGCCTTGAGGACTTTCTGTCCGCCTCGGCCATTGGCCTCCATGCCCAAACGCTGCTGTTCGGCGCGGATCGCCTCGCGCGATTTATCGCCCAACATGCCATCCACGGGACCGATGTCGTGGCCGCGCATCACCAGCAGGCCTTGCAACTCGCGCCGCTCGGCGCGGGACAGGCCGGCGTCATCGGTCGGCCAGGGCGTAGCGAAGGGGCCGCCGCCGCGCAAACGGTCGCTCAGGTGGGCAATGGCCAGGCCATAGCTTTCGGCCGCGTTGTAGCTGTAAAGCGCATCAAAATTGCGCGTGACCAAAAACGCTGGGCCATTGGCCCCCGCCAGCGCCAGCAAACCCACTTGGCCCAGGCTGGCAGGCAAGGCCGAGCCGTCCACCCGGCGCACGCCCCGCGCCGCCCAATCGGCCACCAGGCGTTTGCTGCGTCGGCCCTCGCCTGCCAAAGAGATGCCTGCAGGCAGCTTGACTTCAATGCCCCATGGCAAGCCACTTTGCCAACCCGCGCGGGCCAAAAAGTTCGCGGTCGAACCCAGCGCGTCCACGCTGCTGTCCATCAGGTCGGCGCGGCCGTCGCCGTCAAAATCCACCGCCAAGCGCTCGAAGGTGCTGGGCATGAACTGGGTGTGGCCAAAGGCCCCCGCCCACGAACCCACCAAACGCTCGGGCGCGATGTGGCCGGCCTGCAAAATACGCAGCGCCGAGAAAAACTCGCCCCGGAAATAGCTTTGCCGCCGCCCGTGACACGCCAGTGTGCCCAGCGCCTGCACCAGCGGGTATTTGCCAAAGGTCTGGCCGAAATTGCTCTCCACACCCCAAACCGCGACCACCGTGGCCGCGTCCACGCCAAAGCGTTGCTCGGCGCGTTCGAGCGCCTGGCGGTGTTCAGTCAGGCGGGCCTTGCCATCGGCCACACGCTCTTCGTCCACCAGGGCCGACATGTAGTCCCAAATGGCGGTGCGAAATTCGGGCTGGAAGTTCAGCTTTTCAATGACGCTGAAGTCGGCCTGCAGCCCCGCCGTGTGGCGCGACCAGGTGGCGTCGCTCACTTTGCCGCTGCGTGCTGCCGGGCGCAACTCGGCCATGCAGGCCGACAAATCGGTGCTTTGCGCCCAGGCGGTGGGTGCGAGCCAAGAGACGGCCAAAACCGCACTGATGCAGGCGGTCCGTACCCAGGCTGCAGTGCATGGGTTCGATTGACTTGGTGTCATGAAAAAAGTCCCTGAAGTTTTGAATGTGTCTGATTGCGCGCCAGCGACTGTACAGCGTCAAGCGGGCACACGGCCAAAGGCCTGGCCTTTGGAGGAAAGGATGTGAATTTCAGACCATCAAAGCATTCACATTTTGGAACTGGTCACTGCGATGGAGCAAATATTCGAGCATGGCCTGGCGGTAACGGTCTTGCCCGCTTTTTCGATGAGAGCGCGTTTGAGAGGTGTCATATGTCCGAAAAAAACCCCCGTTTATTTTGATCCGCAAGGACTTGTCCAACGTGGAATTTGGGAAATATCATTAAAAATCAATGACTTATGAAATTCAAATGATCCGAAGATCATCCGAAGCGGGCGACACATGAGTCACTGCGATTCGACATAAGCCGTCAAATTGCCATGCCTGCGCATCACGATCTGCTTTGCATCAGACATTCTTTTCAGCAAATGCTTGGCCTGCCCTTCCGTCAGCCGGCAAAGCGCCATGACCTCCGCCCGCTTGATCTGCCCATGTTGGCGGATGTAACTCAGCAACATCTGTTCGGCATGCAGGCCCGTGGCTTGACCATCGTCCTCCACACCCAGCCACAGCTCGCCGCCTTCGGTGTTGGCCAGGCACACCAAGGCCTCGACCAGCTCGGCATCCGACAGGCGCTTGCGGTCGCTTTTGAATTCGACGGTGAGGGATTCTGAATTTCGAATCAAGCGATGCCTTATGGAATGGACGCAAACCGGGGACATTCATCAAAGATTGTCTGATGAATGTTAGATCAACATTGGCCCTTCAATCCGCTGGTTCATGGCAGGCGTGATCCATGCTCAGGCCATTTTCGCGCCTCGCCATTCACTTCATTTCCTCTCCATACAACCAAGGCACATCCATCAGCCGCTCGCCCATCAGTCGCATCGACAGGTTGCGGCCCATGGCCACAGGGCCGGTGGCGTGGAAGATGCGGCCGTTGCGGATCGCACGCGCTTGCACGCGGGCATTGCGCGCCCAGCGTTGCTCGGCATAGGCCTGCAAGCGCTGCACCACACTGCCCGAGCCTTGGGCCAAGCACTGCGCCAGCACCTGCGCGTCTTCGATGGCCATGCCTGCGCCTTGCGCCAAATAAGGCCGCATCGGGTGGGCCGCGTCACCCAGCAGGGCCACACGGCCTTGGGCCATTTCACGCGCCGCCGTCATGGGTGCACGGTCGTGCAGCGCCCATTGCCGCCAAGACGGAACCGAGGCCAGACGCTCATGCAAATCCTGGCCCACCACACCTGAAACGGCCCCCAAGGCTTGCATCAGCGCTTGGGCATGGCCTGCAGCGTCCCATGCATCGGCTTGTGCGGGTTTATCGCCATGCACGATGGCCACCAAATTCAGCCATTCACCGCCGCGCACCGGGTAATGCACCACATGCAGGCGCGGCCCCATCCAGACGGTGACTTGGTCACTGCGCAAATGCGTGGGCAAATCGGCCTGCGCCACCAGCGCCCGGTACGCCAAATGTCCGGTAAATCGCGCCGGGCCATCGCCCAGCAATTGCTGGCGCACGGCGCTCCACACGCCATCGGCACCGATCAACACATCGGCCATCAACGGGGGCTCTTTTGCGGCGGACTCCCCGCGCTGTTGGGCTACACCAGCGACCAGCTCTTGTGCCGTGGTCACGGCAAGACCCTCGGCGGTCTCGCGCCAGCCCTGCACGGTTTGGCCCAGGCGCACATCCACGCCCGCCGCCTTCGCCGCGTCGTACAACAAGCCCTGCAAATCGGCCCGGTGGATGGTGGCGTAAGGCGCGCCATACAGGGCCTGCGCCCGTTCGCCCAGACGCAAACGGCCGAGCACCTGCCCGGTCCGTGCGTCCCTCGCTTGCAAGCGCTTCGGAAAAGCCGCCACCTGCGCCAGCGCATCCCCCAAACCCCAAGCCTTCAAAATGCGCGTCACGTTCGGTCCGATCTGGATGCCCGCGCCCACCTCGCTCAGCTGCGCCGCCCGCTCCAGCAGCTGCACCGGCACGCCCTGCCGCGCACAGGCCAACGCCGCAGCCAAGCCGCCAATGCCGCCGCCTGCGATCAACACCTGTTTGAGCCCTGTTTCGGCCATGTTTCTTGTCATTCGTCAATTGTGCACGGCGCGTGGCAGGTTCAAAAAATTGGACAATCAAAGGCTATGACCGCGATCAAATCCCCCGAACTTTTATTGCCCGCCGGCTCGCTCGACAAAATGCGCGCCGCTTACGACTTTGGTGCCGATGCGATTTATGCCGGCCAACCCCGCTACAGCCTGCGAGCGCGCAACAACGAATTCAAACTGGAGCAGATCGGCATCGGCATTGCCGAGGCGCACACCCGGGGCAAAAAGTTTTTTGTCACCAGCAACCTGCTGCCGCACAACGACAAGGTGCGCACCTACCTGCGCGACATCGAACCGGTGATCGCCATGAAGCCCGACGCCCTGATCATGGCCGACCCCGGCCTGATCATGATGGTGCGTGAGAAATGGCCCGAAATGCCCATACACCTCTCGGTCCAGGCCAACACCGTGAACTGGGCGGCGGTCAAGTTCTGGCAAAAAATGGGCGTGGCCCGCATCATCCTGAGCCGCGAACTGAGCCTGGACGAAGTCGAAAAAATCCGCCAGGAATGCCCGGACATGGAGCTGGAGGTGTTCGTGCACGGCGCGCTGTGCATCGCTTACTCGGGCCGCTGCCTGCTGTCGGGTTACTTCAACCGGCGCGACCCCAACCAGGGCACCTGCACCAACGCCTGCCGCTGGAGCTACGGCACACAAGAAGCCACCGACGAAACCGATTCCGGCGAAGTCAAACCCACCCGCATGGAGGGCGATTTCAGCTTTGAACAAGAGCAAGAAGCCGCCGAGAAGAACTTCTCGGCCTGCGGTGACGGGCAGCGCCACCCGGCCGCCGACAAGGTGTACCTGATCGAAGAAGCCAACCGGCCCGGTGCGCTCATGCCCATCATGGAAGACGAGCACGGCACCTACATCATGAACAGCAAGGACCTGCGGGCGGTGGAACTAATCGAGCGCCTGGTCAAGATCGGTGTGGACTCGCTCAAGATCGAAGGCCGCACCAAGAGCCTGTATTACGTGAGCCGCACCGCGCAGGTCTACCGCCGGGCGATTGACGACGCCGTGGCCGGACGCCCCTTCAACCCCGAGCTGATCAGCGAACTCGATGGCCTGGCCTCACGCGGCTACACCTCGGGCTTTTTGGAGCGCCGCCCCGCGCAGGATTATCAAAACTACGAAACCGGCCACTCGGTCGGCCACCGCAGCCAGTTTGTGGGCGAGGTGCGCTCGGTGGGCGACGGCTGGGCGCTGGTCGAGACCAAAAACAAATTCTCGGTGGGCGACACCATCGAGATCATTCACCCCAGTGGCAACCGCAAAGTGCCTCTGACCCAAATGAAAAGCGAAAAAGGCGAAGCCATCGCCGTGGCGGCGGGCAACCCGCTCAAGGTGTGGATTCCGCTGGACGGCCCGGCCGAAGGTGCTTTGATCGCCCGAATGTTCTGAACCTCCATGCGCTGACCCGAATCTTGCAGGGGCCAGAGGCCCCAAACGCCCGCGCTACTCGCCCATCAACACTGGCAAGCCCTGCACAGCAGAAAAGTCCCGGTCATGCGTGACCAACGCCGCTGCGCCCATCTGCAGTGCCGTGGCCAGTTGCACCGCGTCGGGCAGCTTGAGGCGGTATGACGCCCGCAACTGCGCCGCCAAACTGGCCACAGCCGCCGACAAAGGCACCACCTGGTACGCGCTCAAAGCCGTTTCGTAGCGTTTGGCCAAGGCCGTCTGACCCGCCTTGAAAGGCCCTGTCAGCACTTCGGCCAAGGTCACGGTGCTCAAAGCCAGCTGAATCTGGCCACGCTCTGCCGCCTCAAACAGGCCCACAAAACGGGGCGCAAATTCGGCATGGTCTTCGAGCAGGTAAATCCAGGGCGCGGTGTCCACCAGCACGCTGGCCCCTTCGCTCAGGCCACCCCACAGGGACGCCGAAGCACGGACTCGGGCGCGGGTCGCCACCGCTCAGGCCCACTCATCGCGCAGCTGCGCCACCGAATTCGCCGCACCCTCTGGCCACAAGCCGCGCCCCGTGCCGCGCAAGGCCAAAACACCCCCCTGCTGGAGTGAGCGGGCTTGCTGCTCGCGCCATTGGTCCACCGGCACCACCACCGCCACCGGCTTGCCGTGGCGCGTGATCACACTGCTGTAACCCGCCACCGCTTCTGAGGCGATGAGCGGAAGCTGTGCCCGAGCTTGTTCGAGTCCGTATTGCGGGGTGTCTGACATGGCCAACTCCTTGACTTATGTACAGACTGTACAGAATTTCAATGATGTTTGTCAATGAACACCGCTGCCCCGATGGACAGCCAAGGAGTCACAGAGGTCTGGATTTCAGCGCCCATTCAACGGATAAGAAGGGTCGTTGTACCCCGGCGTCGACGGGTGCCCGGGGGCCACCAGGCTGTTGACCAAGGCCTCGTCTTCGGCAGTGAGGCTCACCTCCAAAGCGCCCGCATAGTCTTGCCATTGGGCCAGCGTGCGCGGCCCGGCGATGACCGCGCTCACATGGCGGTTGGCCAGCACCCAGGCGGTGGCAAAGTGCGCCAGCGACACGCCTTTGGCCTCGCAATGCTGCCTAAGCGTTTGCGCAATTTGCAGCGACTCTTCACGGAACTCCGTCTCCAGAATGCGCTTGTCGCCACGCGCTGCGCGGCTGCCCTCTGCGGGGGCCTGGCCGGGTGAGTATTTGCCCGTCAACACGCCGCGTGCAATCGGGCTGTAGGGCACCACGCCCAGGCCGTAATGCCCGCAGGCCTCCAGAATTTCCACCTCGGGCAAGCGGTTGAGCAGGTTGTAATAAGGCTGGCACACCACGGGGCCGGGCATGTTCATCTGGCGGGCCAGGTGGACCATCTCGGCAATGCGCCAGCCCCGGAAATTGGACACGCCCCAATAACGGATCTTGCCGTCGCGCAGCAGGGCTTCAATGGCCCGAAGCGGCTCTTCCAGGTTCATGCCGTTGTAGTCGCGGTGCAGGTAATAAATGTCCAGATGATCGGTGCCCAAACGGCGCAGACTGTCTTCACAGGCCCGAAGCATCCAGCTGCGCGAGTAGCCTTGGGTGTTGGGCAGATCCGACATGGCGTTACCGACCTTGCTGGCCAGCACCCAGCGATGGCGCTGCCCCTGAAGCACCTGGCCCACGATCTCTTCGGATTTTCCGAGCGTGTAAACATCGGCGGTGTCGATGAAGTTGCAGCCTTTTTCTTGCGCATCGGCCACGATGTGGCGGGCGTCGTCCAGGGACGTTTGGTCGCCAAACATCATGGTGCCCAGGCACAGGCGAGAAACTTTCAGTGGGCTTTTACCCAGGGTGGTGGTTTTCATGGTCAATATCCTTGGCGGAGGAAGTCAGTTAGCCAAGGCTAAACGCAATGCTTCGCTGGTGCTGTCACCTCTGAAGAGACTTGGGCATTGCACCGGGTCAGCAGGTGGAGATTCACAAACAAGCCAATGGCGTGTTGACATTGCAAGCCAAGGCCCCCGAAGGTTTAGAGGCCTTCGCGGGCTGCTTGCCACCGCCACCCAAAGCACTCAGCGTCGATGACATGGATGCCATCATCGCCAACGGCTGGACTGGCCAGTCATGAAAGTCACGCTCGACACGAATGTGCTGGTGCGACTGGCCACACAAGACGATCCTGCACAAGCCGCACTGGCGCTGCGTGTGCTGCAAAAGGCCAGTTTGATCGCGGTGCCCACCCCGGCGCTGTGCGAAATGGTGTGGGTGTTGCTGCGCGGTTCCCGCTACACGCCAGCACAGGTGGCGCATGCCCTGCGCACGCTGCTGCAAGTGCGGCAAGTGGTCTGCCACACGCCCACGGTGCTGGCCGGGTTGGCCCTGCTGGAGAGTGGAGGCGACTTTGCCGATGGTGTGATGGCGGCCGAAGGCGACTTGTTGGGCGGCACAGAATTTGTGACTTTCGACCAACAAGCCGTCAAACTGCTCAAGGCCCAAAAACGCAAGGTGAAGCTACTGGCGGCATGAGGGCCAAGTGCCGACTTGTCTGACCGCAGACGACGCCCCCCTGATCTGTTGCACAAGTAAAAAAGCCCGAACCACCAGGCACGGGCTTTGGGGTGCAAAGCTGCAAAGCCTGCTCAGGCCACCGGCACAAACTGGTAGCCATTGCCCGAGGGCGTGATGGAGCCAAAAGCCGGGAACGGGAAATGGAAACCACCGGCCATCATTTTTTCCTTGACCAGCATGTCAAAAATGCGGCGGCGGCTTTGGCGGGCCATGTCGGGGTTCATGTCAAACAGCACAGCCCAGTCGGGGTTGCGCGCAAACAAAGATGGCACGTTGGTGATGTCGGCCACATACGCAAACGACTGCCCTTCTGAGCGCACGGTGAACAAGGTGTGGCCAGGCGTGTGGCCAAACGCGGCCACCGACTGGATGCCCGGGGCCACGGTGCTGCCCGGCTCAAACTTGACCAGCTGGTCAGACGTCAAGCCCGTCAGCGCACGCTTGACGGCCCCAAAAGCACCTTGCATCTGCGCAGGCGCTGCCGCGATGCGGGCTTCATCCGTCCAGAAAGCGTGCTCGGGCGCAGGCACATGCACGCGGGCATTCGGGTACACCAAATTGCCGTTTTTAAAGCGCAAGCCATTGATGTGGTCGCCATGGAAATGGCTCAACACCACGTTGTTGATGTCTTCCGGCTTGAAGCCAGCGGCCGCCAGGTTGCCCAGCAGCTTGCCGGTGGTGGGCGGGCCGTTGTCGGCAAAACCGGTGTCGAATAAATAACGCTGGTTGCCGTTGACCAGCAAGAACGGCGTGTAAGGCACATCGATGTAATCGGTGGGCAGGTTTTGCGAAGCCAGCAGCGCCTTCACATTGTCCAGCGGCACGGCGGGCACAAACTCTTGCCCCAAGGGGCGGCGCGTTGCACCATCGTTGAGCGCAATGATCTCCATGCTGCCCAGCTTCATGCGTCGAAAACCCACCGCAGGCAAATCGGGCGCACCGAATTGGGGGGTGCCCTGCGACCAAACGGATGAGAAGCTCAGGGCGGTGGCGCTGGCCAGGCCTGCGCCCAGAAAATGACGGCGGTTCATGACGGTGTCTCCTGAAAAAATTCAGTAATCAGAATACGTCGCACACGACAAGCCATGGCAAGGCCCGGCATTGCCCACGGTCCATGCAAGGGCATTCACCCCGGCATGGACAGCGCCCGCTCAGGCAATCCGGTCGATCAACAACTGGTCAATGCGCAGCCAGGCCGATGCGCCGTTGAACGCCGCATAGTCGGTGTAGCTGTGGCCATTGGCCTCCACCGACCCCATCACACGCCAGTCCGCCTCGTTGAACAGCACGCGGTCTCCCGCGTCACCGTCCACCTGCAACGGCGCATCGACACCGCTTTGCAGCAGATCGTTCAGGTCAATTTTGAAGCTGTTGGCCCCCGTGCCCGTCAAGTCCACGCTGCGGATCGCACCGTGCGAGGCCACAAAGCTGGCCAGGTCCAACTCCATCTCGGCACCCAGCACACTCAGATCGCCCTGCGGGTTGATGCGGTAAGCCAGGCTTTGCACTTCAAAGCTGGCGTCAGCCACCAACACCGAAGAACCATCGCTGGCCTGGGCAAAGGTCCGGCCCGCCTCGGTGACACCGGCTGCAGGCTGGCGCACCACACCATCGCTGACCAAGCTCATCGAGGTGATGCCCCAATCGCTCAGGCTGCGCACTTCGCCTGCATCGCTCACACCGTCCTGGTCTGCGTCTCGCCAGACCTTGAACTCGGAAAACTGGGCGTCTTGCGCGTCGAACACACCGTCCTGGTTGCTGTCAAACACCTCGGCCAAACCTTGCAAGTCGGTCGCGGGCTTGTCGCTGGTGTAGCGCGTGGCGTATTGCGCAAACGCGTACTGGCTGTTGTCGTGCACCAAGCCATCGACGTACTTGTCCCACACCAGCACGCCGTCTTGCGCTGCCGCCCAGGCGGTGGTGTCGAGTTGGCCGTCGCCATTCACGTCCATCGTCACTTGGCTGTAAGACAAAGCGCCATCGCGGTTCAGGTCGAACACCAACGGGGCCACGCTGCCGTTCACCGTGACCGCAATCGTGTCGGATGCCGTGCTGAACTGCGTCGTGTCGCCTGATGTGGTCGTGACATACACCCCTTCGGTTGTGTTGGCAGACATGTCCCACGCACAGAACGTGATGGGGCTGGTCGTGCCGCTGTAGTTGCTCAGGGTAGGTTTGAAATACAAGCGGGTGTCACTGTCTATGGCCAGTAACAACGCATTGGTGGTGCTGACGCCGCTGACAGCCGCCCAGGTCGTGCCGCCGTTGGTACTGTAGTGCAGCGTGCCGTTGGTGCTGTCAAAACCCGTGATCGCGATGCCACGAACCGTGTTCATGACACTGTCGTTCACATCGCTGATGCCATTGGTCACGATCGTGTTGAGCAATCGGCCCACCGCGCCTGTGGGCGTGCCGCCGCCGATGGCTGCGGTCATCGTGGGCGACTGTGACGCATCCAAAACCGGGGTGGTATTGACCACTTGCAATGCCACATATGTGGCTTTCGTGTCTGGCGTGTACCCCACATCACCATTACTCAAATAAACGTATGTGTGATATTGAGTGCCCGGTGTGGATGTTTTAAATCCGCCCGTACCCCATCCCGATGGGAAAGCGCCAATTTGCGTGCCTGTCGATGAGCCGTTGAACGCATCCCAAATCGCCAACATGCCGCCAAACGTGGGGTTATCGGCTGTACCTTGACCTGATACGGCCGTACCGGTTTGGTAAGCACTGCCTGTACCGTCCAAGTGCATCGTGGTCACAGCGCCGTCGTTCAAGGTGATCAATGCCAACTTGACGCCATTCAAAGTGGCATACCGATAGGTGTCGCTGGTCGTCGTTCCAGGGTTCACATTGCCGTTGACATCGTATTTAAATATCGTATCCAACGTGGTGTTGGAGACTGTATCCAAAGCGGAGACTTCAGAGTCAGCCGTGCCGTTACCGTTTCTGTCCCAGAAGTAGTACCACTTGCCTTCCACCTGCACTGGCGCGATCAAACTTCCGCTCGAGCCAAGGCTGATGCTGGCCGTGCCTATCGAATACGTCGGGTACGACACATTCGTCACAGCCGTGTTGACCAACACTTGCGTGCCAGCGCCAGAGTTTTGATACACGTTGTAGGTGCTGGCTCCGTCACTGACCACACCTTTGTAGGCCCAATATGAGTCAGTCGCAGGCATCACCACACTGTCTGCCGACGTGCCATCGACCACCAATTGGTGGTAGGGCGTCGTGGCACCCAAGGCTGTGCCCGACACATTGGTCCAGACCTTGCCATCTGCGCTGGCTGTACCGGTGTGGATCACGTTGAAGCCGGCCATGTCTTTCACATCTTTGGCGGTCAGCGTCAGCGTGTTGGCGCCTGTGTCTGTGCTCAAGTCGATGCGTTCGATGCTTTCGAGGCGGCTGTTTTCTTCCAGACCCATCGCACCTGCGTTGCTCATGGCGGTCAGATCCAAGGCTGCGCCGCCGCTCAGGCGAACGGTGTCAAAGCCAGTGCCGCCACTGACCATCGCCTTGGCTATCTGGCCGGTGGTCGCACTGTTCAGGTTGGTCACATCGCTGGCGGTCAACAACACCGTGTCGTTGCCCGCACCGGCAAAGAACCGGTCCACACCGCCACCACCCGAAAGCGTGTCGCTGTTGGCCGTGCCCAAGACGGCTTCAGACGCTGCCGTGCCTGTGCCGTTGATGGCGCTCGTCACCCACTGTGTGCCCCCAAAAATAAGGCTGTAAGCCCCCGTGGCCACAGACCCGCCCACGATCAGGTCAGCCAGGCCATCGCCGTTGAGATCGCCTGCGCCAGACACCGAGTTGCCCAAACCGCTGCTGGCCGGCCCCGCAATTTTGAAGCCACTGCCCGCAGCGATGGTGCCTGAACTGTCAATGCTCACCGAGGTGCCGCTGGCATTGCCATAGACCAGGTAGGCACTGTTTGCCCCACTCGCACCCACCAGCAAATCGCCCAATCCGTCGCCGTTGACATCACCGGCACTGGAAACCGACACGCCTAAGCTGATGGCAGCTGCAGAACTGATGATGAAGCCACTGGCCGCGGCAATGACCCCTGCACTGTCGATGCTGATGGCCGTGTCAGTGGTTTTGCCATACACCACATAGGCATTGTTGGTGCCCATTGCGCTGAGCACCACGTCGGCCAAGCCATCTCCGTTGACATCGCCCGCGCTGGAAACGCGATAGCCCAGCGTGCTCCCGGTTTGTGCTGAACTGATCTTGAAACCACGGCCCACAGGCAAGTTGTTGCTGACATCGAGGGTCATGCCGGTGCCTGTGGTGCTGGCAAAAACAACGTAGGCGCTGCTGATGCCCGAAGCCCCCACCACCAAATCCGCCAGGCCATCGCCGTTGACGTCGCCCGCACCCGACACCATCTGACCAAATTTACTGCCGGCTGGCCCTGACATCCTGAAACCATCGGCATTCGCGATGGTGCCCGAACTGAGGTTCAAACTCGCCGTGCCCGTGCGGCCATACACCACGAAAGCTGAAGCGTAGCCGCCCGCACCGCTGTTGTCGGCACCGACAATCAAATCGGCCAAACCGTCACCGTTGACATCACCCGCCCCCGAAACAGCCGTACCAAAGAAACTGCTGCCAGGCCCCGTGATTTTCAAACCACTGCCGGCTGTGAAGTTGCCGCTGCCATCAATGGCCACCGCCGTGGCACTGGCGCTGCCAAACACCACATAAACGTTATCTGTCGAGCTGTCGCCACTGACGATCAGGTCGGCGAAGCCATCTCCGTTGAAATCCCCCGCGCCAGACACCCGGTAACCCAACTGGTTGGAGCCGGAAATCTGGAAACCCTTGCTCGCCATGTCCGGGCCGGTCAAATTCAGACCCGTGACACCTGAGCCGCCATACACCACATAGGCCTTGTTGGTGCCTTGTGAGCCCACGATGAAATCGTCGAAACCGTCGTTGTTGACGTCGCCTGCGCTGGAAACCGAGGAACCCAAAGACCCCGCGGCAGAACCGGTATTGATGGCCACAGTCACCGCACCGCTGGCATCTGCCGTGCTGAAGTTCAGCGTCGTGGCATCGTTGATACCCACATAGGCAAGATCTGCCGAGTCTTTGATGGCAGTGGCTGCAATTTTGAGGTAATAGCCCGTACCTGCAAGCAAAGCATTGGTCGGATTGATGGTCAGGCTGCTCGTCCCCCAGCCCGTCACCAGGCCACTGGCAACCACATCAAAACTTTCAACCAATGAATTGTCAGAAGACTTGTAAATACCGATGGCCCCTGTGCCTTTGAGCACCGACTCACTGAAGTTGAGGACAATGTTGCTGTCCAGCGCCATCATGTAACCGTTGTCGCTGGGGTTGCTGCCTACCAGCACCGGGAACGACTCTGTGAACACATTGGTGATACCCGCATGGACGATCACTTGCGCACGAGAAGCAGCACTCTGATAAACCGTGTAGTTGCTCGTGCCATTGCTCACCGTACCGGCGTTGACCCAGGCATCGCTGGTTGCAGCCAGTTTCACCACATCAGACGAGGTGCCGTCCACCACCAACTGGTGAAAGGCCGTGTTCAGACCCAAAGCCGTACCCGTCACATTGGTCCACACATTGCCGTCGGCGCTGGCCGTACCGGTGTGGATCTGGTTAAAGCCTGCCATGTCTTTCACATCAGAGGCCGTCAGCGTCAGCGTGTTGGCCGCCGTGTCGGTGCTCAAGTTGATGCGCTCAATGCTTTCGATGCGGCTGTTTTCTTCCACACCCATGGCACCTGCGTGGCTGATGGTTGTCAAATTCAGCGCTGCTCCACCGCTCAAGCGCAGGGTGTCAAAACCACCGCCACCGCTCACCACAGCCTTGGCGGTTTGACCCGTTGCGTTGTTGCCCAAGTTGGTGATGTCGCTGGCGGTGAGCACGATGGTGTCGGTGCCCAAGCCTGCAAAGAAACGGTCCACACCGCCCCCGCCCGTCAAAACGTCGGCACTGGCCGAACCGATGATGGCTTCGGCCACTGCGGTGCCCGTCACGGTGCCACTGCCGCTGACAGCGGCGCTGATCCACTGCGTGCCGCCCAAGAGCAGGCTGTAGCCTGGCACAGCACCGCTGTAGGTGCCCAATACCAAGTCACTCAAACCATCGCCGTTGATGTCGCCAGCAGATGAAGCCGAATAGGCAAACGTCCCGATGGTTGAACCCGTGATCTTGAACCCCGCAGACGAGGCGATGGTGCCAGTGGACACATCCACCGTGGTGCCGCTGGCACTGCCGTACACCAAGAAAGCGTAATTCGCTTCCGTCAAGACCAGCACATCGGCAAAACCGTCGCCGTTCACATCACCCGCGCCAGACACATTGCGGCCAAGGTTTCCTGAAGAACCCTTGATCCTGAAGCCGGTACTGGACACCGCCAAATCGTTGGCGGTATTGATGTCCACCGTGGTGTTGCTGTTTTTGCCGTAGATCACATAAGCGTTGTAGTTGCCCCTTTCACCCACAATCACGTCGGCCAAACCGTCGCCGTTGACGTCACCTGCGCTCGACACGCTGATGCCCAATTGGTTGCTTGCAGCGGCAGAAAAAATCTTGAAACCACTGCCTGCGGCGATGGATGCTGTATCGCCTGTTCCACTGATCGTGGCCGTTGTACCGGTGCTGTTGCCAAACACCACAAAGGCAGCGTGCGCACCGTAGGCGCCCACAATCAGGTCGGCCAAGCCGTCGCCGTTCACATCGCCTGCGCCTGAGACGGCAGAGCCAAAGTAATTGGTGATTGGGCCCACAATTTCAAAGCCATCGGCAGGCGCAATGGTGCCACCGGCCAAGCTCAGGCCCGTGCTGCCTGCACGGCCATAGACCACGTAAGTGGCCGAGTTGGTCCCCTCGCCACCCACAATCATGTCGGCCAAGCCATCGCCGTTAACGTCGCCCGCACCTGCAATCGATACGCCCAATTTGTCGTTGGCAGCACCGGTGATTTTGAAACCACTGCTGCTGGCAATGTCGAAGCTCGCGCCTGTGAAGGTCACCGCATTGCCAAGGTTGGCACCGCCGTACACCACATATACCGAACCGGTTGTTTCCTTGGTGCTGACGGCCACGTCGGCATACCCGTCGCCGTTCACGTCGCCCACGCCAGACACTGAATAGCCCAGCGAGTTGCCCCCCGAGATTTTGAAACCCTTGGAAGCGGCAATCGCGTCGCTGGGCAAATCCGTGCCCACGCCACTGGCGTTGCCGTAGATGACAAACGCCGCGTGGATGCCAGGTGCCGCCACGATGTAGTCATCGAACCCGTCGCCGTTCACATCGCCTGCGCCCGACACGGTCTGGCCCAAATAGCTGGTGGCGTTGGAGTCGGTGTAAAGCGGGTTGACGGAAATGCTGCCATCGGCCGCAGCCGTGCTGAAGTTCAATCCCGTCGCATTGCCAATGCCTGCATAGGCGTTGCCAGCCGTGTCCTTGATGGCCGTGGGGGCGATCTGCAAGAAGAATTTTTCGTTGGCCGCCAAGCTGGAACTTGGATTGATGGTCAGCGTTTTGGTGCCCCAACCGGTGATGGCGGTGCTGCCCACGTCAAACAAATCGATCTGACCACCATTTGAGTAGTACAAACCGATGTTGCCCGTGCCCTTGGCCGTGTTTTGGTTGAAGGTCAGTGTGAGGTCGTTACCCAAGGCCGAGTAAGCCACAAGGCCGTTGTCAGCAGGGCTACTGCTCACCAACGAGAACACGGTCACGTTGGCCGAGGCGGTGGTGGTTAAGCCCGACACCGTTTGCTGCGCGGTGATGGTGGTGCTGGCCGGCAACTTGCTACCTAAAATCGACGTCGCATTGTCTGTGTATGCCTGTGAAGTGACGCTGGCAACCAAGCCGCTGATCACCGCCGAATTGACCAGCGTAGACGCATTGAGTTGCGCCCGTGTCATGCCGCTCATGTCGTTGGCCGACGCGTAGATGCTCGCACCGTTCGTTCGGTCGGTGTAACCCGTCGCACCGCCACGCGAATTGACCAAAATACTGGACAACGAATAAGCAGCCCCCAAGTCCAACTGCACCCAGGCATCGCCATCGGCCGTCAGATACGCGGTTTGCGTGCCATAGGCTTCGGCAAACGTGTTGACGTTATCGATTGCGCTCCCGTCATGAATGTTGCCTGTTGCGTAGAATCCAGCTGTGTAATAAAACGCATTGGTATTCGAAAAGCTCTGATTTACGCCTGCATTCAAGGCCACGTTGGTGCCTGTGCCAGTTTGAATGGCAGACACATCACCCACGGTCAGGAAACCATCCGGCGTAGCTGACGTGTTGGCCAATGTCTTGCGCACCATGATGTAGCGAACCTTGGTGCCGTCATAGGTCCAGTTGCCCGAGGCATCGGCGGTCACGTTGACGGTCTGGCCGTTCACACCCACAGCCACCGTGGCATTGGCCGCAGCCGTACCGCTGACCACCAGCACTTCGTTGCTGGCCATGACGCTGTCGGTTGATACGGCGTTGATGGTGACAGGAACCATCACCAGTTGAGACACCGTGTCGGTAGCCGTCGAGAACGCCGTGGTGCCACCATTGGTCCCTGCGCTGAAATATGCACCATCGATACCGCTGGTGCGGTCCCAACCGCGAAGCGTGATGGCGTCAGCCAAGGTGCCGGTGTAGTTGGCGTTGGGCTTGAAGAAGACGCGGTTGTCGCCGTCAGCAGCCAACAGCAAGGCGTTGCTGTCGGACGTGCCCGAAGCGGCGGTCCAGTTGGTGCCGCCATCGGTGCTGTAGTAAAGCGTGCCATTGGCGTTGACGCCGGTGATGGCAATGCCCTTCTGTGAGGCCACAAAGCTATCGGTGATGCCGCCCACCAAGCTGCTGACCAAATCGCCCACGGCACCTGTAGGTACAGCAGCATTTTTGGTCGTCGTCGTCAAGCTCAGCACCGTGTCGGCCAACACAGGTGCCGCATTGGTGGCCGCGGTTTCAACGTTGACGTTAATGCCCGTTTGCACCAGCAGCTGCACTCTCAAGTAACTGTCGGTCCAGATGTCGTAGCTGATGTCGTCATCGTAGGCAGCCCCCTGATTGGCCGCGCTGCTGATAGTGGCCCCTTTGACAAAACCAGACACATCAAAACCATCGCCCTTGCCCAACACCAAGGTGTCGGCGCTGGTGCCCTTGATCACCATTTGGTAATTGCCGGTGGCCAAGTTCGAGTTGTTCAACCACGCCCCTTTGGTCAACGCCAAAAAGGCCTGCGCGTTACCGATCAAGGTTTGTGCGCCTGCATCGGTGCTCATGTCGATGAACTCCATGCCCTGAATCTTGTTCAGGGTGTAGTCGTTCATGTAGTTGAGCAGGTTCAAGCTGGTGCCTGTGCCCGTCAAACGCAAAGTGTCTTGACCGCCTTGACCCTCAATGTAAGCCGTAGCTTGGCTCAGGTAGTTGGTGATGCCTGCTTGGCTCAACACAAACGTGTCGTCACTGGCAGAGCCGATTTGTGTACTGTTGTCTGCCGTGCTTGGCACCGTGAAGGTGGTGGCCGATGCCGCCCCCGTGGGCAAGGCACTGGGCGTGAAGGTTTTGCTGAAAGTCGATGACACGTTACCCGCCGTATCGAGAACGCGGAAGGTGTAAGTGGTGGTCACCGTGGGCAAAGCCCCCTGCATCACGATGCCATAGCCTGTATCGGTCATCACCGTGGCGCTGGTGCCCGACCAGCTGGTGCCACCATCGGTGCTGTATTGCGCCATTTCGCCAAAAGGACGAGTGCCAGCTGTAGACAGCACGTAGAAGGTGGTGTAACCGCCGTCGCTGGTGGTGGTCCAGTCACTGCCGCTGGTGCCGTGATCGTCGCTCATGTACACCGCCAAAGGCGCAGCAGGCAGGCCTGTGTCGATTTTGATGATCGCAGCGTATTTGGCCGATGTGACTTGCACATTGCCCGCGGCATCGGTCTGGCGCACTTGCACGGCGTTGGCGGCATACGTGCCATCGGCCAGCGTGAAGCTGGTTCCTGTGCCGTTGTTCCACGTCACACCCGCATCGGTGCTGTACTGCCAGCTGGTGGTGCCGCCTTCAAGGCCCGTCACGTTGATAAGGTTGTTGCTGGTGATTCCATCGCTCGCACTGGTGCCCGTGTCGGCCGCCAAGGCCAAGGTGCCGCCGGTCGGTGCGGTGATGTCTACCGTGATTGGCGCGGCATTTTTAACCGACGTGGCTTGCACATTGCCTGCGGCATCGGTCTGGCGCACTTGCACGGCGTTGGCGACATAGGTGCTCTCGGCCAGCGTGAAGCTGGTGCCTGTGCCGGTCGTCCAGGTGCTACCCGAGTTGGTGCTGTACTCCCAGGTGGTCGTGCCACCTTCGAGGCCCGTCAGGTTGATCTGGTTGTTCTTGGTGATCCCGTCGCTGGTGCTGGTGCCAGTGTCAGCTGCCAAGGCCAAGGTGCCGCCGGTTGGGGCCGTGGCATCCAACGTGAAACTGAGCACGTTGCTGTCGGTGACGTTGCCAGCCGCATCGGTCTGGCGCATTTGCACGGTGTGCGTACCCGTTGAGGTGGGGGCGGTGTAAGAGGACGCACTGAAACCTGCGCCGTCAATGTTGTATGTGACGATACTGCCGTTGGCTGCATCAAACACATCGGTGCTGACAGCGGGTTTGATGCGGATTTCGTACACCGAATAACTGCCTCCCGTGCCACTCGCATCAAAGTTGTAGCCCGTCGAACTGGTCAGGTCGCCCGCGTATTTACGTTCTGCCAAACCATAGGCTTTGACCACGGTTTGACCATTGACCAATTCTTCGATGAATCGAATCTTCACGGCCTTGGTTTCATTACCGTCATACACAGCCACCCACGCCGTGTATTGACCTGCCACCGACGTGTCTTCGGTCACCACTTTCGAAACAAAAGAGACGCCTATTCCTGTACCGTTCATCGTGGCCGAGATACGAGCGGCATTCAGGCCAGTCACACTGGTCACACCAGACAAAAGGGTGCCTGTGGTGTTGCCACTCTTGAGGTCTAAACCGCCATAGACTTCAAACGCACCGTCTTTGATGCGGGCGTTGTTGGTCACCAAATCGGTGGGGTTGGTGCCGCTGTCTTGCGACAAACTCAACGTCAACGCAGCGGGTGCGGTGTTGTCTACATTGAAACCCGCGTTGTCTGCCACCAGCGCGCTCGTCAGCGTCGCGTTGTTGCCAGCGGCGTCTTTGATGGTGCCAGTGGTGTTGAGCGACAACGCATTGGCCTCAATGCTGATGCCGTTGGTGTCGGTCTGGTTCGCCAGAATCGTGTAGGTGAAGGTCAACGCCGATGTGCCCGAACCGCCCGCATAGTTGGCTTGCACGATGGTGCCGCCAATGTTGAGGGCCAGTTGTGGGGTGTTGGTCACCGTCACGGCTTCGCTGAAGTTGACGGTGGCCGTGAGCACGTCATTGGCGTTCAGATACGGGCCGATATAACCACCAGTAAAGCTGGTGAGTGACACGCTTGAGACCGTTGGGGCCGCGGTGTCGACCAGGTAGCTGGCGTTGTCGGTAAGTGCCGTGGTGGTCAGGGTGGCGTTGTTGGTGGCCGTGTCTTTGATGGTGCCGCCATTGAGCACCAAGGCATTGGCCGGCACGCTGATGCCGTTGGCATCGGTGTCGCCCGCCTTGATGGTGTAGCTGAAGGTCAACGCCGTGCTGCCCGAGCCGCTGACGTAGTTGGCCAGCACAGGGGTGCTGCCCATGGTCAGGGTCAGCTGAGGCGTGCCGGTCACCGTCACCGCTTCGCTGGTGGTGACCGTCCATGTGATGGTGTCGCCTACATTGAGCGTGTTGTTCTGAATGCCCGTGTTGCCCGTGATGACCACATTGGTCACGGTGGGCGCTATGGCATCCAAACTCACCGACACGTTGGCGCTGCTGCTCACACCCGACACCACTTCGGTGGCGGTGATGGTGTTGGCCCCTGCGCTGAGCAGGGTCGAGCTGGCAGCACCGGTGTAGGTCCAAACGCCGCTGCCATTGGCCGTGACGTTGTAGTTGTTGCCGCCAATGCTGACAGCCACCGTGGCACCCGCATCGGACGTGCCGCTGACGACCAGCGCTTCAGACGCGCCCACCAAGTTGTCGGTGGACACGGGGTTGACCGTGACAGGGGCCACGATGTACTCGCTGATGACGTCGGTAGCTATCGAATACGAGGCTGTAGGCCCGGTGAACCAAGTGACTGCGCCCTCTGCGGCCCCGCCGGAACGGTCCCAGGCGCGGAAGGTCAAGGCGCTGGCCACGGTGCCTGTGTCGGTGCTGGCGGGCACGTAATAAATGCGGTTGGTGCTGTTGCTCAGCAAGCCCAAAGCGCGGTTGGCGGTGAAGTCTGTGAACGAGGTCCAAGTAGTCCCGTTGTCCGTGCTGTAGTAAAGCGCGCCCCCAGCACTCACGCCGGTGATGGCGATGCCGGTTTGAGCATCGGCATCCACATCGGTGATGCCGCCGACCAAGCTGCTGACCAAAGCCCCCACGGCCGTGCCGTTGACGGGCGCTGCGGTGTTGCCTTTGAGGAGCGCAGGCATGCTGAGCACCCTGTCGGCCAGCACGGGTGCATCGTTGACGGCGGTGACGGTGATGGCCACGGTGTCGCTGTCTTGCAGCGGTGTGCCCGCGCTGTCCGTGGACAGCATGGTCAGTGTGTCAGCGCCGTTGTAGTTGAGCACGCCGGTGTATTTGAGGGTGGCCAGTGCCGCATTGATCTGCGTGGCCGTGCCACTCAGGGTCAAGCTGGCTGCGTCGTTGGCACCTGCGCTGATAGTTGCACCGCCTGCGATGCTCACATTCAAGGTGCCGTGGCTCACGCTCAGTTGGGTGCTGGCCAGGTTGCCGTTGATGTCGCTCACGCTCAGGCCAGGGACGCTCAAGGCGGCTTCTTCTGCCACTGTCTGTGCACCGGGCACAAGGTTGACAGGTGCCACATTGGGCACTGTCACGGTGCTGGTCAGGTTGAGGCTGGCGGTGTCGATGCCGCCATTGCTCACACCACCGCTGTCTTGCAGGCTGGTGAGGGTGATGACGCGGTTGCCAATGCTGGGCACGCTCGACAGATCGCTGTAGGCGATGCTGTTAATGAGCGTATTGAAAGATGTTATGTCAACACCTGCCGCTTTGGTGAGCGAGACGGTGGCAGTCGACCCGGTCACGCTCACGGCGTAGGTCACGCCGTTGGTGGTCGTCGTGCCTGTTGTGCTCTGGGTCAAACTGAAGGTGCTGCCATCGACCGTCAAGGTTTCATTGGCGCCATCGATCAAACCGCTGACGGTGAGGACCAGTTTGATGTATTTTTGTGCGCCCTCGCCGCTTGATCCACCAGGGTACAGATTGGCGCTGCCAAAGGCCGACACAGGCGTGCCCGTGTAATTGCCACCCAGTGCGGTGACGCTCAGCGAAGGCGCATCGTTGATGTCTGTCACCGAGAGTTGCACCCGGTTAGAAGTCGATGAATAAGCGCCTGTGCCGCCCGTCTTGCCAGTCAGATCCACCATCGAGCCCGAGATGGCACCGTCCGTGCCGTCCCAACTGCGCTGCAGGACATAACCGATGTTGCCGGACAAGTTTGCGTTGGGTTGGAAGTAAATGCGCGCGGTTTTGTCCAGCACCAAGGCATTGGTGTCGGAAATATTGGCGATGGTGTTCAGGTTCGTCCAGGTGGCGCCGCCGTTAAGGCTGTACCAGAAATTGCTATAACCGAGTTGGACTGGGCTGACAATCGCCAGACCCAATACGGTGCCATCAACATCCAGGCCACTGAGGCCAGGCAGGTCAGCGATGGCTGTGCCGGTGGTAGTGCCGTTGACGGGTGCTGGCGTCTCTTCCAGACAGGTGTAGGTGATGGACACTGTGGACGGCGCATCGTTGACGGCATTGACGGTGATACCAACTTTGCCGAAGGCGGTGGAATAAGCTGCGCTGCCGCCGATACCGCCCGTGCCAGTGATGCTGACTTGGCTGCCCACTGTCGCAGTGTTGGTCTGATCCCATGCGCGGTACAGGAAGGCATTGTCGACCGTGCCGTTCCAGTTGGCACCGGGCTTGAAATAGATGCGGTTGGCACCGTCGAGCAGCAAGGCATTGCTGTCGCTCAAGGTGCCCGAAGCTGCTGTCCAAGTGGTGCCGCTGTTGGTGCTGAAGTACAGCGTGCCGTTGCCGTTGACGCTGGTGATGGCCAGGCCTTTGAGAGGGACCGCATCGGCGTCGGAAACGGCAGCAAACAAGTCACTGACCAGCATGCCATCAACACCGCTGGGGGTTGCGGCGTCTTCGTTGATCGCGGTCATGGTGACGACCGTGCTGGTATTGAGCACCGGCGCGTCGTTGGTGCCGGTGATCGTGACGGTGACGATTTGGGTCGTGCCGTCTGCGGCTGCTGCGGTGAAGCTGTCGGTGTATGTCTGGCCGTCCACGAACTGGTTCTGCGCCGTGTTCATGGTGTAAGTCCAGACACCGGCCGTGGTCAGGCTGAACTTGCCGAAGCTGTTGGTTCCGTTAATGTCCGTCTGAGCGGTGAACAGGTTGGCTGTGCCGTCAACGTCGGTCGCGGTCAGTGTGCCACTCGCGTTTTGAACGGCGTCGCTTTCGGTCAGGCTGGCCGTGCTGACGCCTGCAATCACTGCTGCGTCATTCGTGCCGGTGATGGTCACCGTTACCACTTGGGTCGTACCGTCTGCGGCGGCTGCGGTGAAGCTGTCGGTGTATGTCTGACCATCCTCGAACTGGTTTTGAGCCGCGTTAATGGTGTAGGTCCAGGCACCGGCAGTGGTCAGACTGAACTTGCCGTAGGCGTTGGTTCCCGCCACGTCGGTACGGGCTGTAAACAGGTTGGCTGTGCCGTCTATGTCGGTCGCGGTCAGTGTGCCACTCGCGTTTTGAACGGCGTCGCTTTCGGTCAGGCTGGCCGTGCTGACGCCTGCAATCACTGCTGCGTCGTTGGTGCCGGTGATGGTCACCGTCACCAGTTGGGTCGTGCCGTCTGCGGCGGCTGCGGTGAAGCTGTCTGTATAGCTTTGACCACCCACGAACTGGTTTTGTGCCGTGTTCATGGTGTAGGTCCAGGCACCGGCAGTCGTCAGATTGAACTTGCCGTAGGCGTTGGTTCCAGCCACGTCGGTTCGGGCTGTGAACAGGTTGGCTGTGCCGTCTACATCGGTGGCTGTCAGTGTACCGTTAGCGTTTTGAACTTCATCACTTTCGATCAAGCTGGCCGTGATAACGCCTGCAATCACTGCGGCGTCGTTCGTGCCGGTGATGGTCACTGTTACCACTTGGGTCGTACCGTCTGCAGCGGCAGCGGTGAAGCTGTCGGTATAGCTTTGGCCATCCTCGAACTGGTTTTGAGCCGCGTTCATGGTGTAGGTCCAAGCACCGGCAGTGGTCAGACTGAACTTGCCAAAGCCGTTGGTCCCCGCAACATCAGTACGAGCGGTGAACAAATTGGCAGTACCGTCCACGTCGGTGGCGGTCAGTGTGCCACTCGCATTTTGAACGGCGTCGGTTTCGGTCAAACTGGCCGTGCTGACGCCTGCAATCACTGCGGCGTCGTTGGTGCCGGTGATCGTCACTGTGACGATCTGCGTCGTGCCGTCGGCGGCGGCAGCGGTGAAGCTGTCGGTGTAAGTCTGACCACCCACGAACTTGTTTTGAGCCGTGTTCATGGTGTAAGTCCACGCACCGGCCGTGGTCAGAGTGAACTTGCCGAAGCCGTTGGTTCCCGCCACGTCGGTACGGGCTGTAAACAAATTGGCTGTGCCGTCTACGTCGGTAGCGGTCAGCGTGCCGTTTGCGTTCTGAACTGCATCGCTCTCTGTCAGGCTGGCCGTGCTAACGCCTGCAATCACTGCAGCGTTGTTGGTGCCGGTGATGGTGACGGTGACGCTCTGCGTCGTGCCGTCGGCGGCGGATGCGGTGAAGCTGTCGGTGTACGTCAGACCATCCTCGAACTGTTTCTGCGCCGAGTTCATGGTGTAAGTCCAGACACCGGCCGTGGTCAGACTGAACTTGCCGTAGCTGTTGGTTCCGCTCACGTTTGTCTGAGCAGTGAACAGATTAGCCGTGCCGTCCACGTCGGTAGCGGTCAGCGTGCCACTTGCGTTTTGAGCTGCGTCGGTTTCGGTCAAGCTAGCGGTGCTGACACCTGCAATCACTGCAGCGTCATTCGTGCCGGTGATGGTCACCGTCACCACTTGGGTCGTACCGTCTGCGGCAGCAGCGGTGAAGCTGTCGGTGTATGTCTGACCATCCTCGAACTGGTTTTGAGCCGCGTTCATGGTGTAGGTCCAAGCACCGGCAGTGGTCAGACTGAACTTGCCAAAGCCGTTGGTCCCCGCAACATCAGTACGAGCGGTGAACAAATTGGCAGTACCGTCCACGTCGGTGGCGGTCAGTGTGCCACTCGCATTTTGAACGGCGTCGGTTTCGGTCAAACTGGCCGTACTGACGCCTGCAATCACTGCGGCGTCGTTGGTGCCGGTGATCGTCACTGTGACGATCTGCGTCGTGCCGTCGGCAGCGGCAGCGGTGAAGCTGTCGGTGTATGTCTGGCCGCCCACGAACTGGTTTTGCGCCGTGTTCATGGTGTAGGTCCAAACACCCGCCGTTGTCAGACTAAATTTGCCGTAACCGTTGCTTCCGTTCACGTTTGTCTGTACGGTGAACAAATTGGCTGTGCCGTCTACGTCGGTCGCGGTCAGCGTGCCACTCGCGTTTTGAGCGGCATCGCTTTCGGTCAGGCTGGCCGTGCTAACGCCTGCAATCACTGCTGCGTCGTTCGTGCCGGTGATGGTCACCGTCACCACTTGGGTCGTACCGTCTGCGGCGGTAGCGGTGAAGCTGTCGGTGTATGTCTGACCATCCTCGAACTGGTTTTGAGCCGCGTTCATGGTGTAAGTCCAGACACCGGCCGTGGTCAGACTGAACTTGCCGTAGCTGTTGGTTCCGCTCACGTTTGTCTGAGCAGTGAACAGATTAGCCGTGCCGTCCACGTCGGTAGCGGTCAGCGTGCCACTTGCGTTTTGAGCTGCGTCGGTTTCGGTCAAGCTAGCGGTGCTGACACCTGCAATCACTGCAGCGTCATTCGTGCCGGTGATGGTCACCGTCACCACTTGGGTCGTACCGTCGGCGGCGGCAGCGGTGAAGCTGTCGGTGTATGTCTGACCATCCTCGAACTGGTTTTGAGCCGCGTTCATGGTGTAGGTCCAGGCACCGGCAGTCGTCAGATTGAACTTGCCGTAGGCGTTGGTTCCCGCCACGTCGGTACGGGCTGTAAACAAATTGACTGTGCCGTCCACGTCGGTGGCGGTCAGCGTACCACTCGCGTTTTGAGCTGTGTCGGTTTCAGTCAAACTGGCCGTGCTGACGCCTGCAATCACTGCGGCGTCGTTGGTGCCGGTGATGGTCACCGTCACCACTTGAGTCGTGCCATCGGCAGCGGCAGCGGTGAAGCTGTCGGTATAAGACTGACCATCCACGAACTGGTTTTGAGCCGCGTTCATGGTGTAGGCCCAAGCACCGGCAGTCGTCAGACTGAACTTGCCGTAGCTGTTGGTTCCAGCCACGTCGGTACGGGCTGTAAACAAATTGGCTGTGCCGTCCACGTCGGTTGCGGTCAGTGTGCCGTTGGCGTTTTGAGCGGCGTCGCTCTCGGTCAAACTGGCCGTGCTGACGCCTGCAATCACTGCTGCGTCATTCGTGCCGGTGATGGTCACCGTCACCACTTGGGTCGTACCGTCTGCGGCGGTAGCGGTGAAGCTGTCGGTGTATGTCAGACCATCCTCGAACTGGTTTTGAGCCGCGTTCATGGTGTAGGTCCAAGTACCGGCCGTGGTCAAAGTGAACTTGCCGTAACCGCCACTACCCGTCACGTTTGTTTGTGCTGTGAACAGATTGGCCGTACCGTCAACGTCGGTGGCGGTCAGTGTGCCCGTCGCGTTTTGAGCTGCGTCGCTTTCGGTCAAACTAGCGGTGCTGACGCCAGCAATCACTGCTGCGTCGTTGGTGCCGGTAATCGTCACCGTCACCACTTGGGTCGTTCCGTCGGCTGCCGATGCAGGGAAGCTGTCGGTGTAAGTCTGACCATCCTCGAACTGGTTTTGCGCCGAGTCCATGGTGTAGGTCCAGGCACCGGAAGTCGTCAGATTGAACTTGCCGTAGGCGTTGGTTCCCGCCACGTCGGTACGGGCTGTAAACAAATTGGCCGTGCCGTCCACGTCGGTGGCGGTCAACGTGCCGTTAGCGCTTTGAATCGCGTCGCTTTCGGTCAAGCTGGCCGTGCTGACGCCGCTGATGATGGCGGCATCGTTCGTACCCGTAATGGTCACAGTGACAACTTGGGTCGTACCGTCGGCTGCCGCTGCAGTAAAGCTGTCGGTGTAAGTCTGGCCACCCACGAACTGGTTCTGCGCCGAGTTCATGGTGTAAGTCCAGACACCGGCCGTGGTCAGACTGAACTTGCCGTAGCTGTTGGTTCCGCTAACGTTTGTCTGAGCTGTGAACAGGTTGGCTGTGCCGTCTATGTCGGTCGCGGTCAGTGTGCCACTCGCGTTTTGAGCGGCATCGGTTTCGGTCAGGCTGGCCGTGCTGACGCCTGCAATCACTGCGGCGTCGTTGGTGCCCGTAATGGTCACTGTTACCACTTGGGTCGTACCGTCTGCAGCGGCAGCGGTGAAGCTGTCGGTATAGCTTTGACCATCCTCGAACTGGTTTTGTGCCGTGTTCATGGTGTAGGTCCATGCACCGGCAGTGGTCAACGTGAACTTGCCGTAACCGCCACTACCCGTCACGTTTGTCTGAGCAGTGAACAGATTGGCCGTGCCGTCCACGTCGGTGGCGGTCAGTGTGCCACTCGCGTTTTGAACGGCGTCGGTCTCGGTCAAGCTGGCTGTGCTGACACCTGCAATCACTGCGGCGTCGTTGGTGCCGTTGATGGTCACCGTCACCACTTGGGTTGTACCGTCTGCAGCAGCTGCGGTGAAGCTGTCGGTGTATGTCTGACCATCCTCGAACTGGTTTTGAGCCGCGTTCATGGTGTAGGTCCAAGTACCGGCCGTGGTCAAAGTGAACTTGCCGTAACCGCCACTACCCGTCACGTTTGTTTGTGCTGTGAACAGATTGGCCGTACCGTCAACGTCGGTGGCGGTCAGCGTGCCACTCGCGTTTTGAACGGCGTCGCTCTCTGTCAGGCTAGCCGTGCTAACGCCTGCAATCACTGCTGCGTCGTTCGTGCCGGTGATGGTCACCGTCACCACTTGGGTCGTACCGTCTGCGGCGGTAGCGGTGAAGCTGTCGGTGTATGTCAGACCATCCTCGAACTGGTTTTGCGCCGAGTCCATGGTGTAGGTCCAGGCACCGGCAGTCGTCAGATTGAACTTGCCGTAGGCGTTGGTTCCCGCCACGTCGGTACGGGCTGTAAACAAATTGACTGTGCCGTCCACGTCGGTGGCGGTCAGCGTACCACTCGCGTTTTGAGCTGTGTCGGTTTCAGTCAAACTGGCCGTGCTGACGCCTGCAATCACTGCGGCGTCGTTGGTGCCGGTGATGATCACCGTCACCACTTGAGTCGTGCCATCGGCAGCGGCAGCGGTGAAGCTGTCGGTATAAGACTGACCATCCACGAACTGGTTTTGAGCCGCGTTCATGGTGTAGACCCAAGCACCGGCAGTCGTCAGACTGAACTTGCCGTAGCTGTTGGTTCCAGCCACGTCGGTACGGGCTGTAAACAAATTGGCTGTGCCGTCCACGTCGGTTGCGGTCAGTGTGCCGTTGGCGTTTTGAGCGGCGTCGCTCTCGGTCAAACTGGCCGTGCTGACGCCTGCAATCACTGCTGCGTCGTTGGTGCCGGTAATCGTCACCGTCACCACTTGGTTCGTTCCGTCGGCTGCCGCTGCAGTGAAGCTGTCGGTGTATGTCTGACCATCCTCGAACTGGTTTTGAGCCGTGTTCATGGTGTAAGTCCAGGCACCGGCAGTGGTCAAAGTGAACTTGCCGTAGCTGTTGGTTCCAGCCACATCAGTACGAGCGGTGAACAGGTTGGCCGTGCCGTCAACATCGGTCGCGGTCAGCGTGCCACTCGCGTTTTGAGCCGCATCACTCTCTGTCAGGCTGGCGGTGCTGACGCCTGCAATCACTGCTGCGTCATTCGTGCCACTGATGGTAACCGTCACCACTTGGGTCGTGCCGTCTACGGCAGCAGCGGTGAAGCTGTCTGTGTATGTCTGGCCGTCCACGAACTGGTTTTGCGCCGCATTCATGGTGTAGGTCCAGGCACCGGCAGTGGTCAGACTGAACTTGCCGTAACCGCCACTACCCGTCACGTTTGTTTGTGCTGTGAACAGATTGGCCGTGCCGTCTACGTCGGTCGCGGTCAGCGTGCCGTTGGCGTTTTGAGCTGCATCGCTTTCGGTCAAACTAACGGTGCTGACGCCTGCAATCACGGCAGCATCGTTTGTGCCGGTGATGGTGACGGTGACGATCTGCGTCGTGCCGTCTGCGGCGGCAGCGGTGAAGCTGTCGGTATAAGTCTGACCATCCTCGAACTGGTTTTGTGCCGTGTTCATGGTGTAGGTCCATGCACCGGCAGTCGTGAGTGTGAACTTGCCAAAGCCGTTGGTTCCCGCCACGTCGGTGCGGGCTGTAAACAGGTTAGCCGTGCCGTCCACGTCGGTGGCGGTCAGCGTGCCACTTGCGTTTTGAGCGGCGTCGCTCTCGGTCAAACTGGCGGTGCTGACACCGCTGATGATCGCGGCGTCGTTCGTGCCGGTGATGGTCACCGTCACCACTTGGGTTGTGCCGTCTGCAGCAGCTGCGGTGAAGCTGTCGGTGTAAGTCAGACCATCCTCGAACTGGTTTTGCGCCGAGTCCATGGTGTAGGTCCAGGCACCCGCCGTGGTCAGACTGAACTTGCCGTAGCTGTTGGTTCCGCTGACGTTTGTCTGAGCTGTGAACAGGTTGGCTGTGCCGTCTATGTCGGTCGCGGTCAGTGTGCCACTCGCGTTTTGAACGGCGTCGCTTTCGGTCAGGCTGGCCGTGCTAACGCCTGCAATCACTGCAGCGTCATTCGTGCCGGTGATGGTGACGGTGACGATCTGCGTCGTGCCGTCTGCGGCGGCAGCGGTGAAGCTGTCGGTATAAGTCTGACCATCCTCGAACTGGTTTTGAGCCGTGTTCATGGTGTAGGTCCAGGCACCGGCAGTGGTCAGACTGAACTTGCCGTAGGCGTTGGTTCCAGCCACGTCGGTTCGGGCTGTGAACAGGTTGGCCGTGCCGTCCACGTCGGTGGCGGTTAGCGTGCCGTTGACGTTTTGGACGGCGTCGGTTTCGGTCAAGCTAGCGGTGCTGACACCTGCAATCACTGCAGCGTCATTCGTGCCGGTGATGGTCACCGTCACCACTTGGGTCGTACCGTCTGCAGCGGCTGCGGTGAAGCTGTCGGTGTACGTCTGGCCACCCACGAACTGGTTTTGAGCCGTGTTCATGGCGTAAGTCCAAGCGCCTGCCGTGGTCAGAATAAATTTGCCGTAACCGTTGCTTCCGTTTACGTTTGTCTGTGCGGTGAACAAATTGGCAGTACCGTCCACGTCGGTCGCGGTCAGTGTGCCACTTGCGTTTTGAACGGTGTCGCTCTCTGTCATGCTGGCGGTGCTGACGCCTGCAATCACTGCGGCGTCATTCGTGCCGATGATCGTCAGCGTCACCACTTGGGTCGTACCGTCTGCGGCAGCAGCGGTGAAGCTGTCGGTGTAAGTCAGACCATCCTCGAACTGGTTTTGAGCCGCGTTCATGGTGTAAGTCCAGGCACCGGCAGTCGTTAGACTGAACTTGCCGTAGCTGTTGGTTCCGCTAACGTTTGTCTGAGCAGTGAACAGATTGGCCGTACCGTCCACGTCGGTGGCGGTCAGTGTGCCACTCGCATTTTGAACGGCGTCGCTTTCGGTCAGGCCGGCCGTGCTAACGCCTGCAATCACTGCGACGTCATTCGTGCCGGTGATGGTCACCGTCACCAGTTGGGTCGTGCCGTCTGCGGCGGCTGCGGTGAAGCTGTCGGTGTACGTCTGGCCACCCACGAACTCGTCATGCGCTGTGTTCATGGTGTAAGTCCAGACACCGGCAGTCGTCAGACTGAACTTGCCGTAGGCGTTAGTTCCAACCACGTCGGTTCGGGCTGTGAACAGATTGACTGTGCCGTCAACGTCGGTCGCGGTCAGTGTGCCACTCGCGTTTTGAGCTGCATCGCTTTCGGTCAAACTAGCGGTACTGACGCCTGCAATCACGGCAGCATCGTTTGTGCCGGTGATGGTGACGGTGACGATCTGCGTCGTGCCGTCTGCGGCGGCTGCGGTGAAGCTGTCGGTGTAAGTCTGGCCGCCCACGAACTGGTTTTGCGCCGAGTCCATGGTGTAGGTCCAGGCACCGGCAGTAGTCAACGTGAACTTGCCGTAACCGCCACTACCCGTCACGTTTGTCTGAGCAGTGAACAGATTGGCCGTGCCGTCCACGTCGGTGGCGGTCAGCGTGCCACTCGCGTTTTGAGCCGCATCACTCTCTGTCAGGCTGGCGGTGCTGACGCCTACAATCACTGCGGCGTCATTTGTACCCGTAATGGACACAGTGACAATTTGGGCCGTACCGTCTGCAGCGGCAGCGGTGAAGCTGTCGGTGTAAATCTGGCCGTCCACGAACTGGTTCTGCGCCGCGTTCATGGTGTAAGTCCAGGCACCAGTCATGGTCAGAGTGAACTTGCCGAAACCATTGGTTCCAGCCACATCAGTACGAGCAATGAACAGGTTGGCCGTGCCGTCAACGTCGGTGGCTGTCAGTGTGCCGTTAGCGTTTTGAACTTCATCACTTTCGGTCAAGCTGGCCGTGCTGACGCCTGCAATCACTGCGGCGTCATTTGTACCCGTAATGGACACAGTGACAATTTGGGCCGTACCGTCTGCAGCGGCAGCGGTGAAGCTGTCGGTGTATGTCTGACCATCCTCGAACTGGTTTTGAGCCGCGTTCATGGTGTAAGTCCAGGCACCGGCCGTGGTCAGAGTGAACTTGCCGAAACCATTGGTTCCAGCCACATCAGTACGAGCAGTGAACAGATTGGCTGTGCCGTCAACGTCGGTGGCGGTCAGTGTGCCATTCGCGCTTTGAGCGGCGTCGCTCTCTGTCAGGCTGGCGGTGCTAACGCCTGCAATCACTGCGGCGTCGTTCGTTCCACTGATGGTCACAGTGACCACTTGGGTCGTACCGTCTGCAGCGGCTGCTGTGAAGCTGTCGGTATAAGTCTGACCATCCACGAACTGGTTTTGCGCCGCGTTCATGGTGTACGTCCACGCGCCTGCACTGGTCAAATCGAACTTGCCGTAGCCTCCGCTACCAACGGTCGCTGTCTGCGCCGAAAAGGTCGCAGGGCTGTCCACGTCGGTGATCGTCAGCGTGCCGGTTGCAGTTTGGAATTCATTCGTCTCGGTCAAGCTGGCGGTACTCACACCGCCGAAGACGGCTGGGTCGTTGACAGCGGTGATGTTGATGGTGTTGCTGCCCAGATTGGACGCGTTGTTGGTGCTGGCCCCGTCATCCACTTGCCAAAGGATGGTGCGCGTTGCGCTGCTGACAGTGGGGTTGTGACTGGTGCTGCTGTAGGTCACGCTGCCCAGCGCAGTCTGGTATTGCGCCACGGTGGCGCTGCCTGTGAGCATCAGCACACCGGTGCTGCTGTTGTAGCTGCCCGTGATGCCGTTGGCGTTGGTGAAGTTCAGCATGTCACCAGAGGTGAAACCGCTGCCAATGCTGGCCGTGGCGCTCACGAGGTTGGTGTTGTCCACATCGGTGACAGTCAGTCCGCTGTTGATTACCACACCTGTGCCCAGCTCGGTGTATGAAGCGGCGGAGATGGTTGGGGTCACCACGGGGGCGTCGTTGACCGCAGTGACATCGACCAAAAAGTGGCCTGGCTGATTACTGATGGAACCCGTGGCAGAAATCATGCCATTGACGTTGTTTTGCGCCCCCGAAACAGCGGTGCCCGTGAAAGTGGCATCGACTGCACGGAAGTTCAAGTCGCCCAGAACCGTGCCATTGGCATTGGCGTTCGGGGTAAAACGCAAACTGTCGCTGGCATTGAGATACATGACCTTGGTCCAATCCACCAGGCCAAGGTAAGTGGTTGGGAAGTCGGTCCAGTTGCTACCGTCAGTGCTGTATGCCCAGGTCCCGTTGGTGGATGTGTTTTGAACGATCACGATGCCTTTGAGAGCCGTGCCCTCTGCATCCGTCACCTTGCCAGCCAATTGATCGGCAATGACGAAGCTTGTGGCGGTGTCTTCCAAGGTTGTGAGTGTTGTGGTCGGTGTCACGATCACCGGTGCGTCGTTGGCAACGGTGACGTTGATGGTCGAGGTGATTGCATTCGAATCAGCCGCACCGTCGTTCACTTTGTAGCTCACAGTGCGTGTGCTGGTACTGGCGTTGTCCGATGTGTTGCTGTACGCCACAGCATGCAAGGCGGCTTCCCACTGTGCTTTCGTGGCCGTGTTGCCTGCAGAGGTCAGCGTCATGACGCCATCGGCAAAGCTGCTGGTGATGTTGCCCATGCTCACGTTGGTGAAGCCAAGCACGTCTTCGGCCAGCACGTTGTTGCTGGCGTCTTTGACGGTCACGGTAGCCGAGGCGAACGTGGTGTTGTCCACATCACTCAAACCGATGGCGGTGTTGATGGCTGTGGCGATTTGGTTTTCGGTGTAGGCCAAGGTCGATGTGGTGGCCAAGACGGCTGCGTCATTGACTGCGGTGACCGTGATGTTGACCGAGTCAGCGTCGGTCAGGCCACCGGCGTCGGTGGTCAGCACGGTCAGCACGTCACTGCCGTTGTAGTGGGCGCTGGCGGTGTAGCTCAGCGTGTCCAGTGCCGCGTTGATTTGCACGGCTGTGCCGCTCAGGGTCATGCCCGACGATCCGTTGGTGCCCGCACTCACGGTGGCCCCACCGGCCAGGCTCACGCTCAAGCTGCCGTGGGACACGCTCAGTTGCGTGGTGCTGATGTTGCCGCTGCCTTCGGGGTCAGCCACGGTGATGAGGTGGCCACCTGTGAAGACCAAGGCAGTGTCTTCGTTCACTGTCAGTGTGGTCAAAGGTACGGTGTTGGTCGGTGCCTCATTGACGTTGGTCACCGTCACGGCCACGTTTTGGTTGGTGTAGGCCCCGGCTGCATTGGTGGCGCGCACGGTCACGTCGTACACGTTGTTGGTCCCCGCATCGGTGGCCGATTCGTGGTTGGGCGAGGCGATGAAGGTCAGCGCGCCGGTGCTGCTGTCAATGGCGAATTGGCTGCCATCGGAACCCACAGCGGTGTCGATGCTGTAGGTGATGTCGGTGCCTGCGGCTGCGGTGTATACCGCTGTGCTGGTGGCCGTGTTTTCTGGCACGCTGGCGGTGATGTCGCTGGTGAAGACAGGGGATGCCAAGATGATCAGGCTCATGGCCGGGCTTTGGCCGCTTTCGTTGCCTGCGGCATCGACCAGGCTGTAGGTGAAGCTCCTGGCCGTGGCGCTGGTGGTCAGGGCGCCGGTCAGCGTCAGCACACCGGTGGTGTTGTCGTAGGTGGTCGGTACAGGCGCGCCGTCGACATACAGGTTGATGCGGCCACCTGAGGTGAGCAGCCCGCTTGGAAGTTGGATGCCTGGCGTGGTGTCATCGGTGCTGGCGGCGGTGCTGACGGTGTTTTGCGCAGGACCCACATCGTCCGCATACGCGCTCGGTGCACCCGTGGGCGTGTCGGGGAGCAAGGTGTCGAGTTCAAAGCTGGTGGTGCCGTTGCTTGCATTGACGTTGCCTTCGGCGTCGGTGGCCACGGCCGTGACGGCGATGGTGCCGTTGGAGAGCGTCGTCAAGTCGCTTGCGCTGAGCACCACTGCCACGGGAGTGGCGCCATTGCCAATGACGGTTTTTTCTACCGTGTTGCTGCCGTTGGTGAAGGTCACGACCACGTTGACACCCTGCTCGGCCGTGAGCGTGATCACACCGGTGGCCGCTGTGGCTTCGGCGGAGGTGGCACCACCGGTGACGCCGGTGCCCAGGGTCAGCACAGGTGTTGCGGGGGCGTTGGTGTCCACCATGTAGCTGGCGTTGTCGGTCAAGGCCGACGCGGTCAGGATGGCGTTGTTGCCGGCCAGGTCTTTGATGGTGCTGCCGTTGAGACGCAGGGCGTTGGCGTCCACACTGATGCCGTTGGCGTCGTTGAGGGTGGCCGCCACGGTGTACTTGAACTTGAGGACGGTGGAGGAGGAACTGGCGCTGTCATAGGTGGCATAGACGCTTTCCGCTCCACCTATGTTCAAGGCCAGGCGGGGTGTATTGGGGGCTGTGCCCGTGACCACCACTGCTTCGCTCAATGTGACGCTGAAGGTAAGGGTGTCACCCGCGTTGAGGGTGCTGTTGACCACCCCAGCGGCATCCGTGATGGACAAGCCCAGGACTGTTGGGTTGGCGTTGGTGGCGATGGAGGCTGCTGTGTTTGCAGCAGCCTCCGCTGCCGTGGCGTTGGCCACGCCTACAGGATCAGCTTCGATCGCGGCCAATGCCGCATTGTGTGCGGCTGTCGCTGCGGCTGTTGCTGCCGTCGCTTTATTCATCGCATCGGTGGCTGCGGCTTGGACAGCTGTTTGCTTGGCGTCAATGGCCGCAAGTTCTGCGGGTGTCGCTGGCTCACTCAGGGCAGCTATGGCTGAATTGAGATCAGCTTTGGCGGCCGTCGCTGCTTGGGCGGCGGCGTTGGCTTCAACGGCTGCGGCGTCTGCTGCTGCGCCCAGATCGGCAACTTTGCCATCTGTTGTGACTTCGCTGTTGGTTGCGGCTGTGGTTACCGCAGTCGCCGCTGCTGTTGCAGCCGATGCAGCTGTAGTTGCTGCTGTCACGCTGGCTGGAATCGTTTCGTTGGCAGCTGTCGCTGCGGCGCTGGCCGCGTTTGCTGCAGTTGTTGCTTCTGCGGCTTTGGTGTTTGCGACTGCGGCTGCAGCAATGGCTGCTGCTTGCTTGGTTTCGACTGCTGCCAGCTGTTCTGGCGTTGCAGGCGTGCCCAACGCTGCAACGGCTGCTTGCAGGTCTGTCTGAGCCGTTGTGGCCGCTGCTGCAGCTGTATTGGCGGCAGTCGCTGCGGCTGTGGCACTGTCTGCCAAGATCGCAACTTTGGCGTCCGTCGTAACTTCGCTGTTCGTTGCGGCTGTGTTGGCTGAAGTGGCTGCTGCTGTCGCGGCGGCGGCTGCAGTCGTCGCTGCTGCCACGCTGGCTGGAATCGTTTCGTTGGCCGCTGTTGCTGCGGCGCTGGCCGCGTTTGCTGCGGCTGTTGCTTCTGCGGCTTTGGTGTTTGCTGTTGCTGCTGCGGCGATGGCTGCTGCTTGCTTTGTTTCGACTGCTGCCAGCTGCTCTGGCGTTGCAGGTGTGCCCAAGGCTGTGACGGCTGCTTCCAACTCTGTCTGAGCTGTTGTAGCCGCTGCTGCGGCCGTGTTGGCGGCAGTCGCTGCAGCTGTGGCACTTTCTGCTAGGGCCGCAACTTTGGCGTCTGTTGTGACTTCGCTGTTGGCTGCAGCTGTGTTGGCTGAAGTGGCAGCTGCTGTAGCGGCGGCGGCTGCAGTCGTCGCTGCTGCCACGCTGGCTGGAATCGTTTCGTTGGCCGCTGTTGCTGCAGCGCTGGCCGCGTTCGCTGCAGTTGTTGCTTCTGCGGCTTTCGTGTTTGCGACTGCGGCTGCAGCAATCGCTGCGGTTTGCTTAGTTTCGACTGCTGCCAACTGTGTGGGTGTGGCTGGATCGGTCAAAGCGGCAACGGCCTCTGACAACTCTGTCTGAGCTGTTGTCGCCGCTGCTGCGGCCGTGTTGGCGGCAGTCGCTGCGGCTGTGGCACTGTCTGCCAGGGTCGCAACTTTGGCGTCCGTCGTGACTTCGCTGTTGGCTGCGGCTGTGTTGGCGGCAGTGGCTGCTGCTGTCGCGGCAGCGGCAGCCGTATTTGCCGCTTCCACGCTGGCTGGGACCGTTTCGTTTGCTGCCGTCGCTGCGGCGCTAGCCGCGTTTGCTGCAGTTGTTGCTTCTGCGGCTTTCGTGTTCGCGGCTGTGGCAGCAGTGATCGCTGCTGCTTGCTTGGTTTCCACTGCCGCCAGTTGCTCTGGCGTTGCAGGTGTGCCTAACGCGTTAACGACCGTCGTCAATTCAGCCTGTGCTGCAGTGGCCGCTACTGCGGCTGTGTTGGCGGCAGTCGCTGCAGCTGCGGCACTGGCTGCCAGGGCCGCAACTTTGGCGTCTGTTGTGACTTCGCTGTTGGTTGCGGCTGTGGTTGCCGCAGTCGCCGCTGCTGTGGCAGCCGATGCTGCTGTCATGGCCGCCGCTACGCTCGCTGGAACCGTTTCGTTGGCAGCTATCGCTGCAGCGCTGGCCGCGTTCGCTGCGGCTGTCGCTTCTGCGGCTTTCATGTTCGCGACTGTGGCAGCAGCAATGGCTGCGGCTTGTTTGGCTTCCACTGCTGCCAGTTGTTCTGGTGTGGCGGGTGTATCCAACGCGTTAACGGCCGTCGTCAACTCAGCCTGTGCGGACGTGGCCGCTGCTGCGGCTGTGTTAGCGGCAGTCGCTGCGGCTGCGGCACTGTCTGCCAGGGTCGCAACTTTGGCGTCCGTCGTGACTTCGCTGTTGGCTGCGGCTGTGTTGGCCGCAGTCGCCGCTGCTGTTGCAGCCGATGCAGCTGTAGTTGCTGCGGCAACGCTGGCTGGAATCGTTTCGTTCGCTGCCGTCGCTGCAGCGCTGGCCGCGTTTGCTGCGGCTGTCGCTTCTGCGGCTTTGGTAGTTGCTGTTGCGGCTGCAGCAATCGCTGCGGTTTGCTTAGTTTCGACTGCTGCCAACTGTGTGGGTGTGGCTGGATCGGTCAAAGCGGCAACGGCCTCTGACAACTCTGTCTGAGCTGTTGTCGCCGCTGCTGCGGCCGTGTTAGCGGCAGTCGCTGCGACTGTGGCACTTTCTGCCAAGGCCGTAACTTTGGCGTCTGTCGTGATTTCGCTGTTGGTTGCGGCTATGTTGGCCGCAGTTGCGGCTGCTGTTGCAGCAGATGCAGCTGTCGTTGCCGCAGCCACGCTAGCTGGGATCGTTTCGTTGGCCGCTGTTGCTGCGGCGCTAGCTGCATTCGCTGAGGTTGTCGCTTCTGCGGCTTTGGTAGCTGCCGTCGCGGCTGCAGCAATCGCTGCGGTTTGCTTAGTTTCGACTGCTGCCAGCTGTATGGGTGTGGCTGGATCGGTCAAAGCGGCAACGGCCTCTGACAACTCTGTCTGAGCTGTTGTGGCCGCTGCTGCGGCTGTGTTGGCTGCAGTCGCTGCGGCTGTGGCACTTTCTGCCAGGGCCGCAACTTTGGCGTCTGTCGTGACTTCACTGTTGGCTGCGGCTGTGTTGGCTGAAGTGGCTGCTGCTGTCGCGGCGGCAGCGGCGGTCATGGCTACCGCCACACTTTCGGGGACCGTTTCGTTGGCTGCTATCGCTGCAGCGCTGGCCGCGTTTGCTGCAGCTGTTGCTTCTGCGGCTTTCATGTTCGCGACTGTGGCAGCAGCAATGGCTGCGGCTTGCTTGGTTTCGACTGCTGCCAACTGTTCTGGTGTGGCTGGTGTACCCAACGCGTTAACGGCCGTCGTCAACTCAGCCTGTGCTGCAGTGGCCGCTGCTGCAGCTGTATTAGCTGCAGTCGCTGCGGCTGTGGCACTGGCGGCCAGGTCAGCGACCTTGGCGTCTGTTGTGACTTCACTGTTGGCTGCGGCTGTGTTAACGGCAGTCGCCGCTGCTGTTGCGGCTTCGGCGGCTGTCGTTGCTGCGGCAACGCTTGCCGGGACCGTTTCGTTGGCTGCTATCGCTGCAGCGCTGGCCGCGTTTGCTGCGGCTGTCGCTTCTGACGCTTTCGTGTTCGCTTCAGTACCCGCAGCGAGGGATGCAGCTTGCTTGGTTTCCACTGCCGCCAATTGCTCTGGCGTAGCAGGTGTGCCCAACGCATTAACTGCTGTCGTCAACTCAGCCTGTGCCTCAGTGGCCGCTGCTGCAGCTGTGTTAGCGGCAGTCGCTGCGGCTGTGGCACTTTCTGCCAAGGCCATAACTTTGCCGTCTGTTGTGACTTCGCTGTTGGTTGCGGCTGTGTTGGCTGAAGTGGCAGCTGCTGTCGCGGCGGCGGCGGCAGTCGTCGCTGCTGCCACGCTCGCTGGAACTGTTTCGTTCGCTGCCGTCGCTGCAGCGCTGGCCGCGTTCGCTGCAGCCGTCGCTTCTGCAGCGTTGGTAGTTGCTGTTGCGGCTGCAGCAATCGCTGCGGTTTGTTTGGCTTCCACTGCTGCCAGTTGTTCTGGCGTTGCGGGTGTGCCCAACGCGTTAACGGCCGTCGTCAACTCAGCCTGTGCGGACGTGGCCGCTGCTGCAGCTGTATTAGCTGCAGTCGCTGCGGCTGTGGCACTGTCTGCCAAGGCCGTAACTTTGGCGTCTGTTGTGACTTCGCTGTTGGCTGCGGCTGTGTTAACGGCAGTCGCCGCTGCTGTCGCGGCTTCGGCGGCGGTCGTTGCCGCTGCCACGCTGGCTGGAATCGTTTCGTTCGCTGCTATCGCTGCAGCGCTGGCCGCGTTCGCTGCAGCCGTCGCTTCTGCGGCTTTGGTAGTTGCTGTTGCGGCTGCAGCAATGGCTGCGGCTTGCTTAGTTTCCACTGCCGCCAGTTGTTCTGGCGTTGCAGGTGTGCCTAACGCGTTAACGGCCGTCGTCAATTCAGCCTGTGCGGACGTGGCCGCTGCTGCGGCTGTGTTGGCTGCAGTTGCGGCGGCTGTGGCACTGTCTGCCAAGGCCGTAACTTTGGCGTCTGTTGTGACTTCGCTGTCGGCTGCGGCTGTGTTGGCTGAAGTGGCTGCTGCTGTCGCGGCGGCGGCAGCCGTAGTTGCCGCTGCCACACTGGCTGGGACCGTTTCATTGGCCGCTGTCGCTGCAGCGCTGGACGCACTCGCTGCGGCTGTCGCTTCTGACGCTTTCGTGTTCGCTTCAGTAGCCGCAGCGAGGGCTGCAGCTTGCTCGGTTTCCACTGCCGCCAATTGCTCTGGCGTTGCGGGTGTGCCCAAGGCTGTGACGGCTGCTTCCAGCTCTGTCTGAGCTGTTGTGGCCGCTGCTGCAGCTGTATTGGCTGCAGTTGCGGCGGCTGTGGCACTGGCGGCCAAGGTCGCAACTTTTCCGTCTGTCGTGACTTCGCTGTTAGCTGCGGCTGTGTTGGCTGAAGTGGCAGCTGCTGTAGCGGCGGCGGCTGCAGTCGTCGCTGCTGCCACGCTGGCTGGAATCGTTTCGTTCGCTGCTGTTGCTGCAGCGCTAGCTGCGCTCGCCGCGGCTGTCGCTTCTGCGGCTTTGGAAGTTGCCGTCGCGGCTGCAGCAATGGCTGCGGCTTGTTTGGCTTCCACTGCTGCCAGCTGCTCTGGCGTTGCGGGTGTGCCCAAGGCTGTGACGGCTGCTTCCAGCTCTGTCTGAGCTGTTGTGGCCGCTGCTGCGGCCGTGTTGGCGGCAGTCGCTGCGGCTGTGGCACTGTCTGCCAGGGTCGCAACTTTGGCGTCTGTCGTGACTTCGCTGTTGGCTGCGGCTGTGTTGGCTGAAGTGGCGGCTGCTGTCGCAGCTGCAGCGGCGGTCGTTGCTGCGGCCACACTCTCTGGAATCGTTTCGTTGCCCGCTGTTGCTGCTGCGCTAGCAGCATTCGCTGCGGCTGTCGCTTCTGCGGCTTTGGTGTTTGCGGCTACGGCTGCGGCGATGGCTGCTGCTTGCTTGGTTTCCACTGTCGCCAGTTGTTCTGGCGTTGCAGGTGTGCCCAAAGCGTTAACAGCCGTCGTCAACTCAGCCTGTGCGGACATGGCCGCTGCTGCAGCTGTATTGGCTGCAGTTGCTGCGGCCGTGGCACTGGTGGCCAAGTCCGCAACTTTTGCGTCTGTTAGGACTTCGCTGTTCGCTGCGGCTGTGTTGGCCGCAGTCGCCGCGGCTGTTGCGACAGCGGCAGCCGTAGTTGCTGCTTCCACGCTGGCTGGGACCGTTTCATTGGCTGCTGTCGCTGCAGTGCTGGCCGCGTTTGCTGCAGCTGTTGCTTCTGCGGCTTTAGTGTTTGCTATTGCGGCAGCAGCAATGGCTGCGGCTTGCTTGGTTTCGACTGCTGCCAGTTGTTCTGGTGTGGCGGGTGTATCCAACGCGTTAACGGCCGTCGTCAACTCAGCCTGTGCGGACGTGGCCGCTGTTGCAGCTGTATTAGCTGCAGTCGCTGCTGATGTGGCACTTTCTGCCAGGGCAGAAACTTTGGCGTCTGTTGTGACTTCGCTGTTGGCTGCGGCTGTGTTCGCAGCAACTGCGGCGGCGGTCGCGGCGGCGGCGGCGGTCGTGGCGGCCTCCACACTCGCCGGGACCGTTTCGTTCGCTGCTGTTGCTGCAGCGCTGGCAGCGTTCGCTGCGGCTGTCGCTTCTGCTGCTTTCGTGTTGGCCGTTGTTGCAGCGGCAAGCGCTGCGGCTTGTTTGGCTTCAATGGCTGTCAGCTGTGCTGGCGTGGCTGGATCGGTCAACGCGGCAACCACTGCCGACAGTTCTGCCTGAGCTGTGCTTGCCGCAGCTGCGGCCGTGTTGGCTGCAGCAGCAGCTGTTGTGGCGCTGGCGGCCAGTTCGGCAACTTTGGCGTCTGTCGTGGCTTCGCTGTTCGCTGCGGCTGTGTTGACAGCTGTAGCCGCTGCTGTTGCGGCGACGGCTGCCGTCGTGGCGGCTGCCACGCTCACCGGGACAGTTTCGTTCGCTGCTGTTGCTGCAGCGCTGGCAGCATTCGCTGCCGCTGTCGCTTCTGCAGCTTTCGTGTTCGCTTCAATAGCTGCAGCAAGGGCTGTAACTTGTTTGGCTTCCACCGCTGCCAATTGCTCTGGCGTTGCAGGTGTGCCCAAAGCGTTAACAGCCGTCGTCAACTCAGCCTGTGCTGTGCTGGCCGCAGCTGCAGCCGTGTTCGCCGCTGCAGCCGCTGCCGTGGCACTGGCTGCCAGTTCGGCCACCTTGGCGTCTGTCGTCACTTCGCTGCTGGCCGCAGCTGAGTTCGCTGCCGTTGCGGCAGCTGTCGCTGCGGCGGCAGCCGTCGTGGCCATTCCCACGCTCGCCGGGACAGTTTCGTTGGCCGCTGTCGCTGCAGCGCTGGCCGCGTTGGCGGCTGCTGTCGCTTCTGCGGCTTTGACCGTTGCGATCGTCGCTGCAGCAATCGCTGCCGCTTGTTTCTCTTCCACCGCCGCCAACTGTTCTGGCGTGGCAGGCGTGCTCATGGCTGACACCACCGTTTCTAGCTCGGCCTGCGCTGCCGAGGCAACCACAGCAGCCTCGTTCGCCGCCGTGGCGGCCGTTGTGGCCAAAGCGGCCATAGCCGCAACAATGCCGCCTGTGGCTGCATTGCTGTTGTTCACGGCCAAAGTGGCTGCATCTGCTGCTGTAGTGGCTGCAGCGGCTGCTGCCAGTGCTTCAGCCGCACTCTGGGGAACCGTTTCTTTGGCCGCCGTGGCAGCCGCGCTGGTGGCATGGGCCGCAGCTGTGGCTTCTGCGGCCTTGGCTGTGGCTGTGGTCGCAGCAGTCATAGCGGCTGCCTGCTTGTCTTCCACGGCCGCCAGTTGCTCTGGCGTCGCAGGCGTGCCCAGGGCCGTCACGGCTTCCGTCAACTCTGCCAAAGCGGCCGTGGCTGCTGCTGCAGCCTTGTTGGCCTCTGTCGCTGCAGCGGTGGCCAATGCAGACAATTCGGCCACTTGGCCATCCGTGGTGACTTCGCTGTTGACGGCGGCTGTATTGGCCGCATTGGCGGCTGCAGCAGCGGCCTGCGCCGCTTGGGTTGCCAGCGCCACACTGGCGGGTACAGGTTCTTTGGCCGCCGTGGCCGCTGCGCTGGCCGCGTTCGCTGCCGCTGTGGCCTCGGCAGCTTTCGCACTGGCTTGTGCTGCAGCCACAATCACCGCCTCTTGCTTGACCTCGACTTGCGCCAGTTGCTCTGGCGTGGCGGGTGTCCCCAACGCTGCCACGGCTGCGGCCAGTTCGGCCATGGCCGACAAAGCTGCCGCCGCCGCGGTGTTCGCCGCCAGTGCAGCCTGATCTGCCGCAGCAGACAAAGTTGCAACCGCTGAATCCGTGGTTTGTTCGCTGGTGGTCGCCGACTCTTGAACAGCAGTGGCCACAGCCAAGGCAGAAACTGCAGCTTGGTTCGCGGCAACAGCGCTGGCAGGAGCGGCAGTCCCTGCCGCCGTCGCAGCCGCCGTGGCCGCGGTAGCTGCAGAAGCAGCGGCTTGGGCTTTGGCTTGGGCGTTACCCGCTGCGGCGATGGCAGCCGCTTGCTTGGACTCCACAGAGGCCAGCTGCGCGGGTGTGGGCGGTTGCCCCAATGCAGCGACGGCCAATGCCAACTCGGCTTGCGCTTGAGTGGCCAACTGCGCGGCTTCCGTTGCAGCCACTGCCGCATCGCCTGCCTGGCCAGCCAATGCGGCCGCCAACGAAGTGGATGCATTCAAGGCATCAATCGCAGCGGTAACGACGGACTGCACGTTGGCCCGCGTGTTGAGTTGCGTCTCATCATCGGCCTTGCCCAATGCGGCAGACACGGCCGCCAGGTTGACCGTCGTGATGCCGGTCAAACCCATGGCCCCCAATTGCGCCACCGTCAAGGCGGCCCATTGCGCGGGTGTCAAGGCTGCCAATTGGTCCACCGACAAGGCCGCCAAAGCATCTGGCTTGACCGCTTGAAGCTGTTCACTGGTCAATCCAGCCACAGCCTGGTTGCTCACACCCGCCATTTGATCCGGGCTGAGTGTGGATGCCGAATCGACGGTCAAGCTGTTGGACTCCGTCACCTGGGGTTTCAGGCCAACTGTGCTGGAAACACTTTGTCCCAATCCATCTTGCGTCACCACTTTCAACGGCACGTTGAGTTGATTTTGGACGTCCGTTGAAAGCAGGCTGAACTGGCCTTGCGGATTGACCAGGACGTTTTGTGTGCCAGACGCAATGGTCACTTGGACCGTGCTCCCCGGCAAGGCTTTGCCCGTGATAAGCAGTTGACCCGATGGATTCAAAGCCTGACTGGTGATGACCACCTCGCCAAGCAACTGGCGGTTGAGCTCGGTATTTTCCAAAAATACCGCACCCTGCGGGTCTTTTTGCAAGGCCAGCAAGGCTTGTTGACGCCCCTGATCCAGCAAGTCAAGACTCTCGGCCTCGCTGGACAATGTGCTTTTGATTTGCTTCAGGCTCGCATCGATGCTGCCGCCATTGGCTTTGTCCAGACCGGAAAGTTTGGCCAGCAAAATGCCGTATTTTTCGGCGTTGCTGAGACCGTCTTGGGCGTTGAAGCCTGAGCTGTTGGTCGTGACCGCAAGGCCGGTGATGTCCAAGCCTTCTGTGCCCAAGGCCTTGGCAACCTGGGTGTTGACGCGGGTGATCAACTCTGCCGCCGGTGCCTTGTTGCCAACGACATTGGCCTCGCGCACCGCCAATTCGGTCACCGGCGTGATGTGGATGGTCAACACACGATTGCCAGCCTGCATGTCAACGTTTTTCAGCTCCTGCGTGGCCATGGCACGCAAGTCGGTGCCCAATGATTGGTGGTTGGCGGTCACCTCGTCCAGGAAGTTGACAGCCGCCGCGTTGTTGTCTTCGGCACGGACAAAAACCGCCCCGGTGTAATCGGCCCGCCCCGCCACGACAATGCGCCAGGCACCGTGACCATCCACATCGGCCGCGCCCAGCAGCTGTCCCTGGTCATCAAAGGCATACACAGTCACGCCACTGTGCACAGGCCCTGCATTGACCTGCCCTTGCACCACCAGGTCTTTGCTGACCGATGACGCCTTGCTGATTTGCCCCTTGACCGCAGCCAATCCGCCTGTCGCGCCTGAAAACAACTGCAGGTAGTTCAAGCCCCAGATCCCTGCCCCTGAGGCGTTGTCGCTCGCCGTCGCCCCGATGCCCAAGTCCTGAACCGACACCGACTCGCTGATGCTGTAGATTTTTTGCGGCAGCATCTGTTCAGGCAACACGTATTCGTGCAACTGCCCGCTCTCGGTGTGACCGTACAAACTGTTTGGCCCCTCCGACTTCGGCTCAGTAAAGTAGTCCTCAATGATCAGGTCGGCATGCGACTCCCCATCGAACCAGACGTTCAAGTCTTTGCCCACCCGCTGCAACTTGATTTTGGGTGGCACCGACTGTTCTGCCGGCGCCAAGTCCTTGATCTCGTAGCGCGCACCCGGCATCGCCTTCATCACAGTGGGCTGACCTTTGGCGCCTTGTCCCTTGTGAACAAAGGTGGAATGCGGCAAGGCAGCGCGGCTGGTCATGATGATTTGTACGTTGGTCGTCATCAGGGTGCTCAATCGGGTTAAGTTGGCTCATGAATCAGCATCTGAAAATACTGAAATTCAATTGAAATAAGATTCATTAAGTGGTATTTGAAATCAACAAATATCACAAAATAACAAAATTGTTTTATTAAATTTTAACTTAAAAATTTCGCTTGAGCAGCCATTTTTGTGTTCTAAAAATACAGTAATTGCTATTTAAATACTAAATTCATGAATACCAAGACAGCCATGCACCATCAAGGGGCAAGACGCCCTTGAAAACCCATAAATTTGCAAAAAACGAGGGGTTAAGGGTAAAAAAAAGCCCAGTCAGCTTTCGCTGACGGGGCTTGTGATCCACGCGGGGTTGATCAGGCGGTCACGCCCTTGGCCGTTTCCACGTACTCTTCGATCTGGTTGAAGTTCAGGTACTTGTAGATGGCTTCGCCGTCTTTGTTCACCACACCCATGGCTTCGTGGTACTCGGCCACGGTGGGGAACTGGCCCATCTTGGAGGTGATGGCGGCCAACTCGGCAGAAGCCAAATACACGTTGGTGTTTTTGCCCAGACGGTTGGGGAAGTTGCGGGTCGAGGTGGACACCACGGTAGCGCCTTCGCGCACTTGGGCTTGGTTGCCCATGCACAGCGAGCAGCCGGGCATCTCAGTCCGGGCACCGGCGGTGCCGAATGCAGCGTAGTGACCTTCTTTGATCAGCTCGCTTTCGTCCATCTTGGTCGGTGGGGCGACCCACAGCTTGACCGGGATGTCGCGCTGGCCGCCGAGCAGCTTGGCGGCTGCGCGGAAGTGACCGATGTTGGTCATGCACGAACCGATGAAGGCTTCGTCGATCTTGGTGCCTGCCACTTGCGACAGGAACTTGGCGTCGTCCGGATCGTTGGGGCAGCAAACGATGGGTTCCTTGATGTCGGCCAGATCAATCTCGATGACGTGCGCGTATTCGGCGTCTTTGTCGGCTTCGAGCAGGTTGGGCGCGGCCAGCCAAGCTTCGACTTTCTCGATGCGGCGGGCCAGGGTGCGGGCGTCGGCATAGCCGTCAGCGATCATGTTCTTCATCAGAACCACGTTCGACTTGAGGTATTCCTGCACGGGCTCCTTGTTGAGCTTGATGGTGCAACCGGCGGCAGAGCGCTCGGCAGACGCGTCGGACAGCTCAAACGCTTGCTCGACCTTGAGGTTGGGCAGGCCTTCGATTTCCAGGATGCGGCCCGAGAACTCGTTGATCTTGCCGGCCTTGGCCACGGTCAGCAGGCCTTGCTTGATGGCGTAAAGCGGAATCGCGTGCACCAGATCGCGCAAGGTCACGCCAGGCTGCATCTCGCCTTTGAAGCGCACCAGGATGGACTCGGGCATGTCCAAAGGCATGACGCCTGTGGCGGCGCCGAAAGCCACCAAACCGGAGCCAGCGGGGAAGCTGATGCCGATGGGGAAGCGGGTGTGCGAGTCGCCACCGGTGCCGACGGTGTCGGGCAACAGCAGGCGGTTGAGCCAGCTGTGGATCACGCCATCACCGGGACGCAGCGAAACGCCACCACGGTTACTGATGAAGGCGGGCAGTTCGCGGTGTGTTTTGACGTCCACCGCCTTGGGGTAAGCGGCGGTGTGGCAGAACGATTGCATGACCATGTCGGCCGAGAAGCCCAGGCAGGCCAGGTCTTTCAGCTCGTCGCGGGTCATCGGGCCGGTGGTGTCTTGCGAACCCACGGTGGTCATCTTGGGTTCGCAGTAGGTGCCGGGGCGAACGCCTTGGCCTTCTGGCAAACCGACCGCACGACCGACCATCTTTTGCGCCAGCGTGAAACCGGCCTTCGTGGCGACAGGCGCAGTCGGCAAGCGGAACACGGTGGATGCGGGCAGACCCAAAAATTCGCGGGCTTTGGCGGTCAAGCTGCGGCCAATGATCAGGTTGATGCGGCCACCAGCGCGCACTTCGTCAAACAGCACATCGCTCTTGAGTTGGAAGGTGGTGACAGTTTCGCCGTTGCGCACGATCTTGCCGTCGTAGGGCAACACGTCCACCACGTCACCCATGTTGAGTGCGGTCACATCCACTTCGATCGGCAATGCACCGGAGTCTTCCTGGGTGTTGAAAAAGATGGGGGCGATCTTGCCGCCCAAGGTCACGCCACCAAAACGCTTGTTGGGCACAAACGGAATGTCTTCACCAAAGCCCCAGATGATGCTGTTGGTGGCCGATTTACGGCTGGAACCTGTGCCCACCACGTCGCCCACATAAGACACCAAATGGCCTTTTTTCTTCAGCTCTTCAATCATGGCCATGGGGCCGCGCTTGCCGTCTTCTTCAGGCTTGAAGGGTGCACCTTCGCGGGTGTTTTTCAACATGGCCAGGTAGTGCAATGGAATGTCCGGGCGGCTCCATGCATCTGGCGCTGGCGACAGGTCGTCGGTGTTGGTCTCGCCTGGGACCTTGAACACGGTGATGGTGATTTTTTTCTCGACTTCAGGCCGGGTGGTGAACCACTCGGCGTCGGCCCAGCTTTGGATGACTTCTTTGGCCTTGGCGTTGCCGGCCTTGGCTTTTTCAGCGACATCGTTGAAGAAGTCGAACATCAGCAGCGTCTTCTTCAGGCCTTGTGCGGCCACATCAGCGACTTCAGCGTTGTCAAGCAGCTCGATCAGGGGGTGCACGTTGTAGCCGCCCACCATGGTGCCGAGCAGTTCGGTGGCCTTGGCCTTGGAGACCAAACCCACGCTGATTTCGCCGTGCGCAACAGCGGCCAAAAAGGAGGCCTTGACCTTGGCCGCATCGTCCACGCCTGGTGGCACGCGGTGGGTCAGCAAGTCCATCAGGAAAGCTTCTTCGCCAGCGGGTGGGTTCTTGATCAACTCGATCAAATCTGCCACTTGCTTGGCATCAAGTGGCAAGGGCGGGATGCCCAATGCCGTGCGTTCGGCTGCGTGTTCGCGGTAGGTTTTCAACATGGTTTTTCTCCGGTCAGTCAAAGTCAATCGTTGGATCTGCCCATGCCTGTTTTGTCAAACAAGCTGGGCGGCGGGTTGGTTTTCATGGCTTGGCCATAGGCCACTTGTTCGGGGTGGGCGCATTCATCGGCCATGCGTCGGCCTTTTTTCTGGTCCATCAACATGGACTTGTTGGCCAGTTGCAACCACACGGCACCGGCTTTTTTGTCTTCCAGTCGCAATGCGCCGGTGCTGGTGCGCACGGGGTACATACGGTAGCGAAAACCTTTGCCGAGTACGTTGAAGTAACCCGGCTGCGCGACATCGGCCTCCACACGCACGCTGGCACCCATTTCGCAAGGCAACACACCTTGATGAATTTGCTGGGCGATCGCCAATTCTTGCGAAACCTGATCGGCACCGTCCAAGGTCTGGGGCTTTGCGGGTGCCGACGACGCCACTGGCGTCTGTGCCTGCGGAGTCAGCAACACAGGTGCCTGCACCGCTGGGGCCGCCACAGCAGCAGCGCTCAAAGGCAAGGCGGCAGATGGCACAACAGCGCGCCAGACAGGCGCCGCCTCGACAGGCGCCGCCTCGACAGGTGCAGGCGGAATGACTTCGGCTGTACGGGGTGTGGCGGTCGCTGTAGATGTAGCTGTGGCCGTCATGGCGGGCGAACTTCCCACACCGGACCAGCCCGCAGGAACATCACCTCGGCCTGTCAAGCGCTGAGCTGGGCTGGCCAATGGGCGCGCTTTGGCCGCCGCCTCGGCAACGGCCTGGGCCTGCAGGCGTGCCACGACATCGGCATCCGCGCGTGCTTTGGCCGCTGAAGTCGCCTGGGCCGAAGGCGTCTTGGCGTTGGGTTTGCTCTGACTGTGGGCCACAACGGGCAGCAAAAGCAGAGCGCAGACCAGAACGTGCATGGTTTCGGACATCAAAAACCCTTTCAATTCAGTGCGCATCATGACGGGCTGCGCTCCGGGGCCAAGGTACTGGCATCAAAAAAGGCCTGAATTTCTGGGGGCAGGTGCCGCCCGGTCTGGTGGGCGCGCTCCAGCAATTGCCAGAAAAACCGGTAGCTGGCGCGGTCATGCAGCTGACCGGTATGGCTGATGGGTGCCCAGTCGGCGGCGTGCGCAGCGGCAATGATGTCGCTGGCTTGGCCAATTTGCGCTTCGCTGGGGGCCATGGCCTCCAGGATGGGGCGGATCTGGTCGGGGTGGATGCTCCACATGCGGGTGTAACCCAGCTCGCGGGCGGCTTTTTGGGCCGCTTGGCGGATGGCATCGGGGTTCTTGAATTCGGTGACCACGCAGTGCGAGGGCACTTTGCCGTGGGCATGGCAGGCACTGGCGATCTCGAGCTTGGCGCGCAGCACCAGCGGGTGCGTGAACTGACCCTGGATACCCATGCCGTCAGCCGGAATCGCGCCGCCATGGGCCGAGACAAAGTCCATCAGGCCAAAGCTGAGCGACTGCACACGGGGGTGGGCGGCGATGTCAAAAGCGCGGTGCACGGCGGCGGGCGACTCGATCAGCACATGCAAAGGCAGATCAGGGGCACCGGCGGCCAGCAGGGCAGCTTGGACGTGCTCGACATCGGCCACGGTTTCGACTTTGGGCACCATGATGTGCGTCAAAACCCGGCCAGCTCGGCCTGCGATGTGGGCCATGTCGGCTTCAAAACTGGGGTGGTCCACAGGGTGGACGCGCACCGCGATGCGGGCATCGGGCGTGGCTGCGGTGGTGGTCAGGGCCAGTTCGGTGACCAGTGCAGCGTGTTCGGCTTCGCCGCCGACGGGTGCGCCATCTTCACAGTCCAGGGTGACATCAAAGACGCAGGTGCCAAACTCTTGCGTCATGTCGGCCTGCAGTTGCAGGCTCTTGCGCATCCGCGCTTCCACTCCGCTGTAATGGTCACAAACCGGCAGCTGCACGCTACCGGCTTGCGCCCCCAGCAAAATGTTGCGCGGATGACTCACTCTGTTTCTCTGCTGAGAATCAGATCAGGTGAGCAACGCCAGCTTGCTCGTCGGTCAACTCTTTCAGGGTCTTGTCGATGCAAGACTGGCTGAACGCGTCGATCTCCAGACCTTCCACGACTTTGTATTCGCCGTTTTCGCAGGTGACGGGGAAACCGAACATGACATCTTTGGGAATGCCATACCAGCCTTGCGATGGGATGCCCATGGTGACCCACTTGCCGTTGGTGCCCAAGGCCCAGTCGCGCATGTGATCGATGGCGGCGTTGGCAGCCGATGCAGCCGAAGACAGGCCACGGGCTTCGATGATGGCCGCGCCGCGCTTGCCGACGGTGGGCAAGAACACGTTGGCATTCCATTCCTGGTCGTTGATCATGGCCTTGACAGACTCGCCCTTGATGGTGGCGAAGCGGTAGTCAGCGTACATCGTTGGAGAGTGGTTGCCCCAGACGCACAGTTTTTCGATGTCGGCCACGGCTTTGCCGGTCTTGGCAGCGATTTGCGAAGCAGCGCGGTTGTGGTCCAGACGCAGCATGGCGGTGAAGTTGCCGGGTTTCAGGTCAGGCGCAGCCTTCATGGCGATGTAGGCGTTGGTGTTGGCAGGGTTGCCCACGACCAGCACTTTGACGTCACGCGAAGCGACAGCGTTCAGGGCCTTGCCCTGGGCAGTGAAGATGGCACCGTTGATGGCGAGCAACTCGGCGCGCTCCATGCCGGGGCCGCGTGGACGCGAACCGACCAGCAAAGCGTAGTCGACGTCTTTGAAAGCCGTCATCGGGTCGCCATGGGCTTCCATGCCCACCAACAATGGGAACGCGCAGTCTTCGAGTTCCATCATCACGCCCTTGAGCGCTTTTTGAGGGCCTTCGACGGGCACTTCGAGCAATTGCAGGATGACGGGCTGGTCTTTGCCCAGCATTTCGCCGGAGGCGATGCGGAACAACAATGCGTAACCGATTTGACCTGCTGCGCCGGTAACGGCAACGCGGACGGGCTTTTTGCTCATGGTGGAAAACTCCAAAGTGATGAAAACAAGGGTTGCAGCCCATTGCCAACATCCATGTCAGCAAGGCCGTCCGGTGCGCCGGACCCACGCAAACTGCCTCATCAAACAAGGTCGAAAGCGCTAGCAAACAGCCATTGAGTGTACCCGCGAAAACCCTGATCCGTCAATTTGTCTTATGTCTTATATAAGATATGATGGCGCAGCTGACATGCACCTGACCTGCATGCCTGACATTCCTCCATGAACAACTCATCGCCTCAGACCGACGCCCCGGCAACCGCACAGGAAGCCCCCGTCGTCACGCCCGCTTTCAGTCCGCTCTACCAGCAGATCAAGGGCCTGATTTTGCAAAGCCTGCAATCGAGCGAGTGGAAGCCGGGGGAGTCCATTCCCAGCGAGATGGAGCTCGCCGCCCGCTACAGGGTCAGCCAAGGCACCGTACGCAAAGCCATTGACGAACTGGCCAACGACCATTTGCTCATCCGCAAACAGGGCAAAGGCACCTTTGTGGCCACGCATGCCGAGCACCAGGTGCAATACCGCTTTTTGAAGCTGGTCCCCGACCAAGGCGACCTGAACACAGAAGGTCCGGCCCAACGTGAAATCGTGGACTGCAAGCGCTTGCGCGCCTCCGCAGACATTGCACGGGCGCTGGGTTTACGCCCTGGCGATGCCGTGTTGCAAGTGCGCCGAGTCCTGTCGTTTGCAGGCGTCCCCACCATTTTGGAAGACCTTTGGCTGCCTGGCACGCCCTTCAAAGGCCTGACCGCCGAGCGCCTTGCCGACTACCACGGCCCCATGTACGCCCTGTTTGAAACCGAATTCGGCGTGCGCATGGTGCGGGCCGAAGAGAAAATCCGGGCGGTCTTACCTGACAAGGGTCAAAGGGATTTGCTGCAATTGCCCGTCAACACCCCTTTGCTCAGTGTCGAGCGCATTGCCTACACCTACAACGACACCCCGATGGAGTTGCGACGGGGCTTTTACCGCACCGACACACACCACTACCACAACGCATTGAACTGAACATTGAAGCCCGTGGCACCCCATTCTGAAAACTGTCACTGAAATGCTCATGTCAGTTTGTTGCGTTGCAATAGAATCCATCGGTTTGTCATCCCCATTACGAACGCGTTACATCCAGAAAGTACCCACATGACTGAACTCGCCCGAAAGCGGCCTGAATTCCGCAACATCAACGCCTTGAAAGACCTGCCCACGTACCGCCTCCCGGCGGCGGGCATCGTCTCCATCTTGCACCGCATCAGCGGTTTCCTGATGTTTTTGCTGATGCCACTCATCATCTGGATGTTTGACAGCTCGATCACTTCCGAAATTTCCTTTGCCAAACTGTCGGCCGCCTTCAATGTCGGCATCGGCTTCGTGCCCGGCTGGTTCATGAAACTGGTGGCACTGGCGCTGATCTGGGCGTACTTGCACCATTTCATTGCCGGTCTGCGTCACCTGTACATGGACATCTGCCACGCCGTCACCAAAGAGTTCGGCAAATCTTCCGCCATCGTCACCTTGGTGCTCAGCATCGGCCTGACCGCCGTGCTCGGCGCCAAGATGTTTGGCTTGTACTGATCTGCCCCATAACAACAAAGGAAACTGACCTATGTCCGTGAATTACGGCTCCAAACGCATCGTGACCGGTGCTGGCTATGGCTTCCGTGACTGGCTCGCACAACGCGTGACCGGCACCTTGATGGCCCTTTTCACTGTGATCTTGCTGGCCCAGGTGATCTTCACCGCCGGCCCCATCGGTTACGAAGAGTGGGCGGGCATTTTTGCTTCCCAATGGATGAAGGTCCTGACCTTCTGCGTCATCCTTTCCCTGCTGTACCACGTCTGGGTGGGCATGCGTGACATCTGGATGGACTACGTCAAGCCCCTGGCCGTGCGTCTGGTCTTGCACGTCTTCACCCTCGTCTGGCTGATCGGCTGTGCCGGCTGGGCTGTTCAAGCCCTGTGGCGCCTTTGATGCGTCAGCCCTCGCCTGTCATTGCGCTGAAACCACACCAACCCCAATAAACCATGAGCTATACCAAAGACAACATCACCACCCGCAAGTTTGACGTCGTGATCGTCGGCGCCGGTGGTTCGGGCATGCGTGCCTCGCTGCAACTGGCCCGTGCCGGCCTGAACGTGGCCGTGCTCTCCAAAGTGTTCCCCACACGCTCGCACACCGTAGCGGCCCAAGGCGGCATCGGTGCTTCGCTGGGCAACATGTCCGACGACAACTGGCACTACCACTTCTACGACACCATCAAAGGCTCCGACTGGCTCGGCGACCAGGATGCGATCGAATTCATGTGCCGTGAAGCACCCAAGGTCGTTTACGACCTGGAGCACATGGGCATGCCGTTTGACCGCAACCCTGATGGCACGATTTACCAGCGTCCATTTGGCGGCCACACCGCCAACTACGGCGAAAAACCGGTGCAACGCGCTTGCGCTGCGGCTGACCGCACCGGTCACGCCATGCTGCACACCCTGTACCAGCAAAACGTCGCGGCCAAAACCAGCTTCTTCGTGGAGTGGATGGCGCTTGACCTGATCCGTGACGCCGAAGGCGACGTGGTGGGCGTGACCGCCCTGGAAATGGAAACCGGCGACCTGCACGTCTTGCACGCCAAGACCGTGCTGATGGCCACCGGTGGCGCTGGCCGCATTTATGCCGCCTCCACCAACGCTTTCATCAACACGGGCGACGGCTTGGGCATGGCAGCACGCGCGGGCATTCCCCTGGAAGACATGGAGTTCTGGCAATTCCACCCCACTGGCGTGGCCGGTGCTGGCGTGTTGTTGACCGAAGGCTGCCGCGGCGAAGGCGCGATCTTGCTCAACAGCAATGGCGAGCGCTTCATGGAGCGCTATGCACCCACTCTAAAAGACTTGGCCCCACGCGACTTCGTGTCGCGCTGCATGGACCAGGAGATCAAGGAAGGCCGTGGCTGCGGTCCTAACAAAGATTACGTGATGCTCAAGCTGGACCACCTGGGTGCAGACACCATCCACAAGCGCCTGCCCTCGGTGTACGAAATCGGCGTCAACTTCGCCAACGTCGACATCACCAAAGAGCCGATCCCCGTGGTGCCCACCATCCACTACCAGATGGGCGGTATCCCCACCAACATCAACGGCCAGGTGGTGACGCAAACCGCGACAGACAACAACGCTGTGGTCAACGGTTTGTATGCCGTGGGCGAATGCTCATGCGTGTCGGTGCACGGTGCCAACCGCCTGGGCACCAACTCGCTGCTCGACTTGCTGGTGTTCGGCCGTGCTGCAGGCAACCACATCGTGGACTTTGCCTCCAAAACCAAGTCACACAAAGACCTGCCTGCCGATGCCACTGACCGCACGCTGGAACGCCTGAACAAGCTCGAAGGCCGCGGCGGTGAATACGCCCAAGACGTGGCCAACGACATGCGCGCCACCATGCAGCAACACGCCGGCGTGTTCCGCACACAAGCGTCTATGGACGAAGGCGTTCAAAAGATCGCCGCCATCCGCGAGCGCGTCAACGCGATCGGCCTGAAGGACACCTCCAAAGTGTTCAACACCGCCCGCATCGAAGCTCTGGAAGTGGAAAACCTGATCGAAGCCGCCCAGTCCACCATGGTGTCTGCCGCTGCCCGCCGCGAGTGCCGTGGTGCCCACACCGTGAGCGATTACGAGCGCCCAGTGGATGACGCCGTGGCCCCATTGGGCCGCGACGACGCCAACTGGATGAAGCACACCCTGTGGCACAGCGCCGACAACAGCTTGACCTACAAGCCGGTCAAGCTCAAGCCACTGACTGTGGACTCCGTGCCACCCAAGGTTCGCACGTTCTAAATATTGTCTGGACCGCTCGCTCAAGGCCTGCGGTCCACCCCAAATACACCAGGAGTTCTTTCATGACCCTACGCACTTTTCAAATCTACCGCTACGACCCCGACAAGGACGCCAAGCCTTACATGCAAACCATCCAGGTCGAACTGGACGGCAACGAACGCATGTTGCTCGACGCCCTGATGAAGCTCAAGGCTGTGGACCCCAGCATTTCCTTCCGCCGCTCTTGCCGCGAAGGCGTGTGTGGTTCAGACGCGATGAACATCAACGGCAAAAACGGCTTGGCGTGTCTGACCAACATGAACACCCTGCCCGGCACCATCGTGTTGAAGCCCCTGCCCGGCCTGCCCGTGATCCGCGATGTGATCGTGGACATGACCCAGTTCTTCAAGCAGTACCACTCGATCAAGCCCTACCTGATCAACAGCACCATCCCGCCTGAGACCGAGCGCCTGCAAAGCCCGGAAGAGCGGGACGAGCTGAACGGTTTGTACGAGTGCATCTTGTGCGCCAGCTGCTCGACCAGCTGCCCCAGCTTCTGGTGGAACCCCGACAAGTTCGTGGGCCCAGCCGGTTTGCTGCAAGCCTACCGTTTCATCGCCGACAGCCGCGACGAAGCCACCGCAGAGCGCCTGGACAACCTGGAAGACCCTTACCGTTTGTTCCGTTGCCACACCATCATGAACTGCGTCGATGTCTGCCCCAAGGGTCTGAACCCCACCAAGGCGATTGGCAAGATCAAAGAGATGATGGTTCGCCGCGCTGTCTGATGACCGTCACCCCGATCCTGGAAGACGCGTCACTGGTCGGCGCTGACCGCCTCGCCCCTTTGAGCGAGCGGTCACTGAGCAAACTGCGCTGGCGCAGCCGTCGCGGCTTGCTCGAGAACGATTTGTTCATCGAGCGCTTCTTCAACCGGCATGCAGCTTGCTTGACGGTTGGCCAGGCCCGGGGCATGTATGTGCTGATGGACCTGTCTGACAACGATCTCATGGACTTGCTGTTGCGCCGCAAGGAACTGCAGCCCGAGATCAGCACCGAAGAGGTGCGCGAAGTCCTGGACATGCTGAGAGCGTGAACCCCAATGGTTCACACCTGGAAATTTAGAGGAAACCCACCATGAAACTCGCCGATAACAAAGCCACCCTGTCGTTCACCAACGGCAGCCCCAGCATCGACATGCCCGTCTACTCGGGCAACATCGGACCGGATGTCATCGACATCCGCAAGCTGTACGCACAAAGCGGCATGTTCACCTACGACCCGGGTTTCCTGTCCACGGCCTCCTGCCAATCGGCCATCACCTACATCGACGGCGACAAGGGCGAGTTGCTGTACCGTGGCTACCCCATCGAACAACTGGCCAACAAAGCCGACTACCTGGACACCTGCTACCTGCTGCTCAACGGCGAGTTGCCCGTCGGCCAGCAAAGCAAGGACTTCCACAAGCTGGTGAACCAGCACACCATGGTCAACGAGCAGATGCAGTTCTTCCTGCGTGGTTTCCGCCGTGACGCGCACCCCATGGCGGTGTTGACCGGTCTGATTGGCGCTTTGTCGGCCTTCTACCACGACAGCACAGACATCAACAACCCGGATCACCGCCACATCGCGGCGATCCGTCTGATTGCCAAGATGCCGACGCTGGTGGCCATGGCCTACAAATACGGCGTGGGCCAGCCTTACATGTACCCTCGCAACGACCTGTCCTACGCGGGCAACTTCCTGCGCATGATGTTCGGCACCCCTTGCGAAGACTACGTGGTCAACCCCGTGCTCGAGCGCGCCATGGACCGCATCTTCACACTGCACGCTGACCACGAGCAAAACGCCTCGACCTCCACGGTGCGCCTGTGCGGTTCGTCCGGCACCAACCCGTTCGCCGCCATCGCAGCCGGTGTGGCTTGCCTGTGGGGTCCTGCCCACGGCGGTGCCAACGAAGCCTGCCTGAACATGCTGGAAGACATCCAGAAAATGGGCGGCGTGTCCAAAGTCGGCGAATTCATGAACCAGGTGAAAGACAAGAACTCCGGCGTCAAGCTGATGGGCTTCGGTCACCGCGTTTACAAAAACTACGACCCCCGCGCCAAGCTCATGCAGGAAACCTGCAACGAAGTGCTGGCCGAACTGGGCCTGGAAAACGACCCCCTGTTCAAGCTGGCCAAAGAGCTGGAAAAGATTGCCCTGGAAGACGAATACTTTGTCAGCCGCAAGCTCTACCCCAACGTGGACTTCTACTCCGGCATCGTGCAGCGCGCCATCGGCATCCCTGTGAACCTGTTCACCGGCGTGTTCGCCTTGGCCCGTACCGTCGGCTGGATCGCCCAATTGAACGAAATGATCAGCGACCCCGAGTACAAAATCGGCCGCCCACGTCAGCTGTTCACCGGCTCCCCACGCCGCGACGTGCAGCGTTGATCGGTTTTCAACCGAACCCGAAAGCCCGCCTTGTGCGGGCTTTTTTCATCGCTGCTGCGCCCGCAGGTCGGCACCTTCAGGTCCAACGTTGTGAGCTTCGGCGTGGGCAGCCTCTCGGGGCTGGAGCCACCGACCGACAAAATCACCACAACTTGAGGGGACGGGTCCGGGGCCTGGCTGGCCGATTTGCTGGCGCGAAGCGACTGATGCGGCCTGGCAGGCCCCGGATTCGTCCCCTCAAGTCCACGCGAGGGGGGCACTTCATCTGTCCATTGACACAAACCTTGGCTAGCCATCAGCCAACGCGACTGACACAGCATGCGAACCGCATAAAATGGCAGGTTGCACAGCAAGGAAGCTCCATGGCACGCACGCTCTACGACAAGATCTGGGACGAACACGTCGTCCACACCGAAGAAGACGGCACCTCCGTCCTCTACATCGACCGCCATCTGGTGCACGAAGTCACCAGCCCCCAGGCCTTTGAGGGCCTGCGCCAAGCTGGACGCAAAGTCTGGCGCGTCAGCTCCATCGTGGCCACCGCCGACCACAACACCCCCACCACCGGCTGGGAAATGGGCTACGACGGCATCACCGACCCGATCAGCAAAGAACAAATCACCACGCTTGACGCGAACATGAAGGAATACGGCTCTGCAGCCTTCTTCCCCTTTCTGTCCAAGCGCCAAGGCATCGTGCACGTCATCGGCCCTGAAAACGGTGCCACCCTGCCCGGCATGACCGTGGTCTGCGGTGACTCGCACACCTCCACCCACGGCGCGTTTGGCGCATTGGCCCACGGCATCGGCACCTCCGAAGTCGAGCACGTCATGGCCACGCAAACTTTGTTGGCCAAAAAAGCCAAGAACATGCTCATCAAGGTCGAAGGCACGCTGGCCAAAGGCCTCACCGGCAAAGACATCGTGCTGGCCATCATCGGCAAGATCGGTACCGCAGGCGGCACCGGTTACACCATTGAATTCGCAGGCTCGGCCATCCGGGCACTCAGCATGGAAGGCCGCATGACGGTCTGCAACATGGCCATCGAAGGCGGCGCCCGCGCGGGCCTGGTGGCGGTGGACGAGAAGACCATCGAGTACGTCAAAGGCCGTTTGCTCTCGCCCACGGGCGTCGAGTGGGACCACGCCGTGGCGTACTGGAAGACCCTGCAGTCCGACCCCGGTGCGCACTTTGACGCGGTGGTCGAGCTGGACGCCAGCGCCATCGTGCCGCAAGTCACCTGGGGCACCTCGCCCGAGATGGTGCTGGGCATCGACGGCCACACGCCCGACCCGGACAAGGAAAAAGACGACGTCAAGCGCGACGCCATCGAACGCGCCCTGACTTACATGGGTCTGCAGCCCGGCAAGGCCTTGGCCGACATCACCATCGACAAAGTCTTCATCGGCTCGTGCACCAACAGCCGCATCGAAGACATGCGCGAAGCCGCTGCGGTGGTCAAAAAGCTCGGCCAGAAAGTCGCCAAGAACGTCAAGCTGGCCATGGTGGTGCCTGGTTCGGGCTTGGTCAAGGAACAAGCCGAGCGCGAAGGTCTGCACGAAATCTTCAAGGCCGCAGGCTTTGAATGGCGCGAGCCCGGCTGCTCCATGTGCTTGGCGATGAATGCCGACCGCCTGGAGCCCGGCGAGCGCTGCGCATCCACCAGCAACCGCAACTTCGAAGGTCGTCAGGGCGCAGGTGGCCGCACCCACCTGGTCAGCCCCGCCATGGCCGCCGCCGCGGCTGTGCACGGCCACTTTGTCGACATCCGCAAATTCGCCTGAACCCAAGGAGCCTGGTCATGAAAACACTGATTCGCCTGACCCTGATCGCCAGCCTGCTGAGCCTGGCCGCGTGCAACACCGTGCGCGGCATTGGCCAGGACATCGAAAAACTGGGCTCCACCATCGAAGGCGCTGCCAAGAAATAAAGCCATGCAAAAATTCACTTTACTCAAAGGCCTGGTGGCCCCGATGGACCGCGCCAACGTGGACACCGACGCCATCATCCCCAAACAATTCCTCAAGTCGATCCGCAAGACCGGCTTTGGCCCCAACCTGTTCGACGAATGGCGCTACCTGGACGTGGGCTACCCCGGCCAGGACCCGGCCAGCCGCAAGCCCAACCCGGACTTCGTGCTGAACCAGCCGCGCTATCAGGGTGCCAGCATCTTGCTGGCCCGCAAGAACTTCGGCTGCGGTTCATCGCGTGAACACGCCCCCTGGGCCATTGACCAATACGGCTTCCGCGCGGTCATTGCGCCCAGCTTTGCCGACATTTTCTTCAACAACTGCTTCAAAAACGGTCTGCTGCCCATCGTGCTGCCCGAAGCCGTGGTCGCCCAACTGTTCGACGAAGTGGCGGCCTTCCCCGGCTACGAACTCACGGTCGATCTGGAGCGCCAAGTGGTGGTGCGCCCGCAAGGCGAAGAAATTCCGTTCGAGGTGCAGGCCTTCCGCAAATATTGCTTGCTCAACGGCTTGGACGACATCGGCCTGACTTTGCGCCACGCCGACAAGATCAAGGCCTATGAAGCCGAGCGCCTGGCCACCAAGCCTTGGTTGGCCCACACCGCCGTCAACGCCTAAAAGAACACGAGAAACCCCATGAAAATCGCAGTCCTCCCCGGTGATGGCATCGGCACTGAAATCGTCGCCGAAGCCGTCAAAGTCCTGAACACGCTCGACTTGAAGTTCGAGATGGAAACCGCCCTGGTCGGTGGCGCCGCCTACGACGCGCATGGCCACCCCCTGCCAGAAGCCACACTCAAACTGGCGATGGACTCCGACGCCGTGCTGTTTGGCGCGGTGGGCGACTGGAAATACGACAAGCTCGACCGCCCTCTGCGCCCTGAGCAAGCCATTTTGGGCCTGCGCAAAAACATGGGTCTGTTCGCCAACTTCCGCCCTGCCATTTGCTACGAGCAGTTGGTCGGTGCGTCCAGCCTCAAGCCCGAACTGATCGCGGGTCTGGACATCCTGATCATCCGCGAGCTGACCGGCGATATTTACTTCGGTCAGCCACGCGGCCGACGCATCGCCACCGATGGCCATTTCCCCGGAGCGGAAGAAGCCTTTGACACCATGCGCTACTCCAAGCCCGAGATCGAGCGCATCGCACACGTCGCCTTCCAGGCCGCCCGCAAGCGCAAAGCCGCTGGCAAAGAAGGCCGAGTGACCAGCGTAGACAAAGCCAACGTGCTCGAGACCTTCCAGTTCTGGAAAGACGTGGTCACCGAAGTCGGCAAAGAGTACCCCGACATCGCCCTGGACCACATGTATGTCGACAACGCGGCCATGCAATTGGTGAAAGAGCCCAAGCGTTTTGACGTGGTGGTGACCGGCAACATGTTTGGCGACATCCTGAGCGACGAAGCCTCCATGCTGACGGGCTCGATCGGCATGCTGCCTTCGGCCAGCCTGAACACTAAAAATCAGGGCTTGTACGAACCCAGCCACGGCAGCGCACCGGACATCGCGGGCAAAGGCATCGCCAACCCGCTGGCCACCATCCTGAGCGCGGCCATGATGCTGCGCTTCAGCTTGAACCAGGACGCAGCGGCTCAACGCATCGAAGCGGCCGTGCAAAAAGTGCTGGCCCAAGGCCTGCGCACCGGCGATATTTACAGCGCAGGCACCACCAAGGTCAGCACCCGCGAAATGGGCGATGCGGTGGTCAAGGCGCTGGGCTGAGCCCTAACGGATGCTGTCAGGTAGCACTCAGGCAGCATCCGTTACAATTTCGGCCATGTTCCACGCCTGCTTGTTCAACCTGAACTTTGCTTTTGCCACCACGGCATGGGCTGGCGCGCGTGCAACTTCCACAAAAACCACGACCATTAAGGGCTGATCCAGCCTGGTTCGTCGTGCGCCCTCCCGGCCAGACGAGCCGGGCAAACAGTCAGGTCAACCACTGTTTTAAAAACTGAAAGGGCGTTGAAATGAGCAAGTTAGTAGGTTTGGTCGGCTGGCGCGGCATGGTCGGCTCGGTTCTGATGGACCGCATGATTCAGGAAAAAGACTTTGACCTGATCGAGCCATTGTTCTTCTCCACATCGAACGCGGGCGGCAAAGCCCCCTCGATGGCCAAGAACGAAACCACACTGCAAGACGCTTTCAACATCGAGCAGCTCAAGCGCTGCGAGATCATCATCACCGCCCAAGGCGGCGACTACACCTCGGAAGTCTTCCCCAAGCTGCGCGCTGCCGGCTGGAACGGCCACTGGATCGACGCAGCTTCAACCCTGCGCATGGAAAAAGACGCGGTCATCATTCTGGACCCGGTCAACATGCCGGTGATCAAGAATGCCCTGTCCAATGGCGGCAACAACTGGGTAGGCGGCAACTGCACCGTCTCGTGCATGCTGATGGGCGTGGGCGCGCTCTACAAGGCCGGTCTGGTCGAGTGGATGAGCACACAGACTTACCAAGCGGCTTCGGGCGGCGGCGCACAACACATGCGCGAGCTGCTGACCCAATACGGCACGCTGAACGCCGAAGTCAAAGCCCTGCTGGACGACCCCAAGAGCGCCATCCTGGAAATCGACCGCATGGTGGTCGCCAAGCAGCGCGCACTGACCGCGGCTGAGACCGCCAACTTTGGCGTCCCCTTGGGTGGCTCCTTGATCCCCTGGATCGACAAGGACCTGGGCAACGGCGTGTCCAAAGAGGAATGGAAAGGCATGGCCGAAACCAACAAGATTTTGGGCATGGGCGAGGGTTTTGGCTCTTCCGCTATTCCTGTGGACGGTTTTTGCGTGCGCGTGGGTGCCATGCGCTGCCACAGCCAGGCCCTGACCTTCAAGCTCAAAAAAGACGTGCCCGTGGCCGACATCGAGGCCATGATCGCCGCCGACAATGAGTGGGTCAAAGTGATTCCTAACACCCGCGAAGCGACCGTGAAAGACTTGACACCGGTAGCTGTGACCGGCACCATGACCATCCCCGTGGGACGAGTACGAAAGTTAGCCATGGGACCGGAGTATATTGGCGCCTTCACCATTGGCGACCAGTTGCTCTGGGGAGCAGCCGAGCCGCTGCGCCGCATGCTGCGCATCTTGCTGGACGCCTGATTGCTCAACGCCTCAAAAAACAAGCTACAGGGAAAATAAACATGGGTCATTTCAACCACAAGCCAACCAAGAATTACCCACTGAACTTCTTCGGTGCTTTGGTGGTCTCGGCGTTGACCTTGCCCGTGTCGGCTTTGGAATTGGGGCGTCTTCAAATTCAATCGGCCATTGGCGAGCCCTTGCGTGCAGAAGTTGAGATTGCACAAGCTTCTTCAGAGGAGCTTCGCAGTTTGCGTGCGCAACTGGGCTCACCCAACAGCTTTCGTCAAGCCGGACTGGAATACAACCCCAGCCTGTCTGGTGTCACCGCCAGTTTGCATGGTCGAAATGATGGCAGTTTTTACGTCGCCTTGCGCGGCCAAAACGCGATCCAAGATACCTTCATTGATGTGATTTTGGAAATGCAGTGGGCTACGGGCAGGTTGGTGAAAAACTACGCCTTGCTGCTCAATGCGGTAGACAACAAAGCCACAACACCCCCCCCCGTGGTGACGCCTCCGGTCATCGCCGCCTTGGCAACGCCCCAAGCAGCTGCACCCAAAGCGCCGCAAGCCCCCGCCAGCAGCCTTTTGGAGACCTCCAAAAGTGCACTCAACCCCACCAGCATCGAACTGAACGACAAAAACGTTCCTGTTTACCGGTTTGCATCGCCCGATGCGCCGCCTGCAGCCGTCAAGGCAGCACAACCACCTGCCGTGGCCGAGCGCCAGCCGGTTACGGCCAAAACATCGAAATCGGCCAGACCACCCCGCCCTTCAGGCGACGAATCAAGTGGAACGATCACCGTCAAGCGCGGAGATACGGCCTCACGGTTGGCTTTGCAGCATCTGAGCGGCGATGTATCAGTCGATCAAATGCTTTTGGCCATGCTCAAGGCCAATCCCGATGCCTTCATTGAGGGCAACGTGAACCTGATCAAGGCTGGGGCCGTATTGCGCATGCCCTCGACCGAAGATGCCGGGAAAATTCCACGCTCTGAAGCGCGGCAAACAGTCCTCTCGCAGACGCATGACTTTGCGGCCTACGCCAGACGTCTGGCCGAATCCACGCTGGCGGTAGGTGCCAAGAACACCCGCGAAATTTCTGGTCAAGCGGTCACCGAGGTCCCCAACAGCGACAGCAAAACACCACCTCAAGACAAATTGACGCTGTCGAAGCCACAAGCCAAAGACGGCGCTGCCGAAGCCCAATTGGCCAAAGCGCAAGAGCACAAAGACACCTCGGAACAACTCGCTGCGTTGAACAAAAACCTGGCCGAACTCGAATCTTTGGCCAAAGGTGAAAAAGGCACCATGGCAGTCAGCACAGCGACGCCGATGCCCGAGCCGGCGGTCACACCACCGTCGCCTGCAACGCAAGACACGATCATGGACCGGCTCAGCCAAGACAAACAAATTTGGGCTTGGGCTGCAGGATTGCTGGCGGCCATGCTCTTGCTGGTGGTCTGGATCCGTAAAACATCTCAGCCCGTCGAAGAGGTGTATGCGCCGTCCTACAACGATCACTTGACCGATGGCCTGGAGCCCTCTTCAGAAAAGTCTTCGGCTGCATCAGAAATTCCACCGCAAATGGCCTCGATCGACCTGAACCTGACACCGCAAGATCCGGTCATGAAGAGCGCGCCCGCCATGCCCATGGGGACGGCCACAAATGCAACCCTGCATGAAATGCCCAAACCGACGCCATCTGAAGAAACGCAACTGAACAAGCTGGAACTGGCAAGCCAGTTGATGGCGGCCGGGGATCATGATCTGGCACGCGCCCTGGTGCTGTCTGTCGCCTCCTCTGCAGACGGCAACATCAAAGCCCGTGCCGTGCAATTGCTCGGTCAAATACGGTGAGGCTGGCCCTGGGCGTCTGCTATTCGGGCACGGCTTACCAGGGCTGGCAAAGCCAAAGCTCGGGCTTGACGATTCAGGACAAACTCGAAAAAGCCCTGGCGCAGTTTGGTGACGTGCCCCGTGTCAGCACCTTGTGCGCAGGCCGCACCGATGCAGGCGTGCATGGCCTGATGCAGGTGGTGCACTTTGACACCCACTTGGAGCGCGATACCCATTCCTGGGTGCGTGGAACCAACCGGTATCTGCCCTCAGACATCGCGGTGCAATGGGCGCAGGTCGTGCCCGAGACTTTCCATTGCCGTGCCAGTGCCACGGGCAGGCGATACATCTATGTGGTGCTCGACTCTTTGGTGCGCCCCAGCCTGGAAGCCGGTCGCGTGGGCTGGGTCTACCGCCCACTGGCGCAGACGCCCATGCGCGAAGCCAGCCAGCATCTGTTGGGCGAGCACGATTTTTCATCGTTTCGGGCCAGCAGCTGCCAGGCGCTGTCGCCCGTCAAAACACTGCGGCACATCCGCATCACCCGGCACGGCGCTTACTGGCGGTTTGAGTTTGAAGGCAACGCCTTTTTGCACCACATGATCCGCAACATCATGGGCTGCCTGGTCACCATTGGCCAGGGCAACCAGTCGCCGGACTGGATGCGCGAGGTGCTGCATGCCAAAAGCCGCGATGCAGCCGCCCCCACGTTTTCGCCCGACGGCTTGTACTTCGCCGGGCCCATCTACAGCCCTGAATGGGGCCTGCCAGACACCACCCCAGCCTTTGATTGGTTGCCATGAGCCTCAGCAACACATCCACCCACACGCCGCCCCGCCCCGCCCCGCAACAACGCACGCGCATCAAAATGTGCGGCTTCACCCGTGAAGCCGATGTGCTGGCAGCCTGCGCCGCCGGGGCTGACGCCATTGGTTTTGTGCTCTACCCTCCCAGCCCACGCAGCGTGAGCATCGCCCGCGCGGCCGGGCTGGCCCGCCTGCTGCCCGCTTTTGTGACGCCCGTGCTGCTCTTCGTCAACGAGACAGCCGAGCGCATCCAGGCCGCTTGTGCGGCAGTGCCAGGCGCCTTGCTGCAGTTTCACGGCGACGAATCGGCCGATTTTTGTGCAGCCATGACCCAACTCACGGGTCGCCCGCACCTCAAAGCCGCCCGAATCCCCCTGTCCGAGGTCCATGACTTCGACTTGCTAGAATTTGCGACCCAACACCACAAAGCCCAAGCCCTCTTGCTCGACGCCCATGTCGACGGATACGGTGGCGGCGGAAAAACATTCCATTGGTCACTCCTGCCACCAAACGTCAATGCTCACCTCGTTTTGTCTGGTGGACTCACACCTGCAAACGTGGGCGATGGCATTCGGGCGCTGCGCTCGTGCGGCCTGTCACTGGCCATTGACGTCAGCTCCGGCATCGAAGAAGGCAAAGGCCTGAAAGATGCCCAAAAAATCCAGCAATTTGCAGCGGCCGTGCGTGCCGCCGATGCTGACCCCCTTTGAATTTTTCCCCGGATTGAATTCCGACAGGACACGCCATGTACGACTACCAACAACCCGACGTCAAGGGCCACTTTGGCATTTACGGCGGCAGCTTCGTCAGCGAAACGCTGACGCATGCCATCAACGAACTCAAAGACGCCTACGCCAAATACCAGAACGACCCTGAATTCATCGCCGAATTCAAGTCCGAGCTGGCGCACTTTGTGGGGCGTCCTTCGCCTATTTACCACGCGGCCCGCATGAGCCGTGAAATGGGCGGTGCGCAGATCTTCCTCAAGCGAGAAGACCTGAACCACACCGGTGCCCACAAGATCAACAACACCATCGGACAGGCCATGCTGGCCAAGCGCATGGGCAAACCACGCATCATCGCCGAGACTGGCGCTGGCCAGCACGGCGTGGCCACGGCCACCATCTGCGCCCGCTACGGTCTGGAGTGCGTGGTCTACATGGGCAGCGAAGACGTCAAACGCCAAAGCCCCAACGTCTACCGCATGAAACTGCTGGGCGCGACCGTGGTGCCGGTGGAGTCGGGCAGCAAGACCCTGAAAGACGCGCTCAACGAAGCCATGCGCGACTGGGTGGCCAATGTGGACAACACCTTCTACATCATCGGCACCGTGGCGGGCCCCCACCCCTACCCCATGATGGTGCGCGACTTCCAAAGCGTGATAGGCGAAGAGTGCCTCACGCAAATGCCCGAGATGTTCAAGAGCCTGAAGATGGCCGAGGAACAGCCTGATGCGGTGATCGCCTGTGTGGGTGGCGGCAGCAACGCCATGGGCATCTTCTATCCCTACATCGCCCACGAAAACACCCGCCTGATCGGCGTGGAAGCCGCAGGCGAAGGCATGGATTCGGGCAAGCACTCGTGCTCACTGCAACTGGGCAGCCCCGGCGTGCTGCACGGCAACCGCACTTACATCCTGCAAGACGACAACGGCCAGATCACCGAAACCCACAGCGTGAGCGCCGGTCTGGACTACCCCGGCGTCGGCCCCGAGCATGCCTTCTTGAAGGACATCGGCCGTGCTGAATACGTGGGCATCACCGACAAAGAAGCGCTCGAAGCCTTCCACTACCTGTGCCGCACCGAAGGCATCATTCCCGCCCTCGAATCGAGCCACGCCGTGGCCTACGCCATGAAGCTGGCCAAAACCATGCGCCCGGACCAGTCCATCCTGGTCAACCTGTCGGGCCGAGGCGACAAGGACATCGGCACCGTGGCCGATTTGTCAAACGCCGATTTCTATTGCCGCCCCAGCTGCCAGGGCCAGTCGGTCAAGGGTATCTTCGTTCAGCGTTCAGCGTAAAGCGTCATGCGCCTTGCCAAGCATCAGCCAACGCCAAACACTCAACGCTTAACGCCAAACCCATCATGAGCCGCATTGACCCCACCCTCTCCGCCCTGAAAGCACAGGGCCGCAAAGCCCTGATCCCGTATGTGACGGCAGGCTTCCCCCAGGCCACAACCACCGTGCCCCTGATGCACGCCATGGCCGCTGCCGGGGCCGACATCATTGAGCTGGGGGTGCCGTTTTCCGACCCATCGGCCGACGGCCCGGTGATCCAGAAAGCGGGCGACAAAGCGCTCGCTTTAGGCATTGGCACCGTGCAGGTGCTGGCCATGGTGCGCGAATTCCGCCAGACCAACACCACGACCCCGGTGGTGCTGATGGGTTACGCCAACCCGGTGGAGCGCTACGACCAAAAACACGGCAGCGACAGCTTCATCCGCGACGCCTCGGCTGCGGGCGTGGACGGCGTGCTGATCGTGGACTATCCGCCCGAAGAGTGCGTGGAATTTGCCGCCAAGCTGCGTGCCCACAGCATGGACCTGATCTTTTTGCTGGCCCCCACCTCCACCGACGAGCGCATGCAGCAAGTGGCCCAAGTGGCCAGCGGCTATGTGTATTACGTGTCACTCAAGGGCGTCACAGGCTCAGGCACCCTCGACACCGATGCCGTGGAAGCCATGCTGCCGCGCATTCGCCAGCACGTCAGCGTGCCGGTCGGTGTGGGCTTTGGCATCCGCGACGCAGCGACCGCCAAAGCCATCAGCCGCGTGGCCGATGCGGTGGTGATCGGCTCACGCTTGATCCAGCTGATCGACGCCGCCCCGGCGGGCAGCATCGACACCGTGGCAGGTGATTTCCTGCGCGGCATCCGCCAGGCACTCGACGCCTGAACGGCCCAGGCCCACCCGCCCGAGGCAGGCTAGCCCGCCACTTTCTGCGCTGAAACGGTCCATCTGCCGTTTCAACGATAATCCGCCGCACAAGGAGAAACCCTCATGAGTTGGCTCGAAAAACTGCTCCCCCCAAAAATCCAGCACACCGACCCGGCCGATCGCCGTCAGGTGCCTGAAGGCCTGTGGGTCAAATGCCCCAGCTGCGAGACCGTGCTCTACAAGACCGATCTCGAAGAAAACCAGAACGTCTGCCCCGGCTGCGCGCACCACCTGCGCATCGGTGCACGCGCACGCCTGAACAGCTTTCTGGACGGCGAAGGCCGTTATGAAATCGGCCAGGAAGTGGTGCCGGTTGACCCCCTGAAGTTCAAGGACAGCCGCAAATACCCCGAGCGCCTGAAAGAAGCCATGGACAACACCGGCGAAACCGATGCGCTGGTGGTCATGGGCGGCGCGGTGCACAACATCGAACTGGTGGCCGCCTGCTTTGAGTTCGACTTCATGGGCGGCTCCATGGGTTCGGTGGTCGGCGAGCGTTTTGTGCGCGGCGTGGAAACCGCCATCGCCCAGAAAGTGCCTTTCGTCTGCTTCACCGCCACGGGCGGTGCGCGCATGCAAGAAGGCCTGCTCTCGCTCATGCAAATGGCCAAAACCAATGCGGCCCTGACCCGTTTGGCCAAAAAAGGCCTGCCCTACATCAGCGTGCTGACCGACCCGACCATGGGCGGTGTGTCGGCTGGTTTTGCGTTCTTGGGCGACTTGGTGATCGCCGAGCCCAAAGCCCTGATCGGCTTTGCCGGTCCCCGCGTGATCGAAACCACGGTGCGCGTGACCCTGCCCGAAGGCTTCCAGCGTGCCGAGTTCCTGCAAACCAAGGGCGCTGTGGACCTGATCTGCGACCGCCGCGAACTGCGCAAGACCATCGCCAGCACCCTGGCCATGCTCCAGCGCCAGCCAGCCGATGCGGTGAGCTGAAACTCGCCAAGGCCAGCAACCCCCATGAACAAAGCCCTCAGATGAGGGCTTTGTTCATGGGGCGTGTCTGAAAGGGCCTCAGTGCATCCAGCTCATCTGCAGCCCCGACAACAGCATCCCCAAAATCTGCAACAGCAGCAACAAGACCCAAGGCGACAAGTCAATGCCACCGATCAAAGGCACCACGCGCTGAAATGGGCGCAGGAAAGGGTCGCACAAACGCGCTGTCAGAGCGTACATGGGTGAGCCTGGGTTGACCCAGGACATGATGGCCAAGACCAACACCAAGGCGCTCAGGGCCGAGACCACCAACTGGGCCAAGCCCACCAGACTGACCAAGGGCAACAAGCCCAAAGCCCCCTGCCCGCCCGCCAGCAACCACAGCAGCAAAAACTGCAGCAGCTTGATCAACCAAGCGGCTACCCAACTCGACAAATCCCACTGCGTCCAGGCGGGGATGACCTTGCGCAAGGGCAAGACGAGCCAATCGGTCATGGCAAACACGAAGCGACCCAAGGGCTGGTGAAAGGAAATGCGCTGCCATTGCATCAAAAACCGCAGCAAACAAGTGCCGGCCATCAAGCCCGCCACCACATCCAACACCATACTGACCATCTGGAACCACATCGTTTTTTCTCCTGCTCGTGCGATGATACCCAGATGCCCGATCGCGACACCCCACACCCACAAGCCCTGACCGAATTGCCCCTGTTCCCGCTGGGTACGGTGCTGTTTCCGGGGGCTTTGCTGCCCCTGCAGTTGTTTGAACTGCGCTACCTGCAAATGATTGGCGAATGCGAGCGCCAAGGCACGGGCTTTGGGGTGGTCACGCTCACCCAAGGCCGAGAAGTGCACCGACCCGGCGCAGCGGCCGAACAGTTCGAGGCCATGGGCACGCGGGTGCAGATCGAACGCATCGAGCGGCCCCAGCCCGGCTTGGTGATGGTCTGGTGCCGAGGGGTGGAGAAGTTTCGCATCGCGGCCACGCAGCAGCGCAGCGACGGCCTGTGGCTTGGTCGGGTGGAGCTGCTGCCGCCCGAGCCCGCGGTGCAGGTGCCCCCAGACCTGCAACACCTGTCGGTGCAAATGCACAAGGCCCTGACCCAGCTGAGCGAGCAGCCCAGCGTGGTGCCGCCCTGGAACGAAGCCTGGCGGCTGCAGGACTGCAGCTGGCTGTCCAACCGCTGGGGTGAGCTGCTGCCCTTGCCGCTGCAGATGAAATACCGGCTGTTTGCACTGCAAGAACCCCTGATGCGGCTGGAGCTGGTGGGTGACATGGTGGCCCCAGCCGGAGCGACGGAACAACAGCCCGGCCAGAAGCCGTCCGCAAACTCTTAAAATAGAAGGCTTTGCGCCTTCGCGCACCCCACAACCCCGGATCGGGTGGCGTCCACGCGCCACGGTCCCAACTGCACCTCGCCATGTCTGACACGACTGCCCAAGCCGCTCACGCCACTCCCGCCGCTCCTGCACAAGACGAAAACCAACTGATCGCCGAGCGCCGCGAAAAACTCAAGGCCATGCGACAGGCGCAGGCCGATGGCAAAGGAGTGGCCTTTCCCAATGACTTCAAGCCCGAGCACCATGCGGCCAACCTGCACCAAGCACATGGCGACAAAGACGCCGAGGCCCTGAACGGCGAAGGCGTGGCCAAAACCATGGCCAAGGTCGCTGGTCGCATGATGCTCAAGCGTGTGATGGGCAAGGCCAGCTTTGCCACGCTGCAAGACGCCACGGGCCGCATCCAGGTCTATGTCACCCGCGACGACGTGGGTGAAGACCTGTACGCCCTGTTCAAACACTGGGACCTGGGCGACATCGTGGGCGTGGAAGGCCATTTGTTCAAGACCCGCACGGGCGAGTTGTCGATCCACGCCACCAGCATTCGCATGCTCACCAAGAGCCTGCGCCCCATGCCCGACAAGTTCCACGGCGTGGCTGACCAGGAAGTCAAATACCGCCAGCGCTATGTCGACTTGATGACCGACGAAGCCGCCCGCAAGCGCTTCATGGCCCGCAGCAAGGCCGTCAGCGGCATCCGCGAGTTCATGGTCAAACACGGTTTCCTCGAAGTCGAAACGCCGATGCTGCACCCCATCCCCGGTGGTGCCAACGCCAAGCCGTTTGTGACGCACCACAACGCGCTCGAGCAAGAAATGTTCTTGCGCATTGCGCCCGAGCTGTACCTCAAGCGCTTGCTGGTGGGCGGTTTTGAGCGCGTGTTCGAAATCAACCGCAACTTCCGCAACGAAGGCATCTCGGTCCGTCACAACCCCGAGTTCACCATGATGGAGTTCTACGCGGCTTATTGGAACTACCAGGACCTGATGGGCTTCACCGAGGAATTGATCCGCGATGCCGCCATGATCGCCGCTGGCACTTTGGACCTCACGTACAACGGCAAGCCAGTCGACCTGAACAAGCCCTTTGCCCGCATGACCATCCGCGAAGCCATCGTCAAGCACACCGAAGCGGGTGACAACGTGGACAACGCCGAATGGCTGGTCAACGCCCTGAAAAAGCTGGGCATGAGCGAAGCCAAGGACAAGCTGTCCACCCGCAGCTTGGCCAGCCTGCAGGTGTTCTATTTCGAGGAAACCGTGGAAGACAAGCTCTGGGAGCCGACCTTCATCATGGAACACCCCACCGAGATCAGCCCGCTGGCCCGCGCCAACGACACACGTCCCGAAGTGACCGAGCGTTTTGAGCTCTACATCACGGGCCGCGAATTCGGCAACGGCTTCAGTGAGCTGAACGACGCCGAAGACCAAGCCGCACGCTTCCACGCGCAAGTGGCCGCCAAGGACGATGGCGACGACGAAGCCATGTACTACGACCACGACTTCGTGCGTGCCCTCGAATACGGCATGCCCCCTGCGGGAGGCTGCGGCATCGGCATTGACCGTTTGATGATGCTGCTGACCGACAGCGCCAGCATCCGTGATGTGATCTTGTTCCCTGCGCTGCGCCACGTGCAGGAATAAACAAGCCTCACGCCCCCAAAACAAACCCGGCTCCAGGCCGGGTTTGTCGTTTCAGCTCAAGTCAAAGCTCCATGAGCAGCCCCAGCGTCAAACGCGATCATCGCGGTTGATGAGGGGGCAAGCGCGGCGCGTCGTCCACCACCTCGCGCACTTCCACATCGACGATGTCGTCCTGGCGCTGCGCTTCAAATCCGGCTTCAAAGCCACGCTGGCCACCCCAACGCGCGCCTTTGCGCAGCGCGCTGAACTGTTGCCAGACCATCACCACCTGCGGCTTGCGCCCCGTCAGCAGCCAGCGGATCGTGGCAAAGACCATGTACAGGCCCAGCGCCACCAGCAAGCCCGCCAGAAAAGCGAGCCCGAGCAGGCCCATGACAATGCGCAAAATCCAGTTCATTCAAAGTTCCTGTTCAGGTCAAGGCAGACGGTCAAGTGCCTGCATGTAGTCAGACGAGCGCACCAGCTCATCCCAGGGACGTGCAGGCGAGCGGGGCAGCAAGTTCAGGCGGCGCTCTTCGCTCGCCTCATGGGGCAACCAACGGCCCTTGAGCTGGGCTTCGGCCAGCTGGTCGAGCACCTCGTCCAGCTCAGCACCAACATTCACGGCGGAGCGGTTGCACAGCAAGGCGAGGTCGCACCCGGCTTGCAACGCGGTGATCACGGCTTCGGTGTAGCTGAGCGTGCGCCCATCCAGCTGGCGGGCAGCCGCCATCGACAAGTCGTCGGTGCAGACCACGCCCTGAAAGCCGAGCTGCCCCCGCAAGATGTCTTGCAGCCAACGCGGCGAAAAGCCCGCCGGACGGCTGTCCACTTTGCTGTAAATCACATGGGCGGGCATCACGGCGGTGAGCACGCTGGTGAGCCAGCGGTAAGGCTGCGCGTCGTCGGCCAGGATGGTCTTGAGGCTGCGCTTGTCCACCGGCAATGCCACATGCGAATCGGCCTTGACGGCGCCATGTCCGGGGAAATGTTTGCCGCAGTTGCCCATGCCCGCCTGCAGCAGGCCTTGCATCAGGCTGCGGGCCAGCAGGCTCACCACGCGTGGGTCGCGGGCAAAGGCGCGGTCGCCGATGACGCCGCTCTCACCGTGGTCCAGATCCAATACAGGCGTGAAGCTGAAGTCCACGCCGCAGGCGCGCAGCTCACTCGCCAGCACAAAGCCCGCCGACGTGGCCGCTTCGCAAGCCTTGAGCACGCCCGAGCCGGGTTGCCCCTTGTCGTCTTGCCCCCAAAGCTCGCCCAGGGCGCGCATGGGTGGCAAATGGGTGAAGCCGTCGGTGCGAAAGCGCTGCACACGACCGCCTTCGTGGTCCACCGCGACCAAGAGGTCGGGGCGGATGCTTTTGATCTCGGCACACAAGTCGGTCAGCTGTGCCCGGCTTTGCCAGTTGCGACCAAACAAAATCATGCCGCCCACGAGCGGGTGCGCCAGACGGCGGCGGTCCACGTCGGTCAATGTGGTGCCGGCAATGTCGATGATCAGGGGGGCGTGGATGCTCATGGGTGTTTCAAGTTCAAGAGGCAGTTCGGGGTGAACCACCCTATATCAAGGGGCTGCGCTGACAGAAACCGGCAAAGGTCCAGGGGGTGCCGTCTCGACCACGCAAAAGCTGGCGGCGTATTCGGATTCGTCGGTCACGGTGATGTGGGCTCTGAGATTTTTGGCCTCAAACCACTCTTTCAGCACCCCATGCAGCACAACCACCGGCTGGCCGCTGGGCAGTTTGCCGATCTCGCACAGCCGCCAGGTCATGGGCATGCGCATGCCCAGTCCAATGGCCTTGCTGAAAGCCTCTTTGGCCGAAAAACGGGTGGCGAGATAACGCACACCTCGCTCAGGCCAGCGGGCACTGCGGGCTTTCCAGATGGCCATTTCGGCGTCGCTCAGCACCTTGGCGGCAAACCGCTCGCCGTGCCGCGCCAGGCTGGCTTTAACGCGGCGGATGTCGCAGATGTCGGTGCCGATACCGTAAATCATATTTTGGCGTTGGGCGTTGGGCGTTGGGCGTTGGGCGTGCAAAGCAGAGCGTTTATCGAGTTTTGGATGTTATCGCTCAACTCTAAACGCTCAACGCTCAACCCAAAGCGCTCAACTTTTGCAAATAAGCCTGTACGGTCGCAGCGTAGCCCATCTCCAGCGCATCGGCCATGAAGGCGTGGCCAATCGAGACTTCTTGCAAGCCCTTCACCGCCGCCACAAAGGCGGGCAGGTTGTCACGGTTGAGGTCGTGGCCTGCGTTCAGGCCCAAGCCCACTTGCGTGGCGGCAACGGCGGCATCGGCGTAGCGCTGCAACTGCGCGGCGTTGTCTGGTGTGCCCCAAGTGGCGGCATAAGGCTCGGTGTACAGCTCCACCCGGTCGGCACCCACAGCGCGGGCGGCGGCCATTTGCTCAGGGATCGGGTCCATGAACAGGCTGACCCGCACGCCCAGGGCCTTGCACTCGTCGATCAGGGGCTTCAGGCGTTCGGCGTCTTGCGGAAAACTCCAACCGTGGTCGCTGGTGAACTGGCCTTCGCTGTCGGGCACAAAGGTCACCTGGTGCGGGCGCACGGCGCGCACATGGTCCATCAGGTTGTGGAAGGGGTTGCCTTCGATGTTGAATTCGCGGTCGGGCCAGGCCTGCATGAGGGCGTGCAGCTCGGGCACGTCGCTGGCACGAATGTGCCGCTCGTCAGGCCGGGGGTGAATGGTGATGCCCTGCGCACCCGATTGCAGGCACAGCTCGGCAGCACGCCTCACGCTGGGAATGCCCAGGTGGCGCGAGTTGCGCAGCAGCGCGACTTTGTTGACGTTGACCGACAGGGCCACGCGTTGGGGGGTGGTCGTCAAGGAGGTGTTCATAAGGTTTGCAAGTCCAGCATCATTTGGCGGGTGCGCAAAGCGCCCACGCCGCAATGGTAGTTGAGCATCAAGCGCAAGGGGCGCTGCAGTTGCACAAGCAGGTCGGCGCATTCACGCAGCAAGGCGGCCAGCGGGCTGGGGGCGTCGAGTGCCGCTTGCAGCGCCAGCCATTGCGCACCGCGCAAGGCGTGGCGGCTGTCTTCGGGCACCCATTGCAGGCCGGCCTCGGGTACCAGGGTGTAAAAACCTGCCGGCTCCAAGGGTTTGAGGGTCAGGGTTTGCAGATTGAGTGCGGGCAGCAAGCCCATTTCTTTGAGCAGCAGCAACTCAAACGCCCGCAAAGCCCATTGCAGTGCATCGGGGTCACCGCTGGCGAGCAAGCGCACGGCGGCGGCATACACCTCAAACAAATGCGGATGGGGGTCGTCTCGCGCCGTCAGGCGCATCAGCAATTCATTGAGGTAATAGCCCGACAGCAGCGCCTCGCCGGTGGGCATGACGTGGCCGCCCACCCATTCGGCCGATTTGAGGGTGCGAATGTCACCGTCACCCCCGAAGGCCAGCGACAAAGGCTGCAAAGGCAAGAGCACCGGACGGAAGCTCGATGTGGGCCGCTTGGCCCCCTTGGCCACCAGGGCCACCCGACCATGGTGGCGGGTGAAGACCTCCAGGATCAGGCTGGTCTCGCTCCAGTCGTAGCGGTGCAGCACATAGGCTGGCTCGTCTGCGATCCGCTTGGTGGCCATTGGCGCTGGAATTACTCGTAGCCGAAGCTGCGCACACGCGCTTCGTCGTCGGCCCAGCCCGAACGCACTTTGACCCACAGCTCGATGAAGACCTTGGCGTCCAGCAGCTTTTCCAGCTCGACACGGGTTTCGGTGCCGATGCGCTTGAGCTTTTCGCCCTTGTCACCGATCACCATGGCCTTGTGGCCTTCGCGCTCGACCACGATGGTGGCCGCAATGCGCAGCATGCGTTTGGCGGTGCGACCGGCTTCTTCTTCGAACTTGTCGATCACGACCGTGGAGGTGTAAGGCAGCTCGTCACCGGTCAGGCGGAACAGTTTTTCGCGCACCATTTCGCTGGCCAGGAACTTCTCGCTGCGGTCGGTCAACTCGTCTTCGGCATGCCACCAGGGCTGCTCGGGCAGGTATTTTTCGCAAATGTCCAGCAAGCGCACGATGTCCTTGGGCTGCTTGGCCGACATGGGCACAAACTCGGTGAAGGCATGGCGCTCTTGCATGCTTTGCAGCCAGGGTGCGATGTCGCCACGGCGGTGCACGTTGTCCAGCTTGTTGGCCACCAGCAAGACCGGAATGCCGGGTTTGAGCAGGGCCAAGACCTTGGCGTCTGCCGTGGTGAAGCTGCCCGCCTCGACGACAAACAGCACCAGGTCCACATCACTCACAGCGCCGACCACGGTTTTGTTGAGCGACTTGTTGAGCGCGGTGCCGTGGATGGTCTGGAAACCGGGCGTGTCGACAAACACATACTGCGCTGCGCCCTGCGTGCGAATGCCGGTGATGCGGTGGCGCGTGGTTTGCGCTTTGCGCGAGGTGATGCTGATCTTTTGGCCCACCAAGGCGTTGAGCAAAGTCGACTTGCCCACGTTGGGCTTGCCCACAATGGCCACCAGGCCGCAGCGCTGGCCTTTCACCGGCACAGGCGCGGGGGCAGCAGCGACGGGGGGCAAGGCTGCATCTTCCGATGCGTCGCGTGGTTGAATGGTCACACCCGCGATTTGAACGGGGCGGCGCATCGCTTGTTCTTGCGGCATGCGTTCGGGTTCAGGTGCGGATGGGGTGGATTTTTTATCGGTGCTCATGCGGCGCTTTCGGATTTCAAGGTGAGCAGCATGGCGGCAGCCGCTGCTTGTTCGGCCGCGCGACGCGATGCGCCCGAGCCTTGTTGGGTTTGGCGCAATTCGGTCACTTCGCACGAGACCTCGAATTGCTGCCGGTGCGCCGCGCCGGAGGTACCGACCACGGTGTATTTGGGCAGCGCGAGCTTGCGCCCTTGCAACCACTCTTGCAGCTCGGTCTTGGGGTCTTTGCCCACGGCCTGCATGTCGGGTTTGATGTCGACCTGGGCAAAGAGGCGCTCGACCAAGGCTTGTGCATCCTTGTAGCCACCATCCAGATACACGGCACCAATGATGGCTTCCAACGCGTCGGCCAGGATGGAGGGGCGACCTTGCCCACCGGAGCGCATTTCGCCCTCGCCCAGCCGCATCACGGCAGACAAGTCGAGGGTTTTGGCCAGTTGGTGCAAGGTGTCTTGCTTGACCAGATTGGCCCGCACCCGCGACAAATCGCCTTCGGGCAAGCTGGCCAGTTGGGCGTACAACAAGTGCGCCACCGACAAGTTGAGCACCGAGTCACCCAAAAACTCCAGGCGCTCATTATGGTCTGCGCTGAAGCTGCGGTGTGTGACGGCCTGCTGCAGCAGCGCCGCTCGGCGAAAGGCATAGCCCAGGCGGATTTGCAGTTCAGACAGTGCAGGAGATGTGGCCACGCTCACCTCAGTCAAAAGCGCCAATGCGCTTGAGGTTGCCAAAATTCATCCACACGAAAAAGGCCTTGCCGACGATGTTGGCATCGGGCACGAAACCCCAGTAGCGCGAATCGAGCGAGTTGTCGCGGTTATCGCCCATCATGAAGTAGTGGCCCGCAGGCACCTTGCAGGTCACACCTTCGACGGTGTAGTTGCAATTTTCGCGGCCGGGAAACTGGTCTGCACCGGGGATAAACGCCGGACGCTCATCGTCCTGGATGGTCTGGTGCGGCTTGGCACCCAGCGTCTCGCTGCGGTGCTTGAAGTAACGCATGGTCGACTCGTCGAAAAAGTCGGGCAAGGCCTGGGTGGGCAACGCTTTGCCATTGATGGTGAGCTTCTTGTTCAGATACGCCACCTCGTCGCCCGGCACCCCCACCACACGCTTGATGTAATCCACACTGGGCTTGGGTGGGTAACGGAACACCATCACATCACCACGCTGCACCGGTGCGCCTTCGGTCAACTTCGTGTTGGCCACCGGCAAACGAATACCGTAGTGGAATTTGTTCACCAAAATCAGATCGCCGATGTGCAAGGTCGGGATCATGGAACCCGACGGAATCTTGAAGGGCTCAAAGAGGAACGATCGCAAGATGAAAACCACCACGATGACCGGGAACAGGCCCGCTGTCCAATCGAGCCACCACGGTTGCATCAACAACTTTTCGCGGGCTTCACCGATGTCGGTGTCCACCTTGTCGATGCCCATCTTGGCCAGATCGGCCCGGCGCTGCACCGTTTCGGCCTCCAGCTGCGCCACGGCTTTTTGGCGCTGGGGCAAGAACACAAAGCGTTCGGCCAACCAGTAGATGCCAGTGACGACCGTGGCCAAAAGCAAGAGCAGCGCGAAGTTGCCCTCAATGAATCCGAGGTACCAACTGCCAGCGTAAGCCACGAAAGCGGCCAACACCAAAGACGTTAAAAACTGCATCAATCTTCCACCTGCAAAATGGCCAGAAACGCCTCTTGGGGCACCTCGACCGAGCCAATCTGTTTCATCCGCTTTTTACCCGCTTTTTGCTTTTCAAGCAGCTTGCGTTTGCGCGAAATATCGCCACCGTAGCACTTGGCCAGCACGTTCTTGCGCAAGGCCTTGATGCTTTCACGGGCAATGATGTTGGCACCAATGGCAGCCTGAATGGCCACATCGAACATCTGCCGAGAGATGATCTCGCGCATCTTGGCCACCACCGCCCGGCCTCGGTACTGCGACTGTGAGCGGTGCACGATGATGGACAGCGCGTCGACCTTTTCGCCGTTGAGCAAAATATCGACCTTCACCACGTCAGATGCGCGGAACTCCTTGAATTCGTAATCCATCGAGGCATAGCCCCGGCTGACCGATTTGAGTTTGTCAAAGAAGTCGAGCACGATCTCGCCCAGCGGCATTTCATAGGTCAGCATGACCTGGCGACCGTGGTAGGCCATGTTCATCTGCACACCGCGCTTCAAGTTGGCCAACGTCATGACCGGGCCCACATAGTCTTGCGGCATGTACAAATGCACCGTGACGATGGGCTCACGGATTTCCTGCAGCTTGCCCTGGTCGGGCATCTTGGAGGGGTTTTCGACCATCACGACTTCGCCACCCGGCTGGACCACTTGGTACACCACGCTGGGCGCGGTGGTGATCAAGTCCTGGTCAAACTCGCGTTCCAGACGCTCCTGCACAATTTCCATGTGCAACAAACCCAAAAAGCCACAACGGAAACCAAAGCCCAGCGCTTGCGAGACTTCGGGCTCGTAATGCAAAGAAGCATCGTTGAGTTTGAGTTTTTCCAGCGCGTCGCGCAGACCGTCGTACTGGTTGGCCTCGGTCGGGTACAAACCGGCAAACACCTGAGGTTGGATTTCCTTGAAGCCAGGCAAGGCCTCGGTAGCAGGGCCCAGGTTGTTGGGCAGCTTCTTTTCCAAAGTGACGGTGTCGCCCACTTTGGCCGCCTGCAACTCTTTGATGCCCGCGATGATGTAACCCACCTCGCCCGCTTTGAGCGATTCACGTGGCTGGTTGGCAGGGGTGAACACGCCCAAGCTGCCCGCTTCGTACACCGCGTTGCTGGCCATCATGCGGATGCGCTCGTTTTTGAGCAATTGACCATCGACCACACGCACCAGCATGACCACGCCCACATAACTGTCGAACCAGCTGTCGATGATCATGGCGCGCAGCGGCGCATCGGGGTTGCCTTTGGGCGGCGGAATGCGGGCCACCACGGCTTCAAGGATTTCTTCGATGCCCATGCCTGTTTTGGCGGAACAAGGAATCGCATCGGTCGCGTCGATGCCAATCACGTCTTCCACTTCGGCCCGTGCATTGTCTGGATCGGCGTTGGGCAAATCCATTTTGTTGAGCACAGGGACCACCTCCACACCCAGGTCGAGCGCGGTGTAGCAATTGGCCACGGTTTGCGCCTCAACACCTTGACTGGCATCGACCACCAGCAAGGCCCCTTCACAGGCAGACAACGAACGCGAGACTTCATAAGAGAAGTCCACATGGCCCGGCGTGTCGATCAGGTTGAGGTTGTAAATCTGGCCATCTTTGGCCTTGTAGTGCAGCGCAGCGGTTTGCGCCTTGATGGTGATGCCGCGCTCTTTCTCGATGTCCATCGAGTCCAGCACCTGCGCTTCCATGTCGCGGGCTTCCAGACCGCCACAGCGTTGAATCAAGCGATCGGCCAAAGTGGATTTGCCGTGGTCAATGTGGGCAATGATCGAAAAATTTCTGATGTGATTCATCAAGGAAGTTCTGCAAGTGTTTGTGGATCAACGATCCGGAAAAGAAAAAAGGGCGCGTCTGATGCGACGCGCCCTGAACCAACAATCAATGGCAACTGCGATAGTTGGGACTTCATTGTAGGCAAATTGGCCCATTCGCACAGCCCCAAAATCGGGTTCGTCAGGTCGTTGCTGCTATGCAACATGAATGTTTTCAACAACTTATCCACAGCTCGCCATGCATCTGCATGAACAAGTTGTGGGCTGTCTGTGGATCATCGGTGGACACCTGCTGCAAATCCCGCATGGTGAATCCCGACCTGCGCTTTACGCCATGAATCACGGATCAAGACGACTGATTTTATCCAAATTCGGTATGAGACACCTAAAAAGTTAGCAGTCGCAAACTTGATAAATATTTTCAGTCTCCCGTGATTTGCCGTCCACAAATGACGTTTCAGCCCAACAACCCCAAAACCATCAGGGTTTCAGGGTCGAAAGGCTTGACGCACATCAAGGCGTGGGGCGAATCAGCACGTACTGCGCACCATCACCACGACGGATCAGCACGCTGACAGGCCGGGTCTTGTCAATCCGTGCCATCAGTGACTCGAAAACCTGGACCGAACTGACTTCGGTGTTGGCCACCGCCAAAATCAGATCACCCTCGCGGATTCCGGCCCGGGCTGCGGCATCCACGGCAGCGTCTACACGCACACCCGCACGCACACGAGACTCTTTCTTCTGCGCATCCGTTAGGTCACTCAAACTCAGGCCCAGATGGGCCATCTTGGCCGCAGGGGCCTTTTTCTCGGGCGCAGCGGTGGCGACTTTCTCTGGCTCGATTTCGGCCACCACCACCGTCATGTCTTTGGTCGCCCCACGGCGGAACACGGTCAGCGCCACTTTGCTGCCAGGTTTGGTATTGCCCACCGCACGTGGCAAATCGGCCGGTTTTTCAACGGTCTTGCCGTCGAATCGGGTGATGATATCGCCGGCCTCAATGCCGGCCTTTTCGGCCGGCGAGCCCTCTTCCACACCACGCACCAGCACTCCTTGTACCTTTCCTAAACCAATTGATTCAGCCACCTCTTTGGTCACAGGCGCAATCTGGACCCCGATGCGCCCCCTGCTGACCCGCCCAGTGGAGCGCAGTTGCTCGCTTACCCGCATCGCTTCGTCCATGGGAATGGCGAACGAGATGCCCATGAACCCACCCGAGCGCGAATAAATCTGGCTGTTGATGCCCACCACCTCGCCACGCATGTTGATCAGGGGCCCGCCCGAATTGCCGGGGTTGATCGCCACATCGGTCTGGATGAAGGGCAAATAATCCCCGGTATCGCGCTGCTTGGCGCTCACGATACCGGCAGTCACGGTGTTCTCCAGGCCAAAAGGTGAGCCAATGGCCATGACCCATTCGCCCACGCGCAGACGACTGACATCGCCCACTTTCACGGCAGGCAGGCCGGTGGCCTGAATTTTCACCACCGCCACATCCGTGCGTTTGTCGGCACCGACAATGCGTGCCTTGAACTCGCGTTTGTCGGTCAGCGTCACCATGACTTCATCTGCACCTTCCACCACATGGGCATTGGTCATGATGTAACCATCTGCGCTGAGGATAAAACCCGAACCCACCCCGCGGGGTTGCGCTTCTTCCTGAGGCCGGTTTTGCCTTGGACCTTGACGCGGCACACTGGGCATGGGCACGCCGAAAAAGCGGCGAAATAACTCTTGCATTTCCTCGTCAGACCCACCAGCCCCTGGCGTGCTGGGTCGCGCTTTTTCAAGGGTGCGAATGTTCACCACCGAGGGCCCGACTTGCTCCACCAAATCGGTGAAGTCGGGAAGTCCGCGCACCACCAAATTGGCAGGCTGAGCCACCGCAACGCTGGATGGCAACCATGCCAGCCCTCCCAACAGGCCACTGATCATCAAAGCCGATGTGGCCGTCCTCGTCCATTTGTTCTTCAGCACAAAACCTCCTTGTGTCGGTCAAAACCGGATTGCAATCCAAGTACAAATGTGGGCGGAAATCGCAAATTCAAGCCGCATCAAAGTTGTCCTTGTGCGGCACCCTGGGTCAACGGATTTGACTCAGGGCGCGAATATACAGCGCATCTAAAACCGTGCCACTTTGAGGGCATCGTCTGCGCTTGCAGCCAGGCGCAGGCAAGTTGTCCGCACGCATGGCCCCGCTCATCCAGATGCTGAACCCACAACAAAAGGCCGACACCAACATCCAAGCCCACCGACACTGACACAGCTTGGGCATCCAACGCCGAGTCTTCATCCCTCTGCCAAAACCAGGACTCGCCACTCCACAGCAAACGACCGCCTGCCAGCGTCTGCCGTTGCCCCCACAAGCCTGCAGTGATCACACAAAATGCCCAGAATCCCCAAGCCATCAACACCTGAAAACCAGCGACCTGAGCCCCAACCTGCCAGCCGATCAAGCCCAGCGCAGCAAGCGCAGCAGTGCCCCACCAAAGTGCACGCCCCCAAACAAAACGCCCCACCGGGAAAGCCACAGGTGGGGCGTTGTGCATGGAGACGTCTCGCGTCAGATGCGTTTGAACACCAGCGAGCCGTTGGTGCCGCCAAAACCGAAGTTGTTTTTCAGGGCCACATCGATTTTCATGTCGCGTGCCGTGTTGGCACAGTAGTCCAGATCACACTCAGGATCAGGGTTAGCCAAGTTGATGGTCGGCGGCACTTTTTGATGGTGCAAAGCCAACACAGTGAACACGCTTTCAATGCCGCCCGCACCACCCAAAAGGTGACCGGTCATCGACTTGGTCGAGCTGACCACGGTTTTGTAAGCGTGATCACCCAATGCCGCCTTGATGGCATTGGTTTCGTTGATGTCTCCCAGCGGCGTGGAGGTGCCGTGGGCGTTCAAATAGTCGATCTGGTCGGCATTGACACCGGCATTGCGCATGGCATTGACCATCGCGCGGCGTGGGCCGTCCATGCTGGGCGCGGTCATGTGACCGGCGTCGGCGCTCATGCCATAACCACCCAGCTCGGCGTAAATCTTCGCGCCACGGGCTTTGGCGTGTTCGTACTCTTCGAGCACCATCACACCAGCGCCTTCGCCCAGCACAAAACCGTCACGGTCTTTGTCCCAGGGGCGGGATGCCGCTGTGGGGTCGTCGTTGCGGGTCGACAAAGCGCGCATGGCGGCAAAGCCACCCACACCCAGCGGTGACACGCAAGCTTCGGAGCCACCGGCCACCATCACATCCGCATCACCGTACTCGATCAGACGACCGGCTTCGCCAATGCTGTGCAAACCTGTGGTGCAAGCAGTCACAACGGCCAGATTGGGGCCTTTGAAACCACTGCGCATCGACACATGACCGGAGATCATGTTGATGATCGAGGCCGGCACGAAAAATGGGGAAATCCGACGCGCACCGCGTGCGGTGTATTCGGTGTGCGTGTCTTCGATCAGCGGCAAGCCGCCAATGCCCGAACCAATCACCACACCCATGCGGCAGGCCTCGTCTTCGCTCAAGGCTTCGCCTGTCAGCAGTCCGGCATCTTGGATGGCCTGGGCTGCGGCAGCGATGCCAAAGTGAATAAAACGGTCCATCGTCCGAGCCTCTTTGGCTGAGATATAGGACTCGAGATCAAAGTTTTTGACTTCACCCGCAAACCGGCAGGCTATGGCTGAAGCATCAAAACGAGTGATCGGACCAATGCCGGACTGACCGGCAATCAGGTTGGACCATGCATCAGCGACCGTGTTGCCCACGGGGCTGATACATCCCAAACCCGTGACAACAACGCGGCGCCGGGTCATCGTCGATCAGGCCTTCTTGCTTTGGGCGTAGTCGATCGCAGCTTGCACCGTGGTGATTTTTTCTGCGTCTTCGTCAGGAATCTCGATGCCAAACTCGTCTTCGAGTGCCATCACCAGTTCCACCGTGTCCAGGGAGTCGGCACCCAGATCGGCCACGAAGGCTTTTTCGTTGGTGACTTGTGACTCTTCAACGCCGAGTTGTTCAGCAATGATTTTTTTGACACGTGCTTCGATATCGCTCATGGGGTCCCTCTGAGGGTTGTGAAAAATGAAGATTTTACCTGTCCGGAAGGGGTTTCCGAAAATCAGGCCATGAACATGCCACCATTGACATGCAATTCTTGTCCGGTGACATAGCCCGCGTGCGTTCCGGCCAGGTAAGCCACGGCATGCGCAATGTCATCGGGTTTGCCCAGATGACCCAGAGGAATCTGGCCCAGCAAGGCTTTTTGTTGTTCTTCGGGCAGGCTGGCGGTCATGTCGGTTTCGATGAAACCAGGGGCCACGCAGTTGACGGTGATGTTGCGGCTGCCCAGTTCGCGGGCCAGCGCACGGGTCATGCCCGCCACGCCGGCCTTGGCAGCGGCGTAGTTGGCCTGACCGGGGTTGCCGGAGGCACCCACCACGCTGGTGATGCTGATGATGCGGCCATAGCGCTGTTTCATCATGGGGCGGATCACTGCCCGGCTCATGCGGAACACCGCTTTGAGGTTGGTGTCGAGCACCGCGTCCCAGTCGTCGTCTTTCATGCGCATGGCCAGCGTGTCGCGGGTGATGCCCGCGTTGTTGACCAACACCTGCAGGCCGCCGTGCTCTTTGACGATGGCATCGATCAGGGCTTCACCTGCGGCGGCATCGTTGACATTCAGGTTGGCACCCCGGCTGCCGGGGAAGGCCGAAAGGGCTTGGCTGATTTTGGCAGCGCCATCATCGCTCGTGGCGGTGCCAATGACCACATAACCGGCTTTGGCCAGATGCAGGGCAATGGCGGCACCGATGCCACGGGACGCCCCTGTGACCAGGGCAATTTGTTTTTGTGCTTCGCTCATGCGAGGAGTCCTTTCACTTCGGCCAAGGTGGCGGGGTCGTACAGCGCCACGCCGTTCAATTCCGCATCAATCCGCTTGGTCATGCCGGCCAGCACCTTGCCGGGGCCACACTCGACCACCGTGGGCACACCGCGGGCCTTGATGGCCTGCACGCACTCGACCCAGCGCACCGGGCCAAAAGCCTGACGGTACAACGCATCGCGGATGCGGTCGGCATCGGTTTCGATGGCCACGTCGATGTTGTTGAGCACCGGGATCTGCGGCACACCCAAAGTCAGGGTCGCCAGCTTCTCGCGCAGCTTTTCGGCGGCGGGCTTCATCAGGCTCGAATGGAACGGTGCCGACACGGGCAGCAGCAATGCACGCTTGGCCCCCATCCCCTTGAGCACTTCGCAGGCTTTGTCGACCGCCGCCTTGCTGCCCGCGATCACGGTCTGCGCCGCGTCGTTGAAATTCACGGCTTCGACCACTTCGGCGCTGCCTGCGGCAAATGTGGCCTGGGCTTCTTTGCATCCCTCAATGACTTTGTCAGAGGCCAGGCCCAAAATCGCGGCCATCGCGCCCACGCCCACAGGCACGGCTTCTTGCATGGCGGTGGCGCGCAGGCGGACCAGTGGCGCAGCTTGCGTCAGCGTCAACACACCCGAAGCGACCAAAGCACTGTATTCACCCAGCGAGTGACCGGCCACCACGGACGGCTTGGCACCCCCCTCAGCCAGCCAGGCGCGGTAGGCTGCCACGGCCGACACCAGCATCACCGGCTGGGTGTTGGTCGTCATGGCCAGCGCTTCTTTAGGGCCTTCGTGGATCAGTTTGGCCACGTCTTCGCCAAGCGCGTCAGAGGCTTCTTTCAGGGTTTCGAGCACCACGGGGTGGTCACCCCAGGCGTCGAGCATGCCCACAGACTGGGAGCCCTGACCGGGAAAAACAAAAGCAAATGAGGTCATGTGCAAAATTTTTTATCAGAGAAAAATGGGGGCAGCGTGCCGCGCATCGCTGACCCGGGCCTGTCAAATCAACAGCGCATCAATACCGCAAGAGCACCGAGCCCCAGGTGAAGCCGCCGCCCACGCCTTCGAGCATGAGGGTCTGGCCTCGCTGGATGCGCCCGTCGCGCACGGCGGTGTCCAGCGCCAGCGGGATCGAGGCCGCCGAGGTGTTGCCGTGCTGGTCCACCGTCACCACCACCTTGTCGGGGCTCATCTTGAGCTTTTTGGCCGTGCTTTGCATGATGCGAATGTTGGCCTGGTGCGGGATCAGCCAGTCAATGTCGGCATCGGTCAAGTTCGCCTTGGCCAGACTGGCTCGGGCAGTTTCTTCGAGCACGCCCACGGCGAGCTTGAAGACAGCTTGGCCGTCCATCTTGAGCACCGGGTCGCCCAGAATGCCACCCCGGTTGACGTGCCCGGGCACGCACAGGATGTCTTTGTATTTGCCATCGGCATGCAAATCGGTAGCCAAAATACCTGGCTGGTCCGACGCTTCGAGCACGACCGCACCAGCGCCATCACCAAACAGCACGCAAGTGGTGCGGTCCTTGAAGTCGAGGATGCGGCTAAAAATCTCAGCACCAATGACCAGTGCGCGCTTGGCCGATCCCGTCTGGATCATGGCGTCGGCAATCGTCAAGGCATAAATGAAACCGCTGCACACGGCTTGCACGTCAAACGCTGGGCAACCCGCAGTGCCCAGCTTGTGCTGGACCATGGTCGCCACCGACGGGAACACCATATCGGGTGTCGACGTGCCCACAATGATCAGGTCGATGTCGCTCGCAGCCAAACCGGCAGCATCCAATGCTTTGCGCGCGGCTTCGGTGGCCAGATCGCTGCAACCCTGGTTGTCGGCAGCAAAGTGGCGGGCACGGATGCCCGTACGCTCCACGATCCAGTCGTCGGAGGTTTCAACGCCCTGCTGCGCCAGTTCGGCGGCCAAGTCGGCGTTGGTCAGGCGTTTTTCCGGCAGGTAACTGCCTGTGCCAATGATGCGTGAATAAATTCTCATACGGGTGTGACCGCTGGTTCTGCCCGCTCGGCCTGCGCACCCATCAACAAGGGCGCGGCATGCGCGATGCGTTCACGAACGCGGTCCAGCAATTGGTTTCGGCCTGCATCATAAGCCCGGTTCAAGGCCGTCTCGAAAGCGATCTCATCGGCGGAGCCATGGCTCTTGAACACCAGACCGCGCAAGCCCAGCAAAGCGGCACCGTTGTAACGGCGGTGGTCCACACGATTTTTGAATGCAGATAGCACCGGATAAGCCAAAAGTGCCGCAATTTTCGTGAAGATGTTGCGAGAAAACTCTGTTTTCAGGAAGCCGCCAATCATGGTTGCCAGGCCTTCGCTGGCCTTCAACGCCACATTGCCGACAAAACCATCGCAAACCACGATGTCGACCGTGCCCTTGAAAATGTCATTACCTTCCACGTTGCCATGGAAGTTCAAATCACCCGAACTGGCCGCAGATCGCAACAATTCACCCGTTTTTTTGATGATTTCGTTGCCTTTGATGGCTTCTTCACCGATGTTGAGCAGACCCACCGTGGGGTTGGGTTTGTTTTGCAGCACCGACACCAGCGCCGAGCCCATGACCGCAAACTGCAGCAAATGCTCCGGCGTGCAATCCACATTGGCCCCCAGATCGAGCATGGTGGTGCCGCCACCTTTGAAGTTGGGCATCTGGCCCGCAATGGCCGGGCGGTCAATGCCATCCATGGTCTTGAGCACATAGCGGGCAATCGCCATCAACGCACCCGTGTTGCCCGCCGAGACGGCCGCAGCGGCTTTGCCATCGCGCACCTGCTCAATGGCCACGCGCATGGACGAGTCTTTTTTCTTGCGCAGCGCCAATTCAAGCGGGTCATCCATCTCAACCACTTCTGTAGCCCCCACCACTTGGGCGCGAGGATCGGAAAACCCGGACAAAGCCTCAGGCCGACCGACCAGCAGCAAACGGGCATCGGGGTGGGTCGATAAAAAACGGCGGCAAGCCGCCAGCGTGACGCTGGGACCGTGGTCGCCGCCCATGCAATCGACAGCCAGCGTGATCGGGGTGGGCGAAGTCATGAAATCCTTGGGCACAAAACCGGAGTGTAAGAATCAAAGCCACAAAAACAAAAGCCCGATGCTACTTTAAAAGTAGCGCCGGGCCTCTGCGGGCTTGAGGGCTGACGCCGGTCAGGCTTCGGATTTGTTTTTCAACACCTGACGGCCACGGTAGAAACCGTTGGGGCTGATGTGGTGACGCAGGTGCGTTTCGCCAGTGGTGGGCTCGACAGCGATGCCCGGCACGTTCAGGGCATTGTGCGAACGGTGCATACCGCGCTTGGAAGGCGACTTTTTGTTTTGCTGAACAGCCATGATGGCTCCTTGGAAGCTGGGAGGCCGCGCAAATAAAAACGCAGCTTCTGGTTAATGGAAATGTCACCCGGCAGAACTGGGCGAAGCCATTGATTATAGCCTAAGCTGAGCCCTATGGGCACACACTTTTGACCGCTTATGAAGGTTTACCCGTTTTCAGGCCCGCCAGAATGCCAAAAGGATTGGGACGCTCTGCTGCAACTTCAAACTCCGGGTCGACAGCCGACATGGGCAGCTTTTCAGGGCACACCTCATGCAAAGGCACCAGAGGCAAAGACAAAATCAGCTCGTCTTCAATCAGCGCCAGCGCATCGAAATCCCGGCTGACCACCAAAATGTCTTCTTCTGCCTCATCGTCCAGAGCCGCCGCCGTGGCCTCGTCGGCCACAAAACGGAAGGACCGCTCGGCCTCAACGGTCTCCAGCACTGGCGTGAGGCACCGCTGGCACTGCATGGGCAAGGCCACTGAGGCCTGCAAATCCAGCCAGATTTGGTCGGCACCGCCCGATTGCGGCAGCAGGCGTCCGGACAGACGCCAGATCACCGGGCCCGGCTGCAAACTGCCCGTGACTTGCTCTTCGAGCAGGCGAGGCATGGCCTGCAAAGCATCTTGCCCCTCCAGAACGGCCCCGTCCCGGGCAAATGCCACCACATCCAAGTGTTGAGAATCAAACTTTTTTTCCATCCCCGCAGTGTAAGAGAATCACCCCCATGAGCATTTTCCCTTCTGAGACTTTTGCCCGCCCTGTGGTGCTGGGCTCCACCTCCCGTTACCGCCGTGAACTGCTGGAACGCCTGCGCCTGCCCTTCAGCGTGAGCGCCCCGGATGTGGAAGAAACGCCCGCGCCCGGCGAATCCCCCCGCGATCTGGCGCTGCGCCTGGCGCTGGCCAAGGCCAAAGCCGTGGCCGCCAAACACCCCGATGCGGTGGTGATCGGCTCCGACCAGGTGGCCGATCTGGGCGGACAACCCTTGGGCAAACCAGGCGAACACGCCCGCGCCGTACAGCAACTGCGCCAGATGCGTGGTCAGACCGTGATTTTTCAGACCGCCCTGGCCGTGGTCTGCTTGGCCAGCGGCTTTGAAGCGGTGGACCTGGCCGAAGTGAAGGTGGTGTTTCGCGACCTGAGCGACGACGAGATTGAAAACTACCTGCAAGCCGAAAAACCCTATGACTGCGCAGGCAGCGCCAAAAGCGAAGGGCTGGGCATTGCCTTGCTCGAATCCATCGACAACGACGACCCGACCGCGCTGGTCGGCTTGCCGCTGATCCGCACCGCACGCCTGCTGCGCCAAGCCGGAGTGAAACTGCTATGAGCACGCCACAACACCCAGGCCGCCTGTTGCTGGTGCCCACGCCACTGGACTTTGGCTGCAAGGAGCAAGCCCCCCTGAGCCACGTCTTGCCCGAAGCCACACTGGCCGCAGCCGCCGGTCTGCGCCATTGGGTGTGCGAAAACGCCAAAAGCACCCGGGCTTTTCTCAAACGCGTGGGTGAAACCCACCCGCTGATTGCACCGCTGGCCGAACAGCAGATCACCGAGCTGCCTCGCCATGTGCACAAAAAAGGCGATCACCAATCGGGGTTTGACGGCAAGCCGCTGCTAGCCGCCGCCTTGCAAGGCCAAGACATCGGGCTGATCAGCGAAGCGGGCATGCCCGCCGTGGCCGACCCCGGCAGCTCGGTGGTGCGCGCAGCGCACGATCTGGGCCTGAGCGTGGTGCCGCTGGTGGGGCCTGTGTCCCTGCTGCTGGCCCTGGCTGCCAGTGGGCTCAATGGCCAGAACTTCGCCTTTGTGGGCTACCTGCCGCAAGACGCAGGGGAACGCGCCGCCCGCCTGAAACAACTGGAATCGCTGGCCCTCAAGACCGGTCAGACCCAGTTGTGGATAGAAACCCCCTACCGCAACGCCGCCATGCTCGGCAGCTTGCTGCAAAGCCTGAATGCCAACACCCGGCTGGCCATTGCCAGTGGCCTGACGCTGCCTTCGGCCAGCATCCAGAGTCACTCCGTGGCGCAATGGAAAAAGGGCCTAAAAGGCCCTGATGGTCACACGCCCGCGGTTTACGCCATCGGGCCTTGACGTTCAACGCAAACCGGTGCTGGTGCGCAAGGCGCGTACCGTGCCCTCGCCCACTGCGGCGCCAAAACGCTTAACCAGACGCTCAGCCACGTTTTCACGCTGGGTGTAATCGATGACGTCAGGGGCTTTGACCACGTCACGCGCCACGCCGTCCAGACTGCCCAGGCTGTCAGCCAGGCCCATGTCCACGGCTTGCTGACCGCTCCAGAACAAGCCACTGAACATCTCGGGCGTTTCCTTCAGGCGATCGCCCCGCCCCTTTTTGACCGCCTCGATGAATTGGGTGTGGATCTGGTCCAGCATGGCCTGGGCGTGTTTGCGCTGAGGCTCGGTTTGAGGGCTGAACGGGTCCAGAAAACCCTTGTTGGCCCCGGCCGTCATCAGGCGACGCTCCACCCCCAGCTTGTTCATCAATTCGGTGAACCCAAAACCGTCCATCAACACCCCAATGCTGCCGACGATGCTGGCCTTGTCCACATAAATTTGATCAGCGGCAGCGGCAATGTAATAAGCGGCCGAAGCGCAGGATTCCTCGACCACGGCATAAATGGGTTTGTTGTGCAAAGCACGCAAACGGCCGACTTCATCGTTGATGAGCCCGGCCTGCACCGGGCTGCCGCCAGGCGAGTTGATCAGCAAAACCAAGGCTTGCGAGCCCGGATCTTCCAGGGCCAGGCGCATAGCCGACATGACATTTTCGGCGCTGGCTTCGGTCTCCGAACCAATTTCACCCACGATGGACACCATGGCCGTGTGCGGCAAACTGGGGTGGCTGACGGGCGAGTTGTAGCTGAATGCCTGCCAGAACACCATCGCCACCAACACCAGCCAAGCCAAGCGCAAACCCATTTTCCAGCGGCGGGCTGCTTTTTGTTCGTTCAGATGCGCGAAGGCCCATTGCGACAACGTCTGCCGGGCCCAAGCTTCCTCAACGGCAACAGTGGTTTCTTGGGGGGCAGTCGGGGCCGGGGCGGACGTGAGGTCCTGGGGGTCTTGCATGGTCAAAATTCAAGAGGTTTCAAGTTGTAGGCAGTATGCCAGTGAACCACACCGTCCCGCTCTGACAAGTCTATTTTCACGAGTCCGCCCCGGCAGGGCCCGCCCGCGCAAGCGCCGGTGTCGGGCTGGTAGCTTGCGCCGTGCGTGGCGCAGATCAGCCAGCGCCCGGTGTCGTCAAAAAAACGGTCCGGCTGGTAATCCATTTCCATCGCCACATGTGTGCAGCGGTTCAGGTAGGCATGCACCTGCCCCTGGTACCGGATGGCAAAAGCCCGGCAGGTCTGCCCGGCGTACACGATGTCAAACGGCACGGCCCGGCCACCCTGGACCAGATCGGCGCTGTTGCACAAAGGGATCATCGGCTCCATGGTGTCTTCCGGCTCAGGCGTTTTGCAGCAGCCAGTCGTGCAAATCACGCACGCTGTGCGCCACATGGCGTGGGTTCAGGGCGTGAAAGGCATCGGGCTCGTGCGCGCCATAACTCACCCCTACGCTGGCGCAACCGGCGTTCAGCGCCATCTGCAAGTCGTGCGTGGTGTCGCCAATCATCAAGGTGCGCTCGGGGTCCACACCAAACTCGCGCATCAACTCGTGGAGCATCCTCGGGTGGGGTTTGCCTGCGGTCTCGTCGGCGGTGCGAGAGCCATCAAACACACTGCGCAACTCGACCGCCTGCAAGGCCTCGTTCAGCCCGTGGCGGCTCTTGCCAGTGGCCACCGTGAGCCAGTGGTGACGCGATTTCAAATCGGCCAGCAAGTCCAGCACCCCATCAAACAAGCTGATGTCATTTTGATGCTGGATGTAATGGTGGCGGTAACGCTCACCCAGCGCCGGGTATCGGTCGGCCGGCACATCGGGCGCAGCATGGGCCAGCGCCGGCATGAGCGCCATGCCGATCACATAAGAAGCAGCCTCGCGGGTGGGCTCCTGCCCGCCCACATCCACCACCGCACGCTGGATGCAGCGGGTGATGATGGCGGTGGAGTCGAACAGCGTGCCGTCCCAATCGAAGGCGATCAGGTCAAACTGGCGGGGTCTTGCGTTGGGCATGGTCTACATACGCTTTCAATTCGGGGGGTAAATCGGCTTGCAGGGCCACCCGCTCGGCCGTCACCGGGTGGTTGAACTGCAAGCGCCAGGCATGCAAAAACATGCGCTTGAGGCCCGGGTTCGCACCCGGTTTTTGCAATTGGCGGTTCCAGTCGAAATCGCCATATTTGTCGTCTCCGGCAATCGGGTGCCCTTGCGAGGCCAGGTGCACCCGAATCTGGTGGGTGCGCCCGGTCTTGATGGTCACCTCCAGCAAGGTCGCCCCCGGCAAACGCTGGGACACCTTGACCAGCGTGATCGAGCGCATGCCGTCCGGGTCTTCCGGCGTGGTCACCCGCACGCGGCGTTCACCATCGGGCAACAAAAATTTGTGCAACGGCTGGTCAATCACCTTGAGTTTGGCAGGCCAGTCGCCTTTGACCAGCGCCAGATAAGTCTTGCCGGTTTCACGTTCGCGGAACTGGTCTTGCAGATGCTTCAAGGCGCTGCGCTTTTTGGCCACCAGCAAAATCCCGCTGGTATCGCGGTCCAGCCGGTGCACCAATTCCAGCAACTTGGCCTGCGGGCGGGCTTGGCGCAATTGCTCAATCACGCCAAAACTCACGCCCGAGCCGCCATGCACCGCCACACCGGCCGGTTTGTCGATGGCCATCAGGCTGTCGTCTTCCAAAAGCACCGGAAATTCGCGCCCCGGCGCAGGCCGGGCGGCTTTTTCGGCCACCTTGTCGGAAACCCGCACCGGGGGCAGGCGCACCTCATCGCCGGTCTCCACCCGCGTTTCGGCCGAAGCACGGCCCTTGTTGATGCGCACCTCACCGCTGCGGATGATGCGGTAAACATGGGTTTTGGGCACCCCTTTGAGGTGACGCATCAAAAAGTTGTCCAATCGCTGACCGGCCGACTCTTCGTCCACCCACAACCATTTGACGGCAGGCGTCGCAGTGGCGGACTTGGACCCTATAATGTGATTCACTGGCAATTGGCTGTAAGTGGTTGATTCAAATGGAAATGAATTCCTGAAGACAGGAGTTTAGTCCACCACCACCGCGCCAAACCAGATGGTCGATGCCACCCTCGGCTCGATTTTGCAGACTGAAGGCCCCTGCCGACAGTGGCAAAACGCCTGAAGGTTGGGCCGACGCCCAGAAACCCAGATACGGAATACCCCAAGTCCAGCAGCGTTGAAGCGCTGTTGGACGGATCAAAGCGAGATGGTTGTGATGTTCGGAACTTTGCTGATGTGGTTGGAGTGGCTCACGAAGCCATGCTCCGCCGTCACGCCTTGTGCCCGGCAGTTTGTCTTGGACACCGGGGGAAGCCCCCGGCAGTGGACGAATCTAGACACGCCTTTTGCCTCGCCCCATCCACGCGCCACGATCCCCATTCCTGTGCTCACGCGCAGCTGAGTGGTCGGTCACCTTCGGCAATTCCCTTCGTTTCAGGCGTCAGCTCCGGCAACGTGGGCTTTGAGTTTCCCAGGAAGCCAAAGCCGGTTGTGTAAACAGTCTCCAGTCTGCAGACCTTTTTCTGCACTGGGGCCAACGCTGACAAGAGAAGGAACGCATCATGAAACGGATGCTGATCAACGCCACGCAAGCTGAAGAGCGCCGCCTGGCCATCGTCGATGGACAAAAACTCCTCGACTACGAAATCGAAATCGAAGGGCGCGAACAGCGCAAAGGCAACATCTACAAAGCCATCGTGACGCGCGTCGAGCCTTCGCTCGAAGCCTGCTTTGTGGACTACGGCGAAGACCGCCATGGGTTCTTGCCTTTCAAGGAAATCTCGCGCCAATACTTTGCTGAAGGCGTGTCCGTCAGCCAGGCCCGCATCCAGGACGTCATCAAGGAGGGCCAGTCCCTTTTGGTGCAGGTCGAAAAAGAAGAGCGTGGCAACAAGGGCGCGGCCCTGACCACCTTCGTCAGCCTGGCGGGCCGTTATGTGGTGCTCATGCCCAACAACCCCCGTGGCGGTGGCGTCAGCCGCCGCATCGAGGGCGATGACCGGGCCGAGCTCAAAGAAGCCATGGACCAGCTGGAATACCCCAAGGGCATGTCCATCATCGCGCGCACCGCAGGCATCGGCCGCTCTGCGCCCGAGCTGCAGTGGGACCTGAACTACCTGCTCAAGCTGTGGACCGCCATTGACGGCGCCACGCAGGGCAAAGGCGCTTTCCTGATTTATCAGGAATCGAGCCTGGTGATCCGCGCCATCCGTGATTACTTCAACAACGACATCGGCGACATCTTGATCGACACCGATGACATTTATGACCAAGCTCAGCAGTTCATGAGCCACGTCATGCCCGAGTTTGCGAACCGCGTGAAGCGCTACCGCGACGACGCGCCGCTGTTCAGCCGCTTCCAGATCGAGCACCAGATCGAATCGGCCTACGCCCGCACCGTGCAATTGCCGTCTGGCGGCGCCATCGTGATCGACCACACCGAAGCCTTGGTGTCGGTGGACGTGAACTCGGCCCGCGCCATCAAAGGCGGCGACATCGAAGAAACCGCCACCCGCACCAACCTGGAAGCCGCCGACGAAGTGGCCCGCCAGATGCGCTTGCGCGATCTGGGCGGCCTGATCGTGATTGACTTCATCGACATGGAAGAGGCCAAAAACCGCCGCGAAGTGGAAAACCGCCTGCGCGACGCGCTGCGCCAGGACCGTGCCCGCGTGCAGTTCGGCTCGATCAGCAAGTTCGGCCTGCTGGAGATGAGCCGCCAGCGCCTCAAACCCGCCTTGTCAGAAGGTGCCTCGATTCCTTGCCCACGTTGTGGCGGCGCAGGCCACATCCGCGACACCGAAAGCTCGGCGCTGCAAATTCTGCGCATCATCCAAGAAGAGTCCATGAAGGACAACAGCGCCGCTGTGCACGCCCAAGTGCCGGTGGAAGTGGCGTCTTTCCTGCTGAACGAAAAGCGCTCCGAGATCGCCAAGATCGAACTGCAGCAACGCATCAACGTGCTGTTGGTGCCCAACAAGTCGCTGGAAACCCCGCACTACAAGCTCGAGCGCTTGAAACACGACGACCCGCGTCTGGACCGCATCGAAGCCAGCTACAAGATGGCCGAAGAAATCGAAGACGCCACCACCGTGACGCGCCGTTCGCAAGAGCCCACCAACAAGCAAACACCCGTCATCAAGGGTGTGTTGCCGGACGCACCGGCTCCGATGGCCCCCCCCAAGCCCGAAGCCGCCGTGGCTGCGGCCAAGCCCGTGGCCAAAGCCGCAGCAGCAGCTCCGGTGGCTGCGCCTGCAGCGGCCGCTTCTGGCGGCTTCTTTGGCTGGTTGAAAAACCTGTTCGGTGGTTCAGCGGCACCAGCCGTGACCGAACCTGCTGACAAAAAGGATGGCAAAGCGCGTGACAGCCGCCGTGACGGCGAACGCCGCGAATCAGGTCGCGAAGGCGGCCGTGGCGATGGTCGCCGGGGTGGCCGAGATGGTCGCCGCACAGAGCGCAGCGAAAATCCAACAGCGGATGTCCGCGCACCTCGCGAAGGCGGTCGCCGTGGCGAAAACCGCGAAGCCCGCAGCGAATTGCGTGAGGGCGAAGCCCGCCCCGCTCGCGGCGAGCGGACTGAACGCGGCGAGCGCGCAGAGCGTACCGAGCGCCCTGCTGGCGAACGTCCGCCACGCGAAGGCCGTCGTGAAAGCCGCAACGAGCCTCGGTCGGATCAGCGCCAAGATGCGCGCACCGATGCACCGTTGGAACTGAACGGCGAAGGCTCTGAAGTGCGCAGTGAACGTACGCCCCGCGGCGATGGTCGCACCGAGGCCCGGTCGGAAGGTCGCCGTGAACGGGGTGGCGAAGGCCGCCGCGAACGTGCTGACCGCGGTGGCGAGCGCCGCCAAGGCGACGACGCCCCGCTCAACGACGGCAATGCTTTGCAATTGCAGCCCACCTCATCAGAAGGCCTGGACAGTCAAGCCAACGGTCAGACGCCCGAGAACAACGGCGAACGCCGTGAGCGCCGTTCGCGTGACCGCTACGGCCGTGAGCGCCGTGAGCGCGCTGGCGAATCTCGTCAAGACACCGCCAACGAAACCGGCTCAACCGATGTGAACGCAGCCCCCATGGCAGCGGCCCCCGCAGCTGACCTGGATCGCCCGGCCCCGCGCTCATATTTTGAGCGTGCTCAACAAGCGGTCAGCGCTGAGGCCAACAGTCCGGCCGAGGTCACGCCGCCCATGGCAGCCCCCCTCAGCGTTGCAGCGCCTGTTGCAGTGCCCGTGGTGGCAGCGTCCGTGGTGGCAGCACCCGTGATGGCAGCGCCGGCAGAACCGGCCCTCGACAGCGCCCCCGCACAGGCACAGACCAGCTCGGAGCCCGCACCGGCAGAAGCAGCCCGTCCTGCTGCCGTGGCTGCACCAGAAGTCAAGGCCACGCCTGCTGCGGCAACCGTGTCGACATCGGCACCTCAAACCGACACCCCGGCATTGCCTGTTGTGACGAGCTACGCTCTTCCCATCGACAGTTTGCAGCAGATCGCCCAAACATCGGGTTTGGTCTGGGTGAATTCGGACCAGGCCAAAGTGGCTGCCGTTCAGGCTGCGATAGCGGCAGAACCCCAACCTGTGCGCGTGCCGCGTGAGCGTCCTGCGGCCGTGGTGGTGAGTGAAGGTCCGCTGGTTTTGGTGGAAACACGCAAAGATCTGAACCAGCTCCAAGTCCCGTTCTGATCCAACCCCACAGCAGCGCGCTTGGCAAAGCGACTGCTGCTTGAAACAAGCCGGGCCTGTCGCCCGGCTTTTTCATGCCTGTTTCAGCCCATTCCAGCCTGTCGCACGAAGGTTCTGCAGGGCAGTGGCCCAAGCCGCTGTTAAGCAGCTGCGTGTCAGGGCTGTCTACGCCCTGCCCGTCAGATCCGATAGCTCGGATGGCTCAGATAGCTCGGATGGCTCAGGGGGCGCTCAAGACAGGCTGATCAAAGCCGCCTGCTTCCAGGCCGCAGACGCTTCGAGCGGCTCTTGGCGCTGCTCGGCCATTTCGGCCAATGCCACCCAGGCCTTGCGCTGCAAAACAGGGGCGTTGAGTCCTTTGACCGACTGCCCCAGCAAGCCCTGGGCCTTACCCCAAAGCCGATGGCGCAAGCACAGCATGCCCGCGAGGTACTGCAGATGGGGATCTCTGGGCTGGGCCTGTTGCGCGCCTTCAACCTGGCTCAGCCACACGCGCGCGTCATCGGCCTGAAAATCCACCCAGCTCGCCTCAAAAGCCTGGACCAGACGCAAAGACACATCGCCTTGGCGCAGACAAGCCAGCGCTGGCTCCCACAAAGGCTGGAGCCACTGCCTGGCCATCCAAGGTGCTCCGCCCAGCGACAAAAGCCTCAGCGCCGCTTCAGCCGCAACCTCGGGCATGAGGCGCTGGCCCGAAGACAACCTGAGCCACATCTTTTGCACGGCCTCGGCATCGTGCGTGTCGGCAATCAACGCCAGAACCAGGCGAACCACCAGGCTGTGTGCTGCCGTTGGCGAAAAAGCCCCGTGCTTGGCCAGCATCACAGCCGTGTCCAGCGCCTGGGCAGATTGACCTGCCAAACGTGCCGCCTTGAGCTGCAAACGCATGGCAGCCATCCGGCGGCCCACAGCCGGTGGCAGCGCTTTCAAACGCACCAGACTGGCCTGTGCATCGCGGTCATCGATCAGCCAGCGCGCAGCGCGCAACTGAATTCCTTCTGTCAAGGTTTGGCGTTCGGCCACCACCTGCCCCCGCTGCGCCTGAAGCGCTGCCTGCGCCAGATGGTGCTGACGACGCTCTTTGTCCTGCAGCGCATGGCAGGCCTCGGCCGCCATGACGTGGGCCAACGCGCGCAACGACGTCGAATGGTCCAGTACCAGGCCCGCGTTGCTCAAAAGGGATTCTTTTTCCAGTGCCTGCTCGGCCGATTTGCGCGCGCGCAAAAACCGTCCGGCCATGAAATAGGCCATCGAATCGAGCAGCGCCGCATGCGAGGCCCTTTCTTTTTGCTGAATGCGCCATCGCCTGGCCTGCTGGGGCAATGACAGCAAGGCTTCCAAGGCCTTTTGAGCCAGCACGACCAACAACACCACCGCCAGCAACACCAGCACGGCCAGGTTCAGGGAAACATCCACCCGGTGGGGGGACAAAAACAAGGTGACCGTGCCTTGGTTGTTGCCCGCGATCCAGGCACCTGCCACCGCCAAAGCAAACAAACTGATCAGCCACAAAGCTGCACGCATGGTGTACCTACCTTCCTGCCGCAGCGGTGCCAAGCGCTGTCAGGGACGCATCCAATCGGGGCATTTCCACCGCCCGCATCTGTCCTGCCGCTTGCTCCAGCAATTGCAGCAATTGCACCGTCTTGCGCGATGAGACATCGGCATAGCGGCGCACCATCACGGCGGCTGAGTTCAGATCGGCACGGGCCGCATCTTTCTGGCGTGCCAGCAAACCCAGACGCGCATTGAGCAGTTTCAGTTTGAGGTTTTCACGCACAAAAAAACTCTGTTCCGGTGACAACAAAGCCGCTTCTGGCGAATCAATGCGGCTCACGCGCACCAAGCCCTTGATTTGATCGCCCAACTGGGTCAAGCCCGACACCCACCACGCGGGTGCCGGCTGGTTCGCGGCAGCTTGGGCTTGACTGCGGGACCTGCTTGGGGAAGGCAAATCCTCATTGGCCAGCGCCAGACCGTCGACCAAGGCCACGCCCTCGTCCAACTTGATCAGCAAACCCGGCAAATCCACCACTTCAGTGCCCCCCAGTCGCTCCAGATCTTTCTCCAGGGCACGCAACACCGGGGCCAAACGAGGCTGGGCAGCCCGCTGGACCCGTTTCTGGGCCGATTTGAGCGCGGCCACCATGGGTTCGGTACTGCCCGTGAGCTGCGCCTGCTGCTGAGCCATGCGCAAGGCCGACTCGATGTCCACCACCAAATTCTCATCGCGTGAGCGCGACAGGCTTTGCATCAGCTCTTCCAGCTGGGTGCGCTGCAACGCCACCTCGGCCCAACGCGCCTCCATGAGCGTGACCCGGGCTGCACTGTCTTGCACAAGTTCCTGCGACTGCTTGGCCCAGGTTTTGGCCTCCAACGCCTGTTGCCCGGTGTCGGCACTTTGTCGCGCCAGTTGCTCCTGGATGCGCGAGAGCTTTTGCCACAGCAACACAGACACCCCCAAGGCGATCACGGCCACCACCGCCACCAAAGACAAAACAAGCCGGGCCCTTGGCTCGGGCTGCCCGGCCAGGACCGGAGGGGGCGTTGGCAAAGCGTCGGAAGCGGCTTCTGAAGAAAGTGTCATGCGGTGGATTTTATCGACAGGGCCTGGGCATCCAAGCCTGACGGCACCAAGTCCACCCGCCCCCAGCCTGACTGCTGCAACCGCTGTGCAATGCGCGGGTGCGTGGCCAGTGCCCGTGCTTGCCCTACAGCCAGGTCCGGACAAGCCTGCAGCAGGTGCTGCGCCGCCTCGGAACTGCTGAACAACCACCAGCTGCCATCGCGCATGGCTTGGAGTGCACGGCCTTGCTGTGCAGCCGTCAGCACGGGGGCCTGGCGCACATAAGCCACGGTCTGCAGCACCTGCAGGCCTGCGCTTTCCAGCTGCTGCGCCAGCCAATCGCGCCCGGCCAGCTGCCCCCGGGCATCGGCCCCACGCACAATCAGCACCGAAAGCCTGGACGGACAAGCGTCCACCGCCACCTGCACCCGCTGCGCCACCAAGGCCCACAAGGCCTCCGAATCGAACTGCTCGGCACTCTCGGGGGGGGAGTCGATCAGTTCTTCTGGCCAGCCCTGCGCCAGCAAAGCGGCCCGGGTGCCGGGGCCAGTCGACCAGGCGCGGCAGCTTTGAATCGGCATGCCCGCCGGCCGGGCCGCCATGAAAAAACGCACCGCATTGGCACTGACAAACATCACCGCCAAATGGCCAGTCACCGCCTGCCAGGCCGACTTCAGTGCCGAAGGCTCGGGCAAGGCGGCAATCTCGATCAAGGGCAAGGTCTCGCAAGGCACACCCCTCGCCTGCAAGGCGTCTGCCCAAGGCCGGGCCTCGCGCTCGGGACGGGTGACGATCACCCGCAAAGGGATTGCGGCAGAGGAAATGGAAGTCGACAGCGCCATGTCAGCGCCAGGCCTCAATGCGCTCCGCCGTCGCGCAAAGCCTGCGCCACACTCAGGCCCAGTGCTTCTGCGGCCTGCAAGCCATCGGTGCTGGCCTGCGCATCGGCGGTGACCAAAGTGGTCGCGCCTTCCGGGTCGCCCCAAGCCGCTTGCAGTTTGAGCACACCACCCTCGATGGTGGCGTGCGCGGCCAAAGGCATGGAGCAGCTGCCGCCCATGGCACGGCTCACCGCGCGTTCGGCCGCCACACGCCGCCACGACGGCGCATCGGCCAACGGGGCCAACAAGGCACGCAAATCGGCCCGGTCGCTGCGGATTTCGATGCCCAAAGCACCCTGCCCTGCGGCCGGCAGCATCTGGTCGGTTTCAAAAATGTGGCGAATCCGCTCGGACAGGCCCAAGCGCTTGAGACCCGCAGCCGCCAGCACAATGCCCGCGTACTGGCCTTCGTCGAGTTTGCGCAGGCGGGTGTCCAGGTTGCCGCGCAGGGGCTCGATCTTCAAATCGGGGCGCAAGGCGCGCAGCAACACCGTGCGGCGCAGGCTCGACGTGCCCACCACCGCGCCCTGCGGCAAATCCTCCAGGCGGGCGTATTGCGATGACACCCATGCATCACGCGGGTCTTCGCGCTCCATCACGCAAGCCAGCTCAAAACCCTCGGGCATGTCCATGGGCACATCCTTGAGCGAATGCACCGCGATGTCGGCATGGCCCTCCTGCAGCGCCACTTCGAGTTCTTTGACAAACAGACCCTTGCCGCCCACCTTGGACAGGCTGCGGTCCAGAATCTGGTCGCCTTGGGTGGTCATGCCCAACAGCCTGACCTGACAACCACGGGCTTCGAGCAAAGACTTGACGTGTTCGGCCTGCCACAAAGCCAAACGGCTTTCTCGGGTGGCAATGACGATGGTGGGCTGGGTGGTCTCGGTCACGGCGGGCTTTCTGAAAATTTTTGATCCCATCAAAATGAAATCAATTGGTAATTTTGTCTCTCCAAGCGATGCTAGCATGACGTCAAGGGAGATTGACACACCCCGCAACACAACACCCCCACCTTCAGCGCAAAGCTTTCGATGAAACAGGCCTCTCCAGCATCCAACACCTCCCCCAAGGCCCAGCAGAACTCGCTTCGAAACGCAAAGCGCGACAGCGAACGCCCTTTGGTGGAAGACATCCGCTTGCTGGGCCGCATTCTGGGCGATGTGATCCGGGTGCAGGAAGGCCCCGAAGCCTTCGAGCTGGTTGAGCAAATCCGCAAGCTGTCGGTGGCCTTTCGGCGCGACGCCGACCACGAGGCCGACAAGGCCCTGAAAAAGCTGCTCAAAGGCCTGCCAGGCGACCGCGCCGTGAGCGTGATCCGCGCCTTCACCTATTTCTCGCATCTGGCCAACCTGGCCGAAGACCGCCACCACATCCGCCGCCGCGCCATCCACGAGCGCGCTGGCCACACGCAAGAGGGCAGCATCGATGTGGCGCTGCAGCGCCTGCGCTGGGCGGGCATCACGCCCAAAAGCATCTCGGACATGCTGGCCACGAGTTACGTATCGCCCGTGCTCACCGCCCACCCGACCGAAGTGCAGCGCAAAAGCATTCTGGACGCCGAGCGCGACATCGCCCACCTGCTGACCGAGCGCGACGCCATCAAGGCCCGCGCTGCCGCCGTCAATGCCGCTAAGGACGCATTGAGCCCCAAAGAGCTGGCCGCCAACGAGCAACAAATGCGCGCCCGCGTGATGCAGCTGTGGCAAACCCGCCTGCTGCGCTTCACCAAGCTCACGGTGGCCGACGAGATCGAAAACGCGCTGAGCTATTACGAGGCCACTTTTTTGCGCGAAATCCCCAAGCTCTATGCCGAGCTGGAAGAGGCTCTACCCGGCCAGCCGATTGCCAGCTTCTTGCGCATGGGCCAGTGGATTGGCGGCGACCGCGACGGCAACCCCAATGTGACCGCGCAAACGCTGGAACACGCCCTGACCCGCCAAAGCGACGTGGCCCTGCGCCACTACCTGACCGAAGTGCATTACCTGGGCAGCGAGCTGTCGCTGTCGGCCATGCTGGTGCCCTTTGGCCCCGACATGCAGGCCCTGGCCGCGCAATCGCCCGACACCAACGAACACCGCCAGGACGAGCCGTACCGCCGGGCGCTGACGGGCATTTACGCCCGCCTGGCCGCCACACTCACCCATTTGACGGGCGGTGAAGCCGCCCGCCACGCCGTGGCCCCGCAAAACCCCTATGCCCATGCCGAAGCATTTTTGGCCGACCTGCGCATCATCGAAGCCTCGCTGTGCAGCCACCACGCCGAAGCCGTGGCCGCGCAGCGCCTGCACCCGCTGATCCGTGCCGTCGAGGTGTTTGGCTTTCACCTGGCCACGGTGGACCTGCGCCAAAGTTCGGACAAGCACGAAGAAGTGGTGGCCGAACTGCTGACCACCGCCCGCGTGGAAAAGAACTACAGCCAGCTCGACGAACACGCCAAACAAGCCCTGCTGATTGGCCTGCTCAACGATGCGCGCCCTCTGCGCGTGCCCGGCGCAGCCTACAGCGAACATGCGGTGTCGGAACTGGCGATCTTCGAGACCGCCCGCAGGATGCTGGCCAGCTTTGGCCGACAAGCCATTCGCCACTACATCATCAGCCACACCGAAACCGTGAGCGACTTGCTGGAAGTGCTGCTGTTGCAAAAGGAAGTGGGACTGCTGCGCGGCACACTGGACGGCGAAGCCCACAACGACCTGATCGTGGTGCCGCTGTTCGAGACCATCGAAGACCTGCGCAACGCCGCACCCATCATGCGCGACTTTTATGCCCTGCCCGGTGTGGCTGCGCTGATCCAGCGCTCGGGAGCCGAGCAAGACATCATGCTGGGCTACTCCGACAGCAACAAGGACGGCGGCATCTTCACCAGCAACTGGGAGCTGTACCGCGCCGAAATCGCTTTGGTGGAACTGTTTGACAAACTCCAAGGCAGCCACGGCATCACCTTGCGCATGTTCCACGGCCGGGGCGGCACCGTGGGCCGGGGCGGTGGCCCGAGCTACCAAGCCATCCTGGCCCAGCCACCTGGCACTGTGCGCGGGCAAATCCGCCTGACCGAACAAGGCGAAGTCATCGGTGCCAAATTCGCCAACCCCGAAATCGGCCGCCGCAACCTGGAAACCCTGGTCGCCGCCACGCTCGAAGCCACGCTGCTGCAACCCACCAAGCCCGCCAGCCGGGCCTTTCTGGACGCGGCAGCCGAACTGTCCGAAGCCAGCATGGACGCCTACCGCGCCCTCGTGTACGAGACCCCCGGCTTCACCGACTACTTTTTTGGTGCCACGCCGCTCAAAGAACTGGCCCAGCTGAACATCGGCTCGCGCCCCGCCTCGCGCAAAGCGCTGGAAAAAATCGAAGACCTGCGCGCCATTCCCTGGGGCTTCAGCTGGGGCCAGTGCCGCCTGACGCTGCCCGGCTGGCTGGGCTTTGGCTCGGCCGTGGCAGCCTACCTGGACAAGCCCGACGCGGCCGAGCGCAAAGCCGCCTTGGCCCTGCTGCAAAAAATGTACCGCCAATGGCCGTTTTTCCGCACCCTGCTGTCCAACATGGACATGGTGCTGGCCAAGAGCGACCTGGCCCTGGCCTCGCGCTACGCAGAGCTGGTCAGCGACAGCCGCCTGCGCAAAAAGATCTTTGCCGCGATCGAGGCCGAGTGGCACCGCACTGCCGATGCGCTGGCCCAGATCACGGGTGAGAAAAACCGCCTGGAAAGCAACCCGGCTCTCGCCCGCTCGATCCGCCACCGCTTCCCGTACATTGATCCGCTGCACCACCTGCAAGTCGAGCTGATCCGCCGCTACCGGGCAGGCCTGGCCGACGAACGCGTGCAGCGCGGGATTCACATCAGCATCAACGGGATTGCGGCGGGATTGAGGAATACGGGGTGAAGTGGAATCATGACAGTCTGACGGTCATGATCGTGCGGCATATCGCTCAAGTGAAACAAGCGCTAATCATTCGGATCATTCATCTTCATATGATCACGATTCGATTGAATTTTTTATTGAAATGATCAGAAGACGAACGACTTCGCATAGGGTTGAGTCAATCAAATTAGTATAAAAAAATAACGAACGTTCTTCTTTCGTTATTTTTTCCAACCAACCTCATTGGAAAGATTTTTGAATGAAAGACTCAAAGTAGTCTATTGTATTTTTTTCCAGGCAATATCTTTGTGCAAAGACTTGAGCACGTTGCCCTAACTCTGATGCTAGTGTTGAATTTTCCCATAATTCCAAAATACCATCGGCAAGAGCCTTAGTATTTGCAGGTTCGATCAAGTTAGCTGTTTTTCCATGTTGTAAATAGTCGTGTAAGCCGAGAGAATCGGTCGCAACTATCGGGCATCCGAGTTGCATAGCCATCACTGCGGTCACATGGCCACACGGGACCTTACCGTGCGCAAGAGGTAAAACCATAATGTCCGCATGGGCCACAATTGATGCGGCGACAAAATAGGGAACGCTGGTATGCAGTGTCACGTTAGGAGGCAGTCTGAGTCCTTTGATATTTTCGGGGTGAATGACCCAATGAAAGGGCACAGTTGGTAAACGTTCAGCGGCCTCAGCTAAAACGGCATAGTCTCGGCCCTGACTTCCAACGGCGCAAACATACCTGCCTGAGATCGTTGAGGCAGGAAGCTTCGATTTCTCAGCAAGTTGAACCCCCCAGTGCAACATGTCTATTCGTGCTGGATCAATATCAAAATAATCGGCATACAACTGCTTTTCCATATTTGAAAAAACAGTGAAACGAGAGACTGTGCTGTAAGCTCGACTCATCGCCAAGCGCTGTCTATCTTTTGGAAGTGATGTGAAATTAAATGAAAAAATCAGGTGAGGAATGGAGTTGCTTTTTCTACGTTGAATGAATCGTTCAGCAAAATAACCTGGACGTGGTCCATGTGAAACCATCATTGGATTGGACATTTTTTCAGCAATCTTTACTGCATTGTGTGCAGCCAGTAAACGTGTGCTGTATGTTCCTACCAACGGAATTTTGGCCAAATTTCGGTGACTCAATGAACTAAAGTGGTGCCATTCACATTGTGGTAGATTCGCGAGATTTTCAAGCCAGTACCAATTTGGATCAAGATGGCTGTGATTTATAATCTGAATAGATTGCATATCTTAATTTCAAAATAAAAAATTTACGACGCTCATCAAATTTTGTTTTATTAATTAATTAATTAAAAATCAAACCTTCAGCGCAGTTTTCATAAATAACATTTGGCGAAATTTCCTTAAAATCGCAATTAGATTTAATTTATTAAATAAACTATCAGATATAGTGAAATTCATTTCAAAATGAAGTACATGATTATATATTTCAGGCAATTCAATTTTGAGTCTCGCCATCATCCTACTTTTATAATCCCCCGTCAGATATTTTGAATAATGAATTAAATTGGAATTTCTCATGTCAGGAGAAGGATCTTGACCATCAATATGTCCTGAAAATACCATATGATGATTCCTCAGTGAAATATGCCGCCAATTCAATCTATTAGCAATAACTATCGGTGAAATGATCACCTGATCAGCAAACCATGCAGTACCATCTGATGTAGCATATCTTGAATTCAATAAATCAACAAAAACCTCCCTGTACTTTTCAGCAAAAACAGATGACCTCTTCCAAATGAAAAATCCAGAATTAAAATACAGCTTTAATTTTGACTCTATATTTTCAATGTTCATCCAGGGTATCTGATCAAAACTACAATGGGCTAGATCGCATATCCTTTTCCAATATGAAATATACTTTTCATCTCCATATGCAACGACCGGCGCATGTGTCTCACAGCGCCCCGCAAAATCAAAATCGCCTGATAGATCATCAATAAAATCACCGGCAATCAAAATATCCGAATCCAGCCAAGCTATATATTCCGATTTTAAATTCGCCTGCGCCCAACTAACCGCTGCCACTTTATTTGAATAATTAAACCAAGGTTTTGGATTATTTTTATGTGCCTTAACATACTGCACATTATTTTTCACGAAAAATTCCATGGTTTGATTTGACAATCGCGAACCACTCCTACCAGATACAACATATAAAGGAGAATTCTTCAATTTCTCACCTGCATTTTTCCTGAAGGTGCTGATCATCAAACAAGTTTGGTATTAAAGTCTTCCAGCTTCAACACAACAAATGAACGAATATTTATAATTGTCATTATCATGATCGATGGCTTTTGATGAATTCATTTTTAAAGTCTGATTTGATTAATTGATTAAAAATCTTATTTATTCGGAATTCACTTACTACCTGACCGCAATCAACTGCATCACAAGACCTGCACCCTGCTGATACTGGCTTTATCTGTGTCTAGATTGGATTCAGGTTGCACGCTTACCACCCACCGAACATGTGATGTGTTACAGATCACCTTTTCAGGGTGTTCATTTGGAAGACCGCGCTTGCTGTAACGGACCGTACAGTCTTTCAATGGTTGAAGCAGTTGAATGATCAATTAAATCAACAAGTGAACTAATCATACAACAAAAAGTTCATAAAAACTGCAACCAAAATTCAAAGTGCGTCCATGGACAACAAGCTCGAATTTGGTCAGCGATTACGTGATGCCATGCAGGCAGCGGGCTTGGAGCCGCGGCCGGGTGTTTTGTTGAATGTCTTCAACACCAACTATTGGGGACGATCTGTCAGCTTTCAGGCTGCATCGCGCTGGTTGAGGGGCGAGGCCATTCCCGAACAGGACAAATTGGTGGTTTTGGCCACTGCGTTGAACATTCCGCCTGAAATTTTGCGTTTTGGTGAGACCGTGCATCACACCATTCAAGAGCGCAAGAAGCGATGGGATGATGGGGTGAGTTATCTGGAGCGCGAAACTTTTGATGCTTTTCTAAAGCTCCCGATAGGGCAGCGCAAGATCATCCGAGAGATCATTCTGACTTTTGCCAAAGCCAATGCCCAAGAGACCGTTGTCCCCGATTCTGTCAACTAACTAATTTTGTGAGCCCTGACAGCAGTTGTCTGAACTGTTGAGTGCTTGCCGTCACCGCTTCCCCTGCATCGCCCCCCCTGCACCAACTGCCAGTCGAGCTGATCCGACGCTACCGGGCAGGGCTGGCCGACGAGCGCGTGCAGAGCGGGATTCACATCAGCATCAACGGGATTGCGGCGGGGCTGCGCAACACGGGTTGACCCCACCCTTTGATCATATCGGTTCTGAGTGCTAACTGTCATGAATCCAGAGCGACGCCCCGAATGATGAAAGAAACTTGAGGGTGGAGGAGCCAAGGGTAGATGCCGAGAAACTTTTTTGGGGACCACAACCCCGATAGCTAACTTGGCACGCCAT
>NZ_NESL01000008.1 GCF_003063435.1 Limnohabitans sp. 2KL-1 | reverse complement strand
CCACCTCGCCTTGGTCACAAGAGCTTTGCAGTAATGGGCCTGCTCGCCCTGCTTGGCAACGCCTTCTATGCGGTTCTTGTTCATCGGCTCACGATTTACGCTCCACGCTTCCTTCCCACGCTCGGTCACCCTCACGCAGTTGCGCTTCGCTTTGCTCACTGTGACCAGCTCGCAGCGGGACTTGCACCCGCAGGTGTGCGCCCATGCTGGGCGCACCCAAACAAAACGGCCGCTCACAGAGCGGCCGTTTTGCATGGGCGCAACAGGTGACAGAGATCAGCCGCGCAACAGGTTCTTCAACACGTTTTGCAGACGACGTGCCGTGCCGGCATCGTGCGGTCCTGACAAGACCTGGGCCACATCCTGACCCCAGGTTTCCGTGGGGCCGGGCTGGTTGCGCTGGGTCAGCAATTGCAATTGCAGGGCGCGACGCTCGCTCAGGTTGTCGGCCGGGGTCGGCACTTCAGCGGCCATTTCCAAGCGCAGCAAAGCGGTGCTGGCGGGCGTTTTGGCTTCGGTGCTGACCGCTTGTGCCCAGGCCTGACGGGTTGAAGCATTGATGGCTTTGCCCAGCTCCTGTGCAGTGGGCAGGGCCTCGGCCTGACGCTCTTGCCAGGCGGTCATCAATCGGGTCAGGGTTTCGCCATGGGCTTGTGCGGCCAATTTGCGCAGCGACATTTCGGCGCGTTCCATGGCCTCGCGCTGGGCACGGAAAGCGGCATCGCCCAAACGCGGACCCCGGTCTTCCCGGAAATCACGGCCTTCACCACGCCCGCCCCGGTCACCAAAACGGTCCCCACCACGTTCACTGCCACGCTCGCCAAAGCGGCCCGGTCCCCGGTCACCACCCGGACGCGCGCCGCGCTCACCGGGTCGGCCATCACGGCGACCATCGCGCCCTGTCGGGGCTTCGGTCTTTTTCTGGCCGGGGCGGTCATCGCCGCGCACCGCCACCACCGGCTTGGCCGGTTTGGGGGCCGCCACGGGGGCCGTTTCGGCAACGGGCGCTTCAGACTGGGCCGACCCATCCACATCGGTCACGCTGTCCTGAACGCCTTCGGCAGCCTCAACCTCGGCTGCAGCGGCAGCTTCCGGTGCAGGGGCCGCCTCAGGGCCAGCCTTCGCATCGGCAGCCACAGCAGTCGCAGCCACTTGAGCGGCCTGTGCTTCCTGAGCCTGACCGCGCAAGGCAGCGTCCAATGCGGCCATGGCCGTGCGGATTTTGGCCGCATCACCGCTGGCATTGGCGTCATCCAGTGCTTTCGAGGCGTCGATCACGGCACGGTCGCGGGCACTCAACGGCCCCGCGGCCTGTGGTCGGTCACTGCCTTTGCGCTGGAATGCTTCGTCCAAGGGCGCACGGAACACTTCCCACAATTTCTGCTCTGTCTTGCGGTCCAGCGGCACCTGCTGGGCTTCAAGCTGCCAGCGCTGCTGCAAAGCTTTGACGGCGTCCACCCGCAAGGCCGGTGCAGCACTCACTTCACGGGCTTCATGGATCAAGCCTTGACGCCGCTCAATGCTGGCTTTTTGTGCCGCTTCCAGGCGAGCGGCTGCGGCCTTGAAGACCACCTTCCATTGCGCTTGCATGTCGCCAAAAGCTTTTTCACTCAAATGGCCCGCGTTGCGCCACCGATCCGCAAACTGATGCAGGGCGCGCAATTGCGCACGCCAGTCCTCGCTTTGCGCTTGCGCAGCAGTCCAGGCTTTGACTTCTTCGAGCAAAGCCAGGCGCTGAGCGCGGTGATCGGCTGATTCTTTTTTGATCTGCTCCAGCCATAGCAGCACCGTCTTGTAAGCCTCATTGCAAGCGGCATCAAAACGCTTCCACAAAGCATGGTTGGGCAAGCCACCTTGGTCGGTTTGCTTCCAGCTCTCACGCAATTGGCGCAGCTTGTCCTGCATCTTGCGCCCCCCCACGGTCGGTGCTTTTTCGGCATCCAGCAGGGCTTCAGCTTGGGCAACCAGGTCATGGCGAAGTTGATCGGCTCGCCAACGCTGCCAGCCTTCCAGCTCGCCTGCTGACGTCAAAGCGACATGCACGCGCTCATCCAAGGCTGTATCCAGGTGTTTGCCATGCGTTTTGAGCACACTGCGCAAAGCAGCCGCAGCACCCGCCGAGGCTTGGCCATGACCTTCGGTCACTTCTTTTTCTACGGCTTCGAGCACTTGCGTCACGGCCAGATTCGCAGCATCGCGCAAGGCCTGGCGCTCAGCGGGGTCCATTTTGGGCTTGACCGGCTTGTCGGCTTTTTCGGGCTTGACTGTGCCGTGTGCGGGGACCGCGTCTTTGGTCACTTCACCGCGCAAACGGCGGATTTCATCGGCCCAAACAGGGACCGGAGGCAAGGCTGCCGCAGCGTCGGTTTGTGCCAGACTGGCCATCGCCACGGCAGCTGAAAAACCATCCCAGACGGCTTGCAGCTGCTTGCCGGCCGTGTCCAGCTGGGAGGGGTATTTCAAATCGACGCTAGGCCAAACATGGTTCTGCATCAAGGCCTGGGCCTGGTTTTGCCATTGCGCCACATCGGCCTGCAGACCTGTTTGCCCGCCTTGCGCCTCACTCAAAGGTTTGGTCGAGAGCACTTCAATCCGCTGCGCCAACAAAACCGCGGCCTCGCGCTGCACCATCACCTGGTGTTGCAAGTCTTCCACGCCTTTGACGACTTCGTTCAACCGCAGCTTCAAGCTGGCCAGAGGCTCGCGAGACAACGGTGCTCCCGCCTTGGCCGCATCACGTTGCCATGCCAGCGCATCGGCAATGTTCAAGCGGGATGCCTGCAGCATGTGCTCTGCCTTTTGTGCCCACTCGGCAGCCAAGGCTTCTTGGCCATGGGTGCGTTTGATGTCATCCAGCTTTTCTTTGACCAACTTGGCCACCCCTTTGTCGCGACTGGAAAGCTCGCGGTAAACCTCTCCCAGGAGTTCTGGCGACGGCTCGGTCAGCAACCATTCACGCAAACGGGCGCTGCGCTCGCCGGAGGTCGGGGCGTTGAAAATCCCAGCCGTCAAAGGGTCAAGGGCGGCAAAATCAAGGGGTTTGGATGAAGATGAAGTCACGGTAAAACTTTAAAACACGGACATGCCAATGCGGCGTCAAGCGCGGTTGGGCTGAAGATGCAAAGCAAATCAACACACACGGCAACACCCGGTATTTTCGCCGGTATTTCAGCCGGACAGGCCGTCGTCCTTCAATCCACTGCAATCTCTGTGAATTTTCGAACACACCCCGCCTTTATATACAAAATATTACAACAAAAAAACCATCGATATACTTGACTGGTTATGAAAACTTCCTAAAATCCGTCCACCCTGAACCTATCAGGGATAACCCGATACCGCTGCCGAACCCGGCTCAACCTGCAAAAGTGCAGACCACTTGTTGCAGGTCGCGTACCCCCCAACCCACCGATTGCGAGCGACCACCGTCCGTTGCTCGCGCTTGGCATGAGAGGAAGTGCTATGACAGCGAATTTGACTTGGATCCGTTTTTGGCAGGCCCTTGCCACACTGGCTGGCGACATTCGTGAAGGCTTTGTGGAAATCACCCGTCATAGCCTGGCCTTGATTGGCCTGGCCGTGGTGGCCATCACCTTGACATTTGCGGCCCGTCCGGCTTTGCAGATTTATGCCAGTGAAACCCTGATGAACTGGCTGGAAATGCGTCAAGTGGTCGCACTGGATTTGCCCAGCATGGACAACGCCGCCACGCGCTCGACGGCAACGCCCCTGCAGGACTTGCCCAGAAATCAGGTGGCCATCACGCACTGGCTCAGCCGCAAATACGGTGTGTCACCAGAACCTTTGGGCGCTTTGGTATCCGAGGCTTGGAGCATCGGCGAACGCAGCCAGATCGCGCCGACCCTGATCCTGGCAGTGATGGCCATTGAATCAAAATTCAACCCTTTTGCCTCCGGTACACAAGGCGCGATGGGCTTGATGCAAATCGAGCCAGAAGCGCACAACACGGCGTTGACCTCTTTCGGTGGCCGTTTGGCCGCGTTCGACCCTTTGACCAATTTGAGAATTGGTACACGTCAGCTGCAAGCGCTGATCCAGAAGTCCACCACGATCGAAGAGGCCTTGCGCCTTTACGCATCCACCTCCGGACAAGGCAATGAAGGCCAATACATTGAACGGGTGCTGGCAGAGCAAAAGCAGCTGGACAAAATCAACACGGGTCAAAAAACCGCTTCAGCCAACAAAAACACCACGGCTTTGCCCAAGGTTCAGCAAGCCCAGTTGTGATGTCAGGGCCATCGGGTGCAGCGGGCGTGGGATACACTCAGTGGGTGCGCGACTGGCGATAGGAGCCTGTTTTCAAAAGCAAAACAGACCACTCTGACGTGGAGCGTGGCGGCCCAACACCGCCCCCGAACCACTGGGAAGCGCACAGCCGACCGAGAATTTTTTCAAATCCCCGGCTTGGTTTTAAGCCGTTCGCCTGGGCAGCCCTTGTCCATTCACCCTGAGTTCTGGTCAAGGTCACCTCCATCCAAAGGACTGCCATGTACAACCGCAACATTCTGATTGAACAAGCCGACCCCGAAATTTTTGCCGCCATCCAGGCTGAAAACGCGCGTCAGGAACACCACATCGAGCTGATCGCCAGCGAAAACTACGCCTCGCCCGCCGTCATGGCCGCGCAAGGCTCGCAGCTGACCAACAAATACGCCGAAGGCTACCCCGGCAAGCGCTACTACGGTGGCTGCGAGTTTGTGGACATTGCCGAACAGCTGGCCATTGACCGCATCAAGCAGATTTTTGGTGCTGACTGCGCCAACGTGCAGCCCCATTGCGGCGCATCGGCCAACGAAGCCGTGTTCTTGGCTTTCCTGAAACCCGGCGACACCATCATGGGCATGAGCCTGGCCGAAGGCGGTCACCTGACCCACGGCATGCCGCTCAACATGTCGGGCAAATGGTTCAACGTCGTTTCTTATGGCCTGGACAAGAATGAAGCCATCGACTACGACGCGATGGAAGCCAAAGCCCGCGAGCACAAGCCCAAGCTGATCGTGGCCGGTGCCTCGGCCTACTCGCTGCACATCGACTGGGCCCGCTTTGCCAAAGTGGCCAAAGAAGTCGGCGCAATCTTCATGGTGGACATGGCCCACTACGCGGGTTTGATTGCCGCTGGCGTGTACCCCAACCCCGTGCCCCACGCGGACGTGGTGACCTCGACCACGCACAAGAGCCTGCGCGGCCCACGCGGCGGCATCATCTTGATGAAGGCCGAGCACGAAAAAGCCATCAACAGCGCCATCTTCCCCGGCCTGCAAGGCGGCCCGCTGATGCACGTCATCGCAGCCAAGGCCATTGCCTTCAAGGAAGCTCTGCAGCCCGAATTCAAGGCTTACCAAGCGCAAGTGGTCAAAAACGCCCAAATCATCGCCCAAACCTTGACCGAGCGCGGCCTGCGCATCGTGAGCGGTGGCACCCAAAGCCACGTCATGCTGGTCGATTTGCGCGCCAAAGGCATCACCGGCAAAGTGGCCGAAGCCGCATTGGGCGCAGCCCACATGACGATCAACAAAAACGCCATCCCGAACGACCCTGAAAAGCCGTTCGTGACCAGTGGCGTGCGCATCGGCACCCCGGCCATGACCACCCGCGGCTTCAAGGACGAAGAAGCCCGCGCCACGGCCCACCTGATCGCCGACGTGCTGGACAACCCGCTGGACGAAGCCAATCTGGCCACAGTGCGCGCCAAAGTGCACGCCCTGACCAGCCGTTTCCCGGTCTACGGCTGATCGGACAGCACGATGAAATGCCCGTTTTGCGGTCACCTCGAAACCCAAGTGGTGGAGACTCGGCTGGCCGAAGACGGGGATTTCATCCGCCGTCGCCGTCAATGTGGCGCGTGTGAAAAGCGCTTCACCACCTATGAAAAGCCGGAAGTGAACTTTCCGGCCATCGTCAAAAAAGACGGCAGACGGATCGAATACCAGCGGGACAAACTGCGCGGTAGCATGAACCTGGCCTTACGCAAACGCCCTGTCAGCATCGAACAGGTGGACAGCGCCATTGAGCGGATTGAAGAAAACCTGCTCAATCTTGGCTTGCGCGAAGTGGCCTCGCACAGCATCGGCGAACTTGTGATGCGAGAGCTTAAAAAACTCGACAAAGTGGCCTACGTGCGATTTGCCAGCGTGTACCGCAACTTTGAAGACATCGATGCATTCAAGACGTTGGTGGACGAGGTTGGCAGCTGACTGGTCCGGCGTCAATGGCCGTCGCGGCCTGATCAAGCGGCTTTGTCAGGCCCGTTCATTTGTATTCAGCACGCCTCACCGGCTTTCAGAGCCACCGTTTGCAGCCGTGGTTTACCCACCGCGTTGACCACCACCTCCATAACGGACGACTGGCCCGGTCTGCACAAGGTCAAGGTTCCGGCTTGAAAAGCCCCTGTGATGGTCTGGCTGCGGCCTAGCGGCCCGTACGACACATAACGGTTGACCGTGCTGTTGCCGTAAAACTTCCAAAACGATGGAACAGCCGCATGTGACTGCACAACCACTTCTGTCGCATCCAGCATGGCGTTGTCATTGCCATCCACAAACACCAACCAGCCCTGAGCCCAACTGCCCTCGCCTGCGCAAACATCGCCTGCGCCACGCACGCAGACGGTCACCCGCTGTTGGCGGCGCAAAGCCTCCGAGCGAGCGAGCATCAAACTGGCCAGCAACTGCTCGCCCTGACTTTGCATCTGATGACTTTGACGCAAGCCAGTCAGGCTGGGGGCCGCCAATGTCAAAAGTGTGCCCAGCAGGGCCAGCACGACCAGCGCTTCGAGCAGTGTGAAGCCTTGAACCCAGCCATTCAAATTGCAAGGCTGTCTGCGCTGCAGATGCGCTGGCCGAGGTGCTTGGCACGCTGTTGGCATGTTCCCTCCGATGATGTCCTGCACAAGAGCAGACGTCTTGATTGAAACAGCTCACGCTGTACAACGGATTATTAAGTATTCACAATACAAAGTCCCATCACATTTTGTCAGGAGCCTGACATGTGCAAGTCAAACCGGACCCTGCAAGCCACGCCTGTGCATGAGGCGGCGGGTTGGACATTGAGCGAATTGCTGATCAGCCTGGCCCTCATGGCTGTGCTGACGGCGATCGCCCTTCCCGCCTACAACACGCAACAAAGTCAAGCCCGGCGCATTGACGCACAAAGCGCCTTGCAACAATTGCAACTGGATCAAGTGCGCTGGCGCGGCACCCACGAAAGCTATGCATCCGACCTGAACAGCCTGGGCTGGGCCTCTGAAAATTCACCTGCCGGGCATTACCGCATCGCCATCGCCGACGCATCGGCCGACGGCTTCACCCTGACTGCGACGCCCCTCGGTGCGCAAGCCCGGGACACCATTTGCAACCCCATGCGCCTGCAACACCTGCACACCGCCAGTGTCGTGCTCAGCAGTGGCGCGGATTTATCAACGGACACGGGGCGTTGCTGGCGGCAATGAATTTCGCATGAAGTTGCATGTGTTGCCCCACCACATTCGCCTTGCTCAAAAGGGCGCGGGAAAGCACCCGGCAAATCAACCACACAGGATCCACTTTGGTCCTGCAGGGGCCCAAAAAGGCGAAACCATGGTGGGCCTGATCGTGGGCATGGGCATCGGCCTGGTGGTTCTGGCTGCGGGTGCCAAAATGCTGGCGCAGCACTTGCAAGGTCACCGGTGGGCATTGCAGGACAGCCACTTGCACCACGATCTGCGCTCGGCGCTGGACACCATGGCGCGAGAGCTTCGCCAGGCGCAGGCCGTGGGTCAAGCCTGGACAACACGCACAACGCCCGATTGCCGGGATGTATTTTGTGCCACGGCTGCGGACATTCAAATTCGAGGTCAGCGCATCGATTTCAGCCGCGACAAAAACCAAAACGCTGTGCTGGACAACAATGAGTGCGTGGGTTTTCGCTTGAAAGACAAAGAGCTGCAGGTGCGCACCGCCTGCGCACCCGAGGTGTGGACCGATTTGACCGATGCGGGCAGCCTGAAAATGGTCGACTTGCAGTGGAAACTGCACTGTGAGCGACGTGGACGCTGGGTGGCCCGCTGGATCAGCGCGCAACTGAGCGCCGAGTGGCCACGCGATGCCTCAAGACGACTGAGCTTGTCTCAAACTGTGTGGCTGCGCAACGATGTGCCCGCCACACCCTGGCCTGCCGCCTGTGGTGTCCTGCCATGAAAAAGGCCGTCACAGCAGGCCAAGACGGTGCCGTGACCTTGCTGGTCGCCATCACCTTGGTCATGCTGGCGGCTTTGGCCAGTTTTTACAGCACGCGCAGCGTGCTGGTCGACCGCTTGGCCAGCCACCACCAAAGCAGCGCGATGCAAGCCCGCCTGATGGCCGAAGCAGCTTTGGCATGGAGTCGGGCTGAACTGGCCCGGCAATTCACGCTCAACCCGGACAACCCCGCTGTTTGGGACCGGACAGCCACCATCGCCTGTCCGGCGGGTTATTGGGGACCTCGCTGGCAATGCAGTGAACTGCGGCCACCGGCACACCCGAGCTTGCCCCATGTGAATATGCAGGTGGTGGCTGTGCGCGACCTCGTGACCTCCCCGCATGTGACCGAACTGCACGCCAGCGCCCATCTGCCAGGCCAAAACAGCCAAGGCTTGGTTCAGGCCAGCGTGTTTGTACCCACCGTCGCTGCGGCCCCCATCGGGGCCAGTGCTGCCGCCTTGGTACTCCATGGCTGCGCGACGCCTGTTGCAGGTGCAGCGCTCACCGTGTGCCCACGCTCCGCCAAGGGGGCTTCATGCACTGGCGTACCGACAGGCAACACTGTGCACAGCTTTTGGCTCGCAGACTTGGACGGCAACGGCGTGATTTCTGCTGCAGAGCGCAGCAAATGTCTGGCTTTTTTGCCCGAGCATCTGCCTGGAGGCGGCGAATTGACCGGCCCCATGACGGCCATGCCCCGGACAGATTGCAGCCATCAGGCCTGGAAAAACGTGTTGGGCGACATCACCCCAGCGCAGATCAAAGCTTGGTCGGACGCGCAAGAGCGCAATGGCTTGCACGCCCAAAGCCAGCCACCACGCAGCATTTACTGGGTCGACAGCGCTGCCACTTGGACGCAAAGCCTGGGTCAGCCCGACGCGCCCGTGTTGCTGGTTTTTTCGGCTGCAGCCTGTTCACAACGCTGCCCCAGTCTGGCCAGCGGCGTACGCATTTCAGGCACTGTGGTGTTACAAAGTCAATGTCAGGATGAAAAAACCCGCGCTTGGCGAGCCGGCCAAATTGAGGGGCAACTGGTGGTGGAGTCGGGTTTGCCCGATTTGCAAAACGGCAGCCACATACACGCACGTACTTTTGACAAACCGGCATACCAAGTCACATGGCCTGTAGGCATGGACGCCAGCCAAGTGCAACGGGTCTCCGGGAGTTGGCGCGAGGCAAATCGATGACCCACCCGCACCCAAGACACGCCGGGCAGCGACCCCGCAAAACTTCCTTGCAGGGCATGGCCCTGATCGAGGCGCTGGTGGCCTCTGCCATTTTGGGCATTGGCCTGGCGGGTGCCACACGACTGACGTTGCAAACCCTGCAAATCGCCAGTGACACACGCCAACATACCGTGGCCCAGTCGCTGGGGGCCCATGCGATGGAGTGCCATCAATCAGGTCGTGCAGACTGCGGTATGCAAGAAGTCATGACCCTACAAGGGACACGCTACACCATCCAAAGCCAGTGGCAGGCCCGTGCTGGTGTGGCACTGTCCGACATCGAAGTGCGCGTTCAATGGCAAAGCCTGGGCGCTGTGAAAAAATCAGCCACGCTGTCACCCCACCCAGAAACGGCATCGCCCACCGGTCAGTTGGTTTTGCACAGCAGCCGCGACGAAGTGCCCGCCTGGCTTGGCGTATCCTTGCCATGATTTGATGCAGCACCTTCACCCTGTGACCTCTCCTCCACTGACAAGCTCTTTGCCCACGTCCGCCACCCCAATGGCCCGCGCCCTCGATCTGGCAGCGCAAGCCCTCTGGCTGACCTCGCCCAACCCGCGGGTGGGCTGCGTGATCACCGCCGCCGACGGCACCGTGCTGGGCGAAGGCCACACCCAGCGGGCCGGCGAAGCACACGCCGAAATCATGGCGCTGCGCGATGCCGCCGCACGCGGCCACAGCGTGCAAGGCGCCACCGCCTGGGTCACGCTGGAGCCCTGCGCCCACCAAGGGCGCACCGGGCCATGCTGCGATGCGCTGGTCGCCGCAGGCATCGGCCGGGTGGTCTCGGCCGTGACCGACCCCAATCCCCAAGTGGCCGGACAGGGCCTGGCCCGGCTGCAAGCGGCGGGTGCGCAGGTGCACACCCTCGCCCCCACCGACCCGCTGGCCGTGCAGGCGCGTGAGCTGAACATCGGCTTTTTCAGCCGCATGGAACGTGGCCTGCCCTGGGTGCGCATGAAAATCGCCGCCTCGCTGGACGGGCAAACCGCCTTGCAAAACGGCCAGAGCCAGTGGATCACCAGTGAACCAGCCCGCACCGACGGCCACGCCTGGCGGGCCCGTGCCTGCGCCATCCTGACCGGCATCGGCACCGTGCTCGAAGACGACCCGCTGCTCAATGTGCGCGGCGTAGACACCCCGCGCCAGCCGCACTTGGTGGTGGTGGACAGCCGCCTCGACATGCCGCTGAACGCCCAATTGCTTGACACCCAAGGCTTTGGCGAGCAAGCCCGGCAGATCTGGATTTACACAGCCACGTCAGAACACCCCGACAAGCGTGCAGCGCTGACAGCACGCGGGGCCCAAGTGATCGACTGCCCCGGCCCCGGCGGCAAGGTCGATCTGGCGGCCATGCTGCGCGACCTGGCTCGGCGCGAAATCAACGAGCTGCATGTGGAAGCCGGGCACAAGCTCAACGGCTCCTTCATCCGGGAGGGGTTGGTCGATGAATTTTTGCTATACATCGCGCCCCAACTGCTTGGCCCAGGGCAAGGCATGGCCAACCTGCCCGCGCTGACCGCGCTGGGCGGCGCGGTCAAACTGGGCTTTCATGCGGTGGACCGCATCGGACCGGACTTGCGCTTGCTGCTGCGCCGGGCTTGAGGCGCGAAAACCCAGCGTCAGAAATTCAATGTTTTGACGCCTTCAGACGTGCCCAACAAGCACACCTGGGCTTTTTGCAGGGCAAACACGCCCACCGTCACCACGCCGGGCCATTGGCTGACTTCGGTCTCAAACGCCACCGGATCGGTGATCTTCAAGCCCTTCACGTCAACGATGTGTTGGCCGTTGTCGGTCACCAGCGGCTGGCCGTCTTTTTGGCGCACCACGGCGCTGCCGCCCATGGCCGCAAACTGGCGCATCACGCGGGCCGTAGCCATCGGGATGACCTCGACCGGCAGCGGGAAAGCGCCCAGGGCGTCGACCAATTTGCTCTCGTCCGCAATGCAGACAAACTGTTTGGACTGAGCCGCCACAATTTTTTCGCGGGTCAATGCCGCGCCACCGCCCTTGACCATGTGGCCCTGGTGGTCGATCTCGTCGGCACCATCGATGTAGACCGACAGGCTCTCGACCTCGTTGCTGTCAAACACCGGAATGCCCAAGGCCTTGAGCCGCACTGTGGAGGCTTCGGAGCTGGACACTGCGCCCTTGATCTGGTCTTTCATGGTGGCCAGCGCGTCGATGAATTTGTTCACCGTGGAGCCGGTGCCCACGCCGACGATCTCGCCGGGAACAACGTATTTCAGGGCGGCCTGGCCCACCAGGGCTTTGAGTTCGTCTTGGGTCATGAAAAGGGTCAGTTGGAAGGAGAAAAAAGCGCGGTGCTGGGTTTGCGACAATCGGGGCAACCGTTTTCAACGCATTCACCACGCTCTCGCAGACCGGAATTATCCAATGTCCCTGATCCCCTACGCCCTGGTTCGCCCGTTTTTGTTCAAGATGGACCCCGAAGAGGCCCACGAACTGACCATCGACGGCCTGGCCCGCACCCAAAACACCCCGCTGGACCGCGTTTACCGCCAGCCCTTTGTGGCGCAGCCGGTCACGCTGGCGGGTCTGCATTTCCCCAACCGTGTGGGCCTGGCCGCCGGGCTCGACAAAAACGCCCGCTGCATCGATGGCCTGGGGGCCATGGGTTTTGGCTTTGTCGAGGTCGGCACCGTGACGCCCAAAGCGCAGCCGGGCAACCCCAAGCCCCGCATGTTCCGCCTGCCCGAAGCCAACGCGCTGATCAACCGTCTGGGTTTCAACAACGACGGACTCGACGCCTTCATCGCCAACGTCAAGCGCTCCAAATTCCGCCAGCAAGGACGCCTGCTGGGCCTGAACATCGGCAAAAACGCCGCCACGCCCATAGAGAACGCCACAGACGACTATTTGATCGCGCTGGCTGGCGTCTACCCACACGCTGACTACGTGACGGTGAACATCTCCAGCCCCAACACCAAGAACCTGCGCGCCCTGCAAAGCGACGAAGCGCTCGACGGCCTGTTGGGTGCGCTGGTGGCGCGACGCGAAGAGCTGGCCGCACAGCATGGCCGTCGCGTGCCCATGTTCCTCAAAATCGCGCCCGATCTGGACGAAACCCAAGTGGGCGTGATCGCCGCCACCTTGCAAAAACACGGCATGGACGGCGTGATCGCCACCAACACCACACTGGCGCGCGACGCCGTGAGCGGCTTGGCGCATGCCGAAGAAATGGGCGGCCTCTCAGGTGCCCCCGTGTTGGAAGGCAGCAACCGCGTGATCCGCCAGCTGCGTGCCGCTTTGGGCAAGGACTTCCCCATCATCGGCGTGGGTGGCATCCTGAGCGGACACGACGCGATCTCCAAAATAGAAGCCGGGGCCGATGTGGTGCAGATTTACACCGGCCTGATTTACAAAGGCCCGGCGCTGGTCACCGAAGTAGCCAGCGCCTTGCAGCAGATGAAGCGCTGAGCGCTCTGCAAGCGAATTTGCCAGCGCAGGTCAAAGCCGAGCTCGATGCCCCAAGGCAGGTGCTGTTGTTGCAACATAAGGTGGAGCAACTGCGCGAACAAGGTGCCAGCGACGACGAGATTTACCGACTGCGCGCCCAGACCGTCAACCCCGAAGCAGCCGCCCGACTGGCCGAGCTGGACCGGGAAGAAGCTGCTTGGAAAAACCGCATCGCCCAGTACCAGGTGGCACGGCAACAAATTTTGCAATCCGGCGACAGCGCAGCGCAGCAACAAGCGGCCTTGCAACAACTGCAAATGCGTCAGTTTTCAGCCCAGGAGCGGCCCCGGTTGACGGCTTATGAGGGGCCGTGAAATAACAACCCCAACCTGACGCATGGCTCAACCAGCCGGGTGTTCCGCTAAATAACAGCGCAACGCCTGATTGATGCGCGTTTGCCAGCCTTGGCCCTGTGCACGAAACGCCTCCAGGATGTCTTTGTCCAGTCGAATGGCCACCTGCTCCTTGATGCCACTGCCTGCAGGCCGCCCACGCTTGCGGGCCATGACAAGGCCCTGGGCCAACTCGCTGGCAGTGGCAGGACGGTCGTCCTCGTCCTGCCCATCCCAGACATAAGGCGCAAGCCGCTCACTGACCTTCAACGCCTTGATCACTTCTTTACGGCTCATTGCATTCATTTTCAATCCAGACAAGGTACGCCTCTCTTTCTGCCGTGCTGGCACACCGGAAACTGATCACCCGATAACTGCTATCACGCTGCGTATGGACGACGGTCAAAACAGCCAGAAAACCCATGGCATAGGACATGGACAGGATTCGCTGTTCACCGTTTCGGATGACAGAGATGTCCCACCGAAAGCGCGAATCCAGCACTTCGAGCGAATGCACAAAATCCAGTCCATGTTTGGCCAGATTGATTTGCCGCTTGGCCTCATCCCAGTTCAATCGGATGTCCATTTAATTAATGTAGATGCAAATAATAAAACCGTCAAGTCAAAAGACTTCGTACATGTGCCGCCAGCGCCAGCGAGCTGGTGAGGCCCGGCGACTCGATGCCCAGCAGGTTGACCAGCCCGGGCACGCTGTGGTCAGCGGGTCCCTGGACCATGAAGTCGGCAGCCGCCTCGTGCGGGCCACTGATCTTGGGACGCATGCCGGCATAACCCGGCTGCAAAGCGCCATCGGGCAAATCGGACCAATAACGGCGGACCTCGGCATAAAAAGCCTCCCCTCGCCGGGGGTCGACCTGCAGATCGGCTGGGTCATCCACCCATTGCACATCCGGGCCAAATTTGGCCTGACCGCCCAAATCGAGCGTCAGGTGCACGCCCAACCCGGCCGCTTCGGGCACCGGGTAAATCAGGCGCGAAAACGGGGCCTTGCCCGCCAGCGTGAAGTAGCTGCCTTTGGCGAAATACGCCCGGGGAAACGCTTGCGCCAGCAGGTTGGGGGCCAGCCCGTCCATGCCGCGCGCCAGCGCCACGGCGTTCAGGCCTGCCGCATTGACCAGCACTTTGCAAGCCAACTCGGTGCCGTCTTGCGTGGTCACGCGAATGGGGTGCGTGGCCGTGCCGTGCCGAAGGCCCATGTGCTGCACCGGCGAGACCAGCGCCAGCAACCCCCCTGCGTTTTCCATGTCGCCTTGCAAGGCGAGCATCAAGCCATGGCTGTCCACCACGCCCGTGCTGGGCGAAAGCAAGGCCGCTTCGCAGGCCAGTGCAGGTTCCAGCGCTTTCGCCTCGGCGGCGCTGAGTTTTTGCAAGTCGTGCACGCCGTTGGCCGCAGCCTTGGCCAGGATGCCGTCCAGCGCCTGCACCTGCTCGGGGCGGGTGGCCACAATCAGCTTGCCCAGGCGCTGGTGCGCCACGCCGCGCTCGGCGCAATAGGCGTAAAGCATGCCCTTACCCTGCACACACAGGCGCGCCTTGAGCGAGCCGGCCGGGTAATAAATGCCCGCGTGGATGACCTCGCTGTTGCGCGAGCTGGTGCCGGTGCCGATGGCGTTTTCCGACTCGAGCACCATCACCTCGCCCCCGGTCAGCGCCAATTCACGCCCCACGGCCAGGCCCACCACCCCGGCCCCGATCACGACAGTATCGATTTGTTCCATGGCCCGCATTGTGGCGCAGGCTTTGGCATTTTTTAGGCGCTTGCCTGCAAGCGATGGAGCCATCGCCAGCGGGGCAGGCTCCTGCCACTGCGTTGGAGATGACGCCAGCAAGACAGACGCGTGCACCGCACACGGGCAGACTGCCAGGCATTCAACAAGGAGACCGTTTCATGTCGTTGTTCAATCTCAAAGGCAAAGTCGCCATCGTCACGGGCTCCAGCCGGGGCATTGGCCGTTCGATTGCCCTGCAGTTGGCCAAGCAAGGCGCCAAAGTCGTCGTGTCCAGCCGCAAGCAAGACGCCTGCGAAGTGGTGGTCAAGGAAATCCAGGCCGCAGGAGGTGAGGCGATGGCGGTGGCCGCCAGCATCTCCAGCAAAGAGCAGCTGGAAAACCTGATCCACCAAACCCGCGCCGCCTGGGGCAGCATCGACATTCTGGTGTGCAACGCCGCCACCAACCCCTACTACGGGCCAGCCACGGGCATGAGCGATGAAGTGTTTGACAAGGTCATGCGCAACAACGTGCTGTCCAACGCCTGGCTTTGCAACATGGTCTATCCGGACATGAAGGCCCAAAAAGACGGGGCCATCGTGATCGTGTCATCGATTGGCGGGCTGCACGGTTCTTCGGTCATCGGGGCCTACAACCTGTCCAAAGCCGCCGACATGCAACTGGCGCGCAACCTGGCGGTCGAATGGGGCCCGGACAACATCCGCGTGAACTGCATCGCCCCGGGCCTGATCAAGACCGACTTTGCGAAAGCCCTGCACGAAGACCCGGTGCTGAGCGCCAAATACAACAGCCAGGCCCCCTTGCGCCGCATGGGCGAGCCCGACGACATCGGCGGCATCGCCGTGTTTTTGGCGAGCCCGGCCGGGCAGTACGTCACGGGGCAAACCATCGTGGCCGATGGGGGGATGATGATCCGCTGACGAGATCGCGCAGGGTTGCACCTCGCAGGAGTTGCCCCCTCTGCGCCCCAGCATCAAAGCCCGATGGCAGCGATACCCGCTTTGGCAATCTGGGCGTCTTCGTTCGACTTGACACCGCTCACGCCCACCGCGCCCAGGCAGAAGCCGTCTTTCATGATCGGAACGCCACCTTCGAGCATGCCTTTGATGGTGGGGGCCGACAGGAACGAGGTCCGGCCGCCATTGATGACGTCTTCGTAGCCCTTGGTCTCGCGGCGACCTAAAGCGGCTGTGTTGGCCTTGGCAGGCGCGATGTGCGAAGAAACGGGGGCTGCACCATCGAGCCGCGCAAAGTGCAGCAAATGGCCGCCTGCGTCGACGATGGCGATGCTCACCGCCCAGTTGTTCTTGAGGGCTTCGGCTTCGGCCGCAGCGGCAATGGCTTTGACATCGGAGAGTTCGAGGCTGGCTTGGGTTTTCATGGTGTTTTGAAAGTTGGTTTGAAAAAAAGCAAGGATACACGGGCCGGGCAGCGCCATTGCACACCCCTGCGCAAAACTGATTCACCCGGATAACCCCATGACAGCGCGGACATTGGGGGTGGCAGGCAGCCTCACTCTACAATGCAATGGCCCTGAAATCAGGGTTTGAACAGGAGAGACAACCATGAGCGACCTTCGCACTTTGAACACCACAGACTGGGGCCACGGCACCGATCTGGCCACACGCAACCGCGTGCTGCGCAACACCTATTGGCTGCTGGCCCTGAGCCTGCTGCCCACCGTTTTGGGCGCCTGGCTGGGCGTGAGCACCGGCATCACCCGCTCGCTGTCTGGCGGCGTAGGCCTGGTGGTCTTCATGGCCGGTGCCTTCGGCTTCATGTTCGCCATCGAGAAAACCAAAAATTCGGCAGCGGGTGTGCCCGTGTTGCTGGCCTTCACCTTCTTCATGGGCCTGATGCTCTCTCGCATGATCGCCATGGTGCTGGGCTTCAAGAACGGTGCCGACCTGGTGATGACCGCCTTTGCGGGCACAGCAGGCGTGTTCTTCGTCATGGCCAGCCTGGCCAGCACCATCAAACGTGACCTGTCGGGCATGTCCAAGTGGCTGTTTGTCGGAGCTTTGGCCATCATGATCGGCGGCATCATCAATGTGTTTGTCGGCTCCACCGTGGGCATGATGGTGATCTCGGTCATGGCCATCGGCATCTTCAGCGCTTACATGCTGTATGACCTTAAACAGATCATCGACGGCGGCGAGACCAACTACATCAGCGCCACACTGGCCCTGTACATGGACATCTTCAATGTGTTCCAGAGCCTGCTGGCTTTGTTGGGCATCATGGGTGGCGAACGCGACTGACCTGCGTTGCACATCCCCCCAACAACAAAGGCTCCCTCGGGAGCCTTTGTTGTTGGCGCAGGACAAGCGGCCCGCACCTGATTCAGAAGCATCAGGCCAACTCAAACACCGCCATGCTCTCCACATGCGCGGTGTGCGCGAACATGTTGATCACACCCGCGGCCACGCAGCGGTAACCCGCACGGTGCACCAGCAGCCCAGCATCCCGGGCCAGCGTCGCCGGGTTGCAACTGACGTACACAATGCGTTGCGGCGGTGTCCAGCCCTGCCGCAGGTCCTGGTTTTCGTGCAACTCGGCCAGCGCCTTGCTCAGAGCAAACGCGCCTTCACGCGGCGGATCCACCAGCCACTTGTCGGCGGTGCCATCGGCCACCAGCATCTCGGGCGTCATCTCAAACAAATTGCGCGCCACAAACTGCGTGGGGGCCAGGGTCTGGCCCTCGGGCCGGGTGGCCTGGTTGCGGGCGTAGTTGTCGCGTGAACGGGCCACCAGGGTCTCGGCCCCTTCAATGCCGAGCACCTGCCCCGCTTGTGTGGCGAGCGGCAAGGTGAAGTTGCCCAGGCCGCAAAACCAGTCAATCACCCGCTCGGTCTTTTGCGCTTGCAGCAAGCGCAGCGCACGGGCCACCAGCACGCGGTTGATGAAGGGATTGACCTGGGTGAAGTCGGTGGGCCTGAAAGGCATGGTGATGCCAAAGTCGGGCAGGCCGTAACTGAGCTGCACCCCACCCTCGTCCAGCAAATGCACCGTGTCCGGGCCTTTGGGCTGCAGCCACCACTGCACTTGGTGCTCGGCGGCAAATGCCCGCAGCAGGGCTTTGTCGCCCTCGCTCAAGGGCTCCAGGTGGCGCAGCACCAAAGCCGTGACCTCATCGCCGCAGGCCAGCTCCAGCTGGGGCAAGGTTTCGCGGGCATCCATCTGGCCGATCAAGGCGCGCAAAGGCAGCAACATGCGGCTGACATGGGGCGGCAGAACCGGGCAGACCTTCATGTCGGCGATGTAGCGGCTTTTGCGCTCGTGAAAGCCGATCAGCACTTCGCCTTTTTTGATCACATAGCGCACCGACAAGCGGGCGCGGTAACGGTAGCCCCAGGTCGGCCCTTCGATGGGGCGCAGCATGGTTTCAGCTTTGACTTTGCCCAGGTGCCACAGGTTGTCTTCCAGCACGCGTTGCTTGATGGCCACCTGGGCCGAAGCCTCCAAATGCTGCATCTTGCAGCCGCCGCAGGCCCCTGCATGCAGGCCGAAATGCGGGCAGCCCGGCCGCACACGCTGGGAAGACTCGTGGTGGATCTGGGTGACGGTGCCCTGCTCCCAGTTGTTTTTTTTGCGATGCACATTGACCGAGACCAACTCGAAAGGCAAAGCGCCTTCGATGAAAACAACTTTGCCGTCAGGTCGGCGGGCGATGCCCTGGGCATCCATGTCCAGAGAGCCGACGCGCAGCCAGCCCTCGGGCAGGTCGGCGCTGGAGTGGCTGGGGTCGTCGGCGTGGGCTTGGGATAGGGAAATGTCGGGTTCGCTCATCCCCCAATTGTCTCAGGATGTGAGGCCCGCCTTGAGGGCCCAGCACACAGTTTCGCAGGGAAACTTCAATTCCAGGCTTGCAGGTATTCCTGCCAGTGCGGCTCTTGCGGGGCCAAGTTGCCCAACTCGTCTTGGACAAAGGCGATTTCCTGCGCGTACTCGGCCTCGGTGAAGCCGCCGCGCATTTTCTGAAAGCGGCAGTACAGCAAATAGGTGTTCATCACATCGGTTTCGCAGTAGCGCCGGATGTCTTCGGTGTTCCCCGCCTGGAACTGCGCATAGACCTGCGCGCCATCCATGCCCAGCTTGCCGGGAAAACCGCACAGCTTGGCCAGCGCGTCCATGGGCGCATTGTTTTTGGGCGTGTATTTGGCCAGCAGGTCCATCAGATCCAGGTGTCGCATGTGGTAGCGCGAGATGTAGTTGTTCCACTTGAACTCGCGGTCATCGTCACCGAGGTCCCAGTACTTGTCGGCCACCACACCGTGCATCAGGCCCCGGTAATGAAGCACCGGCAAATCGAAACCACTGCCGTTCCAGCTGACCAGCTGGGGGGCATGTTTTTCGATGGCCTGGAAAAAGCTCTGCACCACCTTGGCTTCGCTTTGGCCATCGCGGTCCACAAAGGAATGCACCCGCAAGCCCTCGGCATTGCGAAACACGCAGCTGATGCACAGGATGCGCTGCAGGTACAGGGGCATGAAGTCGCTTTTATTTTCTGCGGCCCGATCAGCCTGCCACTGCGCATGCAATTGGGCATCGGTCACATCGGCAGGCCCCGGACTCAAGCGACGCCAGCCGGCCATGTCCGGGATGGTTTCGATGTCAAAAACCAGGACAGGCCAGGGCATCGGAAAGATTGACCAGACGAACGAACAAGCTTGCCTGCGTGCGTTAGCGCGCAGGAAGGTACTTGGCAGGATCGACCGGTTTACCCTGACGACGAATTTCGAAATGCAGCTTCACGCGATCGGCATCGGTTTTGCCCATTTCAGCGATTTTCTGGCCTTTGCGCACTTTTTGATCCTCCTTGACCAGCAAGGCCTGGTTGTGGGCATACGCCGTCAAAAAGGTGTTGTTGTGTTTGAGGATGATCAAATTGCCATAGCCTCGCAATCCAGAGCCCGCGTAGACCACCTGACCATCCGCTGCAGCGAGTACCGGATCTCCGGCTTGTCCAGCGATATCGAGACCCTTGTTTTTGGCTTCGCTGAAGCCACTGATCAGGCTGCCGCTGGCAGGCCAGACAAAGCCAAGCCCCTCGTCGTTGGCTGCGGCAGGCGGCTGCACGGCTGGCGAAGTGGCCGGCTTCACCTCCGCAGCGTTGCCAATGGGCTGCACCACGACACCAGAAGCCTCCACAGTGGCACTCGGCGGAACCACGCGCAAAACCTGCCCGATCTCGATCTGGTGGGGATTGGGCAGGTTGTTCCAGCGCATCAAGTCTCGCCAGGACTGCCCATTGTCCAAGGCAATTCGTGTCAGGGTCTCGCCCTTTTGGACGGTGTAATAACCAGGTTTTCCTGCGTTTTCGGCACCCGGGAGCAATTTTGCGTTTTCGGTCACAGCGGTGGTATCTGCAGGGGCCACGCGCACGCCGGGCATGCGATTTTCAACCGGTGCAGGCGCACGCGGCGAGGACGTACAACCCGCCAAAACCAAGGCCGCCAGGCAACCGCTGAACAAACGTGAAAAGTCAGGAAGAATCATCCGGGGTGTTCCATCAAGCAATGCCTGATTTTAGAGGGACAAAGTGCACAGCTTCCAAAATTTGCCGCTCAAAGCCTTGTGATGTTTTGTGGATCACCACCAAGGCCTGCTGCCCCGATGCCGTGACCGTGGGTGCCACCAAACGCCCCCCCTCGGCCAGCTGCGCCATCCAGCTTGCGGGAACGTCATCGCCTCCGGCTGCGGAAATGATGCCAGCGTAGGGAGCCCCCTTCGGAAAACCTTGCATGCCATCGCCAAAAATCAGGTGCACGTTGGGCAATCGGAACGGCAACAGATGGCCTTTGGCTTTTTCATGCAAGCCGCGCAACCGCTCAATGCTGTAGACCTCGGTCGCAACATGGCTGAGCACGGCCGCCTGGTAGCCGCACCCGGTGCCAATTTCCAGGACACGTCCCAATCGCCCACTGGCCCCTTGCCGAAGCAACTCGATCATGCGAGCGACCACATTGGGCTTGGAGATGGTTTGCCCCAAACCAATGGGCAAACTGGTGTCCTCGTAGGCCTGATTGGCCAGTGCGCTTTCAACAAATCGGTGGCGCTCCACCCGCCCCATTGCCTGCAAAACCAAAGGATCTTGAATACCCTGTGCCGCCAGTTGGCTCACCATGCGCGCACGCACGGCACTGGAGTCCAGGCCCAAACCCGTTGACGCCGGAATGTTCTGCATTGCCGCAGGCGTCAACGGTGCGCGCGATCGAACCGGGCCAACGCCCAAACGAACAGGTTGAGCACGCGCAGTTTGAACCGTTCCCGAATTAGAAAACGCAGACCGCCCACGGGCATTGTCGGCAGGCTCCGAAGGGGGCAACCGGGCGGGAAATCTAGGGCGCTGATTCATGCCACAACTTGCCGCGACAAGTGGCTGCAGGTTTGCATCCACGCCTGCAGGTGATCGTGATCGGTCAAATCAACCTTCAAAGGCGTGACCACCACATGCCCCTGCCCTGCCGCGTGAAAATCGGTGCCCTGACTGTCGTCCATGGCCGGGCCTGCATTGCCGATCCAATACATGGTCTGACCCCGGGGATCGACTTGGGTGATCACGGGCTCGGCCGCATGACGACGCCCCAGCCGACACACTTGAGGCGGCTTGATCTGATCAAAGGGCAAATTGGGAATGTTCACATTCAGCAACCAGGGGCGCGTTTGCAGCGAGGCATTTGCCATCATTTGCTGCACCAGGTTTTTAACGGTCAAGGCTGCGGCATCCAGGTGGGCCCAGCCTTTGTCGATCTGGGACACCGCAATAGCGGGAATACCGAACAAGTAGCCCTCCATCGCAGCCCCCACGGTGCCGGAATACAGGGTGTCATCGCCCATGTTGGCGCCGTTGTTGATCCCCGAAATCACCAAATCGGGGCGATAGCCCAAAAGACCTGTCAAAGCGATGTGCACGCAATCGGCCGGCGTGCCATTGACGTAACGAAATCCATTGTCTGCACGGTGCACATAAAGCGGTGTGTGCAGCGTCAGCGCATTGGATTTGGCACTGTTGTTGTGCTCAGGGGCTACCACCTCCACGTCCGCTACGGCCTTCAAAGCGTTGAACAGCGCCACAATCCCGTCAGCGCGGAAACCATCGTCATTGGAAATCAAAATTTTCATGAGGGCCTCATTGGAGGGATCATTGTAGGACGCACGAACATGACCTGGCCCGCGCCTGATCTTGCCGCGCTTTGCACGACCGGTCGCTCGGGGGACATGGCGCACCACGCACCCTTGCCTAAGATCAAAGCCACAAAACGACACCCCTTGAATCGGAGAATATAGATGCACGCTTGGCTTTGCGAGAACCCCGTGGGCGTTGACGCCCTGAGCTGGAAAGAACTCCCCACACCCACACCGGGTCCCGGTCAAGTGCTGATTCAAATTCAGGCAGCCAGTCTGAATTTTCCGGACTTGCTGATTGTTCAGAACAAATACCAGATGAAACCGGAACTGCCTTTTGTACCGGGCTCCGAATACGCTGGCGTGGTCCAGGCCATCGGTGAGGGCGTCACACAACTGAAAGTCGGCCAAAGTGTGGCCTGCCTGTCAGGCACTGGCGGCTTTGGCACCCACACCCTGGCACCCGCCAAGCTGTGCATGCCCTTGCCAGAAGGTTTTCCCGCCACCGATGGGGCCGCGTTCATCATGACCTACGCCACATCGCACCACGCGCTGGTGGACCGTGCTGCACTGAAAGCAGGTGAAACCGTGCTGGTGCTGGGCGCTGCCGGCGGCGTGGGCACTGCGGCCATCCAGATCGCCAAGGCCATGGGCGCCAAAGTGATCGCAGCGGCATCCACCGATGAAAAATGTGCGCTGTGCACCCAGCTGGGGGCCGACGAAACCATCAACTACAGCCGCGAGAATTTGCGCGAAGCCCTGAAAGCCCTGACCGATGGGCGCGGTCCCGATGTCATTTACGACCCTGTGGGGGGAGAGCTGGCCGAACCGGCCTTCCGCTCCATCGCTTGGCGCGGCCGCTATCTGGTCGTGGGTTTTGCAGGTGGCCCCATTCCCTCCTTGCCCCTGAATTTGCCGCTGCTCAAAGGCGCTTCGCTGGTGGGTGTGTTCTGGGGCGACTACGCCCGACGCGAACCGCAAGCTAACGCGGCCATGATGGCCGAACTGGGCCAATGGTATGGCCAAGGCAAGATCAAGCCGGTGCTCGACCGCACCATGCCCATGAGTGAGCTCAAAGCCGCCTACGCCCTGATGGGCTCGCGCAGTGTCAAAGGCAAACTGGTGATGGTGAACTGACGCCCCCATTGAGATCGGCAGAGGGGGCCTTCAATTGAGAGAGCACCCCTGCCACCCACGCGACATGCGAATCAGCACCGGGCGGATCGAGCGCTTGGGGTCAGGACAACGGCGTGCGTTCATGCTGGGCACACCACAATAAAAAGATATAAAAAAAGCCCTTCCAGTTTAGGAAGGGCTTTTTCAATTTTGGGGTGGCTGATGGGGCTCGAACCCACGACAACAGGAATCACAATCCTGGACTCTACCAACTGAGCTACAGCCACCGCGAAGCCATGATTATAACCTCAAGATCAAGCGTTTTACGAAGGACGGGGGATGATTTATGAAGCCGCGACGGCTTTGGGTTTGGAGACCAAAATTTCAGCCTTGAATTGCGACTTGAGGTGTGACAAGTAAGCTGCTGCCTCTGCACTGCCCAGCAAACGTGCAAATTGCTGGCGGCTTTGCGCATGCTGCTGGGGATTGGGCTCTTCGCGAGTCACCAGTTTGTTCACCCGAACCACGGCGTAGCCTTGCTGTCCCAGCTCAACGCCTAAAAGCACGGGCATGCGGGCAGGGTCTGCGCGTAAAACAGCATCCATGACGGCTTGCGGCTGGCCTTGCGGCTGATCGCGCGAAACAACCAAACTGGCCCCAAGCTGAGCTTGTGCCGGCTGGTTTTTCCAGTCGACCCATCGCGCCTGGCCTTCAGCTTTGGCCATGCTCAGTGCTTGGTCCTTCACATACTGGGTACGAACTTCGTCTTTGACCTCAGCAAAAGGGCGCAAGGCAGCGGGTCGGTGTTGGATCACGCGAGCAGATACCAAAGTGTTGCTGCTCACCTCAAGTGCGGCCGTGTTGCGGCGCTTGCTGATGGCGTCTTCAGCAAAAACGGCATCCAAAATTTTGGGACTGGACAACAAGCCTTGTTGTGTTGCCTGGGAGCGCGTCAAGCCTTGAGCCTGCTGAACCGTCAGCTTGAGCTTTTCCGCCACAGGTTTGAACGTATCGGCCTGTTCATAAACACTGTTGCTGAAAGTTTCGGCAAACTCCGCAAACTGTCTTTTGGCTTGTTGTTGACGCAGGTCGGCCACCAACTGGGGCCGCATAGACTCCAGCGTCGGGGCCACAGCCGCTTTGACGTCGGTCAATTGAATGATGTGGAAACCGAACTCAGACTCGACAACCGAGCTGATCTCACCCTGTTTCAATTCAAAAGCGACATCTTCAAATGCCTTGACCATGGCGCCTTTGGCAAAGAAATCAAGATCGCCGCCTTTGCTGGCTGACCCTGTATCGTCCGAATTCTTACGGGCCAAATCAGCAAAAGCTTTGGGATCTTTGAGCAAACTGGCCAGCAAGGCTTCGGCTTTGAGTTTGGCTTTTTCACGTTCTGCGGCAGGCGCATCTTTGGCCGCGTTGATCAGAATATGACTGGCTCTGCGCTGCTCTTTGCCTGCGAGTCGCTGCAAGTTCTGTTCATAATAAGTTTTGATGTCCTGCTCAGACAATGTGATGCTTTTTTCAAGGGATGCGGCATCCAGAACCAAATACTCAATGTCCACCGATTCCAGCGAACGGAAACGGTCTGATTGGGCTTGGTAATACTTTTCCAGATCAGCCTCGCCCGGCTGCACTTTGGCTACAAAATTGGCGGGCTCAAAGCGTTGCATCTGAATTTCACGACGTTGCAAATAAGCTTGCAAGGCACCATCGCTTTGTCGTTGAGAGGCCACTGCAGACGCCTGAAGCACAGACAAAACCTGCTGGTTGGACAAATCACGACGCACTTGCTCTTCCAGCATCTGAGGGGTCATGCCCTGACTGGCAGCCATTTGACGGTATCGGTCCATGTCGAGTTTGCCGTCTGCTCCACGCAAACCGGCAATCGAGGGGTCACGTTGCAAATAATTGGCCAATCGCTGATCACTGGTCACAAGCAATTGCTTTTGAGCGGCAACAGCAATCAAACGGTCATTGACCATGCGCTCCAACGTGGCGTAACGCGCCTCGTCTGAGCCCAGCAATTTGGCATCCAAATTGGGCATGGATGCACGCATCCGGTCCACTTCGCGTTGATGCGCGGCGTCCCACTCCTGTTGGCTGATTTCTTGACCATCCACCTTGGCCACCACGGCACCCTTGGCATCCCGCTGGTTATAGCCATCGATACCAAACAGAACGAACGAGGGAATGATCAACAAGGCCAACAACCCCATCAGGATCTTGGAGTTGTTGCGGATGGTGTCAAACATGGTCAAGGTCTCAGGTTATCAACAAAAAAGGCGAACATGACGTTCGCCTTTGATCAAGAGGTGGTGGGTGCTGACGGTCTCGAACCGCCGACCTACTCCGTGTAAAGGAGCCGCTCTACCAACTGAGCTAAGCACCCTCTCAATATGAATCAGTTCAAAGCGTCCTTCAGACCCTTGCCTGGGCGGAACTTTGGCACATTGGCTTTCTTGATTTTAATCGCAGCGCCGGTGCGTGGGTTACGGCCGGTACGAGCAGCACGCTTGCCCACAGCAAAAGTTCCGAAACCGACCAAGGAAACAGTGCCACCTTTTTTCAAAGTGATACGCACGGCACCCAGCGTGGCTTCCAATGCACGGCCAGCCGCAGCTTTGGACAAGTCAGCTTGCTTGGCAATGTGTTCGATCAATTCTGTTTTGTTCACAAAAAACCTCTGGTTATGAATGTCGGAAAAACCGACGATTGGACTGAGATTCGAATCAACAGACCATGCATGTTGATTCACTTTGTTCAGGCAGTGAATACCCAAATCGATTAAAGCCAGACCCGTCTGGTCTGTCAATCACATCCACTCAGCGTCCAATAGGCGTTGGATTCTAGCCTTGAATTTCCAGCAAGTCCGAAACTGGCCAAGATTTTTTAGCCCACTTTCGTGCTCACCGCGTCACCCCTCAAGCCTTTACAACACCTCGGCAATGGCGCGACCGATGTCTGCGGTTTTGGCCGTGCCCCCCAGATCCGGTGTTCGTGGCGCGCCGCTGCCCGGTGCCAGTACTTTTTCAATGGCCGTCAAAACCGCATCGTGTGCCGCCTTGTGGCCCAGGAATTCCAACATCATGGCACCGCACCAAATTTGACCGATCGGGTTGGCAATGCCTTGCCCTGCGATGTCTGGGGCCGAGCCATGCACAGGTTCAAACAGCGAGGGGAACTTGCGGTCGGGGTTGAGGTTGGCGCTGGGCGCAATGCCAATGGTGCCCGTGCAGGCAGGCCCCAAATCACTGAGGATGTCGCCAAACAAATTGCTGGCCACCACCACGTCAAAAAAGTCTGGGCGCTGCACGAAATGCGCGGTGAGGATGTCGATGTGGAACTTGTCCACGTTGATGCCAGGGTAGGCCTTGGCCATCTCAGCCACACGCTCGTCCCAATAAGGCATGGTGATGGCAATGCCGTTGGATTTGGTGGCACTGGTCAGGTGTTTTTTGGGTCGGGTCTGGGCCAGTTCGAAAGCGAACTTCAAAACACGATCCACGCCGATGCGGCTCATGATGGACTCCTGCATCACGATTTCGCGATCGGTGCCGGAGAACATCCGCCCCCCCACGCTGGAATATTCGCCTTCGGTGTTTTCCCGGACGATGTACATGTCGATTTCACCAGGCAGACGGGGGCTGCCATCACGACGCACCACAGGCGCAATGATGCCGGGCATCAAGCGTGCGGGGCGCAAATTGATGTATTGGTCGAATTCCCGACGAAACAAAAGCAAAGAACCCCACAAGGAGACATGGTCAGCAATTTTGTCTGGCCAGCCCACCGCACCAAAATAAAGCGCATCGTGGCCGCCAATCTGGTCCTTCCAATCATCAGGCAGCATCTTGCCGTGCCGTTCGCAATAGTCCCAGCTTGAAAAGTCAAAGTGATCAAATTGCAAGTCGATACCGAATTTCCGAGAAACGGCATCCATCACCCGCAGCCCTTCGGGCATGACCTCCTTGCCAATACCGTCTCCAGCAATGACGGCGATGCGGTGCTTTGGGCTCATGTGTACTCCTGTGGGATTGAAACAGTGGGATAGCTCCAAGCTTAAAGGGCTTCCGGGAAATAATATGGCAATTCATTATTTCCAAGGAGGCAACAATTGAACTCTGTTTTGAACCGCGCCGATCTGGAACTTGTTGTGGCCATTCGGCAACATGGAAGCTTGGCCAAAGCAGCGCAATCACTCCAACTGGCCCCCCCTGTGGTGACCAAACGCCTGTCCGCACTCGAAGCTGGACTTGGCTTGCAACTGTTCCAGCGCACGACCCGGCGTGTGAGCCCAACCACCGAGGGCCACACCTTGTGTGAGCGTGCCACGCAATTGCTGCGCAACTTCTGCGCGATCGAAGAGGAGTTGCGCGAACACCAAAGCGAGCCCTCTGGCCCAGTCCGCATGGTCTGCAGTTTTGGCTTTGGTCGTCTGTGGCTGGGGCCATTGCTGGCCGAGTTCCAGCAGCGCTATCCCGCGGTGCGCATCGAACTGCAACTGAGCGAACAGCTGCCCAATCTGGCCGGTGAAGGTTTTGACGCCGCCATCTGGTTATGGAACCCGCCCGCCCACATCGCAGCCGAATGGATATCACGCAAGCTGGTGACCAACCAGCGGGTGCTGGTGGCCGCCCCCGGCTACCTGCAGCGGCATGGCACACCTCGCACACTGGACGAGCTGGTCACGCACGCCTGTCTGGTGGTCAGGGAAAACGGAGGGGATACGGGCCAAGGTCAGCACTTTGACCAATGGCAGCTGCAAGAAGGTTCAAGCCGGACACGACACCTGCGGGTGCAAGGCCCGCTTTCCAGCAATTCGGGCGAAATGGTGCGCGACTGGTGCATGGCGGGCTACGGCATCATGCTGCGCAGCTTGTGGGACATCGCCCCGCAAATGGCCTCAGGCCAGCTGGTGCGGGTGTTGCCGGACTGCGCCATGCACGACGCAGACATTCACTGGCTGGCACCTTACCGCACGCAAATGCCCTGGCGTCTGCGGCTGCTGCAAGAGTTTCTGACCTCTCGGCTGCGTGAAGAACCCTGGAAGTCGGTCAACTCGGCCGAGCAGGTCGCACCACCAAGCTCACCCCCAGCGCCGTAAGGGCCGTTCCACCCAAGGTGGCAGCGGTGATGGTCTCCCCAAACAGAAGCCAGGCGATGATGGCTGTGGTGGGGGGCACCATGTACATCAGGCTGGTCACTGACGCGGCAGCACCGCGCTGGATCAGCATGTAAAGCAAAGAGCTGCCGCCCAAGGTCAGCCCCAGCACCGACCAGGCCATGGCACCGACCAACTCGGCATTCCATCGCATGGCCTCTGGCTCTGCCCAAGCCAGCGGCACGGTCACGGCGAACGCCGCCAACAGCTGAACCGCGTTGGCCGAACGCACATCGCAAGGCTGCACAAAGCGTTTTTGGTAAAGCGTGCCGATGGTGATGCTCAGCAGCGCCCCGATGGCAAAGGCCATGTTGACGGGCGTGACGTGATCCATGGGTGAGCCCAAAGTGAGCTTGCGCCAGACCACCATGAGCAGGCCCGCAAAACCCAGCAACAAGCCCAACCACTGGCGGCGCGACACGCCCGGTTGGTCCGAGCCGCGCAAGCTGTAAGACAACCAAATGGCGGTGAGCACCGGCTGAAAGCCCACGATCAGGGACGACAAACCCGAGCCCATGCCCGCCTTCACCGCAGCCCACACGCCGCCCAGGTAGCCCGCATGCATCAAGATGCCCGTGACCGCCAGGTGCAGCCACTGCGACCGACTTTGCGGCCACTTGACGCGGGCCAGCACAATCCAGGGCAAAAAACACAAAATGGAGAGCAGGTAGCGCACCAGCAAAAAACTGAACGGCGGCGCATGCGGCATGCCGTAACGGGCGACGATGAAACCGGTGCTCCAGATCAGCACGAACACGACGGGCATGGCCTTGATCCAGGCCGTGGTTTCTTGAGAATCGGTCATTTCACCCGTGCCCGGATTTCAGGCAGGGCCTTTTGCATGTAATAAACCATGGACCAGATGGTCAGCACGGCCGCGATCAAGATCAACACCGCGCCCCAAATGCGGGTATCGATCACGCCAAACAACATGCCGTCGTAAAGCAGGAATGGAATGGCCACCATCTGCACTGTGGTCTTGAGCTTGCCCACCATGTGCACCGCCACACTCTTACCCGCGCCAATCTGGGCCATCCACTCGCGCAGCGAAGAAATGGCAATCTCGCGGCCGATGATGACCAAGGCAATCAGCACATGCACCCGGTTCATGTGCACCAAAATCAGCAAGGCCGCACACACCAAAAACTTGTCGGCCACCGGGTCTAAAAAGGCACCAAAAGCCGAGGTCTGGTTGAGCTTGCGGGCCAGATAACCATCCAGCCAGTCGGTGATGGCAAAGAGCACGAACATGACCGTGGCGATCATGTTTTGGGTTTCCACCGTCAGGCTCTGCAGGTAATACACGCCAATGATCAAAGGGATCGCGACAATGCGCGTCCAGGTCATGATGGTGGGAATCGTGAAAAACATGGGCTTCATTGTGGCACGCCAAACGGGGTTTTCGTGGGCTGATGGGCCAAGAACTCAATGCAGGGCGTTGTAAATGCTCTCGGCCAACTCGCGTGAAATGCCCTCCACGCCCAGCAGGTCTTCCACGCTGGCGCTTTCCACGCCGCGCACACCCCCAAAACGCTGGAGCAATTTGGCCCGTTTGCGCGGGCCGATGCCGGGGATCTCCTCGATTTTGCTGCCGCCCATGCGCACCTTGGCCCGCTGCGCCCGCATGCCGGTGATGGCAAAGCGGTGTGCCTCGTCACGTATTTGGGCCACCAGCATGAGGGCGGCCGAATCCTTGCCCAAATAGACCTTCTCGCGGCCATCGGCAAACACCAGCTCTTCCAGACCTACCTTGCGGCCTTCCCCCTTTTCGACGCCCACGATGCGTGACAAATCCAGACCCAATTGGGTAAACACCTCTTTGGCCATCGAGACCTGGCCCTTGCCGCCGTCAATCAGCACCAGATCGGGCAAGCGGGCGGTGCCTTCGGCGCTGCGCAAAGCCTCGGCCAGTTTGCCGTAGCGGCGCATCAGCACCTGGCGCATGGCGGCGTAATCGTCGCCGGGCGTGATGCCCTCGATGTTGTAGCGGCGGTATTCGCTGCTTTGCATCTTGTGCTGACGAAACACCACGCAAGAGGCCTGGGTGTTCTCGCCCGCCGTGTGCGAAATGTCAAAACACTCAATGTGCAACGCATCCAGTTCGTCAGGGGCCAAATCAAGTGCGTCGGCCAGCGCCCGGGTGCGGGCCTGCTGAGAGCCTTCTTCGGCCAAAAGCCGGGCCAACTGGATGTCGGCGTTTTTCTCGCTCATCTCTAACCACACCCTGCGCTGCTCACGCGGGTTGTGCACGGCAGCGATCTTGTAGCCGGCTTGCTGCGACAGCGCTGCAACCAAGCCTTTGTCCACCGCCACGCTGGTGATCAGGGCCGCAGGCACCGGAATGCCGATGTAATGCTGCGCCATGAAAGCTTCGAGCACCTGAACCTCCACCGGCACTTGGGTTTGGCCATCGTCCTCGACCGACTGCAGGGCATGGGCGTCTTCCACATGGGCCGGAAAGTACGCTCGGTCCCCCAAATGCCGCCCGCCACGCACCATGGCCAGGTTGACGCAGGCACGCCCGCCCTGCACCCGCACCGCCAGAATGTCCACATCGGTGTCGGTGCCCGTGTCCACCGACTGCTGGTGCAGCACCCGGGACAGCGCCGTCATCTGATTGCGCACCTCGGCGGCCTGCTCAAACGCCAGCCGCTCGGCGTGCGCCATCATCCGCGCTTCCATCTCTTGCAACAACGCTTGGGTTTCGCCCTTCAAAAAGCGCTCGGCGTGTTGCACATCGTCGGCATAGGCCTGCGGGCTGATCAAATTGACGCACGGGCCCGAGCAACGCTTGATTTGGTACAGCAAGCAAGGCCGGGTGCGGTTGGCAAACACCGTGTCTTCGCAGGTGCGCAGGCGAAACACCTTTTGCAATAGCTGGATCGACTCTTTCACCGCCCAGGCACTGGGAAACGGTCCAAAGTAGCGGTGTTTTTTTTCGACCGAACCCCGGTAATACGCCACGCGTGGAAAGGTCTGCGGCTCGGGCGCGCCGTCCACAGCCTTCAAAAACAGCGTGCCGTTGCCCGTGAGCTTGAGGTAGGGATAGGTCTTGTCGTCCCTGAACAAGATGTTGAAGCGCGGGCTCAGCGTCTTGATCAGGTTGTTTTCGAGCAGCAGCGCCTCGGCCTCGGAGCGCACCACCGTGGTCTCCATGCGGGCGATCTTGCTCACCATGTGACCGATGCGCGTGCCGCCGTGGTCTTTCTGGAAATAGCTGGACACGCGCTTCTTGAGCTGCTTGGCCTTGCCGACATACAGCACGTTGCCTTGCGCATCAAAATAACGGTAAACCCCCGGCAAAGCCGGAAGCGCAGCCACCTGGGCCAGCAAGGATTCGTCGTGTTCAGCCATCATGGCGCGTATTGTGGCGGCAAAACAAAGCCTTGGTTTGAGCTGCAAGCCTGCGCAACATCCTTGAAGTGGGAGCGAGCCCCTGCGGCCACAAGTTCGGTCGGTTTCAGCCAAGCGACAATCCACGCATGCCAAGCAAGCCACTCTGGGACATTTTTTGCACCGTCATCGACAACCACGGCGACTTGGGCGTGTGCTGGCGGCTGGCCCGTCAACTCGCCGATGCTGGGCAATCGGTGCGCTTGTGGGTAGACGACGCCTCGGCCCTGGCCTGGATGGCCCCGGACCATTTACGCTGTCAAGTACCCAACATTCAAGTACTGCCCTGGGCAGCCGCCAGCCAAAACGACGTGCTGCAAAACCTGCCGCCAGCCGACGTCTGGATCGAAGCCTTTGGATGCACCCTGCCCGAAGCCTTTGTGGCACATGCTGTGAACACGCGTCCAAAGCAACCCGTCTGGATCAACCTCGAATACCTGAGCGCCGAAAGCTGGGTGCCCCGCATGCACGGCCTGCCCTCGCCCGTGATGAGCGGCCCCGCCAAGGGCTGGACCAAGACATTCTTTTATCCCGGCTTCGCACCCGACACAGGTGGCCTGCTGCGTGAAACCGACCTGCTGGCCCGGCAAAAACGCTTTGACCGCGCTGCCTGGCGAACGCAACACGCACCTGACCTGGCACCGGGTGGCCTGCTGATCAGCCTGTTCTGCTACGAACCCGCCGCCCTGCCCCAACTGCTGACGCAACTGGTGGGCACACCCCACCACCTGCTCGTCACCCCCGGCCGCCCACTGGCGGCTGTGCAGCAAGCACTGGCAGGCATGCCTGTTCAACCCCACTGGAGCGCCCTGCCTTACACAAGCCAAGACGGCTTCGACGACATGCTCTGGGCCTGCGACCTCAACTTTGTGCGCGGCGAAGACTCACTGGTGCGCGCACTTTGGGCAGGCCAACCTTTCATCTGGCACATCTACCCCCAGGATGACAACGCGCACCACGCCAAACTCGAAGCGTTTTTGGATTGGATGCAAACGCCGCCAAGCCTGCGGCAGGCGCATCGGGTCTGGAATGGGATGGAAAACCCAGAACTGCCTACATTGGCAGCCAACAACCTGGGAACCTGGGCCACCTGTGCTCAGGCAGCCCTCGATCGCTTGTTGGCGCAAAAGCCACTCATCACGCAACTTCTTGCGTTTGTGCAAAACAATGACATCCAGGTCACCCCTTCACAGCCCCGATAATCCCGCCCCATGTCCCTCATCAATACCCTCTTCCCCCTCGGCTGGCAGCACTACCTGCTGGGCGGCCTGACGATTGGCGCTGGCGTGGCGCTGCTTTATTTGCTCAACGGCTGGGTCGGCGGCATGAGCACCGTCTTTTCCAGCAGCTGGTCCTTCGTATTCAAGCGTGACTTTTTTCGGCAAGCCCGCTTTTTGAACACCCGCAACTGGCGCTTGGTCTACGCCTTGGGCGTGGTGCTGGGCGCTTTGGTCTGGCGCTTTGCGCTGGCGGGCGGTGAGGCGCAGCACACCAGCGTGCCTGCGTGGCAACTGTTGGTGGGTGGTTTTCTGGTCGGTTATGGGGCCCGTCTGGGCAACGGCTGCACTTCGGGCCACGGCATTTGCGGGCTGGGCTCGCTGCAATTGCCTTCGCTGGGCGCGGTGCTGACCTTCATGGCCACAGCCTTTTTGACCGCCAACCTGATGGCCATCACCACGAAAGGTCTGGCATGAACACCGTGAATCCACACGCCCTCACCCTGCCCAAAGCGCTGGTCACCTTGTTGGCCGGGGCGCTGTTTGGCTTTGGTCTGTCGCTGGCCACCATGGTGCAACCCGAAGTTGTCCTCAGCTTCCTGCGCTTTCAAGACTGGGGGCTCATGTTGGTCATGGGCGGCGCGGCGGGCCTGGCCATGCTGGCTTACAAAGGCTTTCCGCGCTGGTTTGCCCGCCCCTTGCTGGGTGGTCAGTTCTTGACCCAGCCCGCCAGCTGGAACCGCCAAACCGTGATCGGCTCGGCCATTTTTGGCGTGGGCTGGGGGCTTTCGGGCGTGTGCCCCGGGCCGGCCATTGCGGCACTGGGCACGGGCAACACCGACATCCTGTGGGCTTTGGGCGGTATTGTGCTGGGCGGACTGGCGCATGGCCTGACGGCGCGGGATTGACTCTGCGCAGCCATCCACCCAAGAAAACCAAGCCTCGCAGGTTAGAATAGCAGGCTTGACCTCAGGTCACCCCTTTTCATTTCAGACTCAATTCCTATGAAAACCGCTCAAGAAATCCGCGTCGGCAACGTCATCATGCACGGCAAAGACCCCATGGTCGTCCTGCGCACCGAATACCAACGCGGTGGCCGCGGCTCGTCCACCGTGCGCATGAAGCTCAAAAGCCTGATCGCCAACTTCGGCACCGAAGTCGTGTTCCGCGCCGATGACAAGATGGACCAGGTCATTCTGGACAAGAAAGAGTGCACTTACTCGTATTTCGCTGACCCCATGTACGTTTGCATGGACACCGATTTCAACCAGTACGAAGTCGAAGCCACCAACATGGGCGACGCCCTGAACTACCTCGAAGACGGCATGGAACTCGAAGTGGTGTTCTACAACGAAAAAGCCATCTCGGTCGAATTGCCCACCAGCGTGGTGCGTGAGATCACCTGGACCGAGCCCGCTGTCAAAGGCGACACCTCGGGCAAAGTGCTCAAGCCCGCCAAGATCGCCACCGGCATGGAAGTGCCTGTGCCTTTGTTCGTGAGCCAAGGCGACAAGATCGAAATCGACACCCGCACTGGCGAATACCGCAAGCGCGTCTGATCGACAGATCAAGCCCTGATGAAAGCCCCGCAAGGGGCTTTTTTCATGGCCGAGACGATTCGTCTGTGTTTTTTGAAGATGGATGGCCATGGCCACAGAGCAGTCCATGCACAATGCCGCCATGCAATCCAGACAAGACCTCTTAGCCCCCTCGCTGCCCCACGCCTGGGCCGATCTACAAGCCGAAGCCAGCACCGCCGACTGGCTGGAACCCGAGGCCCACCGCCTGGCCTTTGCCGACCCCGAGTTTTTGTTACGCCGCGAAACCCGAGGCATTCGTTTTCAGCTGGAGATGCTCAAACCCGATTTGGCGCAAACCGAGGCCAAGATCGAGCACACCGTGGTGGTGTTCGGCAGTGCACGGTTCATGGACATGGAAAGCGCACAAGCGCGACTGCAGGCAGCACAGCAAAACGGCCTGGCGCAAGACATCGCCCGTGCCGAAACCGCCGTGCGCAATGCCCAGCATTACGAGAACGCCCGCGTCTTTTCACAGTTGGTGGCCAGGTCTTGCTCGTGCTTGCCCGACGAAGAAAAGTTGTTCATCTGCACGGGCGGCGGCCCCGGCATCATGGAAGCGGCCAACCGGGGGGCGCAAGAAGTCGGAGCGCCTTCGGTTGCCCTGAACATCGCCCTGCCCCACGAACAAAAGCCCAACCCTTACGTCACACCTGAACTGAGCTTCAAGTTCCATTACTTCGCGCTGCGCAAAATGCACTTCATGATGCGCGCCAAGGCTTTGGTCGCGTTTCCGGGTGGTTTTGGCACACTGGACGAACTGTTTGAAGTGATGACGCTGGTGCAAACGCGCAAATCGCGTCCGGTGCCGATTTTGCTGTTCGGCACCGACTTCTGGAAGCGTCTGATTGACATGGAACTGTTGGTGCAAGAAGGCACCATTTCCACCGAGGACCTGAAACTGTTTCATTATGTGGACACGCCACAAGCCGCATGGCAAACGATTTGCGATTTTTACCAATTGTCGGCTTCACCTGCGGCGGCCTGAGCAATCACCCAGGCCATTGGCCGATGTGGGTGAAGGGGAAAAACCAGGGTGCGCCATGGCTTCCCCCCACAACTGGCTCTGCACAAGCGACAAAGCACCGCTGCCCCCGGGCAGATCCTTTAGGGGTTGTGGACTTTGCCCGGGCGCAATCGCCATGCTGCGCGGGAACCCCAGCCCACGCTGACGCCGACCACCCAGAACACCGGGGCCACCCCGGCCACCGCACCGGCTGCGCCAAACAGCATGGGCATGAGCACACTGGATGCGTTGATGGTCATCAGGCGAAGGCCCAGCGCTTCGCCCTGCCGGTGCTGTGGCGTGATCTGGTGCATGGTGCTCATGATCATGGGTTGCACCGTGCCCAGCACCAACCCCAACAACACCGAACACATGCCCATGGCCCAGGCCGTAGGCATCAGGGGATAAATCACAAACAACAAGGCCGTACACGCCATGGCGGCGGTGATGATCTGGTGCTCGTGCAAATGGCGTGAAATCCAGGGCAAACACACACGAATGAAGGCTGCGGCCATGGCAAAAGCCCCCAGGATGGTGCCCACCACAGAGGCGCTGTAACCCCGCTCGTGACCCAGCACCGGCACCACAAAGGTATGCACATCCCAACAGGAAGACAGCAGCCAGTTGACGCCCAGCAAGCGCCGCATCATGGGTTGGGCCAGCAGATCCATGGCGCGTCGAGGCGTGGCGTTTTCAACGGCCTTTGGCGCATGCAACTCGGACACCGAACGAACCCAGAACCAGGTGCTCAAGGGCAACGCCGCCATCAGCAAAAAAGCCCAGCGAAAGCCTGTGACGTGTGCAGGCTCCGGCCCTGCAAAATCAATCAACAAGCCCGCCAGAACCGGCCCTAAAAAGTTGGAAATGGCCGGACCAATGGACAACCAGCTGAAAGCGGCACGCAACTGCACCGGATCTTTGGCCATGCGCCCCACATGGCGCTGCAACGCGATCACGGCCATGCCCGTAGCGCCCCCGGTGGCCAGTGCGCTGATGCACATGACCGGAAAGACCGGCCAAATGGCCGACACGCAGGCCCCTGCAGAAGAGACCCCAACGCTGATGAACAGGGGCTTTTTCAGGCCATGGCGATCGGCATAACGCCCTGCCGGCAACGCCAGAAACACCTGCGTGAGTGCAAACAAGGCCAGCAAAGCCCCCACGGCCATGGCGCTGTAACCCTGCTTGAGGGCCAGCAGTGGCGTGGCCATGCGCATGCCGGCCATGCAGGCGTGCAAGAAAATTTGCCCTGCAATCAGCCGTGTCAGTTCACGTTTCATGCCGTGGTCGTGGGATCAGGCTTCGCCACCAGGCAACAGGGCCTGGGCCTCGGGTTCAGGCAGCGCGTCCACTTGGCGCAGCGCACGGTTCATCACGTTGCTGCGGGTCTGCGCCTGATCGAGCGTGTTGAGCACGGTCTGGGTCTGGTTGCGCACCTTGTCCAGCACATCGCCAAACTTGCCAAACTCGGTCTTGACCGCGCCCAGAACCTGCCAGACTTCGCTGGAGCGTTTTTCCAGCGCCAGGGTTCTGAAGCCCATTTGCAGGGCATTGAGCAAGGCCATCAAATTGGTCGGCCCCGCCAGCGTGACGCGGTGGTCGCGCTGCAGGGTTTCCATCAAACCGGGGCGGCGCAGCACCTCGGCATAGAGGCCTTCGGTGGGCAAAAACAGGATGGCAAAGTCGGTGGTGTACGGTGGTTCGAGGTACTTTTCGGCAATCGATTTGGCTTCGAGTCGGATGCGATTTTCCAGCGCCTTGGCGCACAGCTCGGCCTGCACCGGGTCGGCACGGCCCTGCGCTTCGAGCAGGCGTTCATAGTCTTCGTTGGGAAACTTGGCGTCGATCGGCAGCCAGACCGGCTCGCCGTTGTCGGAGCGGCCCGGCAAGCGGATCGCAAAGTCCACCCGGTTTTTGTCACCGGGGCGCGTGGCCACTTGCACCGCATATTGTTCAGGGGTCAGCACCTGTTCCAGCAACGACGCCAGTTGCGCCTCGCCAAACATGCCGCGTGTCTTCACATTGGTCAGCAGGTGTTTGAGGTCGCCCACGCCTTGGGCCAGGTGGTGCATTTCGCCCAGGCCTTTGTGCACTTGCTCCAGCCGCTCGGCCACTTGCTTGAAGCTCTCGCCCAAGCGGGCCTGCAAGGTGGCCTGCAGTTTTTCGTCCACCGTCTGGCGCATTTCGTCCAGTTTGGCGGCATTGCTTTGCTGCAGCTGGGCCAGCTGGGTTTCCATGGTGCCGCGCATCTCGGTCAAGCGTCGGGCATTCGCCTCAGACAGCGCATTGACCTGTTGGGCCAGGCTGTCGGTCAGGCTTTTTTGCAGCAAGGCCAGTTGCTGGGCCAGTGCGTCGATCTGCTGGTTTTGCGTGCGCGTGGCTTCGGAACTTTGCTGCAACAGCGATTGCTGGAACAGCGTCAGCGTCTGCATGGACTCTTGCCGCCCCTGCACGCCCGACTGGCTGATCTCGGTGCGCAACTCGCGCTCCAGCCGTTCAGTCTGGGCCTGCACCGCGGCAAACTGCTGCTGTTGCCAGGCATTTTGTTCAGCCCTTTGCGCGGCTGTTTGCTCGGCCAGCAGCGCAGCGGTTTGCTGCGCTTGCGCATCCGGCGAAGTGCCGCCGCGCAACAGGAGCAAGACCACCAACACCAGGTTCAGCCCGCCCAGGGCCAAAAGGACCCACTCGTTCATGCAGCGGTGCCGGGCACGGTGTTCAGGGGCGTCAGCGCCTGACCTCGTGTCAGGTAGGCCACCAGGTTGTCGGCGGCCAGCTGGGCCATGGCCTTGCGGGTCTTGACGGTGGCGCTGGCAATGTGGGGTGTCAGCACTACGTTGGGCACCTTGAGCAAATCGGGGTGCACAGCAGGCTCGCCCTCGAACACGTCCAGGCCCGCCGCCGCAATCTGCTGGGCCGCCAAGGCCTGGGCCAGCGCAGCGTCGTCGACGATGCCGCCGCGTGCGATGTTGACCAGCGTGGCGGTGGGTTTCATCTGTGCCAGTTCTGCCGCGCCGATGGTGTGGTGCGACTCGGCGCTGTAGGGCACGACCAGCATCACATGGTCGGCGGTCTTCAGCAGTTCTTCTTTGGACACGTAGCGGGCCTTGCACTGCGCTTCAAGCTCGGGGCTCAGGCGCGAGCGGTTGTGGTAAACGACAGTCATGCCAAAACCATGCGCCGCACGGCGGGCAATGCCTTGGCCGATACGCCCCATGCCGATGATGCCCAGGGTCGAGCCATGCACCTCGGCCCCGGCAAACATGTCGTAGCTCCACTTCTTCCACAAACCGGCTCGCAGGTAATGCTCGCTCTCGGTCACGCGCCGGGCCGTGGCCATCAAGAGCGCAAAGCCAAAGTCGGCCGTGGTCTCGGTCAGCACATCGGGGGTGTTGGTGGCGACCACGCCCGCAGCGGTCATGGCGGGCACGTCGAAGTTGTTGTAGCCCACGGCCATGTTGGCCACGATGCGCAGTTGCGGGTTGGCCTGCAAAAGCGCCGCGTCGATGCGCTCGCTGCCCGTGGTCAAAGCACCCGCTTTGCCCTGCATGCGGCGGGTGAGCTCGGCGGCAGACCAGACCTCGTCGGCCTGGTTGCTCTCGACTTCAAACACCTGCGCCAAAGACTGCAGGACCTCGGGGAAGATGGCGCGGGCCACCAGAATGGAAGGTTTGGACATCATTTGAACCAGATCAAACTCATCACGACAAACAGGGGCACCAAAATGCCGCCCGACCAAAGCATGTAACCAAAGAAACTGGGCATTTTCACGCCACGGTCTTCGGCAATGGCTTTGACCATGAGGTTGGGCGCATTGCCAATGTAGCTGTTGGCCCCCATGAACACGGCACCCGCCGAGATGGCCGCCAAAGTGGGGGCCAGCGTGGTCATCAGGACCTGCGGATCACCTCCAGCCGTGTTGAAGAACACGAGGTAGGTCGGCGCGTTGTCCAAGAAAGAGCTCAGCAGGCCCGTGATCCAGAAGTACATCATCACGTCCGGGCTGCCGTCGGGCTTCGTCACAGCAGACACCACGGCGCCAAAAGGCCCATGGGGGCCGGCCTTGAGCATGGCGATCACGGGGATGATGGTGAGGAAAATGCCGGCAAACAACTTGGCAACCTCCACCATGGGGCCCCAGCCAAACTGGTTGTCGGCATGGACTTGGGCGGGTGTCCATTTGAGCGACAGCCAGGTGATCAAGACCAAGCCCAAGTCGCGCAAGACGCCCGGCAAACCCACTTCGGTGCCCGCGATGTTGAATGACACGGGCGATTTCCAGATGCCGCTCATCAGTACCAGTGCCACCACGCCGCCGAGCAAGGCGAAGTTGATGCGGCCATCAAAGCCGATCTGGCGGGAGTCGGGGGTCGGGTCAACCGGCAACAACTCTTCGCGGCGGTGGTAAAACCAGGAATCCAATGCGTAAAAAATCGCCAGCAAAGAGCCGATCAAAAACAGGCTCTCCGGGAAAATGTGCTTCACGGTCCAAAAGAAATCCACCCCCTTGAGGAAGCCCAGGAACAGCGGCGGGTCACCCAGCGGGGTGAGCGAACCTCCTGCGTTCGAGACGATGAAAATGAAGAACACCACCACATGCGCCACATGCTTGCGGTTGTCGTTGGCCCGGATCAAGGGGCGGATGAGCAACATCGACGCCCCGGTGGTGCCCATGAAGCTGGCCAGCACCGCGCCAATGGCCAAGATGGCGGTGTTCAAGCCCGGGCTGCCATGCAGGTTGCCCCGGATGTAAATGCCCCCCGAGACGGTGAACAAGGCGGTGAGCAAGATGATGAAGGGGATGTATTCGGCCAGCAGCGCGTGCACCAGATTCACACCTGCCACGCCCGCACCAAACACCGCCGCAAAAGGCAACAAGAAAGCCAGCGACCAGGCGGCGGCCACTTTGCCGTAATGGTGGTGCCAGAAGTGGGGGGTCAGCAAAGGCATCAAAGCGATCGACAGCAAAATGCCGGCAAAAGGAATGCCCCAGGTTGCGGTCAACTGCGCACCATCGAATTCGGCGGCTGCAGCCCAACCTGGCCAGGCCATCAGCCCGAACAAACCTGTCTGAATGCCCCTTCGCCATAGCGATTGCTTCATCTCTTAGCCCTCTTTGATTTTTTGTTGATAGGTATGGTAACGACCGCGGCGACCGCGATCAGGCCGTCGGCGTAATTTCGAAGACTTGCCTTAAATAAGCCAGGTACTTCTCGTCGTCGCACATGCCCTTGCCGGGCGTGTCCGACAGTTTGGCCACAGGCTGCCCGTTACAACGCGTCATCTTGATGACGATCTGCAGCGGCTCGCAGCCCAAATCGTTGGTCAGGTTGGTGCCCACACCAAAGGCCAGCTGACAGCGCTCGCGAAATTGCTGATAAAGCTCGATGGTGCGGGGAATCGTCAAGCTGTCGCTGAAAATCAGCGTCTTCGATTTGGGGTCCACCCGGTTTTGCTGGTAGTGCGCGATCATGCGCTCACCCCAGCTGAACGGGTCACCACTGTCGTGGCGAGCGCCGTCAAAGAGTTTGCAAAAATACAGGTCGAAGTCGCGCAGAAAAGCGTTGAAACCATACACATCGCTCAGCGCAATGCCCAGGTCGCCACGGTATTCGCGTGCCCAGGATTCGAAGGCAAACACCTGGCTGTCACGCAAACGTGGTCCCAGCGCTTGCGCAGCCTGCAGGTATTCATGGGCCATGGTGCCCAGCGGGGTGAGCCCCAACAGGTACGCGTAATACACGTTGCTGGTGCCGGCAAACTGCCCGTCAGGCCCCGTGCCCAGACGGGCCGACAGCACGCGCAAAACCTCTTCGTGCCAGGCCCGGGAAAAACGCCGGCGTGTGCCGTAATCGGCGATCTTGAGCGTCTCCAGCCCCGGAGCTTGCAACTGCGCGATCTTGGTGTCCAGACGGCGGCGTCCTTCCATCAGATCCGGCACTTTCTGGGTGTTGCGGAAGTACACCTCGTTGACGATGGCCAGCACCGGGATCTCGAACGGGATGGTGTGCAGCCAGGGGCCCTGGATCGTGATGTCAATCTCGCCACTGGGCAGCGCCGTGACTTGGATGTATTTTTCGTTCAGCTTGAACAGCCCCAAAAAGTCGACAAAGTCACTCTTGATGAACCGCAGCGAGCGCAGGTATTGCAGCTCGGACTCCTTGAAGTTCAAACTGCAAAGGGAACGGATTTCCTGGCGGATTTCGTTGGCAAACGGGGCCAGTGGCACGCCCGGGTTGCGGCACTTGAACTTGTATTCGACCTGCGCGCCCGGAAACTGGTGCAGCACGACCTGCATCATGGTGAATTTGTACAGGTCGGTGTCGAGCAAGCTGGTGATGATCATGGTGTGTTGCCTCTGGCGGCTGGGCCGCTCCTTGTTGTCAGGCAGTGTAAGGGATGCCCACCCCGGCTCAAGCTGCAGGCGCCAGACGTCCACTGGTGAGCACCAGCACCCGGTCGGCATGCGCGGCCAGGATGTCGTTTTGCTCGGCCACCAGCAAGCTCAGGCCCTCGCCGCGCAATTGCAGCAGCACCTCGCGCAAAGCCTGCACCAGCACCGGGGCGATGCCCTCGCAGGGTTCGTCCAGCAAGAGCATGCGCGGGCTGCTCATCAGGGTACGGGCAATGGCCAGCATTTGCTGTTCGCCGCCGCTCATCTGGCTGGCGGGTCGGTCCATCAGCCGGCCCAGCACCGGGAACAGCGCCAGCACGCGGTCGAATTGCCGGGCCATGGCGACTTTGGACGGCCCCCGCGCGGCGATCCACAAGTTCTCGCGCACAGACAGGCCGGTGAACAAGCGACGGTCTTCGGCCACAAAGCCAAGACCTGCTTGCGCCCGGCGGTGCGCAGCCCAGCTGTCGATGCGCTGCCCGTCCCAAACGATGTGGCCAGCCACCCGGGGGCCGATGCCGATCAGGGCTTGCAGCAAGCTCGATTTGCCCGCGCCATTGAGCCCCTGCAACACGAGCAACTCGCCCGCCCCCACCGACAGCGACACGTCAAACAGGGCCTGTGCCTGGCCGTACCAGGCGTTCAGGTGCGTCACCTCCAACCGGGTGTCAAACATGGCCGCCCCCGTTTAACGGAGTCAAGGCATTGGCCTGGCTGGCTGCCGTGGTGAAGTTCACGCCCAAATAGTGCTGCAGCACCTGCGGGTCTTGGGCCACCACGTCGGGCAGGCCATCGGCCACCAAACGGCCTTGCATCAGCACCAGCACGCGGTCGGCCACGCCAAACACAGCGTCCATGTTGTGCTCGGTGTAGAGCACCGTCACGCCTTGCGCAGCCACCTGCCGCACCAAGGCCATCATGTCGGCCCGCTCGGCCAAAGCCAGCCCGGCGGCAGGTTCATCGAGCAACAGCAAAGACGGCGCGCAATGGGCATCCTGACCGGGCATGGCTTCGGGCAAGCCCGCCAGCGCCATGGCCAGCTCCAGCCGCTTTTTCGCGCCGTAGGGCAAGTCGGCCACGGTCGCATGGGCCTGAGACTGCAAGCCTGCTTGCGCGGCCAGATGCAAGGCGCGCTCGGGCTGGCGGCGGTCCAGCCGGTCCCACCAGGCCAGCGGCTGGGCGCTGCGCAGCACCAGCTGGATGTTCTGCAGCACGGTGAGCGCCTCGAAGGTTTGCGCCACCTGAAAGGTGCGGGCCACGCCCAAACGCTGACGCTCGGCGGGCGGTTTGCCCATCAGCGACTGGCCTTGCCACAGCACCTCGCCCGCCGTAGGCACCTGCTGGCCCGCCAGGCAGGCAAAGCAGGTGGACTTGCCTGCGCCGTTGGGGCCGATCAGGGCCACGCACTGGCCTGCTGACACGTCAAAATCCACACCGTCCAGCGCCCGCACGCCGCCAAAATGCTGGGTCAGACCACGCACTTGCAAGACGGTTGTGTTCATCGGGCTCATGCACTTCGCCCCTTGATGGGCCGCAACCGGGCCAACAACATTTGCACACCGCCCAGCACGCCACTCGGGGCCAACACCATCACGGCCATGATCACCAGGCCCAAAACACCGCGCCAATAGTCCAGACCCTGCCCCAACTCGGCCCCACCCCAAACCAGCAGCGCACTGCCCACGGCCGAGCCCCACAGCTGGTGCACACCACCCAGCAAAATCACCAGCAAAGCATCCACCGACATGGCGACCGAGGCCACCGACGGAAACACCGCCCCTTTAAACGCCGCCCACAAGCCCCCGGCCAGCCCGGCCAAAGTGGCGCTGCCCACAAACACCTGGTAGCGCAAGGCCTGCACCGGCAAACCGCTGGCCGCTGCGCGCAGCGGCGCATCGCGCACAGCCTGCAAAGCCGCGCCTCGGCTGGAGCGGGCCACACGGGCCATGCCCGCCAAGGCCAGCAGCATGAAGGCACACAGCAGCGCATCCCACAAGGCCCGCGACTCGGGCGCGATCAAACGCAAGCCGATCAGGCCGTTGTCACCCCCCGTCAGCCCCACCCACTGCGTGGCACCCGCCCAGATCATTTGCGCCAGCGCCAGCGACAGCATGGCCAAATACACCCCGCTGCTGCGCACCACCAAGGCACCAAAAGCCAAGGCCACGGCCAGCGCCAGCGCCATGCCTGCCGCCAAAGCCGCAGGCAAGCTCGCCCCCCAATGCAGGTGCGCCAGCGCTGCGCCATAAGCACCCAGCGCAAAAAACGCCGCATGGCCAAAGCTGACCAGGCCGCCCAAAGCCATCATCCACTGCAGGCTCAGGCCAAACAGCATCATCACCATCACGTCTTCGGCCAGGCTGCGGCCGTAGTCGCCCTGCCCCCAGGCCAGCGCGGTCAAGCCGACAAAGGCCGCCACCAACAGCGCCCGGCCCCAGCCCGCCACAGGCCACAGCGCAAACACCGGCACGCTCTCGCGCTGCTCAGCATGGGCCGCAGACCCGGCCAAGCCCTGAGGCCGCCAAACCAGCACCACGGCCATGGTCAAAAACACCAGCACCAAAGTTGCCTGCGGGAAAAAGCTCAAGCCCAGCGCATGGATCACGCCAATCAGCACCGCCGCCACAAAAGCCCCGCCAATGCTGCCCAAGCCCCCAGTGACCACCACCACAAAAGTCTCGACCACCACGTTCACATCCATTTGCAAATGCGCGGGCTCGCGCGGCAGCTGCAGCGCCCCGGCCAGCCCCGCCAGACCGCAGCCCAGCATCACCACGCCCAACATGAGCGGCGCGGGGTTCACGCCCAGCGCGGCGAGCATCTCGCGGTCTTGGGTGGCCGCTTTCACGCGCTGCCCCCACAGCGTGCGCGTGAGCAAAAGGTGCAAGCCCAGCCAGACCAAAGGGCCCAGCGCCAGGGTGAACAGTTGCCAGGTCGGGAAATACGACTCGCCCAGTTCAATCGCGCCCTTGAGGCCCGGAAAGCGCGGCGCGAACACCTCTTCAGGGCCAAAGAACCAGCGCATCGCGTCGTGCAGCGCCAGCGTCAGGCCAAAGGTGGCCACCAGTTGGTAGAGCTGCGGCGCGTGGCGCATGCGTTTGAGCAACAGCACCTCGGTCACAGCCCCGAGCAAGGCGGCCACACACGCGCCCATCAACATGACCGCGCCATAGCCCCAAGCCGTCTCGGCCATCGCGGGCCACCCGTTCGTCACCGCATGCGCCGACCACAAAGCGCCCAGCATGAAGAAGCTGCCGTGCGCAAAGTTGACGATCCGGGTCACGCCAAAAATCAGCGTCAACCCGGAGGCCATCAGGAACAAGGTGGTGGCGTGGCTCAGGCCATTGAGCAGTTGCAGCGCGAGAGCTTCGAATCCCAATTCAGGCCTTTGTCTTTAAAAGAAGCAGGTCATTCGACCCAATGGGTGAAGTCCTGGCCAGCCACACGGGTGGTCTGGAAGGTGTTCACCAACGCAGACTCATCGGCATAACCGAGCGCCATGCCGCAGACCACCATCTCGTTCTCGCCCGCGCCCACATGGGGCAAGATGATTTTGGAAAAGCCGTTCCACGCCGCTTGCGGGCAGGTGTGCAGGCCCCGCGAGCGGGCGGCGACCATGATGCTTTGCAAGAACATGCCGTAGTCCAGCAAACTGCCCCGGCCCATGACTTTGTCGATGGTGAAGATCAGGCCCACGGGCGCGTCGAAAAAGCGGAAGTTCTTTTGGTGCTGGGCGTGCATCAAAGCTTTGTCGCCCTTGCCGATGCCCAGCACGCCGTACAGGCCAAAACCGCACTCGCGGCGGCGGTCGATGTAGGGGCTGACCCATTTTTCGGGGTAGTAGTCGTAAGACTCGGCGTAGTCAGAGGCCAGCGCCGGATTCGCGCTGATGGCGTCGTGCGCGGCGCAGGTCTTGGCCACCAGCTCGTCGCGTTTGGCGCCTTGCAGCACATAGACCTTCCAGGGCTGGGTGTTGGTGCCGCTGGGCGAGCGCGCCGCAACGCTCAGCACCTCTTGCAACACGCTGCGGTCCACCGCTTGGGGCAGGTAGGCGCGGGCCGAAAAACGGCTCAAAATGGCCGCGTCCACGCTGGCCGGGTCGTTCACGCGGGTGCTGACCTGCGGTCCGATGTCCAAAATGCTCATGTCAATGTCTCCAGAAAAGTTTTGAGTGCGGCAGGAAGGGGCACAGGGCGATGGGTCTCGCGGTCCACGTACACATGCACAAAATGGCCCCGGGCGGCGGTGAGGTCTTCGCCTTGCGCGAACAGGCCCACCTCGTAGCGCACGCTGGACGTGCCCAGCTTGGCCACGCGGATGCCCGCGTCGATGGTTTGAGGGAACGCCAGCGGCGCGAAGTAGAAACACTGGGTTTCCACCACCAAGCCAATGGTGGTGCCGGTGTGAATGTTCAGCACGCCCTGCTCGATCAGGGTGGCGTTCACGGCGGTGTCGAACCAGCTGTAATAGACCACGTTGTTCACATGGCCGTAGACGTCGTTGTCCATCCAGCGCGTGCTGATGGCGCGAAATGCTTTGTAGCTGCTGCGGGCGTCCGGTTGGGGTTTGGCGGGGGCAACAGTGGAAGATGTGGCGGGGGTGGCAGGGGTGTTCATCGCCCGAGATTGTGCCAGCGTTGCCAATAGCCCAAAGCCACGTCCCAGGTCTGCATTTGCACCTGCACCGTGGTCTCGATGTCGTGGCCATAGCCGCCGCCCATGCAGAGCACCACCGGCAGCCTGCGCTGCCAGGCCCAGTCCATCACCACCCGGTCCCGGGCCTGCATGCCGTCGGCTGTCAATTTGAGCCGCCCGAGCCGGTCGCCCTCGTGCGGGTCGGCCCCGGCCAGGTAAATCACCAGATGGGGGTCAAAACGGTCCTGCAGGGTTTGCAGCGCCTGGTGCAATGCGGCCAGATACGGCTCGTCGGTGCAGCCATCGGGCAGGCCTACATCCAGGTCACTCGGCTCCTTGCGAAAAGGAAAGTTCTTTTCGCCGTGCAGCGACAGGGTGAACACACTCGGGTCGCCCGCAAAAATATGCGCCGTGCCATTGCCCTGGTGCACATCCAGGTCGATCACCGCCACCTTCAGTTTTTGCCGGTGGTGCCGCCAGGCCTCGGCCTGCATCAGGCGGGCCGTCACCGCAATGTCGTTGAACACACAAAAGCCCCCGCCCTTGTGCGCATAAGCATGGTGCGTGCCGCCTGCCAAATTGCCCGCCACGCCCTGGGCAAAGGCATCGCGGGCGGCAGCCACCGTGGCGCCGACCGAGCGGCGAGCCCGCTCGGCCATGGCCGGGCTCCAGGGGAAACCGATCTCGCGCTGCAAAGCCGCCTCCAGGCTGCCCGTGGCCACGCCCTGGATGTAGGCTGGCGTGTGCACCAGCGCCAGCTCGCCGTCGCTCGCGGCCGGGGCCTCGCGCATGAGCACGTCGGGCAGCTCTTGCGTCAGGCGATCGCGCAAGCGGCTGTACTTGCGCATGGGAAAACGGTGGCCTTCGGGCAAAGGCAAAACAAAGTGGTCGGCGTAGTAGGCGTGCATGCTGGGGTCTGGTAGGGCCCCGATTCTAGAAAACCCTCTCTAAACTGAGCCCGATGCAGGCCCATACCCTTGCAATACCCGGTGGAAACCCTAAAATTCAAATCATGCTGCACTGCAACAAAGTTGTACGGCCCCGGCCAGTTACGGCGCAGTCTTCCTGAAACCTGAACTTAAATCCAATCTGGAGATTCTCATGATGACCGCTGAACAAATCGTCGCCTCGCACAAAGCCAACGTGGAAACCCTGTTTGGCCTGACCGCCAAAGCCTTCGAAGGCGTGGAGAAAATGGTCGAGTTGAACCTGAGCGTGGCCAAGGCCGCCCTGGACGACTCCGCCAACAACACCCAAACTGCCCTGAGCGTGAAAGACGCCCAGGAACTGCTGGCCATGCAAGCCAACTTGTTCCAGCCCCTGGCTGAGAAGACCGCCGCTTACAGCCGCCACCTGTACGACATCGCTTCTGGCACCAGCAGCGAATTCACCAAGGCTTTCGAAGCCCAGGCCGCAGCCGCTCAAAAGCAATTCGCCAATCTGGTGGACAGCGCCGCTCAAAACGCCCCTGCCGGCTCCGAGCAAGCTGTGGCCATGATGAAGGGTGCCATGACTGCGGCCAACACCGCTTTCGAGTCCGTGCAAAAAGCCGTCAAGCAAGCCACTGACTTGGCCGAAACCAACTTGGCCGCTGTGGCACAGACTGCTGCACCCAAGGCTGCCAAGAAGAAGTAATTTTTCAAAGTGGGCAGGTTTTGCAAGGACCTGCCGCTTGTTTTTGCAAGTTGTCTCCTCGGATCTCTTTGAATTTCGTCAGGGAAACAGGGATCCCTTCCAGGGCTGATCGACAGATCAGCCCTTTTTTTATGCGCCGTGAACCCCACAAACGCGCAACAAGCGAGCCACCCCACGAGGGGGCCACATCGTCATCGCTCGAGCGCCGGTGATCAAGCTGAACACCCGCATTCACACCGGAACGGCAGGCTCAGTGACCTGATTCAAATTGTGCCAACCGCGCTTTCAGGCCGGGCAGCGCCTCGCGCATGGCCGCTCGGCCCGCTTCGATCGCACGCAAACGGGCACCAAAGTCGGCACTTTTGACGCCCGATAACGCCGGGCGAATCACCCAATCGGCCTCTTTCAAAGCCAGCGTGTTGATGCTTTTACCCATGATGGCAAAGGTTTGCATCAGTATCTGGAACGTGTCGCCATAAGGGTTGCCCGCGGGGTCACTGGAAATATCGACAGCGATCACAAAATTGGCCCCCATCTCGCGCGTCTGTCGCACCGGCACCGGCGCCACCAGACCGCCATCGACATATTCACGCTCACCCAGGCGCACCGGCTGAAACACCGCAGGCACAGCGCTCGACGCCCGCACCGCCGACCCCGTGTTGCCACGCCGGAACGTGATGGCCTGCCCGCTGCCCAAATCGGTGGCCACAATGCCCAGAGGAATCTTCATCTGCTCCAGGCTTTTGCCCCCCACCTGGGTGTTCACGTACTTGGCCAGCGCCTCACCCCGCAAGGCCCCCCGGTTCAAGATCGGCAGCATCCAGTCGGTGATCTCGGCTTCTTGCATGGACTCGGCCACACGCACCAGTTCAGCCGGGCTTTTGCCGCTGGCGTACATCGCGGCCACCAAACTGCCCGCCGAAGTGCCCACCACATGCGTGGGGCGCAATCCGGCCTCTTCCAGCACCTGGATCACCCCGACATGGGCGAAGCCACGCGCAGCACCACCGCCCAAAGCCAGACCCAGACGCACCTCTCGGCGCTCGGGGCCGGGTGGCGAGGTGACCTCGACCGAGGACGTGGGGGGCAAACTGCTGCAGGCGCTCAGCACGCCCAGCACAAGCACCATGCCCACGCGACGCCAGGCCCGAGTCTGGTTGGCCTTGACAGGCTGTTTGTCGAAACGCCCCCCGCTATGTCCCTGCAATCTCTCCATGATTTCCTCAAATCTTATTGATAATTATTCGCATTTGAATTAAACTCGCACCATCGCCCACACCCCAACGTGAAGACCATGACATTTTCCAAATCCCTTTTGAGCATCGCCTGTCTTTTGACCGCTGCATCAGGCATGGCGCAAGACAAAGTCCTGAACATCTACTCGGCCCGTCACTACCCGACCGATGAGGTGATGTACAGCGACTTCACCAAAGCCACGGGCATCAAGATCAACCGGGTCGACGCCGACGATGCCGGTATTCTCGCTCGCCTCAAGGCCGAGGGCTCGGCTTCTCCTGCCGACGTGATTTTGCTGGTGGACGCCGCGCGGCTGTGGCGTGCCGAAGTCGATGGCCTGTTCATGCCCATCAAATCGGCCAAACTCGAAGACGCCATCCCCACCAACCTGCGCGCCAAGCCGGCTGACAACGGCGGCACTGCCTGGTTTGGCCTGTCCACACGGGCACGCGTGGTGGTGTACGACAAGCTCAAGTTCAGCAAAACCGATGTGGACAGCTACGAAAAACTGGCCGACCCCAAACTCAAAGGCAGCTTGTGCATCCGCTCCGGCTCGCACCCTTACAACCTGAGCCTGTTCGGCGCCATGACCGAGCATCTGGGCCCGCAAAAAACCGAAATCTGGCTCAAAGGCCTGGTGGACAACATGGCGCGCAGCCCCAAAGGCGGCGACACCGACCAGATCAAGGCCGTGGCCGCGGGCGAATGTGGCGTGGCCGTGACCAACACCTATTACCTGGCCCGCATGATGCGATCGAGCAACCCGGCCGACAAAGCCGTGACCGAAAAAATCGGCGTGGTCTTTCCCAACCAAAGCAGCTGGGGCACGCACGTCAACGTGGCCGGGGGGGCTGTGGCCCGCCATGCCAAGAACCAGGACAACGCGGTCAAATTCCTCGAATACCTGGCCAGCCCCGCCGCGCAAAACCACTTTGCCAATGGCAACAACGAATGGCCCGCCGCCAAAGGCGTGAGCTTTGACAACCCGGCCCTCAAAGCCATGACCGGCGGCAGCTTCAAAAGCGAGCTGATCCCGATCAGCGCCGTGGGCATGAACCAGATCAAGGTCCAGCAAATGCTGGACCGGGTCGGCTTCAAGTAAACACGCCAACTGGCAGTCGCCGCTGGCGCCTGCCATTTCTCCGTCAGCCAGCCATTCACACCGGGCACCCGCCCGGGTGGTGATAGCCAGCCATTGACTTCGCCCTCCTCCGGTTTTGGTCCGGAATCAATGACTCGCATCACCATGACTCAAAGAAACAAGCACGTCCAAAACACGCAGCCCCCGGCCAAATTGTTGCCCCTGGCCGCCATGATGCTGGCCGGCTCCCTCTCGGCCACGCCTTACGCCATGGCGCAAACCCAGCCCGAAGAAAAGACCCTCAAGACAGTGACGGTCAAGGGCAAGGCTGAAGCCGACATCGCCGAAGGCAAGAACAGCGTTCGCGCCACCGAAACCCGCATCGGCAAAGGCCAACAAGCCCTGCGCGACATTCCGCAATCGGTGACCGTGGTGACCGAAAAGCTGATCGACGACCGCAACCTGGATACCTTCAAAGAAGCATTGAAGAACACGGCTGGCATCAGTTTTTTGGCAGCCGAAGGCGGCGAAGAAGACATCCGTCTGCGCGGTTTTTCTCTCCAGGCAACAGGCGATGTATTTGTGGATGGCGTGCGCGACCCCGCTTTTTATGAGCGCGACACCTTCAACCTGGACCGCCTCGAAGTGTTGCGCGGCTCGGCTTCCATGCTGTTTGGCCGTGGCTCCACAGGCGGCGCAGTCAACCAGGTCAGCAAAACGCCGCGCTTGATGGACGAAAGCCAAGTGGACTTGACCTTGGGCTCGCACAACCATGTGCGCTGGGTGGGCGATTTCAACAAGCAAACGGGCGAAAGCGCCGCGCTGCGCCTGAACGTGATGAAAACCCAAGCCGACAACAACGGCTCGGGCAGCTCTTTGGACAAAGAAGGCATTGCGGGCACTTATCGCTGGGGCATTGGCGAACAAGACGAGTTCCAGGCCGGGCTGTACCACCTGAACAACAACAATGGCATGAACTACGGCTTGCCATGGATTCGTCCGAACACCACTTCCTCTGCACTCGAGTCAACCGTTTTGCCGCTGGACCCCAGTGCCTACTACGGCATGGCGAGCGACTACAACGCGGGCAGTGCCACGCATCTGAGCGCCAGCCACACGCACCGTTTTTCGGCCGACAGCGAACTGAAAACGCAAATCCGCAAGGGGCAATACGAGCGCGATCAGCGGGCCGGCACGGTGCGGTTTGCCAATGCGGCCAGCCAACCCGATGGCAAGGCCGTCAGTTTGGCCAGCTTCGGCGCCGACACGGTCATCAACCGGGGCAACAACCTGAAAATTCAGGACATGGACACGCTCCATGTGCAAAGTGATTTCAGCAAGAAGTTCCAGGCGCTGGGCTTGAAACACGAGTTGTTGACCGGCTTTGACATGGCCACCGAAGACAAAACCGTCTACGCCGCACGTTCTGCGGGCACCCAAGGCGGTGCGACCATCACCAAAGCCCCAACCACCATCGGCACCCCCAATGACGGCGCTTGGGTGGACGAAAGCTCCCGCGTGCTGCGCGTGAACAACCAGTACAGCAGCACGGGCTGGGGCGCATATGTGCAAGATCTGGTGCAAATCGCACCCCAATGGAAACTGCTGGGTGGCCTGCGCTACGACAGCTTGACAGGGGACTACGACACGTTTGGCACACCGCCCAACGCCACCGACAACGGTGCCAAAACCAGCTACCGCATGAAGGTCGGCGAGTGGAGCAAGCGGGCAGGCGTGCTGTTCCAGCCGAACGACTTGCAGTCGTTTCACTTCTCTTATGGCACCTCGTTCAACACCTCGGGCGACACCTATTCTTTGGGTGCATCCAACGTGGACACGCCGCCCGAGCAATCTGAGAATTTCGAACTCGGTGCCAAGCTCGACTCGACCGACAAACGCTTCACCACCCGCCTGGCCTTGTTCCGTGCCGTCAAGACAAACGAGCGCAACACCGACCCCTTGTTGTCCGTGGTCACGCTGACGGGTAGCCGTTACGCCTCTGGCCTGGAAATCGATGTATCCGGTCGCCTGACACCAAAGTGGGAAGTGTTTGGCTCCTTCACCTGGATGCCGGATGCCAAAGTGACCAAGGCAGCCCCCTGCCCCGCCACAGGCTCATGCAGCCAAGCCACAGCGGGTGAACGGGTAGGCGATCGTCCGGCCCTGACCCCCGTGCACAGCGGCAGCGCCTGGACCACGTACCAAGTCAGCAGCCAATGGCGTGTGGGCGGTGGCCTGACCTTCCGGGGTCGCCAGACACCGACTCGCTCTGAATTTGAAGTGCCCTCGTTTGTGGTGGGTGACCTGATGGCCGAATACGCCTACAGCGATGCCCTGACCATCAAGGCCAACATGAGCAACGTCACCAACAAGCTGTATGCCGATGCTTTGTATCCCGCGCACTACATCCCGGGTGCAGGCCGGATGACGCAAGTCACCGCGTCGTACAAGTTCTAAGTCGCCAAGACCAAGGTTTTTCATGATCCGTTTTCTGCCCGAATTGCTCAGCGCGGACACCGTGCGCCAGGCCCGCGACCTGTTGCTGGCCTTGCCCGAATCCGACTGGGCCGACGGGCGGGGCAGTGCGGGCCCCCAAGCCCGCACGGTCAAAGACAACCTGCAACTGCCGCACGACCACCAGGTGGCGGCGCAAATTCGCCACGCGGTGCTCGGAGGGCTGGACGCATCAAACACCTTCTTTTCAGCCGCGTTGCCGCTGAAAATTTTCACACCGCGCATCAACCGCTACACCCCCGAATTCCCCCATTACGGCTGGCACATCGACAACGCCATTCGCCTGCGAGCCGATGGCCAACGGGTGCGCACCGACTTGTCGTGCACCGTCTTTTTGAACGACCCAGGCGACTACGAAGGTGGTGAGCTGAGCGTGCAAGACCAGAGCGCGGTTCACCGCGTGAAGCTGCCCGCAGGCCATGCCGTGCTGTACCCCGGCAACACCTTGCACGAGGTCACGCCCGTCACACGCGGCCAGCGGCTGGCTTGCTTTTTCTGGGTCGAGAGCATGGTGCGCAGCGACGAGCAGCGCCGCATCCTGTTTGACCTGGACATGAACCTGCTCCAGCTGCGCGAACAACACGGCGAAACGCCCGAGACCACGGCTTTGACCGGGGTTTATCACCAGCTGTTGCGCCAGTGGGCCAGCACTTGAACGGCCCTGACTTGCCTTTGCCTTTGCCTTTGCCTTTGCCCTCTCACCCGCACACACCATGACCACGCCCATCGTCACCCTGCAAGACCACGAGCACGCCGCGCAAGCGGCGCTGGGTGAGGCGGCGTGGGCCTATTTCAGCGGCGGCGCGGGCGACGAGATCACGCTGCGCCACAACGTGGCCGCTTGGCAAAACCTGCGCTTGTCGCCCCGCGTGTTGCAAGACCTGCGCGGCGGCCACACCCGATGCAGCCTGCTGGGGCGCGAATGGCCCATGCCGCTGCTGGTAGCCCCCATGGCGTACCAGCGCTGGGCGCACCCAGAGGGCGAATCGGGCATGGCTTTGGCCGCCGCCGCGCAAGGCTGCGGCATGGTGCTGTCGCACCAAACCAGCACGCCATTGCACGACGTGGCCGCTTTGACCGTGGCAGAAAAGGAGCGCGGCCCCTTGTGGTTTCAGCTGTACTGGCTGGCCGACCGGAGTGCCCTGCGCGAGCTGCTGGCGCAAGTCGAAGCCGCTGGTTTTCAAGCCCTGGTGCTGACCGTGGATGCCCCGGTACACGGCGTGCGTGACCGCGAACGCCGCCACGGCATGCCTTTGCCCGAAGGCGTGAAGGCGGTGCATTGGCCGACCTCCGCCCCCCAAATCAAACCCCGCACAGGCCTGTGCGGGGGCTTGGCCGATGCTGCCCCCACTTGGGCCGATGTGCAGTGGCTCATCGGCCAAACCCGCCTGCCCGTGCTGCTCAAGGGCATCACCCACCCCCAAGACGCCGTGCAAGCGGTGACACTGGGCACAGCAGGCGTGATCGTCAGCAACCACGGTGGCCGCGTGCTGGACACCCTGCCCGCCACGGCCAAGTTGCTGCCGCGCATCGTCCAAGCCGTTCGCCAACACCACCCGCAAGCGCTGGTGCTGGTCGATGGCGGTATTCAGCGCGGCACCGACTTGTTCAAGGCGCTGGCGCTGGGGGCCGATGCGGCCCTGATCGGCCGCCCCGCCCTGTATGGCCTGGCCCATGCGGGCGCTCGCGGCGCGGCGCATGTGCTGCGCCTGATGCGCGACGAGTTCGAGGCCACCATGGCCCTGACGGGTTGCGCCCACATCCAAGACATTGGCATCGACCGCTTGTGGCCTCTGGAGTCCGTTTGATGTCTCTTGATTTCCTTTGAGCCCCCCTTGATGCAAGCAGCCCATTTTGAAGACCCGATGCGTCAGCCCGACCGCATTCACCCAAGCCGCACCTGGCGCGTGACCGGTGCGGTGATGCTGGGCCACGTTGGCGTGGCCTGGTTGCTCAGCAGCGGTGTGTTGACCAGCGTGGTCCCAGCGAGCGAGCCCGACAACGTGATCATGGCCAGCGTGGTCATGGATGCCCCCGCACCACCCGCACCACCCGCCCCCAAACCGGTGCCGGCGAGACCCCCAATCCAAATCCAACCCCCAACAAAACCAGAACCCAAGCCGCAGCCTCAGGCCAAGCCCGTCAGCCCTCAGATGCGACCCGCACCTGTCCTGTCACCCACGGCCCCTAGCGATACCGCGCCCACCGTGCCAAGCGCTGCACCTGCACCTGCACCTGCACCTGCACCTGCACCTGCACCTGCACCTGCACCTGCACCTGCACCTGCACCTGCACCTGTACCTGCCACGCAGGCCGCACCGCCGGCAGGCAACCAACGATCTGCCAACAACGCAGCAGCAGTGGCTGTGGTCCTGCCGTCCACCAGCGCCGACTACCTGAACAACCCCGCCCCGCCCTACCCGCGCCAAAGCAAACGCATGGGCGAAGAAGGCACCGTGGTCATTCGCGTGTTGATCACGACCGAGGGCCGCGCAGAAAAAGCCGAAATCCGCACCTCCAGCGGCCATGCCCGCCTGGACGACACAGCCTTAACGACCGTCAAAGCTTGGCGCTTTGTGCCCGGCAAACGCAACGGAGCGCCCGAGGCCATGTGGTTCAACGTGCCCATCCGCTTTGTGCTGGACTGATCAGCCCCCCGTGCGAGCCGTCCCTCACCCATTTTTCCCATCCCATTCACAGGAGTTTTTCTCATGCCCGAATCATTTGGCCTCGCCCACATCTGGACCCAAGGCGACGCGGTCACCCGCCTGATCCTCATCGCCTTGATCGGCATGTCGGTCATCAGCTGGGTCGTCATCGTGCTCAAGGCGCTGGACGTGTGGAAACACAAACAAAGCGCCTTGGGCAGCGAGCAGTTCTGGCACACCACCAGCCTGGCCGAAGGCTTGGCCGTGCTCCGCCACCGCCCGGACAACATGTTCCACACGCTGGCCCAAGTGGGCCAAGAAGCCACCGAGCACCACTTGGCCGCGCAAAAGCAATTGCACGACCGCTTGGACATCAGCGACTGGGTCACGCGCAGCCTGCGCAACTGCATCGACGACCACACCAGCCGCCTGCAAAACGGCTTGGCCATCTTGGCGTCCATTGGCTCGACCGCCCCGTTCGTGGGTTTGTTTGGCACCGTCTGGGGCATTTACCACGCGCTGGTCAGCATCGGCACCAGCGGCAACGCCAGCATTGACGCCGTGGCAGGGCCGATTGGCGAGACGCTGATCATGACGGCGCTGGGTCTGGCTGTGGCCATTCCGGCGGTGCTGGGTTACAACGCGCTGCTGCGCGGCAACAAATTCATCATTGCCCGCATGAACCGCTTTGCACACGATCTGCATGCTTATTACGTGACCGGTGCCCGCGTGACCCCGTCGTCACAAGCCATGGGGCAAACCCATGTCGGCCAGCCCCACACTGGCCAATGAACGCCCGAACCGCCTGCAAGGAAGCCAAAAATGTCCTTTGAAATCAACGACAAAGACGACGACGTGATGAACGAGATCAACATGACGCCCCTGGTGGACGTGATGCTGGTCTTGCTCATCATCTTCATCATCACCATCCCGGTGGTGCAGCACGCGGTGAGGGTGGAGCTGCCCCGCACCGGCAGCAGCCGCGACCAGACGCCGCCCGACAACCTGCAATTGGCCATCGACAGCCAAGGTGCGTTCTTTTTAGGCAAACAACCTGTGGCCGCCGACGCGCTGGAAGCTGCGTTGCGCGAACACGCAGCCAAAGACCCGCAACCCCAGCTCTACATTCGAGGCGACAAAAAGGTGGCCTATGAATACGTGGCCGAAGCCATGACCGCTGCGCAACGTGCGGGCCTGGCCAAAATCGGCTTTGTCACCGAAGGCAACAGGCCATGAGCATGAAGCCGCCTGTTGCAGCCGCCAACGGCCCCAACGCCACGACCACAAGCCACACAACCGCCAATTTGAGCGCGCCTGAGCTGCAGACGGCTTCAGCGCCCAGAGCAACCAGGCCCTGCGGACCGCGCACCCTCGAAAGCCGCGATCTGTTTGGCGACCAGGCCATGGTGCTGATCCAGCACTTGGGTGAGGTTTATCGTCTGCAGACCACCCGGCAAGGCAAGCTGATTTTGACGAAGTGAGCAGCCACAAAAAACCGGACTCAAGGTCCGGTTTTTTGTTGCCGCATCAGCCGATCGAGAGCGAAAAAGTTGGAAGAGGACACCACACTCGGCGGTCGGGCTGGTGGTTTTTGTGTGGGAGGCTGCCCTTGCAGCCGAATGCCTTAATGGGCAAAAACCAAGCATTCGCGAGCAGAGGCTCGCTCCCACAAGGGCTCCAGCCAAGCGTCCGGTGTCAGCCTCGCGACTGACAGCCGGCAACCGATCACGAACGGATCAGGTGATCAAACGCGCTCAATGCGGCCTTGGCCCCCTCGCCTGCGGCGATCACGATCTGCTTGTAGGGCACCGTGGTGCAGTCACCGGCCGCGAACACGCCGGGCACATTGGTGTGGCCCTTAGCGTCCACCATGATCTCGCCAAACTTGGAGAGTTCTACCGTGCCCTTCAAGAACTCGGTGTTGGGCACCAAGCCGATTTGCACGAACACGCCCGCCAATTCGACATGGTGCTCGGTGCCCGTCGCACGGTCCTTGTAGCGGATGCCGTTGACCTTGCTGCCGTCGCCTGTGATCTCGGTCGTTTGGGCGTTGGTGTGCACTGTCACGTTGGGCAGGCTGTGGAGCTTTTTCACCAGCACCGCGTCGGCCTTGAGTTGCTCGGCAAACTCGATCACGGTGACGTGTTCCACGATACCGGCCAAATCAATCGCCGCCTCGATGCCGGAGTTGCCGCCGCCGATCACGGCCGTGCGCTTGCCCTTGAACAGCGGGCCGTCGCAATGCGGGCAATAGGCCACGCCCTTGTTTTTGTACTCGGCTTCGCCGGGCACATTCACATTGCGCCAGCGGGCACCGGTCGACAAGATCACGGTCTTGGCCTTGAGCGTCGCACCGTTTTCCATCTGGATGTGCACCAAGCCGTCTGCCCCGGCGGGGGTCAGCTTGTCCGCCCGCTGCAGGTTCATGATGTCCACGCCGTAGTGGCGCACCTGGGCTTCGAGCGCGGCGGCAAACTTGGGACCATCGGTCTCCAGCACCGAGATGTAGTTCTCGATCGCCATGGTGTCGTTGGTCTGGCCGCCAAAACGCTCGGCGGCCACGCCCACGCGGATGCCTTTGCGGGCTGCATACACGGCAGCCGCTGCACCTGCGGGGCCACCGCCCACGATCAGCACTTCATACGGGTCTTTGGCGTCCAACTTGGCTGCTTCGCGCTTCGCTGCGCCCGTGTCGAGCTTGGCCACGATTTCTTCCACGCTCATGCGGCCCGAGCCGAACACCTGGCCATTCAAAAAGACCATGGGCACCGCCATGATCTGGCGTTCTTCGACTTCTTTCTGGAAGGCACCGCCTTCGATCACCACGGTCTTGACCTTGGGGTTGAAGATGGCCATGAGCGACAGGGCCTGCACCACGTCAGGGCAGTTGTGGCAGCTCAAAGACATGTAGACCTCAAAGCTGAAGTCGCCGTCCAGGGCTTTGATGGCGTCGATCACTTCAGGCTCCACTTTGGGCGGATGGCCACCCGTCCAGAGCAATGCCAAGACCAAGGAAGTGAACTCGTGGCCCAGCGGCAAACCGGCAAAGCGCACGCCTTCGGTTTCACCCTCGCGCACCACCACAAAAGACGGCTTGCGAGCGTCGTTGCCCGTGGTGTCGAGGGTGACCTTGTCGGACAGGCCCACGATGGTGTCCAGCAGACTCTTCATGTCGGTGCCGGTTTCGCTGTCGTCCAGCGACGCGATCAGGCGGATCGGCTGGCGCAGCAAGGCCAGATATTGCTGTAATTGGGCTTTGAGGGTGTCGTCGAGCATGGTTTTCTCCTGTTTCAGGCTGCACACATCCCAGACCCGCGCTTGTGGCGAGGCCTTGGAAAAAGGGTTTGGTGGGAATCGCTGAGGGCAACGCACGCACGGCTTGTGGCCTGTGTGCGCTGCGCTCAACGCCCTGCATTGCAGGGGTCTTGTAGGAGCTTGCCCTGCAAGCGATCAGGGGTCGATCGCGAGCAAGGGCCAGCAGGGCTGGCTCCTACAGGAAGGCTGCTGGCAGGATCAGATCTTGCCGACCAGGTCGATGGAAGGAGCCAAAGTCTTGGCGCCTTCTTTCCACTTGGCGGGGCACACTTGGCCGGGGTTGGCGGCGGTGTACTGGGCAGCGGTCAGCTTGCGCAGGGTTTCCGACACGTCACGGGCGATTTCGTTGGAATGGATTTCCAAGGTCTTGATGGTCAACTCGGGGTTGATGATGAAGGTGCCGCGCAGTGCCAGGCCTTCTTCTTCGATGTGCACGCCAAAAGCGCGTGTCAGGGCGTGTGTAGGGTCACCGACCAATGGGAACTTGGCCTTGCCCACCGCAGGCGATGTCTCGTGCCAGACTTTGTGCGAGAAGTGCGTGTCGGTGGTGATGATGTAGACCTCGGCACCGGCTTTCTGGAAAGCAGCGTAGTTGTCAGCCGCGTCTTCGATTTCTGTAGGGCAGTTGAAGGTGAAAGCCGCTGGCATGAAGATGAACACGTTCCACTTGCCTTTGAGGCTTTGCTCGGTCACTTCGATGAATTTGCCGTTGTGGAAGGCTTGGGTTTTGAAAGGCTGAACTTGCGTGTTAATCAGGGACATGGTCATTTCCTTGGGTTGGTTTAAAAAAACTATCGAATGAGAAAACTCATTGGTAGCAATCATAATTCAGCCTAGGGTTTTCACTCATGAGTAGTTTTTATGGAGCCGATAGGCAAAACCTTCGGCTTCAAGCCGCGCCGGTTTTGCTGCCGCGTCGGCTGATGAAACCTGCGCCCAGACTCAGCCAGGCCAGTATCCAGGCCGCGCCCCCCCAGGGCACCGCCACGCGCAAAGCGTCAAAACCCAGCACATGCCGCGCATACAGGTTGAAGCTGAACAGCAGCAAACCGGCCAGCATGAGCCAACCGGCCGCCAGCCACCAGCGCGAACAGCCACACACCCAAACGACCAGTCCGGTGATCAACAAACCCAAAGAATGAAATTGCTGCTGGCTCAAGGCGGTCTGCACCGCTGTGGGCACGCCCCCGGCAAAGACAGGCAAGTGCGCAAACGCGGCGCTGAACACCACGCTGGTGCAGGCACTGAGCGCCCCCAGACTCAAAAAAATCCGGGCGGACACAGACAAAGAAAGCGTCGAAAAGGCGGTCATGTCGGGCGAAGCTCCAGGCTGAAAAAAGACAAAGCGCATTGAAGCACGGCTTCGCGCCCGGTTCTTGACTTGCATCAGCGCTTTTTCAGGCCATTGGGGGCACAGTGAACTGTCAAAACCAACAAAAGGAAGCCCCATGAAAATGTTGATCGACCTGTTTTCCACCGACTACGGCCTGATGAGCCTGGCCGTGATCGTCATCGTGTTGCTGATGGCCGCCTTTTTTGTGCGCATGTTCGTGCACAAGATGAACCACAACGAGTAAAAAAACCACCGGGCTGGCCCGGCGGTCGGTCACATCAGTGGCCTGCGGTAGCCTCCGGCGTGGCCCCGTGGCGACAACACCACCTGCCACAACTGGTTGTCACGGGCGCGGAAAGTGCCTGCGCAACACAGCAGGTAATAACGCCACATGCGGTAAAAGCGTTCGCCGTAATGGGCTTTCAACTCGGGCCAGGCCGCTTCAAAACGCGCGTGCCAGGCCATCAGCGTTTTGTCGTAGTCTTCGCCAAAGTTGTGCCAATCCTCCAGGACAAACGTGTCTTCGCTGTAGAAAGCAATCTCCGATGCCGAGGGCAGCACCCCATTGGGGAAAATGTATTTCTCGATCCACGGATCGATCCCGGCCCCGGCGCGGTTTTTGCCAATGGTGTGCAGCAAAAACAGGCCATCGTCGCGCAGGCTGCGCCTGACCATGTCGAAGTAGGTCCGGTAGTTTTTGTGGCCCACATGCTCGAACATGCCGACTGAAGCCACCCGGTCAAAACGCTGCTCACCCTGCGGGTTGAACTGCCGGTAATCGGACAGCTCAAAGCGCACGGGCAAGTCCCGCGCCTTTTCCATGCCCAACCGGGCTTGTTCCCTGGAAACGGTCAGCCCCACGCACTCGACGCGGTAATGGCGGGCCGCAAACAGCATCAAGCTGCCCCAGCCACAGCCAATGTCCAGCAGCGTCATGCCCGGCTGAAGCTGCAGCTTCTGGCAAATCAGGTCCAGCTTGGCCTCTTGTGCCTGCCCCAGCGTTTGGGCCACCGGCCAATAAGCACAGCTGTAGGCCATGGACGGGTCCAGCATGGCTTCGTACAAATCGTTGCCCAGGTCGTAATGCAATTGCCCCACCTGCCAGGCGCGCTGCTGCGACTGCAGATTGGTCAAGCGTGCTTTCAAGGAGGCCCACAGCCAGCCCGCACGCCCCACCTGCTCGTCCAGCCGTGCCCGCAAGATGCGGGTGATGAACTCGTCCAGCTGATCGCAATCCCACCAGCCATCGACATAGCTCTCGCCCAGCCCCAGACTGCCGCGCGACAGGATGCGGTCGAAGGTGTCCGGATGGTGCACCCGCATGTCCCAAGGCCTGTACCCCCCCAGGTGGATGCCCGCCGAATCAAGCAACTCGGACGCGCGACGCCAGTTGTCGTCCACGGGTAATGAACCCTGTTTGTCCCACGCAATGTCTGATGCCATGCCGATCTCCTCCGTTGAATCGCCCCGGTCAAGTGACCCCCAGTGCAGTCCATGCTAGGCGGGAGCAAAGGGCAAAACTATCCAAGCTTCAAAGTAGTCCACTACCTTGAAACCCGTAATGCCGGACGCCGCTGTCAGGTCAGCCGCTGGGGCCCATGTGCATAATTGACGTTGACGTAACGTCAATCACATTCAGGAGATCAACATGGACATTCAAGGCAAGGTTTTCATCGTCACCGGCGGCGCTTCGGGCCTGGGCGAAGGCACGGCGCGCATGCTGGCGGCCAACGGCGGCAAAGTCGTGATCGCCGACATGCAGGCCGAAAAAGGCGAAGCTGTGGCCAAAGAACTGGGCGGCGCTTTCGTCAAGTGCGACGTGAGCAACGAAGCCGACGGCCAGGCCGTGGTGACCCAAGCGGTGTCGATGGGCAAACTCATGGGCCTGGTCAACTGCGCAGGCATTGCCCCGGCCGAAAAAACCGTGGGCAAAAACGGCGCACACAGCCTGGCCGTTTACACCAAGACCATCATGGTCAACCTGGTGGGCACCTTCAACATGATCCGCCTGGCCTCTGAAGCCATGTGCAAAAACGAGCCAGAAGCCACAGGCGAGCGCGGCGTGCTGATCAGCACCGCCAGCGTGGCCGCCTACGACGGCCAGATCGGCCAGGCCGCTTATGCCGCGTCCAAGGGCGGCGTGGTCGGCATGACACTGCCCATTGCCCGCGACCTGGCCCGCAACGGCATCCGCAACATGACCATTGCCCCCGGCATCTTCGGCACCCCCATGCTGTTTGGCATGCCGCAAGAAGTGCAAGACGCTCTGGCTGCAGGCGTGCCCTTCCCCAGCCGCCTGGGCAACCCGCAAGACTACGCCAAATTGGCCAAACACATCATTGAAAACGACATGCTCAACGGCGAAGTGATCCGCCTGGACGGCGCGATTCGTCTGGCTCCGAAGTGAACTGAAAGGCCACCAAGCCGACCGCAGCACGGGCGGTCGGCTGGTCATTCGAGGACAATCCGCCCATCCGGCAAGAATTTGATCTATATTTGGTCCGATCAAACTTCAAAGAGTTCCACCATGAGCCTGTCCACGCAAATCAAGCCCATCTCTTACCTCAAGAGCCATGCTGCAGAGATTGTGAAAGACTTCGCCACCAACCCGGAGCCTCTCATCATCACCCAGAACGGAGAGGCCAAGATGGTGGTCATGGACATTGCCGAATATGAAAGGCAGCAAGAAACTTTTGCGCTGCTCAAGTTGGTGTCCATGGGCCAAAAAGAACTGGCGCAAGGCCGCGTGAGCGACATGGACGCCTTTTTTGCAGAGATGGATCAACAACCATGACACGGCGCATCCAGATTCTGGATGCCGCCAAGCCTGACTTTCGGGACATTCAGCGCTACGTCATCACACGTTTTGGCCAAACCGTCTGGCAAGAGGTCAATCAAGAATTCAAAAACACACTGCGCGACATCGGGGAGCACCCCGAAAGTGGCACGCCACTGGAAGAGCTTCGGGCCCTGGGTTTGCCCCATTTCAGACAACGCCTGGTTCGCCAAACCCGTGTGATTTATGAATTCGACGACCAAACCGTGGTGGTTCACCTGTTCATCCACACACGGCGTCACTTCAGAACCCATTTGCAGCAGCGTGTTTTAAGGGACTGACACGCCTCAAGGAGACCGCTGGTCTGAGGAACTGTGGCTATCCACTGCACATCAATCGGCTGCCAGGCCCTGCGGCAAAGGCACACGCCCAATGGGTGGGCGCTCTTTGGCCCGCTCTGTGGCTTTCCACAAATCGCTTTGGGCCTGCAAAGCCAGCCAATAACCCGGGTGCGTGCCCAACATGCAAACGGTGCTCGACAAACTGGCCAGTACGCTGCCTTTGATGCAGTAACCCCCTCAATTCAACCAACGAGTGTTCTGAAATGACCCCACGCTACACCCAAGCCATCGCCCTCGCAGCACGCGCACACGAGGGCCAAAATCGCAAAGGCACCCCGATTCCCTACATCACCCACCCAGTGGCCGTGGCCGGTTTGGTGGCGCAGTTTGGCGGCGACGAAGATCAGCAAATCGCTGGTTTGTTACACGACGTGCTGGAAGATGGCGGCCCGCAGTTTGCGCCCGAAATTGCACAAATTTTCGGCCCTCGCGTGTTGGCTATGGTGGAAGGCTGCACCGATGGCGTGCCCGATGCGGCAGGCGAAAAAGCGCCGTGGGCCGAACGTAAACAAGCCTATCTGTCGCACCTGGCACAGGCCAGCGCGGATGTGCTCATGGTCAGTGGCTGCGACAAACTCAGCAATGCGCGCGCCATATTGGACGATTTGCTCAATCCGGCCATCGGCCCCCAAGTCTTTGACCGATTCACCGCCAAAAAAGAGGGAACCCTCTGGTATTACAGCGCGTTGTCACGCATCTTCACTGAGCGCCAAGCTCCGGTGGCAACCGCATTGGCTGTAACGGTGCAAGACATGCAGCGGCTGTCGGTATCAGCCCCCTGATGGCCTCCAAGCGACAGGCCCTTCGGGGCCTGTTGTCGTTTGGGCGCACTTGAACCGGCTCGATGGTGTTGGCATGAACGTTTTTTGTGGGAGCGGCGCCCTCGCCGCGATGGCGTCTCGCCAACCACCAGACATCGCCCCGAGGGCGGGGCTCCCACACGGATCGCATCGCTGATCGCCAGACCCAGGACAAGGCTTTCACTTCAAACTTCACAGGGCCGGATCCATAGAATGGCGCTGCTCACCCAAGGAGAACGCATGACAGCCACCCGGTCCCTGATCACCCTCGCCGCGCTGGCGCTTTTGGCCGCCTGCGCCAGCCCGCCCCCCGCCACCGCCCCCTCCACCGCCTGGCAGTACAGCGTGCCCGATCAACCCGAAGCGGCCAGTGGCAACACCGACAAGCCCGGGTGGGCCACGAAGAAATTTGCCGTCGCAGCGGCCAACCCGCTGGCCACCGATGCGGGCTACCAAATTCTGCGGGCCGGGGGCTCGGCGGTCGATGCTGCGATTGCGGTGCAGATGGTGCTGGGGCTGGTGGAGCCGCAGTCCAGCGGCATTGGCGGCGGTTCTTTTTTGATGCACTTTGACGGCCAGAAAGTCACCGCGCACGACGGGCGCGAAACAGCCCCAGCCGCCGCCCGCCCCGACATGCTGCTGGGCGAAGGGGGCAAACCCCTGCCGTTTGACGAGGCGGTGCTCAGCGGCCATTCGGTGGGTGTACCCGGCGCGGTGCGCATGCTCGAAGCCGTGCACCGCCAGCACGGCGTGCTGCCCTGGGCGCAGTTGTTCGCGCCCGCCATCGCCTTGGCCGAGCAAGGTTTCAAGGTCAGCCCCCGCCTGCACACGCTGCTGAAAAGTGAGCCGCACCTCAAAAAAGACCCGGTGGCCGCCGCCTACTTTTACGGCCCCCAAGGCCAAGCTTGGCCCGTCGGGCATGTCCTGAAAAACCCCGAACTGGCCCAAGTGCTGAGCCGCCTGGCCCGCGAAGGCAGCGTGGCCCTGCACGAAGGGCCGGTGGCTCAGGCCATCGTGCAGCGCACGCAGTCCGCGCCGCGCCCCGGCAGCCTGAGCTTGGCCGATTTAAAAACCTACCAAGCCAAAGAGCGCCCGGCCTTGTGCTTTGACCACACACCGCCCGCAGCGCAAGCCGATGCTAAAGCCATCACCGTGCGCAGTTACCGCATTTGCGGCTTTCCGCCACCGTCTTCGGGGGCCGTGGCCATCGGGCAAATTCTGGGGCTGCTGGGCCACACCCGGGCACAAGACCCCGAGCTACAAAACGGCCTGCCCTCGCCCGACTGGCTGCACCGCTACACCGAAGCCTCACGCCTGGCCTTTGCCGACCGGGCGCAATACCTGGGTGACCCAGACTTTGTGCACGCCCCCGCTGGCGACTGGCGCAGCCTGCTGGCCCCCGACTACCTGCGCCAACGCAGCCAGCTGATCGGCGCGCAGTCCATGAAAACCGCGCAGCCGGGCCAACCCACAGGCACCCGCACCAGTTGGGCACCCATGCCCGCGCAAACCGAATACGGCACCAGCCACATCAGCGTGGTCGATGGCCAAGGGCGCGCCGTGGCCATGACCACCACCATCGAAGCGGGTTTTGGCTCGCGCCGCATGGTCACCACCGACCCCGCCCGACCCGGCGGCTTTTTGCTCAACAACCAGCTGACCGACTTCAGCTTTGCACCGGCCGATGCCCAAGGCCGCCCCATCGCGAACCGGGTCGAGCCCGGCAAGCGCCCGCGCTCGTCGATGTCGCCCACGCTGGTGTTTGACCAGTCCACCGGCCAGCTCGTCATGAGCGGCGGCAGCCCGGGCGGGGCGCTGATCATCCACTACACCGCCAAGCTGCTGGCGGGCACGCTGCACTGGGGGCTGAACGCACAACAAGCCGTCAACCTGCCCAACTTTGGCTCTCTGAACGGCCCCACCCTGCTCGAAGAAAAACGCTTTCCGGCCAGCACAGTCGACGCCCTCAAAGCCCGGGGCCACGAGGTGCGCGAGATGGACATGACCAGCGGTCTGCAAGCCATCGAACGCACACCCACCGGCTGGTTTGGCGGTGCCGACCCGCGCCGCGAGGGTGTGGTGATGGGCGACTGAACACAAGCGCCAGCCTTTGTGCTGGCAAGCCTTGGGCTTGCCGCTGTGGGAGCGAGCCCCTGCTCGCCAATGGAAGTCCCACAAGTGACGGCAAATGCATCCGCTCAAGGTTTGCCCTCTTGTCGGCTTGGGCCAGTTCTTTTTGAATCAGAGGGTCTACAGCAGGCACCAACCACTGCCCCCTTAAGGAGAACGCATTGAAAGCACCCCACACGAGCCGCCGAAGTTTTGTACAGGCCACGGCAGCAGCAGCCGCTGTGGCGGTCTGGCCGCAACTGGCGCAAGCCCAGGCCTTTCCGGCCAAACCCATCAAGCTGATCTGCCCCTGGCCTGCCGGCGGCTCCAGCGACGCGGTCATGCGCGCCCTGGCCGAAAGCGCCGGGAAAGCGCTGGGCAGCCAGGTCATCATTGAAAACAAGCCCGGCGCCAGCGGCATGCTCGGCCCCAACGAGTTGGTACGCGCCGCACCCGACGGCTACACGCTGTCGCAGTTCACCATCGGTGTGGCCCGCCTGCCGCACATGCAAAAAATGCAGTTCGACCCGCTCAAGGACTTCACCTACATTGCCTGCCTGACCGGCTACACCTTCGGCATCGTGGTCAAGGCCGACTCGCCGTTCAAAACCATCAAAGATTTGGTGGACTACGCCAAAGCCAATCCCGACAAGTTCACCTATGGCTCGACCGGCAACGGCACCACGCCGCACCTGGCCGTCGAAGAGTTTGCGGGCAAGGCCGGCATCAAACTCTCACATGTGCCATTCAAAGGCAGCTCGGACGGCCTGCAGGCCCTGCTGGGCGGTCACATCAACGCCCACAGCGACGCCACCGGCTGGGCACCGCATGTCGAAGCGGGCACCCTGCGCCTGCTGGCCACCTACGGCAGCAAGCGCACCAAGCGCTGGCCCAACGTGCCCACGCTCAATGAGCTGGGTTACGACACCGTGTCGGATTCACCATTTGGCATCGGCGGCCCCAAAGGCATGGACCCGGCCGTGGTCAAAAAACTGCACGACGCCTTCAAAAAGACGCTGGAAGACCCGGCCGTGCTGGCCAGCTTCGACAAATACGACCAGTCGGTGATCTACATGGGCACCGAGGAATACACCAAGTTCATCCGCGAGACCTTCCAAAAGGAGAAAGTCACGATCGAGCGGCTGGGGCTGGCGATGAAGGGCTGAGCATCTTTGATGTCCACAAAAGAAGAAAGGCAGCCTAGGCTGCCTTTCTTCTTTTTTACCGAGTACAACGGGCGCGCAGCCCGCAGGCATCAATAAGCCTGACCTAGCTGACCCAGGATGGCGGGGTTCTCCAGTGTCGAGATGTCCTGCGTGATCTCTTCGCCTTTGGCCAGCGAGCGCAGCAGGCGGCGCATGATCTTGCCCGAACGGGTCTTGGGCAGGTTCTCGCCAAAGCGGATGTCCTTGGGCTTGGCGATGGGGCCGATTTCCTTGGCGATGTGGTCGCGCAGTTGCTTGGCAATCGCTTTGCCTTCGTCGCCATTGGGCAGTGCACGCTTGAGCACCACGAAGGCGCAAATCGCCTCACCCGTCGTGTCGTCAGGGCGGCCCACCACAGCGGCTTCGGCCACCAGCTCGGTGCAGCTGACCAGGGCCGATTCGATTTCCATCGTGCCCATGCGGTGACCCGACACGTTCAGCACATCGTCGATGCGGCCGGTGATGGTGAAGTAACCGGTTTTCTCGTCGCGGATCGCGCCGTCGCCAGCCAAGTAGTACTTGCCCTTGAAGTCTTCAGGGTAGTAGCTCTTCTTGAAGCGCTCAGGGTCGCCCCAGATGTTGCGGATCATGGAAGGCCATGGGCGCTTGACGACCAAAATGCCGCCTTGGCCATTGGGCATGTCGTCACCGGTTTCGCTCACGATAGCGGCCTGGATACCGGGGAACGGCAGTGTGCAAGAACCGGGCACCATGGGCGTGACGCCAGGCAGCGGGGTGATCATGTGGCCACCGGTTTCGGTTTGCCAGAAGGTGTCGACGATGGGGCAATTGCCGCCACCGACGTGCTGGTGGTACCACTCCCATGCGGCAGGGTTGATCGGCTCGCCGACCGAACCCAGCAAACGCAGGCTGGAGAGGTCGTAACTCTTGGGGTGCACCGCATCGTTGGCTTCAGCGGCTTTGATCAGCGAGCGGATGGCGGTGGGCGCGGTGTAGAAGATGGTAGCTTTGTGGTCCTGAATCATCTTCCAGAAGCGGCCAGCGTCGGGGTATGTGGGCACGCCTTCGAACACGATTTCGGTGCCGCCCAAAGCCAGGGGGCCGTAGGTGATGTAGGTGTGGCCTGTGACCCAACCGATGTCGGCGGTGCACCAGAACACGTCGTCTGCCTTCAGGTCGAAGGTCCATTTTGTGGTCAAAGCGGCATGCAGCAAATAGCCGCCGGTGCTGTGTTGCACGCCTTTGGGCTTGCCGGTGGAGCCCGATGTGTAGAGCAAGAACAAAGGGTGCTCTGCGCTCACCCACTCTGGCTCGCAGGTGGTGGCCTGTTGGTCGGCCACGTCGGCCATCCACAGGTCACGGCCTGCGGTCATGGCGATCTCGGAACCCGAGCGCTTGACGACCAGCACGTTCTTGATGGCCTCGCAGCCACCCAAAGACAGGGCTTCATCAACGATGGACTTCAAAGGCAGTTGCTTGCCACCGCGCACTTGGTGGTCAGCGGTGATGACGGCGACAGCGCCGGTGTCTTCGATGCGGTCACGCAGCGACTGGGCAGAGAAGCCACCGAACACCACCGAGTGGGTGGCGCCGATGCGGGCGCAAGCTTGCATGGCGGCCACGCCGTCAATCGACATGGAGATGTAGATGACCACGCGGTCACCCTTTTGGATGCCCAGGGATTTGAGCGCGTTGGCGTATTGGCAGGTCTTGGCCAGCAACTGGCTGTAGGTGACTTTGGTCACTTCGCCGCCATCGGCTTCAAAAATGATGGCGGTCTTGTCGCCTAGGCCTTTTTCAACGTTGCGGTCCAGGCAGTTGTAAGAAGCGTTCAAAGTGCCGTCTTCGAACCACTTGAAGAAAGGCGCGTTGGATTCGTCGAGCACCTTGGTGAAAGGCGTCTTCCAGGTGATCAGCTCTTTGGCAAGACGGCCCCAAAAACCTTGGTAGTCGGTTTCGGCTTCTTTGCACAGTGCCTGGTAGGCGGCCATGCCGGAAATATTCGCGTTTTTGACGAAGTCTGCGCTGGGTTGGTAAATGGTGGCACTCATCTGATTTGTCTCCTCAATGACAGGGCGTTTTTTGAAACTGCTGCAAATGTCGGCGTTCGCTCTTACAAAGCACTGACTGACATCAGACTTGCACGGCCTTCACACGGAAGCAATGATCTAAGCCCTAAAATCCGGGTTTGCCCGAAGTCGCGGACTTCCCACTCAGGAAAATCATGTCCAAACCCAATCCCTCACAAAAAAATTCCTTGAGCCCTCTGAGCAGTTTCATCTTCGCCAGCCGATGGTTGCAATTGCCTTTGTACCTGGGCCTGATTGCTGCGCAAGCGGTGTATGTGTTCCATTTCTGGGTGGAGCTGGTGCATTTGCTGGAAGCCGCCTTTGGCAGTCAGACCGCACTGCAAGCTTTGGTCAGCAGCATTGGTTACAAAGCCGATGTGCAGCTGACCGCCCTGAACGAAACCGTGATCATGTTGGTCGTGCTTGCGCTGATTGACGTGGTCATGATCTCCAACTTGCTGATCATGGTCATCGTGGGCGGTTACGAAACCTTTGTCTCGCGCCTGAACCTGGAGGGCCACCCAGACCAACCTGAATGGCTGAGCCATGTCAACGCCTCGGTGCTCAAGGTCAAGCTGGGCACAGCCATCATCGGCATCAGCTCGATCCACCTGCTCAAGACCTTCATCAACGCCGCCAACTACGACGAAAAAGTGCTGATGTGGCAGACCCTCATCCACATGGCTTTCCTGCTCAGCGCCATCGCCATTGCCTACGCTGACCGCCTGATGTCGCACCACGACAAGGCCCACTGAGCACCTCACAGCGCCCTACAGCGCCCAACAGCGCCTGACAACACCTGGTTTTTGATTTTCACGGGACCCACACCACCATGACCACACTGATCAAACAAGACGACCTGATCGAATCCGTCGCCGCCGCGCTGCAGTACATCAGCTACTACCACCCGGCTGACTTCATCTCGCACCTGGCCAGCGCTTATGAGCGCGAGCAAAGCCCGGCCGCCAAGGACGCGATTGCGCAGATCCTGACCAACAGCAAGATGAGCGCCTTCGGCCACCGCCCGATTTGCCAGGACACGGGCATCGTGAACGTGTTCCTTGAAGTGGGCATGGATGTGAAGTTCGACGGCTTCACCGGCAGCCTGGAAGACGCAGTCAACGAAGGCGTGCGCCGTGGCTACAACTATGCCGACAACATGCTGCGTGCATCGGTCGTGTCGGACCCGCACTTCAACCGCAAAAACACCAAGGACAACACCCCTGCTGTGATCTTCACCAAGATCGTGCCCGGCCACCATGTGCACGTGACCGTAGCCGCCAAAGGCGGCGGCAGCGAAAACAAGTCCAAGTTGATCATGCTCAACCCCGGCGACAGCATCGTGGACTGGGTGCTCAAAACCGTGCCCACCATGGGTGCTGGCTGGTGCCCGCCCGGCATGCTGGGCATCGGCATTGGCGGCACGGCCGAAAAAGCGGTGCTGCTGGCCAAAGAAAGCTTGATGGACGACCTGGACATGTACCAGCTGCTCGAAAAATCCAGCAAGGGCGAAAAGCTCGACCAAGTCGAAGAAATGCGCCTGGAGCTGTACCACAAGGTCAACGCCTTGGGCATTGGCGCGCAGGGCTTGGGCGGTCTCACCACCGTGCTCGACATCAAGATCAAGATGTACCCCACCCACGCGGCCAGCAAGCCTGTGGCCATGATCCCCAACTGCGCCGCCACGCGCCACGCGCACTTTGTGCTCGACGGCTCAGGCCCCACTTATTTGGAAGCGCCTTCGCTGGACCTGTGGCCCAACGTGGGCTGGACGGCCGACACCGAGAAAAGCCAGCGCGTGGACCTGAACACCCTGACACCCGAGCAAGTCGCTGCCTGGAAACCTGGCCAGACCCTGTTGCTCAACGGCAAGATGCTCACCGGCCGTGACGCTGCGCACAAACGCATCCAGGACATGCTGGCCAAGGGCGAAAAACTGCCCGTGGACTTCACCAACCGCGTGATCTATTACGTGGGCCCGGTGGACCCCGTGGGCGACGAGGCCGTGGGCCCCGCAGGCCCCACTACAGCCACCCGCATGGACGGCTTCACCGAGATGATGCTGGCCAACACCGGCCTGATCGCCATGATCGGCAAGGCCGAGCGCGGCCCGGTCGCCATCGAAGCCATCAAGAAGCACAAGAGCGCTTACCTGATGGCCGTGGGCGGTGCGGCCTACCTCGTGTCCAAAGCCATCAAGCACGCCCAGGTCGTGGGCTTTGCCGACATGGGCATGGAAGCCATCTACGAATTTGACGTGGTGGACATGCCCGTGACGGTGGCAGTGGACGCGGGCGGCACCAGCGCCCACATCACGGGACCTGCCGAATGGCAAAAGCGCATCGCCACCGGCGAGTTCAAGGGCATTGGCGTGACGGCTGGCTGATGGGCCACTTTGATGGGCCACTTGCCAGAAAGGCCGCTGACGCGGCCTTTTTTTCAAATGCACACCGCTTTGCACGAACTGCCCTGACATGAGCGCAGCGTCTTCGCACCCCATCGGGGTCTTCGACAGCGGCATTGGCGGCCTGAGCGTGTTGCAGGCGCTGCAAAGCGCGCTGCCCCACGAGCATTTCGTGTACCTGGCCGACAACGCCCACGCGCCTTACGGTGAAAAAACCGATCTGTTTGTGCGGCAACGCACGCACGCCATTGCCGATCATTTGATGGCGCAACACCAGATCAAGGCGCTGGTGGTGGCCTGCAATACTGCTACCGCAGCGGCCATCCATGAGCTGCGCACCCGGCACCCACTGCTGCCGCTGGTGGGGGTCGAGCCCGCCCTCAAACCCGCCGTGGCCTTGAGCCAGACGGGCCACATTGGGGTGATCGCCACCCGGGGCACCGTGGCCAGTGACAAATTTGCGCGTTTGCTCGACTCGGTACAGGGCCAAGCCAAATTCACGGTGCAAGCCTGCAACGGCCTGGCCCTGGCCATTGAGCAAAGCACCCTGCCCGGCTCAGCCGAAGAAGCCAAAGAAGCCGAAGGACGGATCGCCGCACTGCTGGCGCAATACACCTCGGCCATGGGCGCTTTTGGCCCAGGCCCAGGCCAGATGGACACGCTGGTGCTGGGCTGCACCCATTACGTTTTTGTGGAAAAGCCACTGAGGGCGCTGCTGGGGCCCGATGTGCAACTGGTATCTACCGGTGAGGCCGTGGCCCGGCAAACACGGCGCTTGCTGGAGGCCGCCGGCCTGCTGCGTCATGGCCCGGCACCCGCATCGGCCGCGCAACGCATGAGCTTGTTCACCACAGGTGACTTGCACGGCCTTCAGGCAGCATCCCAACGCTGGCTGGGTCTGCCACATGCGGCATGCCACAAAGCGCCAACCCAAGTTTGAAGGCGCGGCCCAACGGGCGCGGTCTGGATCAGTCTGCGCCCTGCCCCAGCGCCATGCGACGCCCTCGCGCCACATTGACCGGCATCAGCAACACCAGGCCCAGCACAAACAACAGGGAGGTGGAGCCGATGGCCAGACGCTGGTTGCCACCGCTCAGCCAAGTGATCAGGCCATAGCTCAAAGGCCCAAGGATGCTGGCCAGTCGAATGGCAAAAGTCCACAAACCAAAAAACTCACCCAAGCGATGCGGCGGCACCATCAGGCCGGCCATGGCACGCCCAGAAGACTGGCTGGAGCCCATGCACACCCCGGCAATGGCCGCAGCCCACCAGAAGACCTCTTTGGTGCTGGAAAAGGCCGCGATCAAACAGGTCAGGATCCAGCCCAGCAAGGTCAGCGCCAAAGCCAGCTTGTGGCCAATACGGTCCTGGGCGTAGCCAAACACAAAGGCACCGACAAAGGCGGCGATGTTGAGCACAAAAATCAACACCATGGTCTCTTGCGGCTGAAACCCAATCACCTGCTCGGCGTAAATGGCCGCCAGTGAGATCGCCACCGCCACCCCACCTTGATAAGCCACCGCACAGGCCATCAGGCTGACGAAGTCCTTGTAAGGACGTGCATTGCGCAAGGTCTGCCGCAGTTGCCGCAGACTTTGCAACATGCCCACCACCGGTGCATCGGGCAAAGGCGGTGAATGCTCACGCAGCAAGGCAAACGTCACGCAGGCCGCGCCGCCATAAACCAGCGCTGTGATCAGCATGGTCACCGGCACAAACTGGCTGCCACTTTCGCCCCGCGACTGGGCGGCCAGCACGTACGCCAGGCAAACACCCAGCGTCAGCATGCCGCCGATGTAACCCAGCGACCAGCCCCAACCGCTGACGCGGCCCATGGCCTCAGGTTTGGCCAATTCGGGCAAGAAAGAAGCGGTCAGCGACTCGCCATAAGAAAAGAAAGTGTTGGAAAGGATCAACAAGCCCAGCCCCAAAGCCACCTGCCCTGGCCCAACCAGCGCCAGCGCAGCGGTGCTCAGCACGCAAGCGGCCGTCACGACCATCAACAAACGCTTCTTGCCCGCCGTGCGGTCTGCCCATGCCCCCAGGCCTGGCATGGTCAGCATCACGATGGCATAGGACACGCTCAGGCCAGCGGTCCAGGCCAGCGTGGCCCAATCAGCGCCTTGCGCCACACCGCCCACAAAATAAGCGGCAAACACCGCCGTGATGACCACCGTGGTGTAACCCGAATTGGCGAAGTCGTACATCGCCCAGCCAAACACCTCACGCAGCCGAACACCGGGGTTCAGGGCGTCGCGCGTCAACAAGGACTTCATGACGCTGAGCTTCAGTGCAAATGACGCGGGCGGCGACCGCTGCCGCCGTGGCCACCACTGCCGTTGCCACCCGAGCCCTTGGGCGGCTTGCCCAGCTCCAGCGAGCTGACCAGGTTTTCAAAGCGCTGACTGAACAGTTTGTCAATTTCGGCCACCACACCCGACAACTCGGCACCGTCAAAGTGGCGCTCCATCATGTTGACCACATCGTGGATCAACAGGTCGCGCTGGGCCTGCATGATGGCCCCCGGATCGGGTCCGACAAACAGCATCACGAAATCGTCGCGCGATTCGGCTCCGCTGGCTTCGTCCTCATCGTCGAATTCGGTGTCGTAAAAAGTGACCTCGATTTGCGTACCCGAGGCCGACAACTCGTTGAGGTTCATGCAAAGGTCATCCATGACCATGCGGAAATCTTCATCCCCACGCACCGTCCAGCACATTTGCAGACGCTGACTGCCGGCATCGAAGCGGATGCCAGGCTCTTCTTCGTAAAGACTGAGAGACCCCTCACTCAGGGTCCTCGCTCCTGCGTAATGCCAAAGCGGTTTGAGTGCTTCCTGAATGGATTTGATGTCGGTGCCGGGTTTGATCGGCACATCACCATGCACGTGGATTTCAAGCGGTGCGTTGTCGTGGTTCATGATGATGCTTTTGTGTACTTTGGTGCCCCGAGCCGGAATCGAACCGGCACGCCCCTTTTAAGGAAGCAACGGATTTTAAGTCCGGTGTGTCTACCAGTTTCACCACCGGGGCAGAGGCTCTATTGTGCCTTGAGAACGGTCTTTTCCAGACTCAACTCATTTGCAAATTCAGCATGGCCATCGCATACAAAGCCACGACCGTCAAATAGGCCGCCGACCAGACCATGGTGCGCCATTTGGCTTTGTCGCTCACATAACAAACCACATAGGCCACACGGGCCACGATGAAAAAGATCGACATCGCGTCCACCCGGTGGGGGTCTACGCCGGTCAGCAACGCCAACACAACGCCCACTGCAAAAAAGGGAAACGCCTCAAAACAGTTGGCTTGCGCCGCATTGGCACGCGCCCGAAAGCCAGTTTGCTGCGCCAACCAGGCACGGGGGTTGCTGTTGTCATAGCCCTTGAAGCCGGACTTGGCAATACCCGCGCACACCACCGGCATCAGCCCTGCTACCAAAACCGCACCATAAGAAATCAACATTCCGGGCCTCCCATGTATCCGTTGCAGGTCAGCGTGGTCAGCCTGATGGCCTCGCGCCCACGATGAAAAAAGCCACTGAGGTCGTCAGTGGCTTGGCTTTCGCGCGGCAACCAAGGCCGTGCGCGTGGATCAACCGCCTTTTTTGGAGCGCTTGCCTGGGTTCTTCTTGCTGCGTGTTGCAACGCCGCGCTCGAGGCTGACGCGCTGGCCACGGCCGCCCGTGCGCAGTGTCACGCCTGGCAATGCAGGCAGTGGCGGGGTGAATTTACGGTCTGCTTCGGTGACGATTTTGTTGCCCATCTATGGCTCCAGATAAATAATGCAAAGCGATATTAAGCCACAAGAAGTGGCCCTCTCTGTCCGAACAGCGTTCTGCGTGGCCTTATTTAAAACCAAATGGGCACTCTGGCGGCTTGCTTGAAACGTGTTCAAGCCCATTGCCGCCGCCTCAAGACCTGCGCAATGGCACCGCAAACCCCCGCTGAACGGCTGGCCGAGCCATCAGGGCCTCGTACCAGCGTTGGACATGGGGGAATTGCGCCAGATCCACTTGGTGCCGTGCATGACGCCAAACCCATCCCAAAACGGCGAAATCCGCGATGGACAGCGCGTCGGCAAAAAATTCATGATGGGCCAAATGACGATCCATGACTCCGTACAAGCGCTGTGTTTCGGCCATAAAACGCTGCAAACCATAGCGTTTGTCGTCTTCGTTGGCCAAAGCAACGAAATGGTGCACCTGTCCAGGAGCCGGACCAAAACCGCCCACCTGGAACATCAGCCAAGCCAAGGTGGCCACACGCCCTGCGCCCTTGGCAGGCAAAAACTGTCCGGTTTTTTCGGCCAGGTAAATCAGGATGGCACCCGATTCGAACACCGTCTGTGTCTGGCCATCTGGCCCCTCGGTATCGATCAAGGCCGGAATTTTGTTGTTCGGGCTGATGCTCAGGAAATCAGGATCGAACTGCTCGTTTTGGGTGATGTCAACGATCTTGACCGCATAGGGCAAACTCATTTCTTCCAAAGCCACCGTGATTTTTCGGGCGTTGGGGGTGTCAAAAGCCAACAATGTCAATGCCATGGAAACCGTCTCCTGTAATCAAAGGCAGTTTAAGCAATCTTGACCCCACAAGCACAAAGGCCCTCAAAGTACTTCAACCGGCTGGTTGGAACAGTTGCCTGCATGCCCCCCGGCAGACCAGGCCCATGGTTGGACTTTGCACTGACCAAAGTGATGGACTGGCAACTTTGTCCCCAAGGTGAACCACACCACACGTCAATTGCGCAAGAATCCAGCCATGAAACCTTCTTACATTCTGGCCGCACTGGTCATGGCCTGGCTACCCACGGTGCCTGCCTGGGCCCAAAACACTATCACGGCAGCCTCCGCCCAAGAGCCTGGGGCGAAAAAAATGCCATCGGGCATGGTGTACCGCTCACTCAAAGAGGGCACTGGCGCGAGCCCGACGAGCAGTGACAAGGTCAAAGTGCATTACCGGGGCACCTTGCCGGACGGCAAAGAATTCGACAGCTCATACAAACGCAACGAGGCCATCGACTTCCCGCTCAACCGGGTCATTGCCTGCTGGACCGAAGGCGTTCAACAAATGAAAGTCGGCGGGCGAGCCAAGCTGACTTGCCCGCCCGCCACCGCTTACGGCGACCGTGGTGCGGGTGGCGTGATCCCGCCCAACGCGACCCTTTTGTTCGAGGTGGAGCTGCTGGCCATCCATGGCAAATGAGCTCGGCCCTGATGGCACAGTCCCTGACACCCACATGCACGTCCCCATGAAACGCTCATCTCAACGCATGCAAGGGGTTGATACCCCCATCATTCCCACCATTGCTGCATTGGTGCGCGACAACCCCGGCACCATTTCGCTCGGCCAAGGCGTTGTCCATTACGGCCCGCCGGCACAGGCCGTCGCGTCCCTGCCAGACCTCATGAGCGACCCGCAGTTGCACAAATACCAAGCCGTCAGTGGCATACCGCCCTTGGTGGAAGCATTCCGCCAAAAGCTGGCCGAAGAAAACCGGGTGCAGTGCGGCACAGAATCGCTGGTGATGGTCACAGCAGGCAGCAACATGGCTTTTTTGAACTGCGTCATGGCCGTGGCCGACCCCGGTGACGAGTTCATCTTGCCCATGCCCTTTTATTTCAACCAGGAAATGGCCATCCGCATGTGCGGTTGCACCCCCGTGCCTGTGCCGACCCACAGCGACTGGAGTCTGGACGTGGACGCGCTGGCCGCAGCCATCACACCCCGTACACGTGCCATCGTCACCGTCTCGCCCAACAACCCAACAGGTGCCGTGTACAGCGAAGAGGCACTGCGCGCCGTGAACGCCCTGTGCGCAAAAGCCGGCATCTACCACTTCAGCGACGAGGCCTATGAGTACTTCACCTACGATGGCGTCCAGCATTTTTCGCCAGCCTCCATCCCTGGCGCACAAGGTCACACCCTGTCGTTTTACTCCATGTCCAAAAATTACGGCATGGCCAGTTGGCGTGTGGGTTACGTTGTCTTCCCTGCTGATTTGTTCGGCGCCATGAACAAGGTTCAGGACACCAACCTCATCTGCGCTCCTGTGCCCTCGCAGTTGCTGGCACTGGAGGCCCTGAGGCTGGGCCGTGACTGGGTCCAACCCAAAATTCAGGCATTGGCCGCTGTACGCCAGCAGGTCTATCAAGCCCTGGACGGACTGGGTGACCTGGTTCAGTATCCCCGGACACAAGGCGCGTTCTACGTCTTGATGAAATTACCCGGAATCTCGGACCCCATGGCCTTCAACCGCGCCATGACCGAAAAACACAAAGTGGCCACCCTGCCCGGTTTTGCATTCGGCCTGTTGGAGACCGCGCATGCCAATTACCAACGGCTGTCTTATGGCGCGCTGGAAGCGGCCTCCGTTGCACAGGGCGTTCAGCGCTATGTGGCGGCAGTCAAAGACTGGTACACCACCCACTGAACACCAGCGCAATCAAAACTGGCCCAACGCACGCCCACACTCAAGCCGACTCACCCAGGACTGCCATGAACGCACCCACACTCGAATCTTTCACGGCCCAATCGCTCGAAGAGGGCTTCGACGAAATCATCGTCCGCCAATGGGAAGCCAACCTGAAGCTGGACACCCACACCCACCCCTTTGACGTCAGTGCCCGCGTGACACGGGGCGAATATTGGTTGACCGTCGGCGAAGAGGTCAAACACCTGAAGGCAGGCGATGCCTTCCGCCTGGCTCGCGATGTCCCGCATGCCGAACTTTACGGCCCTCAGGGAGCGACCGTGTGGGTGGCTCGGGCGCATTGAGCACGCCGGCGAGATCAATGACGGCACGAAGGTCATCTTGGGTATGAGAAGACCGACAAAAATTTAATAAATTTATTTTCGACAATTTGAATAACAAACGTTACCGAAATACACGATAATTAATCACAAATATGTTTATGACAATTTTTCAAGCAGGCCTCCGTGAACACCCCAGCGAATACCCACCCAGGCGAGCCTGACGTCGCCATATGGCTTTACCTGCAATTTTTACGCGAAGCACACGCCAACAACGTGCCCATCACATTGAGCCCGGACGAGTCTTGGCTTTTGCAGGAAATCGCCATCCGCTGGTTAGACAACAACCCGATGTCCGTTCATGAGGCCATCAACCTGGGACATTTGGGGTCTCCTGCAACACTGCATAAACGCCTCAGCCGCTTGCGATCAATGAAACTCTTGGCCATCGGCCAACGAGAAACAGATCGGCGAACCAAATACCTCGTGGCGACACCACAATCGCTGAACCATTTCAAGGCTTTGGGAATCGCGATGCAAAAAGCCGTTCAAGGACAAACACTCACCGCTTGAAACAGCGGATTGAACGCAATGATTGTGGCTCAAACCACATCATCGCAAACAAGCTGGGGGGGAGTGGAGGCGCGACCCAGAGTCGAACTGGGCTAGACGGATTTGCAATCCGTTGCATAACCGATTTGCTATCGCGCCGTGGTCAGTGCAATCCTGACAACAAGAAGTGTGACCCTTGATCTGAAAATCAGGAAAGAACTTTCAGTCAATGGAGCGGGAAACGAGGCTCGAACTCGCGACCTCAACCTTGGCAAGGTTGCGCTCTACCAACTGAGCTATTCCCGCGCACCAAGACTTCTATTATACATCGAATAAATGCATTTTTCGCTTTGCGTGGAATCAGTTGCTCTGTGTGGTCAACATCGGCAAAACGCCTCCCATCCCTGCCACCCCAACCCAACGCGAGAACCTTCACTTGGCATGATCGACAATTCAGCCATGCTGGCGCAGATGCGCTGGCCAACGGTACGCTGGCTTCGCCACCGGCGGCACCGAGCAAATAGATACCGGCTTCAAGGATAGATATGCAACGCTGCCCCTGGTGTGAAGGCTTTGACCTGTACCGCCAATACCATGACACCGAATGGGGTGTGCCCCTGCGAGACGACCGCGCACTGTTCGAATTGATCAACCTGGAGGGCGCACAAGCCGGACTGTCGTGGTCTACCGTACTCAAAAAACGAGAAACGTACCGCAGTGCATTTGATCAATTCGACCCTGAAAAAATCGCTGCTTACGGTGAACGAAAAGTGGCTGAACTGCTGTCCAACCCGGGTATCGTGCGCAATCGGCTCAAGGTGGCCGCCACGATTTCCAACGCCCAAGCCTTCTTGGCGCTGCAAGCCAGCGGACAAGGTTTCAGCGATTTCGTCTGGCAATGTGTGAACGGGCAACCCCTGCAACACCAGCGCCGCAGCACGGCCGAAGTCCCTGCACAAACGCCCGAATCCGACGCCTTGAGCCGTGCCCTGAAAAAAGCCGGATTCAAATTTGTAGGCTCCACCATCTGCTACGCCTTCATGCAAGCCGCAGGAATGGTCAACGACCACCTGACAAGCTGCCATCGACATGCCGTGCTCGCCAAGTGAACGCATTCAAAAATCATGACACACACCGTCTCCTTCCACGGCACGCTGTTGGCCCTGTGTTTGGCCCTGTGTTTGGCCCTGACCGGCACTGCCGCCATGGGCCAACTGTGCACCCGCGAATATGTGCCAGTGTGTGGCCTGCTGCCCCAGGCGACAGACCCCCGCACGTTCCCCAACCGCTGCGTCCTTGACGCGGCCGGCGCTCGGCTGATCGAACATGGCGTGTGTGCCGCGAAGCCTGCGCCCATCATCGGCCACGACTCCAATGGGCATGGCTGCAAGGCCTCAGCGGGCTACCAGTGGAACAAGGAACTGAGCGGTTGCGTGCGCCCTTGACTCAGCAGTGCCGTCACTTTGCCAGTGGCCCCGCAGCGACAGCGCCGCAGCGGCATGTTCGAGACACAATGCCTGCAGGTGCGCGAACAGGTCTCAGGCCAACCGCTCCCCCAATGGACGCCTTTATTTGGCGAAAATAGTCGCCATGAATTCACAAGTTTTGATGCAAGAACTGACTCTGCTGCTCTATCGCCTGGCCAGTTACACAACAACCAACGGGATGGACGATCCGGCCATGCTGGCCCTGCTGTTTTGCTGAAAGCAGTCCCCTGCCGACCGACCGCAACCCCAAACTGCGCCCCCACCAAAGTCCAACCCACCAGCGGCAAATGGGCAACGGCGCTGAGTACGATGCCGCACGGAAGTCAACGTGACATGCGCGTGTAAATGGGTTCCCGTCATCACCTCAAGGGGGAACTTTCATGAAAAAACTCAAGACCATCACGGCAGCAATCCTGTGCGCGAGCCTGTTGCCACTGTCTGCGGCATTTGCCGAGACGATCAGCAAAGCTGACTACAAGGCCGGCAAATCGCGGATCAATGCAAGCTACAAAACCGACAAGGCGGCTTGCAAATCGCTCTCAGGCAATGCCAAGGACATCTGCGCGCAAGAAGCCAAAGCCAAGGAAAAGATCGCTCGCGCTGAACTGGAATACAGCTACAGCGGCAAGTCAACGGATCGCAACAAAGTGCTGGTGGTGAAAGCGAAATCAGCCTATGAAGTAGCCAAAGAACGCTGCGACGACCTCGCAGGCAACGCCAAAGATGTGTGCGTTCAGGAAGCCAAGGCCACCGAGAAAAAGGCGCTGGCAGATGCTCAAATGGGCAAAGAAATCGGTGAAGCCAAAAAAGACGCTGCAGTCGAAAAGCGCGATGCCGACTACAAAGTTGCCATCGAGAAGTGTGATGCACTGTCCGGCGATGCCAAGGCCAGCTGCGTCGCAGCCGCCAAGAGCAAGTTTGGGAAAAACTGAGCTGACCAGACCCTGGTGCCCCCAGGGCTGATGAATCGCCAAAACGCACAGATCCCCTCGGACCAGGCGTCGTGTGGTCCTGAACGATTCATGCGTGGACCACAAGAGGCTCACACAAGTTGGTCGTACGCGCGTGTACATTACCCACACAGCCCGTGTCCAAAGCTGTGGACAACCACAGGGACAAGCCGTCAAAGCCACAGCCCGTAAGGGCTGGCGGGGTGTGCTTAAAAAAGCATCAATCCACCCGCTTTACTCCAGCCGCCTTACTCCACCCGCGTCACCCGATCAGGCTTGAACCCCAAATCCGCCACGCGGCCTTTTTTGGCCCGCGCCGCTTTGGCGTGGTTCAGGCCGCAGGTGCAGGCCGCTGGTGGCGGATAACCGTTCGAAAAGAAAAAGGCGTTGAGGGGTCAGGCTTAAAACAGCGATCAGTAGAGCCGGCCGCGTCAATTGAAAGACGCGCCCCAGTTCTCCACCATCAGGCCCGGCCCGCAGGCAAACTCAGACAGGTTGTTGGTGATGACCACCAGCCCTTCGCTGCGGGCATGGGCGGCGATGTGCAAATCGTTCACGCCGATGGGCTGGCCTGCTTTTTCAAGATCGCTGCGGATCGCGCCGTCATGCTGGGATGCTTTGGCGGTGCAGGGCAACACGGTCAACAAGCTGGCGAACTCCTCGATCACCTCCAGGTTTTGCGACACCGTGGTACTTTTTTTCAGCCCCGTGGTACAGCTCAGACAAAGTAATGGTCGAAGTCGCCATGCGCCCGGCGTTTTCATTGAACCAGGACAATACCTCCAGTGGTCGGCGCTTGACCACATAGATCACGATGTTGGTGTCAAGCAGGTATTTCAGCATCAAAGCGCCTCGCGCTCGGGCTGCGTTTGCGATGCCCGCTCAGGCAAGAAGTCATCGCTGACCTTGGGGCCACTCAAAAAGAACTGGTCCCAAGAATGCCCCACCGGCGAAATGATCCGCTCCACACCCCGAGCGCGAACCTCCACCTTTTCACACCTTCAGGCAATCGCAAATCAGCAGGCAAACGGATCGCTTGCGTGCGGTTGTTGGTAAATACGGTGGTGATGGTCATGACAGCCTGCTTTTGGGATATGGCGCGAATACATGGCAGACGCAAAACTGTCCCCAACAACCGTGCCCAAAGGTGTGGACAAGTGCAGGGACAAGCCGCGAAAGCCACGCCCAGCATGGTCTGGCGGGGAGTGCTCAAAAAGTAGGCAACCGGAGCGTCGTGTGCAGCCTCACCCACGATGACACGAATGGCGGCGATACATTTGAATACTTAAAAAGTACAAATTACCATGAACGCCGTCACCAACCCTCGCACCATCCTGAGTACCGCCTGGGCGGGCATGCTGGCCGTTTTGCTGGCCATGCTGCTGATCGATCCGCTCCAGCACGCCATGGCCGGGCAATACGAAGCACTCACCCACACCCTGCAACACGACCCCGGCACTCTGGGCCTGCGCGTGCTGATCGGCATGCTGTGTGCCAACACGCTCATGCAAGTGGGCATCCAGATGTTTGGCGGCCCTGCCTGGCGCAGCTTTGTGCTGGTCATCACCGCGCTTTACGGCTTATTTTTTCTGATCCACCAAGTGGTGCATGTGGCGGGCGGTGAAACGCTGGGCCTGCACACCGTGCTGGATGTGACGCACCACCTGCTGGCGACCTCTGCCGTGGTGGCTGCCCACAAATGGCGCAAGGCGTCAGCCTGACGACACATTCATAAATCTTGGCCATTCCCGTTGAGTAGGCCTCTCAACGATTCAAGGCGATACCCGCTTCATCGAGGATAAACATTGACCACCCAACACACCTCCCCAGCCGTGATTTCGTCCCTTTGGGCAGACACACAAGCTGCAGGCTTCACGATGCCGTCTGACCCATTGACCTGCACGCTGCTGCGCACATTGGCTGCCAGCAAGCCAGGCGGGCAGTTTCTGGAGCTGGGCTCGGGCACGGGTTTGTCCACCGCTTGGCTGCTGGACGGCATGGACGCCCGCGCCACACTGACCACCGTGGACAACGACGCCAGCCTGTTGGACATCCTGAACCGGCACTTGGGACACGATGCGCGCCTGAAGGTGGTTTGTGCCGATGGCGATGAATTCCTGCAGCATGCACAAGGCCAGCAATATGACTATGTATTTGCCGATACTTGGTCGGGCAAATACCGCCTGCTGGGCGAAGCCCTGGCTCTGGTGAAACCCGGTGGTTTGTACGTCATCGATGACATGCTGCCGCAGCCCAACTGGCCAGAGGGTCATGCCGACAAGGTCGAAGCCCTGCTGCGCACCCTGCATGCATTGCCAGGTTGGCATGTGACCCAGATGGATTGGGCCAGTGGGGTGGCGGTGGCTGTGCGCGCTCAAATGGAGAACCTGACATGAGCACCATCAGCATTCGCCTGCCCGACTCACTGCACAACATGGCCAAAAGCATGGCCAGCCAGGACCACATCTCGATGAACCAGTTCATCGCCAGTGCTGTCGCCGAAAAGGTTTCCGCTTTGGCCACAGAGACGTATCTCAAAGAACGCGCCGAGCGCGCCAGTCTGACCCAATTCATTGCCGCGTTGGACGCTGTGCCTGCCCAAGCCCCCGATGCACAAGACTTGCGCTGATCAAACCAACGTAGCGCTAACTGTCCCCAAACCCCGTGCCTAAAGTTGTGGACAAGTGCAGGGACAAGCCCCAAAAACAACGCCCCGCTTGGGCTGGCGGGGCGTGCTTAAAAAATATGCAGCAAGGGGGTTCTACTTCAAACCCTCACTCCACCCGCGTCACCCGGTTCGGCTTGAACCCCAAATCCGCCACACGGCCCTTCTTGGCCCGCGCCGCTTTGGCGTTGTTCAGGCTGCGAATTTCGAGCGTTTCTTCGCGATCCTTGCCGCCTCGGCCAATGCCTTCAATCTTCACGCTGCGGGTGTAGGCCGCAGCGCCGGCCAAAGTGTCTTTGGCTTCCAGGTCGATCAGCATCAGGCCCCGGCCGCCTTTTTCCATGGTTTTGAGTTCGCTGATCTCAAAAGTGAGCACACGGCCACCCGCGCTGGCGCAGCACACGCTGGTCGCCGCTGGCATGGGCTGTTTGTCGGCGGGCACAGTGGCGCTGGAGCCGCTCACATGGCTGGGCACGCACACGGTTTCGCCGTCGCCCAGGCTGATAAAGGCTTTGCCCGCTTTGTTGCGCGAAATCATGTTTTCAACCGAGGCCATGAAGCCGTAGCCGCCTGAGCCGCTCAGCAGGAGCGTGGCATTGGCTGGTCCTGCGAAATAGTGGGCGATTTGCGTGGTGGGTTCCAGCTCGATCAGTGTGGTCACGGGCTGGCCGTCGCCGCGTGCGCCGGGCAGCGTGGCCACAGGCACGCTGTAGATGCGGCCGTTGCTGCCAAAGATGATGAGCTGATCCACCGTGCGGCATTCGAAGGTGCCATACAGACCGTCGCCCGCCTTGAACGCGAAGCTGGTGGCGTCGTGGCCGTGACCCGTGCGAGCCCGCACCCAGCCTTTTTCCGACACAACCACCGTCACCGGTTCGTCCACCACCTTGACTTCGGCCACGGCTTTTTTCTCTTCCTGGATCAGCGTGCGGCGTGGGTCGGCAAAGGTTTTGGCATCCGCTTCGATCTCTTTGATCATCAGGCGGCGCAGCGCGGCGGGGCTGCCCAAAATTTCTTCGAGCTTGCCCTGCTCTCCACGCAACTCGCTCAGCTCTTGCTCGATCTTGATGGCTTCCAGTCGGGCCAGTTGGCGCAGGCGAATCTCAAGAATGTCCTCGGCCTGACGGTCGCTGAGTTTGAAGGCTTCCATCAGCGCGGGCTTGGGCTCGTCGCTGTGGCGGATGATGCGGATCACCTCGTCGATGTTCAGCAACACCAGCTGGCGGCCTTCCAAGATATGGATGCGGTCCAGCACTTTGTTCAGGCGATGCTGGCTGCGGCGGGTGATGGTGGTCTGGCGGAAGCTGATCCACTCCACCAACATCTGGCGCAGCGACTTCTGAATCGGTTTACCGTCGATGCCCACCGATGTCATATTGATCGGCGCAGACGTTTCCAGGCTCGTGTGGGCCAGCAAGGCCGTGATGAGTTCCTGCTGTTCGATGCGGCTGGTCTTGGGCTCGAACACCAGGCGCACGGCGGCGTCTTTGCTCGATTCGTCGCGCACCACGTCGAGCACGGCCAGCATGCTGGCTTTGAGCAACACTTGGTCAGCGCTGAGCGCTTTTTTGCCGGCTTTGACTTTGGGGTTGGTGAGTTCTTCGATCTCTTCCAGCACGCGCTGCGAGCTGACGCCTTGCGGCAGCTCGGTCACCACCAGTTGCCATTGGCCACGGGCCAACTCTTCGATCTTCCAGCGGGCGCGCACTTTGAGGCTGCCGCGGCCGGTGCGGTAGGCGTCGGCAATGTCGCTGGCCGGGCTGATGATCTGGCCGCCACCGGGGTAGTCGGGGCCGGGGATGATGGCCATCAACTCGCTGTCGCTGAGCTTGTCATTCTTGATCAGCGCCGCGCAGGCGTCGGCCACTTCGCGCAAGTTGTGGCTGGGGATCTCGGTGGCCAGGCCCACGGCAATGCCGCTGGCGCCGTTGAGCAAACTGAAGGGCAAGCGCGCGGGCAGCTGGCGCGGCTCTTCGGTGGAGCCGTCGTAGTTGGGGATGAAATCCACCGTGCCCATGTCGATCTCATCCAGCAACAAGCTGGTGATGCGCGACAAGCGCGCTTCGGTGTAACGCATGGCGGCGGCACCGTCGCCATCGCGGCTGCCAAAGTTGCCCTGTCCGTCGATGAGTGGGTAGCGCTGCGAAAAGTCTTGCGCCATGCGCACCAGCGCGTCATACGCCGCCGTGTCGCCGTGCGGGTGGTAACGGCCCAGCACATCGCCCACCACGCGGGCGCTTTTGACGGGTTTGGCAGCAGTGTTGTTGTTCGGGCCGCTGTACGACAAACCCATGCGGTCCATCGAATACAAAATGCGCCGCTGCACCGGCTTTTGGCCGTCGCACACATCGGGCAAGGCGCGGCCTTTGACGACGGACAGCGCGTACTCGAGGTAGGCCCGCTGGGCGTAAGCGCCCAGGTGGTCGCCTTCGGGGGCTGCAGGTTGCAAAGGAGCTTCAGGGGTCAGCAAATCGGTCATTTTTTCTGAGAATTGTTGGTTTTGCGTTCGGGTGTGGCGGATATCTGAACGGGCATGGATTTGCCGGGCGGCAAAAAGTTACTGCCCGTCACCACTTTTTGCCCCGTGCGTTTTTCCAGATCGTCTTTGGCGCGCTTGGCCACTCGGCCGCCTTCTTTGCCAGCTTGGGCGTTTTGTTGCAGGCCTTTGGCTTCCTCAGTCTCCGCAATCTGGCGGGTGGACAGTTCGGCCAATGCGGTGAAGATGAGCTCCGCCTCGCTCATGTGGTCACGCAGGTTCTGCGTTTTCAAAGACTTAAGCGACTTGTGTGCCAGCACGCTCAAGCCCGTCCATTCTTGGTGAATGATGTTGGTCAGCAGCGCGAATTCGTCCGCCTTTTCAACACCGCTTTCTTTCCAATAATCGGTCAATTTGTTGCGGGTTTCTTGGCCCGTCATGCGCTGCTGAATCCACTTGTCGCTGCGCCCCAGCTTTTGCCAGTTCTCACGGGCACGGTCCAGGCTTTGCGCGGGGTCTGCCATTTCTTGCATGCGCTCATGGCCCACCTTGGCCAGCCAACGCTTGAATGGCTCCGCCTTGGGTGAGGGGATGGACTGGATCAGGCGCAAAAGTGTGGGTACATCCGCTGCCAGGGTTTTGCGCATGACCCCGGACGCACTGGGCATACCCACCTGGGGACAATTTGTCCCCAGGTAGCTGCCTAACTCGACATCGCGTTTTCGCAATTTTTTCAGATAGTCGGTAGGGTTGATGCTGTCTGTCAGCACCTGCACCACATCCACCACAGAGAAAAACCACTTCTCCTGCGCGGCGTCCCAATGCGAGCGCACACGGGTGGACTCAAACAGTTGGACGGTTTGGGATGTGGTCATGGCTTGACAATGGCGTGTGGATGCCAGTTTTGTAAAGGGCTTGCAGACGGTCGACCAAGTCGTAATAGTTGTCGTAGGCAATGCCCTTCCAGTAAAATCGCAGGTCGTCGGGATGCTCCATTTCGTCCACGATTTTGCAGACGAAGAGATTGACCAGAACCTCAAAAGCGTTTTCACGGCGCGACACATTGTGTTTGCGCAAAATGACTCGAAAGTCGTGGTATTTGCCTTTGATGTCGGTGGCAGCCAGCGGCCGCGTATCGTCAGCAAAGGTGTATTTGCTTTTGCCGATTTGGTAGGGCTGGATGTTGCCCTCAAAAATGCCAACTTCGGTGAACTCTTGGCGGTAGGTATCTTTCCAGGCTTTGAAACGTTCCTTGGCGTTGGTGGCCTCTTTGAACGATTGCGCCTTGGGCTGGTCAAGCAAAATTTGCGGGTTGTCTTTGACGCTGATGATGCGTTGACTGGTTTTGACTTGGCCTGCTTTGGCATCAAATTCACTGGCGTAAAGGCAAATGAATTGCGTGGCCTTTTCTTGCTCGACATAGCTGATGAGTTGAGCACCGTCTTCGAGTGTGTCTTTCCAGGCTTTGTCAAATTCACGGCCAGCGGTTTTGCATTCAATGATCAGCAGAGCTGCGCCCTGTTGGTCACGCACCAAGATATCAGCCCGTCCGCTTTTGCCGCCGTGCCCCAGTTTCCACTCGGGCTCCAACTCAATGTGCTGGGGTTTATAACCCTTTTCAAGCAGCCGATGGACGCATTCCAAAACCACTGCGTTTTCAGATGACGAGAAGTTGCAGGTGTCTGCACGGTTGACCTTGAAACCATGCAGTTTCGGGTAATCAATGCTTTGCTTGCTGAAATCAATACGGATGACCTCTCCGTTCTCGCCATAGCTTTTGTGCAAAACGTCGCTGACTTCTTGGCCGTCTGCCGAAAACCCCAAATGCAAGGCAAAGGCGCGAAAATGGTGTGCGTCGATCATATGGTTTTCAGTATTGATGGTGCGATTGTTTGAAATTGAACGCCAAAAAATACAAGCAGAACGACCAGCACATCGCGGTAAATAGCGGGTTTGAAATCGCGCAATTCAATGCGCAATTGGTAAGCTAAAGTCATGGGAAATTGAAGCTCAGGGTTTAGGGAACGAGCACCTTGGGCACCCAACCTTTTGCAGTGGCCCGCTTGGCAAAGCCTTTGGCATCAAAGGTGACCAGCACATCGCACTGGCGGCTGCTGGCATGGTGCAAGGCATCGGCAAAGTCGAAACCTTGGCTCAAGGCATCGCAGGCACTTTGCAAGGCTTGGCGGTCTTGCATTTGCACCTGGGGCATGCTGAGCAAGTGGTTGAACACCTTGGCCACAGTGCGTGCCTCCAGTTTGTAGAACCCACGCAAAACCCACTCCAACTCCAAGGCCACGGTGGTGGCCACGAAGAGGGGTTTGCCACTCTCCAGCAAGGCACGGGCATGCTCACATTGGAGCGCCGTGGCGGCATCGGTTTGCTCGGCCTGCACGTAATAACGCGCCAACACATTGGTGTCCAACGCCGTCAGCTGCGAGGTGCGTTGCTTCATGGCTTGAGCGCTTGAGCCGCATCCCAATCGGCAGCCACGTGCGGCCCCTTGACTTTGACCATGCCAAAACCGGGTTGGGGCGACTTTTTGGCAGGGACTGCGGGGCGCAAGGTGATACAACTGGCGTCGGCACTGAGGTCAAACGTCACCGCTTGCCCCGGCATCAAGCCCAGTTGCTGGCGCAGGGCTTGCGGAATGGTGACTTGGCCTTTGCTGGTCAGCGTGGAAAGCATGGTTGACCTCCGGGTTGATCTGGGTGCTGGTGAAAGCACCATTGCATTGTATTACCAAGTAAGAATTGACACCGATTTACACATCGATTTCAATCGAGTCGCCATGCAGCTCCATCAGCTCGCGCCGCGCCGCAGCTTCGCCTTTGCCCATCAGCTGCATCATCAGGTTTTCGGTCCCCGCGTTGTCCAGCGGGCCCAGCTCGATGGGCAGCAGGCGGCGCGTGTCGGGGTTGAGCGTGGTGTCCCACAGCTGCTCGGCACTCATCTCGCCCAGACCCTTGAAGCGGCTGATGCTCCAGCCGCCTTCTTTGACGCCGTCCTTGCGCAGCTTGTCGATGATGGCGGTCAGCTCGCCTTCGTCCAGCGCATAGGCTTTGGAGGCCGGTTTTTTGCCGCGTGCGGGTGCATCGACCCGGAACAGCGGCGGCCGCGCCACATACAAGTGTCCTGCTTCGATCAGCTTGGGGAAATGGCGGAAAAACAAGGTGAGCAGCAGCACCTGGATGTGCGAGCCGTCCACGTCCGCATCGCTCAAGATGCAGACCTTGCCGTAGCGCAGGTTGCTCATGTCGGGGTTGTCGTTGGGCCCGTGCGGGTCCACGCCGATGGCCACCGAAATGTCATGGATTTCGTTGTTGGCAAACAAGCGGTCGCGGTCCACTTCCCAGGTGTTGAGCACCTTGCCGCGCAGGGGCAAGATGGCCTGGCACTCTTTGTTGCGGCCCATCTTGGCGCTGCCGCCGGCCGAATCGCCCTCGACCAGAAACACTTCGTTGTGCAGGATGTCTTTGCTTTCGCAGTCGGTCAGCTTGCCAGGCAGCACCGCCACGCCGGAGCTTTTGCGTTTTTCGACCTTCTGGCCCGCTTTCTGGCGCGACTGGGCGGCTTTGATGGCCAGCTCGGCCAGCTTTTTCCCGTAGTCCACATGCTCGTTGAGCCACAGCTCCAGGGCCGGGCGCACAAAACTGGAGATCAGACGCACCGCGTCACGCGAGTTCAGGCGCTCCTTGACCTGCCCCTGAAACTGAGGATCGAGCACCTTGGCGCTCAGCACATAGCTGGCGCGAGCGAACACGTCTTCGGGCATGAGCTTGACGCCTTTGGGCAGCAAACCATGCAATTCAATGAAGCTCTTGACGGCGGTGAACAGGCCATCGCGCAAGCCACTGTCGTGCGTGCCGCCTGCGCTGGTGGGGATCAAATTCACGTAGCTCTCGCGCACCGGGGCGCCGTCTTCGGTGAACGCCACCGCCCAGCTGGCCCCTTCGCCTTCGGCAAAGCTGTCGTTGTTGCCGTCGGCAAAGCCTTCGCCCGCAAACAGCGGAATCACCGGGTCGGCCGTCAGGGTCTGGGTCAGGTAGTCGCCCAAGCCCCCTTTGTATTGCCAGGTCTGGGTTTCCTTGGTTTTTTCATTCACCAGGCTGACGCTCACGCCGGGCATGAGCACGGCTTTGCTGCGCAGCAGATGCGTCAGCTCGCCCATGGGCAGCGCGGGCGAGTCGAAATATTTGACATCGGGCCACACGCGCACCGAGGTGCCTTGTTTGCGGTCCCCCGCTTCCTGCGCACGCGACACCAGCGGCTCGACCACATCGCCACCGGAAAACACCAGCGTGGCCACCTGCCCTTCGCGGTGGCTGGTGGCTTCCAGGCGCTTGGACAGCGCATTGGTCACGCTCACGCCCACGCCGTGCAAGCCACCCGAGAAGCTGTAAGCCCCGCCCTTGCCCTTGTCGAACTTGCCGCCCGCGTGCAAGCGGGTGAACACCAGCTCGATCACCGGGGCTTTTTCTTCGGGGTGCAGGCCAAACGGAATGCCCCGGCCATCGTCTTCGATGCCCACCGAGCCGTCGGCGTGCAGGGTGACTTTGATTTTTTTACCGTAGCCCGCCAGCGCTTCGTCGGCGGCGTTGTCCAGCACTTCCTGGATGATGTGCAAGGGGTTGTCGGTGCGGGTGTACATGCCCGGCCGCTGCTTGACAGGCTCCAGGCCTTTCAGGACACGGATCGAGCCTTCGGAATACTCGTTGGAGGTTTTGACAGTTGATTGGGTAGCCATGGTGGCGGATTGTAGTGGGATTTATGGCGACCTACTGGATAAAAAAACAGCCCTCATTTGAAGCCAGTGACCCGCCCCCTGCCCGTCACGCCACCAGCCATCGCGGACAGGGTCCGGGCTGGCTCTTTTGCAGCGCGCACTGTCCCAGCGCTGACCCGATTTCGGGCTGGGATTGGTTACAGTCAGTGCATGCAACACAAACCCTTGTCTTTATTCCAGGTGCTGGCCTGCGGCGCCGCCATCGTGACCCTCTCCATGGGCATCCGCCACGGCTTTGGCCTGTGGCTGCAACCGGTCACCCAGACCCAGGGCTGGGGCCGCCAGGAATTTGCCTTCGCCATGGCCATCCAGAACCTGTCATGGGGCTTGATGGGCATTTTTGCAGGCATGCTGGCCGACAAATTCGGGGCTTTTCGGGTGATCACTGCCGGTGCCCTGCTCTACGCATTGGGGCTGGTGGGCATGTCGCAGGCCCAGACGCCCTGGATGTTTGCGCTCTTCACCGGGGTCATCATCGGCACCGCTCAAGCCGGAACGACCTATGCGGTGATTTACGGGGTAATCGGGCGCAACGTGCCAGCCGAGCGGCGCTCATGGGCCATGGGCATTGCTGCGGCGGCGGGCAGTTTTGGCCAGTTTCTGATGGTTCCCGTTGAAGGCATGCTGATCGGTCAGGCGGGCTGGCAAGGGGCTTTGCTCATTTTGGCCGCAGCCACCGCCTTGATCATTCCGCTGGCATGGGGCTTGCGCGAACCGGCCTTGCACAGCCAGGGCCCGGCCAAGCGCGAGCAAACCATTGCGCAATCACTGAAAGAGGCTTTTCAGTACCCCAGCTTTCAGCTCTTGATGGCAGGCTATTTTGTGTGCGGTTTTCAGGTGGTGTTCATTGGCGTGCACATGCCCAGCTACCTGAAAGACCACGGTCTGGCGCCCCAGGTGGCCAGTTATGCGCTGGCTCTGATCGGGCTGTTCAATGTGTTTGGCACGTACATCGCCGGCACGATGGGCCAGAAAATGGCCAAAAAGAACATCCTGGCCATCATTTACATCTCCCGCTCGGTGGCGATCACGCTGTTTTTGCTGGCCCCGCTCACGCCCACCAGCGTTTACATCTTTTCGGCCGTGATGGGTTTGCTGTGGTTGTCCACCGTGCCGCCGACCAATGCGGCTGTCGCCCAGATTTTCGGGGTGGCGCATTTGTCCATGCTCAGCGGCTTCATCTTTTTCAGCCACCAAATCGGCTCGTTCATGGGCGTGTGGCTGGGCGGCTATCTGTATGACCAAACCGGCAGCTACGACATTGTCTGGTACTTGTCGATCGCGCTGGGCGTGTTTGCCGCGCTGGTGAACCTGCCCGTGCGCGAAAGCGCCATCGCACGCCACGCGCCGCAAACCGCATGAACATCCACAAAACCACCTGGTTGCTGGCCGCCGTTATGGCACTGGGCCTGACGTTCTGGCTGTACGCCAGGCCCGGCGTGATCGTCTTGCTGGCTGAACAGCTGTGGTCCTGTTTCTGATGGGGAATTTTTGACTATGCACGGCACCGAAGAAGCTTCTGCCTGGGTCCGACGCTGGACGCATCTGATTTCGCCAGCCGGTCGCGCCCTGGACGTGGCCTGCGGGGCGGGCCGCCACATGCGATGGTTGGCGTCGCAAGGCCACGCGGTCACGGGAGTGGACAGCAACCCGGATGCGCTGGCACTGGCCAGCACGGCGGGCACCACACTTTTGGCCGACATCGAAAACGGCCCCTGGCCTCTGGCCGGACAGACATTTGACGCGGTGATCGTGACCCATTACCTCTGGCGGCCTTTGCTGCCGGTCATTGTGCAAAGCGTGGCCGAAGGTGGCGTGTTGATTTACGAGACCTTTGCCGCCGGCAACGAAACCGTGGGCAAACCATCGCGCCCCGACTTTTTGCTGCAACCCGGGGAGCTGCTGCAGGCCACCGCAGGCCTGCGCACCGTGGCTTACGAAGACGGGTTTGAGAGCAACACCAACCGTTTTGTGCAACGCATTGTGGCCATCCGCACGACTTCGCTGCCAGGTGTTTTGCGCTGCCCGCTGGACGGGGGTTGAACCCAGGCCATCACAAAGGCACCACCGGGACCCAAGGTCTCAGGCCCGAAGCCAAAGAAAAGACGGCTTCCCTCGTTAGAATGTATTTTTTGGCCAAAAACGACTCCAGATGACCACCGAATTTCGCCCCATCAAAGGCAGTATTCCTGCCCTGATCACCCCCATGCTCGAAGACGGCCAAGTGGATTACCCCACTTTGCGAAAACTGATCGACTGGCATGTGGCCGAAGGCACCGACTGCATCGGCGTGGTCGGCACCACGGGCGAGTCCCCCACTGTCACGGTCGAAGAACACTGCGAAATCATCCGCGTGTCGGTCGAACAAGCCGCTGGCCGCGTGCCAATCATGGCCGGTTGTGGTGCCAACTCGACAGCCGAAGCGATTGAGCTGGCCCAATTTGCCAAAAAAGTCGGTGCCGACTGCCAGTTGCAAGTCGTGCCCTACTACAACAAACCCACGCAAGAAGGCCAGTACCGCCACTTCCGTGCGATTGCCGAAGCCACGCCCGACCTGCCCGTGATTTTGTACAACGTGCCCGGCCGCTCAGTGGCCGATATGCAGCACGATACCGTGTTGCGACTGGCCCAAGTGCCCGGCATCGTCGGCATCAAGGAAGCCACGGGCAACATCGAACGTGCCCAGTGGCTGATCCGCGATCTGCCCAAGGAGTTTGCCGTTTACTCTGGTGATGACCCGACCGCCGTGGCCCTGATGCTGTGCGGCGGTGCAGGCAATATCAGCGTGACCGCCAACGTGGCGCCTCGCCTGATGCACGAACTGTGCATGGCGGCCATCCGTGGCGACATTGCCGAGGCCATGCGCATCCAGTTCCAGCTCATGCCCGTCCACAAAAACCTGTTTGTCGAAGCCAACCCGATCCCCGTGAAATGGGCCATGAACCGCATGGGCCTGTCAGGCCCCACTTTGCGTTTGCCCATGACCGAGTTGTCTGAAGGCCTGCATCCGGTGGTCGAGTCCGCACTCAAAGCCAGCGGCCTGATCTGATTCCCATCAAAGGATTGTTTGTGAACCCATCCCGTTTTCCATTCCAGCGCACGGCCACCGTGGCCGCACTGGCAGTCCTGCTCAGCGCCTGTTCGGTGCTGGAAGAAGACAAGGTCAATTACAAAAGTGCCGCCAAAGCGCCGACCCTCGAAGTTCCACCTGACCTGACCCAGCTGCGCAAAGATTCGCGCTATGCCATCGAAAGCACATCGGCAACGGCTTCAGGTTTCCAAAACGCTGCCAGCAAAGTGACCGATGCCGGCACCGCAGCCAATGTGCTGGGCAACGTCAAACTGGAACGCCAAGGTCAGCAGCGCTGGCTGGTTGCCGCCATGCCTGCGGACAAAGCTTGGGAATCCCTGCGGGAGTTCTGGGCCAGCAATGGTTTTGTGTTGGTGACCGACACACCAGAGGTGGGCATCATGGAAACCGAATGGGCGGAAAACCGGGCCAAGCTGCCACAAGACTTCGTGCGCAAAACTCTGGGCAAAGTGCTGGACTCGCTGTACTCCACCGGCGAGCGTGACAAATTCAGAACCCGGGTGGAACGCAATGCCCAAGGCGGCGTTGAAATTTACATCACCCACCGCGGCATGGTCGAAAACTATGCAGATGCACAAAAGGAAAGAACCATCTGGCAGCCGCGCCCCAGCGATCCGGAACTGGAAATCGAGTTCCTGCGCCGACTGATGATCACCCTCGGCTCATCACCCGAAGCGGCCAAAACAGCAGCCGGTTCAGCCACCGCTGCCGTGCTGCCGAGCGCGCAAGTGACACGCCTTGACGGACAACCCACGATCGTGCTGAACGACTCATTGGATCGCGCGTGGCGTCGCACAGGCGTTGCACTGGATCGAAGCGGCTTCACTGTAGAAGACCGTGACCGCACTTCCGGCATCTACTTTGTCCGTTACGTTGCACCGGGAACAACGGTACAGGAGCCGGGCTTTTTCAGCCGCCTTTTCAGCAGCAAGAAAGACACGCCGTCTGCACTGGTCAAGTACAGGATCAGCCTGACGGCTGTCACAGAAGCACAAGTCAAACTTCGGGTGTTGAACGCCAATGGGCAAGCAGAACAATCTGCCGATGCCGAACGCATACTCAAGCTCATTGCAGCCGAGCTTCGCTGAAAAACCACAACACCGGACGAAAAAAAACCCCGCAATGCGGGGTTTTTTGCGCTCCCGGTTGAAACCGGAAAGCTGCCGTGAATTACTTGGCAGCAGAAGCGTCAGCAGCAGGAGCCGAAGCGTCAGCGGCAGGAGCAGCTGGCGCAGCAGAAGCGTCAGCAGCAGGAGCTGCAGCAGCTGGTGCAGCAGCAGGAGCTGCAGCTTCTTCTTTTTTACCGCAAGCGGCCAAAGCAGCAGCAGCGATGATGGCGGCCAGAACGAGGGACTTGTTCATTTTGATTTTCCTAGTGTGTGTAAGTGAGAAAACAATTTCCGGAAATTGTCACAACGACCCGTCAGGTCATTGGGACCGAGTCAAAAGCACTCGAGCTCTTTTGTACTCAGCCTCGAATTATAGCGTTTTCCCTTAAAGAATTGACCAATCCTTTCAGCCAACTTGCATTTGCTCTGTACAAAATTCAAGATTCGCGAAGGTTTTCACACCCGTGCAACCATCCGGCAGCCGCCCAATCCAGCAACGCCTCTTGCGCATTCGCACTCAAAGTGCTGATTTTTTTACCCGAAATGAAGCGATCATCGGCTAATTTTCGCAAATTCACGGCATCCCGCCCACCCACCCGAAAGCTCTCACCATTTACAAAGATGTGTCGCTCGTCGTACATCATCCGGGTCCGTCGATCGAGTTGGGCCCCATGACTCAAATCGGGCTCATTCTCGGGGCTGTCAAACCAGACATTTGACTTGGGCTCGGTCAGGTACTCGCCCAGCAAACTCTCCAGCAAATGGGGATTTTTCAATGCTTTTGCGATCCCTTGTCGAGCGAAGTCCGCCAAAGACTGCGGAATGGCCGCCGGAGAGCCGACGGCGGCTTGGCTTGGATCGCGGTACAACGCATCCCCCACACCGTCAAAAGCCTCGTCGGCCAAGCCGAGCAACAACTCACGGGCCAACTCACCGGCCTGAGGCGAGCGAAAACCAATCGACCAGGTCATGCACTCGCCTTCGGCAATGCCGTCGTGCGCATATTTGGGCGGCAGGTACAGCATGTCACCGGGGTTGAGCACGAACTCCTCCTCCGCCTCAAAATTTTGCAAAATCTTCAGCGGCATGCCCGGCTGCAAGCTCAGGTCTTTTTGGCGGCCAATGCGCCAGCGGCGCTGGCCGTGGGCTTGCAGCAAAAACACGTCGTAGCTGTCAAAGTGCGGCCCCACGCCGCCGCCATCACTGGCGTAGCTGATCATTAAATCATCAAGCCGCGCATCGGGCACAAAGCGAAATTGCTGCAACAAGGCATGCACGCCATCGTGGTGCAAGTCCACGCCCTGTACCAGAAAAGTCCATTTCTTCTGACTGAACGGCGGCAAGCTACGTTTGGGCAAGGGGCCGTGCTTCATCTTCCAGCCCTTGTCCGAATCGATGATCAGGCGCGACTCCACACCGTCTTGCCCGGCCAGCGCCACCAGTTCCGAGCGCCCCACACAGGGCACAAAACCCGGGATCGCCTGGCGCACCAGCAACGGCTTTTTCTGCCAGTGGCGCTTCATGAATTGGCTGGGGCTCAGGCCACCGAGCAGGGCCAGGGGTTGATCTGTGTTCATGTTCCGAATCCGGTTGCGGGGCTCAAAAGGCCCCCTCTGAAAGACAAGGCGGCCAAAAACCGGCCGCCAAACTGCGACAATTGTCCTATGGAAATCAAGACACCTTCCGTGGTCGCACTGACCTGGACACTCAAAGACACGCTGGGCGAAATTCTGGACACACTGGATGAGCCCGTTGAATTTTTCATTGGCGGCAAAGACCTGCTGCCCAAAATCGAAGAGGCCCTGCAAGGCCACGAAAAAGGGGCCAAGGTCGACTTGCACCTGGAGCCCGAGGACGCTTTTGGCGACTTTGACGAGCACCTGCTGTTTCTGGAGCCGCTCGCCCTGTTCCCGCCCGGTCTTGAAGAAGGCCTGACCATCGAAGGCACCGCCTTGCCCGAAGGCTGCCACCCCGACGCGCCGCGCAATGTGCTCTACACCGTGACCGAGATTTACCCCGAACATGTGGTGCTGGACGGCAACCACCCGCTGTCAGGCATCGCGCTGCGCCTGAGCCTGAAGGTCGAATCGGTGCGCGAGCCGACCGAAGCCGAAGTGGGCAGCGGCAGCTGCGGCACAGGCTTTTTCAAGATCGAAGTGGGCGACGAAGGCACGCCCACGGGGCCCACAATCCACTGAAATGGCGGTAGGTCGGAGGCTTTAGCCCCGACACGCCTCACGGGTTCGCAACATCGGAGCTGAAGCTCCAACCTGCGGGCTCAGGCTTATTTCTTGCCGGTCGAACCGTAACCGCCCTCACCGCGCTCGCTGGGCGCATCAAATTCCTTGACCACGTTGAACGTGGCCTGCACCACCGGCACGATCACCATCTGCGCGATGCGCTCCATCGGCTCGATGGTGAACGCCACATCGCTGCGGTTCCAGGCACTGACCATCAGCTGGCCCTGGTAATCGCTGTCGATCAGCCCCACCAGATTGCCCAACACGATGCCATGCTTGTGGCCCAGGCCCGAGCGCGGCAGCAGCATGGCGGCGTAGCCCGGGTCTTTCAGGTGCACCGCGATGCCGGTGGGCACCAGCTGCCAGGCATTGGGCTGCAAGGTCAAGGGTGCGTCCAGACAGGCGCGCAAATCCAGCCCCGCGCTGCCGGGTGTGGCGTAAGCGGGCAACTGGTCGGCCATACGGGCGTCGATGATTTTGAGGTCGATGTTCATGGGCAATTTTTGAATGGGTGCAGGCGGTACTGCGCCGCCTGAATGACAAGAAACTTATGAAAGGCGCCGGGCGATGTCGTCGATCAGCTGCACCGCCAGATCTTGCTTGCTGCCGTGTGGCAGTTCACGGGCACCGGCATCGTCGACCAGCAGCAAAGCGTTGTCGTCTTGCCCGAACGTGGCTGGGCCGATGTTTCCCACCAGGAGCGGCACCCCTTTGCGGATGCGCTTGGCGGTGGCATGGGCCAGCAAATCATGGCTTTCGGCCGCAAAGCCCACGCAAAACAAGTCTCCGGACCGGGCGCGGGATGAAGCAGCCACCGTGGCCAGAATGTCCGGGTTCTCGACAAAACGCAAAGCCGGGGTCTGGCCGGAGCCGTCTTTCTTGATCTTCTGATCAGCCTGTGTGTCCGGGCGCCAGTCGGCCACCGCAGCCGTGGCCACAAACACCGAGGCATCGTCCACCCCAGCCAGCACCGCATCCAGCATCTGGCGCGCCGAGCGCACATCGATGCGCTGCACACCCCGGGGTGTGGCCAGGTGCACAGGCCCAGCCACCAGCGTCACCTCGGCCCCTGCCATGCGGGCGGCACGCGCAATCGCAAAACCCATCTTGCCGCTCGACAAATTGGTGATGCCGCGCACCGGGTCAATGGCTTCATAAGTGGGCCCGGCAGTCACCAGCACGCGCTGACCGGCCATGCGCTTAGGCGCAAAAAACGCCATCAGATCTTCCAGAATTTCTTCGGCTTCGAGCATGCGGCCGTCGCCGGTCTCGCCGCAGGCCTGATCACCCTGCCCCACATCGAGCACATGCACACCATCGGCTTTGAGTTGCGCCACATTGCGCTGGGTGGCTGGGTTAGACCACATTTCGCGGTTCATGGCGGGGGCCACGATCAGCGGGACTTTGTCGATGGGCCGTGCCAGACACATGAGGCTCAGCAGTTCGTCGGCACCGCCGTGCAGCAATTTGGACATGAAATCCGCACTGGCTGGGGCCACCACAATGGCATCAGCTTCGCGGCTCAGGTTGATGTGGGCCATGTTGTTGGCCTCACGCGGGTCCCACTGCGAGGTGTAAACCGGCCGGCCCGACAAAGCCTGCATGGTGACCGCCGTCATGAAGTGTTCGGCCGCCTCGGTCATCACGACCTGAACCGTGACGCCCGCCTTGACCAGGGCGCGGCAGAGTTCCGCAGACTTGAACGCGGCAACGCCACCTGACAATCCCAGAACGATGTGTTTTCCAGCCAATGTGCTCATGGCGGGGAATGTAGCAGAGAGAAAAGCGCCCAAGGATGTGATGTGGGAGGCTGCCCCTGCGGCCGAACAGATAGGGTGGCTCATCAGGCATTCGCGAGCAGGGGCTCGCTCCCACCAAAATACAAGCGCAACGCAGCGCCGGGGTGAGGTCTGGACGGATCGGGCGATTTGGCGAGCGAAGCGAGTATGAGCCCGACCGGCCAACCCTCACCCCGGTGCGGAAAACGACCGAGGACCCGGCACGGAAACCCGCAAGAATCGCCAGACGACCGGGAAAACCCGAAACCCGACTGTCTATAATCACGATTTCCACCTTCCGGGAGCGCCAAGCTCCCGTCTTGGACATGACCAAATTCGTCTTCGTCACCGGCGGTGTGGTGTCTTCCCTGGGCAAGGGAATCGCCTCCGCCTCTCTGGCTGCCATCCTTGAATCGCGCGGCCTCTCTGTCACCCTCATCAAGCTCGACCCTTACCTCAACGTCGACCCCGGCACCATGAGCCCGATCCAGCACGGCGAGGTGTTTGTGACCGACGACGGCGCAGAAACCGACCTGGACCTGGGCCACTACGAGCGCTTCATCAACACCCGGATGAAGAAGGCCAACAACTTCACGACCGGCCAGATCTACAAAAGCGTGCTCGAAAAAGAGCGCCGTGGCGACTACCTGGGCAAGACCGTGCAGGTCATCCCCCACGTCACCAACGAAATCCAGGACTTCGTCAAGCGCGGCGCCGGTTTTGGCACCCCCGACGCCGTGGATGTGGCGATTGTGGAGATCGGCGGCACCGTGGGCGACATCGAATCGCTGCCATTTTTGGAAGCCGTGCGCCAGCTCAGCCTGCGTCTGGGCCCCAACAACACCGCTTTTGTGCACCTGACTTACCTGCCCTGGATCGCCACGGCGGGTGAACTGAAAACCAAACCCACCCAGCACACGGTGCAAAAACTGCGCGAAATCGGCATCCAGCCTGATGCGCTGCTGTGCCGCGCTGACCGCTACATCCCCGACGACGAGCGCGAAAAAATCTCGCTGTTCACCAACGTGCAAGGCTGGGGCGTGATCTCCATGCCCGACGTGGACACCATCTACAAAGTGCCCCGCGTGTTGCACGAACAGGGCCTCGACGGCCTGATCTGCGACAAACTGCGCCTGAACACACCGCCAGCCAACCTCAAGCGCTGGGACGATCTGGTGCACGACACCGAGCACCCGCAAGGCGAAGTGACGATTGCGATGGTGGGCAAATACGTGGAACTGACCGACAGCTACAAATCGGTCAACGAAGCGCTCAAGCACGCCGGCATGCGCAACCATGTGCGCGTGAAGATCGAGCACATCGATTCCGAAACCATCACCCCCGAAACCGTGGCCAGCTTGGCCAATTTTGACGGCGTGCTGGTGCCCGGCGGCTTTGGCAAACGCGGTGTCGAGGGCAAGATCGAAACCGCCCAATACGCACGCACCCACAAAGTGCCATATCTCGGCATCTGCTTGGGCATGCAAGTGGCCACCATCGAATATGCCCGCCATGTGGCCGGGATGAAAGACGCCAACAGCACCGAATTCGAGCCCGAGACGCCCTTCCCCGTGATTGCTTTGATCAACGAATGGAAAGACGCGGACGGCTCTATCCAGGTGCGTGACGCCAACTCCGACCTGGGCGGCACCATGCGACTGGGCGCGCAAAGCTCCGACGTGACCCCCGGCACGCTGGCTCACCAGATTTATGGCGATGTGGTCACCGAGCGCCACCGCCACCGGTATGAAGCCAACGTCAATTACTTGGACGAGCTGCGCAAAGCGGGCTTGGTGATTTCGGCGTTGACCCAGCGCGAGCAACTGACAGAGATCGTTGAGCTGCCCCAAACCGTGCACCCTTGGTATGTGGGTGTGCAGTTCCACCCTGAATTCAAGTCCACCCCTTGGGACGGCCACCCGCTCTTCAACGCCTTCATCAAGGCCGCGATCTCGCACAAAGCCACTGTTTAAGCCCTGAAACCCACCACCGGACACCCCATGAAACTCTGCGGATTTGACGTCGGTCTGAACCAGCCCTTCTTTTTGATCGCTGGCACCTGCTCCATCGAAAGCCTGGAAATGTCTCTGGAAGTGGCCGGTCAGCTCAAGGAAGCCTGCACCGCCTTGGGCATTCCGTTGATCTACAAAGGTTCATTTGACAAAGCCAACCGCTCGTCGGGCAGCACCCAGCGCGGCGTAGGCATCGATGCGGGCCTGAAAATTTTGGATGAAGTGCGCCGCCAGATCGGCGTGCCCATCCTCACCGACGTGCACGACGAATCGCAAGTCAAAACCGTGGCCAGTGTGGTCGATGTGCTGCAAACCCCCGCCTTCTTGTGCCGCCAGACCGATTTCATCCGCGCCGTGGCCCAGTCGGGCAAGCCGGTGAACATCAAGAAGGGCCAGTTTTTGGCCCCTTGGGACATGAAAAACGTCATCGACAAAGCCCGCAGCGCCGCTCGCGAAGTTGGCCTGCCCGAAGACAACTTCTTGGCCTGCGAACGCGGTGTGAGCTTTGGCTACAACAACCTGGTGGCCGACATGACGAGCTTGGCCGAAATGCGCAAAACCGGCGCGCCGGTGGTGTTTGACGTGACCCACTCGGTGCAAAAGCCGGGCGGCCAAGGCACCAGCAGCGGCGGCGCCCGCGAGATGGTGCCGGTGCTGGCCCGCGCTGGTGTGGCCGCAGGTGTGGCCGGTTTGTTCATGGAGACCCACCCCAAACCCGCCGAGGCCTGGTCCGACGGCCCCAACGCCGTGCCACTAGGCAAGATGAAGGCCCTGCTGGAGACCTTAGTGCAACTCGATTCCGTCACCAAAAAGAACCCGTTTTTAGAGGACGATTTTTCATGAGCGGCTATATCATCGCCCACGTTCAGGTGACCAACCCCACCCAGTACGAAGAGTACAAAAAGTGGTCCTCTGCGGCCATGCAAGCGCACAACGCTGAAGTCTGCGTGCGTGGCGGCCAGGTACAGGTGCTGGAGGGCGACTGGGCCCCGGAACGGATCGTGATTCTGAAGTTCCCGACCTTCGATGCCGCCAAGGCGTTTTACGAAACACCCGAATACCTCAAGGCCCGCGAAGCCCGAGCAGGTGCCGCCATCATGAGCATGGTTGTGGTCGAAGGTCTTTGACCTGAGCTTGAAACCCCGTTTTATTTTTCAATTGAGAGAGTTCAAAAATGAGTGCAATCGTTGATATCGTCGGCCGTGAAATCCTCGACAGCCGTGGCAACCCCACCGTCGAATGCGACGTGCTGCTGGAGTCCGGCGTGATGGGCCGCGCCGCTGTGCCGTCCGGCGCATCGACCGGCAGCCGCGAAGCCATTGAGCTGCGCGACGGCGACAAGAGCCGCTACTTGGGCAAAGGCGTGCTCAAGGCTGTTGAGCACATCAACACCGAAATCTCCGAAGCCGTGCTGGGCCTCGATGCCTCCGAGCAAGCGTTCCTGGACCGCACCCTGATTGACCTGGATGGCACCGAAAACAAGAGCCGCCTGGGTGCCAACGCCATGCTGGCCGTGTCCATGGCCGTGGCCCGCGCTGCGGCCGAAGAGTCTGGCCTGCCGCTGTACCGCTACTTTGGCGGCATGAATGGCAACCAGCTGCCCGTGCCCATGATGAACGTCATCAACGGCGGCGCACACGCCAACAACAACCTGGACTTGCAAGAGTTCATGATCATCCCCGTGGGCGCTCCAAGCTTCCGCGAAGCCGTGCGTTGGGGCGCTGAAGTGTTCCACGCGCTCAAGAAAATCATCCACGACAAAGGCATGAGCATTGCCGTGGGCGACGAAGGCGGCTTTGCCCCCAACGTGGACAGCCACGAAGCGGCCATCCAGATGGTGCTCGACGCGATTGCCGCAGCCGGTTACACGGCTGGCGAGCAAATCGCCATTGGCCTGGATTGCGCGGCCAGCGAGTTTTACAAAGACGGCAAGTACGTGCTCGCCGGTGAAGGCGGCATCAGCCTGACGTCTGAGCAGTGGACCGACATGCTGGCCACTTGGTGCGACAAGTACCCCATCATCAGCATCGAAGACGGCATGGCCGAAGGCGACTGGGACGGATGGAAAGTGTTGACAGACCGCCTGGCCAAGAACGTGCAGATCGTCGGTGACGACCTGTTCGTGACCAATACCAAGATCTTCAAAGAAGGCATCGACAAAGGCATCGCCAACTCGATCCTGATCAAGATCAACCAGATCGGCACCCTGACCGAGACCTTTGAAGCCATCGAGATGGCCAAACGTGCCGGTTACACCGCCGTCATCAGCCACCGCTCGGGCGAAACCGAAGACAGCACCATCGCCGACATCGCCGTGGGCCTGAACGCAGGTCAAATCAAAACTGGCTCCATGAGCCGCTCGGATCGCATGGCCAAGTACAACCAGCTGCTGCGCATCGAAGAAGACCTGGGCGAAGTGGCCGTGTACCCGGGCCGCAGCGCTTTTTACAACCTGCGCTAAGCCGAGCCTGTGATGGGCAACCGCCTGATCCCTTTGGTGCTGTTCGCCTTGCTGGTGATCGTACAAGCGCAATTGTGGTTCGGGCGGGGCAGCCTCACGCATGTGAATGAACTGCAAAAAGAGCTGGATCACCAAAAGCAGGCCAACGAATCGGCCCGGCGTCAAATGGAACAATTGAAAGCCGAAGTGAGCGACCTGAAAGAAGGTTTGAACATGGTCGAAGAGCGGGCTCGTCAGGAGTTGGGCATGGTCAAGCCCAACGAAATCTTCGTCCAGATCGCCAAATGATGTCGCCGATAGAGATCGCAGGTTTTGTCCTGTCCCTGGCCATGGTGGTCTGCAGCATCAAAGAGCTGCATTGGAGCTGGCCGCTGGCCATCGCCAGTTCCATCCTGTACTTTTTTGTGTTCAAGGACAGCCTGCTGTACGGAGAGGCGGGTCTGCAACTCGTTTTTGCCACGCTGGCCTTTTGGGGCTGGTGGCAATGGCTGCGCAAGGGCGACAACGCGCAGCCCACCCTCGTGATCCAGCGCCTGTCTGCGCGTGGTTGGTGGTGGGTGCTGATCGCCAGTGCCGTGTTGTGGCCCGCGCTGGCTTTGCTGCTGCAACACTTCACCGACAGCGATGTGGCCTGGTGGGACGCCTTGCCCACGGCCCTGAGCCTGGTCGGCCAGGCCCTGTTGGGCCGCAAATACATCGAGAACTGGCTGGTCTGGCTGGTGGTCAACGTGATCAGCGTGGCGCTGTTTGCCCACAAAGAGCTGTGGTTGACTTGCGTGCTCTACGCTTTGTTCACCGCCATGAGCATGTGGGGCTGGCGCGCCTGGCAGCGCAAGCTGCGCACACACATGGCATGAACCACGGCATGTACCACGGCATCAACCGCACACAGCGCATCGCCATCCTGGGGGCGGAAAGCACCGGTAAATCCTGGCTGGCACAAGCCTTGTCCAGCGTGATCCAGATGCGTGGACACGCCGTTTGCACTGTGGACGAGGTACTGCGCAACTGGTGCGAGCGCGAAGGCCGAACGCCCCAGCCACACGAGCAAATGGGCATTGCCATCGCGCAAGCCCGTGCCGTGTCACAGGCACCTGCAGGCTGGGTGATTGCAGACACCACGCCGATCATGACCGCGGTCTACAGCCACATGCTGTTTGAAGACGACAGCCTCTACCCCATGGCTTTGGAACACCAGGCCTTGTACGACAACACCTTGGTCACAGGACTCGATCTGCCCTGGGTGGCCGATGGCCTGCAACGCGACGGCCCGCATGTGCGCGGCCCGGTCGACACGCTGGTGCGACAAACGCTGGAGCGTGCAGGCATCAGCTACCGGGTGGTGTACGGGCAAGGCCACCAGCGCCTGAACAATGCCTTGCTGGCTTTGGGCCTGCCCGGCGAAGACCCTGCTGCGAGAGCCCTGCGCGAACAGTCTCAATTCGCCATCAACCAGGGCCGCACCGTGTGGCAATGCAACGAGTGCAGCGACCCGGACTGCGAGCACAAGTTGTTCAGTGGGCTGCTGGCCAAGCGGCCGGGCTGAGTCAGTTCAACGCCCTGCGCATCCGGTCAATGTACCGAGCCGCCCGACAGATCGGCGGGCAAACCGGTGAACAAACCCGCCGCGTCAACCGGGTCAAAGCGGTACTGCGCACCGCAAAAGTCACAACCCACCTCCACCTGACCCTGCTCGGCGATGATGCCCTCGACCTCTTCGGTGCCCAGGCTGCGGATCATGTTGCCCACGCGTTCGCGGTTGCAACGGCAGGCAAAGCGGGGGCCTGTCTCGCCAATGAACGGCTCGAAGCGGGCCAACGGCTCTTCCCAATACAAACGGTGCAAGATGGTTTCGGCATCCAAGCCCAGCAACTCTTCGCGCTTGAGGCTCTTGGTCAAGATCGAGATGCGGCTGAAGTCTTCGCTCTGACCCACCACCGACTCGCGCATGAGCGAATCGGTTTTTCCGGCCAGATTGCCCTCACCTTCGATGGGCAAACGCTGGATCAACAAGCCCGCTGCCACCTTGTCGTCGGCCGCCAGCACCAGCACGGTGTCGAGTTGTTCGGACTGCAGCATGTAGTGCTCCAGCACCTCGCTGATGTTCTCCAGCTTTTCACCCCGGTCACCAAACAAGGGCACCACGCCCTGGTAAGGCTGCTGACCGGGCAAGCGGTCTTGGGGGTCCAGCGTGATCGCGCAACGGCCTTCGTTGTTCACATTGACCATCTGGCTCAGGGTGGCATCGCTGGCCACCTCGCCCACCTGGGTGCAAGTGGCGCGCAAGCTCAAGTCGGGCTGCACCTCGACGACACCGAGTTTGACTGGGCCATCGCCAAAAATCTGCAGCACCAAAGCGCCGTTGAATTTGATGTTGCCTTGCATGAGCACGCCCGCCGCGGCCATCTCGCCGAGCAACTGGCGCACGGGTGCGGGATAAGCGCCCGTCTCGGAATTGGCGGCGCGACGGGCCAGGATGTCTTGCCAGGCATCGGTCAGGCGCACCAGCATGCCGCGCACCGGCAGGCCTTCGAAAATAAATTTATGGAGTTCGGACACAGTTCAATCAACAGCCGCGCGGGCTGATCCTTACAAGTTAGATGGTTTTGCTGGGCTGCCGGAGTCAGCCGATTTTCTTCAAGCCCGTCTTGAATCGTCGTGCGTTTTGCATGTAGCTGCGAGCGCTCTGACGCAGACCTTCGATCTGCTCGGGCGTCAGTTCACGCACCACCTTGGCGGGCGAGCCGACGATCATGGAGCCGTCCGGGAATTCCTTGCCTTCGGTGACCAATGCACCGGCCCCCACCAGGCAGTTTTTGCCGATTTTGGCACCATTGAGCACCACCGCGCCCATGCCAATCAGCGATTCATCGCCAATCGTGCAGCCGTGCAAAATGACCATGTGCCCCACCGTGACGTGCTTGCCGATCAACAGTGGCTTGCCATGGTCGCTGTGCAGCACGCTGCCGTCCTGGATGTTGCTGCCCTCGCCGATCTGAATCGGCTCGTTGTCACCGCGCAGCGTGGCTCCAAACCAGACGCTGGCATCGGCGGCGATATGGACCGCACCGATCACCTGCGCCGTGTCGGCAACCCAAGCGGAGTCGGCCACAGCGGGGATGTGGTTATCGAGTTGGTAAATGGCCATGGAAGTCTCCTGGATGTTGCCGAGTTGTTGCCGAATCAGGGAAACCTACAATTGTAGGGAGGCTGGCGGCCTGTCGTAGGCCCTTGCTGCCATTTCCTGAATCAAAGCCATTTTTGTTGTGACCACCCTGTCTTTACGCGCTGCTGCCCTGGCCCCTTGGGGCCAAACCGATCCCGTGCTGAAAGCCCAGGCCACTTTGGCGCTGGACCTGAGCCTGCCCGTGGGCTCGGGCGACACCCTGCAAGCGCCCAGTGCAAGCCCCGGGCGCTCAGCCAAGCCCGAGCTGGTGCCCCACACCCAGCTCAAAGCCAAATCCATGGCCACCCTCGAAGGCCGTGCCATGCTGGTGCACTCGATCGCCCACATTGAATTGAACGCCATCGATCTGGCGCTCGACGTGGTCTGGCGCTTTGCCGGCATGCCCGAGGCTTTCTACACCGACTGGGTGCGCATTGCGCAGGAAGAAGCCAAACACTTCACCCTGCTGCGCAACCACCTGGTGGGCATGGGCTTTGACTACGGTGACTTTCCGGCCCACAACACCTTGTGGGACATGGCCGAACGCACCCAGGGCGACTTGCTGGCGCGCATCGGCATCGTGCCGCGCACCATGGAAGCGAGGGGTCTGGACGCTTCGCCCGGCGTGAAAAACAAACTGGTCAGCGTGGGCGACCACCGGGCAGGCGATATCCTGGACATCATCCTGGAAGAAGAAATTGGCCACGTGGCTGCGGGCAACCGCTGGTACCGCCACCTGTGCGCAGAGCGTGGCCTTGATCCGGTGAGCACCTATGCCGAATTGATCGCGCAATACGACGCCCCGAAATTGCGGCCGCCTTTCAACATGGCAGCACGGCGTCTGGCGGGGTTTGAAGAGGCGGAGTTGGCCGCCTTGAGTTGAGCGCATCCGCCCTTGCAGAGGCGAGCATTCGGCCGCAGGGGCGGCCTCCCACACAACCCCAAGGCCCGTTCCGATGTGGGAGCGAGCCCCTGCTCGCGAACAAGGGCACGGGCTGAGCCGGCATCCGCCGCAAGGGCGGCCTCCCACAAAAGAAACAAATCAGTCACCCTCTGGGGTGGTGCTGGGCGTGCAGGGTCTTGAGGCGCTCCCGTGCCACATGGGTGTAGATGGTGGTGGTCGAAATATCGGCATGGCCCAGCAGCATTTGCACGGCCCGCAAATCGGCCCCGTGGTTGAGCAAATGCGTAGCGAAGGCGTGGCGCAAAGTGTGCGGGGACAAGGGTGCGGTGATGCCTGCCTCGATGGCGTAACGCTTGACGAGGTTCCAGAACATCACGCGTGACATGCCGGTGCCGGGCTTGGGGCCGCTGCTGGTGACAAACAGGTCTTCGGTCTGGCGCTGGCCTAGCAAGGCAGGCCGAGCACGGCTCAAGTAGCGTTGTAGCCATTCCCGGGCTTCTTCGCCAAAGGGCACCAAGCGCTCCTTGCTGCCCTTGCCCATGATGCGCAGCACGCCTTCGTTGAGTGACACATGCAAGGTTTTGAGTGTGACCAACTCGCTCACCCGCAAGCCACTGGCGTACATCAGCTCCAACATGGCGCGGTCACGCAGCCCCAGATCAGTGGCCACATCGGGCGCACGCAACAAAGCATCCACCTGTGCCTCCCCCAGGGTTTTGGGCACACGCAGCGCCTGTTTGGCGGCCAGCATGCGCAATGTGGGGTCGGTCTGGATGAGGCGTTCGCGCAGCGCCCATCGGAAAAAACGCTTGAAGACGGTGAGCCTGCGGTTGGCCGACGTGGCCTTGGTCTGACCGTGGCGCTCGGCGAAATAGGCCTGCAGATGGTGCTCTTGGGTCGCATCCAGCGCCAGCCTGTGGGTCAAAAACAGCCAGGTGGCGTAGAGCGACAAATCCAGACGGTAGGCCGCCAGCGTGTTGGCAGCCAGTCCGTCCTCCAGCCAGAGCGCCTCGGCAAAGCGGTCGATGGCGTTCTGGCTGGCCTCATGCATGGACTGGAATCAGTCCAGCTTGAGTTTTTGCTGGTCCACCACTTTCTTGTAGACCTCGAACTCGGCCTTGATCTGGGCCCCAAACTCCTCGGGCGTATTGGCCACCACCAAAGAACCGGTGTCCTGAATGCGCTTGGTCACAGCGGGGTCTTGCAGGGCCTTTTTCACGCCCGCGCTGATCTTGTCCACCACGTCCTTGGGCAGGTTTTTGGGACCCAGAATGCCGTAATACGCCATGCGGTTGACAGGCTCCAGTCCAATCTCCTTGAAGGTCGGCACGTTGGGCAGCTGGGGCAAACGCTGGGGTGCAGCCACCACAATCGGCACCAGCTTGCCCGACTGAATGAACGGCAAGGCCGAGGGGAGGTTGTCAAAAATGATCGGCACTTGGCCCGCCACCGTGTCGTTCAGGGCCGGGCCTGCCCCGCGATAAGGAATGTGGGTGATGAACACCCCCGCCAAACTCTTCCAGAGTTCGGTTTGCAAATGACCGATACCGCCCGTGCCGGACGATGCATAAGAGTATTTGCCCGGATTTTTCTTCAGTTCAGCCAAAAAGCCTTTGTAGTCCTTGGCCGGGAAACTGGGGTGCACCGCGATCACATTGGGCGTGGCCGCAATGTTGATGATGGGGGTGAAATCGGTGGTGGGGTTGTATGGGATCTTGGTGTTGATGGCCGGATTGGCGGCGGTGGTCGAGACCGTGGCCATGCCCAGGTTGTAGCCATCGGGCAGTGCACGCACGGTTTCGGTGGCTCCCACCACGCCACCGCCACCAGCCTTGTTCTCCACAATCACGCTTTGACCCAATGCCTTGCCCAAGGGCTCGGAGATGACACGCGCCACGATGTCGGTCGTGCCGCCGGGGGCAAAAGGCACTTGCAGCTTGACCGGCTTACTGGGGTAAGCCTGCGCCAACACAGCACCACTGGCCGCAGCGCCGGCAGCCCAAACAGCCCATGAAATCCAACCACGTCGCTTCATTTGTCATCTCCGTTAAATAAATGTGATCATATGCAATCGGCCAGGCAGCTCATGCGAAATCATCGATAAAAGTGCGAAAAACACCGCTTGATTGCCCCAAGGCGACACCGCCAGGGTCGCGGCCTTGCAGGGCACGGTTATCCTAACCCCGTGAATTTCGCTCAACTCCTCTTCCCCGACTTTTCCCTGATTTTGTGCGGCTACTTGCTGTGTCGCTTCACGGCGCTGGGGCGCTCGGTCTGGCAGCCTGTCGAGAATCTGGTTTATTTTTTTCTCTTTCCTGTGCTGCTGTTTCACTCGATCGTGAAAAGCCCCATTGATCTGGTGGCGGCTTCCAGCCTGATCGGTGCCGGTCTGAGCCTGGGCGTGTGTGCCATTGCCCTGTCCTACAGCCTGCCCTACTGGCCCATTCTGGGCCAACGGCTTGACCGGCGTGACCATGCAGCCAGCGCACAAGTGGGGTTTCGCTTCAACTCCTTCATCGCCCTGGCGCTGGCCGAACGCCTGGCAGGCCCCGAGGGCCTGCTGATGATTTCGATGCTGATCGGTGTCTGCGTGCCCCTGTTCAACATCGGGGCGGTCTGGCCCATGGCCCGGCACGCCAACACGGGCTTTTTGCGTGAACTGCTTCGCAACCCGCTGATCATGGCCACCGGTTCGGGACTGATCGCCAACTTTCTGGGCTTTCGCGTCCCCGCATGGCTGGACCCCAGCATCAGCCGCATCGGTGCCTCCTCCCTGGCTTTGGGGTTGATGGCCGCCGGCGCAGGCATGCAGCTGGGCACTTTGCGCCAAGGAAAACTGCTGGGCCTGAGTGTTCTGGGCGTCAAGCACCTGGCCCTGCCGCTGATCGCGCTGGGCATGTCGCACATGTTTCAACTCAATCCAGTCCAGTCCACCGTTTTGCTGGCGTTTTCGGCTTTGCCCACCGCGTCCACCTGCTACGTGCTGGCCGCCCGCATGGGCTACAACGGCCCCTACGTGGCTGGACTGGTCACGCTGTCCACCCTGTCGGGCATGCTGAGTTTGCCGTTTGCGCTGGGTGTGTTGCGCTGATCCTTAAACGACCATGCACGTGATCGTGTAGGGTCGGTGGCATTTGCCACGACGGGTGCTGACGACCTTTGTCAACATGTCGGGGCTATAGCCACCCACAGCTTGACCTGCTGATCAGAACTTGGCCAGTGACCAGACCACCTGTTCCTGCACCACTGGGTCGGGGTGCGCCACATGCGCGCTCAGGGCCTGCTGCAAGCTGAGCCGCTGGTCCTCTGACACGCGCCCGGATGCCAGTGCATTGCCCGCCGCCAGTGCCAGATTGCGCACCCAGCGGGCGTGGCCGATGCGGCGGATGGCGCTGCCTTCGGTCCGGCGCAAAAATTCAGCCTCGCTCCAGCCCAGCAAATGCGCGATGTCCGAGCCGACTAAGCCCTCACGTGGCTGCCAGTCGGGCAAGGGGCTGACTTGTGCGAACTTGTTCCAAGGGCAGGCCAGCTGACAGTCGTCACAGCCGTAGATGCGGTTGCCGATCAGCGGGCGCAAGGTCTCGTCGATCGGCCCGGCGTGCTCGATCGTCAAATACGAAATGCAGCGCCGCGCATCCAACCGGTATGGCCCCACGATGGCCTGCGTGGGGCACAAGTCCATGCAGGCCGAGCACTGGCCACAGTGCGCCGACACGGCAGGGGTTTCGGGCAAGGCAAAGTCCACAAACAACTCACCCAAGAAAAACATCGACCCGGCCTCGCGGCTCAGCACCAGGGTGTGTTTGCCGCGCCAGCCCAGCCCGCTCCGGGTGGCCAGCTCGGCCTCCAGCACCGGGGCCGAATCGGTGAACACGCGGTGACCAAACGGGCCAATCGCCTCGGCAATGCGGTCCTGCAGTTTTTGCAGGCGACTGCGCAAAACCTTGTGGTAATCGCGCCCCCGGGCATAGAGCGACACCACCGCTTCGCCGGGCTGTATGCTGCGCGCCGTCTCGCGGGCCAACCAGTCGGGCGAGGTATCCCGCGGTAAATAATCCATGCGGGCGGTGATCACACTCACAGTGCCTGGCTGCAGCTCTGCGGGGCGGGCGCGCTTCATGCCGTGGCTTTGCATGTACGCCATGCTGCCGTGAAACCCGGCGGCCAGCCAGGCCTGCAATCCGGGCTCGGCCGAGGTCAAATCAATGCCTGTCACGCCAATTTGGGACAATCCCAACTCACGCGCCCAGATCTGGATCTGGGGCCACAGTTCAAGAAGGTCGATTTGAGTACGTTGAGCAGTCACCCATCGATTGTAGGAAGCCCCACCGCCGCCCCACTTTGGGAGGACTTGTGGCCGGATGAGGCCGCCACGCAAGCGTTTGCCGAGCAACTGGCTCAATGCCTACAGCAATGGCCGGGCGGGCGCGATGCCCGCATCGAGTTGCGCGGCAACCTGGGTGCGGGCAAAACCACCTTGGTGCGCCACCTGTTGCGCGCCGCCGGGGTGCAAGGCCGCATCAAAAGCCCGACCTATGCCGTGGTCGAGCCGCACCAAGCGGGCGCGGGTGATGACGCCTGGCCCATCTGGCATTTCGACTTTTACCGCTTCAATGACCCGCAAGAATGGGAAGACGCGGGCTTTCGCGACATCTTTGCCGGGCCAGGGCTCAAGCTCATGGAATGGCCCGACAAAGTGGCCGGGCAACTGCCGCCGCCCGACTGGGTGATCGCGCTGGACGCCATCGATGAAAACCAGCGGCGCGTGCACATCCATGCCGGCACAGAGCGGGGCCAAACGTGGCTTGAATCGTGGCAGCCATCGCCTGGCCAAGGTGCGGACCATGCAGGCTGACCGCCGCCGCCTGATCCAGGCGGGTTTTCTGGCACTGAGCCTGGGTGCGGCCCAACTGGCACGCGGGGCCAACATGCTGGCCGTGCGCATCTGGCCTGCGCCCGACTACAGCCGCGTCACGCTCGAATCGGACGCGCCGCTGAAAACCACGCAAACCTTCATCACCTCGCCACCTCGTCTGGCCGTGGACATCGAGGGCTTGCAACTGAATGCGGCGTTGCGTGATCTGGTGGGCAAGGTGCAGGCGTCCGACCCGAACATTGCAGGCATCCGCGTCGGCCAATTCAGTGCCAACACCGTGCGCCTGGTGATTGACCTGAAACGCCCGATTGCCCCCCAGGTGTTCACCCTGCAACCCGTGGCCGCCTACGCCCACCGGCTGGTGCTGGACCTCTACCCCACCGAGGCCATGGACCCGCTGGAACAACTCATCCAGGAGCGCGCCCCGACCGCGGCAGCGCCCACTGCACCCGGCCTGCCTGCCCCCAGCGCCCCCGTGAATGACCCACTGGGCGAACTGATTGCACGGCGAACTTTGCCCGGCACACCTGGCGTTACGTCTGGCCTGCCGGGCAACTCGCCCGTGCCCTCCACCCGCAGGCAAGACATGCAGCCGCCGCCTGCAGTGTCCATGGACCGCCCCGACCATCCCCCAAGGGGCGACAAAGCCAGCGCTGCGACGGACCGCCTGATCGTGATCGCACTCGACCCCGGCCATGGTGGCGAAGACCCCGGCGCGGTCGGCCCCGGCGGCACGCGTGAAAAAGACGTGGTGCTCAAAATTGCCAAAATCCTGCGCGACCGCATCAATGCCAGCAGCGTGAACGGCAACCCCATGCGGGCCTACCTGACCCGCGATGCCGACTTTTTTGTGCCGCTGCAAGTGCGGGTTCAAAAAGCCCGGCGCGTGCAAGCCGACCTGTTTGTCAGCATCCACGCCGATGCGTTTTTTACGCCCCAAGCCAGCGGGGCCAGCGTGTTCGCGCTCAGCCAGGGCGCGGCATCGAGCAGTGCCGCCCGCTGGATGGCCCAACAGGAAAACAAGGCCGACCTGATCGGCGGCATCAACCTCGGCAGCCAGGATGCACAGGTGCAACGCGCCCTGCTCGACATGAGCACCGCCGCGCAAATCAAGGACAGCCTGATGCTGGGCGGCAGCCTGCTGCGCGAAATCGGTGGCGTGGGCAAGTTGCACAAACCCCGGGTGGAGCAAGCAGGTTTTGCGGTCCTCAAAGCGCCGGACATCCCCAGCGTGCTGGTGGAGACCGCCTTCATCAGCAACCCGGAAGAAGAAGAAAAACTGCGCAGCGACGCCTACCAAAAGCAACTGACTGACGCGCTGATGCGCGGCATCTTGCAGTATTTCTCGCGCAACCCGCCGCTGGCGCGCAACCGTTCGGTCTGAACCTGACCGACCTGGAAAATAGCATTCAAATGAATGTCATTTAAAACATCATATAAAATGCTTTTTAACCAAGGAGCGTCAGACATGGACACCATCCTCAGCAAAAACAGCATCAGTGTCACCGAACTCAAGCGAAACTACGCCACCATCCTGGCGCAAGCCGACGACGAACCTGTTGCCGTCCTCAACCACAACCGGCCCGAAGCCTATCTGGTGCCTGCGGCCTACTTCGAGCGCCTGCTCAACCAGCTCGAAGACCTCGAAGACGCCAAACTCGTTCAAGAACGCGCCCATGGGCCATTCATCGAGATCAACCCCGATGCCCTTTAAGCTGCGCTTTCACGAGCTGGCGTGGGCCGAATGGCAAAAGCTGGACGGCAGCATCAAGGTGCCGCTGAAGAAGAAACTGTTGGAGAGGCTTCAAGAGCCTCGAGTACCCTCCGCCGCACTCACGCACATGCCCGACTGCTACAAGATCAAACTGCGGCAAGCGGGCTACCGGCTGGTGTACCGGGTCGACGACAACGTGGTTTTTGTGACGGTGATTGCCGTTGGCAAGCGCGACAAAAGTGCGGTGTATGCCGCCGCCGTCACACGTCTGCCCTGAACCACGACACCTTGTCGGACCTGAAGGTGCCGACCTACTGGGCAGCCGTCTGGCTCGTCTCCACATCCAGGTCAAACTGCGCCATCGCCGCAAGCGTGAGCGGGTCGGTGGCCAGACCGACCGCGAACTCCGGCCGCACCGTGACCGCATGCGCGCCGCAAGCAATCAGGCGCGACAACACATCGGCCGACTTGATGCTGGCGGCCAGCAACTGCAGGCCGTCGGCCTGCACCGCCACGCAGGCCTCGATCAGTGACCAGACATCGCGGCCATCGGCTTGCAGGCGGCCCACATAGGGCGCGACGAAATTGGCCCCTTGTGCCCGCGCCCAAAGCAATTGCACCGGGTTGGACAAGCCCGTGAGCAGCGTGGGCACGCCCCAGGCCTGCACCTCGCGCAGCACGGGCTGCCAATCGGGGTGGCAGGGCAATTTGATGGTCAGGCGCACGCGGGCCTGCACAGCGGCGGGCAGCAGCACTTCGAGCCATTGCGCGGCTTCGCCCACATCGGCGCGGGGCAGTTGCAGCATCAGCTCGGGGATGCGGGCCTCACCGGCCTGCGCCACCAGTTGCAAATAACCGGCCAAGCTGACCGGCAAACCGGCCTGCATGACCAGCGTGGGGTTGGTCGTCACGCCCTGCACGGGCGGGCAACCCGCAGGCAAGGCCCATTGGCGGGCGTCGGCGGAATCAAGGTAAAACTTCATGCGTTGTCCTGTTTCAGGAAGATGTCTTTGTCGGGGAAAAACTGGCTGTGCAGCGGCAGCAAGGCCCCGCCCAAGGCGCGGGCATGCGCGCCCACTTGGCCCGCCAGCAGTTGCGGCTGGTGCATGCCGTCAAAGCGGTACTGGGCCAGCGCGTCTTGCGTGGCGGCCATCAGGGCGGTCATGAGCGGCGCGCCCAGCGAGCCGTCCATCACCACCGCGTCCAGATCGAGCAAGGCGGCCGAGCTGGCCACCGTCATGGCCAGCGCCTGGCTGGCCTGCGCGATCCACGGGGCGGTGAATTCGGTGTAAGCCGCGTCCATGATGGCAGGCTGGTGGATCAGCAAGGGGTCTTGCCCTGCGGCCAGCAAAGCTTGTTCGAGCTGCCAGCCCGAGGCTTTTTGCAGCAACTGTGGCGGCATGCCGGAACCACGCGACGCCAGGCCAACCGGCAAGGAGCCAATCGCCCCGGCATTGCCACGCTCGCCATTCATGATGTGGCCCGACAGCACCAAACCGCCACCGATGAAAGTGCCGACAAACACGTACAAAAAGCTGCGCACGCTGCGGCCATGGCCTTGCAGCAACTCGGCCACACAGGCGGCGGTGGTGTCTTTGGCAAACACCACGGGCAAATCGGTCAGGCGCTGCACCTCGGCCGTCAGGTCGATGTGTTCCCAGCGGGCCAGGGCTTGCGCCGCTTGCCCGCCCAGCAGGTCGGCCCATTTGTGCAGCGACAAGGGGGCCGTCAGGCCCACGCCCACGGTGCGGGGCCACAAATCGCCCATGCGTGATTTCAGGGTGTGCAGCCCTTGCGCCATCGAGGCAAAAAGGTGATCGGGGTCGGGATAGTCGTAAAGCACCTCAACGCGCTCAACGGGTTTGCCCGTGAAATCGGCCACCAGCAACTCCAGATTGCGTCGCCCCACCTGAATGCCCACACTGAACGCGCCTTGCGGGTTGAGCGACAGCGGCACCGAGGGCTGACCGATCTTGCCGCGCACGCGGTCTTGCTTGACCAGCAAACCGTCATCCAGCAAGCGCCCCACGATGATGGCCACCGTCTGGGTGGACAGCTGGGTCAGGCGCGCCAGATCGGCCTTGGGGATGGCGCCGTGGTGTCGGATGGCCTGCAACACAATGCGCTCGTTGAACTGGCGCATCCCGACGTGGTTGGAACCACGCATGGCGGAAGTCGAGTTGGCGCTGTTCATTGAAACCTAAGAGGCATTGGTGACAAAAAGTTAAAGCAGGATCACGCCCTTGCAAAACAGGGCGTTGCCGTAGGCCGTGCCCTCGCCGCTTTGCACGATCAGGCTGGCCCCTTTGATTTTCTCGTAAAACGCATAGCGCTCCACCGACTCGACCTGCTCGGCCTTGAAACCCTCGGCCACCACCAGATCGACCACCGCTTGCTGGGCCGCCGTGCGGTGACCGTCTGCACTGTGGCACACGCGCATGAAGGCGGCAGGCTGCGCCACATCGACGGCCAGCGGAAACACCGACAGCACGGCACGGCTGACCCGCTCCAAGCTGTGGCCAGGCAGGCGCACCACCGGCTTGCCCTGGCTCAGAAAGTCGGCCGTGAAGTTCGCGTCCACCACGGCCACCCATTCGCCGTGGCCCATGGCGCACAGGTGCATCAGCAGCTCAGGCGTCAGCAGCGGGTCGATCCCTTTCAGCATGTGGCGGCCTCTTGAACTTCAGAGGAAGGCAGGCTGGCCGGGTCAATGGCCCCGGTGATCAGGCCCACGATTTGCTCAGGGCTGGTTTCGCGGGTCAGGCGGCTGCAAATGATGCGGCCTTGGCGGAACACCCAGATGCGGTCCACCAGATCAAACACCTGGCGCAGGTTGTGACTGATGATGATCAGCGGAATCCCCTGCTGCTTCAAACCCTTGATGATTTCTTCGACGCGGGCTGTTTCTTGCACGCCCAAAGCGGCCGTGGGCTCGTCCAGGATGATGAGTTTTTTGGCAAACCCGGCAGCGCGGGCAATGGCCACGCACTGGCGCTGACCGCCCGACATGCCGCGCAGGCTCTCGGACATGTCCTGGATCTTCACGCCCGTGGTCGACAGCATGCTGGCCGATTTGTCGCGCATGGCCTTGTGGTTGAGGATGGACAGCGGGCCCAAATTCAGGCGCGTGATCTCGCGGCCCAAGAAGATGTTGGCAGGCACATCCAGGTCTTCGGCCAGCGCCAGCGTCTGGTACACGGTCTCGATGCCCTGCTCGCGGGCGTTCAGCGGCGACTCGAAATGGACCTTTTGGCCATCCAGCAGGATGTCGCCCGAATTGGGCTGCTCGGCCCCGGTGATCAGGCGCACAAAGGTGCTTTTGCCCGCGCCGTTGTCGCCCACGATGGCGGCATGCTCGCCGGGCAACAGGCGAAATTGCGCATCGGTCAGGGCTTTGACGCCGCCGTAATGCTTGGTCAATTGTTGGATTTCAAGGACAGGTTTGGAAGACGACATGGCAACTCTTTCACATGGAATGGGCTCAAGCATCGCGTATTTGTCAATTTCTTGCATTAGTAAAACTACTAGGTTTACTTAGTAGTGTTTTCCGTTTCTAATCCGTTCGCGGTCAGAGAAAGGGCGCTTGAAAGCCATGCCCTGACCGAGCGACCACCCTCAACAACGGAGATAAGACCCATGATCACGAAACGCACATTCGGCCGCCTGGCCATCGCTGCAGCAGCGGCCACCCTGTTCACCTCGGCCATGGCCGCAGACTTGACCGTGGCTTACATCACCAACGGCAACACCAACGAAGGCTGGACCCTGATCAACGGCGGTGCCAAGAAAGCCGGTCAGGCCAAGGGCGTGAAGTTCATCGAATTGGCCGCCGACAAAGGCGAGCTGTCTCGCCAGCTGGCCATCGTGGAAGACATGATCACCCGCAAAGTCAATGCGATTGCCATCGCCCCCGTGGACTCGGCCGGCATCGCCCCCGCCATCAACAAGGCCCTGGCCGCTGGCATCGCTGTGGTCGCTGTGGACACCGGCATCACCGGCTCCAAGATCACTTCGTACGTCGCCACCGACAACATCAAAGCCGCCAACGTGCAAGGCAAATGGGCTGCAGGTGAGATCAAAGACGGTGACACCGTGATTTATGTGACGGGCGACCAAGGTCAGTCGACTGGCCAAGAGCGCAAGAAAGGCTTTGTGGACGCCCTGAACGCTGGCCGCAAGAACGTGAAGATCGTCGAAGTCGCCACCACTTGGGACCAGACCATGGCCCAAAACGGTGTGGAAGCTGCTTTGCGCGCCAACCCCAATGCCAAGGTGATCGCCTGCGCATGGGATGGCGGTGCTTTGGGTGCCAAAGCCGCATTGATGGCCGCTGGCAAAAAGCCCGGCGACGTGAAAATCGCTGGCTTTGACGGCTCCCCTGGTGGCCTGGACATGATGAAGCAAGGCTGGCAACAAGCCAACGCCGCACAAATGCTGGCCAAAATCGGTCAAGTGGGCGTGGAAACCGCCATTGCCGCTGCGCAAGGCAAAAAGGTCGAAGCTCGCATCGACACCGGCTCCTTCCTGGTGCTGCCTGCCAACGTGGACAAGTTCGCCGCCGACTCCGGCGTGGGCCAGTTCATGAAGGTCAAGGCCAAGTAAGTCAAGGCCTCGATAGGGCCCGCCCGGACCTGCAGGTCCGGGCTTATCTTTTTGCAATACTGAGAAATTTATGAAATCCATCACCCGACAAGAGTGGTATGGCGCCCTGGTGGCGGTCATCGTGCTGGGCGTTTTGCTCACCTTTGCCTCGCCCTACTTCCTGACCACCGGCAACCTGTCCAACATCCTGGTGCAGGCCTCGGTGATCGCCTTGCTCGCGGGTGGACAAACCTTTGTGATCCTGACCGGTGGCGTCGATCTGGCCGTGGGTGCACTGACCGCGCTGGCCGGTGCCGTGGCCGGTCACATGATGATCAAAATGGGCATAGACCCCTACCTGGCCATGCTCGTGGCGCTGGCCATTGGCGCAGCGGTGGGCGTGTTCAACGGCTACTTGGTGGCATTTGTCGGCATTCCGGCTTTCATCGTTACGCTGGGGGGTCTCACGCTGTGGCGTGGTCTGGCGTTTGACCTGACAGGTGGTTTTGACAACGCGGGCTTGCCCGACCCCCTGCCCTTCATTGGTTACGGCGATGTGTTGGGCGTGCCCATGCCCACGCTGATCACCGGTGTCTTTTTTGTCGTGATGGCGTTCATTTTGTCGAGCACCAAAATCGGCCGTTATGTGTACGCCATGGGCTCCAACGAAATGGGGGCCCGCCAAGTGGGCATCAACATCCGCTGGTACAAATTGGGGGTGTACGTCATCTCGGGCCTGTGCTGCGCGCTGGCGGCCATCGTGCTGATGGCCCGCATGGACTCGTCGAGCGGCAAGATGGCGCAGATGTTCGAGCTGGACGCGATTGCGGCGGTCATTCTGGGCGGCACCTCGCTCTTTGGCGGGCGCGGCAGCATCTGGGGCAGTTTGCTGGGCGCGGTGCTGATCACCATGATCCGCAACGGCATGAACCTGATGGAAGTCTCGCAGTTCAAGCAAATGATGGCGATTGGCGCGGTGGTGATTGTGGCCGTGTGGATCGACGTGGTGCGCCGCAAGCACCTGCTCAAGAAATAAGCCCAAGCTCCACCCGAATCACCCACCCTCAACCTTGGGGCCTGACTCGCGCAGGCCCTACCACAAGCCTTTGCACAAGCCTTTGATTGCCATGACCACTCCGATTTTTGTGTTGGGCGAAGCCCTGATGGACTGCATCGCCCAGCCCGATGGTCAATTGCGTCCCTTCATGGGCGGCAGCCCTTTCAACATGGCCCGTGCCGCCGCGCTGCGAGGGGCCAGCGTGGCTTACCTCAACCCCTTGTCCAACGACTTGTTCGGCCAGGGCATGGCGCAGCTGCTGCAGCGTGACGGCGTACAGCTGCCAGGCGGCACCAGCCGCCTGCCCACCTCACTGGCGGTGGTGCAGGTCACGAACGGTCAACCGAGCTACGGGTTTTACCGTGAAGGCATTGCCGACCGCGACTACACCGTGGACGGCATCGTGGCTTTGCTGCGCCAGCAAAAAACGCCGGGCATCCTGCACACCGGCTCCTTGTTGCTGATCCCGCCGGAACACCACAAAGTCGTGGCCATTTTGAAGGCGGCACGCGAGATGGGCTGGACCCTCAGCGTGGACATCAACCTGCGGCCCAAAGTGGCGCATGACCTGACCGCGTATGTGCAGGCCCTGCACGAAGTGATCGCCCTGACCGACTGGCTCAAAGCCAGCGACGAAGACCTGGAAACCATGGGTTTTGCGAATGTCGGTATCGGTGAATCTGCACGTCTGGTGCACGAATTGCGTGCGGGTGTGGCACCGGATGCATTGCACCGCGTGGCCCTGACCTTTGGTGGCGAAGGCGCTCATCTGGACATTGAAGGCCAGACCCACAGCCTGCCCGTGCCCCGCATCACCGTGGCCGACACCGTGGGCGCAGGCGACACCTTCTGGGGCAACACCCTGGCCGACTGGGCTCTGCAGCCTGAGGGTGCCGCTGGGCGCGTGGCCAGCACACTCGATTTGTCCATGAAAGCCGCTGCCATCAACTGCTCCCGCCATGGGTGCCAGCCGCCGACGCGAACAGAAGTGCTGGCGTTTTGAATTTAGTGGACAAATGGCGCTCTGGCCAAGGGCCTGCAAAGTCAGATCGTCTTATCAGCGCGAACAGGGCTCAGGGTCGCGGGGGTCTGTAGGCGCTTGCCTGCAAGCGATGGCTGAACTTTATGGGGCATCTATCGCCAGCAGGGCTGGCTCCTACAACAGACTGAATACCCAACGGCAAACTGAATAATCCTCGGCACAGACTGGATCGCCCATGAACCAGAGGCCAATCAGCTGGCCCGACGTGCCTTCCAGGCCCCCAACAAAGCGATCAGCCCCGGCACAAAAATCAAGGCCCAGATGATTTTGGACAGGTGCGTTTGCACAAAGGGCAAATTGCCAAACAAATAACCCGCCAGCGTCAGCCCGACCACCCAAATGGCCCCGCCCACCACATTGAACAAGGTGAATTTGCTGCGCGTCATCTCGGCGACGCCCGCCACAAACGGCACAAAGGTGCGGATGAACGGCATGAAGCGGGCCAGGATGATGGTGATGCCGCCGTACTTTTCATAAAACGCGTGGGCCTGGTCGAAGCCTTTGCGGCTGAAAAAGCGGGAGTCTTCCCACTGGAACACCCGAGGGCCAAAGTAACGCCCGATCGTGTAATTGGTCTGGTCGCCCAAAATGGCCGCCGCCAACAGCAAGCCCATGACCAGCGGCAGGCTCATCAAACCCGCACCGCACATGGCCCCCACGATGAACAGCAGCGAGTCGCCCGGCAAAAACGGCATGACCACGACGCCGGTTTCCACAAAGATGATGAGGAACAACAAGGCATAAACCCAAGCCCCATATTGACCCACAAAGGCCTCCAGGTAACGGTCCACATGGAGGATGAAATCGACGAGTTGCAGCAAGATGTCCATGCACCGATTATCCCCGCAGGCATTCGGCCGCAAGGACGGCCTTCCACAAACAAATAGACCTGCCGCAAGCCCCTAAAATCAGGCGGTGACTTCCCAACAGACCCCGGCCCCCGCGCGCCGACCCATTCGCGAACTCCCCGATGAACTGATCAGCCAGATCGCTGCAGGCGAGGTGGTCGAACGCCCTGCCTCGGTCGTGCGCGAGCTGGTGGACAACGCCATGGACGCCGGTGCACAAACCATCACGCTGCGTCTGATGGGTGGAGGCACCCGGCTGATTTCGGTGGAAGACGACGGCGGCGGCATCGCCCCGGACGAGCTGGCCACAGCCCTCAAACGCCACGCCACCAGCAAAATCGGCAACCTCGACGAGCTGGAATCTGTGATGACCATGGGCTTTCGGGGTGAGGCGCTGGCAGCCATCAACTCGGTGTCCGAACTCACCCTGCTCTCGCGCATGGACGGCCAGCCCACCGCCTTTGCCCTGGACGGCCGCACGGGCGAGATCCGCCCCGCTGCCCGCGCCGTGGGCACCACGGTGGAAGTCAAAGAGCTGTTTTTCTCAACCCCCGCCCGCCGCAAGTTTTTGAAAAGCGACAGCACCGAGTTGGCGCACTGCATCGAGGCCGTGCGCCGCCACGCCCTGGCCCGCCCCGATGTGGGCTTTGCCATCTGGCACGAAGGCAAGCTGGTCGAGCAGTGGCGGGTGCACCCTGGTGCAGCGGGCCTGGAGCAACGCTTGGCCGATGTGCTGGGCGAAGAGTTCGTGGCGCAGTCCATTGCGGTGGAGTACAACGCCGGGCCGCTCAAGGTCATCGGCCGCGCAGGGCTCCCCGACGCCGCCCGCTCGCGCCCCGACCACCAGTTTGCCTATGTGAATGGCCGTTTTGTGCGCGACAAAGTGGTCATGCACGGTGCGCGCAGCGCCTACGAAGACGTGCTGCACGGTCACAAGCAACCGGCTTACGCCCTGTTCATGCAGATCGACCCCACGCTGGTCGATGTGAACGTGCACCCAACCAAAATTGAGGTGCGATTTCGGGACAGCCGCGCCGTGCACCAGGCCGTGCGCCATGCGCTGGAAAACGCACTGGCTGCCCCACGCTCGCAAAACCTGAGCGAAGAAGCGGGCAGCAGCGCCAGCGACTTTGACCTGAAAGCACCAGTCGCAAAGGCCCTGCCCGAATCGGCCAGCTGGCAACAAGGCGGCATGGCCTTTGAACGCCCTGCCCCGTCCAGCTTCAACGCCCCGGCCTACAAACCGGCGGATTTTTTGCGTTCTCGGGTCGATGGCGAGCAAGCCATGGCCGACCTGAAGGCGCTGTGGCAGCCAGCAGCAGATTACAGGTCAGACGGAAACCCCTATGAAAAAGGTGGGGAGCAAGCCGCTGCGCACGCCGCAGAGGCTGCAGGAATGTGGGAGGCTGCCCCTGCGGCCGAAGGGGATTCGCGAGCAGGGGCTCGCTCCCACACAAATGCAAGCCCCCCTGTTGCCCCTCTTCCCGAAGGTGACTGGCCATTAGGCCGCGCCGTGGCCCAACTGCACGGCGTCTACATCCTGGCCGAAAACAAGCAAGGCCTGGTGGTGGTGGACATGCACGCCGCGCACGAGCGCATCGTCTACGAGCGCCTGAAAAACCAGCTCAACACCCCTGACGGCGACGGCCCGCGCATCGCCAGCCAGCCGCTGCTGATACCGGCCACCTTTGCCGCCACGCCCACCGAAGTGGCCACGGCCGAGGCCTGCGCCGAGGCGCTGGAGCAACTCGGTCTGGAAATCTCGCCCCTGTCGGCCAAAACCCTGGCAGTGCGCGCCGTGCCCACGAGCCTCGCGCAAGGCGATGCGGTCGAGCTGGCCCGCAGCGTGCTGGCCGAGCTGGCCCAGCACGACGCCAGCACCGTGGTGCAACGCGCCCAAAACGAGATCCTGGCGACCATGGCCTGCCACGGCGCCGTACGCGCCAACCGCCGCCTGACGCTCGATGAAATGAACGGATTGCTGCGCCAGATGGAAGAAACCGAACGCTCCGACCAGTGCAACCACGGCCGCCCCACCTGGCGTCAGATGACGATGCGGGATCTGGATGCGCTGTTTTTGCGGGGTCGGTGATGGGTCTTTCATCACCTCAGTCTGAATCCGAGTCCTGGGGGCCCGCCACGCGGCCTCGCTCATACTCGCTTCGCTCGCCAAATCGCGAGCTCCGCGCGGCACGCCCCCATGACTCTGCGTCAGTGGGCTCAAAGACACAGCAGACTTTGAACCACCACACAGCGATGGTTGAGGCCGGTGCGCGGACTGCCCGATTTGGCGAGCGAAGCGAGTATGAGGGCAGCCGCGCACCGGCCCCGACGCTCGTGTTCCAAGAAGGAAGAAGCATCGGCACACAAGCCTCAACCATCGCGCTCCAAGAAGAACCCACCGCCAACGCTGCGCAAAGCACCTGACAAAAACAGCATGCCGCAAAAACTGATCGTCCTCATTCTCGCCCTGCTGCTCGGCCTGCAACCCGTCACCACCGACCTGTATCTCCCCGCCCTGCCCGCCATCACCCAAGGCTTTGGCGCGGGCATGGGCCAGGCCCAACTCACCTTGACGGCCCTGCTGCTGGCTTTTGGTCTGTCGCAACTCGTGTGGGGCCCCCTGTCGGACCGCTTTGGCCGTCGCCCGATTTTGCTGTGGGGCATGGGCGCCTACACCCTGGCCTCGGTGGCCTGCGCGTTTGCGCCCGACATGGCCTGGCTCATCGCGGGGCGCACCGTGCAAGGCATCGCCATGGGTGCAGGCGTCATGGCCGCACGGGCCGTGGTGCGTGATTTGTTCCAGCCCGCCAAAGGGGCCACCGTCATGTCGCAAGGCCTCACCGGCCTGGGCATCATCGCCTGCGCCTGCGCGCCACTGGGCGGCATGCTGACCGACTGGTTGGGTTGGCGCATCGCTTTGCTCATGCTCGCCGTGTTTGGTGCCGCCACACTCGCCTTGTTGTTTTGGCGCTTTGAAGAAACCCTGGCTCAGCCCGATGCGCATGCCTTGCGCGCCAAGCCACTGATCCGTGCCAACCTCGACATCCTGCGCCATCCCGTGTTCCTCACCTGGTGTGCGCTGTCGGCGGCCTCTTACCTGGGGTTGTTCACTTTTCTGGCCAGCTCCTCGTTTGTCTTCGTCACCTTCATGGGCTACAGCAAAACGGCCTATGGGTTTCTCATGCTCAGCATGTCGCTGTCCTACATCGTGGGCACCTTCTGGTGCCGCTGGATGCTGCGGCGCACCAGCGTGCACCGCACTGTGGGCATCGCGGCAGTGCTGACCATCACGGCAGGCGTGAGCATGGCCGCGCTGGCTTATGCAGGCCAGGGTCAGAACTGGTACGGCGCTTGGGCCGTGATGGGGCCGATGTACATCTTCATGCTGGGCCACGGTGTGCACCAACCTTGCGGGCAAAGCGGTGCGGTCGCGCCCTTCCCGCACCGGGCTGGCACAGCCTCGGCCCTGAACGGTTTTTTGATGATGCTGGGCGCTTTCTTCATGGGCAGTTGGCTGGGCGCACACATGGACCAACCTGTTTTTGCACTGGCACATGGCATTTTGCTGTGGGCTTGCATCATCACCACCGTGGCCTGGACCGCGGTGCAACGACACGGCCGCCCGGTGCTTTCGGCCAACCCAGCATGAGCACACCTCACGCCATGCGCCCTCCCACCCAAGCTCAAACCATAGACGCCATCGCCATCGTCGGTCCCACTGCGAGCGGCAAAACGGCCGCGGCCCTGGCCTTAGCGCAGACGCTGCAAGCCCAAGGCGGGGCTGAAATCATCAGCGTGGACTCGGCGCTGGTTTACCGGGGCATGGACATCGGCACCGCCAAACCCACCCGCGAAGAATTGGCCGCTGTACCCCATCACCTGATCGACACGCTCGATCCGCTGCAAAGCTACAGCGCGGCCGAATTCGCCAAAGATGCCACGCGCTTGATACGGGACATCCGCGCTCGCGGCAAAACACCACTGCTGGTGGGCGGCACCATGCTTTACCTCAAAGCCTTGCTGGAAGGCCTGAACGACATTCCTGCGGCTGACCCCGAGGTGCGCACCCAAATCCAGCAACAGGCCGAAAGCCTGGGCTGGCCAGCCATGCATGCCCTGCTGACCCAGGTGGACCCGATCACCGCCGCTCGTCTGGCCCCGGGTGACAGCCAGCGCATTGGACGCGCCCTGGAAGTGTGGACTTCGACCGGCCAAACCCTGTCATCCTTCCACCAAAGCGCCAAGGCACATGCGCCCGACTGGCACATCCCCGTCATCAGCCTGGAGCCTGCCGACCGCGCCTGGCTTCACCAGCGCATTGCACAACGCTTTGACCAAATGATGGCGCAAGGCTTTCTGGACGAGGTCAAGCGGCTCAAGGCACGCGGCGACCTGAATCCTGATTTGCCATCCATGCGTTGCGTGGGCTACCGCCAAGCTTGGGAAGGGCTGGATGCGGGCTGGCCCGAAGCCGAAATCCGCGAGCGCGGCATCTTTGCCACCCGCCAGTTGGCCAAGCGCCAAATCACTTGGTTGCGCAGCATGCCGGGGCGGCTGGTGGTTGCGGCCGACGCGCCGGATGCGCTGACGCAGGTGCTCCAGAAGGTCAATGAATTGCCGCTCTAATCCATCGGGGTCTTGCGACGACCGCTTTTGGTTAGTGACTGGATGGCCTTGCCTTGCAACCGCCGTTGCACCGAGCCATAGGTGGGCTTGGTGGCCTTGCGGGGTTTGGGTGGGTTGGCGTATTGGTCCAGGGTTTCATACAAACGCGCCCACGCATCCACGCGATTGGCTTCCTGAGTGCGGTGGCGCTGGGCCTTGAGGATGAACACGCCCTCTTGCGTCAAGCGGCTGTCACCCGATTGCAGCCAGCGGGCTTTCACATCTTCAGGCAAGGACGAATGGGCCACATCAAAGCGCAGCTGGATGGCGCTGGAGACTTTGTTGACGTTCTGACCGCCCGGGCCTTGGGCTCGGATGGCACTGAGTTCGACCTCGGCATCGTCAATGTGCAAGCTGTGTTTCATGGCACTCGGCACCCGCGCTTCATGGAGGGGACTCCGCGCCTACTGCAGCGGACCCTTGAGGTTTTCAGGCAAGGGCAGCGGCATGACCTCGATGCCTTCATCCAGCAAGGCCTCGGTTTCTTCGCGCGTGGCCTGGCCGCGGATGTTGCGCTCTTCACGCTCGCCGTAATGGATGCGTCTTGCCTCTTCCGCAAACCGGCTGCCCACGTCTTCGGTATGGGCCATGACGTGGCGCACCATGTTCAGCATGGCCGCCTGCATGTGCTGCAAACTGCTGGCGTCCACCGGCACATCCACCGCGTTCGCGCCGGCTGCGCTGCGCTCAGACCCCGCCAGCGCTGGCCCTGAAGTGGCCGCTTGACTCTGGGGTAAGACAGGTTCTGCGGCATGACCCAGATTCAGGCGTGGCGCAGAAAGCATCTTGACGATCTCGCTGTCATTGCAAACCGGACACGTGACCAGACCCCGCGCGCGTTGCGCGTCGTAGTCGTCCTGCGAGCCAAACCAGCCTTCGAAGCTGTGGCCCTGACGGCACTGAAGATCAAGGACTTTCATGGCGATGGGGTCTCAAGGCAAGGCTGCCAGGTCAGCGGCCAAAAACCGGAGGTCACATTTTGCAACCAAAGCAGTCCAGTGAGTGTTTTGGCATCGGTCAACAACCCTTGTTGACATGCCGCCATCAAGTCCTGCGGGCTGGCGGTGAAGACATCGAGGAACTCTTCGGCGTCCAGCTGGCGTTCGCCCAAACTGAGGTCTTTGGCAAACCAGATCTCGATCACCTCTGTCGAGTACGCAATGACCGGGTGAAGCACCCCTGCCCTGGCCCACTGGCGAGCGCTGTAACCGGTTTCTTCGAGCAGTTCACGCTGGGCACACAACCAAGGGTCTTCGCCCGGATCAAGCTTGCCCGCTGGAAATTCGATCATGACCTGCGCCACCGGGTATCGGTATTGCCGTTCCATGACCAGTTGCAGGCCTTCGGGCGTCTCCAGCATGGGAATGATCATGACCGCCCCGGGATGCACCACATATTCACGGGTGGCCAGGCCTTGGTTGGGCAGGCGGACCGTGTCCCGAAAGGCATGTAAAAAATGCCCGCGCAACAGCTCCTCGCTGTGCACCTGGTGCTCGATCAGGTGTTCGTCAGACATGGCGGTCAGGATGCAAGCGAAGCCGCGCTCAATGCTTGCGGTGCATCAAATAACGGAAAACAAAGCCAGGAAAAGCCAGCGTCACAAACATGGTGCCCGTGATGGCGTAAAACTCCCAGCCCTGGGGGGCCATCTGGCCCCCATGGTTTTCAAGTGCCAACCCCACGCCGCCCACCAGGAAATACAGGAGTACCAGCTCGGCCAAACGCCAAGCCAGGGACTTGGTGGCGCGCAAGGGCCCCAGCAAGAGGATGCGTTGGTTGGCAAAGGGCAAGTTGGCGGCAAACACCGCCAGGGCGATCAACAAGCCAATTTGCAGGGACAAGCTCATGGGGTGGCGGTCCGGGTCTGGATCAGATGGCCAGCATGCGGACGACAGCGTCGGCGCACAAGGTCATCAAGGCACCCGGCACAATGCCCAAAACCAACACGAGCAAGCCGTTCAGCGACAGAACCACACGCACATCGGCATCGGCCGACACGGTGGTCGCAGTGACCGGCTCGTCAAAGTACATCACCTTGACCACGCGCAGGTAATAGAACGCGCCGATCAGCGACATGATGACCGCAAAGATCGCCAGGCCCAGGTAAAAGCCCTGCCCCGAAGCCACCAGCGATTGCAGCACCGACAGCTTGGCATAAAAGCCCACCATCGGCGGGATGCCCGCCATGGAGAACAGACAAATCGCCATCACACCCGCATACAGGGGGCTGCGCTGGTTCAAACCGGCCAGGTCGGTGATCTCTTCGCTCTCAAAGCCTTGCCGGGCCAGCAACATGATGATGCCGAAAGCGGCCAGCGTGGTCAGCACGTAGGCCACCATGTAGAACATGGCCGAGCTGTAAGCATTGGCCGCCAAGGTGGTTTCACCGTTGATAACGCCCGCCACAAAACCCAGCAGCACGAAGCCCATTTGCGCAATGGTCGAATAAGCCAGCATGCGTTTGAGGTTGGTCTGGGCAATCGCGGCCAGGTTACCGATCAGCAAAGAGCCAATCGCCAGGAAGGACAACATTTGCTGCCAGTCAAAGGCCAGGGGCAACAAGCCCTCCACCAGCAAACGGATCATGATCGCGAACGCGGCCAGCTTGGGCGCACCACCGATCATCAAGGTGGCGGCAGTGGGTGCGCCCTGATAAACGTCGGGAATCCACATGTGAAAAGGCACGGCACCGATCTTGAACGCCAGGCCCGCCACGATGAAGACCAGGCCAAACACCAGCACTTGGTGGTTCACCTGACCCGAAGCAATCGCTTTGAGCACCGCGGACAGTTCCAGGCTGCCGGTGGCACCGTACATCATGGACATGCCATACAGCAAGAAACCCGATGCCATGGCACCCAACACAAAATACTTCATGGCCGCTTCGGTGGCTTGCGTGTGGTCACGGCGCAAAGCAACCAGCGCATAGCTCGACAAAGTCAACAGCTCCAGCCCGAGGTAGATCACGATGAAGTTCTGACCCGAAATCATCATGCTCATGCCCAGCAAGGCGAAAAGGCTCAGGCTGAACAGCTCGCCACCGCGCAACATGTCACGGTCAGCGGCATAGGGGCGTGCATACACCAGGGTCACCATGACGGCGATTGTGGCAAAGCACTTGAGCCAGTGGCCCATCGGGTCACTGACGACCAGACGGCCAAAACCGTAGACGGTTTGCCCCGCATCGGCGTAAAGGGCGTGCAGCAAGGCCACCCCCCCCAGTGAGGCCAGCGTCAGGGCGTAGGTGCCGGTGCGCTTGGGGCTTTTCACGAAGAGGTCGGCCAGCGCAATCACGCAGGCCATGACCAGCAACACGATCTCCGGATACATCGTCATCCAACTGGAGTTGTCCATCATCTGTGTTCTCTCAATTCATCTATTCAGGCGAAACGTTCACGGCCTGCTGCTCAAGGCAACTTGGACGCGGCCACGTGCTTGAGCAAGTCCAGCACCGAGGTGTCCATCACATCGGTGAAAGGTTTGGGATAAACGCCCATGTAAAGCGTGGCCACAGCCAGCAAAGCCAGCATCAAGAACTCGCGTCCATTGATGTCGAGCAAGTTCTTCACGTCATCGTTGGCCACAGGACCGAGGTAAACGCGCTTGAACATCCACAAGGTGTAAGCCGCACCAAAGATCAAGGCCGAGGCTGAGAGCAAGCCGATCCAGAAGTTGAACTTCACGGCACCCAGGATCACCATCCACTCGCCCACGAAACCGGCTGTGCCTGGCAAGCCGCAGTTGGCCATGGCAAAAAACAAGGCAAAGGCGGCAAACTTAGGCATGGTGTTGACCACGCCGCCGTAGCTGGCGATTTCACGCGAGTGCACGCGGTCGTACAGCACACCAATCGACAGGAACATGGCCGCCGACACAAAGCCGTGCGCAATCATCTGCACAATGCCACCGGACACGCCCAGCGGGTTGAAGATGAAAAAGCCCAAGGTGACAAAGCCCATGTGCGCCACCGACGAATAAGCCACCAGCTTTTTCATGTCCTGCTGCACCATGGCCACCAGCCCCACATAGACCACCGCCACCAACGACAGCACGATGATCAGCATGCCCCACTCGCGGGCCGCATCGGGTGCGATGGGCATCGAAAAGCGCAGGAAACCATAAGCGCCCAGTTTGAGCATGATGGCCGCCAGCACGGCCGAGCCGCCTGTCGGAGCTTCCACGTGCACGTCGGGCAACCAGGTGTGAACCGGCCACATGGGCACCTTCACGGCAAAAGCCGCAAAGAAAGCGAAGAACAACAAGGTTTGCACCGAGCCCGACAACGGCAGCTTGTGCCAGGCTTGGATGTCAAAACTGCCGCCGGACGCCACATACAGGTAAATCAGCGCAATCAGCATCAGCAGCGAGCCGAGCAAGGTGTACAGGAAGAACTTGAACGCGGCGTAGATCTTGTTCGGGCCGCCCCAGATGCCGATGATCAGGTACATCGGGATCAGCGTGGCTTCAAAGAACACATAGAACAAAATGCCGTCCAGCGCACTGAACACGCCAATCATCAGACCCGACAGGATCAGGAAGGCGGCCATGTACTGGTTGACTTTGCGGGTGATGACTTCCCAGCCCGCAATGACCACGATCACGTTGATGAAGGCGGTCAGCAACACAAACCACAACGAAATGCCGTCCACACCCAGGTGGTAGTGCACATTGAAGCGCTCGAACCAGCTGAACTTTTCGACAAACTGCATCGCCGATGTACCCAGCTGAAAGCCCGAGTACAGCGGCAGGGTGACCAGGAAACTGACGATCGAACCGACAAGGGCCAACCAACGCACAGCGCGGGCTTGGCTGTCATGACCGAAGGCCAGCAAGATGACGCCGAAAGCAATCGGCATCCAGATGGCAAGGCTTAACAATCCCATTTTTATATCGTCCTCAAAACCGTTAAGCGAGCCAGACGAAATACGTCATCAGCACAAACACACCCAGGATCATGACCAGGGCATAGTGGTACAGGAAGCCCGACTGGAACCAGCGCACCACGCCAGACACCATGCCCACGACTTTCCAGGAACCGTTGACGAAGAAGCCGTCGATGATGGCGCGGTCGCCCACCTTCCACAGACCGGTGCCCAAACCACGCGCACCCTTGGCCAGAATGTTCTCGTTGATCCAGTCCATGAAGTACTTGTTCTCCATGACCACGATCAGCGGACGCAAGGCACGGGCAAAGAATGCAGGCACCTTGGGGTTGACCAAGTACATGTACCAGGCTGTCACCACACCCGCCAAGGCCAGCCAGAACGGTGCCGTGCTCAGGCCGTGCAGCGCCATGGCCACAGGGCCGTGGAACAGCTCGCCCAATTGCGTCATCGCAGGGTGCTTGGCTGCGTCCACAAAGATCACGTCTTTGAAGAAGTCGCCATACAGCATGGGCTGGATGGTCATGAAACCGATCACCACCGAAGGAATGGCCAGCAAGACCAGCGGCACCGTCACCACCCAAGGCGACTCGTGGGGTTTGTCATGGCCGTGGTCATCATGACCGTGACCATGATCGTCATGACCGTGGTGAGCATCCGGGTTCTGGTCGTAACGCTCTTTGCCATGGAAGACCAGGAAATACATGCGGAACGAATAGAAGGCAGTGACAAACACACCCGCCATCACTGCGAAGTTGGCAAAGCCAGCGGCGGGCAAGTGGCTCAAGTGCACGGCTTCGATGATGCTGTCCTTGGAGTAAAAACCCGAGAACAGGGGCGTGCCGATCAAGGCCAGCGAGCCCAGCAGCGACGTGATCCAGGTGATGGGCATGTACTTGCGCACGCCGCCCATCCAGCGGATGTCCTGGTTGTGGTGCATGCCCATGATGACCGAACCTGCACCCAAGAACAGCAGCGCCTTGAAGAACGCGTGCGTCATCAGGTGGAACACCGCGACCGAGTAAGCCGATGCACCCAGCGCCACAGTCATGTAACCGAGTTGCGACAAGGTGGAGTAAGCCACCACGCGCTTGATGTCGTTCTGGATGATGCCCAAAAAGCCCATGAACAAGGCTGTGATGGAGCCGATCACCATGATGAAGTTCAATGCCGCATCGGACAACTCAAACAGCGGCGACATGCGGGCCACCATGAAGATACCGGCCGTCACCATGGTGGCAGCGTGGATCAGCGCGGAGATGGGTGTCGGGCCTTCCATCGAGTCAGGCAACCACACGTGCAGCGGGAACTGGGCCGACTTGCCCATGGCACCAATGAACAGGCAAATGCAGATCACGGTGATCAACATGCCGTCCAGGCCAAACACATACCAAGGGAAGTTGATGGCGGCCAGCTCATTGGCTTTGGCAAACAACTCGGTGTAGTTGAGCGTGCCGGTGTAGGCCACGATCAGGCCAATGCCCAAGATGAAACCGAAGTCACCCACACGGTTGACCAAAAAGGCCTTCATGTTGGCGAAGATGGCGGTCGGTTTGTTGTACCAAAAGCCGATCAGCAAATACGACACCAGACCCACGGCTTCCCAGCCGAAGAACAGCTGCAGCAAGTTGTTGCTCATGACGAGCATCAACATGGAGAAGGTGAACAGCGAGATGTAGGCGAAGAAACGGTTGTAGCCTTCGTCTTCTTCCATGTAGCCAATGGTGTAGAGGTGCACCATCAGCGACACGAAGGTCACGACGCACATCATCATGGCGGTGATGCCATCGACCAGAAAGCCGACTTCCATCTTCAGACCACCCACCACCATCCAGGTGTAGAGGGTCTCGTTGAATCGGGCACCGTCGATGACGCTCTTGAGCGTCATGGCCGACAGGATGAACGCCACGAGAACACCCAGAATGGTCAGGGTGTGTGACAGGCGGCGGCCAATCCAGTTGCCACCGAATTGGGTACCGAGGACACCGGCCAGCACCGAGCCCACCAAAGGCGCGAGGGGCACAGCCAACAGTGTGCTTGCGTTGAGGGTTTGACTCATATTCTTATTAACCCTTGAGCGAATTGAGTTCGTCCACGTTGATGCTGTTCTTATTGCGGAACAACAGCACGAGGATGGCCAGACCAATGGCCGATTCAGCCGCCGCCACCGTCAGGATGAAGAACACGAACACTTGACCGTGCATGTCACCCAGGTAATGCGAGAAAGCCACAAAGTTCATGTTCACGGCCAGCAGCATCAGCTCGATGGCCATGAGCAAAACGATCAGGTTCTTGCGGTTCAGGAAGATGCCGATCACGGCCAATGCAAACAGCATGGCACCGAGCGACAAGAAGTGTCCCAGGGTCAGTGTCATCATTTGCTTTCCTCCACTGGAGCCAAAGGTGCCGGCGCCGGTTGTGTGACACCCATCTTGACCAATTGCATGCGGTCTGCTGCGCGCACCTTGACCTGAATGGACGGGTCAATCGCCTTGCTGTCTTTGCGCTCACGCAGGGTCAGGGCGATGGCCGCGATCATGGCCACCAACAAAATAGAAGCAGCGATCTGGATCGGCATCAGGTATTCGGTGTACAGCAAGATGCCCAGGGCCTTGCCATTGTCGACCGGCATGGCACCGGCAGCCAAGGCGGGCGCCTCGGACAAGCGGAAACCGGACAACAACACCGCAGCCATTTCAAGGGCCACGATGGCACCCAAAGTCGCCGCCAGCGGGAAGTTTTTCCAAAAACCCTTGCGCATGGTGTCGATGTTGATGTCCAGCATCATCACCACGAACAGGAAGAGCACCATCACAGCCCCCAGATACACCAGCACCAGCACGATGGCCAGAAACTCGGCGTTGAGCAGGAACCAAACCGCAGAGGCTTGCGAAAAAGCCAGCATGAGGTACAGCACAGCGTGCACGGGGTTGCGCGCAGTCACCACCCGGAAGGCTGCAAACAGCAGCACCACCGAGAAGAGGTAGAAGAAACCGGTCTTGACGTCCATAGGTCTGTCTTTTTTAAATGTTCAGGACTGGGTGGCGTTCAACGGTAAGGAGCATCGGCGGCTTTGGCGGCTGCGATCTCTTTTTCGTAACGGTCGCCCACGGCCAGCAACATGTCCTTGGTGAAGTACAGGTCACCGCGTTTTTCGCCGTGGTATTCAAAAATGTGCGTTTCAACGATCGAGTCCACCGGGCAGCTTTCTTCGCAGAAACCACAGAAGATGCACTTGGTCAGATCGATGTCGTAGCGTGTGGTACGGCGCGAGCCGTCTTCGCGTTGGCCAGCTTCAATGGTGATGGCCATCGCAGGACAAACGGCTTCGCACAGTTTGCAGGCGATGCAGCGCTCTTCACCGTTGTCGTAACGGCGCAGTGCATGCAGGCCACGAAAACGCGGCGACAGCGGTGTTTTTTCTTCCGGGAACTGCACCGTCACCTTGCGGGCGAAAGCGTAGCGTCCGGTCAGGGCCATGCCCTTGAGCAACTCCACGAGCATGAAGCTCTTGAAGAAGTCCTTGATCGAGAAGGAGGAAGCAGTCATTGTTGTCATGGTCGTGAACCGCTTATTTCCAGATGTTCCAGGGTGAGAACAACCAAGCGCCCACCACCAGCAGCCACACCAGGGTGACCGGAATGAAAATCTTCCAGCCCAGACGCATGATCTGGTCATAACGGAAGCGCGGGAAAGTGGCACGGATCCAGATGAACATGGACACCACCAGGAAAGTTTTCAGGCCCAACCAGATCCAGCCCGGAATCATGTTGAACAAGGCACTGTCGATGGGCGACAACCAACCACCCAGAAACATGATCACGGCCAGGATGGACACGAGCCACATGCTGGCGTACTCGGCCAAGAAGAAGATCGCAAAGCCCATGCCCGAGTACTCGACCATGTGACCGGCCACGATTTCGGCTTCGCCTTCGACCACGTCAAACGGGTGACGGTTGGTCTCGGCCACGCCGGAGATCAGGTAGACGACGAAGATGGGCAGCAGCGGCAGCCAATTCCACGACAGGAAACCCAGACCCATGTGGGCCATCTGACCCTTGCCTTGCGACAGAACGATCTCGGTCAGGTTCATGCTGCCCGACACCATCAAGACCACCAGGAAACAAAAGCCCATGGCGATTTCGTAACTCACCATCTGGGCCGATGCGCGCAGCGCACCCAGGAAGGCGTATTTGGAGTTGGAGGCCCAACCCGCAATGATCACACCGTACACCTCGATCGAGGTGATGGCCATCACCAGCATCAAGCCGGCATTGATGTTTGTGAGAGCCACTTCAGGTCCGAAAGGAATCGCCACCCACGCCGCCAAGGCGGGCATGATGGCCATGATCGGCCCCAAGCGGAACAAACCCAGACTGGCGGCGGACGGGTTGATCAATTCCTTGGTCAGGAGCTTGAGCGCATCGGCAATAGGTTGCAGCAAACCGAAGGGCCCCACGCGGTTGGGTCCGTGGCGCACTTGCATGAAGCCCAGGAGCTTGCGCTCCCAGAGCGTCAGGTAAGCCACCGCACCCATCAAAGGCGCGAGGATGGCGACGATCTTGAGCAAAATCCACAAAACCGGCCAAACCAAAGTGGCCCACCAAGTGGCGGCAACCAAGTTCAGGCCGCCGTTGTACAGAGCGTCAATCATGGGGCCACCTCCTGGCGTGCGTCTGCGGTCAACTGCAAAGACGGTGCTCGGCGCACGATGCTGTCCAGCTGGTAAATCGCAGCGACAGCAGGCGCAGGCGAAGTGCCCGACAAATGGATGACTGCCGTTGTCGCGTTCGATGCCTTCATCGCTTGGGCGGTGGCACGGGCCAAAACTTCTTGCGATGTTTCAAAGGCTACGCCCGGTATGTCGAGCAAATTGGCCAGCACGCGCAACACTTTCCAGGCAGGACGGGTTTCAGCCAAAGGCTTGACCACGGCGTGGAAGCTTTGCAGACGCCCCTCTGCGTTGACAAAGCTGCCCGATGTTTCGGTGAACGGCGCGATCGGCAGCAGCACATCGCTGAAAGCCATATTGGCCTTGAACGGGCTGAGCGTGACCACCATCTCGGCCTTGTCCAGCGCAGCCGCTGAAGCTGCACCCGCAGCGGTGTCGAATTCGGGTTCGGTGTTCAACAAGATGGCGGCTTTGAGGCTACCGTCCAGCATCTGACCTGCGTGTTTGCCACCGGTCTGAGGCTGTGCACCGACCCACTGCGCACCCACGGTGTTGGCCGCTTCGGTCAGGTAACCAACGCTGGCACCGGTTTGCTCGGCGATCCAGTTGGCCAGGGCCAACAGGGTCGAGGCATTGGCGTGGTGCGCTGCGGCATTGCCTAACAACACCGCCTTCCGCTCACCGCTCAGCAAGGATTTGGCAATGGCCTGAGCTTGTGCAGAGGCCGTGCCTGCGCAAGGGGCTGCAACGCCCTTCTCTGCCGCAATGGCGGTGGCCACGTCGGCCAAGGTTTGCGCCCAAGCGAAAGCGTCTGCCAGCACGGCGTTGGCCACAGGCATGGCCCAGGCGTCGGCATGGCTGAAAGCCGCTTTGTCAGTGATGAGGTTCACGGCAGCGCCATGGCGCACGGCGTGGCGCACACGCAGGGCAAACAGCGGATGGTCTTTGCGCAGGTTGGAGCCCACGACCAGCACGCGCTGCAATGTGGAGAGCGATGCAACCGATGTGCCCAAGGTACGCACACCCTCTGCAGCGCCAAACTCGGCGTTGCGCAGGCGGTGGTCGATGTTGTCCGAACCCAAGCCACGCACCAAGGCGCCTGCCAGGTACAGCTCTTCCACAGTGCTGTGCGGGCTGACCAGTGCGCCGATGCTGTTGGCACCGTGGTCGCGCTGGATGTTGCGCAGGCCATTGGCCACGTATTCGAGGGCGGTTTGCCAGTCGACGGTTTTCCACTCGCCGCCCTGCTTGAGCATGGGCTGGGTCAAGCGCTCAGGGCCATTCAAGGCTTCGTAAGAGAAGCGGTCGCGGTCGGCAATCCAGCATTCGTTGACGTCTTCATTCTCCAAAGGAACGACACGCATGACCTGGTTGTTTTTGACCTGCACGATCAGGTTGGCACCCGACGAATCGTGGGCGGCCACCGACTTGCGGCGCGACAGCTCCCAAGTCCGGGCGTGGTAGCGAAACGGCTTGCTGGTCAATGCACCCACGGGGCAGATGTCGATCATGTTGCCCGACAACTCGGAATCGATGGTCTGGCCCAGGAAAGTTTCGATCTCGGCATGCTCGCCGCGGTGGGACATGCCCAACTCCATGGCTCCGGCGACTTCTTGACCAAAGCGCACGCAACGTGTGCAGTGGATGCAGCGGCTCATCTCTTCCATGGAGATCAGCGGACCGACTTCCTTGTGGAACACGACGCGCTTTTCTTCTTCGTAGCGAGATTTAGTGCCGCCGTAACCCACTGCCAAGTCTTGCAACTGGCACTCGCCACCTTGATCGCAAATCGGGCAATCGAGTGGGTGGTTGATCAGCAAAAACTCCATGACCGACTTCTGGGCGGCGATGGCCCGGTCGCTCTTGGTGCGCACGATCATGCCTTGCGTCACGGGCGTGGCGCAGGCGGGCATGGGCTTGGGGGCCTTTTCGACCTCCACCAGGCACATGCGGCAGTTGGCCGCGATGGAGAGTTTCTTGTGGTAGCAGAAATGCGGGATGTAGGTGCCGGCTTTTTCAGCGGCATGCATCACCATGCTGCCTTCGACAACTTCCACTTTCTGACCGTCGAGTTCTATTTCAACCATGGGTCTTCACCGTTGTTGCATCGGCACCGACCATGGAGGTCTTGTGCTCAATGAGGTGTACAAATTCGTGACGGAAATGCTTGAGCATGCCGCGCACTGGCATGGCCGCTGCGTCGCCCAAGGCGCAAATCGTGCGGCCCATGATGCTGCCAGCCACGCTGTCGAGCATGTCGATGTCGCTGGCACGGCCCTGGCCGTGTTCAATGCGGTCGACCATGCGCCACAGCCAGCCCGTGCCCTCACGGCAAGGCGTGCACTGGCCGCAGGACTCGTGCGAGTAGAAGTAAGACAAACGCGCCAAGGCCTTGACCATGCAACGGGTTTCGTCCATGACGATCACGGCACCCGAACCCAACATCGAGCCGCCTTCTTTGGCGATGCTGTCGTAGTCCATGGTGAGCGTCATCATCAAATCGGCAGGAACAACCGGAGAAGACGAACCGCCGGGGATCACCGCTTTGAGTTTGCGGCCACCGCGCACGCCACCGGCGAGTTCGAGCAACTTGGCAAACGGTGTGCCCATGGGCACTTCGTAGTTGCCGGGGCGCTCCACGTCGCCGCTGACCGAAAAGATCTTGGTGCCGCCGTTGTTGGGCTTGCCGCATTCCAGATACGCCTGGCCACCGTTGCGGATGATCCAGGGCACCGCCGCGAAGGTCTCGGTGTTGTTGATGGTGGTGGGCTTGCCGTACAGACCAAAGCTGGCTGGAAACGGTGGCTTGAAGCGTGGCTGGCCTTTTTTGCCTTCCAGCGATTCGAGCAAGGCGGTTTCTTCGCCGCAAATGTAAGCGCCAAATCCGTGCGAGGCGTGCAGCTGGAAGCTGAACGTCGAACCCATGATGTTGTTGCCCAGGTAGCCAGCGGCACGGGCTTCTTCCAGAGCCGCTTCAAAGCGCTCGTAGGTGTGGAAGATTTCGCCGTGGATGTAGTTGTAACCCACGCTGATGCCCATGGCATAAGCGGCAATGATCATGCCTTCGATCACTGTGTGGGGGTTGTACTCCATGATGTCGCGGTCTTTGCATGTACCCGGCTCGCCTTCGTCCGAGTTGCAGACCAAATACTTTTGACCGGGGAACTGGCGGGGCATGAAGCTCCACTTGAGGCCGGTGGGGAAGCCCGCACCGCCACGTCCGCGCAGACCGGACTCTTTGACGGTGGCGATCACCTGGTCTTGGGTCAGACCTTCGCTGCCGTCTTTGCCCAGAATTTTGCGCAATGCGGCATAGCCACCGCGTGCTTCGTAGTCTTTGATGCCCCAATTTTGGCCATTCAGACCCGCATAGATTTGCGGATTGATGTGGCGGTCATGGAAGCAGGTTTCCACGCCAGTGGCCTGGAATTGGCTCAGGATTTGTTCGACTTTCATCAGGCGGCCTCGGCTTTCTTCAGGCTGTCGACGAGCTGGTCGAGCTTTTCATGGCTCATGAAGCTGCACATGTGGCGATCGTTCACCAGCAGCACCGGCGCATCGGCGCAAGCACCTTGGCATTCGCTGGGCTGCAAAGTGAACATGCCGTCGGCTGTGGTCTCGCCCGCATGCACACCCAATTTGTGCTCCAGATGCGCCAAGGCTTGGGCACCGCCACGCAACTGGCAAGGCAGGTTGGTGCAGACGTTCAGCTTGAACTTGCCCACCGGCTTTTGGTTGTACATGTTGTAGAAGGTGGTGACTTCGTGCACGGCCATCACAGGCATGCCCAACACCTCGGCCACGACTTGCTCACTGTCGGGGCTGACCCAGCCGAGTTCCTGCTGCACGATCGACAGGCAAGCCATGACGGCCGACTGCTTTTGGTCTGCAGGAAACTTGGCAACTTCACGCGCAAAGCGTGCTTTGGTTGACTCAGAGATCATCGGTCAATCTCTCCAAAAACAATGTCCATGGTCCCGATGATCGCGACCGCATCGGCCAGCATGTGGCCACGGGCCATTTCATCGAGGGTGGCCAGATGGGCGAAGCCCGGGGCGCGAATTTTGAGGCGGTAAGGCTTGTTGGCACCGTCACTGACCATGTAGATGCCGAACTCACCCTTGGGATGTTCGACAGCGGCGTAGGCTTCGCCTTCGGGCACATGAAAACCTTCGGTGAAGAGCTTGAAATGGTGGATCAAGTCTTCCATGTTGGATTTCATGCCTTCGCGCGAGGGCGGTGCCACCTTGTGGTTGTCGGTGATGACCGGACCTGGGTTGGCACGCAACCACGCAACGCACTGCTGGATGATGCGGTTCGACTCGCGCATCTCGGCCATGCGGACCAAATAGCGGTCGTAGCTGTCACCGGTCTTGCCCACGGGCACGTCAAACTCGACTTGGTCGTACGCGTCGTAAGGCTGCTTCTTGCGCAAATCCCAAGCGATGCCGGAGCCGCGCAGCATGGGGCCGGTCATGCCCAAATTGAGAGCGCGCTCAGGTGGCACGACGCCAATGCCGACGGTGCGCTGCTTCCAGATGCGGTTATCGGTCAGCAGGGTTTCGTACTCGTCCACACACTTGGGAAAGCGCTGCGTGAAGTCGTCGATGAAGTCAAGCAAGGAGCCATTGCGGTTCTTGTTGAGCTGCTCGATGGCCTTGGCATTCTTGATCTTGCTGACCTTGTACTGCGGCATGCTGTCAGGCAGGTCGCGGTAAACACCACCGGGACGAAAATACGCGGCGTGCATGCGCGCGCCGGACACGGCCTCGTACATGTCAAACAGGTCTTCACGTTCGCGGAAGGTGTAGATCAGGATGGTAGAACTGCCGCAATCGTTGCCGTGCGAGCCGAGCCACATGAGGTGGTTGAGCACGCGGGTGATTTCCGAGAACATCACGCGGATGTACTGGGCGCGCATCGGCACTTCCAAGCCCAGCATCTTCTCGATCGCGAGGCAGTAGGCGTGCTCGTTGCACATCATCGAGACGTAATCCAAGCGGTCCATGTAGGGCAGCGACTGGATGTAGGTTTTGTGCTCGGCCAGCTTTTCAGTGGCGCGGTGCAGCAAGCCGATGTGCGGGTCGGCGCGTTGCACGACCTCGCCGTCCAATTCCAACACGAGACGCAACACACCATGCGCAGCAGGGTGCTGAGGACCAAAGTTCAGGGTGTAATTCTTGATTTCGGCCATATCAGTTCAGGCCTCCGTAGTTTTCTTCACGGATGATGCGCGGCGTGATTTCACGCGGCTCAATGCTCACGGGCTCATACACCACACGGCGACGTTCTGCGTCGTAACGCATTTCGACATGGCCCGACAACGGGAAGTCTTTGCGGAAAGGGTGGCCAATGAAACCGTAGTCGGTCAAGATGCGGCGCAGGTCGTTGTGGCCTTCGAACACGATGCCATACAAATCAAACGCTTCGCGCTCGTACCAGTTGGCTGAGTTCCAAAGGTCGTTGACCGAGTCCACCAAGGGCAGATCATCGTCAGGGCACAGCACTTTGACGCGCACGCGCTGATTCAGGCTCACCGACAGCAAATGCACGGTGACACCAAAACGGGGGCCGTCTGTGCCCACTTCGCGGTATGCGGAATAATCCACGCCAGCCAGGTCGATCAGTTGTTCAAATTGGCAGCCTGCGGCATCGCGCAGTGTTTGCATGACGCTTTGATATTGTGTTGCAGCGACATGCACGGTCACCTCACCCAAGGCGATGGTGATGGAACTCACACGATCCCCCAAGGCAGCCGTCAAGGCGTCTTGCAGGTCTTCGGGTCGAATGGCGAAATTTGTCATCGTCTTCGTCCCCTCAAGCGCGCGCAATGGTGTGGGTGCGGCGGATTTTTTGCTGCAGCTGGATGATGCCGTAAATCAGCGCTTCGGCTGTCGGCGGGCAACCCGGCACATACACATCCACAGGCACGATGCGATCACAACCGCGCACCACCGAATAGCTGTAGTGGTAATAACCACCGCCATTGGCGCACGAACCCATGGAAATCACCCAGCGCGGCTCGGACATCTGGTCATACACCTTGCGCAAAGCCGGCGCCATCTTGTTGCACAGGGTGCCTGCCACGATCATCAGGTCGGCCTGACGGGGACTGGCACGGAACACCTCGGCACCAAAGCGGGCCAGGTCATAACGTGCTGTCGCCGAATGCATCATCTCGACCGCGCAGCAAGCCAGACCAAAGGTCATGGGCCAGAGCGAGCCGGTTTTGGCCCAATTCACCACCGAGTCGTAACTCGTGGTGATGAAGCCTTCCTTCATCACGCCTTCAATCATTTTTTATCCTCAAGCAGGCTGAATGCTGTTGTCAGTGCAAACGATCATTCCCAATCCAGGGCGCCTTTTTTCCACTCGTAGACAAAGCCTACGACCAGAATGGCCAGGAAAATCACCACGGCCACAAAGCCCGCCACACCGACTTCCTTGAGCGCCACAGCCCAGGGAAACAGGAACGCGATTTCCAGATCGAACAAGATGAACAAGATGGCCACCAAGTAGTAGCGCACATCGAACTTCATACGCGCGTCTTCGAAGGCTTCAAAACCGCACTCATAGGGGGAATTTTTTTCCGCATCAGGTCTGTTGGGGCCAAGGATGTAGCCCAAAACCTGGGGAATGATGCCGACAGCAATGCCGACCAAAATGAACAAGAGAATGGGGAGGTATTGGTCGAGGTTCATCTTGAGACTGCCGGTTGTTACCGAGTGAGTGACCCAAGCTTTGCGCTTGAGCCACTCTGTTTGTCTGGTGCCGTCGGCGAGACTCGAACTCGCACAGCTTTCGCCACTACCCCCTCAAGATAGCGTGTCTACCAATTTCACCACGACGGCTGGATGCATTTGTCCAGTTTGCATGAGGCGCATCATGTGATGCATTTAGCTCTCCGGACAATCCCGTATTTTACGCTGAAAACCCGTCCATTTCCTTTCGAAAAGATGGAAATTTGTGCAGAGCAGCAAAGCTTGTATGAAGCTTACTTGCCGGGCACCGGTGGCACGGTGTTGTCGGTCTTTGCAGCAGGTGCATTGCCCGGAATTTGGGCAGCAGTGCTGGTGTCCGCAGGTGCGACAGGTGCCACAGGCATCGTCACGACTGCTCCTTCAAGCACACTGCCTGAGGACGCGGGACGTGCGTTGCTGAAATAAGCCAGCAACAAAGTGCACACAAAGAATACCGCAGCCAAAACGGCCGTGGTGCGCGACAAGAAGTTGGCACCACCAGTAGCGCCAAACAGGCTGCCCGAACCGCCACTGCCAAAGGCTGCGCCCATGTCAGCCCCTTTGCCGTGCTGAATGAGGATCAAACCGATCATGGCCAGGGCCGACAACATCTGCACCACCAAAATCAAAGTCAACACCATGCTCATCTGTATCTCCAAAAATCAATAAAAAGTGGGCCAAAGACTCAGCGCGAAGCGGTCTTCAACATGGACAAAAAGTCAGGCGCTTTCAGCGCAGCACCACCGATCAGCCCACCGTCCACATCGGGCTGGGCCAGCAATTCGGCAGCGTTGGCGGCATTCATGCTGCCGCCATACAAGATAGACACCCGATCTGCGTGCGCAGTTGCCGCCTGCAACTGTGCACGCAAAACAGCGTGCACATGTTGGGCTTGTTCAGGGGTGGCGGTCAATCCGGAGCCAATGGCCCATACCGGTTCGTACGCCACCACGATTTCACTGATGCAATGGCCGTTGGCATGGATCACCGCAGCCAACTGACGCTTGACCACCGCTTCAGTTTGACCCGCATCACGCTCGGCCAGACTCTCGCCCACGCACACGATGGGTGTGATGCCCGCCGCCAATGCGCGCTGGGCTTTGCTGGCCACGGTCACATCCGATTCGCCGTGGTATTGACGACGCTCCGAGTGACCCACGATGCAGTAGCGCACCGCAAAATCACGCAACATGTCGGCTGACACCTCACCTGTATAGGCACCCGAGGCGTAGACCGACACATCTTGTGCGCCCAAATCAATGGACGAGCCCGCCAGCAAGCTGTGCATCTGCGCCAGATAAACCGAAGGCACACACACCGCAGCGCGGCACTTCACATCTGCCATACCCGCCAAAAGGTCGGTGACCAAAGACGCATTGGCAGCCAGGCTGCCATTCATCTTCCAGTTGCCGACCATCAACTTGCCGCGCATCGCCATCACCAGGTCACCACCAATTTGCCCACATGCTGGTTGGTCTCCATCAAGGCATGGGCTTGCGCCGCACCCGATGGCAAGCCACCGCCCGCCTCCACCGCGCCAAACACGCTGTGGATGACCGGCTTGATGCGGCCCGACTCGATCCAGGGCCACACCGTTTTGCGCAAAGACTGGGCAATGGCCGCCTTGAAAGCCACCGGGCGCGGACGCAACGTGGAGCCGGTGATCGTCAAGCGACGACGCAACACCATGCCAGCATTGAACTCGCTCTTGACTCCGCCCTGCACCGCGATGATGACCAGGCGGCCGTCTTCGGCCAAGGCCTCGACTTCGCGCGCCACATAGTCGCCAGCGACCATGTCCAAAATCACGTTGACCCCCAAGCCGCCCGTCAGGCGCTTGGCCTCGGCCACGAAATCGGTGGTTTTGTAATTGATGGCGTGGTCTGCACCCAAGGCCAGGCAAGCCTGGCACTTGTCGTCCGACCCGGCCGTGGCGATCACGGTGGCACCTGCCGCCTTGGCCATCTGGATGGCCGTGACGCCGATGCCACTGGTACCGCCCTGAATCAACAAGGTCTCACCCGCTTGCAAACGACCACGATCAAACACATTGCTCCACACGGTGAAGAACGTCTCTGGCAGCGAAGCGGCTTCAATGTCCGTCAGACCCTTGGGCACCGGCAAACATTGGGCCACGGGTGCGACGCACAGCTGTGCGTAACCACCTCCAGACACCAAAGCGCACACGCGCTCACCCACCGCCAGGCCTGCAGCAGCCATGGCCTCTGCATCACCCGACACGATCACACCCGCCACTTCGAGGCCCGGAATGTCCGAAGCACCCGGTGGCACGGGGTAATTGCCCGTGCGTTGCAGCACGTCGGGGCGGTTGATGCCGCTGGCCGAGACGCGAATCAGCAACTCCCCTGCCCCGGCCACAGGGTCGGAACGGGTTGCGGGCACCAGCACCTCGGGGGCACCGTAGCTTTGGATTTCAATGACGTTCATTAGAGGTTTGGCGTTTAGCGTTGGGCGTTCAGCGTTTGGCGTGGAGGCTTGGTTGAGCGTTGGGGGTTAAAAGCATCTCGCTCAGCGCTCAACCCTCAACGCAAAACCCCTCATCAGCCTTGCGCAGGACGGTCCAGCAATGCCTTCATCGACAACTTGATGCGGCCTTTTTCGTCGGTTTCCATGACCTTGACTTTGACAATCTGGCCTTCGCTCAGGTAGTCGGTCACTTTTTCGACGCGCTCGTGGGCGATCTGGCTGATGTGCAGCAGACCGTCTTTGCCGGGCAACAGGTTGATCAGAGCACCGAAGTCCAGGATCTTGGTGACCGGGCCTTCGTAGACCTTGCCGATTTCGACTTCGGCGGTGATCTGCTCGATGCGTTTCTTGGCGATCTCGGCCTTGTCGCCGTCGGTGGCCGCGATGGTGATCGTGCCGTCTTCGGAGATGTTGATCTGGCAACCGGTTTCTTCGGTCAGCGCACGGATGGTCGAGCCACCTTTGCCGATCACATCACGGATCTTCTCGGGGTTGATCTTCATGGTGAAGAGCTTGGGTGCGAAGTCAGACACTTCGGTGTTGGCCGTGCTCATCGCCTCTTGCATCTTGCCCAGAATGTGCATGCGGGCTTCTTTGGCCTGGGCCAAAGCAACTTGCATGATTTCCTTGGTGATGCCCTGGATCTTGATGTCCATCTGCAGCGCAGTGATGCCGTTGGTGGTACCGGCCACTTTGAAGTCCATGTCACCCAGGTGGTCTTCGTCACCCAAGATGTCGGTCAACACCGCAAAGCGGTTGTCTTCCTTGATCAGGCCCATGGCGATACCGGCCACGTGGGCTTTCATCGGGACGCCCGCGTCCATCATCGACAGGCAGCCGCCGCAGACCGAAGCCATGGACGAAGAACCGTTCGATTCGGTGATTTCGGACACCACACGCAGGGTGTAGGGGAACTCTTCTTTGCTTGGCAGCACAGCGGCCAAAGCACGCTTGGCCAGACGGCCGTGGCCGATTTCGCGGCGCTTGGTCGAACCCATGCGGCCCACTTCGCCAGTGGCAAAGGGAGGCATGTTGTAGTGGAACATGAAGCGGTCTTCAAACTCGCCAGCCAGCGCATCGATGCGCTGTGCGTCGCGCTCGGTGCCCAAGGTGGTGATCACCAAAGCCTGGGTTTCACCACGTGTGAACAAGGCCGAGCCGTGTGTGCGGGGCAGCACGCTGTTGCGGATTTCGATGGGGCGCACGGTGCGTGTGTCGCGGCCGTCGATGCGGGGCTCACCAGCCAGGATCTGGCTGCGCACGATGCGGGCTTCGATCTCGAACATCAGGCCGTCGAGCTTGACGCTGTCGAAGGCCACGCCTTCTTCGGCCAAAGCGACTTTGACCGAAGCGTAGGCTTCGCGGCAAGCGTGTGTACGGGCTTGCTTGTTGCGGATCTGGTAAGCAGCGCGCAGTTTCTCTTCAGCCAGTGTGGCCAGCTTGGCTTCGAAAGCCAAATCGCGGGCAGGCGCTTGCCAATCCCACACCGGCTTGCCGGCTTCGCGCACCAGCTCGTGGATCGCGTTGATGGCAATCGCCGACTGCTCGTGGCCATACACCACGCCGCCCAACATGATTTCTTCGGACAGTTGCTGGGCTTCGGATTCGACCATCAGCACAGCGGCTTCGGTACCGGCAACCACCAGGTCCATCACGCTGTCTTTGCGCTGGGTCTGGCCGGGGTTCAGGACGTATTCGCCGTTGATGTAGCCCACGCGTGCGGCGCCGATGGGGCCATTGAAGGGGATGCCCGAGATGGACAAAGCAGCAGACACAGCGATCATCGCGGCGATGTCGGCGTCGACTTCAGGGTTCAAAGACACGGTGTGGATGACCACGTGCACGTCGTTGTAGAAACCTTCTGGGAACAGGGGACGGATCGGGCGGTCGATCAGGCGGCTGGTCAGGGTTTCGTGCTCGCTGGGCTTGGCTTCACGCTTGAAAAAGCTGCCGGGGATCTTGCCTGCGGCGTAAGTCTTCTCGATGTAATCGACTGTGAGGGGGAAGAAGTCTTGACCGGCTTTGGCGATCTTGGAACCCACAACCGTGGCCAACACCACAGTGCCTTCCATGTCGAGCAGCACAGCGCCGCCAGCTTGACGAGCGACTTCGCCCGTTTCCATCTTGACCGTGTGCTGGCCCCACTGGAAGGTTTTGGTAACTTTATTGAAAATGGACATGTTCAGAACTCCTGAAAACAAAAGCGCATGAGGCTGCACTGTGGGCCCGGAAGTTGACGCTCTGAACTCGATGCCATTCCACAAAACCTTGCAAAACTTTGCTGTAAAGCCTTGTGGAATGACACAGCGCGGGTTCTTTGTGACAAATTCCGACAGAAAAAAAGAATAAAGCGCCTGAGCTAGTGAACTAACTCAGGCGCTTTTCATCTGGAGAGACGATTACTTACGCAGGCCAAGCTTGGCGATCAGCGCAACGTAACGGTCAGCATCACGGGACTTGAGGTAGTCCAACAGTTTGCGGCGACGGCTCACCATGCGCAGCAGACCGCGGCGACCGTGATGGTCTTTGGCGTGTGTTTTGAAGTGAGGTGTCAGCTCGTTGATACGGGCTGTGAGCAAAGCCACTTGGACTTCTGGGGACCCAGTATCGTTGGCGGCACGTGCGTTGGCCTTGACGACCTCGGCCTTGATCGAAGATGCGATCATGGTATTTCCTTGTTGTTTCGCTGGCGTTCAGTGACGAATTTCAGCGGGTGAATGACTTGCGCCACCTGCCGGAAAAGCGGATGGCGTGCGCTTTGCAAATCGCAAAACAGCCGGATTATAGCCCGAAACACACACCCAACCCCTTAGGTCGACGGCTTCAGCCCCGACGCAGACGGCTACACCTTGGTCATGGGCACGGTGGGCACCCACTCCATCAACGGGGCGCTCTACGACAAGATGCCCTACGACATGGTGAAGAACTTCTCCCCATCTCGCTGGTCGCCTCGGCCCCCAACCTGCTGGTGGTCAACAACGACCTGCCGGTCAAAAGCGTGCCCGAGCTGATCGCCTACATGAAGGCCAACCCCAACAAACTGTCTTTTGGCTCGCATGGCACCGGCACCTCGGTGCACGTTTCGGGCGAATTGTTCAAGTCCATGACCGGCACCAGCATGACGCACGTGCCCTACAAAGGCCGGCAGTTCGCCATCCCCGATCTGGTCGGCGGCAGCATCCAGCTGATGTTTGACAACATGCCCTCGGCCCTGCCCATGGCTCGCGACGGCAAAATCCGCGCGCTGGCGCAAACCACCGCCAAACGCTCCCCCGCCGCGCCCGATGTGCCCACCATGGCCGAATTTGTGCCCGGCTTCGAAGCCACCACTTGGTTTGCCATGTTTGCACCAGCCAATGTGCCCAAGCCCATCATCGACAAACTCAACGCCGAAGTCGTGCGCGTGTTCCACCTGCCAGAAGTTCAAGACCGCCTGAAAACGCTGGGCCTGGACCCGGTGTTGTCCACACCCGAAGAGCTGGCCCGATATCAGGCGGTTGAAATCACCAAATGGGCCAAGGTGGTCAAGGACTCGGGGGCCAAGGCGGAGTGAGTTGCATCGATTCGGTGGGGATCAGAGGGGGCAGGTCAGGGTGACGGTTTGTTTGACGCGTTGGTGTTCGGAGCCATAGGCAAAGCTCAGTGTGCGGTCCGACGTAGTGCGCTTGCGGCAACAGTCACGGCCAATCATGCGGTGACGCCCCCCCTGAGAAGCGGCATCGTTTATGAATGCATGAACTCAGATCGTGAAGCATTCGGCGTTTGTCAGCGAGCATCCATCATGGATTCCAAATGCATTGATTACCTTCAAATGAGGCTTTCAAGATCTTTCTTGCAATTGGATCGTATTCATATATTTCTATACATTGTCGATTTTTATAAGGCTGCACATACCAATACTTAGCTACCCGATTGCCATTTTGGAGCTGACTATCATCAACTAGGGCTCGACGAGCAGCTAAGTCATCAATGGAACCACCAATTTTTCTCGCTTGATACTCTAAAAAATTTTGATGCGGATCTCCATATGCACATGCCGCAAGTACACCAACAAGAATCAAAGAACCGAGCTTCATAAACTCATCTCCTGCATTGAGGACACCGGTTGGCATCAACGGTTACCAAATCAAACAAGGCGCTGTAACTCACAGCTGCTGCAGGTAGCATGCTGCCCACATTATTAAAGGGAGTAAAACTAAGTCCGCTCCCATTGGGAGGAAAAAATGTGTCATGCAATCGAGCCACGTTATTCATTCCAGGAACTTGGTTCAAGGTTCTGGAAATCCAACCACCTTGCTTGCCCGTAAAGAAACCGTCATCGCCGGTCACGGGTTTGTTGATCCCGATCACGTTTTTACCCTCCCAATCAGCCGGAATCTTGTCAGCACGAGGACCTTGCGTTTCGAAGTCGAAACAACTTGACCCTGCAGTACTGCAATCAGCAGCATTCCCCTTGACCGCCTCCCCCGGCTCAGCAGTCGCCTCAAACCCGACATAGCTGCGATACGCCTCAGCCGCAGTTGCAAATACGAAAGCTGTGGCAAAACCATTCTTGAAGCTTCCACCCTGTAAGTGTGCCATCGCGCCGGATGTCGCTGATTTGGACAAAATTTGCGCAGATGTGGACCATGATGCCGCCCCAAAACTTGCAGCGCCCAAAGCAGCCCCGGTCACACCACCTGCAACACCGGCTTTCACAGAATCTTTGAGGTTTGCACCATTGAGTCCCGCGGAGGTAACGCCTGCAGCGAACCCCATTGATGCGCCAACGGCTACAGCAGAAGTCAGCGTAGCCGTCGCTCCCGTGGTGGCTGCTGCAATTGCACTTCCTGCTGTTGCGCCAGTGAAGCCCAAAGAGCCTGCGACAGCCCCACCTGTGTAATACGCCACAGCGATTGTTACTGCGACCTTAAATACTTTGCGAACAGAACGCCAGCTGATATATCCACTAGGGTCCGTGAACGCCAACGGGTTGTTCATCACATACGCATACCGGTTGTAGCTTTGCAGGTTCCCCGGACTTTGGATGAACGGGTCCGCGCTCATGAAGCGTCCTACCAAGGGGTCGTACACCCGCCCGTTCATGTGGATCAGCCCCACTTCGTCCAGGTGCTCGTGCTCCGTGTACCCACGGTCCGTGGTCTGGCCCACCAGGCTGTCGTTCTTGTCGACCAGGCCGTTGGCGTTTCTGCGCTTGCCCCAGGGGTCATACGCCAGCCGCTCCACCACTTGCCCCGCCTCGTCGGTGATCACCGCCATCGAGTTCAGGTGGTCTTGGTGGAAGTAGCGCACTTGCGCGCTGCGCTTGCTCAGGTCACTGGCCGTGCTGCTGACGCCCGCACCACTGCGCGTGGTCACCAGCGCAAAGGTCATGCCTGCGGCTTGCAGGAAGTGGAGGTTTTCTGTGACGCCGTTGGCTTTGAGTTCTTTTTCAAAAACGAGCGCGTTGTTATCGCCGTGCAGATACCAAGTGGTGCCGCCCGTCATGTTGGTTGGGGCGTTGTTGGTCAGGGTGACGGTTTGTTTGACGCTGCTGGTCCCACACCGCGAATGACGTCACCCAGTCAGAGAAGCGAGGCGTTTACGCATGCGTGAAGTGCTTGATCGACCTCAAGTCGGGCAGCATGCTGGCATCGTCAACCACTGGTTCTCATCCGATCAATTAAATGGGATCTGACCCCGTTTATTCGCTGTCATGGCAATTGAAATCTATATCGCAACAAGGTCAAGGTTTTCAGACTCTTTGGGTGGGGAAGATTTAGCGCACCAAGAAATCTTGCCCTGTTAATAATCTGACAACTTCAATTCGATTGGTACGGCCAGAGGGGGCAGGTCAGCGGAACGCCTAACCAAACGAGTCGTGCAAGCAATTTCATATCAATCCTTCCGAAGATTTTGACGCGTCTTCCAACCGCTTAATTCCCTCGAGTCCTTGATACCCTCAGAAATTGATTGCGTTATGAGAGCGGGAATCTGCAGGACCGCTCCAATTTTTTCTAGCGACTTGTCAACTCCAAAATCAGCGAAAAAAGAGGCTGGATTTTGGTCAAACACAAAATCTTTCGCAATACCAGCGCCTAAGCCAACTCCGGCAGAGACCAGTACCGCAGCTGCACAAACGACACTCAAAGTACAAGCAGCGGCGGAATATGTGGATCCCTTCGAAACGGCGTCCGCCATTTCTACCGCATCCGCTCTATTTCGCTTTGAACTATCGTATTTTTTGGATTTTGCGCCAGAGCATCGACACAAAAACTACTGAAAAACCAATGGCTGAGACAAACGCTGTGATCGTTTCGCCCGAGGAGAGAGGTCGATCAGTCAGAAGCCTTATCAAAACTGACAGTGCGAGCAGCCATGAACCGACCGCTGTACAAAAGGCTCCAACCCAGAACATTGGTCTCATAGCCTTGTCTTTTATCGAACTCATTTAAGTTGATCCTTGTAGTAGGGGTCACCGAGCAGCTTCCCTGCGGTTGAGCCCGTTGTAACACCAAGTTGCAATGCCCCCATTTGTTCGATGCGAGTCGACATATCGGGACGAAATAAGCTAAAACCCTTAAGCGCAACTGGAGCCCCCGCATTCTGCAAAGCCGTGCCAACCTCAAGACCTGTATTGATATGCGCTCCAGTGGCTTCCCCAAAAACACTCTGAAGTACTACTTTTGAAGGTTTAAAACCCTCTTCAGCTCCAGGATTTGCAAAGTAAGTAGCACCTTCAATGACTTAGTTAGCAGATTCAACAGCGGCAGCACAGCCAATCCCCAGAGTCACTCCACATGATGCCATTCCAACAGCAAAACCGGTTGAACCACCTGCAATTTTCAAAGCATTCATTCCCTTTTGGATCCAGCAACCTGCCGTTCTGGTTTGACAGTAATTAAAGAGATACCCATAAGCCGCAGTCTCCGCACCATTGGCGAACTTGCCTCCAGCGATCACCGATCCTACGCCACCAGCCACCGTAGTAGCAACGCCTCGGGCAATCACAGCACCTGTCCCATCGCCACCCCAGCCACTGATAGCGTTGGTCGTGTACTTTCCAAACACCGCACTGGCTGCACCTTGGCTACAGCTACCGCCACCAGCCACGCTGCTCACACAACCGGCTCCAGCATGGGCCGCATAGCGCGTGAAGCTGTTTGCACCTTCTGCACCCACACCGCCGGTCATGGCTGCAGCGCTGAACAAGCCGCCTGACAGCCCGCCCAAAACAGCACCTTTGCTGCTGTCGCTTGAGATGCCCCCTGCCAATGCACCTGCTGCCGCGTTCGAGCCAATCCACATCCCTGTCACTTGAGCTGTTGTTAAGGTCGTGCCCGCAGCTGCTGCACCTGCAGCTGCCGACCCAGCCCAAGAACTAAAGATCATCTCCGGCGCATACACCGCAACAACAATGGCAACCGCTGTGCGCAAGAAGCTCTTCAAGCTGAAGTACCCACTCGGATCAGTCAAAGCCAGCGGGTTGTTCATCACATACGCATACCGGTTATAGCTTTGCAGGTTCCCCGGACTGAACCTGCCCCTGTTGAACGTACCTCTTAGCCATTCGATTATGCGGCCTTCTTTTGCTGTGCCGCGTGCCAGCTTTTCTCAAACTGCATCGGACTGACGTAGCCCAGGGTCGAATGAAGTCTGCGGTGGTTGTAGAACGTCATCCAGT
>NZ_NESL01000007.1 GCF_003063435.1 Limnohabitans sp. 2KL-1 | reverse complement strand
TACAAATGTTGGTCAAACACGAATTCATAACCAGGCCAATCTGATCAGAACACGTGGCGGTCAACGGCGCTGGCCTTCGCCGAGGCCAGGCACAGGCTTGTCTGCAGTTGTTGTTCTTTCACGTTAAAGCCGTTCTATGACCCACGGCATGGGGGCAAAAAAAGGGGCCTCAGGGCCCCTTGTTGGGATGCGGCAAGCGCCTCTCAGCCTTTGAGGGCCACCAGCACCTCGTCGAGCATCTTCTTGGCATCGCCAAACAACATGCGGTTGTTCTCTTTGTAGAACAACGGGTTGTCCACGCCCGCATAGCCGCTGGCCATGGAGCGCTTCATGACGATGCTGGTGCGGGCCTTCCAGACTTCGAGCACCGGCATGCCGGCGATCGGGCTGGTCGGGTCGTCCTGCGCGGCAGGATTCACAATGTCGTTGGCACCAATGACCATGACCACATCGGTGTCCGAGAAGTCGTCGTTGATCTCGTCCATCTCCAGCACGATGTCATAGGGCACCTTGGCCTCGGCCAGCAGCACGTTCATGTGGCCGGGCATGCGACCCGCCACCGGGTGGATGCCAAACCGCACGGTCACGCCCTTGTCGCGCAGTGTCCGTGTGATTTCATTGACCGTGTGCTGGGCCTGGGCCACGGCCATGCCGTAACCGGGCACGATGATCACGCTCTTGGCATCGCGCAGCAGCTCGGCCGTGTCGATGGCACTGACGGGCACCACCTCGCCTTGCGGCTCGGCAGCCGCGCCGTCGGCCTTGGGCGCAGCGGGTGCGCCGCCACCAAAGCCACCTGCGATCACGCTGATGAAGTTGCGGTTCATCGCGTTGCACATGATGTAGGACAGGATGGCACCGGACGATCCCACCAAAGCGCCGGTCACGATCAGCAAGTCGTTGCCGAGCATGAAACCGGTGGCCGCTGCAGCCCAGCCTGAATAGCTGTTGAGCATGGACACCACCACCGGCATGTCAGCGCCACCAATGGCCATGACCATGTGGATGCCGAACAGCAGTGCGATCACGGTCATGACGATCAGCGGGGTCATGCCGCTTTGCACGTCGTGCGCGTTCACGAACTCACGGCCAAACCAGATCACGACCAACAGGCCCGCCAGGTTAAGCCAATGCCGCGCAGGCAGCAAAAGCGGCTTGCCGCCGATCTTGCCGTTGAGCTTGCCAAACGCGATGAGCGAGCCCGAGAAAGTGACCGCACCGATCAGGATGCCGATGTAAATCTCGACTTCGTGGATGGCTTTTTCAGCGCCAGTGAATTGAACCGAAGTGTCCACGTAACTGGCAAAGCCCACCAGGCAGGCCGCCAAGCCCACCAGGCTGTGCATGAGCGCGACCAGTTCGGGCATCTGGGTCATCTTGACGGTTTTGGCCGCATAAAGGCCAATGCCGCCACCGATCACCAAGGCCGCCACGATCCAGGGCACGCCTGCGGCGGCCACACGTGGGCCCACGATGGTGGCGATCACGGCCAGCGCCATGCCGATGACACCGTAGAGGTTGCCACGGCGCGAGCTTTCCGGGTTGGACAGGCCACCCAGGCTGAGGATGAACAGGATGGCCGCGCCAATGTAGGCAACGGTGGCCAGGCTGGGAGAGATGAGACTTTGTGACATGTTCGTTATTCCTTGTTCTAGTGGTCTCGGTTCACTTGCGGAACATGTCGAGCATGCGGCGGGTCACGGCAAAGCCACCAAACATGTTGACGGCCGTGAGCACGATGCCGGCAAAAGCCAGCCACTGGATCAGCTGATCAGGTCGACCATTCATGCCGGCCTCGGGCGGCAGGATTTGCACCAGCGCACCAATGACGATGATGCTGGAGATCGCGTTGGTCACGCTCATCAGCGGCGTGTGCAGCGCAGGCGTCACGTTCCACACCACCATGTAGCCGATGAAGCAGGCCAGCACGAACACCGTGAAGTGGCCCAGGAAAGCGGCCGGGGCGTAAGCGCCGATAGCCCAGAAAGCCAAAGCGCCCACGCCAAACACCATGGCCAGCGTTTTGACCGGCATGGGGCCGCTGCTGCCATGCCCGTGTCCGCCTTTTTTCTCGGCCACCGCTGCTGCCGGCTTGGGGGCGGGTTTGGGCGGCACCACCAGCGGTGGCGCGGGCCAGGTGATCTCGCCATCCTTGATGACCGTGAGGCCCCGAATGGCGTCGTCTTGCATGTTGACGTTGATGATGCCGTCCTTGGTCTTGCACAGCTCTTCGATCAAGCGGAACAAGTTGGTGCCGTACAGCGTGGACGACTGGCGCGCCATGCGCGAGGCCAGATCGGTGTAACCGACGATGGTCACGCCATGCCTGACCACGGCTTGGCCGGGCTCGGTCAACTCGCAGTTGCCGCCTTGTTCGGCGGCCATGTCAACGATGACGCTGCCGGGCTTCATGCTTTGCACCATCTCGGCCGTGATCAGCTTGGGCGCGGGTTTACCGGGGATCAGCGCGGTGGTGATGATGATGTCGCACTCTTTGGCCTGCTTGGCGTACATCTCGCGCTGCGCGGCCTGAAAGCCTTCGCTCATGACCTTGGCGTAACCGCCACCGCCCGAGCCTTCTTCTTCGTAGTCCACTTTGACGAACTCGCCGCCGAGTGAAACGACCTGGTCAGCCACTTCGGCCCGGGTGTCGTTGGCGCGCACGATGGCGCCCAGACTGGCGGCCGCGCCAATGGCGGCCAGGCCTGCCACACCGGCACCGGCGATGAACACCTTGGCCGGGGGCACCTTGCCCGCGGCCGTGATCTGGCCATTGAAGAAACGGCCAAAAGCATTGGCCGCCTCGACCACGGCGCGGTAGCCGCTCACACCCGCCATGGAGGTCAGCGCGTCCATCTTCTGGGCGCGGCTCAAGGTGCGGGGGAGTGCGTCAATGGACAGTGCCGTGACCTTTTTGGCCGACAGCTGCTGCATCAAATCCGGGTTTTGGGCAGGCCATAAGAAACCGATCAAGGTCTGGCCTTCGTGCATCAACGCGACTTCGTCAAGGGTAGGCGCACGCACTTTGAAGACGATGTCGCTGCCGCTCCACAGCGCAGCGGCGCTGGGTGCCACTGAGGCACCGGCCTCGACATAGGCCTCGTCCGACAGATCAGCAAGCGCACCCGCGCCTTGCTCCACGACCACCTCAAAGCCAAGTTTGACCAGTTTGGTCACCACATCGGGCACGGTGGCCACCCGTTTTTCACCGGGGTATATCTCTTTGGGCACGCCTATGCGCATGGCTTATCTCCTGGGAATGATGAAATCAGTGGACTCGCCGGTCAGGGTGCAAGTCGATGACCGAATATATACCGAAACTTACACACGCCGCCCGACCTGCCCCGAGCACACATTGCGGGCGCAGCACCGATAATCACCAGATGGACACACGCTGGAAACCCAATGTCACCGTCGCCGCCATCATTGAAAAGGATGGCCGATACTTGTTGATTGAAGAGCACACCCAAGAAGGATTGCGCTTGAACAACCCTGCGGGGCACTTGGACCCAGGCGAATCGCCTGCCGAGGGTTGTGCACGCGAAGCGCTTGAAGAAACCGCCCACCCCTTTACCCCAACGGCGTTGGTGGGCATTTACCTGTCACGCTTCCAACGCCCGGCGACACAAGAAGACATCACCTATGTGCGCATGGCTTTTTGCGGCGAAATCGGTGAGTTGCAAGCACATTTGCAGCTGGATGAGGGCATCGTGCGCACACTGTGGATGACGCCCGAAGAAATACGAGCCAGTGCCGAACGCCATCGCAGCCCCTTGGTTTTGCGCTGCATTGAAGACCATCTGGCAGGTCAACGCTACCCTCTGAGTGTGATCCACACCGATCCGGCTGTCGCCCATCTTGCGCCTTTGCAAGGATGAGCGGCCCCATCCTCCCTGAAGCCGTTTGGTTGCTCACCGGAGGGGCTGCCTTTGCCGCTGGTGTGCTCAACGCCATCGCTGGAGGCGGCAGTTTTCTGACCTTTCCCGCACTGGTTTTTGCCGGCGTTCCGCCCGTGTCGGCCAACGCCACCAGCGCCATGGCGGTCAGCCCCGGTTATCTGGGCAGCCTGCTGGGTTTTCGAGAAGAATTGAAAGCCTTGCCGCGCGCGCTGCTGTGGCGGGAAGTGAGCATTGCGGCTGTAGGCGGTCTGATCGGTGCCGGCTTGCTGCTGGTGACGCCATCCCGGGTATTTTCAGGCTTGGTGCCTTGGCTGTTGTTGCTGGCCACTGCACTGTTTGCTGCAGGCCCCCACATGGCCCAACGCAACGGAAACAAAGGCCAGCCCGCCTGGCGTTTGCCCGGCTTGATGGGTGTGGCCATTTATGGCGGCTACTTCAATGGCGGCCTGGGCATCTTGTTGATGGCGCTGTACACCCTGACGGGCGAAACCCGGTTGAACACCGTCAATGCGCTGAAAAATCTCAATTCGTTCGTGTTGTCCTTGCTGTCAGTGACCGCTTTTGCAGCGGCTGGCGTGATTGTCTGGTCACAAGCGATCTGGATGATGTCACTGGCGACAGCAGGCGGCTGGGCAGGTGCCCGACTGGCCAAACGCATGCCCGCGCAGAAGGTGCGCTGGCTCGTCATCGCTGCCGGACTGACGATGAGTGGCGTATTTTTTGCGCGCTTGCCCTGACATCAACGCCGTGCAGGTGGGGGCCCACTTTGAAACAACTCGGCATTCCACCCCAGATCCTGCGCCATCAGTTGCGCCAGCCGCTGGTAACCGGGCACGGTGAAATGGATCAGATCCCGCGCCATGAGGGGAGGGGTTTGACGCGCCCACCGGTAGGCACCACCGGCTCCGCCCATGGCGTCGAACATGCTCCAGAAATGACAGCCGTGGGCCCGTGCGACCTGTTTTTGAACACGCCCGATCTCGGCATGCACACGGGTAAAGCGCAAGAAATCGGGTGCGCGCGAAGGTGGCGACCTGTCGGCACCTTGGCCAGCAGGCTTTGACGCGCGCGGCACCAAGACCCCTCTGTCCCCGGGCGCGATCAGCAAGCAAGCCGTCCCCGGAAAAGCTTGACGCCAGGATGCCACCGCCGCTTGCAGCATATGGGTATAGGCCACGCCATCAAATGGCTGCACATTGCCTTCATTGGTGCCAAAAGCCAACACCACCACGTCATAAGCCGATGGTTCGCGCCAGGCCAACAGGTCTTGTGCATCGACTTGACGCCAACCGGCCACCGTGGCCCCCGGATAACCGAAAACATCCATCTGCAAACGCACCTCCGAGGGCACGGCCCACTCCAGACCATGCAAGCGCCATGGCCCCTGAATCACCCGCACATAAACGGTAGACAAGGGCTCGTCGCTGACCAGGTCCAATTTGGCCGGACCCGCCGTACCTTGCAACTCAACCCGCTGCTCGGCCGCATCGTCCACCCGAATGGCCAGCAAGATGGGTTGGGCAGTTTGCTGGTACAAAAAACGCACGCTTTTCTTGTCGGACTGACCCGCAGCATTGCGGACATCCAAAGACAACCAAGCCCCGTCATGACGGGTCGACACATTGACCAGCCCCGGCCCCGGCTGGGCGGCGCCCATGGCCCCCGCATGCGCAGGCTCGTACTCCCAATTCGGACCCAGACAGCTTTTGCGCAGAGGCAAACGCACCCCAGGGCGATTCATGCTGGCCGGGACAAACCGGGACCGCATCTGCTCAGAGGAGAGTTTGGACAAGCGCTGCAGCTCCTGGGTGAAAAACGCAGCCGCCAAATGGCTGTCACCCCAAATGCCGACCCGCAGTGGCTGACCGCGTAGCGATGGCCAGATGCCCCGGTCTGCCGTCTGACTCGAACGACTGGATCGCCCTTCAGGGGAAGCAAGAAACGCCTGCAACTGGCTTTTGACGTCCTCTTCGTCCGGCACATCGGGCGTGTCCGCCTCCGCGGGGCGCTGGGGACGGGCGGGGGGGCGTTTGACCTGGCACTGCAAATCGGGCGCCCCCTCATTGGCCTGCACCCGCAAGGTGGTGGTCTGCAAGGGTAAGTTTTGCGCATGCGCCGCCACCCCGAAGCAGACAAAGACCCACACCACAGCGCAACGCAAACGAGGGTGAATCATGGTGGTGTCGCCTTTTGAATGTGTTCAAGCAAAGCCTGCTTGATCAAGCGCAGCCCCGATGGGGTCAGGTGAATGCCATCTTCGGCGCGCAAATTGAGGGCTGTTGCCCCGGGTTCTTGCTTGAACTTTTTGAAGGGTGCCGACAAGACGCCAATCAGGGGTTCGGTGGCCAGATAATCGGTCCCCCAATTCAGGGCTCGTTCATGAAAAATGTGGTTTTGCAAAACCGCGCCATCCCTGACACGTCCCTCACGCATGGAGGGCAAACCCATCCAGATCACCCGAACCTGGCGCTCGGCAGCAGCTGACACGATTTCGTCCACTCGCTTGGCATAGTGCAAAGCCCAACCTGACGAGGGAAACACATGACGCTGACCATCGACCACCATGTCCCAAGGGTCGTTGGGGCCCAAAAAAATCACCACCAAAGTCAAATTTCTGGCATCCATTTCATCCACGATCCGTGCCGGCCAGTCAAAGTAACGGCGCACGGTCAAACCCGTGCTCTGGCGGCTCAGGTCTTGCACTTCCCAATCGGGGTGCAAACGCGACAGGTCGTGCATGAGCAAAGGCGCAATGCCCTGCATCATGGAATCACCCGCCAGCAAAATACGCTGCGACCCCGGTCTCAACTTTTGCTGCGCCAGCGTGGGCAAAAACTGTCCACTCGACAAGGCCTCGGGCAAAGGCTTCATCTGAGGCGGCATGGGTGTTTTGGCCACCGGCTTGAACAGCGGTACTTCATCGTCTGCCGTGGGCCAGGCCAAGCGGAACAAGGGCCGAGTGCCTCCGGAGCGAACGCGGTCATCCAGCCAGCGCGAAGGAGCAAACAAGGCCTGCGCCCAATCAGGGGGCAAAGCGGCCTCCAAGCTCACGTGGTAGCGAACCCCCAGGTACTTTTCAAGTGAGGTCAACCAGCAAAGGGTCACCAGCAGGGCAATGCCCGGCAAAAGCCAGCTGAGTTGACGCGCAGACAAACGATGAAGCATTTCAGAACCGGTAATAGATGAAGTTGGGCACGCCTTCGGGCCCGAAATAAATCACGGCACACAGCACAAGCGCCAACAACAGGCCTGCTCGCCCAGCACCCAGACGCCCCAGACCGGCCACAGCAAAACGCTCCCACACCAATGCCCATGGACTCAAGCCAAAAACCAAACCGGTGATGGTCAGCAAGCCCCCCCATGGCAATTGGTCAGACTGCCAAAATCCACTGGGGCTGTGCCACAAACCTTGCAGCATCTGCAGTGCCTGAGGCACCGAGTCGGCCCTGAAAAAAACCCAAGCCAGACTGACAAACAAAAAGGTCAGCGCTTGCGCTGCCCAACGCGGCCAAACGGGCATGCCCGCGCGCTGGGCCCCATTCATGACCACCACCCCCAGGCCATGCAACAAACCCCAAACGACAAAAGTCCAATTGGCGCCGTGCCACAACCCACTGATCAACATGCCCGACAGCACATTCAGCTGCGTGCGCCCCCAACCACGGCGATTGCCCCCCATGGGGATATAAATGTAGTCACGGATGAAACTGGACAAAGACACATGCCAGCGGGTCCAGAAATCCGACAAGTTTCGCGCCAGATAAGGTTGACGGAAATTCACGGGCAAGCGGAACCCCAAAAGCAAGCCCAAGCCCGTGACGATCAAGGTATACCCGGCGAAGTCCAGAAAAATCTGCAAACTAAACCCCAACATGGCGGCGGCCAGAGACACGCTGGCGTACTGGTCGGGCAACCTGTAAACCGGGTCCACCACCTGCGAAGACAACCAAGAAGCCAAAACCACTTTTTGCACCAGGCCCAGCGCAATCAGGTACAAAGCCAGCCAAGCTCGGCGAGGCCGCCCCACCCGCCGGGTCACACCAGAGTCATCGAGCTGCCCGAAAAAATTGTCGGCTCGCAAAATCGGACCGGCAAACAAAGTCGGCCAAAAACTCAGAAACAACATCACATCGGGCCACGAACGGGCCGATGCAGGCTGACGCCCCACCATGACCAGGTAAGTCACCGCCTGAAAAGTGAAAAACGAAACGCCCACCGGTGCCACCACATCCAGCACCGGCAACAGCGAAACAAAGCCGGTGTTTTGCAAGACCACCTGAAACGTTTCCCGAACAAACTCATAGTATTTGAGCGACAGCAGGAACGAGCCCGCCAGCCACAGGCCCAACAGCAAAGGCAGGCGGGGGGACAAGGCATGGCGCATCCAGCGCCCCAAAGCCCAGACCACAGTGCTGTAAACCGCCAAAATCGCAGCGAAAGCCGGTACCCATGTGGCGTACAGGCCGTAGCCCGAGATGATCAACAAGCTGCGCTGCACACGCGGGTGTTCAGCCAAAGACCAATACAGCGGAAAGAAGAAGAGACAAAAAAGAACGAATTCCGGAGAAACAAAACTCATGAAAATCAGCTCATTGAATGGGCACGTTCACGCCAGCCGCCACTTGGTCCAGGCGGGCTTGCTCCGCCAGCACTTTGGCGACATAGCCCCCATCATCCGTCACGGCATCACCGCCCAAATAGAACTTGAGACCCTCCTCCAGGGAGCCCCCTTTGAGCTTGATCGAGTCAACCAACACACTCACGCCGACCCTCAAATTGGTGATCGGATCAAAAGCTGCCAATTTGCCACCATACGCTTCGTAGCGCTGGGCGTGAATGCCGGTCATGACCTGCATCAACCCCTGCGCACCCGCATGGCTTTGCACATAAGGATGGAAATTCGACTCGATGGCCATCACGGCCAAAATCAGGTGAGGTGCCAGCCTGGATTTTTTGGACAGGACATGCGCCTCGGCCACCAGTGCCGCCAGGGGTTCGGGGGCAATTTTGTATTTGCGACCCAACCAGACGGCCACAGCCGCCTGGGCCCGGGGCAAATCCTTCAAATCAATGGCGGTGGCACGCTCAGCGGTGTTTTGGGGCAACCAGGAAATCAGCACCTGCCGCTCGCGCAGCCAGTTGAACAAAGTCTCCTCGGCACGGTGCAACCATTGGGGCTGCCACCACAAAGCCAGGACCACGGCGGCCACAGACAAGCCCACCATGGCCAAGCCACTGTGGGTCACGATGAACAAGCCCTGCACCATATCGCGCAGGATCGTTCGGATGGAAAGGCACCATGTGCAATGAAAGGGCATGAATTTGAACCAGTTCAACATTATAAATTTGCCCGGCGCACAAGGACAGCCAGGCTCACGGGATAATCTGAGCATGTCCCATCTTGCACGTGTGGTCGTCGGTCTGTCCGGCGGCGTCGATTCGGCCGTGACCGCTTACCTGCTCAAACAGCAGGGGCATGAAGTCATTGGCATTTTCATGAAAAACTGGGAAGACGACGATGACAGCGAATACTGCTCATCCAATGTCGACTTCGTCGATGCCGCGGCCGTGGCCGATGTGTTGGGCATCGAGATTGAGCACATTAATTTTGCAGCCGATTACAAAGACCGGGTTTTTTCAGAGTTTGTGCGCGAATACCAGGCCGGGCGCACCCCCAATCCGGACATCCTTTGCAATGCCGAAATCAAGTTCAAGTCCTTTCTGGACCACGCCATGCGCGTGGGTGCTGAAAAAATAGCCACCGGCCACTATGCACGTGTCCGGCAAAACACGGCCACCGGACTGTTTGAGTTGCTCAAAGGACTGGACCCCTCCAAGGATCAAAGCTATTTTTTGCACCGTCTGAATCAGCAACAGTTGTCCAAGACCCTGTTCCCTGTGGGCGAGTTGCACAAGACCGAAGTGCGCCGCATCGCCGAGGAGATTGGTCTGCCCAATGCCAAGAAGAAAGACTCGACCGGCATCTGTTTCATTGGCGAGCGTCCCTTCCGCGAGTTTTTAAACCGCTACATCTCCAAGGAGCCCGGTCCGATCAAGGACCCGACAGGCCGCACGATTGGTCAGCATGTGGGCCTGAGTTTCTACACCTTGGGACAGCGACAGGGCCTGGGCATTGGGGGCATCAAGGCCAAGGGCGCAGAAATGAAAGCGCTGCAAGCACGTGGCTTGCGTGGTGCAGGCGAACACACCCCCTGGTTTGTCGCCCGCAAAGACATCCCTCACAACACCTTGTGGGTGGTGCAAGGCCACGACCACCCTTGGCTGCTGTCACCTCGTCTGCAGGCCACCGACGTGAGTTGGTGCGCAGGCCAGGCACCAGCGCCCGGTGCGTGCGCAGCCAAGACACGCTACCGGCAAGCCGACGCACCCTGCCTTTACAGCCCTTTGGTGCAACCCAATGGTCAGGCAGGCTTTGTGCTGGATTTCAGTGAAGACCAATGGGCGGTGACACCTGGCCAAAGCGCCGTGCTGTACGACGGCGAGGTGTGCCTGGGCGGCGGCGTGATCCACTCGGCCACCGCCTGCCCTGACTGAGCACCACAAACAGGACGCGATCCGGCCTGCGCGCTACGGCCTGACACGAATCACTCGCCGCCCAACCCCAACCGGTTGGGCTGGCGCTTTTCGATGGCAAAGCGCAGCAAGGCCGCTGTGCGGAAAATGCCATGTGCAAACTTGCCATAGGGCAGCGTCAGGAACAAAGCCATCACCGCACCCAAGTGCACCGCCAGCATCAAAGGCATGGCCGCCGTTGCGCCCAGCAGCCACAACAGCAAACCCGTCACGCTGACCAAAAACAGCAAAGCGATGAAGCCCCGGTCCATGGGCTTTTGCGCCGCATCGCCGTGCTCAGGATGACGGCGCAGGTTCAGTCGCCACAAACCTGCGGTGCCCACCGCCAGGCTCACCCCGCCAACGACACCCAGCAACTTGGGCAAAGTCGTCAGGTCATAAGGTGCAGGCCAACCCAGCACATAGTGGTACAGCGTGGCCACGCTGGTGGCGGCAAAGCACAGCATGAAGCCGTAAAACGTCAGGTGGTGGTAGCGCCTGCGGGCGTGCGTCCAGGCGTCATCTTCGTTGTGGCAGCCTTCGCCATGGCCACCGTCCAGGTACTTCAGGCGCAAGGCCGCGTGTGCAGCCTCGGCAGTGGCGGGTGGCGTCAAGGCCGCCCCACTGGTGGCGGGCGTCACATCGCGCCAAAAGCGCCGCACGCCCAGGGTCAGCGCCAGAACCGCAAACAAGAAGATGGGCGCAAACAGACTGACCATCAGGTTGTGGGGGAACACCGCGTAAAAGCCCCCAGCCACAGGGGTTGACCACAGCGTGCTTTGGCGCAGCATGGCCAGCGCCAAAAACAACGCCAATCCGAACGCCAAAGCCACCGACAAGGTCAGGCCGTTGCGTTGGTACAGGCTGCCCAAGGCGGGCGGCCAAGCGTATTCGGCATAGGTCTGGCCGCGCACCTGGGCCATGGCCTTGGGCACGTTGATGGCAAAGTCGTGCGGCGGCGCGTACTGGCAAGCGTGCAAACACGCCCCACAGTTATGGCACAGGTTGGCCATGTAGTGGATGTCCGCCTTACCAAACTCCAATCGCCGGGTCATGGCGGGGAACACCGCACAAAAGCCCTCGCAATAGCGGCAGCCGTTGCAAATTTGCATTTGCCGCGCCACCTCGGCTTCGGGCGCGGTCATCTCGCCACGCGCCAACGCTCGGGCATCTTGGGTCAGGGCTTCAAGCGTTTGCATGGGAATCTCCTTGCTTTTGCGCTTGGACGGCTTTGGCCGCCTGCTCGCCCGCGATGCGACCAAAGGCCGTGCCAATCGTCATGCCCACCCCGGCGGTATAGCCCTTGCCCAGCACATTGCCCGCCATCATCTCGCCCGCCACAAACAAGTTGGGGCTGGGCTGGTCATTGAATCGCACTGCCGTCGTGTCATCGGTTTTGAGGCCCAGATAAGTGAAGGTCACGCCCGGCCGCACGGCGTAGGCGTAATAAGGCGCAGTGTCCAGCGGACGCGCCCAGTGGGTTTTGGCCGGGCTCACGCCCTCGGTGTGGCAATCGTCGAGCGCCGTGTGGTCAAAAGTGCCTTCTCGGCAAGCCGCGTTGTAGTCATTGAGCGTTTGCATGAAGGTCGCCTCATCCAGGCCCAGTTTGCGGGCCAGCTCGGGCAGGCTGTCCGCTTGCGTGCCTTCAAACACCGGCGGCATGAAGCGGCCCACCGCCTTGGCATCGATGATGGAATAGGCCACCTGCCCGGGTTGCTGGGCCACCAGACGCCCCCAGATCGCGTAGCGCTTGGGCCAAAAGTCTTCGCCTTCGTCGTAAAAACGCCGCGCTTCGCGGTTGACCACCACACCCAAAGACACACAGTCAATGCGGGTGCAAATGCCGCCGTCGTACAAGGGCGCACGGGCGTCGATGGCCACCATGTGCGCTTGCGTCGGGTCACCAATGCGGTCGGCGCCTTGCGCCAGCATGTGCTTGAGCAACACGCCTTGGTTGAAACGTGTGCCGCGAATCAAAAACTGATCAGCTGGGTACTCACCGCGCTCGTTTTGGCCCCAAGCTTCACGCAGCCACTCGCGGTTGGACTCGAAGCCTCCCGCGGCCAACACGCAAGTGCGGGCCTCGATGCGTTCACGCCGCACGCTGCCGTCGTCCTGCTTGTGCATGACCGATGCGGCCACAAAGCGACCTTCGTCCAACTCAACCGTATCGACTTCGGCGTTGTAGTGGATTTGCACGCCCAGCTTTTCGGCGCTGCGGTAATAGGCATTGACCAGCGCCTTGCCCCCGCCCATGAAAAACGCATTGGTGCGGGCCGTGTGCAAAGCACCCGACAGCGAAGGCTGAAAGCGCACGCCGTGCTTGACCATCCAGGGCCTGCAAGTGGCCGAATGGCGAATGACCAGACGGGCCAGGTGCTCGTTGGTCAGCCCCCCCGTGACCTTGAGCAGGTCTTGCCAGAACTCTTCTTCCGGGTAGGCCTCGACCAAGACATCCTGCGGGGCATCGTGCATGCAGCGCAAATTGCGCGTGTGAGTCGAGTTGCCACCACGCCATTCGCGCGGTGCCGACTCCAACAACATCACGCTGGCCCCCGCTTCGCGGGCCATCAGGGCCGCGCACAGGGCGGCGTTGCCGCCGCCTATCACCAAGACATCTATCGCCAATTTAAATTCTCCAATCTGGAAGAAGTATTGACGATTATTTATTGATCAACAAATGAGAATCGCGCATTCACTATTTCGTTAATCGAAACAATTCATCTGCAGTGCAACGACATGATCGCAGCACATCAACCCATCAGCAGCGTGCGTTCATCACTGGTGCCAGACGAGCTTCATGCTTTGCACGATATCGACAAAGGCCTGTGCAGCAGGCGACAAACTCGATCCTTTTCTCTTGATCAGCACGATCTTGCGACGCACCACAGGAGACTTCAAAGGAATTCGGATCACACCTGGCCGATCCCCATCACCGCAAATGGTGGCGGGCATGATGGCACAGCCGACATCGGCAGCCACCAAATTGAGGGCGGTCGCATGGTGCTGGACTTCGTAGTTACCTTGTAGTTCGATGCCTTTTTTGGCGAGCTGATAATTCATCACGATACGCGTTCCAGTGAAGCTGCTGACGACGATGAGGTCTTTGAGGTTCATGTCTGACCATGTCACGAAAGGCTTCTCACTCAAAGCATGGGATTGGCGGCAATAAAACATGAGAGGATCGTCAAAGAGCGGGACCTCCTCCAGATCAGGATGCCGGGTGCCTTGCACGGTCAAGCCGATTTCCGCGTGCTGACTGAAAATGGCCTCCCGTATTTCATACGCACTTGCATCCACCAACTTGATGCGATTGCCGGGGTATTTGTCTCTGTACTGCCGTATCAGTGCAGGCAGGACCGAGGTGGCCATGGTAGGAACACAGGCCAATGTGAAGTGTCCTTTAGCGCTTCTGGAAACGTCCTTGAGCTGGTTGAATGTGCTGGCCATGTCCTGCACCAGAATGCGTACCCTGGGCAGCAAATCCTTGCCCACGCTGCTCAAAGCCACGTGGCGCGTGGTGCGCTCAATCAAACGCAGCCCCAGATAATTTTCGAGCTTCTGGATTCGGCGGGTCAGCGCGGCTTGCGTGATGTTCAGCTTGTCAGCCGCTTTGTTGAAAGCACCCAACTCAGCCACTGTAACGAAAGCCTGCAAGCCATCAAAGTCGATTTTCATGGGGTTCCTGCTGCCGCGAAGGTGGGGACGGTTGTGAGGGTCAAAATCGGATTATTCCCGACTCTCGCTTTGACAGCGTCATCAACAACGCCCATTAAACACCTTCGCTCGCCTGATCACCCGTAGCAAGGCCCTGCGCAAGCGCCATGAACCTGCGCTGGATTGCACCGCCGTCCTTCGACAAGGTCAGATCGAACTTTCGGCAACATCGGCCACATGGAAGGTCGAAATGATGCCCGCCCAACGCGCCAACTCGGCTTGTACATGCTGGTGCAATTCATCCGGCGAGCTGGTCCTGACCTGTACGCCATCTTCAAGCAAGCGACCGACGGTTTCGACGTCCGAGAGCACTTTATTCAAGGTCAGATTGAGGATGGAAACCACCGCAGGTTCAGTGGACGCAGGCGCAAAAAGACCATACCACTGCGTCAAATCGAGTGCCTGAAGGTCAAGCTCGTCAAAAGTAGGGACATCCGGCCACCAGGAAAGTCGCTGTTTTCCCGCCACGGCCAAGGCGACCAAATTGCCTGTTTTTAAATACGGTAATGCACTGAACAGACTGGGCACCATCCACTGCGCCTGACCTCTCACCACCGCATTGATGGCGGGTGCAGCTCCGGCATGCGTGACGCCTTCTGCCACGACCCCGTTTTGATGGAGCAGGATTTCGGCCGCCAGATGCGGAACCGTGCCCTCTCCGGCAGAAGCGTAGTTCATGCGTTGCGGATGCTGGCGGATTTTTTTCAAGAAATCACCGACCGTTCGCAATCCAGAACCCGCATGAACCACCAACACGCTTGGCGAATGACCAATCAAGCCAATCGGCGCAAAATCCTTGAGCGGGTCATAGCGAACTTGCTGCATCACAGGGTTGATGCCGTGCGTGGCGATATAGCCAAACATCAGGGTGTAGCCATCCGAACGCGCCGCACAGACATATTCAGCCGCCACGCTGCCGTTGGCACCCGCACGGTTATCGACTGCAATCGACTGGCCAAGTTCCGGACCGAGCTTCCTGGACAAAACCCTGGCCATGTTGTCATTGCCGCCACCGGCACTGGTGGGCACGATGATGGTGATTTCTTCTGATGGGTAATTCGCGCTGCCTGGCCGCGAGGAATCACCTGGTTCGGATGGAAATACATAGTGGGGCAAGTGCAACTCGCCTTGCATGATCTTGCGAGCAGTCCGCACCAGGGCAGCCTTGCTGACCAGGGCCTGCTCACCCTCTCCGACCAGTTCAACATCAATATCAATCTGACCTTGGGGGTGAACGACCGACAGCAGATGACGCCCGGCCGAACGCAAAACACCCGAAGCAACCGTTCCTGGCAATGCAAAAGCAGTACTGACGCCGATGGCCCCCGTCACAGCATGCGAGGCATGGCAGCGATGCGGGGTGAAATACCGGGACACGATGCTGTCAACACCATCCCCCATGCTCACGATCACCGGCTTGGGCACCACACTGTCAGAAACATCCCCAAGCCCCATGCGATGCCCGGCCTCCAAACGCATGGCTTCTATTTTTTTGAGCAGATGGCCATTGGCGTCCAGCTCTACCGGTCTCTCTCGACCTGACAAGCCCAGATCGCTCGCGCGCAGGATCATCAACGGCATGGCAGCATCAATGCAAGTGACTTCCACGCCCTGAATTTTCTCGGTCCGGTTGCCCGTCGGAAACAACTGCCCCGTCACTGCACCCCAGGCATCCAGAAAATTCAACAGGATCGGGGCTGCCGTACCCGCGACACCATCAATGCGTGCCGTACCTTCGTAGGTCACATACCCGCCGGGGGTCTGTACCGTCGCATCAATCTTGGCCCCCGTGTTGACGTTGTAGATGCGCACAGTCGTGACGCCATCATGCGCATTGATCAAACCCTGTTCGATGGCAAACGGGGCAACGCCCGACAACATGTTGCCGCAATTGGGACGGGTATCCACAGACTGGTGCCCCACCCCCACCTGTGCAAACAGGTAATCCAGATCACAATCGGGCTGCGACGAGCGTGAAACAATCGCCACCTTGCTGTTCAGTGTGCTGTTGCCACCCAAGCCATCGAGCTGCAAAGGATCAGAAGCGCCAATGGCACCAATCAAGGCCTGATCACGCTCAGCCGGATCAGATGGCAACCATTCCTTGAGAAAAAATGGGCCACGCGATGTACCTGCACGCATCAAAACGCAAGGAATTTTCCGATTCAAACTGAACATCTCAATCGGCCTGCAATTTTGCTTTTTGCACGACTTGACGCCACTTGGTCAAATCCTTGCGAACCATATCGCCCAGTTGGTCTGGTGTGCTGGTTTCAACATCCGCACCATGACCCTCAATGCGCTTGATGATTTCCTTGTCGTCCAGCACTTTGTTCAGCGCCTGATTAAGTTTGGCGATCACATCTTTGGGCGTTTTGGCCGGTGCAAAAATGGCATACCACTGATCAACCTCGACACCTTCGACACCCTGCTCCTTGAGCGTCGGGACATCCGGCAACATCGGCGATCGTTTATGCCCAGCTATCGCCAGTGCCTGCAAACGACCGGACTTCACGAATGGAACGCCTGTGAACAGGCTGGGAAACATGACATGTGTTTGTCCACCAATGGTGTCATTGATGGCCGGCGCCGAGCCCTTGTAGGGCACGTGAAGCAACGATGTTTGCGTGGACAGTTTGAACAGTTCCGCCGCAAAGTGTGGCGCAGTGCCATTGCCGGCAGATGCCACGCTGAACTGGTCTGGTTTTTCCTTCAGGACACGCACAAGGTCTTTCACATCCTTGACCTTCACAGACGTATTGACCACCATCAGCGTAGGCGAATAGCCCACCAACCCGACAGGCTCAAAGTCTTTTACAGGGTCATACCGTAACTTCTGCAGCGCCGGATTCATGGCATGTGTGGCGATATAGCCGAACATCAGTATGTTGCCATCGGGGGCCGCTTTGGCCACGAATTCTGCGGCCAATGCCCCGTTAGCCCCGGCCTTGTTATCCACAATCACCGACCTGTTGAGCAGCACACCCAGTTTCTGACCAATCGTTCTGGCCATGGCATCGTTGCCCCCGCCTGCGGCAGTCGGCACCACAATCGTCAATGGTTTTTCCGACTGCGCCAAAGCCAAACTGCAAGCAACCCACATGGCCAAACCTGCCATCCATTTACCGCTGAACTTCATATACACCTTTCGATTTGCTGTGCTTGTTTTCAAAGTCCGCGAATGGTGCAGGAATTCCCGCTTTTATTGAATTGCAATTTTTAATATCATTGATGCATGAGACACATCAATTTCGATTTGCAGCAACTTCAGGCTTTCATTGCTGTCGCAGAACGTGGCAGCTTTCGAGCAGCCGCTGACCACATCCATCTGTCACCACCCGCACTGAGTCGTCGCATCGAAAAATTGGAGTCGATCATCGGGAACCGACTTTTCAACCGAACGACACGCGAGGTGGAACTGACCAGCATTGGTCGCATCTTTCTTGAAAGAGCACGGGCAGCGATTGACGATCTGGAGTCTGCCATTCTGGGCATTTCGGACATTGCTGCCACACGCAGCGGAAGGGTCACGGTGGCCTGCGTTCCTTCGGCAGCCTTGTATTTCTTGCCTCATGTCATCAGCAGCTTTTCAGTCAAATACCCCTCTATCCGGATAAGGGTAATTGACGAATCCATGAATCAGACACTTCAAAGTGTATTGACGGGAGAATCGGACTTTGGCATTGGCTTCATGAACACACTGATGCCAGAAATCACATTTGAAGGCATCCACAACGATCCATTTGTGGTGGCCATGCGGCGAAACCACCCTCTGGCCACTCGAAAGTCTGTCAATTGGTCGCAAATTGAAAACGAGCGCCTGATTTCAGTAGCGCGCAGCAGTGGCAATCGCCAGTTGCTGGATGACGTCATGAGCAAAGTGGGTTTGAATCCCAACTTCGCCTTCGAAGTCAGCCACATTGGCACATTACTGGGGATGGTGGAAGCAGGACTGGGCATCGCAGCCGTACCGCGAACGGCGCTGCCAACCAATCACCCTGTCGTGATTGGCATGCCGCTCAAAAGCCCGTCCATCTCTCGGAGTCTGGGTTTATTGCGCAAACAAGGCAGCACACTGCGTCCAGCCGCAGCCATGTTTCATGAACATTTATTCGATGCATTGCGCAAGCGCAAAATCAATGGTCATTGATCGCATGCGTTCAGCTGGACCTGACCATTTCACGATAACGGCCAACATAACTGCTTGCGCTCACATGCCATGCCGCGAGGACAACATATGCTGAACAGGGCGCTTCTCAGAATTGGTATCTGCGCAAACCACCATCCACAGGTATCACCGCGCCAGTGATGTAACTGGCCAAAGGCGATGCCAGAAATGTCACCAAATTGGCCATGTCTTCGGGTTCGCCATAGCGTCCCATCGGAATTTCGTTTTCGCACTGCCACTGGCGGTATTCGGGTGTGTAGTTGCGAAAAATCTGCTCGGAATGGATGCGCCCCGGTGGAACACAATTGACGGTAATGCCGTGTTTTCCAACCATGCGGGACAAACCTTTGGCCCAACTGTGTATACCCGCTTTGGCACAAAAAGCGCCATTGGTGTGCTCGGGCTCACTCTTACCCGTGATGTTGATGATCCGACCCCACTGGCGCTCAATCATCTGGTCTATCAGGGCATCGGCCACCTGACGGGGGCGGTGAAAATTCAATGTGATCGCTTCCTGCCAAGCCTCTTCACTCACATGAAGCTCCTTGAAACTGCGCGAGCCACCGGCATTGTTCACCAGAATATCTACACGGCCCAAGCCCGCCAACGCAGCTTGAGCCAAGCGGGCCGCAGCATCCTCAAGGTATAAATCCGACTCGATGATCACTGGTGCATGCCCGCCCGCAAGCACGATTTCCTCGGACAGCTCCTTCAGCTTGTCCACGCGGCGAGCCGAAACGGCAACCCGGACCCCCTCTGCTGCCAGCGCTTTGGCAATGCCACGACCAATGCCTACACTGGCACCTGTCACCAAGGCGGTTTTGTCTTTCAGTCGCAAATCCATTTCCACTCCTTTTCAATGTCAAACCACACGATGTGGCAAAGCCTTGATTTCAGCTTAGCACACCCCCCTTCAGTGATCTTTCACCTTGGCAACAGTTCCGCAAAGGCATGCATGGATCGCCGCCACACTCATGCCCTACGCAGTCATGCCAAAGAACGTGAACAGGAATTGGACGTTCCATATGCCATTTCAGCCCTGAAGGGTCTGAATGCAGACTACACACTTCTGAAATATGACGCCAATGTCATCGAAAAATTTCAGGGCATCACAGGTGTTGCCCTGAAAAACTATCGCCGTGACCATCGCATCTATCTGAATTACACCCATCAGTTCTTCAGACAAACGACAGCGTCAGAACCTCGCCCCCTTCCAACAGAAGGCGGGGTGATTTCACTGAAGGCTGCCATGTCAGTCAGTGCTGTGAATCCGAGCATGTATGCGCTGCACAGTGGCGTAAACGCCCCACAGCACCAGCGGAATTGACAAGCCAGCCGTCATCTCGGGTTGCAAAGATAGGCCAAGGTTGTTCAACGCCTTGGCCGCATACAGCACCAAGCTCACCACGTAATAGCTGATGGCGGCAATTGACAAACCTTCCACGGTGGACTGCAGTTTGAGCTGCAAGTCCTGCCCCCGGGTAAGTTTTTCGAGCAACTGCTGGTTTTGCGCCTCGGTCGCAATGTCCACCCGCGTGCGCAACAAGGCACTGGTGCGGGAAACCCTCTCGGCCAAGGACGCCAGCCGCTTCTCTGTGGCCTGCACCGTGGCCATGGCCGGCGACAAACGCCGCTGCATGAACTCACCCAAGGTCTGGGTGCCCGAAATCGGTCGCTCTCGCAACTCGGCCAGACGTTGGCTGACCAGCGCGTCATAAGCACGCGTGGCAGAAAACCGGAAACCATGCTCGGCTGTCGCCCGTTCAATGCGGGCAGCCAAAGCCACCAGCAAATCAAGCAACGCCTGATCGCTTTCCCCCTTGCGTTCCAGCAAACCGGTGATGTCGGCCAACTGCGCTTCAGCGGCAGACAGCATGGACGAGAGATTTTTGGCCACAGGCAAACCCCGCAATGCCATCAGGCGGTAAGTTTCCAGCTCCAGCAAGCGTTGCGAAATGCGGCCCGCACGCGCCTCGGTTGTGCCGTCGGGAGCCACCACCAACATGCGCTCGAAACCATCGTTGCCAATGCGGAAATGCGTCAGGATGCACGAGTGCGGCAGCCCCTCGGTGGTGTTGCCCATGCGCGAGCCCAGCACCACACCTTCACCCAGCCAAGCCTGCGCCGTGGGTATCAGCTCAGGTGTGACCATCTCTGCTTGCACCATGCCCAGATGGATCGCGGCCATGGTTTGCCCAGGCAGGCCGCGCAACCACTCGGTGCCCGTGGCCACATGCTGGGCCAACTCCGGCAGCTCGGCCCCCCAATGGGCGTGTGCGGGCAAAGACTGCACGATGGAGTAGCGGGTGAACTCGGTGTGTCGTTCCCACTTGACGGTGAAGTGGTCACAGCGCAGGCGCAAAAAGTTGCCTTGCAAACGTGCCAACTCCAGATCAGCATGACCGGGCAACTGCCGCAAATGCGCCCATTCCTGCTCACGCGAAATGCCATCGTTGAGCACCGCCACGTAGACGATCAGGGCTGGCAGCCGCACGCGGGCCGAAGGACGTGCGTGCACTTCGTTGTGCAATTCACGCCGCTGCACGTCCTCTTGCGGCAAAAAACGGGATGTGATTTCGTTCATGGCCCCATTCTGACCGAGCTTCGCCGTCCGGTCACGCGTTGGCTCACGGCTGGCCCCGATCCGGGGTTGCGCCTGGTGCCTGGCCTGCGACTTCGGGCACCAGCAACTGGCCCCGCACCAACCCGCGCAGCGTGGCCAAGAGCAAGGCACCGATGACACCGGTGACCCACGTCAACCACAACACAGCCACCCACTTCACCCCCCCTTGCACCGGCGACAGGTGCAAGCCCAGTGCCGCAGAGGCCGCCAAAGGAAATGACATGGCCCAAAACGACATGCCAAAAGGCTGCTGCAAGCAGCGTTTCATGACCGTCAAGGACACCAGCGTAAAAAACAAGGCCACGCCGGCAAGCATGTGCACCAGCACTTCGGGCGCGCCCAACTGGTGGCCGGACAAGGCCAACACAGAAGGCGGAGCGATGGTGATGAATGTGGCAGGCAACATGCGCAGTGGCCACAAACCGACCATGCCAATGCGCACCAGAACCAGCACCAAGGCCACCGGCCACAACATGGCCGCCAACCCGAACTGTGCAGCGGCCCACACTGGATGCCCCAGACTCACGCCAGCCAGAGCGGGCAACACATTGCCCACCACAGGAATGAACAATGCAGGGGTCATCGCGGACCAAAAGTCCTGCGCGCTCAGTGCAGGCTGCAGCCAACGTCGAACCACCCCCAAGGTGACCACCAGCAAACCCACAGCGCCCAGCATCCACACCGCATCAGCCCATGGGCTGTATCCCCCATGCACCACCGACACCGTGGGCAGCAAAACCAAGGAGGAAGGGATGGCGGCCACAAACACATGCCGCAAGGGGTGGCTTGCATCCGCCAGCACTGCCGCCGGAAAACACATCACCCGCCACAGTTTGCCCAGCAGCAGCACGCCACACACCCCGCCGGCCAAAATGCCCACAGCGAAAGAGATCTGCAAGGCCACCGCACCCAAGTGGGGTGTCGCACGCGCCCAAGCCAATGACAGCCCGCACAGGCCCATGACCATGGCGAACCAAGCAAAACCCAGATGCTGTACCGATGAAGCAGAGGTGCGGTCGGTCATGGAAAATTTTTGTCGTTAAAAAACCCGCAGCACAGACTGCGGGTTAAGGGCCGGAAACCGACTTCAGTCCGTCAAAACGGGATGTCGTCGTCCATGTCATCGAAACTGCTGGCTGCCGGTTTGGGTGCAACAGCCGGGCGCTGGGCGGGTGCGGCCGCAGGGCGGGCAGCGGGGGCCGACTGGCGCGGGGCATAGCCACCGCCGCCACCACCTGCATCGTCCGACGGCCCGCCCATGCCTTGGCGGCTGCCCAGCATCTGCATGCTGTCAGCGCGGATGTCGGTGGCGTATTTTTCAACACCGTTCTTGTCGGTGTATTTGCGGGTGCGCAGGCTGCCCTCGACATAGACTTGGCTGCCCTTGCGCAGGTACTGACCAGCGATCTCGGCCAGCTTGGCAAAAAAGCTGATGCTGTGCCACTCGGTGGCTTCGCGCATTTCGCCGGACTGCTTGTCTTTGTAACGGTCGGTGGTGGCCACCCGAATGCTGGTTACCGCATCGCCAGACGGCAGGTAACGGGTTTCGGGGTCGGCACCCAAGTTGCCGACGATGATGACTTTGTTGACGGATGCCATGAAAACTCCTCGATGATGTTTGAATTATGGGGCCATTCCCCTGCCGCTCAGCCGGGTGACCCGCGTCTCAGGCTGCCTGCCCGACCGGCACACTGCGGCCCGGCGTTTGCATAGGCCAGGCCAGCAATAACCAGGCCAGCATGGCCGCCCCGCAGCACAAAAACAACGCTGGACTACCCCAGGATTTGACCAGCCAGCCGCCCATGAGTCCGCCGACAAAAAAGCCCAGCGACTGCAAAGTGTTGTACACCCCCATGGCCGTGCCGCGCATGGCACGGGGGGCAATGCGCGAGGCCAAACTGGGTTGCGTGGCTTCCAGCGCGTTGAAGCCACAGAAAAACACCAGCAGCAAGCCCGACACCCCCCCCAGGCTGGTGGTGCCCATGGACTGCAGCAGCAAACCCGCTTGCACCAGCATGATCAGGCCGATCGAGACCAAAAACACTTTTTTCAGATGCCCGCGCCGCTCCAAGGCAAACACCACACCCAAAAACAAAAACGAGACGAGCACGGCGGGCAAATACACCCGCCAGTGCTGTGCCGTCTGCAGCCCGGCCTGCACCAGCAAGGCGGGCACAGCCACCCACATGGCCAGCTGCACCGCGTGCAAGACGAACACCCCCACATTCAGCCGCATCAGGTCGGCATGGGCCAGCACCTCGCGCAAGCGCCCGCGGCCCTGCCCTGGCACAGGCGCGGGCGCAGCCGGTGCGCCCCAGATGATCACGCCCACGCCCAACAGCGCCAACAGCCCGGTCAGCACAAACAAGCCGTGCAGGCCAATCCAGGCCGCAAGCAAAGGCGACACCACCAAGGACAGCGCAAACATCAGGCCGATGCTGCCACCCACCAGAGCCATGGCCTTGGTGCGCACTTCGTCCCGCGTCAGGTCGGCCAGCAAGGCCGTGACAGCCGCCGACACAGCCCCTGCCCCCTGCAGGCTGCGCCCGACCAACAGCCCGGTCAGATCAGTGGCCGCAGCCGCCCAGAAACTGCCCAGGGCAAAAATCAGCAGACCCAGCACAATGACACGCTTGCGGCCAAACCGGTCCGAAGCCATGCCAAAAGGCAGCTGCAAAAGGCCTTGGGTCAAACCGTAAATGCCCATTGCCAAACCCAGCCAGACCGGGTCTTCGCCACCGGGGTACTTGCGCGCCTCTAGGGCAAACACCGGCAACACCAGAAACAGACCCAACATGCGCAAGGCGAAAATGCTGGCCAGCGAGGCACTTGCACGGCGCTCGGTGGGCGTCATGTTCAAAACGTCAGAAGCAGAAGAAGGCGAAAAGTCGGCCACACAAGACCCCAAAAAAACCCCGGTGGGGAAAAGGCAAAAGCCCGGATTGTCCCTGATTGACGCTCACCGGTGCCCAAAACCGTGTCAGCGGGGATAATCAAAGGTTTTGCTGATCTGACCGCCCAACGTGAAACTTGCTGACTCCCCTCTCTTGCCCGAAGAACCCGAACAAGCGCGGTATCTGGCGTCAGCGCTGCGGCAAACCCACATCAGCGTGCGCGGTGCCCGCACCCACAACCTCAAAAACATCGACCTCGACATCCCGCGCAACCAGCTGGTGGTGATCACCGGGCTGTCGGGCTCGGGCAAGTCGAGTCTGGCTTTTGACACGCTGTACGCCGAAGGCCAGCGCCGCTATGTGGAAAGCCTGTCGGCCTATGCGCGGCAGTTTTTGCAGCTGATGGACAAGCCCGATGTGGACCTGATCGAGGGCCTGTCGCCCGCCATCAGCATCGAGCAAAAAGCCACCAGCCACAACCCGCGCTCCACCGTGGGCACGGTGACCGAGATCCACGACTACCTGCGCTTGCTGTATGCCCGCGCTGGCACGCCGTATTGCCCCGACCACAACCTGCCTTTGCAGGCGCAGACCGTGAGCCAAATGGTGGACGCCGTGCTGGCCCTGCCCGAAGACACCAAACTCATGATCCTCGCGCCCATTGCGCGTGAGAAAAAAGGCGAGTTTGAAAAAGTATTTGAGCAAATGCAGGCCCTGGGCTATGTGCGCTTTCGCATCAATGGCCAAACGGTGGAAGTGGAAGACCTGCCCACGCTCAAGAAGACCGAGAAACACAACATCGACGTGGTGGTGGACCGCATCAAAGTCCGCTCTGAGGAGGATGCCAAGGCCAGAGACGCCCTGCGTCAGCGTCTGGCCGAAAGCTTTGAAGCTGCGCTGCATTTGGCCGAGCACCGCGCCGTGGCACTGGAAATGGACACGGGCAAAGAACACCTGTTCAACGCCAAATTCTCCTGCCCGGTATGCACCTATTCCATCAGCGAGCTCGAACCGCGTCTGTTCTCATTCAACTCGCCCATGGGCGCTTGCCCGACTTGCGACGGCATTGGCAGTATGGCGTTTTTTGACCCCGAGCGGGTGGTGGCCTTCCCCTCGCTCAGTTTGGCCAGCGGGGCCATCAAGGGCTGGGACCGGCGCAACGGCTTTTACTTCAGCATGCTCGAAAGCCTGGCCAAGCATTACCAGTTCGACATCGAAACCCCGTTTGAAAAACTGCCCGCCAGTGCACAACAAGTGCTGTTACACGGCTCAGGCGAGGAAGAAATCAAGTTCAGCTATGTGATGGAATCCGGAGCCTCGCAGGGCAAGAAGGTCAGCAAGAAGCACCCGTTTGAAGGCATCATCCCCAACATGACGCGGCGCTACCGCGAGACCGACTCGGCCGTGGTGCGCGAAGACCTGGCCCGCTACCGCAACACCCAGCCCTGCACCAGCTGCCAAGGCACGCGTTTGCGGCGTGAGGCGCGCCATGTGCGCATTGGCGAAGGCGATCAAGCCCGCGCCATTTACGAGATCAGCCACATCACGCTGGGCGAGTCTCAGCAGTATTTTCAGGGCCTGAAAATGCACGGCGCCAAGGCCGAGATTGCCGACAAGGTGGTACGCGAAATCGCACTGCGTCTGAAGTTTTTGAACGACGTGGGCCTCAATTATTTGAGCCTGGACCGCAGCGCTGACACCCTGTCGGGCGGCGAGTCGCAGCGCATTCGCCTCGCCAGCCAAATCGGCTCGGGCCTGACGGGTGTGATGTATGTGCTGGACGAGCCCAGCATTGGCTTGCACCAGCGAGACAACGACCGCCTGATCGGCACCCTGCAACACCTGCGCGACATCGGCAACAGCGTGCTGGTGGTCGAGCACGACGAAGACATGATCCGGGTGGCTGACCATGTGATCGACATGGGGCCGGGCGCGGGCGTGCACGGTGGGCGCGTGATGGCGCAAGGCACTTGCGCCGACATCCTGGCTGCACCCGACTCGGTCACGGGTCAGTACATGTCGGGCCGCAAAAAGATCGAGATTCCCAAACGCCACAAGGCGGGCAAGGACTTCATCGAGATCATCGGAGCCAGCGGCAACAACCTGAAAAACGTGAATGTGAAATTTCCGGTGGGGCTGCTCACCTGCGTGACGGGTGTCTCAGGCTCAGGCAAATCCACCTTGGTGAACGACACGCTGTACACCGCAGCGGCGCACCAGATCCACCGCGCACACGACGAGGCCGCCAAGCACGAAGCCATCTTGGGGCTGGAGCACTTCGACAAAGTCATCAACGTGGACCAGTCGCCAATTGGCCGCACACCCCGCAGCAACCCCGCCACTTACACGGGCCTGTTCACCCACATCCGCGAGCTGATGGCCGAAGTGCCTGCTGCACGCGAGCGCGGCTATGGGCCAGGGCGCTTTTCCTTCAACGTGACCGGTGGCCGCTGCGAAGCCTGCCAAGGCGACGGCATGGTGAAGGTGGAGATGCACTTTTTGCCCGATGTGTACGTGCCCTGCGATGTGTGCCACGGCATGCGCTACAACCGCGAAACCCTAGAGGTGCAATACAAGGGCCAGAACATTGCACAGATTTTGAACATGACGGTAGAGGTCGCGCACCAGTTCTTCAGCGCCGTGCCCAACATCGCCCGCAAACTGCAAACCCTGCTGGATGTCGGCCTGACCTACATCCGCCTGGGCCAAAGCGCCACCACCTTGTCGGGCGGCGAAGCGCAACGCGTCAAGCTCGCGCTGGAACTGTCCAAGCGCGACACGGGCCGCACGCTGTACATCTTGGACGAACCCACCACCGGTCTGCACTTTGCCGACATCGATTTGTTGCTGAAGGTGCTGCACCAGCTTCGTGATGCGGGCAACACCATCGTCATCATCGAACACAACCTCGACGTCATCAAAACCGCCGACTGGCTGATCGATATGGGGCCTGAGGGTGGTGCGGGTGGCGGCACGGTGCTGGGCGAAGGCACACCGGAACAACTGGCTAAAAACAAGGCGAGCTTCACAGGGCATTATTTGGCGCGATTGCTCAAGGAGTAAAAAATGGGCGACATAAAAATGATTTGGCGTGATTCACTCGAATCCGTGGACTGGAGCGAACTGTCTGCCTTGTATCTGGCTGCCCCACTTGGAATCAAGCCAGCCAACAACCTGAAAACTGTGTTCAGCAACAGCATGTTTCGATGCTTTGCATACGACGATGGACGGTTGGTTGGTGCAGGTCGTGTTTTGGCGGACGGGGCAGACTGCGCTTACCTCTGCGATGTGGCAGTTTTACCCAGTCATCAAGGTACGGGGCTCGGCAAAGCCATCGTTCGTCGGCTGGTAGCGCTCTCACAAGGCCACCAAAAAATCATTCTTTACGCCGTCCCCGGAAAAGAAGACTTTTACCGTGGACTGGGCTTTCATTCAATGAATACGGCCATGGCGATTTTCAAAGACGAAGCCGCTGCCATTGCCAAGGGCTACATTGCTGTTCGTTAGCACCGTCATCGAACACCCGCAATATGATGAAAGCCCTGTGTTCGCCCCCATCTGACCCCATCTCGAAAACTTAAAACACCCATGAAAACCGTGATCCGTACTTTCTTCAGAACCCTGCGCGTTGTGCTGGGTCCTGTCATGCTGCTAAAAGAGCGCCTGACCCAACCGGCTGGTGTGCAACGCGCACCAGTCGCTCAAGCGGCGGTCGACCAGCAATGCCAAAGCCTGGCGCTGTACCAGTTCAGCACCTGCCCGTTTTGCATCAAGGTGCGCCAGGAAATGCGCCGCCTGTCGCTGCCCATTGAAAAGCGCGACGCGCAACACAACGCGGCCAACCGCGAACAACTGCTGCAAGGCAGCGGCGCAACCAAAGTGCCGTGTCTTCAAATCACCGAGGCCGACGGACAAATCTGCTGGTTGCAGGACTCGGGGGCCATCGTGGCCTATCTGCAGGGGCGCTTTGCAGCGCCCGCCGTTTAAAGTAGCAGGTCCTCTTCAATATCTGCTTAGAGCCTTGCGTGCGTCAGCATGAGACCGGTACCACGGCACAAACCGGCATACTGTGGGCCGCTCACCTGACACCCTGAACGAGACCACCATCAACGGGCACTTTGTCAACATCGAACAAAGCGCGGTCACCACCCATGGAGGGAGGACCTCACGCTTTTCTTTTCTTGCTCAAAGCGGATGACGGTGCACTCTTGGCCACACTCATGCCCAGAAGCACAGCAAAGTCCAAGGTTTCCTCGATGGGTTCCGGCGTTTGAATCGCTTTTTCCACGTGGTTCAAATGGTGCAGCAACAATTTCTCAGCGCCAGTGGCATTGCCTGCCTCAATGGCTTTGACAATCTCATCGTGTTCGTTCTCGGGACAAGCGCTTTGGTCGGCGTCGAACTGAGCAATGACCAAGCCGGTCAGCGCCACCAATCGACGAACGCTGTCGGCAAAAATGTGGTTATCGGTGGCCTCGGCCAAGCGCACATGAAAAGCACCGGTCAAATGCGCCAGCGTAGCGTGATCCCCGGCTTTTCGAGCACTGGCTTCGAGCGCAAGATGTTGGCGCAAGCTGGTGGCTTTCTGACCTTTGAATTTTTGCGCCAAGGCTTGAACGACCGCACGTTCCAAAGCACAGCGGACGGCAAATACCTTGTGCAGATCTTCCTGGCTCGGGCTGGCTACAAAAGCTCCCCGATTGTGGTGCGTCTCCACAATCAATTCCTGATTCAAACGCATCAACACTTCTCGAATCCGGGTCCGACTGGTGGAGAACACCTCCGCCAGTTTTTCCTCACTCAGCTTGGTGCCCGGCAACAGGCGGCGCTCACTGATGGCCGCATAAATGCGGTCGTAGATGTCTTGGATGCTGAAGGATTTGGGTGCAGTCACAGTGTCATTTCCAGGTTAACTAATCCTATCAGCCTCCGAGATACAGGCGCCTGACATGGTCATTCGTCATCAGTGCTTTGGAATCACCCTCCAGTGCGACGTGCCCTGTTTCAAGGACATAGGCGTATGAGGAAAGCGCCAAGGCCATCCGACTGTTTTGCTCCACAAGCACAATGGTGATGCCATCGCGCTGGTTAATTTCGATCAAGCTGCGACCGATCAAACGGATCACCTGCGGTGCAATGCCCAAAGACGGTTCATCCAGCAGCAGCAATTTGGGTCTTGCCATCAGTGCCCGGCCAATGGCCACCATTTGCTGCTCGCCACCCGACAGACTGGAGCCTTGCTGGTGAAAACGTTCTTTGAGCCTTGGAAAACGCTCACAGACCTTCTCCAGATCGATGGCTATTTCTGCTTTGTCGTTGCGGGTGTAGGCCCCCATCAGCAAGTTGTCCTTGATGCTCATGTAGGGAAACACATGCCGACCTTCCGGCACCATGGCCACACCTTGCCGAACCAACTCATGTGTTGCAACAGTGTGTGTGGCGCTGTTGATCACCTGGCCGTTGATCTTGACCTCCCCGGCCACCACAGGCCGCAATCCTGTAATGGCACGCAATGCCGATGACTTGCCTGCGCCGTTGGCACCGATCAAGGCAACGATGCTGCTGCGCGGCACTTTGAGGGTCACGTTTTCAAGCGCACGCACTTCACCGTATCGCAGCGAAACAGAGCTCAGCGCCAGATGCGGTTGCTCGCTGCTGCCAGCATGGGCTGATATTGGCAATGGTGTGATCACAGGCCCAACTCCTCATCTTCTTGGCCCAGATAGGCTTCAATCACCTGGGGATTGTTTCGAATCTCTTCAGGTGTGCCTTCTGCAATTTTCTTGCCGAAATAAAGCACGTGAATGCGGTCGCTGATGGCCATGACCGCTTTCATGTCATGCTCCACCAGCAACACAGTCACCCCAGAAGCAGCGATCTTGCGTGTGATGGCCACGGCGCGATGGGTTTCTTCAGGATTCAATCCAGCATAAGGCTCGTCCAGCAACAAGACTTTGGGCTTGGCCGCCAATCCCATGGCAATACCCAGCAATCGCAGCAAACCCTGGGGCAGATAGCGCGCCTGGGTATCGGCACTGGCCGACAGTTCCATCAGCGCCAGAATGTCTCGTGAACTTTGTGCCAGGACTTGCTCATCCTGTCGCGCACGCGGCAAACGCAACACCACCTCCAAATCAGAGGCGGTGCGGTGCAGTTGATGCGCCAAAGAAACATGCTCCATCGCGGTCAGGTCAGGAAAGATGGTGGTTTCCTGAAATGTGCGAACCAACCCCAGTCGGGCCACTTTGTGCGGGCTCATGCCCGTGATGTCTTGCCCAAACAGCAAAATCTGGCCGCTGCTCGGAGTTAAAAAGCCCGAAAGCATCTTGAAAAAAGTACTTTTACCGGCGCCATTGGGTCCAATCACCGACACCACCTGACCAGGATCACCCGTCAAGTGCAAACTCACATCTTCATTGGCGGTAAGCCCTCCAAACCGCTTGGTGATGTGACGTGCCTCCAAAATGGATGTACTCATTTCCGGACTCCTTCCTGTCGGGCGCGGATTGACATCAGGCCATTGGGCATGAGCAAAATCACGGCAATCATCAAGACCCCATACACCAAGGTCTGGTATTGCTGGAACTCACTCAGCAGTTCAAACAGGATGGTCAGAGCAAACGCGCCGATCATGGCACCACTGGCGTATTCCAGCCCACCCAAAAAACAAAAGAGCATGTAATAAATGCTGTGCTCAACCGTGAAGCTTTGGGGGTAAACACTCTGTGTGAACACGGCAAAGTAGCTTCCACCCAAACCACCCAAACCGCAGGCCATGGCAAACGCCAGAACCCGGTAGCGCCACACATCCGTGCCAAAACTCTCCGCCAGGTCTTCATTCAAGCGCATGGCGCGGAAGATACGCCCCAACCTTGAATAGTGCACACACCACGTGATCAAAAGCGCCACAGCCAACAGTGCCAACGCCAGGTAATACATGGGCAGGGGCGAATCGGTCGCAAAGGGTTGCGCCAGACCGGTGATACCTTTACTGCCTTGCGTGAGATCGCCGCCATTCAGAAATGCCAGCCGGATCGACTCGGTCAGACAAATCGTGAGCATTGAAAAATAAATCCCCTTGAGCTTGAGGATGGCACTGCCAATCACGGCACCCAACAAGGCAGCGACCACGGCGGACGCGGGCAAAGCCAACCAGAAACTCCATCCCAGCTTTGACAACACGATGGCCGTGGTGTACCCCCCAATCAAGGCGAAACCTGCCTGCCCAATATTGATGCGCCCGATGGTGAAAGTGATCCACACCCCAAAAGCAATGATAGACAGACCCGCACAGTTCATCAGCACTGACAACATGTACCGCGAATCACCCACAAATAACGGCAATACCGCCAGCAGTGCCAAGAAAGCAATGGCGATGACACCATCGCGTTGGTTCAGAATTTTCATCTGTATCTCTCCCTCAACCCCAAGGCTTGCCATAAAGCCCATTGGGCTTGAAGATCAGGAACACGATCATCCCGACAAAAATCAGTAAGTACGTCACACTGCCTGGCAACAGGTCATAACCAATCGCCTCAGCAAACCCTAACAGGATGCCCCCCACAATGGCACCGGATGTGACGCCTGCACCACCGATCATGATCATGATGAAGGCCTTGGTGGAGTAACCTGTTCCCACCCCGGAATTCACACCATAGACCGTGACCAGCAAGGCCCCCGCCAAACCCGCCAGCGCAGCCCCGATGGCGAACCCCAATGTGGTGGTGGCTTTGACATTCACGCCTTGCAGCCGCGCAGCTTCTTTGTCTTGCGCCACAGCACGCAACGCCCGGCCTGGTCGGCTGTATTGCACAAACAAGAGCAACGCCACAATGAAGACCGCCGATAAAGCTGCAACCAACGCATTCGCATGCGTCAGGATCACGCCGCCTTCAGCCACATCGCCAAACACCCAGACACCATCCGCCACAGCAGGTACACCACGCTGTTTTTCACCAAAAACTGTCAACGCGAGGTTTTCCAGCAACAAGGCCGTTCCCACCGCCATGAGCATGGAATTTTCTTCACGGGTGGCGTTGGCCAAAACCGGTTGAAAGAAAAACCGGTTGAACGCTACACCCACCAACGCCAATGCAGCTGCTGCGCTCAGCAGTCCGAACCAAAAGGGCATACCGAATTGGCCATACACGTAATAACAAATAAATGCACCAAGCATGAACATTTGCCCGTGGGCAAAGTTCACGACGCGCATGATTGAAAACACCATGGTCAGTCCAAGAGCAATGAGTGCATACACACATCCCAGGACCAATCCATTGACCATCACTTGGAGCATGGTTTAAAACCCTAGCGAGTGAAGAGAGATAAAGTTTTCGAATCGGCCTGTAGCAGGCGCGATTCGAAAGCAAGCGAATGGACTCGGGCGTGCGTCTGAGTCCATGGAAGTCGCCGCCTGTCAGTTCTTGATTGTTCCAACAAACAGTGTCTGAAATTCCTTGCCGTCAAACTCGTTCACAACCAAAGGAACGCCAACCTGACTGCGACGACCAAAGTCTGCATTGCCGGTGAATTCCAGTTTGGTTGCGCCGCCTTTGACAAAAGGATTGGTCATCGAGAACGTTGCCATTTCTTTCTTGAACACCTCAACGTCATTGACCGCAGCAGGGTTTTTCTTGAGCACAGCCAAGATCAACTCAAGCGCGTAAACCTTGGTGCCGGCTTCGTCGTTCCATTCGCCCACGCGCTTTTTATAAGCGCCTATGAACTCTTTCATGTAATCCGACTGAATCGACGGGGTTGATGCGCCGCCCACGCTCATGAAACCTTTGGCTTTATCGCCCGCCACTTGCGCCAATATCTTGGAGTCCTGACCTGTTTCAGTGGAAATGGTGCCCTTGAAACCCAGATCACGCGCGGCCTTGTTCAACAAAGGTGCATCGGCTGGTGCCACACCCGACAGCACAATGTGATCTGGCTTGGTCTTGATGATCTTGGTCATCACTGGCATGAAGTCCTTGGTTCCGGGTTCATAGCTGTCCTGCTCGGCAACCACCTTCAAACCTAATTTTTTAGCGGCCTCTACGCCTTCGACCTGTTGGTTCTTGGCATCTGATTCATTGCGTGCCAAGAAAGCGATTGATTTGGCACCCTTTTTGGTTTTCAGGTATTCGTAGATGATCGGACCGACTTGGTAACTGGCCACCATGCCCAACACCGATGCGTTGGCCGGTGCTTTGTACAGTTCCTTGGCAAAGGCATAGGGGAAGTGCAATGCCTTGGCACGTTCCATCACCGGCTTCACAGCCAAGGCCGTGGTGTCAATGTTCGGACCAATGATGTATTTGATGCCCTGACTGGTCAGCTTCTCGGCATTGGTCACCGAAACTTTGGGATCATTTTTATCGTCCAAACCCACCACTTCGATTTTGTACTTCTTGCCACCGATTTCAACACCACCTTTGGCGTTGTACATGTCCGCTGTGGTTTCTGCGCAGTACTTGTTGACGAGCCCCCAGGATGCGGCTTCGCCAGACATCACACCGTTCACACCTATTTTGAGCACTTCTTGTGCTTGCGCAGCAGCCACGAACCAAATTGGTGCAATGGCAGCCACCGCCACAAGTCGCAAAGTCGAACGTTTTTTCATATCTTCAGTCCTTTAAGAGTGAGAGAACAACAAATTGATCGTCAGCCAATCCAACGCATCGAAATAATTTATGCAAACAACATGCCAATATTTTTGTGTGCATAAATGATTTGCGATCGTATGCAATGTAGCCTACACTTTTGCAAACGAGACAAGTATTTACCCTAACCCAGCCACATTCAAAAAGAGAACTTCGCATGAAAATCAAGGTCATCAACCCCAACACCACCGCCTCGATGACCCAGCTGGTCGCTATGGCTGCGCAGAGTGTGGCGGGAACCGGCGTACAGATTCAAGCTGCGCAACCTGGCGATGGGCCGGTGTCAATCGAAGGTTTTTATGACGAAGCGATGGCCACTGTGGGTTTGCTGGAGGAAGTTCGCAAAGGCGAGGCAGAAGGTGTAGATGGTTATGTGATCGCCTGCTTTGGTGATCCGGGACTGGATGCCGCACGCGAAATCGCGAAAGGCCCCGTGGTTGGCATTGCAGAAGCAGCCATGCGTACAGCCAGTTACTTGGCCACGGGTTTCTCCGTGGTCACCACCCTCACGCGCACGGTGATCATTGCCGAACATCTGGTCGATAAATATGGGGTTCGCAGCCACTGTCGCAAAGTGCGCGCCTGCGACATTGCCGTGTTGGAGCTGGACAACCCCTTGAGCAATGCTTATGCCACCATCCTGGATGAATGCAAAACAGCATTGATCCAGGACGGCAGCGCGGCCATCGTCCTGGGCTGTGCCGGCATGACCGATTTGTGCAACCGCTTGTCGGAAGATCTGGGGGTTCCCGTGATCGATGGCGTGACATCGGCTGTGCTGATGGTCGAATCTCTGGTGCGTCTGGGGTTGAGCACCAGCAAAAAAGGAGACTACGCTCTGCCTCTTCCCAAACCCTATACTGGCAAACTTTGTCACCTGGCACCACAGGCCAAGCCGTCCTGAAATGCCTATGCGAAATGTGGCTCAACTGCTTCGCAAGACTGTCTAGAGACGTGATTTGAGGTGACAACCACTGTCGCTTGCCCACACATTGACACGGCTCGCCAGACCTGCGGCCCCCACAGGTTCGCCCTGAACCGAACCTTGACTAACTCACGGCCATCACGTGATCGTTACCTTCGTGCTGGGGCCTGAGCCCTTTGGCCATGAAATATGTCAAGGACTGGATCCCGCCACGCGTTGAGACAACGTGGTGCACGAATCACGGGACATACCGGTGAAGCCCTTGGCTTTGGCTTTGATGGGCCTTTTGTGGCTGGTGGTGCGCCCAGTCAAACCGCGTCTTGGTCTGTGCCCTTGAGTAACATCTCTGCCCATGGAAACCGAACTCAAACTCAGTCTGAACGCGCAAGACCTGCCGCGCCTGCTGGCCCACCCGCTGCTGGCTGGTGCGGGCAGTGTGCAACGTCTGCTCAACACCTATTTCGACACGCCCGAACTGGCCCTGCAACGCCGCCGCATGGCGGTGCGCGAACGACTGGCGGGTGAGCAATGGCTGCTGACGGTGAAGACCGCGGGTCACAGTGAGAACGGCCTGTCACGCAGGCAAGAGTGGGAAGCACCGACCACGCGGGGTGATTTGCAGTTCGACACGCTGGTGGACGACGCTGACCTGTCGGCCGAACTGATGGACCTGCGCCCCACATTACAAGCGCTGTTTTGCACCGATTTTGAACGCCAGCGCTGGGTCATCACCCACGATGGCGCAGACATCGAAGTCGCCCTCGACCAAGGCCGTATCCATGTGCCCGGCACCGATGTGAGTGAGCTGCTGCTGGAGCTGGAACTTGAACTGCTCAGCGGCCCAGAGTCAGTACTGCTGGCTTTGGCCGACGTGCTGCGCCAGACACCCCAAGGCCCCGTGGCGCTCACGCCCAGCGATGCGAGCAAGGCGCAAAGGGGCATGGCGCTTTGGCAGCGTTTGAACTGACGCGACTACAAGCCCGATCGCACACAGCAAGCGGACCGCTCACACACCGGACTCGCGCAACAACGTGGATTCCTGCCAAAAAGTATCAAGCAGGCGCTGTGCAGGCAAAGACAAGGGCGCATCTGTGCGCGAAAAAATGTGGATGGTGGTCGCGGGCAAAGTCTCTTGCAAACTCAGCGCCACCAAACCCATGCGCGGGCCGTGGGTCGCATAAAAGCGCTCGGGCACGATGGCCAGGGTGTCCATGCTGGGCAGCACGGCCAGCAAAGTCGAAAACGACTCGCAGTCCACCGTGACCTTGGGCGCAGCAAACCCCCGCTCCTCAAAGCCGAGATGAACAGGATCCCCCGGCCCCAGTCGTGGCCCTGAGAGCAACCACGAAGCACCGGTCAAGTCATCCAGCCGCCGCGCTTGGGCCAAGGGGTGTCCCTGCTTGGCGACGATGACCGATGGGCTGTCGATGAGTGAAGCCGCTTGCAGATCCCGCCCGATGCCTGCAGGCGGCAGGGGGCCGAGCGCCATGTCCAGCTCACCCGAGCGCAGTTGCTGCAAGGCTTTGGGGTACAGGGCATCGACCAGGTGCACGCGCACATGGGGCCAGCGGGACTGAAACGCCGACACGGCGTTCGCCGCCAGCATGAGCGCCGCTGCGGGAGACACCCCGACGCTGAGGGTGGTCTGAGTGTCGCTGGTCAAGGCCGCCACCTCCTGGCGAGCGCGCTCGATCTCGCGCACCACCGTGGCGGCACGCGCGGCCAACATTTCGCCTGCCGGGGCCAGCCGAACGCCTTTGGGCGAGCGCACCACCAAGGTGGCTCCGAATTCGTCTTCCAGTTGCTTGAGTGCCTTGGTCAAGGCGGGCTGCGTCACGTTCATGGTCGCAGCCGATGCCCGCATGCTGCCGGTCTGGGCCAGGGTCAGCAGCAGCTGAAGTTGTTGCAATCGCATCGAAAAACCTCTTTTTCTGATAACCCATGGTAATCGTCTTCACCAAATGCGATTGGCGGTCTGCTGGCTGCGCCGATAGCATGATTTTGGGTGGCTTAGCGCGTGTGTCCAAGCATGGCACAAGTCAGACCCAGCGCCTCACACACAACAAGGATGGAGACATGATCCAACGCAGACAACTGATCGGACATTTGGCCGCTGCACCGCTGCTGGCCTGCCTGCCCGCACGGGCACAAAGCTACCCCGACAAACCGATCCGAATGATCGTTCCCTTGCCCCCGGGCAGCCCGCCAGACGTGCTGGCACGCCACCTGGCCGATGCCGTCAGCCGCAATTGGAAGCAGACCGTGATTGTGGAAAACCGGCCCGGTGCCACCGGCATGATCGGCCTGCAGGCCCTGTCACGTTCGGCCCCCGATGGGTACACGATGGGCGTGATGTTTTTGACGCACACCGTGCTGCCCGAACTCATTGGCCCATTGCCCTACAACACGGCCACCGACTTTGCGCCCATCGCCAACCTGGTCTGGCTCTACAACGTGTTGGTCGTACCCGCATCGTCGAGCATCCAAACCTTGCAAGACCTGGTCAACCGTGCACGAGCCGAGCCCAACGCGCTCAACTACGGCTCGGGTGGCAACGGCTCCCCCGCCCACCTGGTGGCGGAGTCCTTCTGCCAAGCCAGCAATGTGAAGATGACGCATGTCCCGTTCAAAGGCCCGGCCGAAGCGGTGTCGGCCCTGATGGGCAACCAGATCAACGCCATGTTTGCCACGGTGCCCACAGCCGCCGCACTGGTGCGCTCAGGCAAATTGCGTGCGATTGCGGTGACCAGCCCACAACGCCTGAGCGCCCTGCCCAATGTGCCCACACTGGCCGAGGCGGGCGTGTCCGGGGTGGAGCTCAAGGAATGGGAAGGTCTGGTCGCACCGGCAGGCACACCCAAAGCCATCATCGACAAATGGAACCAGGAGTTGTTCCAGGTGCTGGCTTCGAGCGAGCTGCGCGCCAAGCTGGCCGATCTGGGCATGTCGGTGGTCCCGCCCCACCCCAGCAGTGACTTTGCGGACCTGATCCGCAAAGAGCTCGATCACTGGGGCAAGTTTGTGCGCACCACCGGGTTGCGGCCAAGCTGATCTCCACAAGTGGCCCGACAGAGCCGGGCCACTGGCATTAATTGGCCGATGAAATCGGCGGCTCGAACACCACCCCGAATTCCGGCGAGATTTCTGTCACCTTGCGCGGGTTGGCGATGTTGTGAATGCGCCGGTACAAAGCGGGCAACTCGCCTGCAGGTTCAGCCCAGAAAATGGCTTGCACCACCTTGCCACTGTTGTTGTAGAAAGCATGTGGAATGCCCTTGGGCAGGTGACCGACTTCACCCGCGTGCACCGTGCTGCGCACACCGTTGATCACCACATCCACCGAACCATTGAGCGGACTGAGGTACTCGTCCTGCTCGGGGTGCGTGTGCGGCGGCACAAAGCTCTCTTCCGGGAAGGTGGCATGCCAGACAAACTGCTGGTCGTCGTACTGTTTGGGCGTGTAGACCTGGCCCATGATGTTCCAGGTCACCCCATCGATGCCGGTCGGGGAATGGTCGCAATCGGGCAATAGATCGGGCAATTGAGCAGTTGGGCTCATGGGTGTCTCCGGTTTCAGGCTTTTTCGGTGGTGACGTGCTGGCCCGTCAGGCGGTCGAGCGCCTCCTTGACCAGCGGGTTGTGGCTTGCATAACGGGGTTTGAAGGTCTGCCGCTGCGCCCGCAAATCGTCTTCGTCGGCATAGCCGATCAGGATGCCGTTTTCGGCAATGCGTGCCTGGATTTCGGTGTTCTCGATCATTTCGTCCGACACCGTGACACGCTGGCGTGGACGCCGGGCCCACTCGAACAGGGCTTCGTGCAAACGCGCCCGTTGGCGCACATGCTCGGGATCGGCCGAGGCACCCAAATCGTTCAGCTCATGGGGGTCGGACTGCAGATCAAACAGCATCGAACGGTAACCTTCGCACAGCACGTATTTCCAGCGGCCATCAAAAGCCATCCGCATCCAGGAATCAATCGGCGGCTGCTGCAATTCGATGCGGGCATCCTGGAACGCGTAGTCGCATTCGCAGACCGCGATCTCGCGCCAATCGGGGGGCGTCTGGCCAAACAGCCAGGGACGCAGAGAGCGGCCATCCATGATGTGGGGCACGGGGTTGCCACCGTACACATCGAGGAATGTGGGCGCGATGTCCACCGCCTCCACCAGGGCCTGGCAGCGCGTGCCCCGGGTGGCGTCTGCACGGGTATCGGGGTCGTAAATGATGAGTGGCGTGCGCACCACTGGCTGATGGAACAGTTCCTTGTCGCCCAGCCAATGGTCGCCCAAAAAGTCGCCATGGTCTGCGCAGAACACGATCATGGTGTTCTCCATCAGGCCGCGCTCTTCCATGAAGGCGAAGAGCTTGCCCATCTCGTCGTCGATCTGCTTGACCAGCCCCATATAGCCCACCATGACCGCATCGCGCACGCCGGGCTTGGCAAAGGTGCGCGAAACCCTGTGATGCGTCATGGCGGCATAGACCGGATGCGGATCTTTGAGCTCGCCCTCGGACCGCACCACGGGCAGGGCGTCCTCGGGTTTGTACATGCCTGCATAGGGCTTGGGCACCACGTAGGGCCAGTGCGGCTTGATGAAAGACAAGTGCGCGACCCAGGGCTGATCGCCCGCCTCGCGCATGAAGTCCATGGCGCGGCGCGTGGTGTAGGGCGTCTCGGAATGTTCGTTGGGGATGCGGGCAGGCAAATGGCTGTACTTCAGGTACCAGCCCGAGCGGAACTGGCCTTGCTCGTCCACCACCGTGTTGGCCCACTCCTCCCAGGGGTTGTCACCCCCGAAGCCTTGCTTGCGCAGGTAGAGGTTGTAGTTGGGGTCGGGGTCATGGCCAGAAAACGGGTGAATGCCATCGTCGCGCTCGTAGGGGTCAAAACCGCACTCGGCGATGCGGACACCGATCTGGGACTCGGGATCGATGCCCAAACGCGACATGCCAGAGGAATCACCACGCATGTGCGTCTTGCCAATCAACACCGAACGCACACCCAGCGGCCGCAGGTGGTCACCCAGTGTCATCTCGCCTGCCTTGAGCGGCACGAAGTTCCAGCTCACGCCATGCGACTGCATGTAGCGACCGGTGTAATAGCTCATGCGTGAGGGCCCGCACACGGGCGACTGCACATAGGCGTTGTCAAAGATCACGCCCCGCTGCGCCAGACCGTCCAGGTTGGGCGTGTGCAGCTTCGGGTGGCCATAGCAGGACAGGTGATCGGCACGCAGCTGATCACACATGATGAAAAGGATGTTCTTGACGCGTTTCATGACGGCGGGGCCTGGTGCAGGCACAAGTGAACGATGGCCCATCCTAGGCAGAGCACGGCCCGCCATCCAATCGTATTTTTTAAAGCCGATTACCAAGGGTTATCGGCTTGAATTTCAATCAGGCCCAAGGGTAGCCCTTGCGCCGGCTCAACTGAATACACTGGCACCCATGCACCCCAACACCGCCGAATTCCAGTACGTCACAGGCCAGATGCGCGAAAGCTTTGGCGAGTTGCTGGCCCGCTTTGAAGCCCGTAATGCCCAAGCACTGACGATGCCCGGCTGGGAACTGGACCTGCCTTATGGCCGGCATGCACGCGAAGTGGTGGATGTGCACTCCAGCGACACCAAGGCGCTGGGCACCGTGGTCTACTTTCATGCGGGTTACTGGCAGTCACGCGACAAATCGCAGTTCCGATTCCTGGCACCCGCCTTCAACGCCATGGGCTGGGACATGGCACTGGTCAACTACCCCTTGTGCCCCGAAGTGAGCGTGGCGAACATCGTGGCCTCGGCTGCGCAGGCTTTGCAAAAAATCGCCACCCATCAAACCGAACGAGGGCGCACCGGCCCGATCGTGCTCTGCGGTCATTCCGCAGGTGCCCACCTGGCGATTGAGCTGGCTTTGCTGCAAGCCTCTGTCGCAGCGCCGCTGCCAATTTCAGGTGTCGTGGCCATCAGTGGCGTGTACGACCTGCAGCCCCTGCTGGACACCACGCTCAACACCCGGCTGCAACTTGATGCCAACTCGGCACGGGCCTGCTCACCCACACACCGTGTGCGGCCAGGCGCCACCCCGGCCTTGTTCGTGTGGGGCGACGCCGAAACCCCAGCGTTTCATGCCCAAAGCCAAGACATGGCGCGTTTGTGGCAGCTTCAGGGCAATCTGGCGCAGTGCTCGGCGGTGGCCCACGCCGACCATTTTTCGGTGCTTGAACACGTCATAGCAACCGATGGCCTGGTCGCAAAAACACTGCAATCGTGGGCTGGGGGCTGAAGCGACGCGCAAAGGGGGACGGGGCTTGGGAGTGAGTTATTTCAAGACTCTCATCAAAGGCGATTGCCTTCGTTCAATCTGCTGGGGCTTGCATTTGAAGGCAAATAAGCCTGCCATTTATGGTTGGGTGATTCTGGATACAAGAATGACAACTCTTTTGCCTGCACCATGGGCGTGAGGTGCTTGTTGCGCAGGTATTTCTTGTCTTTGTGCAGCAATGTTGCCAACTCATCTGCCCGCAACGCTTGCCAAGAGCACAAGTCCAAAATCAACTGACGCAAGCCTAAAGTCCCCATTCGCTTGCCGGGATCAAGCAAACGAAGAGCTAAGTTCTCAGGTAAGGGCGGCAAAGCTTGCATATTCGACGAGAGCTCTAGGTTGCCACCTTCAGGCTCCAGCTTGCCACCTTCAGGCTCCAGCTTGCCACCTTCAGGCTCCAGCTTGCCACCCACACCGCCAAAAAGATCACCCATTCCAGGGTTATCCCTTGCTCGTTCCAGTAATACATAGTGCGTCCGATTTCCAGCCCCCTGCTTTTCCAGTAATCCCTTATCGCGTAATCGACGCAACAAATTACTGGCCTGCAAAGTATCCAAACCGGAAAAGTCCCGACAGGCGGTGTTGTCGACAGCGCCGGTTTCTCGGGCGTAAATCAAAACCTTGGCCTCATCGGCAGACACAGAGTCACCCGACAAATTTTTGAGCCAAGCAAAATCCTCTTCCGTCAGCAAATGATGCAAAAACAGCGTTGCCCTGAACTCATTTCTTTGTCGATCTGACGAAAACTCAGGAAGTTGCAGTCCTGCGTCTGCCGCCAACCGCCGCATGGTTCGAATTCCTGAACCTTTTGTTTCGGCCCAATTGATCTCATGCAATACAGCTGCAATGGCCGGATTGCGCAGTCTTGAACCTGGAGCCCCCAAACTGCTCATATCCTTCAGCGAGAAGCCCGGATTCAAAATCTCGATCCGATTGCTGTAGCGCACGATCTGCACAGGACTGTGGTCTTGGTAACTTCGGTGCATCACTGCATTGGCAAGTGCTTCACGAATCACCTTGCGCGGCAACAAAGGCACTTGTTGACTTTGTAACTCGCCCTCAGGCAAACGAAAACCGCGAGGCAAGTCATCCACAATCGCCGCCTCCATCTTGGGCAAAGCCAGCATGAGAGGTTGGCGAATATCCACCGATGTGAATCGTGACTCCGGGTCATCAAGCCACTGCGTACCCACCACCCGCACATAGTCCATCCGCAACGCCGGAAACAAGCGCTGCAAAGCCATGGGCTTGCCAAAAAGCACCACACCGGCCAGCGTCGGCTTGACCTCGTCCCCTACACGCCGCACGGCTGACAAAGCCTCCAATTTGCGGCTGACTGGACCCCCGCAATATCCACAGATCTTCATCTACACAACGTTGATCGGTAGAACCAACGCGGCGATACGCCCCCTTAGGCAAACCTGTCGCCGTCAAATAGACAGGTTTTTGGCTGACATCGGCTTCAGGGACAAACACCACAATCACCGTCCGCTCATCCAACCGCTCGACTGCGATCTCTGGCCGCAGCACCACATTCAACGTGCTGGCACACATGGTGGCCAAATCACGTTGCAACTTATCCGGATCAGGCACACCTTCGGGCCAATAACGAACATCGCCCTTTTCATTAACGGCCCAATCCACACCCAGCAACAAATACCCACCGCCCAGACCTGGTTCGTTGGCAAACGCAATGACCGTTTCCAAAATAGATTTACCCATTTCACGGGCACGTTTGGCTTCAATGCGCGTCGACTCATCGCTGGCATTGAGTTCAGTGAGCAAATCTTGAGCTGTTCGCATAGTGCTTTTGTGTTTGTCGAATGCTGGCTGATTATGGCTGCGGAGTTTCAAGGCCGCAGGCCAAAGTGGGAAGACGCGACAATGTCGGGTGCCGTTTGAAAGCCCGCCAATTGAGCCCACGCCCGATAGACCCAAAACGCTTCTTCATGGATGAAGCCATGGCGCAAAGCCTCGGGGCTGAACCCGGTGATGCGGCGAGTCTCTCGGATGAAATGGCTCTGGTCTGAAAACCCGTTGTCCAGCGCAATCTGCGCCCAATCGAGTCGCTCTTCGAGCATGGCTTCCATCACCGCGAAAAAAGCAGACTCGCCCCTGACGGAGCCTTGCAATTTGCGCAAAGACCAACCTGTCCACTGCTTGATGCGCCGCTCCGACTGCCGCAAGCTGCGGCCCCATCCAGTGGCTGCGGCCCGCATGGCCAAGGCTTCCATCCACGGCGCAAGGTTCTGTCCCCATTCACGGGGCTGTCCGTTGTGTTCAGGCAGATCCTGCGCACGCTGCTGCCAGAGGGGCAACAGATCAGCAAACAGCCGCTGCACACCGAGGTCAACATCACCCGCCTCGAACAAGCGCTTGCACACTGCCAACAAGGCCGGAGGCAATACGCTGTGCGCATCGACTATCTGATCACCCAGGGTCTGCGGTGGCACACCGGTCATGGCCCAAAAGGCATCCGGGTACAAAATGAGCATCACGCCTTCTGCTTCTGGGCCATAAAAAGCGCTGCGGGGCAAACTGTGCGGCCCCATCACAGACATGCGTGGCACGGGCTGGCGTGCAGAAAAGGCATCATGGCCCACACCTGCAGCCAGCACGTCGATGCTGCCCTGAAGCAGGTAACTGATGGTGCACACGGGGCCTGCAGGGTAATGCCCCCAGCGCTGCGATTCGGTCAAACCCATGCCCACGGTGCTGCGCCACATCACTGCTCGCACACAGGCATGCAGCCCCCAGGGCGGCAACCAGTGGCGGACAGGCGAAAACCGGGGTGAAGCATGAACAGACAACATGGCCAAAGTATAGGTAAGCGGTCATCCACGCCAAACGGATAAACCCAAAGTGTCGATTCGATTCAAGACGCCGCACCCGTACGACACGCAAGATCGCGCCATGAACACACAAACCCAAGCCTCGCACGCATTACCCCCCGGCCCTTCTGCCCCCCTGTGGGGACTGAACCTCCTGCGCACCATGAAAGCCGACTACCTGGGCTTTGTGGCTGACTTGCAGCGCCAACTCCCGGACGCGGCCCATGTGCAGGTTCTCAACGAACACATCACCCACGTCTTTCACCCTGAATGGGTGCGCGAAGTGCTGGTGGACCAAGCCGACGCACTGATCCGTTGGGAACGCGCCACCGATGTTTTCAGTGTCTCTATGGGGCAAAGTGTGCTGGTGACCGAGGGCGCACTGTGGCAGCGCCAACGCCGCATGCTGCAACCCGGCTTCACGCCCAAGCGGGTGGCGGGCTATGCCGCACTGATGGCATCAGCGACCTCGGACGCTCTGAACACACTGGCCTTTAGCCCGTCTGAGCTAAGCGTGGACATGGACACCCTCATGACGGACATGACGCTCGATGTGATTTTGCGTGCGCTGTTCGGTGCTCACCACGTCACCGATGCCCGTCCCATCTCAGAGGCCATACAGACTTTGAGCCATTCGGGCATCGCGGAACTGTTCAAACCATTTTCCTGGCCCTTATGGATGCCTCTGCCATCGGTGCGCAAAGTGCGCCATGCCAAACGAACGCTGGACCAATTGATCCAGCAACACATTCAGGCACAACCACCAGCCACCGAGCACGGTGGTGAAGAGCTACTGACCATGTTGCGACAAGCCCGCGACCCCGAGAACCCAGACCAAGGTCTGAGCGCGCAAGAGCTGCACGACCAGACCATGGTGATGTTTCAGGCCGGCCATGAAACCACGGCCACCGCCATGACCTGGTGGAGCGGCCTGATCGCTCGTCACCCCGAAGTGGCCGATCGCATCCACGCCGAAATAGATGCGGTGCTGCAAGGCGAGACGCCAACACCGGCCACTTTGCAGCAACTGCCTTGGCTGCAAGCGAGCCTCAAAGAAGCCATGCGCCTTTACCCGCCAGCCGCAGTCTTGATGACACGACGCACAACCCAGGAGGTGACAGTCGGGCCGTGGACCGTGCCCCAAGGCCATTTGATCGCCTTCACGCCCTATGTCATCCAGCGCGATGCACGGTGGTTCGAGTCACCCGATGAATTCAAGCCAGAGCGCTTTTTGCCCGGTGCACCAGACATCCCACGCGGCGCATGGATGCCCTTTGGCACGGGCCCACGGGTCTGCATCGGTCAGCACTTCGCCATGCTTGAAATGGCTTTGATCGGCGCCATGCTGATGCAGCGTTTTCGATTGGAATGGCCTGAAGGTGAACCATGGCCCGAAGGTGATCTGGCTGTGACTTTGCGGCCTGCGCAAGCCATTCGACTGAAACTGCATCAAAGGGCCGCCATCACACCCCCACAGATCGGTTGAGTCGCTTACTGGTAATGCCCCCGACAGGCAATCACGGTCAGCTCCACATCGTCCACGGCATAGACCAGCCGATGTACATCATCGATGCGTCTGGACCAATAGCCAGACAGATTGCCCAGCAGGGGCTCGGGCTTGCCAATGCCTTCAAAGGGGTCGCGCCGAGCGGCATCGATCAACAGATTGATGCGCTTGAGTGTCTTTTTGTCCTGTCCTTGCCAGTACAGGTAATCCGCCCATGCATGCGAGGTGAAGGCAATCCCCCGGCTCATGAAGCGAGCAATTCGCGTCGTTTGGCTTTGCCGGCTTTGTGCTCGGCAATGGATGCTGCCAAGTGGGCTGCATTGGCCGGACTGGACAGCAGGTGCAGGGTTTCGGCCATGCTCTGGTAGTGCGCCATGGACATCACCACCGCATCGCCGCCGTCGCGGCGGGTGATGATGGTGATGTCGGCATCGTCTTCTACGCCGTCCAGCACTGACTTCAGTCCGTTACGTGCTTCGGAATAACTGATGATTCGCATGGCTCATACTTGTTCAATATATTGGACAAGTATTGTAGCTTGACCCATCCCGGTTTGCACAGCTCACCTTTTCGGGTGCTTTGGGTGATAAGCCCGTAGCGAACACTGGTGTACAAAACACCCTTGTTCTGGAGCCCCTCAATGACCACCAACCACACTCCTCTTGCCCATGCCCTCCCTGCTGAAGTGGGCTTGTGCCCTGACCGCACCCAGCGCCTGATGGACGTGCTGCGGCGCGAAGTGGACAGTGGGCGACTTCCCGGTGCCGTTGCCATGATTGCTCGGCGCGGTCAGATCGCCTTGTTCGAAGCCGTGGGCCAGCAAGACCCGGCCAAGGGCACGCCCATGCAGACCGACAGCATTTTCCGCATCTATTCGATGACCAAGCCGGTGGTTTCGGTGGCGGTGATGATGCTGGTCGAGCGCGGCCAGTTGCTACTCTCCGAACCGGTCAGCCGCTGGTTGCCTGAATACGCCAAGCAGCAAGTAGCGACCGCCAACGGGCTCGAACCGGTCAAGCAAGAAGCCACGGTGCAAGACCTGCTCCGCCACACGGCGGGACTGACCTATGAATTTTTGGGCACATCGCCCGTGCAGCAGCAGTACGGCCAAGCGAAAATCGCCTCCCGCGAGCGGACCAATGCCGAGTTTTCGCAAACGCTGGCGGCGCTGCCTTTGCAGTTTCAGCCCGGCAGCGTGTGGGCCTACAGCCGCGCCACCGATGTACTGGGGCGCTTGGTTGAGGTGGTCAGCGGGCAGGGCCTGGGTGCATTTTTGCAAGCCGAGATTTTTGGCCCACTGGGCATGGTGGACACCGGCTTTGCCGTGCCGCCCGAGCAGCATCACTGCATTGCCGAGCCCTTTGCGCATGACCCCGATGGTGGCGTGCCGATGAAGGTGCTTGAACCCCGCGATGTGCCCGCCATGGAAGGCGGCGGCGGCGGCCTCATGTCCACGGCCATGGACTACACCCGCTTTTTGCAGTGCCTGCGCAACCGGGGCGAGCTGAACGGCGTGCGCCTGCTCGGCCCCCACACGGTGGACTACATGACCGCCGACCACCTGGGCGGCATGCCAGCCGACGGCACTTTGCTGCCGCCGGGTCACGGCTTTGGTCTCGGGTTTGCGGTGCGCACCCAGCTGGGCGTGTCGCCCGTGCCCGGCTCGGTTGGCTTGTATTACTGGGGTGGCATCGCGGGCACCACCTTCTTTGTGGACCCGGCGCTGGACATGTATGCCATGCTGATGATCCAGGCACCCAACCAGCGGGATTACTACCGGCCCTTGTTCCGCGATCTGGTGTACGCGGCGCTGGTCTAAATCAGGTCGGTGGCTTTAGCCCCAACATGAAGGTCTAGGCACAGGCTGCATGTCGGGGCTAAAGCCGCTGACCGGGGTCACGGTGCAAGCATTCCAGACTTCAGCGTGGCAGATCAACGAGACAATCTCAAGCATCGCGCGCACGGGCATCAAACTGGTCACGGTACCAACGTGAGAATGCGCTCGGTGCCGAAAACCCCAACAAGCTGGACACCTGCGCCAGCGGTCTGGATTTGTCTTGCAGGTACTGCCCCACGATGCGGCGGCGGTGGTCATCGACCAACTGATGAAAGCCGTTGTCTTCGGCAGCGAGTCGCCGCGTGATGGTGCGACGATCGCAGCCGAGATGCTGTGCCACCACGTCGGCGGTGCACTGACCCAAGGGCAGCAAAAGCAAAATCAGTTGTTGCACCTGGTGCGTGAAAGAGGGCGCATCCACCGCCTTGGATGCCACCAACTCCTGCGCATAGCGCGCCATCACCGGGTCGGCGCTGGGGTTGGGCTGGTCCAGGTCTGACTGGCTGCACATCAAGCCATTGAACTCGTGGTTGAACGCCACTTGGTCGCCAAACACACGGTGGTGTGTCGCGCGATTGGCGGGCGCTGCGTGAGAGAAGCAAACCAGGCGGGGCCGCCATGCTGCACCCATGAACAGGCTCAAGATGCGGTAGGTCACGGCCATGGCCAACTCCGCCGCCTGCCGCCGTGATTCGGAAAGGTCCATCGCGAACTCCTCGCGAATCAGGACCAGCGTGTCCGCTTCTTCGATCCGAATCACCAGGGCTTCGTTGTGCACACGGATGTGGCGAACGATGGCATCGAGCGCATGGCGCAAAGTGGGCTCGTCGCGCAGCAGCAAGCCCAAAGGCCCCAGATTGGACAACCTGCGCGACTCGCCCATGCGCAGGCCGAATGCGGGCTCTGCCGCTTCGCGGGCTGCCATCTCCAGCAGCCGCACCACCGCGTTGGTGTCGATCTTCAAGTCCGGATCGCTCAGGCATTTGGCAGGCAAACCCACGGCGCGCACCAGCGTCAGCGGCTCCAGGCCGCATTGCTGCGCAATTTCTGTGAAATTGGTCAAGCTGGCACTGCGGATCAGGGTGGACATAGGGGATTCCCGTAAAGTCCCAAAATGGTAAGTTAATGTCCCATTTTGTCAATTGGCTTGTCCCCGTTTTTTGAATACTGGCTGCAGTTTCAAAACGCCACACACCCATGTCCACGCCCCACTCTACCGATTCATCTCCGACACCCATCAGCGACGCTCTGCATGCCAACGGCTACTGGAACCCCAACTGGGACCCGATCGCCGAGGTCGACAAGGTCTGGATGGAAAAGTTTTTGAACATGGGGCTGCATGGCAAACATATGCTCGACCCCAAGACTTTCGAGTTGATTGCGATTGCCGTAGACGCATCCTGCACTCACATGTACGCCCCCGGCGTGCGGACACACATCCGAAAAGCCCTGGAGCTGGGCGTGACAAAGGAAGAAATCGCAGCCGTACTGCAGTTGACCTCGGTGCTGGGCGTTCACACCATGAGCATGGGAGCGCCCATCCTGCTTGAAGAAGTCGCAGCCCGTCAAACCACAAACCCCACCTGAATCTTTAAAAAGGTCACCCACCCATGCATTTTCTTGACGATTCCCTCTTGCCCGAAAACCAGCAAAAACTCGTGATCCAGGTCGCGCCTTATGGCCCCCAATGGGTGCCCGGCGACAGCGATGACATCGCGGTCACGATGGATGACCAAATCCAGAAAGCGGTCGATTGCTACAACGCGGGTGCCACCGTGCTGCATGTGCATGTGCGCGAGGCCGATGGCAAGGGCAGCAAGCGCCTGTCGATGTTCAACGAGATGCTGGCCCGCCTGCGCGAGGCGGTGCCCAAAATGGTGCTGCAGGTCGGTGGCTCGATTTCTTTTGCCCCCGAAGACGACGGCCAGGCCGCCAAATGGCTGTCAGACGACACCCGGCACATGCTGGCCGATCTGGACCCCAAGCCGGACCAGGTCACGGTGGCCGTGAACACCAGCCAGATGAACATCATGGACCTGATGATGGACGGCGACTTCACCGGCACCTCTTTCGAGAACCCGCAACTGCAGGCGGCTTATGAAGACATGGTCGTGCCGTCCAACCCCAGCTGGCACCGCGAACACATTCGCCGCCTGGTGGCTGCGGGCATTCAGCCGCACTTCATGCTGGGCCATGTCCACCAGCTCGAATCGGTCGAGCGGCTGATCCGCCGTGGGCACTACTGCGGCCCGCTGATTTTGAATTACGTCGCCATCGGTGGCAGCTTGGCTGGACTGAACCCGGCCGACATGCTGGAATTTGTGCGCCGTGTGCCCGATGGTGCTGTGCTGACCCTTGAAACCCTGAACCGCCATGTCTACCCCATGACCGCCATGGCGATTGCCTTGGGTTTGCATGTGCGCTGCGGCATCGAAGACACCCTCAATGGCCCCCTCCGCGAACGCATGACTTCGGTGCAACAGGTTGAGCACATGGTCAGGCAGGCGCGACTGCTGAACCGCGACATTGCCAACGGCGATGAAGCCCGCGAGATTTACCAGATCGGCCAGTTTTACAAAGACACCGACGAAACCCTGGCGCGCTTGGGCTATGCCCCCAACCGCTTGCCCGGCGAACGCGGCACACCGCTGCGCCATGCCCGTACAGTCTGAGTTGACCGATTTCGACAAGGAGACATTCATGAACAAACCACTTCTCGCTTCGACCCTGCCACGCCGTACCTGGCTCGCACTCACCCTGGGCCTGGGCGCTCTGGCCTGCGGGGTGCAGGCCGACCCCCTGTCCGACCGCCCCATCAAGATCGTGGTCGGCGCGCCCGCAGGCGGCACCGCGGACATCATTGCCCGCCTGGTGGGCAACGCCATGTCCACGAGCATGGGCCAGCCGGTGGTGGTGGACAACAAGCCTGGTGCAGGCGGCGCCATCGCCATGGACGCCATGCTGTCCGCCCCCAAGGACGGGCACACCTATCTGCTGTCGGTCAACGCGCTGGTGACAGAGCTGCCTTACTCCATCAAGCCCAAATACGACCCCTTCAAGGACCTCAAGCCTTTGGTGGAGTTGGCAGGCAGCGGCCTGGTGCTGGTCGGCAACGCCTCGCTGCCGCCCAAAGACCTCAAGGAAATGATCGCTTACGTCAAAGCCAATCCGGGCAAGATCAACTTTGCGTCCTACACGCCAGGCACCCTGTCGCATGTGCTGGGTTTGCAACTCAACAAGCTGGCAGGCCTGGACATGAACCATGTGGGCTACAAAGGCTCACCCCCCGCATTGCAAGACGTGATGGGCGGATCGGTCCAGTTCATGTTTGACGGCTTGCCCACCTCGGTGCCCAACATCAAAGGTGGGAAATTGCGCGCATTCGCCGTCACGTCACCACAGCGTTCGCATGCTTTGCCTGATGTGCCCACCATGGCCGAATTGGGCTTCAAGGACATGACCCGTACCGCATGGCTGGGCTTGTGGGCTGTGCCCGGCCACCCCGATGCCGCGTTAAAACGCATCCGCGAAGAAGCCCTCAAGGCACTGGCCACACCGGCCGTGCGCGACCGCCTGTTGGCCGTGGGCCTGAACGTGAACACCCAAAACCCGCCCACACCTGAACAAATGGCCAAAAGCCTGCAAGAAGACTACGAGTCGGTGGGCGCCATGCTCAAGTCGGTCAACTACAAGCCCGAGTAAAACAGCATGCAACTGCAAGGCAAAGTGGTGCTGGTCACCGGGGCAGGACTGGGCCTGGGCGGCACCATCGCGCAAGCCATGGCCAGGCAGGGCGCATCACTGGTCATCTGCGATGTGAACCTAGACGCCCTGCACGCCACGCAAGCCGCAGTGCAAGCCTTGGGGGCCGACTGCCTCGCGCTGGAATGTGATGTCTCCGACAGCGCGGCCGTGGACCGCATGTTTGCTCTCGCAGGCCAGCGCTTTGGCACTGTGGATGTGCTGGTCAACAACGCGGCACGCATTCCCAGCTCGCCCGCCGAGACCGAACGGCGCAACCTGCACTACGCCTACATGACCACGCCCATGCCCCGCCAAGCGCTGGGCATCATCGCCTCTTTGTCCGATGAAGACTGGCTCAAGTGGTGGGCCGTCAACATGCACGGCGTGTTTTATTGCACCCGTGCGGCCTTGCGCTTCATGCAGCCCCAAAAGTCCGGCCGCATCATCAACATCGCGTCAATTGCCGGGCTGGGTGCAGGCAGCACGCACAGCCCGGGCTATTCGGCCACCAAGGCTGGGGTGATCAGCCTGACCCAAACCACGGCGCTGGATGTGGCCGGGGCCAACATCTATGTCAACGCCATCGCCTGCGGCGGCGTGCTCACGCCACCGTTCGAGTCCTACCTGGACACAGCGACCGAAACCCAAAAAAACAGCCTCTACCAAATGGTGCCCAGTGGGCGTTTGGGGCGTCCCGAGGAATACGCCAATGTGGCCGTGTTTTTGGCGGCGCAAGACCATTACCTGGTGGGTCAGGTCATCAGCCCCAACGGCGGTTATGTGATCTGAGCGCTGTTTTCAAAAGCACCCTCTTTTCAAGAGGGTGCCACGGACATCTTCACAAGCTAGACTTCAGACCTTAGACCACCTGACGCGGCGCTGCTGTCCATCAGGTAGGTCGGTGGCTTTAGCCCCGACATGCCTTCGCCATCCACACGTCGGGGCTAAAGCCACCGACCTACAAAAACCTTCCACTTTCTGGAGACAAACCATGCCCCAACCCGGCCTCATGATGAACCGCCCCCTGCTCGTTTCGGGCATCCTCGAACACGGCGCTGCGCAGTTCGGTGACCAAGAAATCGTCTCGCGCGAAACGCACGGCCCGCTGCACCGCTACACCTACGCCGATGCGGCCAGGCGCGCACGCCAGCTGGCCAACGCCCTCGCACAGATGGGCCTCAAGGCCGGCAGCGCGGTTGGCTCGATCGCCTGGAACAACCACCGCCACTTGGAGGCGTATTACGCCGTCTCAGGCAGCGGCATGGTCATGCACACCTGCAACCCGCGTCTGCACCCGCAGCAGCTGATCTATGTGATCAACCACGCCGAAGACGAGGTGGTGCTGTTTGACGCCACCTTCGCGCCGCTGGTCAAAGGCATTGCCGCGCATTGCCCCAAGGTGCGCGCATGGGTCTGCTTGGCCGATGCGGCCAACACGCCCGCCATCGAGGGGGTGGCCAACGTGATGAATTACGAAGGCCTGATCACCGGGCACAGTGACAGCTTCAACTGGCCCGAGCTGGACGAGCAAACCGGCGCGGCGCTTTGCTACACCTCGGGCACCACGGGCAACCCCAAGGGCGTGCTGTACACACAACGCGCCATCGTGATGAATGCCACCACCGCTTGCATGCCCGATGTGCTGGGCCTGTCCACGCAAGAGACTGTTCTGCCCGTGGTGCCCATGTTCCACATCAACGCCTGGTGCATCCCCTATGCCTCACTGGTGGCGGGCACCAAGCTGGTCTTGCCCGGCCCCAAGCTCGACGGCCCCAGCTTGTTTGAGTTGATGGACTCCGAGCAGGTCACCATCAGCGCAGGTGTGCCCACCATCTGGATGGGGTTGATCCAGCACGTTGAGCAAAACAACTTGCGCTTTGCCCACATGAAGCGCACCTGTGTGGGCGGCTCGGCCATGCCCATGGCACTGATCGCCAAGTTCATGGACACCTACGGCGTGGAAGTGCGCCACGGCTGGGGCATGACCGAGACCACCGCCGTGGCCACCATGAGCAACCTGAGCCGCACCGACCGCCTCAAACCCGCCGCCGAGCAACACGCCATCGTGGCCAGGCAAGGCAAAACCGTGTCGGGCATCGAGATCAAGGTCGTTGATGAAAACGGCGTCACCTTGCCCCGCGACGGCACATCGCAAGGCGAGTTGATGGTGCGCGGCCAGTGGATCGTGGAGCGTTACTTCAAGGCCGAAAAAACCGCGCTGGTGGACGGCTGGTTCCCCACAGGAGACATTGCCACCATCGACGCGCACGGCACCATGCAAATCCGCGACCGCACCAAAGACGTGATCAAGACCGGCGGCGAGTGGATCAGCTCGATCGACCTGGAAAACGCCGCCATCGGCCACCCCGCGGTGGCCATGGCCGCCGTCATTGGCGTCAAGCACCCTAAATGGGACGAGCGCCCGCTGCTGTTCATCGTGCGCAAGCCGGGGCAGTCGCTGGAGAAGCAAGAGATCCTCGACTTCCTCACCACCAAGGTGGCCAAGTGGTGGGTGCCCGACGATGTGGTGTTCCTCGAATCGCTGCCCGTGGGCGGCACGGGCAAGGTTCAAAAGAACGACCTGCGCAAGGAATACGGCGGCGTGTTCAGCTGATACGGCCCCGTCTTGGCGGGCCGCAGAGGGCCGCCAGGCACGCCCAGATCGCACCAAATTGATGCAATTCAATCCCCAAGCTTGTGTGTATTTGCCCCAAAAAGGTGATTTATGCTCAAAAACAGGGATTTCAGTGTGGGAAAATTCATATTCCCTTCAAAAAACGCACTCAAACGGAGCATCCATGACAACAGGCAGCCTGGCCCAGTTTCTCGCCACGGTCAACGACCGCAACCCCGGTCAACCCGAATTCATGCAGGCGGTCACCGAGGTCATGGAAAGCCTGTGGCCCTTCATCGAGCAGCACCCCCAGTACGCTGAGCAAGCCCTGCTCGAACGCTTGGTCGAGCCCGAGCGCGTGGTCATGTTCCGCGTGTCCTGGGTGGACGACAAAGGCCGCGTGCAAGTCAACAAGGGCTACCGCATCCAGCACAGCATGGCCATTGGCCCCTACAAGGGCGGCCTGCGTTTTCACCCCTCGGTCAACCTGTCGGTGCTCAAGTTTTTGGCTTTCGAGCAAACCTTCAAGAACGCGCTGACCACCCTGCCCATGGGCGGTGGCAAAGGCGGCTCCGACTTCGACCCCAAAGGCAAGAGCAAAGGCGAAGTCATGCGCTTTTGCCAAGCCTTCGCCTCCGAGCTGTTCCGCCATGTTGGCCCCGACACCGATGTGCCGGCTGGTGACATCGGTGTGGGTGGCCGCGAAGTCGGCTTCATCGCCGGCATGTACAAAAAACTCTCGAACAGCGCCGCCAGCGTATTCACCGGCAAGGGCCTGAGCTTTGGCGGCTCGCTCATCCGCCCCGAAGCCACTGGCTACGGCACCGTCTACTTTGCCGACGAAATGCTCAAGACCCGCGGCAAGAGTTTCAAAGGCATGCGCGTGTCGGTGTCCGGCTCGGGCAACGTGGCGCAATACGCGGTCGAAAAAGCCATGGCACTGGGTGCCAAGGTCGTGACCGTGTCCGATTCGAGTGGCACCGTGGTCGATGAAGACGGCTTCACCCCCGAAAAACTCGGCATCCTGATGAAGGTCAAAAACCAGGACTATGGCCGCGTCAACGATTACGCCAAACTGGTCGGCGCCCGATTCGAAGCCGGCAAAACGCCTTGGCACGTCAAGGTCGATGTGGCCCTGCCCTGCGCCACCCAAAACGAACTTCACGAGAACGACGCCAAGACCCTGATCGCCAACGGCGTGGTCTGCGTGGCCGAAGGCGCCAACATGCCCTCGACCATCGAAGCGGCCAAGGCCTTTGAAGCTGCTGGCGTGCTGTACGCACCCGGCAAGGCCAGCAACGCCGGTGGCGTGGCCACTTCGGGTCTGGAGATGAGCCAGAACGCCCTGCGCCTGTCCTGGAGCCGTGAAGAGGTGGACGCCCGCCTGTTGGGCATCATGCAAAACATCCATGCCGCCTGCCTGAAGTACGGCCAACGCAGCGACGGCAGCGTCAGCTACATAGCCGGCGCGAACATCGCCGGTTTCGTGAAAGTGGCCGACGCCATGTTGGCCCAGGGCGTGATCTAAAACTCAGCGTGAAAACTTCGGCGGGGCGCTTTGCCACGCTGGCCCCCGCACGGGTCAAGGGCGTCAGCCCGACCTTTCAGGCACGGGCGCTCGGCCGATCGTTCATGCGGCCGCGCCAGGCCTGCAGGGCACTCATGCCCTCATCACCGGGCACAAACTTCATCAGGCCCCGCGCAAACTCCAGCGCACAAAACGCCGTGATGTCGGCGATGGTGAAGCGCTCGCCCGCGATCCAGGGCTGGCCTTGCAGGCGCTGGTCAAAACCCCGCGCCACCTCGCGCACCTTCTCGGCCTGTGAACGGCCGAACTCGGGAAACTGCGGCTTCTCCAAAGCCGCCAAGCCCGGATGGCTGTGGCGAATCGCGTTGGCAATACCGCCCAGCAAATACAGCTCCACCTGCCGGTCGGCCATCTCGATGAAGCCTCGCTCGTCGCCATCCACACCCATCAGGTTGGGCTCGGGGTAGCGGCCCTCCAGCAAGGTGCAAATGGCCCGCGTCTCGGTGATCACGCGGCCGTCGTCTAGCTCCAGCGCGGGCACTTTGGCCAGCGGGCTCTTGGCCAGGTATTCGGGTTGGCGGTGCTCGCCACCGTTGAGGTCCAGGTTGACCATCTCGATGCCGGTGATGTTTTTCTCGACCAGAAACATCAACACCCGGCGAGGGCTGGGGGCGCGGTGGGCGGTATAGAGCTTCATGGACAGTGGGACTCCTCAAAAAAAAGGCCTGCGCCGAGGCTGCAGGCCCATGCGTGGATCAAATCATCTTAAAAATGATACGACACACCCAAGGTCAGCTGAGGCAAAAATTTCAGCTTGGCCACGCCTTCGCGCACGTCGGCCAACTCCTTGTCGACATCGCTCTGGGTCACACCCAAAGAACCACCGTTGACCAGCCCACCGGTGCGGGTTTCAGTGACCTTGAACTTGCCCAAGGAAGCGCCAAAGTCCGAATGAAAGCCCCAGCCCTTGCTGCCCGGCTTGTGACCAAAACCAATGCCGATGTAGGGCGTGGTGCTGGGCATTTTGACCTGAATGTTCAAACTGTCATTGGCTGACAAACTCAGCTGCCGGCCATTGATGTCCACCTTTTGACCGGCACCATTGGCGTACAGGTCAAACCCCACGTCATTGAAGGTCGCGCCGGCCGTCACACGGAAGCTGCTGCCCGAAGGAAACCAGTCGGCCAACAAAGCCTTGCGGCTCCAGTTGATCTTGCCCTGATAAGCCGTGCCAGACTCGTTGAAGGACTTTTCGCGACTGCCCATGGTCAGAAAATCGCCCCGCAAATTCACGTTTGGCGTGACTGCAAAGGCATAACCCACCTGCACACCAAACAAGCCCGCGCCCACGTAGACCTCTTGCGCTTGGGCCACATGGGCCGCGCAACCCAGACCCACCAAAATGCCTGCCCATGCTTTTACTTTTGAAGATTTCAAAATACACCTCGTGAAATAAATGAAAAATTTAATTTAACACTTAATGACGCAAATTAAGCGTTTAAAAATTAGAAAAGCAACGTCAATCTATTCGCAATTTTTTGAAAGCACCACCCAATCACCGCGTCATCACGCCTGATACGGTCTCAAAAGGACCCCATCAGAGTCCACGGCAAGTACGTACATGTGCGCCATCTGCTGCACACCCTCTCGCGCCTTGAGAAACGGGGGGTGAAAAAGGTTCGCTCCGTGGGCGTGGCGACATGACCCCTGCGTGACAGCAAGTCGCCCGGCTGACAGGACCAAACAAGCCCAAGCTCGGACACTACCGCTCATGTTGCATCTTTGCCGTCGGCAAAGAACCACAAGCCAACCACGCGGATGAAGCACATGAATTTTGATATCGCCCCCGAATTGCAGGCCCTGCGCGAGCGCACGCGGCAATTCATCGCTGAACAGGTGATCCCCCTCGAAGGCGACCCGCGCCACGGACCGCACGGCCCGTCTGAAGATCTGCGCCGGGAATTGGTGGACCGCGCACGCGCTGCGGGTCTGCTGACACCGCACGCCTCGGTCGAGATGGGCGGCCTGGGCCTGAGCCACATCGCCAAAGCGGTGGTGTTTGAAGAAGCCGGTTACTCCAACCTGGGGCCGACCGCGCTCAACATCCACGCGCCTGACGAAGGCAACATCCACCTCATGGAAGAAGTGGCCACGCCCGCGCAAAAAGAGCGCTGGCTGCGTCCGCAGGTGGCAGGCCTCACCCGCTCATGCTTTGCCATGACCGAACCCGACCCCGGTGCGGGCGCAGACCCATCGATGCTCAAAACCACCGCCGTGCGTGATGGCGACGACTACGTGATCAACGGCCTCAAGTGGTTCATCACCGGGGCCGACGGCGCGGATTACGCCATCATCATGGCCCGCATGGAAGACGGCTCGGCCACCATGTTTTTGACCGACATGGACAAAGCGGAAATCCAGCTGGAACGCAGCATGGACGCCATGGACAACTGCTTCACCGGTGGCCATGGCGTGCTGCGCTTTGACAACCTGCGCGTGCCCGACACCGATGTGCTGGGCGAAGTGGGCCAAGGCTTTCGCTATGCCCAAGTGCGCTTGGCACCGGCACGCCTGACGCACTGCATGCGCTGGCTGGGGCAGGCGCGGCGCGCACACGACATCGCGCTCGACTACGCCAGTCGCCGCCATGCCTTTGGCAAACCGCTGGCCGAACACGAAGGTGTGGGCTTCATGCTGGCCGACAACGACATCGACCTGCACACCGCCCGCCTGCACATCTGGCACACGGCCTGGCTGCTGGACCAAGGCCAAAAAGGCGGCTTTGAATCGAGCCGCGCCAAAGTGGCCTGCTCCGAAGCCGAGTGGCGCGTGGTGGACCGCTGCGTGCAAATTCTGGGCGGCCAGGGCGTGACGACCGACACGCCTGTGATGCGCATCTTCATGGACATGCGCGCCTTCCGGATTTATGACGGCCCGAGCGAAGTGCACCGCTGGAGCATGGCGCGCAAGTTGGTTTACAAGGCGCAGAAGGTGGCTAAGCTTTGAAACACTCTTGAGGTGATCTTTAAACCAGGTCCGAATACAAGCGCCAAGCTCACCCTGCGCAACCGAACAAGAGGGCTTAGGCTCGTTGCAATTTGTTAAGCTCAATAGTAGACGGTTCGAGAGCGAGTGAGTAAACGGACCAGCCGCCTGCAGGAACGCAGGTCTGCGAACAAGCAGGGGCAACGGAAGCTCGCAATTTTTTTGGGGTGACCCAAATTAAGTGAAAGGCCTTCGGGCCTTTTTCTTTTGTGCATCATGCGGCACACGATCTTAAATTGCAGATGGAAACTTTGAACAACTGTCCATAGACATACCGGGGCGGATTCAGACTGATGCCAGACCCGTTTACATAAAACTCCGTACAGCCTCCCGCACGAGGGGAACAAAAAATTTCTGGGTGAAGTTCTAGGGTAGCGTGTTTCAATCCGAGCCCCCCGCACGGAGGGCGACCAGCAATAGCTTCAGAACCAAGACCGAGGGCCTCGTTTCAATCCACGCCCCCGCACAGATGGCGACGGCGAATGGGACGGCACGCACAACTGTTCAGCACTGAACGAGCGCAGTCTTTGTTGTCGCCACGCGGTCAGCCCAAAGCCGATGTGACGAAGGTTCGGGTGGGCATCCGGCTGTCGCCGGAAGTGATTGCGCATTTCAAAGCCAGCGGCGATAGCTCGCAAACGCGTATTGACTCTGCTTTGCCTCAATACATTGCAAAGCACCCCGGCGGCTCCCATTGAATCGCCTGTTGCAGTTTCAAATCAAGGCTGCAAGACGACGTAGGCCGCTTCGATGTTCGCGTGGAAAGCCTGTGGCAAGCGCGACCACACATGCACGTCCACCAACATGGGTAGCTCGCTCTCTTGCAGGGCAAGTTTCAGCGCATCCCAACCTGGCACGTCCAGGCTCAGATCTGCCCTGTGGCGCAGAACCAAGTCCAGGTCACTGCCTTCGTGGGACTGGCCTCTGACACGGCTGCCATAAGCCCATACTTGTGCCTTTGGCGTGTGTTGGGTCAGCAAGGTTTGCAGCATGTGACGGTGGCGCTCAGACAAGTCGAGCGCAGCCAAATCAAGCGCTGGCATCAAACACCTTTTGTAAGGCCAGCGCCAAATTGCGCACGTCGTGCAAATAAGCAGGCAACAGCTGCAGCGTGTCATTGGCGAAACCCGCGCCGTAGTCATGCGCCGTGCTGTTGCGGTTGGCGCGATAGGCCAGCCAGCGTTCCACCTCGTCACTGGTCATGACGCCATGTTTGCCTGCGTGACGCAACACATCGTTGAACACCCAGGCATCTACGGTGCGTGGTGAGGCCTCAAACGCCTTGAGCGCTTTTCTCAACAATTTACCTGCCGTTTCCAGCGACAGCTCAAAGCTTTTGATGGCAGCGTTGCGGTACAGGTCAAACAACACGCCATGTGTGGATTCGGGGTGCTGTTCAATCGCAAGCAGGGCTTACTCTAAGGTGTCACACCTTCTGTCGAGGTGTTCCACACTCAAAGTCATGGCTTGTTCCTGTTGGCGCTTGCTGGTTCAGCCCTTGGCCGCTTCCAGCATGTCCCGTGTCTGCATCGCCACTTTGCGGGCCGCTTGCTCAAAGTCTTCTCCGCTTGATGCGTAAAGCACCGCACGCGACGAGTTGACGATGATGGCCCCTGCGCTGGAGCCGTCGGCATTAGCACGCCATCCGGCCTTGACGGTGGCGACCGCGTCACCGCCTTGTGCGCCCACTCCGGGGATCAGCAGGGGCACAGTGGGGGCCAGTTCGCGCACGCGCTCGATCTCGGTCGGATAGGTCGCGCCCACCACCAGGCCCAATTGACCGTTCAGGTTCCAGGGGCCTTGCGCCAGACGCGCCACATGCTCGTACAACAGCGGCTGACCTTCCACCGAGGCCAGGCGCTGGTTTTGCAGGTCGTCACCGCCGGGGTTGGAGGTGCGGCACAGCAGGAATGCGCCCTTGCCTTCGTATTTCAGGTACGGGGCCACCGAGTCCCAGCCCATGAAAGGCGACAGGGTTACCGCGTCTGCACCATAACGTTCAAAGGCTTCTTTGGCGTATTGCTCGGCAGTCGACCCGATGTCGCCACGCTTGGCGTCCAAGATGATGGGCACCTGCGGGGCCACACGGCGCATGTGTTCCATCAGGCGTTCAAGCTGGCCTTCGGCGCGGTGTGCGGCAAAGTAGGCAATCTGGGGTTTGAAGCTGCTGACCAGGTCGGCCGTGGCATCTACGATGCGGGCGCAAAAGTCGTAGATTTTGTTGGCATCACCCTTCATGCCCGCAGGGAACTTGGTGGGTTCAGGGTCCAGGCCCACGCAGAGCATGGAGCCGTTTTGGCGCTCAGCGGCGCGCAGCATGTCAAGGAAGGTCATGGCGGCATTTTAAAGCCCACCCAAGATGCGCCTCACACATACGCCTTCTTCCCGCCAGTGGACGATTCTCGTTGTGCTCACCCCCTGTTGGGACTGCTGTGGCGCTGATGATGGCTTCGATCGCCTGTGTGCTGCAGCCATCCCACAAGCAGACCATCTAAAACGCCTGGTGCGGCCACGACCGCCGCACAGCGCGACAGCTGCCAAGCTCACCAGGCTGGCTGCAAAGCCGCAAATCCCTTGGGGGCCTGGCTCGACTTGTCGAAACTGACCACTTCGTACGCATCGGGCTGCGACAGGAGTTCACGCAGCAAAAGGTTGTTCATGGCGTGGCCTGAGCGGAAAGCGCTGTAGGCGGCCAGCAAGGGCTTGCCGACGATGTACAGGTCCCCCATGGCGTCGAGGATTTTGTGTTTGACGAATTCGTCGTCGTAACGCAGGCCGTCGGCATTGAGCACCTTGTAATCGTCCATGACGATGGCGTTGTCCAGACCGCCACCCAATGCCAGGCCATTGGCGCGCATCATCTCTACGTCTTTGGTGAAACCAAAGGTGCGGGCCCTGGCGATGTCTCTGGAGTAGACGCCTTCGGACATGTCAAACACCACCTGTTGCCCAGTGGAGTCCACTGCAGGGTGTCGGAAATCGATCTCGAAACTCAGCTTGTAGCCGTGGTAAGGCTCCAGCCTGGCCCACTTGGTGTGGTCGCCCTCGCCCTCGCTGACCTGGACTGGCTTGAGCACCCGCAAAAACTGCTTGGCGGCCTTTTGCTCGACGATACCTGCGCTTTGCAGCAAGAACACAAACGATGAGGCCGAGCCGTCCAGGATCGGCACCTCTTCGGCCGTGATGTCCACATACAGGTTGTCAATGCCCAGACCCGCACAGGCCGACATCAGGTGCTCCACGGTGAAGACCTTGGCTTGCCCGACCGAGATGGTCGAGGCCAGACGGGTGTCGGTCACCGACTCGGCCCGCACAGGAATGTCCACCGGCTCAGGCAAGTCCACACGGCGAAACACGATGCCGGTGTTGACGGGTGCCGGACGCAGAGTCAGTTCGACACGCTGGCCGCTGTGCAGACCCACGCCGACGGCCTGGGTCAAGGTTTTAAGGGTGCGTTGGGCAAGCATTGGGGCATTTTAATTCGCTCGGGTTTCTATGTTGCTGACAAGGTATTAAGACCATCCCGCAGCGTTCGTCACCCGCACCGAGCAGCGCCACGTGGTCGACACCCCTCATGAAAAAAGGGGCCAAACAGGCACTTGCCCGTTTGGCCCCTTCGTCGGGTCTGAAATCCGGCAGTGCCGCTCAGTCGGCTTGCTTTCGCAAGAAGGCCGGAATTTCGATGTCGTCCATGCCCGCATTGGCCATGCCGTCCACGCGCGCGGCGGCGTGAGTGCGGCTGCTGCGCCAGACGGCCGGTGTGTTCATGCCACTGGCACCCATGGCCACCGTCGAGTTCATAGGGGCCGACACGGCATCATGCCCGCCCATCATGAAAGGCGCATTGTCGGTGCCCGTGCGCAACACCTTGAGCTCGGGGCGCACCATACCGGCCTTGGTTAGACCCGTGGCCACAACAGTCACGCGGATTTGCTCGCCCAGACTTTCGTCATAAGCGGTACCGTAAATCACATGGGCTTCTTCCGAAGCGCAGGCACGGATGGTGTTCATGGCTTGACGAGACTCAGAGAGTTTCAGCGAACCCTTGGCCGCACTGATCAGGACGAGCACCCCGCGAGCGCCTTTGAGATCGACACCTTCGAGCAACGGACAGGCCACGGCTTGCTCGGCAGCAATGCGGGCACGGTCGGGGCCGCTGGCCACGGCAGTGCCCATCATGGCTTTGCCAGGTTCGCCCATCACAGTCCGAACGTCTTCGAAGTCGACGTTCACATGACCTGGCACATTGATGATTTCTGCAATACCACCCACGGCATTTTTCAGCACGTCATTGGCATGTGAGAACGCCTCATCTTGCGTCATGTCCTCGCCACCGGGCAGTTCGAGCAGTTTTTCGTTCAGAACCACAATCAGCGAGTCCACATTGGCCTCCAGCTCCTTCATGCCTTCGTCGGCATTGGCCATGCGGCGCTTGCCTTCAAAGTCGAAAGGCTTGGTCACCACACCGACGGTGAGGATGCCCATCTCTTTGGCGATGCGTGCAATGACCGGGGCAGCCCCTGTGCCCGTGCCACCGCCCATGCCTGCCGTGATGAACAGCATGTGTGCGCCTTCAATGGCCGAACGGATGTCCGACTCTGCGGCCGCTGCGGCTTCACGGCCTTTGTCGGGCTTGCTGCCTGCACCCAGACCGGTTTGGCCCAGTTGAACGAAGCGGTGCGCCGCGCTGCGGGCCAGCGCTTGTGCGTCGGTGTTGGCGCAAATGAATTCAACACCTTGAACCTGTCGTTCAATCATGTGCTCCACGGCATTGCCGCCGCCGCCGCCCACGCCAATCACCTTGATCTGCGTGCCTTGGTTAAATTCTTCTGTTTGGATCATTTCGATGGTCATGGTTTTCTTCCTCAATCTGAATATTTGCAGTTACCTGTATGGCTTGATTTTCGAATCTGTTTGTGGATCAACATCGAATGGGTCTCGATGTCGGCGGGCTGCTGCGTGCCTGAAATCGTTTTTTCCAGTTCATCAGAAGTTCCCCACTATGAAATCTTTGAATCGACCAAAAGCGTTGTTCACTGAACTCTTCTTTTGTGTGACCTTGTAACCACGCAGCCGCGCCAGGCGTGCTTCTTCAAGCAAACCCATCACAGTGGCTGCTCGGGGCTGGCTGACCATGTCGGCCAGCCCACCAGCGTATTTCGGCAAGCCCCGGCGCACCGGCTTGAGAAAAATGTCTTCACCCAACTCGATCATGCCGGGCATCACGGCGCTGCCACCGGTCAAAACGATGCCCGAGGACAAAACTTCTTCATAACCCGACTCACGGATGACCTGGTGCACCAGCGAGAAGATTTCCTCGATACGCGGTTCAATCACGCCGGCCAGTGCCTGCTTGCTCAGCATGCGAGGACCACGGTCACCCAAGCCCGGCACTTCTACCTGTGCATCCGGGTCGGCCAGCAATTGCTTGGCATAACCGCTTTCAACCTTGATGTCTTCCGCATCTTTGGTGGGTGTGCGCAAGGCCATGGCGATGTCACTGGTGATCAGGTCACCTGCAATCGGGATCACCGCCGTGTGGCGAATGGAGCCATTGGCAAAAATCGCCACATCGGTCGTGCCGGCACCAATGTCCACACACACCACGCCCAATTCGCGCTCGTCTTCTGACAACACGGCCAAGCTGGACGATTGCGGATTGAGCAGCAACTGATCGACTTCGAGGCCGCATCGGCGCACGCATTTGATGATGTTCTCGGCGGCACTTTGCGCGCCGGTCACGATGTGCACCTTGGCCTCCAGGCGCATGCCGCTCATGCCAATGGGCTCTTTGACTTCTTGCCCGTCGATCACGAACTCCTGCGGTGCCACCAGCAACAAACGCTGGTCGCTCGAAATGTTGATGGCCCGAGCCGTTTCCATCACACGACCCACATCGGCCTGTGTCACCTCTTTGTCCTTGATGGCCACCATGCCGCTGGAGTTGAGCCCCCGAATGTGGCTCCCGGTGATGCCACAGTTGACGCGGGTGATTTTGCAATCGGCCATCAACTCCGCTTCTTTCAGTGCTTGCTGGATGCTTTGAACCGTGGCGTCGATGTTGACCACCACCCCACGCTTGAGCCCATTGCCCGGAGCAATGCCCAAACCTGCGATCTTCAGCTGGCCATCGGGCAACACCTCAGCCACCACAGCCATGACCTTGGATGTACCAATGTCCAAACCGATGACCAGGTCTTTGTACTCTTTTGCCATTTCAACCACCGTTTCCGTTTGATTCCTGTGCCTTGATCATTCAAGGCTTCTTCTTGGTATCCGATTCCACCGTGCTCACACCATGCAAACGCAAGGCATAGCCATCCTTGTGTCGTAAATCAGCACCGGCCAACACCGTCGCTGTTCGCCCATAGCGCGATGTCACTTGTGAAAGGGTTTTGAAAAACATATTCAGCCTTTCAGTCAAATCTGTGGCGGAGCCACGACCCAATTCGATCCTTGCCCCACTTTGTGTCCAGACACGCCAACTGCCTCGGGGTGTCAATTCGATCAAGTCAATGTCCATGTCCATTGCCGCAAATCGCGGGCTCAGTGCCCGGTACATGCTGGTCACCGTGAGCGACTCGGCCACAGCGCCTTTCATGCGAGGCAGCCTTTCAACATCGATGTCGTCCACATTGGCCTCGAACACCTGGCCCTGTTGGTTGACCATCGTGTTGGCACCTTCCTCACCCCAAAGTGCCACGGGGTGGTGCTCCTGCAATACTGCCCTCAGACGGTTTGGGAATTCACGGTGCACCACAGCGGTACGCACCCAAGGCACGGCCTCAAAGGCCTCTCGGGTTTGATCCAAATCGATGGTGAAAAAGTTGCCCTGCAATTGGGGCATCACATGGGTGCGCAAAGTCAACTCGTTGTTGCGCGACACTTCGCCTTGCACAGCAATGGCTTGCAATGCAAACGCCGGATGTCGCAGCAACCACCAGGCCCAGCTGCCGAAAGCGAGCAGCATGAATGCCAGCATCAGCAAAGCTGAGGCCAGGTTCATGAGCCTGATGTCGGCAGGGACGGGCATGGCGTTTTTCATCCAGGCACCTTCTGGTAATCCAAAGCGGCATCAGCCAGCAAATGGCAACACAAATCTTCATAACTCAGGCCGTCCGCGCGCGCGGACATGGGCACCAGCGAGTGTCCGGTCATGCCGGGTGAGGTGTTGATTTCCAGCAAATAGGGCTGTCGTGTGGCGGCATCGATCATCACATCAATGCGACCCCACCCTCTGCAGCCCAGCACCTGATACGCCTTGACCACCAACGCGTTGATGGCCTGTTCTTCTTCTGCAGACAAGCCGCTGGGCACCAGGTATTGGGTGACGTCGGTGAAATATTTATTCTGGTAGTCGTAATTGCCTTCGGGGGCCACGATGCGAATCATCGGCAAGGCGCGCGCGGTCGCTGCGGCACCCAGGACTGGGCAGGTCACTTCATCGCCCACGATGCACTGCTCACACAAAATGTCCTGGTCACATGCACCGGCCGCTGCCAAGGCGGCTGGCAAGTCTTGTGCATGCACAACCTTGCTGACCCCGATGGATGACCCTTCGCGCGCGGGCTTGACGATCATGGGCAAGCCCAGTTCGGCAATCAAGCTGCGCACCAATTCCGGTCCCGTTTGTGAAGGGTGCACCAGCACATGGCGCGGGGTTGGCAAACCTTCCGCGAGCCAGATGCGCTTGGTCATGACTTTGTCCATGGCCACACTGGACGCCATCACACCCGAGCCGGTGTAGGGGATGCCCAACAGTTCGAGTGCGCCTTGCACCGTACCGTCTTCACCATACCGACCATGCAAGGCGATGAAACAGCGGTCATACCCCTCGCGCTTGAGTTCACTCAAATCACGTTCAGCAGGATCAAAGGCATGCGCGTCCACCCCCATGTCCAGCAAGGCCTTGAGTACGCCCTGCCCCGACATCAGGGAAACTTCGCGCTCTGCAGAACGTCCGCCCATCAGGACTGCGACCTTGCCCAGATGCGCCATCTTTGACGACAGGCTTGTGGCTGTAGCGCTGGTCATGCCAAGACCCCCGTGGTCTGCACCAGCCCTGCCCGCGCGACCACTTGTGCGGGGATGCCGCCAATAGAGCCCGCGCCCATGCAAATGAGCACATCGCCATCACGCGCGTTGTTCATCACGGCCTGCGGCATGTCTGCGATCTGATCCACAAACACCGGTTCTACCTTGCCCGCTACACGCAGGGCACGCGCCAATGAACGCCCATCGGCCGCCACAATTGGCGCTTCACCAGCCGCGTACACCTCGGCCAGTAAGACACTGTCACAGCCTTGGCCGATGACTTTCACAAAATCTTCAAAGCAGTCGCGGGTGCGGCTGTAGCGGTGTGGCTGAAATGCCAGCACCAGGCGTCGCCCCGGGAAAGCACCGCGTGCTGCAGCCAACGTGGCGGCCATTTCGACCGGGTGGTGGCCGTAGTCGTCAATGACGGTGAACCGGCCTTGGCCATCCGCCGTGGACACATCGCCGTAGCGTTGAAAACGCCTTCCGACACCCTTGAAGTGGGACAGCGCACTTTGCACCGCTGCATCGTTGACGCCCAGTTCCACAGCCACAGCAATCGCCGCCAGGGCATTGAGCACGTTGTGCTCGCCAGGCAAATTCAACACCACCGGCAAATCGGGCAAGGTCACGCCATTGCGCCGTTGAACCACGAAATGCATCTGGCCGTTTTCAGCCCGAACATCCACGGCTCGCACCTGAGCACCCTCGTTCATGCCATAGGTGGTGACTGGCCTGGCGATGTCGTCCACGATGGACAACACACCGGGATCGTCGGCGCACACGATGGCCGTGCCATAAAAGGGCATGCGGTGCAAAAACTCCAGAAACGCTGCCTTGAGTTTGGCAAGATCGTGGCCATAGGTTTCCATGTGGTCGGCGTCGATGTTGGTCACCACCGCCATCACTGGTAGCAAGTTCAAAAACGAAGCATCCGACTCGTCGGCTTCCACCACGATGTAGTCCCCCGTGCCCAATTTGGCATTGGCTCCGGCGCTGTTCAGACGCCCCCCGATCACAAACGTCGGGTCCAACCCGGCCTCGGCCAACACGCTGGCTACCAAACTGGTGGTGGTGGTTTTGCCATGCGTGCCGGCAATGGCCACACCTTGCTTCATGCGCATGAGTTCAGCCAGCATCACGGCACGCGGCACGATGGGTATGTGACGCGCACGCGCCGCCAACACCTCGGGGTTGTCCGCTTTCACAGCGGTCGAGGTGACCACTGCATCGGCGTCCTTGACGTTGTCCGCGCTGTGGCCCACATGGGTCTCGATGCCCAAATCGGCCAGACGTCGCAATGTGGCACTGTCGGACAAATCTGAGCCTGAAATTTGGTATCCCAGATTCAGCAACACTTCGGCAATGCCGCTCATGCCCGAGCCGCCCACACCGATGAAATGAATTTTCCGGATGGCGTGTTTCATGCTGCCAACTCCTCACAAGCCATCACAACCTCCCTGGTCGCATTTGTTTTTTTCTGTTCATAAGCCTTTTGCGCCACCTCCAGCAGGGCTTCACGGCTCAAGGTAGTCAGCCGATCCGCCAGGTTCTGCGCGGTCAATTCCGCCTGCGGGACCAACCAGCCGCCACCCTTAGCCACCAGAAAGCGTGCATTGGTGGTTTGATGGTCATCCACCGCAAACGGGAATGGCACAAACAAGGCAGCCACCCCCACCGCAGCCAACTCGGTCACTGTGCTGGCCCCGGCACGACAGATCACCACATCGGCTTGAGCAAACGCACTGGCCGTGTCGTCGATGAACGGTGTCAGTTCGGCTTGCACACCAGCTGCTGCGTAGTTGTCGCGCAAGGCTTCAATTTGTTTGGCCCCACTTTGGTGGATCACCACCGGGCGGATTCCCACAGGCATCAAAGCCAATGCCTGCGGCACGATGTCGTTCAGCGCTTTGGCGCCCAAGCTGCCGCCCACCACCAACAGGCGCAGCGGTCCGCTGCGTCCAGCGAACCGGACAGCAGGCACATCTTGCTGCGTGAATGCGCGACGCAGGGGGTTGCCGACCCATTGCCCGGTCCGAAAGACGCCCGGAAAAGCGGTAAACACCCGATCGGCCATGGCGGCCAGCACCTTGTTGGCCAAACCCGCCACCGAGTTTTGCTCATGCAGCACCAAGGGCTTGCCCCACAAGACGGCCATCATGCCGCCGGGAAAAGTGATGTACCCCCCCAAGCCCAGCACCACATCGGGCTGCACGCGTCGCACCACCTGCAGGCTTTGCCAAAATGCGCGCAGCAAGCGCAGCGGCAACACCAGCAAAGTCTTCAGGCTTTTGCCACGCACGCCTGCGAAATCAACCGGTTCAAACGCGAAGCCACGTGCAGGCACCAGTTCTTGCTCCATGCTGCCAGGTGCACCCAGCCAATGCACGCGCCAGCCAGCTTCACGCAGAGCTTCAGCCACAGCCAAGCCCGGAAAAATGTGCCCGCCAGTGCCACCGGCCATCACGAGGGCGGTTTTGATCTTGTCTGTCATGATCGGCCCCCACGCATCATCTGTTTGTTTTCTGAATCGATGCGCAACACGATGGCGATGGCAATCAGGTTCAGCACGATGGCCGATCCGCCATAACTCATCAGGGGCAAGGTCAAGCCCTTGGTGGGCAAGGCCCCCAGATTCACACCCATGTTGATGAAGGCCTGAAAACCGATCCAGATGCCCACACCCTGGGCCACCAGCCCGGAGAATACTTTGTCCAGCGCGATCGACTGGCGACCGATCACCATGATGCGTCGGCTCAGCCACAAGAAAAGGAAAATCACCAGCGACACCCCGACCAAACCGAATTCCTCACCAATCACCGCCAGCAGAAAATCGGTGTGGGCTTCGGGCAACCAGTGCAACTTTTCCACACTGCCTCCCAAGCCCACGCCCCAGACCTCGCCACGACCAATGGCGATCAGGGAATGCGACAACTGATACCCTTTGCCCAAAGCATGCTCGGCACTGAACGGATCGAGGTAGGCAAAAATTCGCTCACGCCGCCATGGCGAAGCGGCAATCATCAGCACAAAGGCCCCCACCAACACGCCGAAAATCAGAAAGAACATGCGGGCATTGACGCCCCCCAAGAACAAAATGCCCATGGCGATGATGGCAATCACCAAAAATGCGCCCATGTCCGGCTCGGCCAACAGAAACACACCCGCCAGCGCCACCGCAGCCCCCATGGGCCACACGGCCCGGAAGAACTTTTCCTTCACTTCCATCTTGCGCACCATGTAATCAGCGGCATAAATGATGGTGGCCAGTTTGGCCAATTCCGAGGGCTGGAAATTCATCACCCCCAGCGCAATCCAACGCCTTGCGCCGTTGACACCCTTGCCAATGAAGGGCACAAGCACCAGGGCCAACAAGATCAGGGCAAAGACAAACAGGGGCCGTGCCACCTTTTCCCAGGTCTCCATGCGCACCTGAAAGGCCAGCAAAGCCGCAATGCACCCCACGACGATCGACAACACATGACGCGTCAGGAAGTGCGTGTGCGTGTAACGTGAAAACCTGGGGTTGTCCGGCATGGCAATCGATGCCGAGTACACCATGACCATGCCCCACATCAGCAAGGCCACCACCACCCAGACCAAAGCCTGGTCAACCCCTTGCAAACGCGCCGAAGCATCAGAAGGATGGCGGACGAACTCATACCCCCCCAGATTGACAGGCAAGCCCTGAGCACCACCGGGCAACCCGCCTGCGCCACCAAAAAACGCACCGACGCGGGACATGGCGACTTGCATGTGTTGGGAGAAAGTCAGCGCTTCGCTCACAAGCCCCCCTCCGTGACAAACCCTGCAGCATCGGCCAAAGCCGCCACGGCCTGACAGAAGACTTGGGCCCGGTGGCCATAGTTGTCGAACATGTCAAGACTGGCACACGCAGGCGACATCAACACCGCGTCACCACTTTGGGCCACTCTCGCCGCTTGCGAGACGGCAGCGTGCATGTCCGCAGCATCCCAAAGCGGCACGCCCAGGTCTTGCAAAACCTCGCGGATGCGTGATGCATCACGGCCGATCAACACCACAGCCCGCACATACCGCTGCACGGGCTCTGCCAGTGGGCCAAAGTCCTGTCCCTTGCCATCACCACCCAGAATCACCACCACACGACGTTCAGCACCCAGACCTTGCAAAGCGGCCACCGTGGCCCCCACATTGGTGCCTTTGCTGTCATCAAAGTACTCCACCTCATTCACGATGGCCACCGGCTCAACGCGGTGCGGCTCGCCACGGTATTCACGCAGGCCATACAGCATGGGTCCGAGCGCACAACCGGCGCTGCTGGCCAGAGCCAAAGCAGCCAGTGCATTGACGGCGTTGTGGCGACCGCGAATGCGCAGGGCATCGGCAGGCATGAGCCTTTGGATGTGCAGTTCCTCGGCTTCGTCTTTGCGACGGCGGCGGGTTTCATCAGCCTCCAGCGCACGCACCAGCCAGGTCATGCCGTTCGTGACTTCGATGCCGAAATCACCTGGTCGCTGGGGCATGTCGCCACCAAAAAGCAGGCAGGCACGCTCCACGGGCTTTTGCAACTTCACCCGGACAGGGGCCGGGCGCATGGCCATGACCTGCGGGTCTTCGCGGTTGAGCACCATCAAGGCCTGGCTGCCAAAAATGCGGGCCTTCGCAGCGGCATACGCGGCCATCGAGCCATGCCAGTCCAAGTGGTCTTGCGAAATGTTCAGCACGGTGGCGGCCGTGGGCTCAAAGCCCTCGCTGCTGTCGAGCTGGAAACTCGACAACTCCAGCACCCAGACTTGTGGCAGGGCCTGCGCCATGGGATGAACAGTAGCGGCGGCAACCGGCTCGATCAGCGTCAGCTCGGCCTCGTCGTCATGGATCATGTCATCGCCATCTGGGTCAGCAGCTTCGCTGGCTGGCTCTGAGTCGTTGGGCGCTGAGTCGTTGAGCCCTGTGTCCATCGGGCTGAGCACAGCCGCATCCAGCTCGTGCGCAGGATGCGTCACATCTGAATCAGCAGGTGCCTCGGCGGCCCGCTCAGCTTCTTTTTCAGCCGCTTCCTGTGCCACTTGTTCTTCGGCTTGCGCCATGGCTTGTGTCAGCGTGTCCAGCAATGTGGGGCCAATGTTGCCAGCCACCTTCACGGTTTTGCCCGCACGCGCCACCAGCTGTCCGGTGAGCGAGGTGACCGTGGTCTTGCCATTGGTGCCGGTGACCGCCAGCACCTGCGGGGCGTAGCCAAAGCGTTCTTTCAAATCCTGCAAACCCGCCGCGAACAAACTGAGTTCGCCCCCTTGCCACAGACCCACGGCTTGGGCTGCGTTGACCACAGGGGCCACGACTTCTGGCGCGAGGCCCGGGCTGCGAAACACCGCACGCACCGATGTGCCTTCGACCAAACTGGCCACCAATGGCCCCGACACAAAACGCACAGCAGGCCACTGTGCCTGCAGGGTCGTCAGCTGGGGCGGCGTGTCACGGGTGTCGGCCACAGTCACGTGCGCTCCGGCATGCGCGCACCAACGGGCCATCGCCAGGCCCGATGCACCCAAACCGAGAATCAGAACGTGTTGACCTTGGAGCTGCATGGTTTACCTCAGCTTCAGGGTCGACAGGCCGACCAGACACAGCAGCATGGTGATGATCCAGAAACGCACGACCACTTGCGTTTCCTTCCAGCCGCTCTTTTCAAAATGGTGGTGCAAGGGTGCCATCTTCAGGATTCGGCGGCCTTCACCGTATTTTTTCTTGGTGTACTTGAAGTAGGTGACCTGCGCCATCACCGACAGGGCTTCAACCACGAAGATGCCGCCCATGATGGCCAGCACGATTTCGGCTCGAACGATGACCGCGATGGTGCCCAGTGCCGCACCCAGCGCCAGCGCCCCCACGTCACCCATGAACACCTGGGCAGGGTGCGTGTTGAACCACAAGAATGCCAGGCCCGCGCCCGCCATGGCAGCGCAGAAAATCAGCAACTCGCCCGAACCCGGAATGTGCGGGAAGAACAGGTACTTAGAGTAAACCGAACTGCCCGTCACATAGGCAAACACGCCCAGCGCCGAGCCCACCATGACCACCGGCATGATGGCCAGACCATCCAGGCCATCGGTCAGGTTGACCGCGTTGCTGGACCCCACGATGACCAGATAGGTCAAGACCACAAAGCCCAACACGCCCAGCGGGTAATTGATTTCCTTGAAAAACGGCACCTGCAGGCCCGCCTTGGGCGGCAGGTTCACATCAAAGCCCGACATGACCCACTGGCCAAACAGGTCCAGCACGCGCAAGTTCGACACTTCCGAAATGCTGAACACCAGATACAAAGCGGCCAACAAACCGATGACGGATTGCCAGAAATACTTTTCGCGCGAACGCATGCCTTCGGGGTCTTTGTTGACCACCTTGCGCCAGTCGTCCACCCAGCCAATGGCACCAAAGCCCAAGGTCACGATCAACACGATCCAGACAAACCGGTTGGACAGGTCAAACCACAGCAAGGTGGAGATGGCGATTGACAAGAGGATGAGCACGCCCCCCATGGTGGGCGTACCGCTTTTGGACAGGTGCGAGGCCATGGCATAGCCACGAATAGGCTGACCGATCTTGAGCGAGGTCAGGCGACGGATGACCCAGGGGCCAGCGGCCAGACCGATGAGCAACGCGGTCATCGCAGCCATCACCGCACGGAAAGTGATGTATTGGAAAACACGCAAAAAGCCCCATTCAGGGGACAGACTTTGCAACCATTGGGCCAGACTAAGCAGCATGCGCCTCCCATTTTTTGTTGTTTTGCGGACCGCATTGCAGCAAGGCGTCGACCACGCGCTCCATCTTCATGAAACGCGACCCTTTGACGACCACGCTCTGAAAACTGGTCAGTTTGTGCGTCACCGCTTCAAGCAAACTGTCCATGTCCTTGAAATGTCTGGCCGCGCCAAAGGACTCGGCCGCATGCACGCACAAATCACCCAAGGTGTAGAGCGCGTCAATGCCCCGCTCGGCGGCGTACGCTCCGACTTCGGCGTGGAACTCGGGGCCTTGGTTGCCCACTTCCCCCATGTCGCCCAGCACCAGCAAACGCGGCGCAGGCAACTCGGCCAGCACATCGATCGCGGCGCGCACGGAGTCGGGGTTGGCGTTGTAGGTGTCGTCGACCAAGGTGATGTCGGCCGTCTGTGTGGACACCACCAGGGCACGCGAACGCCCCTTGACCGGCTCGAACGCTTGCAGTCCCTGGGCCACTGCCGCCAAAGGCACACCGGCGGCGAGTGCACAGGCACTGGCAGCCAAGGCATTTTTCACGTTGTGGCGACCTGCAATGTGCAAACGCACGGGCGCAGTGCCATCGGCGGTTTTGAGTGTGAACTGCCAGGCACCCGATTGCCAGACCACCACAGCGGCCCGAACATCCGCTGGGCTGTCGTTGGCCCCCAGGGCAAAGGTGCGTTGCATGCGCGGGCCGGACATGTCCATCCACTGGTGCGTGAATGTGTCGTCTGCCGGAAACACGGCCACACCACCAGCGGGCAAGGCCTGCAACACAGCGCCATTTTCCTGCGCCACGGCCTCAACCGTGCCCATGAATTCCTGGTGCTCGCGCTGGGCGTTGTTGACCAAGGCCACCGTGGGTTGGGCCAGGCGGGACAAGTAGGCAATTTCACCGGGATGGTTCATGCCCAGCTCAACCACGGCGATGCGGTGGTGAGCGCGCAGGTTGAACAAGGTCAGCGGCACACCGATGTCGTTGTTCAGGTTGCCCTGGGTAGACAAGGCCGCCTGGCCTGCATGGGCGCGCAGGATGGATGCGATCATCTGCGTCACGGTGGTTTTGCCGTTGCTGCCGGTCACGGCAATCACGGGCAGATTGAACTGTGCACGCCAGCCAGTGGCCAGCTCACCCAAAGCGATGCGGGCATCGGGCACCACCAAAGCGGGCAAACCGTTTGCCACCGCATGCGCCTCGCCAGAGGCCTCGCACACCACGGCCACAGCGCCTTGCGCCTTGGCCTGGGCGATGAACTGGTTGCCGTCAAAGCGCTCTCCGCGCAAGGCCACAAACAAGTCGCCCACTTGCAGGCTGCGGCTGTCGGTGTGCACACGGTCAATCACCGCAGGCGACAGATTCACGCCTCGTGCCTGGCTCAGCCAGCTCAGGGCCAGGGCCTGACTCAGCTGCATGGAAGTGGTCTTGGCGTTCATGCCACAGCCCCCTGGCATTGGGCAGCGCGTTGCTGCAAAGCCTGTCGGACCTGCGCCACATCCGAAAACGGATGGCGCACGCCCATGATGTCCTGCTCGGTTTCGTGGCCTTTACCCGCCACCAGCACCACATCTTTTGCAGCCGCTTGCGAGACCACCAGGGCAATCGCCAGTGCCCGGTCCAATTCGATGTGCGCTTGCTGTGGACGGGTCAAACCCGTCACCATCGCAGCCAGGATGGCGTCGGGCGATTCAGACCGGGGGTTGTCGCTGGTCAAGACCACCTGATCGGCGGCAGCTTCGGCCGCAGCAGCCATCAAGGGGCGCTTGAGCGCGTCGCGATCACCACCACATCCGAGGACACACCACAGACGACCGCCGCGTGCCGCTGCCTGCGAGCGCAAGGCCATGAGAGCGTGCGACACGGCATCGGGTGTGTGCGCGTAATCCACCACCACCAAGGGCAGCGCGTGCTCGGCCAGCCCTGCGAGCACAGACGGCTGATCGGCATGGACACGCAGCATGCGGCCCGGCACGGCTGTCAAATGCGAACAGGCCTGCACGGCGTCGGCCAGGCTCACCCCCAAGGCGCGCAGACCGCCCATCACACCCAGCAGGTTGTCGATGTTGTAGTCCCCCATGAGGTCGGTGTGCAGCGTGTGCACTGCACCGCCTTCGATCACCTCAAATGCCAAGCCGTCGGCACCGGACAGGGCGCGTGCCTGCAAACGGGCAGGTCCGCGTCGCGAGCAGGTCCACACATCCAGTCCATGTCCGTGCAGCGCTTGGGCCAACGAGGCCCCCTTCGCGTCATCGATGTTGATGACAGCCGCCTGCAAACCAGGCCAGCCGAACAGGGCTTCTTTGGCCGCCCAATAGCTGGCCATGTCGCCGTGGTAATCGAGGTGGTCTTGCGTGAAATTGGTGAAGACAGCCACGCGGATGTGCGTGCCATCCAGTCGGTGCTCGGCCAATCCGATCGATGAGGCCTCGATGGCGCAGTGCGTCACGCCCGCATCGACAAACGCCCGGAACTGGCGCTGCATCAGCACCGGATCGGGCGTGGTCATGCCAGTAGACACCAGATCGGGCACACGGCCCACCCCCAAAGTACCCACCAGACCACAGGCCTGCTTCAGCACAGGCGAGGACAGGGCCTGCGCCAGCCACCAGGCCGTCGAAGTTTTGCCATTGGTGCCGGTCACAGCCAGCACGCTGAGCGCTTGGCTGGGTTGCCCGTAATAGGCCGCTGCCACAGGACCCGTTTGGGCCTTGAGGTCCTGCATGACGGCCAGGCGTCCGTTGTTGACCGCGTCAGTGGACACATCGTTCAGCCAAGGCGCATGTCCCGCCTCTTCGATCAAGCAAGCCGTGGCCCCTTGTGCCAAGGCTTGTGACAGGTAACGGCGGCCATCGGTGGCAGCACCGGGCCATGCAATGAAGCCGTCGCCCGGTTGCACCTGGCGACTGTCGGTGCGCAACTCGCCCGTCACGTGCGTGCGCAACCAATGTGCCGCTTCTGGGGCGTTTTGCAGGCGCTGCATCAAAACGACTCCTCGACCGCCTTGGCCACGATTTGCGGCTTGACCGCCATGTCAGGCTGCACGCCCATCAGGCGCAGGGTTTGCTGCACTGTTTGACTGAACACCGGCGCAGCGACATCGCCACCAAAATAGCGACCATTGCTGGGTTCGTCGATCATCACCGCCACAATGATGCGTGGCGCTTCAATCGGGGCCATACCGACAAAAAATCCCCTGTATTTTTTACCTGCGTAGCCCCGGCCTTCTTGCTTGTGCGCTGTGCCGGTTTTGCCACCGACTGAATAGCCAATGGTTTGGGCTTTTTGTGCGGTGCCCCCAGGGCCTGCCGCCATCTGCAGCATCTTGCGCATGGCTTTGGCGTTGGCCGCACTGATCACGCGCTCGCCTTTGACCTGGCCCTCGGTCTTCATCAAGGTGGCGGGCACCACTTCGCCATCGCGCGCAAACACCGTGTAAGCCCTGGCCACCTGGAACAAGCTGCCCGAAATACCGTAGCCATAGCTCATGGTCGCCTGCTCAATCGGACGCCATGTTTTGTAAGGGCGCAGACGACCACTGACCACACCTGGAAATGGCAAGTGGGGCTTTTGCCCAAAACCAAGCTGCGTGTACATCTCCCACATTTCACGCGGCTGCATTTGCATGGCCATCTTGACGGTGCCCACGTTGCTCGACTTCTGAATGACTTCGTTGACCGTTAAAGCGCCATGCGGGTGTGCATCGGTGATGGTGGAGCCGGTGATGGTGATGCGCCCCGGTGCGGTCTGAATGATCGACTCGGGTTTGACCAATCCTTTTTCGAGCGCCAAACCCACTGCGAACGGCTTCATGGTCGAACCCGGCTCAAAGGTATCGGTCAAGGCGCGGTTGCGCAACTGCTCGCCACTCAGGTTGACACGCTTGGCAGGAGAGTAACTGGGGTAATTGGCCAACGCCAGAATCTCACCCGTCTGCGCATCCAGCACCACCACACTGCCCGCCTTGGCTTTGTGTTCCATCACCGCATCGCGCAGCTTCTGATACGCATAGAACTGCACTTTGCTGTCGATGCTCAGTTGCAGGTCCTGACCGTCCATGGGCTGCACGGCTTCGCCCACAGCCTCGACCACGCGGCCCAGACGGTCCTTGATCACGCGGCGCGAGCCCGGCTTGCCGGACAACTGCTTCTGAAAAATCAGCTCCACGCCCTCTTGACCTTGGTCTTCCACGTTGGTGAAGCCCACAATGTGCGCCGCAGCCTCGCCTTCGGGGTACAGGCGCTTGTATTCCTTGATGTCGTAAACACCCTTGATGTTGAGCGCCAAAATTTCCTTGGCCACAGGCTCGTCCATTTGCCGGCGCAACCAGACAAAAGTCTTTTCATCGTCCTTGAGTTTTTTATCCAACTCAGCAGGGGTCATCTCCAACAGTCTGGCCAATTGGCGCAGTTTGACCGGATCGCGGTCGATGTCTTCCGGGTTGGCCCAAATGCTGGGCGCAGGGACACTGGACGCCAGCAAGACGCCATTGCGGTCCATCACACGCCCCCGGTTGGCCGGTAAGGACAGGGTCCGTGCGAAGCGCACTTCGCCCTGACGAATGAAAAAATCGTTTTCAAAAACTTGCACGTGGGCAGCCCGCCCCACCAGACCTGTGAACCCCAGCGCCATGGCCGCCACAATCAATTTGCTGCGCCAGACAGGCGTTTTGCTTGCCAGCAGCGGGCTGGACGACAGTTGAACGCTGCGACCACGGTTCATGGTGCGCCCTCCGTCGTCTTTGCAGCGGGCACCGCACGACCCAGGCCGGGGTGCGACACGTACTGGGTAATGGCCGGTGACGCTGTCCTCATCTGCAATTGCTGACGCGCAATTTGCTCCACCCGCAAAGGCGTCGCTTGAGCGCGCTGCTCGACTTCCAGGCGATCTTGCTCGACTTCAAGCCGCTTGGCCTCCTTGAGCGCCGTCTCCAGCGCCATGAACAAACGGCGGGATTCGTAATGGCTGTGCACCAGCCACAAGGCACTGGCCACCGTCGCGATCAGCAGCAACAGGCTCAAGCGGGTCATGCGGGCACCTCGGTACGTTCGGCCATGCGCATGATGGCGCTGCGCGAACGGGGGTTACCACGCACTTCTTCCTCGCTGGGTCGGGTACGGCCACAAGCTTTCAAACGCATCTTCACCGGCTCGGCAAACGGCACACGCCGGTCCACCACCTCTTTGGAATGCTTGGCGATGAACTGTTTGACGATGCGGTCTTCCAGCGAATGGAAGCTGATCACCACCAAGCGGCCACCGGGTGCCAACACGCGCAAACTGCCCTCTAACGCCTGTTCGAGCTCTTCAAGCTCGGCGTTGATGAAAATCCGAAAAGCCTGAAATGTCCGCGTTGCAGGGTTCTGGCCCGGCTCGCGGGTTTTGACCGTGTCAGCCACGAGCTGGGCCAAATCGGTGGTGCTTGAAATTGGGCCCCGCTCTTGTCGGCGAGCCACAATCGCCTTTGCAATCTGAAAAGCAAACCGTTCTTCGCCATAGTCACGTATCACCTCCGTGATTTGATCCACCGTGGCCGTTGCCAGCCAATCGGCCACACTCTCGCCGCGCGTGGTGTCCATGCGCATGTCGAGTGGGCCCTCAAAACGAAAAGAAAAACCCCTCTCGGGGCTGTCGATCTGGGGAGAGCTGATGCCCAAATCCATCAGCACACCATCGACGCTGCCGGGCGGCAGCTCGGCCAGGTGTGAAAACCCTTCATGTCGAATCGAAAACCGGGCATCTTCAATGCGTCCCGCCTCGGCAATGGCTTCCAGGTCCTTGTCAAAAGCCTGCAGGCGACCTTGCGCAGACAGGCGAGACAGGATCAGGCGCGAATGGCCACCCCGGCCAAAGGTGGCATCGACATAAGCACCGGCAGCACCGGCTGTCGCTTGGAGCAGCTCGTCCACGGCTTCATTCAAAAGCACGGTGGTGTGGGTCAATGAGGTCTGGGTCATGGTGTTCAGAAAGAGAAATCCTTGAACACATCGGGCATCTCGCCTTGCATGGCTTCGGCCTCTTGGGCGTCATAGCTGGTCTTGTCCCACAACTCAAAGTGATTGCCCATGCCCAGCAGCATGGTGTCTTTGGAAATGCCTGCAGCCTGGCGCAGTTCAGGCGAGATCAGCACACGGCCCGTGCCATCCATCTCGACGTCCATGGCATTGCCCAAAAAGATGCGCTTCCACCACTGCGCCGACATGGGCAACTGGGCAATGCGCTCCCTGAATTTTTCCCACTCGGGGCGAGGGAACACCATCAAACAGCCGTGCGGGTGCTTGGTGATCGTCAGCTGACCCTGCGCCGTCGCGCTCAGGACGTCACGGTGCCGGGTCGGCACAGACAGCCGCCCCTTGGCATCCAGACTCAGCGATGAAGCCCCTTGAAACACGTGAGAAACCCTTTGATGGTGAAAATGGCATGCGGAGACACTTTTCCCCACTTAATTGCACTTTTTTGCACTGTATCAGGAAATCTCGGCCTCCCCAACGGTGTACACCGATTTTTTTCAATAAAATCAACAGCTTAGGGGCGACTTTGAACCCCCCAGAAGATCAAATACCTTTCTAAATTAGGCACTTACAAACCAGAATGAAAGTAACATCTCAAGTATTAAAAATGAAAAATTAGACAAATCGTTAAATTCGTTTCGAAACATCCTGCAGCCGTCCAGGTGAAAAAAAACCCCTCGAAAGGGGTTTTCAAATCAGGATGCCCATCCGGCACCGATGGGGTCAATCCCCAAACATTTTTTGCTTGAGCTCACGTCGCTGTTGTGCCTCCAGAGACAAGGTCGCGGTTGGCCGAGCCAGCAAGCGGCCAACGCCAATGGCCTCGCCCGTTTCGTCACAAAAGCCATAGTCACCGGCATCAATGCGGTTGATCGACTGCTCGATTTTCTTGAGCAACTTGCGCTCACGGTCACGCGTGCGCAACTCCAAAGCGTGCTCTTCTTCAATGGTGGCTCGATCGGCAGGATCGGGAACCACGACCGTGTCCTCACGCAAGTGCTCCGTGGTCTGCCCGGCGCTGTTGAGGATGTCCTGTTTGAGCTGACTGAGCTTGAGACGGAAATAAGCCATCTGCATGTCGTTCATGTACTCCGAGTCGGGCATGGCCAGAACCTCGGCATCGGTCAACTCGCCCACTTTCTTGGTTTTCCAGTTGTTGGCCAACTTGGGGTCTTTTTTGATGGGTGCAAATGGCATCGAAACCACTGCAGAGGGCACGCTGGGCAGAAAGCTCGACTTCGCCGCAGTGGAGGCCACAGCAGGCGGCAAAGAAGGCACGGTAATTTGAGCCAGTCGCGCTGAAGGACGCGTAGCGCGGACCAATTGATCAGGCGCAGCAGCAGGGGTTACAGGAGCTTGTTCGAGGGGGGATTTGACAGATTCCACTTTGGTCACGTTCATAGATTTCGCGGGAGAGGCCTGAGCCGTCTTGGGGACAGATGCGGCCTTGGCAGGCTTGGCGACAGCAGGATGGGAAAGGTTGGCAGCAGCAACCGCTTTTTCAGCGATCGGTGAAACAGCCTTGGTTTTGGCTGAAGGAACTTCAGCCGTTTTCTTGGCGGGCACCACTTTGGCAGAGGGCTTGGCCGGGGTCTTTTTCGCAACCGCCGCTTTGCCGGAAGCCGCAGACACAGGCTTGTCCTTGGCTGCAGGCGCGGATTTGACCGCGGTTGAAGCCTTCGGCGGCGTTGTCTTTTTCGAGGTCGTCACGTCTTGTCTCCTAGCCGTGTCAAAAGGGCAAGTTCCGGACCGTCTGCAGCAAAGCAAACACCCCAAACCTGTTCATGTACTTTTCAAACCCTTGTTATAGACCTTGTGGGGTTCGCCAGCGCCGCCCAAAAGGCAATGCCGTCGGCGGGCGATTGTAGCGACTAGAACGATCAAAATACGCACGCAGACTGATTTAAGACAAGTTCCATGGAAAAGCAGCGAGAAGGGCCTGTGCCAAGCCGCCGCATTCAGACAAGACACTGCTCCAGGCCCTGCAACAGGATGTCCTTGGGCAAATCGATGCCAATGAATACCATCTTGCTCGTTTTCGCTTCGCCATCGGCCCACATGGGCCCTAAATCGCTGCCCATGAGTTGGTGCACGCCCTGAAAAATCACCTTGCGCTCGGTGCCGCGCATGTTCAACACGCCCTTGTAGCGCAACATACGGGGACCATAAATGTTGACGATGGCACCCAGAAAATCTTCCAGCTTGGCCGGGTCAAACGCCTTGTCGGACCGGAACACAAAGCTTTTCACGTCGTCGTCGTGGTGATGGTGGTGGCCCTGCTCATGGGCGTGCGAGGGGTGATCGCAGTGCTCACCATGTTCATGGTCATGCGCGTGGTCATGTTGGTGAGAGGGGTGATCGCAATGCTCACCATGCGCATGGTCATGTGCATCGTCTTTGAGAAAATCCGGGTCGATGTCCAGTTTGGCGTTCAGGTTGAAGCCCTTGAGGTCGAACACCTCGGACAGAGCCACCTCGCCAAAGTGCACCACTTTTTGCGGGGCACGCGGGTTCATGTGTTTCAGGCGGTGCTGCAGGGCGTCCAGTTCCTCGGGCGAGACCAAATCGGCCTTGCTGATGAAGATCTGGTCGGCAAAGCCCACCTGACGGCGCGCTTCCTGGCGGTCGTTGAGCTGCTGGGCCGCGTGTTTGGCGTCCACCAGGGTCAAGATGGAGTCGAGCAAAAAGGTCTCGGCGATCTCGTCGTCCATGAAAAAAGTCTGCGCCACCGGGCCGGGGTCGGCCAGGCCCGTGGTCTCGATCACGATGCGGTCAAAGCTGAGCAAGCCCTTGCGGCGCTTGGCCGCCAGCAGCTGCAGGGTCACGCGCAGGTCTTCGCGGATAGTGCAGCAGATGCAGCCGTTGCTCATCTGGATGATCTGCTCATCGGTGTCCGAGACCAGGATGTCGTTGTCGATGTTCTCTTCGCCAAACTCGTTCTCGATCACGGCAATCTTTTGGCCGTGGGCCTCGGTCAGCACGCGCTTGAGCAGGGTCGTTTTGCCCGAGCCCAAAAAGCCGGTCAGGATGGTGGTGGGGATCAGGGACATGGCACGGTTCCGCTTCAAAACAGGATGACAAGAGTTGGGGAGTGTAGCGACGAATTCAAGCGCGGCGCGCCCGCAAAGGACATGGCATCACAAGGCATCTGCACCACAATCCCCGGGCTTCATTTGCGCTTGGCGCGGGGGTGGGCGGCATCGTAGGTTTTGGCCAAGTGCTGAAAATCCAGCCGTGTATAGACCTGTGTGGTGCTGATGTTGGCGTGGCCCAGCAACTCTTGCACCGCCCGCAAGTCGCCGCTGGACTGCAGCACATGGCTGGCAAAGGAGTGGCGCAGCATGTGCGGATGCACCGGGGTGGCCAGGCCCGCCAGCAGGCTGCGGCGCTTGAGGCGCTGGGCCACGCCGCGCGGCGTCAGGCGCGTGCCATGCCGCCCCGGAAACAGCGCCAGCGCCAAAGAAGATAGGACCTTGGACGCCCCCGGTAGCGGCTGCGTCAGCATGCCGGGCAACTGCGGGCGCACGGCCAGCCAGTGCGTCAGTGCCTCGATGGCGGCGCGGCCCAAGGGCAGCGTGCGTCGCTTGCTGCCTTTGCCCTGCACCTGCACTTCGGCGTTGGGCAAATCGATCCAGCCGCGTCCTGCCCGGCTGGCCTCTGTGCTGGCCACCACGTCCAAGCCGGTCAGCTCGGCAATGCGCAGACCGCAGCCGTACAGCAACTCGACCATGGCCGCGTCACGGGCTTCCAGCCAGGGATCATCGTTGTCTTCTTCATGCTCGGCCAATTGCACCGCTTCGTCCACGCCCAACGCTTTGGGCAGGGGCTTGGCGACACGCGGGGCCCGCACATCGGCCACCGGGTTTTGCGCGATCAGGCCCTCGCGCCCCAGCCAGGTGTAAAACCCGCGCCAGCCCGACAAGATGAGCGCAATGCCACGGCCACTGCGCCCGGCGCTGTGCATCTGCGCCACCCAGCGGCGAATGTGGCCGTTTTGCACTTGCAGCAAGGAGACATTGGACGTTGCCGCCATGTCGGCCAGGCGCATCAAATCCAGCTGGTACAGGGTACAGGTGCGCTCGGCCAGCCGCTTTTCAAAGCGCACATGGTCCAGATAACGGGACACCAGCGGATCGATGGCCGCCACGTCCGCCATGGCCGCTTTCGACACAGTTCAAGCCTGCTGACGCAAGACCGACAAGGCCGCACCCGCCAGCTCGGCCAGGCGCTCCAGCAAATCGGTGGCCATCTGATTGTTGAAGCGTTGCGCATCGGGCGAGGCCAGCACCAGCAGGCCGAACGCTGGCTGGCCAGGCGCTGCGCGCAGCGCCAGCAAAGCCAGCGACGCCGCCTGGTGGGGCTCGGCCAGCCACTGCACCGCCTCGAAACTCACATTGGGACCCAAATAAGGCGCATCCAGCGTGGTGGCAAATTCCTGCACCGCCCCGGTCACGCCCTGGGCAAAGACCGACTGAGCGTGCTGCGCCTGCAGCGACCACAGGCGCAAAGCCACCTGAGGCACCCGGAACAAATCGCGGATGTTGTCCACCGCCGACTCGGCCAGCTGATCGGCCGGCGTGGCCAGCAATTCGCACGACCAGCGGTGCAGCTTGTCGGTCAGGATCATGTTTTCGTTGCCGTGCCGCATCATGTCCATGATGCGGTGCTCCAGCGACTTGATCTTGTCGCGCAGCATTTGCGCTTGGCGCTCTTGCAAGCCGACGGCGCGGTGGCTTTGCGGGTGCGTCAGTTGCACCGAGGCCAACAAGGAGGCGTGGCGCTCAAAGAAGTCGGGCGTGTTCGCCAAGTACTCCGCAATGTCGTCTTCGGTGATCGGGCTCATGGGTTCGGGCGAGGTCATGTCGGGACTCCAAAAATTCAAGAAAGGGTATCAGGCACGTCGATCTCGCCCTCAAACACCGAGGTAGCGGGGCCGGTCATCCGTACCGGGCTGTCGGCCCGGCCCGCCCATTCAATGGTCAACACACCACCCAAGGCCTGCACGTCAACCCGGCTGTCCAGCCAACCTTGGCGAATACCGGTCACCACGGCCGCACAGGCACCCGTGCCGCAAGCCAGTGTCTCACCCGCTCCCCGCTCGAACACGCGCAGTTTGATCTGGCTGCGCGAGACGATCTGCATGAAGCCCGCGTTCACGCGTTTGGGGAAAGCCGGGTGGTTTTCAATCAGCGGCCCCTGGGCCAGCACCGGAAAAGTGTCCACATCGTCCACGCGCTGCACCGCATGCGGGTTGCCCATGGACACCACGCCCACCCGTGCAATGCCATGCTCGCCCAGCGCCAAATCAAACACCGGCCAGCCGTTGACCTGGTCGCTGATCAAGCCGATCGGGTTGAAGGGCACACGTTCCCAGTCAAACACGGGTGCGCCCATGTCCACCGTCACGCGGCAATCGGGGTTCATGCGCAGCTCGATCTCGCCTTGTTGCACCTTGACACGCACCGTGCTTTTGTCGGTCAGGCCCTTGTCGCGCACATAGCGCACAAAGCATCGGGCCCCGTTGCCGCAATGCTCCACCTCACCGCCATCGGCGTTGTGGATCACGTATTCAAAATCCAGACCGGGCGCGGGCGAGGGCCGAACCGTGAGGATCTGGTCGGCCCCCACGCCAAAGTGGCGGTCGGCCAGAAAACGGTATTGGGCCGTGCTCAGGCCCAGACGGCCTTGGGTCTCGTCGAGCACGACAAAATCGTTGCCGGCCCCTTGCATCTTGGTAAAGCGAATGTGCATGGCCGCGATTATCACCTTTGGCCCACACCGGAACAGGCCTCCAGTCCCCCGATAATGGGGCATGGCACGCACCTCCCAACTCCTCTACCCCCAACGTGAACCCGCCCCTCTGCGCCCAGCCGCCACCGTGCTGCTGCTGCGCGACGGGCCGCAAGGCATCGAAGTGCTGATGACCCGCCGCTCGATGACGGCCAGTTTCGCGCCCGGTGCCTACGTGTTCCCGGGTGGCGGCATCGACGCCGCCGATGCCCAGGCGCACAGCATGGCGCAACGCCGCCCCACGCAAAGCGCCCTGCACCTGACGCAAGCGATTGCGGCCATCCGCGAAAGCTTTGAAGAGCTGGGCATTTTGTTGGCCCGCCACGCCGACGGGCGCTGGGCTGACGCCAGTGACATCGCAGCCATCGACCGCCAAGGCCCTTTTGCTGCCCAATGCCAGGCCCGAGGCCTGAGCCTGGCGGCCGAACAGGTGTTCGTTCTGGCCCACTGGATCACCGACCGCGACCTGCCGCGCCGCTTTGACGTGCCCTTTTTGGTGGCCCGCATGCCCGAAGGCCAAACCCCGGTGGCCGACGAGTCCGAGCAGTTCGAGCCGGTCTGGGTGCGCCCGGCTGACGCGCTGGCCCGCCACGAAGCGGGCGATTTCTTCATCATCTTCCCGACCATCCGCACGCTGGAGCGCCTGAAAGCCTTTGCCAGCGTGGACGCGGTGCTGCAAGCCTGCGCGGTCAACGACGAACCGCTTTGGACCAGCTGCCCCCGCGCTGGCTGGTTGGCGGGCAACGAAGCGCGCTACATGGAGCACGAAGCCCCGTTTGGCGAGCTGGCCCTGGTCACACCCGACGGGCAGATCCACCACCACCTGGACTGGCAGACCGACCAAACCGTGCCGCTGCTCAAAAACGTGCAGCGCCTGACGGCACCCAACCCCGGCGTGATGACCGGCCCCGGCACCAACAGTTATCTGGTGGGCGACCCGAACACCGGCTACATCGCCATCGACCCGGGCCCGGCCGACGACGAGCACCTGCAGCGCCTGTGGCGTGCCGCAGGCGGGCAAATCAAGGCCATTGTGTGCACCCACTCGCACCCGGACCACTCCCCTGGCGCGGCCCCACTGCAAGCGCTGTGCACGAACAAGCCGCCTATTTTGGGCCTGACCTCCAAGCCCACGGCCCGTGCCAACAGCCGCTTCACCCCCGAGCGAGAGCTGACCGATGGCGAAAAACTGGTGCTGCAAGGCATCGGGGTAGATGGCGAGATCAGCCACACCCTGCGCGTGATGCACACCCCCGGCCATGCGGCCAACCACCTGTGCCTGGTGCTCGAAGAAGACGGCCTTCTGTTCTCGGGCGACCATGTGCTCAACGGCAGCACCACCGTGATCGACCCACCCGACGGCCACATGGGCGACTACCTTGATTCGCTGGACAAACTGGCCGCCGCCTGCGAAGCCGGTGGCATCGAATTCATCCTGCCCGCGCACGGCCATGTGCTGGGTTTTGCCCACCAGGCCATCACGCAGCTGAAAGCGCACCGCCTCAAACGCGAGGCCAAAATCGCCGCCGCCATGCAGGCACTGCCCCAAGGCAGCCTGCAGGAATGGGTGGAAAAAGCCTACGACGACGTGCCGCCACGCTTGTGGCCGGTGGCGGCCCGTTCCTTACAAGCGCACGTGGACCACATCCGCGAGCAAGCCTTGTCCTGAGGCGCTCTGAGATTTTTGAAAGATTTGATGACCGATTCCCCTGAAGGCATTCGCCTGGCCAAACGCGTGGCCGCTGACCAGAACTGCTCCCGCCGGGAAGCCGAAGCCCTGATCGTGGCCGGCGGCGTGCAAGTGGCGGGCAAAGTGGTCACCGACCCCGCCCGCCGTGTGCGTGACGAACAAGCCGTTCAAGTCAACCGCCTGGTCTCCATGGCCGCACTGGCCCCACTGACCCTGGTGCTGTTCAAGCCCGCGCACCGGGTGGCCAATCTGGCCTGGCTGCAAGACACCGTGGGCCTCAAAGCCCAGCAGCCCGGACTGTGGGGGCCTGAGCGCCTAGCCAAGATGCAAATGCCCCTGCCACTGGCCAAACCGGCCAGCGGTTTGTGCATTTTTTCCGACGACGTTGGCGTGCTGCGCCATCTGGAAGACCGCCGCAGCCCGATGGAGCAGGAATGGATGGCCACCGTGGGCGGCGAAGTGCCCGAAGGCCTGGTCAAGGCTCTGAACGGCCCAGGCATCCGCGCCAGCATCAACCGCCAGACCGAGTCCATGACGGTGCTGCGCATCGCAGGCAAGGACATCGACGGACTGGAGTTGGGCCGCTGGCTGGACGAGCAATGCCCACTGCAAGACCTGCGCCGCCAAAGGGTGGGCCGTTTGAGCCTCGCCCCGCTGGAGCCCGGCCAATGGCGGCAACTGGAAGGCCACGAACGGTTCTAGTTGATTTCCGACAAAAATACACAGGATTTACCCTTGAAATGGAACGGGTAATCCCCAACTGTGTCACGAGTCTGAGAAAATGACCATTCAGTCACATCTGCGAACCACGCAGTCAGTGACCAGGGCAATGCCCATGAGGGTTTGTCCAACGCAGAAAGGAGCACACCATGCGTTTGAGCACCAAGAGCCGATTCGCCGTGACCGCGATGATCGACGTTGCATTGCGTGAAGACCGCGGCCCCGTGTCGCTGGCCGCCATCAGCGTGCGCCACCAGATTTCGCTGTCCTATCTGGAACAGCTGTTCAGCAAGCTACGCCAGCAAGGCCTGGTCGAGAGCACCCGGGGTCCTGGCGGCGGTTATTCGCTGTCTCGCAATGCCGAAAAGATCACCATGGCCGACATTGTTGGGGCCGTGGATGCGCCTTCGGATGAAGAAGCGGCAGCCGAAGGGGGTTGGATGAACAGCGACCTGTGGGCCAGCCTGAACGAAAAGATGCTGACGCACCTGCAATCCATCAGCCTGCGCCAGTTGGTGGCCGAGCAGCGCACCAAGGGCGTCACGGTCGAGCCAGCCCCTCAGCCGGCCATCAAACGTGGCGTGTTTGCCAAGCCCAAAAGCACCTTGAAGATCACCGCACCCAATTCGGTGTTTGCACTGGCAGGCACCTTGATGCCTTCACGCGGCTAAGCCACCAGCGCTTGCAGCCCCCAAACCCGCTTCGGCGGGTTTTTTGTTGTCTGAAAAAAGTGTGAAGCTCGCCGATAAGCCGGATTCTGTGCACAGCGGTTGCCCGCTGCGTGACCGCCATTACTCTGGGCCGGGGGTCGCCCACCCGGCTCGATGCTACCTACCCGCCAACTCACCCCGCGGAACCACAGGGAGAAGCGATGCGGCGAACCGCACCCCTTCAGGAAGGCCTACTTGGTATTGCTGCGCGTAGAGATTGCCCGTTTCACCCGAACTCAATCGGCTCGTCTCTGTTGCTCTGATCCTCACCTCACGGTGGAGAGGCGTTACCTCCTACGCTGTCCTATGCAGTCCGGACGTTCCTCCAGTGCCTCCTTTCGGAGATTGCACCAGCGACGGTCTGGCGAGCTTCACCGGCTGATTATCGCCTGCCCGCAGAGCACCAGAGTGACTTGGCCCAGGAATGTGCCCCACAAGACATTGCGGGCCCGCGCCCTCACGCACAATGTCAGGTTTAGACACCCCACACACCGGAGTCCCGCCATGAAAGCCCACAGCATCCTCGACACCATCGGCAACACGCCCCATGTGCGCATCAACCGCCTGTTTGGCGCGGGGGCCAATGTCTGGATCAAGTCCGAGCGCAGCAACCCCGGCGGCTCGGTCAAGGACCGCATCGCGCTGGCCATGGTCGAAGACGCCGAAAAGTCCGGTGCCTTGAAACCTGGCGGCACCATCATCGAGCCTACCTCGGGCAACACCGGCATCGGCCTGGCCATGGTGGCCGCCGTGAAGGGTTACAAGCTGGTGCTGGTCATGCCCGACAGCATGAGCATCGAGCGCCGCCGCCTGATGCTGGCCTATGGTGCAAGCTTTGACCTGACGCCCCGCGAAAAAGGCATGAAGGGTGCCATCGCGCGCGCCGAAGAGCTGGTGGCCAGCACGCCCGGTGCCTGGATGCCCCAGCAGTTTGAAAACCCCGCCAACATCGACGTGCATGTGCGCACCACTGCGCAGGAAATCCTGGCCGACTTCCCTGATGGCATCGACGCGCTGATCACCGGCGTGGGCACGGGCGGCCACCTGACGGGCACCGCCCGCGTGCTCAAGGCCAAGTTCCCGAATCTCAAGGTGTTCGCGGTCGAGCCTGCCGCTTCGCCCGTGATTTCTGGCGGTGCCCCCGCGCCCCACCCCATCCAGGGCATTGGCGCGGGCTTCATCCCCAAAAACCTCGACACGTCATTGCTCGATGGCGTGATCCAGGTCGATGCCGAAGCTGCCCGAGAATACGCCCGCCGCTCGGCGCGTGAAGAAGGCCTGCTGGTGGGCATATCGTCGGGTGCCACACTGGCAGCGATTGCGCAAAAACTGCCCGACTTGCCCGCCGGAGCCACGGTGCTGGGCTTCAACTACGACACGGGCGAGCGTTACTTGTCGATCGAAGGCTTCTTGCCGGCTTGACGCTGCACGGCAAAACGACATCAGGATGAGCGCTCGCAGGCAGTCATGAATTCAACTGCCACCCCAACGCAGAACCTCATGGCCAAAATCATCACATTCTTGTTTGTGTGGTGTTGGAGCTGGCACACCGCCACACAAGCCATGACTTTGGAGCGGGTCGGCAATGACCTCTATGCCACCGGGCCGACGGTCAGTCAGGATTTCTTGAACTTCAAACATGCCCTGGCCCCAGGTGACATTGAACGGCTGATCCTGGTGAATGGCCCGGGCGGCGACCTGTGGACAGGCATGCAAGTCGCTCGCATGGTGCAATCTGCTCAGATCAAAACCATTGTGTCGGGCCACTGCATGTCGGCGTGCTCATTGATTTTCATGGCGGGTCGTGAACGCGCTTTTGGCTCAGGCCACTTGCCTCGCGTCACGATGGTGGGCATCCATGGCGCCCATTCAAAGGACACCAAAACGGTCAATCCCGCGGCCATGCCCCAGATGTATGCGCTGTACAAGCAGCAAATGGGCGACAAGTTCGACAGCCAGGTCATCCAGCAGGCGCTCTACGACATCCAGGAAGCCTATGGTTTTTTACGTATCCGGGAAATACAGCGCAACCAGGACAAGGACCGGACGCCCTGGTTTTGCCCAACAGGCCAGACCCCCATCAGCGAATGCAGCACCCACCCAGGCAAAGACGCCTTCACGCTCGGCGTGGTCACCCAGTTGGAAACCGAGACCCTGACCTTGCCCGACAGCATGCAAATCAAGCCGACCTTTTTTGGTCGACCTTTGGCAGCGCCCAGCCATGACCTGCAAGAACGGGCTGCTGCCTTCATTCAAAACATGTGCGCAGACCAGCGGCTCTGCAAAACCATTGGCGGTCGTGTCATGCAGACGTACCTGGCCTCCAATGCCCACAAATCGTTGGCGGTCGGCTGGGGCAAACAAGGGTACGGCTATCGCTACGGCGCAGATGACCCAGGCACGGCCATGCTCCAGGCCCTCTACCAATGCAATCACGCCAGAAACAATCCCAAACTCTGTCGCCTGATCCATGTCAACGACCATGAGGTTTTGACCTTTTACGACGAGGTGCAACATCAAGTCCCCACATTGCTGCAAGACCTGAAGGTCCCGTCAGCGGTGATGGCGCAGCAAGAACGGGACGAGCCCGGCGCCCACACACCCAACCGGTTGCGTACCACGCACTTGACAGGCATGACCCCCAAGGCACTGGAGGGCATACGGCGCATGGACACGCCCGATTTGACATGGGCCCTGAAACAAAGTGATCGGCCTGTGGTCATCGATGTGGGCGCCGCAGGCCCGATGATTCCGGGGGCGTTGAACTTCATCCATGGCGGCCTGGCCTTCGAGGATGAAAAAAAAGATGCGGCTTTTGAAGCGCGTTTTCGTCAAATGCTGCAAATTGCAGCGCCCGACCCTCACCAACCGGTGGTGTTTTACTGCGCCAGCGCCGAATGCTGGCTGTCGGTCAACGCCGCCATGCGGGCCCAAAAAATCGGCTACACCCAGATCATGTGGTACCGGGGTGGCGCAGCTGCCTGGCTGCAATCGGGCTTACCCACCCACCACCGTGTGCCGGTGGCCATCCTCAACTGAGCTGCCCCGGACGGGCTTCGCGACATGACCGGCCAAGGATTCGGTGCCGGACCGAACTGAAAAAAAGGGCCCGCAAAGCGGGCCCAAAACCTTGGAAAACGTCAGATCAGTTCAGATCAGAATTTGTAGCGAACGCCCACCAACATGGTTTTGTCTTCAGATGTGGTGGCGTACGACGCATGCTTGATGGTCTCCTTGCCATAGACACCGTACACGGTGGTGTCTTTGTTCAAAGCGTACCAAACGCTCAACTGCAAACCGCTCATGTCGGCTTTCACGGCCTGGCCTGGCAACAAAGCCTTGCCGTCGCTGATGCCTGCGCTGAAAGTGAATGAACCCATCGGCACGCGAACACCGAAGTTGTTGGTGTCAAAAGTCACTTTGGCAGCTTCCGTGCCTTGCTTCATCCGTGTGTTGACAAAATACAGCTTGGCCACGCCCAGGTCATATGACACACCGAGGGCATCGTTCTTGCGATCGGCCAAAGCGGTCGGTACTGCAACGCTGGTGCCGGCCACATCGACTTTTTTGCTGTAGTTCTTGACTGTTTCAGTCCCGAATTTCACAGCCACAGGGCCATTCACGTAGCTCAGACCCAACGAGGTCGAGTCGCCTGTTTTGCCGTCGTTGGTGGTCGAGACCACGCCAGCCGCGCTGGTTTCCTTGACTGTGGCACCAAAACCCAACTGCACATCGGCAGACAAGCCCGAAAACACTGGGGAGGTGTAGGTGATCACGTCATTGCGGCGCGATTCACGGGCGTTGTCGCCCAAATAGCCGGCGGCCGTCGGGCCGTCGTTGGCATCAAAGCTGTTTTCAATGTCCTTGACCAAGGTGTTGCGACGACCAAACGACACGCTGCCAAAACCGCCAGACAAACCCACGATGCCCACTCGGGTCTTGGCGATACCGCCGGTTTCTGTGCTGGGATCGACTTCGAACTCCATCACGAAATTGGCCTTCAGACCAGAAGCGATCTCGCGGTCACCTTTGAAACCCAGACGGCTGGTCGACAGGCCGTTGGTGATTACATCGTTGGTTTCGGTTTTGACACCAGCAGTCGATTTTTTGACATCGTTGTTGTAGGCCACATCGGCCACACCGTACAAAGTCACGGACTGCGCGTATGCGCCTGTGGCGACCAGCAAAGCCAAGGTCATCAGGGATTTTTTCATGAGAAACACTCCAAAAGTTTGAACTGCAAAAATGGACATCCGGAGCACCTTGCAGATGCGACTCCGGCAAAAACAACTTCAAGAGAAGAAGTGCCGCTATTGAAATCAAGTCGTGTGTCAATCCCATGAAACCCGTAGCCGCGTTGTTAATTCGCTACAAATTGATGTCGTCAAACTGTCACGGTCCATCGATAGGCTGATTTGATTTTTAACTTTTGAAAGTTCCCATGCTCAAGCGTTCGATTTCTGCACTGGCCATGACCGTCTTGCTCGGCACAGCACAGGCGCAGTCTTTTTCTTTTGGCCTGTGGGGCGACATGCCTTATGCCAAAGCGGGCGATGAACCCAAAATGCCCGCCATCCTGCACAGCATCAATCGGGCCAAGCTGGACTTCTCGATCTTTGTTGGCGACATCAAGGACGGCAGCTCCAAGTGCACCGATGACGTGTACACCCGCGCGCAGGCCATGTTCAACAGCATGGTCAAACCTGTGGTCTACATTCCCGGCGACAACGAATGGACCGATTGCCACCGGCTGAACAACGGCGGCTACGACGCGCTGGAACGTCTGGGGCATATCCGCGAGGTCATGTTTGCCAACCCGCTCAGCTATGGCCAACAAAAAATACCGCTGGCAAGCCAAGCTCAATCGCAAGGCCTTTACAAAGAGAACAAACGCATCAACCACAAAGGCGTGGTCTTTGCCACCTTCAACATCCCCGGCAGCAACAACAACAAAGTGCTGGACGACAAGGACTGCACCAAAAAAAGTGCCCGGACTTTGGCGCAATGCGAGCAAAGCAATGCCGAATATCTGGCCCGTGATGCCGCCAACATCCAATGGCTGAACGCCAGTTTTGAGGCGGCCAAAGCCGCCAAATCACGAGGTATCGTGCTGGCCTTCCAGGGTGACCCTGGCTTTGACTTGCCCGAAACCGAAGACCTCGACGAGAGCAAAGCCGCCTCGGTCAGTGGTTACCAGGCCTTCTTGCAGCAAGTGGTGCAAGAAACCGAAAAGTTCGAGGGACAAGTTTTGCTGGTGCATGGTGACACCCACTTCTTCAAAGTGGACAAGCCCTTGTACGGCCCCACCCGCATCCTGCCCAACCTGACGCGACTGCAAACATTTGGCAGTCCCAACATGCATTGGGTCAAGGTCAATGTGAACCCCAAGCGCCCTGGCTTGTTCGATGTCGAGCCCATGATGGTCAAGCAGCCCTGAGTATCCCGTCGCCTGCACCATCGCAGGCAAGCCACCACCACCGGATGGGGCATGCAGGCCCACCCCATCCGGCTGCTGGTTGGAAGCGGCAGCCCTCCCCGTGGCAAGCCGCTGCCCAGATTGACGGCCACCGCGTCAACCGCCTCATGCGCGGCGTTTCAATTCGCCCCCCGCGCCCCACGCCAGCGCGACCCCGCACACACAACACGCCAGCGACACCACCGGCGTGAGCTGCCAGCCCCCCACTTGCGCCGCCACCCAGCCCACCACGGGCGGCCCGACAAACTGGCCGAGGGCAGAGAGCTGCTGCACCCAGCCCACGGTGGTGGCCACATGCTGCTCGCCCGGGGCCAGACGCACCGCCAGCGAAAACAAGGTACCCGGCACCAAGCCACCCACGCCCGAAAACACCAGCACGCCGACATAACGCAACCACGGCAGGCCGTCGGTGAACGCCGCAAAGGCCAGCGTGCTGCCCAGCGCCATGGCTGCAAAACCCAAGGTGATCGATTGCGCAGGCGCCCAACCCCGTTGCAGCAAGCGGCCTGAAGCCAGATTGCCCAGCATGTTGACCGCCGCCGCCAGGGCGGTGAGACCTCCCAGCGCAGCACCTGAAACGCCCGTTGCCGCATAAATGGACGGCAAAAAGCCCACCACCGCCAGCCACTGGCCGGAATACATGGCAAACGTCAGCGCCACCAGCCAGGGGCCTCGCGCCGACAGGGTCTCGCTCAGGCGCCGAAGCATGCTGGGGGTGTTGCCAGCCAGCGCAGGCACGCACACCGGATCGGGAGGCACGGCCCGCGCCAGCCAAAGCGCCATGCCCACTGCCAGCAGTGCGAACAAACCCCACCAGCGCGGCCAGCCCCAGGCCGGGATGAACATCGGCCCGACCAGCAAAGCCAGCGCCGTACCCGTGGGCATGTAAGCCCCCCACACACCCAGCATGCCGCTCAGCTTGTGCGCGGGCACCAGCCGCCGGATGAGCGCCGGCGCAGGCAGCGCCACCAGCAAAAAGCCCAGCCCTTCAGACGCCCGCAGCGCCAACAAGACCCAAGGCGAGGTGGCCAGACTGCCTGCGGCGCTGGCCAGCGCCAGCAGCACCAGACCACACAGCATGCTGCGCTTGAGGCCCATGCCGTCGGCCAGCAAACCCATGAACACCGCCAGCAGCACGCCCGCCAGCTGCACCATGGACAACATGAAGCCCGATTGCACCAGCGACAGGTCAAGGTCCGCTTGCAAGGCAGGCAAAGCCGGGGGCAGCTTGCCCACTTGCAAGGCCGCCACCACACCCGCCAGCACCACCAGCCAGGCGGCGCGGTCAGAGCGGGGCATGCTCACAACACCTTGCGCCCAGTCAGGCGTTCGTGTTCGCGCAGGGCAAAGCGATCGGTCATGCCGGCGATGTAATCGGCCACCGAGCGGTGCAGGTCTTGGTTGGCGGCAAAGTCGGCCGACATCTCAAAGGGCTGCGCCACATAGGCCGCAAACAACTCGCGCACGGCGTCCTTGGCGCGGTCAGTGGTGTCGGTCACCTGCGGGTGGCGGTACAGCTGCACAAACAAGAACTTTTTGAGTTCGCTGGTGCGCGCCTTCATGGCGGGGCTGAAACCCACCAACGGCCCGGCTAGGCGGGCTTCGTCTGCGGTCTGCACGCCCGCGACCGCCACCGCCTGTCGGGTGGTGTCGATCACGTCGTACACCTGATCGCTCAGCATGCGGCGGATGGTTTCATACAGCAGGCGGCGGGGCTTGTGCGCCAGCGCCGGGTGCTCGTCCAGCGCTTGCTGGTGGTAATGCGCGAACAGCTCGACTTCAAGCAACTGGCGGGTGCTGATCAGGCCCGAGCGCACACCATCGTCGATGTCGTGCGCGTTGTAGGCAATCGCGTCGGCCAGGTTGCACAGCTGTGCCTCCAGACTGGGCTGGGTGCGGTCGATGAAGCGCCGCCCCACCCCGCCCGGCTCGGTCAATTCCAGATGCTCGGCATTGGCCCGTGAGCAGTGTTTGAGCACGCCTTCGCGGGTTTCAAAACTCAGGTTCAGGCCGTCAAACGCGGGGTAACGCTCTTCCAGTTTGTCCACCACCCGCAGGCTTTGCAGGTTGTGCTCAAAGCCGCCATGGTCGGTCATGCATTCGTCCAGCGCATCTTGCCCGGCGTGGCCAAAAGGCGTGTGGCCCAGATCGTGCGCCAGCGCCACGGCTTCGACCAAGTCTTCGTTCAGCCCCAGCGCCCGGGCGATCGAGCGGCCCAACTGCGCCACCTCCAGAGAGTGCGTCAGGCGGGTGCGGAACAAATCACCTTCGTGGTTCAGAAACACCTGCGTCTTGTAAACCAAGCGCCGGAACGCGGTGGAGTGCACGATGCGGTCGCGGTCTCTTTGGTACGCGTTGCGCGTGGGCGCGGCAGGTTCGGCAAAGCGGCGGCCCCGGGTTTGGGCGGGGTCGCAGGCCAGCGCCGACAAGCTGCCCAAAGCCAGGCCCGACATGCCCGTCGCGACCGATGCAGACAGGCTGCCCTCTCCAGCGCCCAAGCAGCTCAAACCCGCCACAGCTGTTTCATCCATGGTGTTCAGGCGCAGCAGGCGTTGATCACGTCGCGCACCATGGCGTCAGGGGCACTGCACACCGCCGCCTGACCGGGGCCGTCGATCACCACAAACTGGATGTCGCCGCCAATCGCTTTTTTGTCCAGGCGCATGTGCTCGATGTAATGGCCCGCGTTCTCGGCTGCGTCGATCACGGGGCCGCGAACCGGCAGGCCTGCGCGCTCAATCAAGGCCCGCAAACGCGCCACAAAAGCGACATCCACCTTGCCCAGGCGCTGCGACAACTCGGCCGCCATGACCATGCCGCAGCCCACGGCCTCGCCGTGCAACCACACGCCAAAGCCCAGACCCGCCTCGATGGCGTGGCCAAAGGTGTGTCCAAAATTGAGGACGGCGCGCAGGCCCGCTTCGCGCTCGTCTTGCCCGACCACCCAGGCCTTGATCTCGCAACTGCGCTTGACGGCGTGCGCCAGCGTGGCCGGGTCTTGGGCGATGAGCGCATCGATGTTGGCCTCGATCCAGTCGAGGAATGCCATGTCGGCGATCGGGCCGTATTTGATGACTTCGGCCAAGCCCGCGCTCAGTTCACGCGGGGGCAGGGTTTGCAGGGTGTTCAGGTCGCAAACCACGCGCACCGGCTGGTAAAACGCGCCGATCATGTTCTTGCCCAGCGGGTGGTTGATGGCGGTCTTGCCACCCACCGACGAATCGACCTGCGACAGCAGCGTGGTGGGCACCTGCACAAAGGGCACGCCGCGCATGTAGCTGGCCGCCGCAAAGCCGGTCATGTCACCGATCACGCCGCCGCCCAAAGCAAACAGCACGGTCTTGCGGTCGCAGCCTTGGGCCAGCAACGCGTCAAAAATCAGGTTCAGGGTTTGCCAGTCTTTGTGCGCCTCGCCGTCGGGCAACACCACGGTGTGGACTTGCTTGTAATGCGGGGCGATGGCAGCGCGCAAAGCGACTTCGTACAGCGGCGCGATGGTCTCGTTGGTCACAATCATGGCCGACTGCGCCTTGGGCAAACCGGCCCAAGTGTCGGCACGGCCGATCAGGCTCTGGCCAATGTGGATGTCGTAACTGCGGTCGTCCAGCGAAATGGCGACCTGTTCAATGGGAAATGTGGACTCGGACATAGCCCCCAAGTGTAGGGGCTTTGCTCCGTCAAACCTGAAAAGGCCGACGGTGAAAAGCCGGGCATGCCGCACAAACGGCAGACCCGGCAAACCTCATCAGGCCTTGAAGGCCACGACTTTTTGGGTCTGCTCGCCCAGACCGTCAATGCCCAAGCGCATGACATCGCCACGCTTCAAGAACACCGGGGCGGACTTGCCGTCCACCTTGACACCCATGCCCACGCCAGGCGGTGTGCCGGTGGTGATGATGTCACCCGGCTCCAGCGTCATGAACTGGCTCACATAGCTGACCAGCTTGGCCACGCCAAAGATCATGGTCTTGGTGTTGCCGGTCTGGTAACGCACACCGTTCACATCGAGCCACATGCCCAAAGCTTGCGGGTTGGGCACTTCGTCACGCGTGACCAGCCAAGGGCCCACGGGGCCGAAGGTGTCGCAGCCCTTGCCCTTGTCCCAAGTGGCACCGCGCTCAAGTTGGTATTCGCGCTCGCTCACGTCATTGACCACGCAGTAACCCGCCACATGGTTCAAGGCGTCTTTTTGCGTGACATAGCGGGTGCGCGTGCCAATGACGATGCCCAACTCGACTTCCCAGTCGGTTTTCTTGGAGCCCTTGGGCAGCATGACGTCATCGTCAGCGCCCTGGATGCACGAGATGGCCTTGGTGAACACGATCGGCTCGGCCGGAATGGGCATGCCCGACTCGGCCGCGTGGTCGGCGTAGTTCAAGCCAATGGCAATGAACTTGCTGGTCGACGAGATGGGTGTACCAAAACGCTTTTTGCCGCGCACCAAAGGCAGCTTATCGGTCTTGACCTTGGCCAGCTTGGCCAATGCCTTGTCATTGAGCAAATCAGGCGTGATGTCTTTGACCACCGCGCTCAGGTCGCGCAAGCGGCCATCGGCGTCGATCAGGCCTGGTTTTTCTTTGCCGGGTTGGCCATAGCGAACGAGTTTCATAAAACCTCTCAGTGTGTAAAAAATCAATACGTGGAACGGCCACCAGACAGGTCAAAGACCGCGCCGGTGGAGAAGGAACATTCTTCGGTGCTCAGCCAGGTCACCATGGCGGCGACTTCTTCGGGCTCACCAAAGCGGGCCATCGGAATTTTGGAGAGCATGAACTGGATGTGCTCGGGCGTCATTTGATCAAAAATCGCCGTCTTCACAGCCGCAGGGGTGACACAGTTCACGCGCACGCCGGTGTCGGCCAGCTCTTTGCCCAGTGATTTGGTAAGACCGATGACCGCCGCCTTGCTCGCACTGTAAGCGCTGGCATTGGGGTTGCCGTCCTTGCCCGCGACCGAGGCGATGTTGACGATGCGCCCGTAGTTGCGCGCCTTCATGTGGGCGCTGAGTTCGCGGCAGCAATGAAACAATCCGTGAACGTTCACATCGAACACCTGCTTCCAGGCGTCCACCGGGTAGTCCCACACTTTGACGTTGGGTCCCGTGATGCCCGCGCTGTTGACCAGCACATCGACACCAGCCAGGGCCACGGTTTGCGTAGTGGCATTCACCACTGAGGCGTGGTCGGTCACGTCCACCTGCACCGTGTTGACCACGGCACCCAGCTGCCCTTGACGCAGCTGCTCAGCGGCTTTGGCCATGCCCGCCACATCGCGGTCCCAGAGGGTGACGCGCGCTCCCGAAGCCAGCATGCGCTGCGCAATGGCGAAACCCAAACCGGTGGCACCCCCGGTGATGACCGCGTGGCGGCCTTTCATGTCCAGCAAATTCATGTTGTCTTTCAGCAAAATCAAATGGTCATGCCGCCGTCGACCATGTAAGCATTGCCCGTGGCAAAAATGGACTCGTCGGAGGCGAGGAAGGTGACGATGGGCGCAATCTCGTGCGCCTGGGCCAGTCGGCCCATGGGCTGGCGGTTGATGAAGTCCTTGCGCGCCTGCACCGGGTCGGCGTAGCTGTTGATGCGGTCTTGCAGCGAAGGCGTGTCCACGGTGCCGGGGCAGATGCAGTTGCAGCGGATGCCTTGGCGCACGTAGTCGGCCGCCACGCTCTTGGTCAGGCCGATCACGGCCGCCTTGCTGGTGCCGTAGATGAAGCGGTTGGGCAAGCCCTTGACGCTGGAGCACACGCTGGCCATGTTGATGATGCTGCCGCCGTGGCCGTCTTTGTTGAACTGCGCCACCATTTTGGGAATGGCCGCCTGGATCATCCAGAACTGCGAACGCACGTTCAGGTTGAAGGCAAACTCCCAGTCCTCGTCGGTGGCCTGTTCAATGTTGCCGTTGTGCACAAAGCCGGCGCAGTTGAAGATGATGTCAATGCGCGGCAGACTGGCCACTTGGGCGGCAATGGCGGCCTTGTCCAGCACGTTCAGCACGGCCGTGTGCACATTGGCCACGCCTTGGTAAGACTTGAGCAAATCGGCATTCACATCGGTGGCGTAAACGGTCGCACCCTCTGCGGCCATGGCCAGCGCAGCGGCCTGGCCAATGCCTTGCCCAGCGGCAGTGACCAGTGCGATTTTTCCTTTGAGTCTCATGGTGCTTTTATCTCCAGTTGGGTGATTTGTCGTTGAGCGATGGCGGTCCAATCCCAGGCAATGCCCAAGCCAGGGGTGTCGGGTGGCAAGGCAAAACCGCCTTGCACCTGCATGCGCGAGGTGGTGATGTCGTCCAGCTGCGGGATGTATTCGACCCAGGTGGCGTTGGGCACGGCGGCGCAAAGGCTCACATGCAACTCCATCAAGAAGTGCGGACACACCGCCACGTCAAAGGTTTCGGCCAAGTGCGCGGTCTTGATCCAGGGCGTGATGCCGCCGATGCGCGCCACATCGGGCTGCACGATCGAACACGCGCCCCGCTCCAAATACTCACGGAACTGCATCGGGTGGTACATCGACTCGCCCACCGCCACGGGAATGGTGGTCTGCTCGCGCAACTGCCGATGCCCCGACACGTCTTCGGCAGGTAAGGGCTCTTCCATCCACGCCAAGCCCAAACCATCAAAGGCCCGCGCCCGTCGTACGGCCTCGGCGCGGTTGAAGCCTTGGTTGGCATCGGTCATCAAGTCAAAGCCTGGCCCCACCGCATCGCGCACGGCACTCAGGCGCGCCACGTCTTCGCTCACATGCGGGCGACCGATCTTGATCTTGGCACCTTTGAAGCCTTGGGCCTTGGCCTCCAGAGTCTGGTCCACCAGCGCCTCGGGCGATAAATGCAACCAGCCACCCTCGGTGGTGTAGAGCGGCACACGCGCTTGCGCCCCGCCCAACAACTGCCACAGCGGCAGCCCCTGGCTTTGCGCACGCCAGTCCCACAAAGCCGTGTCCACACACGCCAGCGCCAGGCTGGTCATGGCCCCGACAGCGGTGGCATGGGTGTGAAAAAACAAATCTTTCCAGATCGCCTCGACCATCACCGGATCACGCCCCATCAAGCGCGGCACCAAGTGGTCCTTGAGCAAGGCCATCACCGACGAGCCACCCGTGCCAATGGTGTAGGCATAGCCCGTGGCATCAATGCCGTCGCTGCAGTGCAAGGTGAGCAGAATGGTTTCCTGCGTCACAAAAGACTGGATGGCGTCGGTGCGCACGACCTTGGGCGGCAGGTTGACTTGCCGAAGGCTCACGCGGTCAATGGAGACAGAGGACATCTGGGCGGCTGGAGGAGGGGTATTGATCAGTTGGCGTGGCGACAGGTCAGCCCTGTGGCAACGAACTCAAGGCATGTCAGCATGCGGCAGACCCAACCCGCATGGGTCGTTTCTGCGACACGCAACATGCGGGTTTGTGCGGAGTTGCAATGGCTTTTGAACATGTGATGATTGTGCAACTGGTCTGACCACTTGTCCAATTCACGTTATCCCTGATTCGCGCCATGCCCCTCCAAACCGTTGCACCCCAACGCCTGTACCGACAGATTGCCGAGCAACTACGGCAACTGATGGCTTCGGGTGAGTTTGCGCTGGGTTCACGTTTACCGGCCGAGCGCGATCTGGCGGTGCAGCTGGGCGTGAGCCGCCCCTCGGTGCGTGAAGCCCTGATTGCACTGGAAGTGGAAGGCATGATCGAGGTGCGAACCGGCTCCGGCATTTATGTGCGGCAAACCATGGCCGCCAAGCCGACCGCTGCCCCGGCTGAACTGGACGACAACACCCCCGCGAACTGGGGACCGCTGGAAGTCATGAGCGCCCGCATTCTGGTCGAGGCCGAAGTGGCGGCCCTTGCCGCCACGCATGCCCAAAAGGCCGACCTCAAAGCCATCAAGAACGGCCTGCAACAAATGAAGCTCGAAGCCGCACGGGATGAAATCCCGCGCCAGGGCGATGAAGCATTTCACGAAGCCATTGCCCAGGCCTGTGGCAACAGCGTGCTGCTGGACACGGTGCAGCGTTACTGGTTGGCCCGCAACGGCCCCCTGTTTGCCCGGCTGGGGGATTATTTTGAACACCCTGCATCATGGCAATCCGCCATTGCAGAACACCAGGAAGTCATGCACGCCATCGAAGCGCACGACAGCAGCGCGGCCCGCAAAGCCATGCAAAAACACCTGAAACAAGCCCACAAAAGATACAGCGCGAGCTGGCGCCGCGCACCCGCCCGCTAGGGTGATTTTCTGTTCCCGCGTCAGCAAATTTTTTAAAACCCACGAGGAGACAACGATGAGCAAACGATTCGCACTGAAGACCCTGGCCGCATTGGGCGCCGTGACCATGGGCACCCTGCTGATGAGCGCAGGCGCCCAAGCCCAGCAAAAACTCAAATGGGCCCACGCCTACGAAACATCCGAGCCCTACCACACCGACTCGGTCTGGGCGGCTGAAGAAATCAAAAAGCGCAGCAACGGCAAGTTCGACATCCAGGTCTTCCCTGCCTCCACATTGGGTAAAGAAACAGACATCAACCAGGGCCTGACCCTGGGCACAGTGGACATCATCATCAGCGGCCCGTCATTTGCCGCACGCACCTACCCCCGCTTTGGCATCGCCTACTACCCCTTCATGTTCCGTGATGGCGACCACCTGATTGCCTATTCCAAGAGTGCGGTGTTCCAGGAAATGGTCAACGAGTTCCGTGCCAAGACCGGCATCCAGGTCACGGCCTACACCTATTACGGTGCGCGCCACACCACGGCGCAAAAACCCATCCCCAACTGCGCGGCCATGAAGGGCCTGAAAATCCGCGTGCCCGATGTGCCGGCCTACCGCGCCACGCCTGAAGCCTGCGGTGCCAACCCCACGCCGATTGCTTTTGCCGAGGTGTACCTGGCTCTGCAAAACGGCACCGTGGAAGCACAAGAGAACCCCTTGACCACCATCGAAGCCAAGAAGTTCTTTGAAGTGCAAAAGGCCATCATGCTCACCGGCCACATCGTGGACGGCCTGACCACCCAGGTGGCCCCGCACCTGTGGAACAAGCTCAGCGATGCCGAGAAAAAAATGTTCTCTGAGGTGATGCAGGAAGCGGCTGTGCGCTCCACCGCACAAATCAAGAAGCGTGAAGCCGAACTGGTGTCCGAGTTCAAGAAAAAAGGCCTGCAAGTGATCGATGTCGACCGCAAGAGCTTTGTGGACGCGGTCATGAAGAACAAGCCGCTGGAGTCCATGGGCTTCACGCGTGCTGACTACGACAAGATCCAGGCTGCCAAGTAAACGGCCCCAGCGCGCCATGGCCCGCGCCTTAGCACGCCCGCACCATGGCCCGCCCGGGCCATGGCGCTGCACACGCGCTCACTCACCCGCGCTTCACCTTCACCGGCCAAACACCCCTTGGCGGGTGTCCTGTGTGAGCAGTGCACATTTTTTGTCTTTTTACAGAGCCCGCCCATGAGCACCCCATCCCACCTGCCTGATCTCGACGCGATGCCCAAAGTCATGGGCGACGATGGCCAGTTCCACGCCACCGATGACGAAGTCGATTTGTCCGGCACACCCATCGAAGCCTGGGTGGCCCTGGCCTTTTTCTGGGCACTGGGCATCACCGTGTTCTACCAATTTGTGACCCGCTACGTGCTCAACGACTCGGCCTCGTGGACCGAAGAAATCGCCCGGTATTTGCTGATCGCCGTCGTCTTCACGGGGGCCACCATTGGCGTGGCCAAGAACAACCACATCCAGGTGGACTTTTTCTTCCGCTTCATGCCCCGCTGGCTGTGCCGCACCGTGGCCACCTTGGTCGATGCCATGCGCGTGGCTTTCTTTGCCGCCGCCACCTTCCTCACCGGCCAGATGATGGAAAAACTGGGCAGCTACAAGATGACCATCATCGATTTGCCCATGAACCTGGTGTACGGCGTGGTGATGGCCGGATTTGCCGCCATGTGCCTGCGCGCCATCTGGGTCGCACGCGTGCACTGGCAGCGCGGCTACACCGTGCTGGAACGTCCCGAAACCGAAATGACCGACCGCTGAAAACCGCCCCCTTGAAAGTTCTCCCATGCTGAAAATCCTTTTTCTGTTCCTCATGAGTGGCGGCATCCCGGTGGCCATCGCCATGGCCGGGGCTTCGCTGATTTACCTGTTATTCGCGCAAAGCTCGCCGCCTTTTGTGGTCATCCACCGCATGGTCTCGGGCATCGACAGCTTTCCGCTGCTGGCCGTGCCGTTTTTCATTCTGGCCGGCAACCTGATGAACAACGCGGGCATCACCAACCGCATTTACAACTATGCGCTGGCCCTGGTGGGCTGGCTCAAGGGCGGCTTGGGCCACGTCAACGTGGTCGGCTCGGTTGTGTTTGCAGGCATGAGCGGCACCGCCATTGCCGATGCGGCAGGCCTGGGCACCATCGAGATCAAGGCCATGAAAGACCATGGCTACAGCACCGAATTTGCGGTGGGCGTCACTGCGGCTTCGGCCACGCTCGGCCCCATCATCCCGCCCAGTTTGCCCTTTGTGATCTACGGCATGATGGCCAACGTGTCGGTGGGCGCGTTGTTCCTGGCGGGCATCCTGCCCGGTATCCTGATGGCCTTGCTCATGATGCTGACGGTGGCCTATTTCGCCCACAAAAACGGCTGGGGTGCGGATGTGAAATTCGAGTGGCCCAAGGTCATCAAAGCCCTGGCCGAAACAGCGGTGGTCATCGGCTGGCCTCTGTCCATCTGGTGGCTCGTCACCGCGATGGGCACACCGCCCCAACTCACCGTATTTGCCGCCTTGTTTGTGTTGTTCACCGCCGACAAGTTCTTCAACTTTCAGGCCGTGTTGCCGATCATGACACCCGTGTTGCTGATCGGCGGCATGACCACCGGCGTGTTCACCCCCACCGAAGGTGCCATTGCCGCTTGCGTCTGGGCGATTGCGTTGGGCTTTTTCTGGTACCGCACGCTCAACTTCAAGATGTTCGTGAAGATCTGCTTGGACACGGTCGAGACCACCGCCACCGTGCTGTTCATCGTGGCCGCTGCCAGCATATTTGGCTGGATGCTCACCGCCACCGGTGTGACCACCGCCATCTCCAGCTGGGTGCTGGGCTTCACACAAGAGCCTTGGGTGTTCTTGCTGCTGGCCAATGCATTGATGCTGTTTGTCGGCTGCTTCCTGGAGCCCACCGCCGCCATCACCATCCTGGTGCCTATCCTCGTGCCGATTTGCCAGCAACTGGGCATTGACCTGGTGCACTTCGGTCTGGTCATGGTGCTCAACCTGATGATCGGTCTGCTGCACCCGCCCATGGGCATGGTGCTCTTTGTGCTCGCCCGTGTGGCCAAGCTCAGTGTCGAGCGCACCACCATGGCCATCCTGCCCTGGCTGTTCCCTTTGCTAGGCAGCCTTGTCGTCATCACTTATGTGCCCAGCTTGGTGCTGTGGTTGCCCAAGCAGTTTTATTGAGGTTTTTTCATGAGCAGTTTCATCCGTTTGCACCCGGCCGATGACGTGGTCATCGCGCGCAGCCAACTCATGAGCGGCAGCGCCGTCGAGGGCGTGCCTGTACGCGGCTTGATCCCGCCAGGTCACAAAATCGCGACACGCGCCATTGCCGTGGGCGAGCCCGTTCGCCGCTACAACCAGATCATTGGTTTTGCACACCAGGCCATTGCCCCGGGCGAGCATGTGCACACGCACAACCTGAACATGGGCGCGGAAAAAGGCAACTTCGAGCGCGACTACGCCATCGGGCAAGACGTGAAACCTGAACCTGTGCGCAAGCAAGCGAGCTTCATGGGCTACAAGCGAACAGACGGTCGTGTGGCCACGCGCAACTACATCGGCGTGTTGTCCAGCGTCAACTGCTCGGCCACCGCTGCACGGGCGATTGCCGACCACTTTTCCAAACGCAACAACCCGGCTGCGCTGGCCAACTTTCCGAATGTGGACGGCGTGGTCGCCCTGACCCACGGCACTGGCTGCGGCATGGACACCGAAGGGCTAGGCATCCAGCTACTGGAGCGCACGCTGGCCGGTTACGCGACACACGCCAACTTCTGGGGCGTGGTGGTGGTGGGCTTGGGCTGCGAAGCGAATCAGCTCAACACCTGGCTGGCGCACAGCAGCCTGCGCGAGGGCGACACGCTCAAGGTCTTCAACATCCAGGACACGGGCGGCACACGCCTCACAGTAGAAAAAGGCATTGCCTTGATCGAAGAGATGCTGCCCCGCGCCAACGCCATTACCCGCGAGCCTTGCAGTGCCGAGCACATCACCGTCGGTTTGCAGTGCGGCGGGTCTGACGGTTATTCGGGCATCAGCGCCAACCCGGCGCTGGGCGCAGCGGTGGACCTGTTGGTGCAGCATGGCGGTACGGCCATCCTGAGCGAAACGCCCGAAATATATGGTGCCGAGCATTTGCTCACGCGCCGTGCTGTGAAGCCCGAAGTGGCGCACAAACTGATCGAGCGCATCCGCTGGTGGGAGAACTACACCGCCATCAACGGTGGCGAAATGAACAACAACCCCTCGCCCGGCAACAAGGCGGGCGGCCTGACCACCATCCTAGAAAAGTCGCTGGGCGCGGTGGCCAAGGGCGGCACCAGCAACCTGCAGGCGGTGTACGAATACGCCGAACCCGTCACGGCCAAAGGCTTTGTCTACATGGACACGCCCGGCTACGACCCGGTGAGCGCCACAGGCCAGGTGGCAGGCGGGGCCAACCTGATCTGCTTCACGACCGGGCGCGGCAGCGCCTACGGCTGCGCGCCCTCGCCCAGCCTCAAGTTTTCGACCAACACCGCCCTTTGGAAAAAGCAGAAAGAAGACATGGACCTGAACTGCGGCGAAATCGTGGACGGCGGCGTGAGCATTGCCGACATGGGCCAGCGGATTTTTGAAATGATCCTCGCCGCCGCTTCGGGCGAGCCCACCAAGAGCGAGCGCCACGGCTACGGCCAAAACGAGTTTGTGCCGTGGCAAGTCGGCGCGGTAATGTGAGAAAAAAATGAGCCACACCATTTCTGCAAGCGACCTGCGCGCCAAAGTCGCACGCATCATAGAACAAGCGGGCAGCGCCCCGGCCGAGGCAGCCCAGGTGGCCGACAACTTGGTCATGGCCAACCTGAGCGGGCACGACTCGCACGGCGTGGGCATGGTGCCACGCTATGTGGACGCGGTGCTCGAAGGCGGCCTGAGTCCCAACATGGGCGTGAAGGTGCTGCTGGACACCGGCCCACTGCTCAACCTGGACGGCCAACGCGGCTACGGCCAAATCACCGGCGTGCAGGCCATGCAGATGGGCATCGAGCGCGCCAAGCAACACGGTGTGTGCACCGTAGCGCTCAGCCGCTCGCACCACCTGGGCCGCATCGGCCAGTTTGCCGAGATGGCCGTGGCCCAGGGTCTGGTGTCGGTGCATTTTGTGAACGTGCTCTCACGCCCCGTGGTGGCCCCCTTTGGCGGTGGTGACGGGCGCTTTGGCACCAACCCCTGCTGCATCGGCGTGCCCATGGGCAAGCGCGCCCCCTTTGTGCTGGACTTTGCCACCAGCCGCGTGGCGCAAGGCAAGATGCGCGTGGCCCACAACAAGGGCGAGCAAGTGCCGCCGGGCTATTTGATCGACGAACACGGCCACCCCACCACCGACCCCGGCGTGGTGGTGGTGCCGCAATCCAACGGCCTGTTTGGCGCGCTCATGACCTTTGGCGACCACAAAGGTTTTGGCATGGCCGTGGCCTGCGAACTGCTGGGTGGTGCGCTGACCGGTGGTGGCACCTGGCACCGCGAAGCCGACCAACAACGTGCCGTGCTCAACGGCATGCTGACCATGCTGATCGACCCCGTGCGCTTGGGCACGCAAGACATGTTCGAACAAGAAGCCCTGGCCTTTGCCGACTGGCTGCGCCAAAGCCCCGATGCCCCCGGCAGCGACGGCGTGCACATGGCGGGCGAACCCGAACGCACTGCCCGAGCCCAGCGCGAGCAAAGCGGCATCTGGATCGACGACGCCACCTGGACCGAAATCGAAGCATCGGAACAGAAACTCCAAGCGAGATCATCGACTTGAAGATGACTGGATTTTTTGTAGGAGCCAGCCCAGCTGGCGATGCGAACGCTTGCGGCCCGCAGGCTTTTCGTTTGCAGGGCAAGCGCCTACAAAGAGCGTCGCGCTTATTCGTTTGAAACCTCTCTTCACAGCACTTCCACCATGCCACTTTCTGCCCTCACCCTTTCATCGCTGCCGTCCAACGTGAAAGTGCCCAACTACGACCGCACAGCCCACGCTCCCGGCGTGGTGCATCTGGGCCTTGGCGCTTTTCACCGCGCCCACCAGGCCATGGTGTTTGACCAGTTACTGGCCAGTGGCGACACGCGCTGGGGCATCCACGGCGTGGGCATGACTCGGCCCGATTTGGTGAACCCACTGCGAGCACAAGACGGCCTGTATGCCGTGCGCATCGCCGATGCAAAAGGCGTGAAGTGGCAAGTGCCCGGCGCGCTTTGGCGCATGAATGTGGCCACCACCGAACGCGATGCAGTGGTGCAAGCCATCGCCGCACCCTCCACTCGCTGGGTCACCCTCACCGTGACCGAAAAAGGCTACACCCCGGCTTTAGGCCTGTTGCTGCTGGACGGCTTGCGCCTGCGCCAGCAGGCAGGCTTGCCCGGCATCACCATCGCCTCGTGTGACAACCTGCAAGGCAATGGCCACAAACTGCAAGCCTTGGTCAAAGCTGAGATTCCAGCCAAACACACCACGCCACAAGACGCGGAATTTCTGCGCTGGCTGGATGTACATTGCGCTTTCCCCTGCAGCATGGTCGACCGCATCGTGCCTGCCGCTACGGCTGAGGTGTTGACTGCGGCCCAACAAGCACTGGGCTTGCAGGACGCCTGCGCCCTGAGCACCGAAGGCTTTTGGGAATGGGTGATCGAAAACCGCTTTGCCGACCCAGCGGATGCAGCAGTGCTGCAAAGCGCCGGTGTGCGCGTGACGGGCGATGTGCACAGCTACGAAGAAGCCAAGCTGCGCATGCTCAATGGCAGCCACACGACCATGGCGCTCATGGGCGCGGTCACGGCGCGGCCGTTCATTGCCAACTGCATTGGCGTAGAACACATCCGAACATTTGTTCACCAACTGATGGGCCGCGAAGTCTCACCACACCTGAGTCGCAGCGACTGGGCGGATTACCGCGATGCGTTGATTGCGCGTTTTGCCAACCCGCACCTGAAGCACAGCGTGCACCAGATCGCCACCGACAGCTCGCAAAAAATCCCGCAACGCTGGCCACCTTCGGTGTTGGGGCAGATCGCCCAAGGCGCATCATTTGAACACCACGCGCTGGCAGCCGCCGTGTTCGTGCGCTACACCCTGGGCGTGGACGAAAACGGCCAAGTCTATGCCCTGAACGACCCGCAAGCAGCCAGCCTGATGGCCCTGGGTGCCGCCCAACGCACCGAGCCCGAGACCTGCGTGCGCGCCCTGCTGGCCCGCGAAGACCTGTGGGGCAGCGCCCTGCCACAGCACGCCGCATGGATCGCCCGCGTGACGCACTGGCACCAGCAAGTGATGCAGCACGGTGTGGACAAAGCCATCCAGCAACTGCTAAGCACAGCTGCATGAAAGCCCCTATACGCGCCCCCCGTAGGTCGGCAGCTTCAGCTCCGACAAGTCTCGCTTGGGCTCAGGCCTCATGTCGGGGCCAAAGCCGCCGACCGACAAAACCAGTCTGACGCCATTGCATGACAACGCAACCATTCACGCAAACAAAGCCATGAAAATCACCGCCGCCCGCGTCATCGTCTGCAGCCCTGGCCGCAACTTCGTCACCCTCAAGATCGAAACCGACCAAGGCGTCACCGGCGTGGGCGACGCCACGCTCAACGGCCGCGAGTTGGCCGTGGTCAGCTACCTCCAAGACCACCTCATTCCCTGCCTGATCGGGCGCGACCCACAGCAAATCGAGGACATCTGGCAATACCTTTACAAAGGCGCCTACTGGCGGCGCGGCCCGGTGACCATGAGCGCGATTGCCGCGGTGGACACCGCGCTGTGGGACATCAAGGCCAAGATGGCCAACATGCCGCTGTACCAACTGCTGGGCGGGCGCAGCCGCACCGGAGTCATGGTCTACGGCCACGCCAACGGCCGCGACACGGCCGAAACGGTGGACGAAGTCTTGCGCCACAAGGAAGAAGGCTACTTGGCCATCCGCGCCCAAAGCGGCGTGCCGGGGCTGAACAAGGTTTATGGCGTCAGCGGTGCGAACCGCATGTATGAACCTGCCGACGGCAACTTGCCCAGCGAACACGACTGGAGCACCGAAAAATATTTGCGCCACACGCCCGGCCTGTTTGAAGCCGTGCGGGAAGCCGTGGGTCCCGACATCCATTTGCTGCACGACGTGCACCACCGCCTGACGCCCATCGAAGCGGGCCAACTGGGCAAGGCGCTCGAGCCCATGCGCATGTTCTGGATGGAAGACCCAACGCCCGCCGAAAACCAGGATTCCTTCCAGTGGATACGCCACCACACCACCACACCCATTGCTGTGGGCGAGATTTTCAACAGCATCTGGGACTGCAAGACACTGATCGAAAAGCAACTGATCGACTACATCCGCACCACCGTGGTCCACGCGGGCGGCATCACGCACCTGCGGCGCATCGCTGACCTGGCCAACCTCTACCAAGTGCGCACCGGCTGCCACGGCGCAACCGATTTGTCACCCGTGTGCATGGGCACAGCCCTGCACTTTGACACCTGGGTGCCCAACTTTGGCGTGCAGGAATACATGCCGCACAGCGAGGAAATGCTGTCGGTCTTCCCGCACGATTACCACTGTGAGCGCGGCATGATGCACTGCGGCGAGTCCCCCGGTCATGGGGTGGACATCGACGAAAAGCTGGCTGCCAAGTACCCGTATCAACGGGCTTATTTGCCCGTGAACCGGTTGCAGCATGATGGGACTTTGTGGAATTGGTGATGCACTCTGACCATGAATCGGCTGCTTTGCAGCGGTTGCAGGCATCGATCCGAGTGAGCCCGTTGTCTGCTAACGGCCAGAAGCGGTCAGTCATCGATATCACGTAAATGGTCTGCGGGCGTTCACTACAACTGTGACTGCTAATCAAGCCGTGTATTTGTCATCAACTTGAACGAAGTGTTTCAGCATCGAGAAATCCACTGCTAATCACCTCTCAGCGCGATGAAAAATAATCCCAGTAAAGCTGCAATGGATTGCGAGACATGATTTGCTCAATGTGCTCGGAAATGATCCATTCGTTGGCTTGCGCAATGAGCTTTTCGAAGTCTGCAAACTGTTCATGGTTAGTGCATGGCCAATCGCTTCCCCAGAGCAGTGCACTGGGCCCCAACTCACTCAGTAAGAGCGCGGCCAAGCGCCCAGGATCGACTTCACCCAACCGGTAAGCGCCACTCAACTTGACGTATACAGGCGAAACCATGGCCCGAGCGTTCAAGGCCCGCAAGGTGGGGTCATCCGCACTGGCACGCAATGGCTTGGCCATATGGTCCACAACAAGGGGCAAATCCGATGGCAATTGACTGAGTACGTGAGGCAGTTTGCCTTGATCTGTGTGTACCTCAAGGTGCCACCCGCGCGACTGCATAGCATCCCAGAGGATATGGGCCTGTGCCCATGCCGGAATGTCATGAGATACACCTGCCAAATTCAAACGGATACCTCGCACACCTACTTCATGCAAGGTGTTGAACTCTTCCAAACTCACATCAGGCCTCACCACAGCGATGCCGCGTAGCATGTCAGGGTGAGCCTTGAGCGCATCCAACATCAGGCTGTTGTCGTTACCCAAAAAACTGGGCTGCACCCAAACACCACGTGTCACACCAACGTTTTGTGCTTGCCTCATCCAGTCGGATAACACGGCACTGTACTGCGGCACATACCGGGCACCCTCGATGGCAACGCTCGCATTGAAAACGTGGAAATGGGTATCGACCCAGTTTTTTGACTTCAGTGAATTCATGTTGTATATTCTAGTCCTCTAGATGTCTTGTTTCAACCCATGTCCACACTTCTGATCGACAATACGCCCGGCCAAAGCCGCTACGGCAAGTTGGCGCAGGCTTTGCGTGATCGCATCCTGCTGGGCGAGTGGGCACCTGGTGAGCTCATCCCAGCCGAATCGACTTTGGCTCAAAGCTATGGCGTCGCGCTGGGAACAATCCGCCAAGCCTTGTCGTTGTTGGTTGAAGACGGGGTCTTGCAACGTCGGCACGGCAAGGGCACTTTTGTGACCAAGGGTGTCGATGGCGCTTCAATGATGCGGTTCTTCAGATTTCGCGGCCTGGATGACGACAGCAGCACAACGCCCCACTCGCGCATCCTGACGAGTCGCCTCCGCAGCGCCAGCGTGCAAGAGGCTCATGTTTTCGGTCTTGAACACGGCGCACAAGTGCTTCAACTCGAACGCGTTCGAAGTCTGGACGCAGAACCTTGCCTGCTGGAAACCATCGTTTTGCCATTGCCGATTTTTGGGGCATTGGCCGATTCAGACACCAACGCATGGGACGATTTGCTGTACCCCATGTACCAACAGCGTTGCGGGGTTGTTATTCAAAAAACACAAGATACCCTGAGCTTTTCCCAACTCAATGCCACGCAAGCCAAGCGCTTGAAGCTGGCCGCCTCACACCCCTGCGTTCTGGTCGAGCGTCAGGCCTTCGACATGGCCGGCCGTTGTGTTGAGCTTCGCACCACACGTGGTGATGCCTATTCTTTCAAGTACACCGCACAAGTCCAATAAACCACCCCGGGAGATATGTCATGACTCACCTTGTTCGTCGCCAAGCATTTCATTTGATCGCATGGGCATCGCTCGCCATCTGCGCAGCCGCACCCTCTGCCATGGCCCAAGCGGTCTATCCCAGCAAGCCCATCACGCTGGTCGTCACTTACCCACCAGGTGGAGGTGCCGACGCTATGGCCAGACTGATTGCACCCAAGATGGGCGAAGCACTGGGTCAGGCCATCGTGATTGACAACAAGCCTGGCGCAGGCGGCCAAATCGGCGCTGCCGCTGTCGCCAAAGCCGCCCCAGACGGCTACACCTTGATGCTGGATGCTTCATCTTTTGCCGTTAACCCATCGCTCTACCCCAAGCTGCCCTACGACAGCGCCAAGGCCTTTCAGGCTGTTGGCATCGTCGCCTTGTTCCCCAACGTGGTGTTGGTCAACGCCAACTTCCCGGCCAAAAACATGGCTGAACTGATGGCCGCTGCCCGCAAAAGCAAGGACGCTGTTTCTTATGCCTCATCGGGCAATGGGTCAGCCCAACATTTGGCAGGTGCCCTGTTTGAATCTGCCGCCAAGGTGGACATGGTGCACGTTCCCTACAAAGGGGGCGGCCCCGCACTTAACGACGTGATCGGCGGTCAAGTGCCCCTTTTCTTCGGAAATCTGGCCTCGACCTTGCAACACGTTCAATCCGGCAAACTCAAAGCATTGGCCGTGACTTCAGGCAAACGCTCGCCCATCTTGCCCGACGTGCCCACCTTAAGCGAATCGGGTCTCAAAGGCACCGAGATTTACGAGTGGAACGCTGTATTTGCACCCGCCAACACGCCCGAGCCCGTGATGAAAAAATTGGCTTCGGCATTTCAACAAGCGCTTGAATCACCTGACGTCAAAGCACGCGTGGGACAACTCGGTGGTGAGATTCAAAAAGGTACACCTGAGCAAGCAAAGAAGTTCATTGAGCAGCAAACCAGTCTATGGAATCGAGTCATTAAAGAACGTAACATCACCACCGAATAACTCAATGAAGTGACCGATGGCTGAGCGTTAAGCATGGCCTGTAGGAATTAGGCGGGCACCCAAGGCATGGCATTGGACTTCTGCTTTGGGTCGGTTGCGGCCAGCCACTTGCGACGATTGAATGTCTGGTCCCAGCCTGAACCAGTCATTGCATCACCAAGGTAGAAAGCTCAGTAACTTCCACCTATCTCGCATACCCGTACCCCGACTCCCAAGCCTGCGCCATCTGCGCCCACAACGCCCTGGGCACTCGCGGGTCGCCTTTGGCTTTTTCCATGGTGCTGTGCATGGCCTGGGCGATGCGCTTGAGCGTTTGGCTGGGCTGACTGACCCCGCACACACGACGGCCAAAGTCTTCCAGTTCCTCTTGGGTGGGATAGGCTTTGGTGTGGTGTTTGCCCGCAAACAGTTTGAGTGCCAGGGTACGGTCCTCCAATTCGGGGCCGCCTGTGTATTGCGTGTAGGTGTAGATGCTGGTGGTCACCACATCGAACATCGGGGCCAGCCAAACATCTTCAGACGAACGGTAAAGCAGGCCAAAATTTTTCAAGTGCGCATCGCCATTGCGCACCATGATGGAAAACGCGACCTGCTCAAAAAACCGATGCAGGTTGTCGCTGGGCAATTGCAATTGGCGCAGGAGTTCTGCAATCCGCTGGTAGCTGCCCTGGTACTTGCGATCAGACAAGATGTCACGCACGCGCAGTCCGGCAAGGGACGCGATGTCCTCAAAACCCAAACGCTCGACCCGGCCATTGTCATGAACGACCAAATCAAAGCGGTCCAGCACCAGCATCTGTCCATCGTCAGACAACGCGAATGTCGGCGTTTCGATGCCTGCTTCCTGGGCCGCTGTCAGGCACAGAAATTCATTGACGGCCAAGCCTGGATAAGCGGCGCTGGCCGCCTTCACGATGAGCGAGGGTATCGGCACGGTGGGCTGGTCAGGCACCATGATCTTGGGCTGCATGCCTGCGATGCCCGCGCCTGTGCTGAGATAAGCGGCCACCAGTTCATTGAACACCTCTGGTGTGTAGGCCGTGCCCAACAATTCGCTTTTGCTCAGCGTTCGTGGCATGGGTGTGGGTGTTTCGCCGGGCAGGCTATAACCCAGCCGCCCGATCCCATTGCGCCCAACCAGCGCCAGCATGTGCATGGGCGTCATGGGTTGCTTCGGGAAGAGTTCCCGGATCTTCATGAACAAGTCGCCTTCAGGCAGGTTCTGGTCCATCGGCGGAAACAGGTCGCCATCTTGCCAGGTGAGCTGCTGCGAGGCGGGCATGAGCAAGGCCACGGCAGCTTGCTCAGCCTGGGGCTGCACATAACGGAATTCGTAAGTGGACGCCCGGAGCAGCTGACCAGCGTTTTCTGCATCGCCAATCGAGACGTTCAGCAACCGGATTTTTTCAGGCAGCATCATCGTCGTCCATGAACCTGGCAGCGACTTCGCTGGCTGTTGGCAAGCCTGCGCGCTCCATGCGCATCGCCAGCCCCAAGGCCCCCATGACGGCCAGCAGCGACGAAACCGTGGACTCTTCACCCGCTTCCAGCCGATAGATCACTTCGCGAACCTTGCCAGCCTTTTCGGCCAGAGCAGACTTGCTCAAGCCCAGCGCTTCTCGGCGGGCTTGCAGTTGGCGGCCCAGTTCATCAGGAAGGCGGATATTGTCAGTCATGGCGTGCATTTTTGCAGAAAAAATTCCTAATTGCAAGCCATGACTTGCAATTTATCCATGCACAGGCATGATCTCATCTGCTGGCATACACCCTAAACGTCGGACTCTTCGAGTGCCGACCTACAAGACGGTCATCTCGCGTACGGCACTACAAGGAAATGGACGATTACAGAATGCGTGCCAGCGCCGCCTGCAAATGCTCCGAAGGCAGCCGCTTGAAGCCCGAACGGGCAAAGCGCTGCAAGCGCCCTTGCATGAAGGCCACCAGCAAAGAGGCCACCAACTGCGCGTCGGCCGTGGGGGTGGCTGACTCAATGCCTTTGAGGGACTGACGCAGCTGCGCCTCGATTTTGTCAAACAGCAAGTTGATGCGCTCTTGCAAGCGTTCGTGCTCCAGCACCAAGGCATCGCCAATCATCACGCGGCTCATGCCCGGGTTTTTCTCGGCAAACTGCAGCAACAAGGCCACGATGCGGCTGGCCTGCACAGGGCCTGCGGGCTCGCGATCTGTCACCTGCCGAATCAGGCCGATCACCGATTGGTCCACAAAGTCGATCAGGCCTTCAAACATCTGCGCTTTGCTGGCGAAGTGCCGGTACAGGGCCGCTTCGCTCACACCAATTTTGGCGGCCAAACTGGCCGTGGTCACACGCTCGGTACCCGGTTGCTCCAGCATGGATGCCAGGGTTTGTAAAATTTGCAAACGCCGCTCGCCCGGCCGTGGGCGTTTGCGTGCAGGCGTCGCGTCCTCGTCTGAAAAACGCTCGCTTTGTGGTTCTTGGTCTGCCATGTCTCCCCCTCTTTTTTAATTCTGGTCACGCAGACGTGCGCGCGCTTTCAACGGCTGCGGATCATGGTGCCGAAGGCTTGTTCGGAGAGCACCTCCAGCAGCATGGCGTGGGGCACGCGGCCATCGATGATGTGCACCGCATTCACACCGCTCTTGGCCGCATCAAGCGCGCCCGCGATTTTGGGGATCATGCCGCCGCTGATGGTGCCGTCGGCACACAGCTCGTCGATGCGGCTGGGCGTCAGCTCGGTCAGCAGCTGGCCTTCTTTGTCCAGGACACCGCGGATGTTCGTGAGCATGAGCAGCTTTTCGGCTTGCAGCACGGTGGCCAGTTTGGCGGCCACCACATCGGCGTTGATGTTGTAGCTTTCGTTGTTGGCACCAAAGCCGATGGGGCTGACCACGGGGATGAAGGCATCGTCTTGCAAACAGGTCAAGATGGAAGGGTCAATGCTTTCGATCTCGCCGACCTGGCCCACGTCGTGTTCTTTGCTCGGGTCCTGGCTGTCCACCAAGCGCAGTTTTTTGGCGCGAATCAGCCCACCGTCACGGCCCGTCAGACCCACGGCCTTGCCGCCTGCGCGGTTGATCATGCCCACGATGTCTTGCTGCACCTCGCCACCCAGCACCCATTCGACCACTTCCATGGTCTCGGCATCGGTCACGCGCATGCCTTGGATGAACTCGCCTTTTTTACCCAAGCGCTTCAAGGCTGTTTCAATTTGTGGGCCACCGCCGTGCACCACCACCGGGTTCATGCCCACCAGCTTGAGCAGCACCACGTCTTCGGCAAAGGCCTGCTGCAAAGCCGGATCGGTCATGGCGTTGCCGCCGTATTTGATGACCAAGGTCTTGCCGTGGAACTTGCGGATGTAGGGCATGGCCTGCGCCAGGATCTGGGCCTGATCATGCGGGGCAACGGTGGGGGCAGCGGTGTTGTCGGTCATGGTGCGTGGCGAAGTGTCAAAAAAATGAGGGTTCAAAAGTCCAGAGGATTGTGCCGCAAGCCCGTGACGACTCAGAGGATCTCGGCCAGCATGCGGTTGACACCTTGCTGCCACGACGGCAGCACCAGCCCAAAGGCTTCTTGCAGCTTGTGGGTGCTCAAGCGTGAATTCAGCGGACGCTTGGCGGGCGTTGGAAATGCGGTGGTAGCCACAGGTGCGATTTCGGTCACTTTCAGGCCCGGATCGGGCTGGAGGTGACGCGCCTGTGCGATCACGTGGCTGGCGTAGCCGTGCCAACTGGTTTCACCCGAAGCCACCAGGTGGTAAATGCCAGCCAAAGCGAGGGCTGGGCTGGCCATGGCTTGGCGAATGGCATGGGCGGTCACATCGGCAATCAGGTCTGCGCCGGTGGGTGCACCGTGTTGGTCATCGATCACCGTGAGGCGTTCACGTTCAGCGGCCAGGCGTAGCATGGTCTTAGCAAAGTTGCCGCCCCGCGCCGCATACACCCAGCTGGTGCGAAAAATCAGGTGCTTGCAGCCACTGGCAGCAATGTGCTGCTCGCCTTCAAGCTTGGTCTGGCCATACACGCTGAGCGGGCCGGTGGCATCGCTTTCTTGCCAAGCTTGATCACCCTCGCCGTTGAACACGTAGTCGGTCGAGTAATGCACCAGCCAGGCACCGATTTCGGCGGCGGCCTGCGCCAGTGCGGCCGGTGCGGTGGCGTTCAGGCAGCGGGCCAATTCGGGTTCAGACTCGGCTTTGTCGACGGCCGTGTGGGCGGCGGCATTGACGATCACGTCAGGGCGCCAGTCCCGCACGGTTTGAGCCAGACGCTCGGGCTGGCTCAGGTCACCGCAGAAATTGGTGCTGTGCCGGTCCAGCGCCAGCACTTCGCCCAAAGGGGCCAGGCTGCGTTGCAGCTCCCAGCCGACCTGGCCGTTTTTGCCGAACAGCAGGATTTTCATGAGGCGCTGTATTGTTTTTGAACCCACTCCCGGTAGGCCCCGCTTTGCACATGGGCCACCCAGTCGGGGTTGGCCAGATACCACTCCACGGTTTTGCGGATGCCGGTTTCAAAGGTCTCGGCAGGCTTCCAGCCCAGCTCAGCTTCGAGCTTGCGTGCATCAATCGCGTAGCGGCGATCATGGCCCGGGCGATCGGTGACGTAGGTGATCTGGCTGGCGTAGCTGCCACCGGCCTTGGGGCGCAACTCGTCGAGCAGCTTGCACACGGTCTGCACGATCTCGATGTTGGGCTTTTCGTTCCAGCCGCCCACGTTGTAGGTCTCGCCCAAGCGGCCGCCCGCCAGCACCGTGCGGATGGCGCTGCAATGGTCTTTCACATACAGCCAATCGCGCACCTGCATGCCGTCGCCATACACCGGCAAGGGTTTGCCCGCCAAGGCGTTGACGATCATCAGCGGGATGAGCTTTTCGGGGAAATGGTAGGGGCCGTAGTTGTTGCTGCAGTTGGTGGTCAGCACCGGCAAGCCGTAGGTGTGGTGCCAGGCCCGGACCAGGTGGTCGCTGGCGGCCTTGCTGGCGCTGTAGGGGCTGTTGGGCTCGTAGCGGTGGGTTTCGGCAAACGCCGGATCGTCTTTCGCCAAGGAGCCATAGACCTCGTCGGTGGAGACATGCAAAAAGCGAAACGCCGTTTTGTCGGCTTCGGGCAAATCGGCCCAATAGCCACGCACCGCCTCCAGCAAGCGGAAGGTGCCGACGATGTTGGTTTCAATGAACTCGCCCGGGCCATGGATGGAGCGGTCCACATGGCTTTCGGCGGCAAAGTTGATCACGGCGCGGGGACGATGCTCGGCCAACAGGCGGCTGACCAGGGCCGCATCGCCAATGTCGCCTTGCACCAGTTGGTGGCGCGCATCGCCTTGCAGGCTGGCCAGGGTTTCAGGGTTACCTGCATAAGTCAGTTTGTCCAGATTGATGACAGTTTCATCGCTGGCAGCCAACCAATCGAGCACGAAATTGGCACCGATAAATCCGGCACCGCCGGTCACTAGAAGGGTCATGATGGGTTTCGTGAAGGGTCAAAGCCATCAACACAGACATGCCAATTTGACCGCTGTGTTGCCATCTTCTGATTTTAGAAGCATTGCATTGACCGCGGCCGAATGAATACAACAGTTTTCGTTCGAATTTCTTCCATTGCGGTTAAAGTGATGTTCACTGGAGCCCCATCACCATGAGCCAAACGCCCCCCTCCTCCGCCAAACGGCCATCGAAAGACAAGTCCGATTCAAACCAAGCACCCGAAAGACCTGACGCGGCAGCACAGCACATCTGGCTGGCTGGCTTGGGGGCCATGGCCAAAGCCCAGGAGCAAGGCAGCAAAGCCATCGAAGCCCTCATCAACGATGGCTTGGCTCTGCAACGCAAAAGTCAAGCCGAGGCACAACAGCGCATGCAGGAAGCTACAGAACGACTGACCAGCTTGGCCAGTGATTTCGGTCAACCCAACGCCGTCAGAACAGACCGACTGGAGCACCTTTTTGAAGACCGCGTGGCCAAGGCATTGCATCGCCTGGGCATCCCCTCAGCGGGCGATCTGCAGTCGTTGAACGAGCGCCTGGAGCGGCTCGAACGGCTCTTGACCAAGCCATCTGTGCCCCCCAAAGTCACCCCAGCCGTGACGCCTCAAACTGCACGCCAGAAACCCGCCGCCCGAAAGTCGGCCCCCAAGCCGTCCAACAACACGGTGCCGCCCGACACAAGCGCACCCGGACCCACACGCAAAGCCCGCCGACCAGCTGGCGGTTCATCCAGCGCCTGACGGCAAGCCATGGCCAAGAAACCCCCACGTCGAACCGCCCAGCGCATTGCCGAGGTCACGCTGGAGTTGTTCAATCGTTTTGGCGAGCCCAATGTCTCCACCACCGTCATTTCGGCCGAACTCAACATCAGTCCCGGAAACCTGTACTACCACTACCCATCCAAAGACGCCTTGGTCAACCAGCTTTTTGACCAGTACGAACAGGCGATCTTGAAACTTCTGGATGCTGCTCCGGACGTTCAGGACACAGAGGATGCCTGGTTCTTCCTCCACTCCTTGTTCGAGCAAATTTGGAATTACCGCTTCTTGTACCGCGACCTGAACAACTTGCTGTCAGGCAACCGACACCTGGAAACCCACTTCCAGCGGATTCTTGAACGCAAGACGTTGGCTTTGCGTTTGATGCTCGAATCTCTTTCTTCTGCCGGCTTGATGCAAATCGGCCCGGACAGCATTGAAACCATGTCCGCAAGCATGGCCGTGATGGTGACGTACTGGTTAAGTTATGAATATGTCCGCAACCCACGCCAAGCGATGGAGCCCGCGAGTGCGGGGCTGGCATTGACGACCGGAGCAAAGCATGTCCTGGCTTTACTCATCCCGTACATGGCCACCCCAGAGTTGCAACACCACTTGCAGAGCCTGACAGCAGCCTACAGCGTCTCGCCTGAATAAAGCCGGCTGAAATTGACCGCTTCGTCCTGAAAGACACGATTGACACCAGGGTGAAAACAATCTCAACAGCCCAAAGCTGAAGCGGCATCAGTTGAATCGACAGGCAGCCATGGCCAGCAAGCCATCAAAAATCAGGTTATCGACCAATTCGAACTGCACGGACATGCTGGGTGCCATCTTCCATCCCGCCCCCCCGGTCATCACACAGACCGGCTCCTGTCCGGTGTGTTCGCGCAAGTGCTGAACCATGCGCTCACATGCCCCGGCAATCGCATAGGTGCCACCACTGGTCAAAGCGTCACTCGTATTGGTCGGAAACGGCCGAACCTCACCGGTGGGAACATGCAAGCCCGCCGTACCCGATTCCAGCGCCCGGAGCATGATGCCGTGGCCCGGCAAAATCAGCCCCCCCAAAAAGTGCCCGTGCTCATCGATGGCTTCGACCGTCACCGCCGTACCCACCATCACGACCACCAAAGGTCTTTTTTGTCCCGTGGCCATCATGCGGTGCCGGGCACCAATCATGGCGACCCACCGGTCAGACCCCAAACGCGAAGGGTGATCGTAGCCATTGATCAAGCCCGCCTCTTCTAGGCCAGGAACAACCCATTTGGGTGAGAAATCCCAAATTTCCATCTGCTCTTGAACCCGTCGCTTGATCGCATCACCTGCAACCACGCAACCCAGCATCACATCAGGAACCGGCAATTGCGCCCAAGTCCCCTCGGACAAGCGGTCGATGTTTTCCAAAAATTCGGCACCATGCGCGAGCAATTGGCCTTGGGGGCTCGGTTGATCGTACAGCGCCCATTTCAAGCGCGTATTGCCCACATCAATGGCTAAGAATGTCATGCGCCGATGATAATGAATTTCAATCGGCGTGTGAGACCACCGCTTTACCCGGCGCTGCCCGCAGTTTGCGCTTTGCGAATGGCGTCTTGTGCGTCACGGTCCGAACGTGTGGGGGCATCCGACGCATCCACTTGCAAGAGCAAACCCAGCAATTTGGCACCGTGTTCGACGGCCATGGAGGCATATTTGATGTCACCCTGAACCAGGGCGCTGGCCATGAGCTCGACCCGCTCGAAAGCATGGATGTTGCCGGACACTTTGCCAGCCACAATGATCCGACTGGCAAACACATCGCCCTGGACCTCGCCGTTGGGTCCAATCACCACCGAAATGGTGGCGTCTTTAGGGGCTTCAATGTTGCCGATGACCTTGCCATCAATGCGCACACTTTCCTGCAACCGCAAACAGCCATGGATCTCCGCATGCCGCCCAATGAGCGTGTCGAATTTTTCCTGGCTCATGACCAAAGGGGTGTGGTTTGTTTTTTTCTTGCCAAACATCTTGCTTCCTTTTTGTGTTGACAGTTGTTACTTGCGTGCCCAAACAGCGAGGGCCTTGGCGGGGTGGATGGCCTGATCTTTGAAAATAACTTCGTAATGCAAATGAGGTCCCGTAGATCTACCAGTATTACCTAAAGTACCCACTTTATCGTGACGATCGACTTTGTCATGAATGTTGACGTTTATAGTCTTGAGGTGTGCATAACGTGTGACAAAACCATCGGCATGCGACACATCAACCATATTGCCGTACGCCCCCGAATACTCTGCACGCAAGACCACCCCATCCGCTGTTGCCAAAACAGGCGTCCCCATGGGTGCTACAAAATCAATGCCCTCATGCATGCTGCGCAAATGGGTCATCGGATCAGCCCGAACACCAAATGTGCTGGTCAATGCGAAATCAGTTGAAAGGGGCAACACCGTTGGCAAGCGGTCAATCCGGGCCAGGTCTTTTTGCCAGCGTTGATGCATGTCCTCCATGGCTTTGTCATAGTCTTGCATTTGCTTGAGAGACTGATCCAGTTGGTGGTCCAGTTTCTTGGCTGAGAACCCCCAACGAGGCAACAGGTTCAGCGGACCGCCGCGCCCCACCAAAAGGTTGCCCTGGCCCGGTAATGAGGAAGTAAACAGCTTTTCAATACCCAACCTGCCCAACACTTCATTTTTCACACTCTCGAGCTCATGCAAACGTTCAGTGACCGTTGAAAGTTGCGAATTCAATGCATCGAGCTTGTGACGGTAGATGGCCTCCATTTTTTGCTGTTCGCTTTGACTGGTCACACCCCCCATGCGCTGCGCCAGTTCGGGCACATACTCAACCGCCACCCTCAATCCAATCAGGTTGAACACAAAACCCAGGATCACCAAGCAACTGGAAGCGGCGGCCAGTGCCAACAAGACCGTTCGGGCCGTGATGGACCAAGTTACGACTTTGGCCGCCGGACCAGACACCCAAATCACTTGCATACACTCTCCTAGGCTGCTGTATCAATGAATCACCAGCCTTGTATTAGATCAAAAGTATTCATTAAGTCAATTGAGATTTCTCTGTACTCCTCGGCACCCGTCAACCAGCCTCACAAAAGCCTGCGATTCAAACGAGAAGGTGGTGCTTACCCGTTGCGGGTATTTGGGGGATGGGGGTATGGCGCAGGCAAAAAACGAGGGCCACCCCGCCAGAAGCAGCCTCACAGCCTGAGCTGAAATGCTTAAATGACCGGGCGCGCCACCGGCATAACCGACTCATAAGCACGCGCGGCCCTCAACACCAGCGCGTCACCAAACATGGGCCCGACGATCTGCAAGCCCATGGGCAGACCGCCGCGGGTCAGCCCGCATGGCACGCTGATCGCAGGCTGCTGAGTCAAGTTGAAGGGGTAGCTGAACGGGGTCCAGCCCAGCATGGACTCGGGATTCATGGGAACAGCACCGGCAGAGCGCGCTTCAAATGCCGGGATGGCGACGGCCGGGGTCACCAACAGGTCATAACGGCGCATGAACTGGCGCATGTGCGAACCGAGCACGCCGCGGCGCTGGTTCAACTGCTGTACCTGCAGGGCGCTCATTTGCGCGCCCATGGCCGCCTCGGCCCGGAAGTCGGGATCGGCCAAGGCTTGCTGCTCGGCTGTCAGGCCAGACCACACGGTGTAAGCCCCGAGGAACCACAAACCGGTCGTGATCTCCAGCGGATCTTCGAAGCCCGGGTCCACCTGCTCCACATGCGCGCCCAAGGTTTCAAGCTGCTTGACGGCCGTAGCCACCGATTCAGCGATTTCAGGATGCACATTGCGGGCATAGCCCAAGGTGGGCGAATACGCGATGCGCAGGCCACGCACGCCGTCTTCCAGACCCACGGTGTAATCGGTCGCATCGGGCGGCAGCGATGTCCAGTCGCGGGCATCGGGCTGCTTGAGCACGTTGGTCATCAAGGCGGCATCGCGCACGCTCATGGTGTGTGGACCCAGGTGCGCCACCGAGCCAAAAGGCGACAAGGGGTAGGCGGGCACGCGCCCAAAGCTGGGCTTGAGGCCCACGTTGCCGCAAAACGCCGCAGGAATGCGCACGCTGCCCGCACCATCGGTACCCACACTCAAGGGCCCCAGGCCTGCGGCCACGGCCGCCGCCGTGCCGCCCGAAGAGCCACCGGGGGTGCGGTTCAGATTCCAGGGGTTGCGCGTGATGCCAGTGGCCGGTGAATTGGTCTCGCCTTTGCAGCCAAACTCGGGCGTGGTGGTTTTGCCCAGCAACACGGCACCAGCCTCGCGCAGACGGGCCGTGGCCGGCGCGTCAACTTCCCAAGCTTGGTTAGGATCGATGGTGCGGCTGCCGCGCAAGGTGGGCCAACCCTGGGTCAGGATCAGGTCCTTGATGGAGGTGGGCACGCCGTCCAGCGCGCCCACGGGCGAGCCTTGCTGGCGGTGCGCTTGCCAGCGCGACTCGCTGGCCCGGGCGCTGGCCAGGGCCGCCTGTTCATCCACCAGACAAAACGCGTTGATCTGGGGGTTGACCCGCACGATGCGCTGCAAAACCGCTTTCGTGACATCCACCGGCGACGCCTGACCACTGCGGTACAGGGCCAGCAGTTCGTGGGCCGGAGCCTGGGTCAGGTCAGTGGTGTGGTCGGTCATGGTCATGCCTTTTTGTGAAAATTTCAAAACCCCGACTTGAATGCCAACATCAAGGTCGGGTGCGGGTCTGCGGGCTGAGCTTCTTCCAGGGCAAGTCGCCCGGGTCGGCCGCCATGGGGCCGGCCGCCTTGGCCACCAACACACGGCTGGCAATCGGCGTGAAGTCGGCTCGGAAATGGTTGGAGCTTTTGACCACCAGCAGTTTCATCTGTTCGGGCTGAACGCCCACGGCGCGAAACAGCTCACGGTCAAGCATCTGCATCTTGCCGCTGGCCACGGCAATCAGCACGCCGTCGATCTCCAGGCACGCGCAAGGACCGATGTGGGCTTTCATGCCCGTCATCATCGGACCCTTGAGTTCGCAGTAATCCGGCCCCAAAGCCCGCACGGTGAAGCGGCCTTGCACAGGCGGGTCACTGGGCTCACCGGTGAAGGTGGGCACGGCCTTACCCAAAGCCAGTTGCAAGCTGGCGCCCACGCCGGCCGCATGTGCTTTGCTGGCTGCTTCGGGGTCATACAACAAGCCCAAGGCCACCTGGCTTGGCCAGCGTTTGCCCGCCCCTTGCTGCAGCAAAGCGTGCAGCATGCCGGTGGTGTTGCTGTCGCCGCCTGCACCCGGGTTGTCCTGTGTGTCGGCCATGACGACCGGCGCGGTCGACACCTCTGCTGTGGCCAGCGCCTGGGCCACCGCCTCGCGGGCAGGCAGCACATCGGGGCGCCACTGGCCGGGTTCGGCCACACGCTCATAAAGACGCTGAACGGCCGCATCGGCCTGCGGGCCATGGCCCCAGACCACGGGACCGCACTCGTCAAAGTCGGACGCTGGAAAGCCCATGCAGAAACTCAGCATGCAGCCGGTTTGCGCCTCCAGCGCGATCATCTCGTCGTACAGGTCTTTGGCCGGTGCCATCCAGGTGCTTTGCGCGTTGAGCGGAATCAAAAACGGCAGGCGACGCGCCTGCATGGGACGCTTGCCGCCTGCACGCAAATGCTCGCGCAGCAGCGCGGCGGCTCGCTCGCCGGTGTCGGCCATGTCAATGTGCGGGTAGGTGCGGTAGGCGACCAGACCATCGGACAGCTGCAACATGCGCTCGGTCACATTGGCGTGCAGATCCAGGCTGGCCACGATCGGTACCCGGGGGCCGACCACGGCACGGATGCGGGCGATGAGTTCGCCTTCGCTGTCGTCGGCGTTTTCGGCCACGGCCGCGCCGTGCAAATCGAGGTAAACGCCATCGAGACCCTGCACCATGGCCGCACGCACATCTTCAAGAATGGCGCTGCAAATGCGCTCGAACGCGTCACGCGTGACATACGACGATGGCGTGGCACCCGCCCAAGCCGAGGGCACCAGCTGCCAGCCCACACGCTTGGCCGCATCGATGAAACCGCCGGCCGGGATGTTGACCCCGGTCATGGCATCGACCATGGCCTGACCGCGCACATAGGCTGGAAAGGCCTCGCCACTTTGAAAAGCGGCCCAGTCGGCCAGGCTGGGGGCAAAAGTGTTGGTCTCGTGCTGGTAACCAGCCATCAGGATACGGGTCATGGGGTCTCAGTTTTCCAAGGGGGGCAGTGCGACGGGCGCCGCATCAAACAGCCGTCGGGTGTAGTCTTGCTGGGGGTTGGCATACAAATCAACCGTGCGACCCTGCTCGACAATGCGCCCCTGGTGCATCACGATGACGCGGTCACACAGTTGCGCGGCCACACGCAGGTCGTGCGTGATAAAGAGCAACCCCAAACCCAGACGCGACTGCGCCTCTCGCAGCAGGTTGAGGATCTGGGCCTGCACGCTCACATCCAGCGCGCTGACGGCTTCATCGGCCACCAGCACTTGCGGGCGGCACGCCAAGGCACGGGCAATCGCCAAGCGTTGGCGCTGACCGCCGCTGAACTGGCTGGGGTAACGCTTCAAAGCCTCCACCGGCAAACGCACCTGCGCCATCAATTCAACCGCCAGCGCCTCAGCCTGTTCGCGCGACTGTCCAAAGTTCATTGCACCTTCGACCATGGACTGGCCCACGGTGCGACGCGGGTTGAGCGAGCGGTTCGGGTCCTGAAACACCACCTGCACACGGTGGCGCAGCGGACGCAGCTGACTTTCGGGGCGCTGCGCGACCTCGTCTTCACCCCAACGGATCTGGCCTTCGGTCGGATCGATCAGACGAATCAGGCAGCGCGCCAAGGTGGACTTGCCCGAACCGGACTCGCCCACGATGCCCACGGTTTCGCCCGCATGCACAGCCACAGCGGCATCCACCAGTGCGGCCGTGGGTCGGCTGCGACCCAGCCAGTCACGGCTGACATAGGTTTTACCCACGCCTTGGCCCGACAACAAAGCCGGGCCTTGCGGTGCGGGCTTAGCCGGCGGAGGCATCATGCCCGGCACAGCGGCCAGCAACTGGCGGGTGTAATCGGCGCTTGGGCGGCGCAACACCTGGTCACAGTCACCGCTTTCCACCGCCTGGCCCTGGTTCATCACCAGCACCTGGTCGGCAATCTCGGCCACCACACCCATGTCGTGGGTGATGAACAGCACCGCGCTGCCCTGCTCTCGTTGCAGGTCGGCAATCAAGCGCAAAATTTCCTTTTGCGTGGTCACATCAAGCGCCGTGGTCGGCTCGTCGCAAATGAGCAGCGCGGGCTTGAGGATCACGGCCATGGCGATCACGATGCGCTGACGCTGCCCGCCGCTCAACTGATGCGGGTAGCTGCGCAACATGCGCGCCGGTTCCGGCAGCTTCACGCGCTCGAACACCCGCAGGATTTCCGCACGGCGCTGCTCGGCAGGCCAGTCGGTGTGGGTGGAGAGCAATTCATCGACCTGGTCCCCACAGGTCATGACGGGGTTGAGGGCTGTCATGGGTTCCTGGAACACCATGCCCATGGCCTTGCCGCGCAACTGACGCAAGCGCAACGCAGAAGCGGGCAGCAGAGACTCGCCTTGCAACAGCACCTCGCCCGCCACCGGCTGGAGTTCTTTGGCCAGCAAGCCCATCACGGTGGTGGCCATGACCGATTTGCCCGATCCAGACTCCCCCACCACACACAGGGTTTGACCGGGCAGGATGTTCAGCGATACAGCGGTGACGGCATGCGCCCGATCCCCGCCCGCAGGCAATGCGACCGACAGGCCGCGTATGGAAAGCACGGGCTGACTCATGAGCCACTCCGTTTGGCAAACTTGGGATCGAGCACATCACGCAGGCCATCGCCCAGCAAATTGATGGCCAGCACGGTGGGCACCAAAAACAAAGCCGGGTACAGCACATTGCCGGGGTACTGGGTGAACTGCACACGGCCTTCGGCCATGATGTTGCCCCAAGTCGGAATGTCCGCCGGCAGGCCCAGGCCCAGAAAACTCAAAATGGCCTCGGTCAGCACCGCGCTGGCGGCAATGAAGGTGCCCTGCACGATCAACGGAGCCATGGCATTGGGCAGGATGTGGCGCATGAGGATAACGGGCGTGGGCGTGGCCAGCGCGCGCGCAGCCTCGACAAAAGGTTCTTCGCGCAACGTGAGCACCAGCGAGCGCACCAGCCGCGTCACACGGGGAATTTCAGGAATGGCAATCGCCACCACCACGGTCCACAACTGAGCGCCCAGCGCCGCCACCAGGGCAATGGCCAACAAAATGGACGGGATGGCCATCAAGCCATCCATGACGCGCATCAGCACCGCATCCATGGCCCTGAAGTAGCCCGCCAGCATGCCCAGCAAGCCCCCCACCAGCAAGGCCACCGAAGCGGTGAACAGGCCAATCAGCAAGGACACCCGCGTGCCAAACAGCACACGGCTGTAGATGTCACGGCCAAAGTTGTCCGCCCCCATCCAGAAGGTGTGGGCCACGCTGGAGCCGTCCAGCATGGCAAAGGCCCCCACCGTGCCCGACAAGGTGTTGATGTTGCCCGAGTCCATGGCTGCCGGGTCCACGGTGCCAAGCCAAGGTGCCAACATGGCCACCAGGATCAGCAACAACAGCACACTGGCACCAAAGCGAATGGACGCATTCGCCATCAGTTTGCGCAAAAGGAAATTCATGCGGTTCAATAACGGATGCGGGGGTCAAGCCACAAATAGCTCAAATCCACCAAGAGGTTGATCAGCACATAGAGCACGCTGAAAAACAGCACCACCCCTTGAATGACGGGAAAGTCCCGGTTGAGCACCGCGTCCACCGTCAGCGAGCCCAAGCCGGGAATGGCGTACACGGTTTCGGTCACCACCACACCGCCAATCAGCAAAGCAATGCCGATGCCAATCACGGTGACGATGGGCACGGCCGCATTGGTCAGCGCATGGCGCAGCAGCACCGCCTGCTCGGTCACGCCCTTGGCGCGGGCTGTGCGGATGTAGTCTTCAGTCAATGCCTCGGACACGCTGGCACGCGTGACCCGCGCAATCAGCGCGACATAAATCGTGGCCAAACTGACCCACGGCAAGACCAGCTGGTAGGCCCAGGCACTCAGACCCTGGGATGACGAACCCCACAAGCGCCGATAACCCTGCACGGGCAACCACTGCAGTTCAATGGCAAAGATATAGATCAGCACATAACCAATGACAAACACCGGCACTGAAAAACCCGCCACCGCAAAACCAGACAGGATGCGGTCCAACCAGCCGCCCATGCGCCAGGCGGCCAAAGTGCCCAAAGGCACAGCCACACAAACAGAAATGAGCATGGTGCCCACCGCCAGCGACAAAGTGGGCTCGATGCGCTGGGCAATCAGTTCTGTCACCGGCTTGCCCAAGTAAAAGGAATAACCGAGGTCGCCCTGCACCACACCTGAAAGCCAAATGCCAAATTGCGTCAGCAAGGGCTTGGTCAGGCCCAATTGCTCACGAATGCGGTTGATGTCTTCGTTGGTGGCGTTGTTGCCGGCAATCACGGCCGCCGGATCCCCCGGCGTGAGCCGAAGGATCAGGAACACGATGACGGCCACCGTGAACAACACTGGAATCAGCGCCAGCAGGCGCTGCATCAAGAATCGCAGCATAAAACTTCAGCTGTTCTTGTTGGAAATGGTTTTCAGTTCTTCTTGATGTTCCAGTACACCTGAGCACCACCGGGCACCAAGCCCGAGATGTTCTTGCGCAGGGCTGCGGGGTTGAAGTACTGCCCGAGCGGTACGTGCGTGGCGGTCTCCATGGCGCGCAGCTGGATCTGCTCGGCAAGCTGTTTTTTCTGGGCATCGGTGGAAGCCTGCGCAAACTTGACCTTCAGATCTTCGATCTGCTTGTCGTCCTGCCAGCCGAACCAGCCCTTGTCACCCGCCGCGTTCATCATGGCCATGGTCAGGGGGTTGAGGATGTCGCCGGCAGTCCAGGCGGTCATGAAGGCGTTCCAACCGCCCTGAGCGGGTGCATCTTTCTTGGCGCGGCGTGCCACCAGCGTGGCCCAGTCCATTTGCTGCATGTCAACCTTGAAGCCAGCGGCTTCGAGTTGCTGCTTGGCCACCAAGGGCAGCTTGGCAATCGAGGCCAGGTCGGTGGGGCGCATCAGCACCACAGGGGTACCGTCATAGCCCGCATCCTTGAGCATCTGGGCGGCTTTCTTGGGGTCGGCCATGCCAGTGTAGATCCCCGTCTTTTCGCTTGCAAAGGGTGTACCGCAGGGGTACATGCTCTTGCAGAAAGTGAACATGCCGGGCGCGCCCACTTGTGTTTTGAGGTGCGCTTCCTGACCCAGGGCCACCATGGCAGCCTGCCGGATCTTCACATCATTGAACGGCGCATGCAAATGGTTAAACCGGAAGATGTACTGCAGGCCAGCAGGCTGCGCATCCACCAACTGGATGTCTTTTTGCGCCTTCAAGGAAGCGTACTGCTCGAACGTGGGCTGTTCGACAATGTCGACCTCGCCCGCCACCAGTGCATTGAACTGGGTTTGCGGGTCGCGGATGATGACCCACTCCACACGATCCAGATGCACTTGCTTGCCACCTGTGGTGCCATCGGGGGCCTCGCTGCGCGGCTTGTATTTGTCGTTCTTCACGTACACCAGACGCTCACCGGGCTTGTATTCGCCAGGCACGAACTTGTAAGGGCCGGAGCCGATGTTCTCCTTGATCTGCTCGCTGCCGGGGGTGGCGGCAATGCGCGCTGGCATGATGAACAGCACGTTGGAAGAGGGCTTGCCCAGCGCTTCGAGCATCACACCAAAGGGTTGCTTGAGCTTGAGGACAAAGGTCTTGGCATCGGGCGTGGTGTAGGTGTCCACGCTCTTGGCCAAGACGCCGCCAAAGCTGTCGCGACTGGACCAGCGCTTGATGGATGCGACCACGTCTTCGCTGGTGACAGGCTTGCCGTCATGAAACTCCAGACCATCGCGCAGGGTGAAGGTCCAGGTGAGGTTGTCCTTGCTGACGTTCCACTTATCCACCATCTGGGGCTTGACCTTGCCGGCCAAATCGGTGCCGAACAAGGTGTCGTAAATCATGTACCCGTGGTTGCGCGTGACAAAGGCCGTGCTCCAGATCGGATCGAGGATCGTCACGTTGGCATGTGGCACCACCTTCAGGGTTTTACCTTGGGCCTGCACCCCCATCGGGACCAACAGGGCTGTGGCCAATGTGGCCATGGCAAACAGGGAACGACGCTTCATGATTCACTCCAGTCAAAAGGGGGACAACAACCGTTGCACCAAACCACTATAAATCCAAACATGCTGACTTCTTCTCAGGACATTACCCAATACAGCGCACTCGACTTGTCTCGTGCGATACACACCAAGCAAGTGTCATGCCGCGAAGTCATGCTCGCGACACTGGCCCAGGTGGACCGGCTCAACCCGGGCAGCAACGCCATCGTGAGCCGTGTTGAGACCGATGTGCTATTGCGACAGGCCGACGAGCGGGATGCCCAGCTGGCCCGAGGCGAGTCGATGGGCTGGATGCACGGCATGCCCCAGGCCATCAAAGACCTGTCTAACGTGCAAGGTCTGCGCACCACTTTGGGCAGTCCGCTGATGAAAGACTTTGTGGCCAGCGAGGACGGCCTCATGGCGCAACGCATGAAAGCCGCCGGGGCCATCGTCATCGGCAAGACCAATACGCCCGAATTCGGCTTGGGCTCACACACCTTCAACGAAGTGTTTGGCCCGACCCGCAATGCCTGGAACCCGGACAAGTCTGCCGGTGGCAGCAGCGGCGGTGCGGCCGTGGCGCTGGCCCAACGCATGCTGCCTGTCGCCGACGGCTCGGACTTCATGGGCAGCCTGCGCAACCCGGCGGGCTGGAACCATGTGTTTGGCCTGCGCCCCTCGCAAGGGCGCGTGCCCATGTGGCCCGCACAAGACGTGTTCATTGCCCAACTGGGCACCGAAGGCCCCATGGGCCGCCATGTGCGCGATGTGGCCATGCTGCTGTCGGTGCAAGCCGGGGCAGACACGTCCAGCCCCTTGAGCCTGACAGGTGACCCGGCCGTGTTCGCGGGCTCGCTGCACAGCGACCCCAAAGGCCAACGCATTGGCTGGCTTGGCAATCTGCAAGGCTACCTGCCCATGGAAGACGGCATCCTCCCACTCTGCGAATCGGCACTGCAAAGCTTTTCGGGCATGGGCTGCAGCGTGGACGAAGCGCGGCTGGGCATGCCGCCTGAGCAAATTTGGGAAGCTTGGCTGGTCTGGCGGCAGGCCTTGGTGGGGCCGCGCATCGCGCCTTTCCTGGTCAACCCGGGCAACCGCGCCCAGATCAAGCCCGAAGCCTTGTGGGAACACGACCAATCGCTCAACCTGACCGGGGCCCAACTCATGTCGGCCAGCGCCAGCCGCACGCGCTTTTACCAAAGCATGCTGGCGCTGTTTGAAAAGTTCGACGTGCTGGCGATTCCGGTGGCGCAGGTCTGGCCCTTTGATGTGAGCCTGCGCTGGCCGCAAAGCGTGGCGGGCAGGTCCATGGACACCTACCACCGCTGGATGGAGGTGGTGATTTACGCCACCTTTGCAGGCCTGCCGTCCATCAGCGTGCCTGCGGGCTTTGGCGCCAACGGGCTGCCCATGGGCCTGGCGCTGATTGGCAAACCGCAGGGTGAGTGGGACATGTTGACACTGGCCCATGCCTACGAAATGGCCAACCAGGACATGATCGCCCGGCGGCCACCCGGCGTTTAAACCGCCAAACTCAATTTTGCTGCCAGGGCAGGCCGCGAAAGCGCCATCCGCCCTTGTGGCCCCGGTGGGCCTGCTCGTCCGGGTCGCCTTCAAAGCCTTCCAGAATGTTGTAGGCCTGCAAGCCCAACTCGGTCGCGCGCTGGGCAGCGGCAATCGAGCGCACCCCACTGCGGCACAGCAGCACCAGCTTTTTGCCGCCAGCGCCCACGGCCTGAACGCCCGCATCAAAGTCGGGGTTGACCGCCATGCCGGGCCACTGCTTCCAGGCCAGCGCCAGGGCGCCAGGCACAAAACCCACCCAGGCGCGCTCGGCATCGCTGCGCACATCCACCAAAACGGCCTCACCCGACTGCACCCAAGCCCAGGCCAACTGTGGGCTGACATCGCCTGCATAGCCCTGCGCGGGCTGCACGCCGGACGGCAAAGAGACTTGGGGATCGTTCATGGCGGTGTCCTGTGAGGCTGAAAACGGGTTTGAATGATAGCTTTTCGAACGTCCATCACGCTGTCAGTGACAGGAAAGCCACCACCAGCTAAGATGCGGGTCTTGATTGACGTTTACGTCAACGTCAACTGAACCACCACAGAGACAACCATGACCGACCTGTCCGCTGAATTCAAAGCCCTGGCTGAATACCGTCCCACGAACAAGGTGCGCTTTGTCACCGCCGCCAGTCTGTTTGACGGCCACGATGCGGCCATCAACATCATGCGACGCATCTTGCAAAGCATGGGGGCCGAAGTGATCCACCTGGGCCACAACCGCTCGGTGGACGAGGTGGTGACCGCCGCGCTGCAAGAAGACGCACAAGGCATTGCCATCAGCTCTTACCAGGGCGGGCACAACGAATATTTCACCTACATGACCGACCTGCTCAAGGCCCGGGGCGGCGAGCACATCCAGGTGTTTGGCGGCGGCGGCGGTGTGATCGTGCCGTCTGAAATCCGCATGCTGGCCGAGAAAGGCGTGCGCATCTTCAGCCCCGAAGATGGCCAGAAGATGGGCCTGGCCGGGATGATCGGCGAGATGGTCATGCGTTGCGACCAGGACGTGAGCCCGCTGGCCCCCAAAGACGTGGCAGCGATTCAGGGCCACGGCGAGATGAACTGGCGCGCCCTGGCGCAGCTGATCACCGCTTTGGAAAACGACAAGGCCGATGCGGGCGTGGTCCAAGCTGTGCGCGAACAGGCTGCGCAAAAGAAAGTGCCCGTGTTGGGCATCACCGGCACCGGCGGCGCAGGCAAGTCTTCACTCACCGACGAATTGATCCGCCGACTGCGGCTGGACCAAGGCGACGCGCTGCGCGTGGCGGTCATCTCCATCGACCCTTCTCGCCGCAAGAGCGGTGGTGCCCTGCTGGGCGACCGCATCCGCATGAATGCCATCAGCCCCTGGTCGCAAGGCCCGCGTGTGTTCATGCGCTCGCTGGCCACGCGTGACTTTGGCAGTGAAATTTCAGCCGCCCTGCCTGACGTGGTGGCGGCCTGCAAGGTGGCCGGTTTTGATGTGATCGTGGTCGAAACCTCGGGCATTGGCCAGGGCGACGCCGCCATCGTGCCGCATGTGGACGTGCCGATGTACGTGATGACGCCCGAGTTCGGTGCGGCCAGCCAGCTCGAAAAAATCGACATGCTGGACTTTGCCGAGTTCGTGGCCATCAACAAGTTCGACCGCAAAGGCGCCAGCGACGCGCTGCGCGACGTGGCCAAGCAGGTGCAGCGCAACAAAGAAGCCTGGACTGTGCCGACCGAGCAGATGCCGGTGTTTGGCACCATGGCCGCCCGCTTCAATGACGACGGCGTGACCGCGCTGTACCAGGCGCTCAAAACCCGCCTGGCCGAGCTGGGCATGCAGACCACCGAAGGCCGTTTGCCCGTGGTCAACGTGCGCCACAGCACCCACCAAAACCCGGTCGTGCCCTCCGCCCGCACCCGCTATTTGGCCGAAATCAGCGACACCGTGCGCGGCTACAAAAAGCGCGCTGTGACCCAAGCCCGTTTGGCCCGCGAGATCCAGCAACTGCGCGCTGCCGCCCGCATGCTTGAAGTGGGCAAATCCGGTCGCGCCAAGGCCGCCGAAGCCGCGATTGACCTGGCCGTGAGCCGCGAACAAACCCAAGACCCCCATGCGCGAAAGCTGCTGGCCCAGTGGCCCGACATGCAAAAAGCCTATGCGGGCGACGAGTACGTGGTGAAAATCCGCGACAAGGAAATCCGCACAGCGCTCACCACCAAATCGCTGTCAGGCACCACCATCCGCAAGGTGGCGCTGCCCAAATACGAAGACGACGGCGAAGTGCTCAAGTGGCTGATGCTGGACAACGTGCCCGGCAGCTACCCCTACACCTCGGGCACCTTTGCCTTCAAGCGCGAGGGCGAAGACCCGACCCGCATGTTTGCCGGTGAAGGCGACCCCTTCCGCACCAACCGCCGCTTCAAACTGGTCAGCGAAGGCCTGCCCGCCAAGCGCCTGTCCACCGCCTTCGACTCGGTCACGCTGTATGGCAACGACCCCGACCTGCGTCCCGACATCTACGGCAAGATCGGCAACTCGGGCGTGAACGTGGCCACGCTCGACGACATGAAGGTGCTGTACTCGGGCTTTGACCTGTGCAACCCGACCACCTCTGTGTCGATGACCATCAACGGCCCAGCGCCGTCGATCTTGGCCATGTTCATGAACACGGCCATCGACCAGAACATCGACAAGTTCAAGGCCGAGAACGGCCGCGAGCCCACCGAAACCGAGACCGCCAAGATCAAGGAATGGGTGCTGGCCAATGTGCGCGGCACGGTGCAGGCCGACATCCTGAAAGAAGACCAGGGTCAGAACACCTGCATCTTCTCGACCGAGTTCTCGCTCAAAGTGATGGGCGACATCGCGCAGTATTTTGTGCACCACGATGTGCGCAACTTCTACTCGGTGTCCATCTCGGGGTACCACATTGCCGAGGCCGGGGCCAACCCGATCAGCCAACTGGCGTTCACGCTCTCCAACGGCTTCACTTTTGTGGAAGCGTATCTCGCGCGTGGCATGCACATCGACGACTTCGCGCCGAACTTGAGCTTCTTCTTCAGCAACGGCATGGACCCGGAATACACCGTGCTGGGCCGCGTGGCGCGCCGCATCTGGGCCGTGGCCATGAAAGAAAAATACGGCGCGAATGAGCGCAGCCAAAAGCTCAAGTACCACATCCAGACCTCGGGCCGCTCGCTGCACGCCCAAGAGATCCAGTTCAACGACATCCGCACCACGTTGCAAGCGCTGATCGCGATCTACGACAACTGCAACAGCCTGCACACCAACGCGTTTGACGAAGCGATCACCACGCCCACCGAAGACTCGGTGCGCCGCGCCATGGCGATTCAGATGATCATCAACCGCGAATGGGGCCTGGCCAAAAACGAGAACCCGAACCAGGGCGCCTTCATCATCGACGAGTTGACCGAACTGGTCGAAGAAATGGTGCTGGCCGAGTTTGAAAAGATCGCCGAACGTGGCGGCGTGCTGGGCGCGATGGAAACCGGCTACCAACGCGGCAAGATTCAAGACGAATCCATGCACTACGAGATGCTCAAGCACACCGGCGAGCTGCCCATCATTGGCGTGAACACCTTCCGCAACCCCAAGGGTGATGCGGTCATGGACACGCTGGAGCTGGCCCGCTCGACCGAGGAAGAAAAGCAGTCGCAATTGAAGCGCCTGAACGACTTCCACGCCCTGCACGCTGCCGAATCGCCAGCCATGCTCAAGCGCTTGCAGCAAGCTGTGATCGACAACGGCAACGTGTTCGAGGTGCTGATGGACGCGGTGCGGGTGTGCTCGCTCGGCCAGATCACCAACGCGCTGTTCGAGGTGGGTGGACAGTACCGACGCAATATGTGAGGGCGGTCACGCCGGCCCGATCACGACCGCCAAAACCCGTGCCAGTCATTCAAAGCTGACTGGCATTTTTCATGGGCGGTTGATGACAGGTGACCCCCAGACCTCGTGCGCGAAACCTCAGTCCATGCGTTTGGGCCGCGGCAAAGCCGCCCGACCAAGCCATGCGGAGCATCCGCCGCTTCCCACGGTAACGACAGATCCCAGCCGCCCTGATCAACCACCAACACCAACTCAACGAAGCCATAACCACAGCCGCCCCCCCCGGCTTTGAGCGACCTGTGTCGGTCGCTATCGTTCAGGCATCCGTTCACCGGCACGCTGTGGCTGCATGTGTTTTGTCTGTTCAAAACACATGCTGGCGGTGTTGGCCTTGCGTCGCTCCAAAGCAATCCCTCCCTCCCGCCTCGCTGAACGAACCGGACCGGACCGGACCGGACCGGCCTCGCCACAGAAATCAAAACCAATAAAAATGAAATTAGCCAATTGGGTATTTTACAAACCAAAATAATCAATAGAATAAGAAACAAGAAAAAAACTGTTAACGAAATGTTGATTTCTTAAATCAAACTGACAAGTCTGATTACTTTCAGGAGACACCCTGACAACCGCCCAAACTTCAATTCGACGATGCCCAGTTGACGGCCGGCGATGAATAATAATTAGCTCAAATTTGAATCGAAAATCACCCGTCAAATCAACGCTTCACACCTGCGAAAACAACAGCCAGAACGCCATTCCGCCCTGAAGACCTTGATGACCACGCACATGCTCCCCACATTACAGACCACCGATGAAATCGCCAAAGAGCGGTCCGATGTTCTGTGGGCACTGGAAAACCGCTTGAAGGGTTCCGGCCCCCAAAACATTCGGTACTGGCGATTGCTTTTGAAAAAATACATGTGGCTCGCCGGACTGGGGGTCGCCCGTGCACTCAAGCGCTCATTGGACATTCTGGCCAGTCTCATCGGACTGATTTTGCTGTCCCCCATTCTGTTGGTGGTCATGTTGGCCATCTGGTGGCATGACAAGGGCCCCGTTATCTTTGTGCAAAAGCGTGTGGGCCAATGGGGTCGTGAATTCAATTGCCCAAAATTCCGGTCCATGGTGCTCAACGCCGAGGCCCTCAAAGTCCAACTTTTGTCGCAAAACCAGCACAAGGACGGCATCACATTCAAGATCAAGCGCGATCCTCGCATCACACCCATTGGCCGTTTCATCCGGAAAACCAGCATCGATGAGTTACCGCAACTGTGGTGTGTTCTGGTCGGAGACATGTCACTCGTGGGTCCGAGACCGCCTGTGCCGCAAGAAGTCGCCAAATACTCACTCAATGAGCGCCGTCGCCTGGATGTCAAACCCGGACTGACCTGTTTTTGGCAGGTGGAGGGCCGCGGCGATGTCCCCTTCTCTCAACAAGTTGAAATGGACATTCGCTACATCGACAGCCAAGGGGTCTGGCTTGACATGCTCCTCATCTTGAAAACCATCCCTGCCGTGTTGTTCGGCAAAGGGGCTTACTGATGCAGTCTGTCCCCAATCCCAAGAAGTTCAGATCAGCCATCCTGGTGACGGGCAGTCCCTTGGATGAAAGTGATCAAGTGCCTTTGGCCATGGAGCGGGCGGTGCATCTCGTTCCCTTTTTGGGCAAGTGCCCGTTGGTCCATGTCCTTGAATCGATGGTCGCCCTGGGCATTGAACACATCACTTGCATCGGCTGGATGAACCCCGACTTGGCAAGAGACGTTTTGGGTGATGGGCAGCGTTGGGGCATCGCCCTTGAATGGATCACCGTTCAAGGACCGGAGGAGGTGTTTCAGAAAATATCGCGCCTGTCTGTGCCCTCCAATGAATATGTCTTGGTGGGCAGCACCAATACACTGCTGGACATCCGCCACGTGCCCACGCCAGTGTCGTCTTGCGCCTATGGCCTTAACCCAAGCACGAATGCCTGGCCTTGGCTGGTTTTGAACGAACAATCCCTGCGTCAGGCCGGCGCATGCCAATGGCACCACTGGCCTTTGGTGCCAGACCAACTGGGCCTACCTGCCATCGAAGTACCCGGTCTGCCCTTACAAAGTGGCCAGGACTTGCTCGCCGCCATCAGCCCCATGCTCAAGGGCTCTCTGCCCGTGGTGGTGCCCGCCGCTCAAATCGAGTCCGGTATCTACATCTCCCGCAATGTCGTGATTCACCCGACCGTGGTCATTCAGGGGCCTGTCTACATCGGAGAAGACGTTTACCTCGAAAAAGGCTGTCGCATCGCTGCGGGTTCGGTCATCGGCAAACAATGCCGCATTGGTCATGACACCACCATTGCCAACAGCATCATTGGCCCCGAAAGCTGGCTGGGTGCTGAACTGGAGTGCACACAGATGGTCATCTGGCGCGGTGTCGCCTGGAGCAACCGCTGGAAAGCGGAAATCGAAATTCGGGATACGGTCTTGCTCGGTTCAGGGGCGTGGCACTTGACGATGCAAAGAACATTGGCACAGGGACTTTCACTGTTGAGTGCGACTCTGCTGATGCTGCTGGTACTGCCTGTTTTGCCCTTCTTGTTCCTGCTGGCGGCCATGACAAAAGATTTGGAGATACGCCCTTTTGTCTTTCCCAAACGGTCACACCTGCACAAGCCTTCAAGAAACATCGTGTGCCTTTTTGGTGCCGGACCCAGCACAAGAGGCTGGAAGCATTTGCTCGGCTATGTGGTCCCGAATCTTTATCTCGTCATCTTGGGCCAACTGCACCTGACGGGCATGCGTCTGCGCACACAAACAGAGTGGAAAGCCTGCCCGCCCGAAGTCCAGAAATGGCTTTCCCGGCGATCTGCCGGGCTGATACAAGAAGAATGGCTCAACGGCCCACACAGCGGAGACTGGCTGGAATCGATCGTACAAGACCGATACCAAGTCGCTAGAGGCCGATCATTGCGCTATCAGGCCCATTTGCTCTGGCGTTATTTTTTCAAATTGACAACCGGCTCACATGAGCCCTTGCGGAGTTGACCGGATTTTCGGAGGTAAGCATGATCAAAAACTACAAAAGCAAAGAAGGCGTCAGCGTGATTGAGGTCACGGTTTCATCGCTGGACGCATCCAACACTGACACCTTCAAGGACGCCGTCAAGCCCTTGATGCAGGAAGGCAATCGCATCGCGTTGGACATGAAGATGCTCGACTTCATGGACAGCTCCGGTCTGGGCTCATTGGTCTGGATGCTGCGTGAGTCCGAGAAAAATCAAGGCGCGATTCGCCTCGCTTGCGTGACAAGGCCTGTGCAAACACTGCTTGAAATGGTGCGTATGCACCGGATCTTCCAGATCCACCCCAGCGTCTCGGACGCGGTCAATGCCTATTCACCCGCATGATGACGGAACACGACCATGAACACTTTTGATGAATTCCATGCGTTGACGTTCCTTGGGGATGATCGTCAATTCTTGATTCAGGTCGTCAAGGCCATGCAAGACATCTTGAACGATCAGCAACACGTCATGGCTGAGGCTTTGGCCAAAGACAATGTGGTTCGCATGCGCCAATGCACACACTCGCACTTGCCCACTTTGAAAATTTTTGGCTTGTTAGAGGCTGCCAAAGTTTTTGAAATGTTTGAGGCTGCGGTCAGCCGTCAGGACCTGGACGCCGTCGTGCGGCTGAAGCTGGCTGTGATGGCCCATTGGCACGATGTTCAGCGTGTTCTCAGCGAATGGCTGACGCGGCAAATACCCAACGAACTGGTGATCCCGATTCAGCAAAATGACACCATGCTTTTTCAGGCCACTCAGAACCGATTTTTCCCCGTCGATGGTCCATGAGCGAGAGTCCGGAGCCGTCACGCCTGAAGGTCCTGATCGTCGAAGATCACCCTGTCACACAATTGATTCTTTTGCGCTGGCTGAAGTCGCAAACGTTCGACGTTCAGTTTTGCGCCAGCGAAGACGAAGCCCTTGAACTTTTATCGCAAGACAATTGGCACGTTCTACTGACAGACTTGCACCTGGCCTCGGACTGCGAGACGTCCGATAGCCAAACCGGTCTGTTCTTGCTCAAATATGTGCGCACTGTCTGGCCTAGCGTCAGCTGCGTTTTGATGACCGCCTGGGGCGAACAGGACAGTTTGTCGAAAGCCGTTCGACTCGGTGTTGATCGCATTCTGATCAAACCGCTCAAACGCGATGAGCTGCTGTCGGTTCTGCACCGCCTGGATCAAGCCCGCAAAACCCGAGAGGCCTTGTTCAAAGCAACGCATGAACTGGAATTGCGGCGACAATCCATTGAGAAATTGCGCAACAGGGAGCGACAATTTGCACTGCTGATCCAGGAGTCGCTTTTGTTTCACGTCCAAGCCAACCCCTTACCCGGGATCTCATTGAGCCATGAGATACGCTCACTTTATGAGGTCAGTGGCGATGTGCTGGACGTGACCGTTCGCGTCGAAGGCTGCGTTGACATCCTGTTAGGCGATGTCATGGGCAAAGACATGGCCGCAGCGCTTTTGTCTGCAGGCATGAAAAGCGTGCTGGCCACCACACCCGACAAAAGCGTCAAGGGCTTGATGAATGCTGTTCTGGCACGCATGACCCCGATGCTGCAATCAGCAGACAGTTTTTTGACCTGCATTTTTTTGCGCGTAGACACCCAAGCGGGCACTTTGGAAATGGTCGATCTGGGCGCTCCGCCCTTGCTGATTCAGCGCAGCGACCTGAACAACACCGTGATTCAGGCCCATGGGCAAATGATGCCCATGGGCATAGAACAAGGCCCCGTCACCAGCGTCGTTTTACCGATCTATCCAGGTGACCGGATTCTGCTGATGAGTGATGGCATTCTGGATGGCATGGCGCAGTCCAACACGCGCATGGCGGTGGATCAGATTGCACAGGAACTGATCGCCACGCCTGCGCTGCAAGAAGCACAACTGTGCAAGCGCCTGATGCAAATCAGCGAAGACGCGACAGGCCATGCGGATGACCGAATTTGCATGGCCTTGCGGTTTGCACCCACCGAGCCTGCTTTACCCCATCGCTGGACATCACAGTTTGCTGACAATCTGCAAGAACTGGCAGCCATGAGGGCTTGGCTTGCTGAGCTTTTCGGCCACATGAACTTGTCGGCAAGTGACTGGGCAGCTGGCGTACTGCTGGGCTGCACCGAAATTTTCAGCAACATCGTCAAGCACGGTGAACAGATCAGCAACGCCCCCGCACACATTTTCATGCTGGTCCATTTTGGTCACGGGTCGTGCAGCATTGAATGGCATTTCAAAATGCGCCCTTTCAATTTTGACCCTTACAAACCCGTGCAACTGCCCTCCCCTGAATCGATGAGCGAGTCGGGCTATGGCATGTTCCTCGTCAGTCAACTTTTTGAGCAAGTGCACTACTTCACGCACAGCCCTGAACATCAAAGCATCATGGCCCGCAAGCAGATACCTGCGGCCTGAGCCCTCTTTACCCACCACCGCGCAGGATCACTGGATGCAACTGACCACAACACCACTCAGCGCGGCCGACACCATGCTCGTGCATGTGCCTCTCGACCAGCTTACCCATGAGAATGCGCTGGCGTTTGACAACGCCCTCGACGCTGTCCTTGAGCAGTCCCAAAACACCATCCTCGACCTGGAACAAGTCGCCTTCATGGACAGCATGGTGATGAAAAAAATCCTGAAAAGCCAGCAACGCGTGAACAAACGAAATGGTCACCTCGTTTTGGTGCGACTCAGCCCTACGGTCAATGCCCTGTTTGAGTTGATCGGTTTGAGCGAAATTCTGACAGTGCAGCAGGATGTTGATGGTGCGTTGGCTTTTCTGAAAGCTCAGCAGACTTTGACGTCACCGCCTGCGGCCAACGCCAGCAACTGAGACTGTCCCCCGCACAGCCCAAACCAGGCCATCCCAAGATGGCCCCCTCAATCAGAGGACATCAAGCCAACTCGGTTTTGATCTTGGTCTTGATGAATTTAGCGGCACGCCTTTGCATGCGCCAAGCAGACCACTGCGTTTTGAGCATTTCAAGGCGCAAAGACCAATAAGGTACCTGCATGAATTCCTTGTACTTTTTACCCGTCAAACTCTCCACAATGACCGGGTCCACACCGCTGCTGGATGGCCCAATCGGCACACCGTTGACAAACAGGCCCACCGCATCCGGATCCAGTTTCTCAAGCACCCCTTTGGCGCGCACCACATCGGCTTTGGTCATGGACTGAATTTCAGCCACTAAAAATACCTGACCGATCACCTCGATCAACAATTCTGCATCGGCACTGAGCAACAAAGGCGGCACGTCCACCAAAATAAAGTCGTACGACTGAGACCACTCGGTCATCGCCAACTTGAATTTGTCCAGCCGCCTCAGGCCGTTTGTCCGATAGGCCCCAATGGACACCACATCGAGCAAGGTGCCCTCATGGTTGAAACTGGAAACCACCTGCGTCAATTCAGCGCGCCCCGAAAGGTAATCGGTCAAACCGATTTTGAAGTCCTCAAAAGCGCCATGGGGCTTGAAGCTGTTGGCATCAATCACCAATACCTTGGGGCCCAGTTGAACCAAGGTGCGCGCAGTCTCCAGCACCACACGCGTGACCCCCGTGCCCAATTTGACCGAGGTGAATCCATACACCTGACGGTTGTGCCGCGCCTTTTCGCGGATCAAGGTTGAACTGAAGCGTCGCATCTGATCTGCGGCCTTCATCTTCGAGGCATAGTCGCGCATCCGAACCAGCCAACCGGCCGCCGAGATGCCCATGGCTTTTTCGGCCTCCATCACACTGCGCAAGTTGCGGTCCAGAATTTCGATGACCGTGGGCAAGATAAATCCAACCAAGACAGCCGCCACAATGACCATCAGCAACATTTTGACTTTTCCTGTCCCCATGGGCGTCTCTGGCGGCAATGCAGCAGTCACCAAACGCACAAAGCCAATGGCGTTCTTTTCGCTCAACAGGTAATTCACGCGGTCCCTGATTTCGTAATAGTCTGTCTCGCGCCTGTTGAGCTCTTTGGTGATCCAAACCGCCCTGCGAAAAGTGCGGGCAAAGTCACTGGCTTGGGCCTGCACCTCATTCAGTTGCTTTTGTATGTCCTGCTCCGTTGCTTTGGCCTGTTCTGCTGCGGCAATGAATCTTGTCAGAAGGTTTGCCTGCGCCAACTTCTCAAATTCGCTCTCACGCAGGGTTAGCCGTTTTGTCATGGCTTGCAACTCGGCCTCCATACCAGCCTTTGCAGGATGCTGACTGGCTAACCCAGAAGTGAGTCGATTCAACTCCTCAGTTCTTTTCACCACCTCATTGCGCAGCGATTGCAGGCCAGCGTCTTGAAGACGCAACTCCAACGCCGACCGTTGGTATGTGGATGACACCTCTTTTTCGTTACGAAAAGATGCCAAAGCAATTTCAGCCTTCATCCGTTCAATCGTGGCATTGGCGAGCTTCTCGTTCAAAAGTCTCAAATTGCCATCATAGGGATTCTCGGTATTCTCATTGAAGGTGGTCAAATTCAGCTTTTCAGCCAACCCAGCACGCTCATCTTCGAGTTTCGCCATTTCTCCCAGCAATACTTTTTGTCTTTCTGACAAAGATTCGGCTCGATCTGATGAGCCATAAATCTGCTCTTCACGGGTTGTCTGGATAAATGCATCGGTGATTGCGTTCACCAACTCGTCCAAATGCTTCTTGTCGGTGTCATCCCGACCAATGCGAACCATATAGGTCTCAGGAATGCTGCGAACGTAGGTTGTTTTTTGCAGGCTTTCAATGTACCGGCGTTCGCTCATGGCCGGGGGCTTGAGGTCAATGCCTTTGTCATTCAGGCTCTTTATCGCTTTTTTGAGAACGTCATAGCGTGTCACTGTTTTGGACAGGTGAAACACAAACTGCAAGTACTGACTGTTGGACTGAAGCTCAACTTCCTTGTCGGTTTCCAGGTTCTTCATGTACGCAGGCGCCACCATGAACACCGCTTCGGCGTTGTATGAACTTTGGCCTTTGAACCACGCAAACGGCACCCCCGCCAAAACCACGACCAAGGCCACAACAGCACTGATCCGCCAATGACGTATGAAGCTTTGAATGGGCGCAATGCGTGCGCTAGGAGGGGCATTGGTGGACATGACACTTTGCCTAATTTAAAGAAGCATGAAAGGCGAACATCAGGGATGTGTTTATTTTCACAAAATTAACTAATATATAAATTATAGTGCCATAAATAATTTTTTTATGAATCTAAAGAATGAATAAATGATGTGCATTGTGCGTATGATGATCATTTTCTAAGCGCTGTTGAATACGCCAATGCTCTCGTTCTTTTTTGCATTCTTAAGCTTACTGCTCATCATCCCCGCGTTTTCAATGCTGACATTGACGCTGGCATCACTCAAAACAAAGGCACATCAACTAAGCCCCAAGTTAGGCCAGCGAGACATTTCTTTGGTGGTCATCGTTCCGGCACACAACGAGTCGACGCATCTGACGCCGACACTTCAATCCATACGCAACCAAATGGGCCCCAAAGATCGTCTTTTGGTCGTTGCCGACAATTGCACAGACGATACGGCCGAGGTAGCGCGTACATTCGGTGCCGAGACGATTGAGCGGTTCAATGACGCTCTTCGTGGCAAAGGCTTTGCTCTCGCTTTTGGTGTTGACCACTTACGTTCAAGCCCACCCGATGTGGTTGCCATTGTTGACGCTGACTGTCTGCTCTCTGAAAACGCACTGCAACTCCTTTCCGCCGAATGCCATACGTCAGGCCACCCCGTACAGATGCTTTATCTGATGACGACTACGGGACCACACAGCGCCCTTCGCTTCAGAGTCGTTGAGTTTGCAATGCTGATGAAAAACAAAGTCAGACCTTTGGGTTCTTTTGCCATAGGGGGTGCATGTCACCTGATGGGCTCGGGAATGGCTTTGCCTTGGAAACTCATTGCAAGCTCAAATTTGGCCACTGGTCACATCACAGAAGACATGAAACTGGGCATTGAACTGACCCTACAAGGCACCCCTCCCCGTTTTTTGTCATCAGCCCGAATTGACAGCCAATTTTTGGAAAACAGCGCTGTCATCAAAGGTCAAAAATCACGATGGGAACACGGCCATATGGCTGTCATGGGTGAAGAATTGCCGCAATTGTTGTGGCAAGCGCTCAAACAACGCAAAGCGGCCCCGATGGTCCTTGCCATGGATCTGATGATCCCGCCAATTGCGTTTTACTTGATGCTGCTCAGCGCAGTGCAATTACTTTCCTGCACAGGAGCTTGGTTTTTTGATGCATTGAAACCCATGGCTTGGGTCACCGCATCCGGTTTTGCGGCCTTATCGTTGTCGGTTCTTGTTGGCTGGTGGTTTTTTGGTCGTCATCTTTTGAGCATGCGCGAACTGCTGACCACCCCTTTGTACGCGATCTGGAAACTGCCCATCTACATTGCCTATTTCATGAAAAAAAGGTCTGGCTGGAAACGTACCGACCGCCACTGAAGACGAATGAGACTTCTATTCAGTAGAATCATTTTCGAACAAATCAGCCTCTCCTTCAGTTGTTCCGATAAACCCGCCAAGCGCCCCATAGCGTGAAGCAAATGCCCGCAGCCTCCAGCCATTTGTGCACCGACACACCGGCAATGCGGATGTACAAGATGGCATCGACATCATGAAATGAAATCGACTGCAAAAATGTCAACCCAACCAATGCCATGGTTCCCAACACGACCGCCCCATAGTCAGCCCACAAATAGCGCAGCGAATGGCGCAGCCTAGCCAGCAGCACCAACACAATGGCGACACCGACCAAGATCACATCAAACTGCAAGCTTCTTCTGGCACCGTATTGCCCGCTGTCCCGGGCGATACTGCGCGCCAGATACAACAAAATTTCATTGATTTGAAAAACGGCATTCAACGACATCAGGGCGAGTACACCGCCCATGAAGAGACAGGCCCTTTTTTTCTCCCCTGCCGACCATCCTACCGACAGCATCATGAACGCTGGAAGTCCGTAGCCTAAGGCCATCACCACATCTTTCCACTGAAATGGGTGGCTGAAAAACCAAACATCCAGGGCTTGACTCACGACATCCATCTGCATCATTTCTGCTTCCCCTTGCGTCGTACCCCGACTTTGCCCAGCGACTTGCCCAACATGAGGAACCCAGTCAGTCTGCTTTGCGTGGCCCATTTTTCTATCCACATAGGCCCTGCAACGCCTAACAGCCCGCCCAGCGCAATCTGCAATGGAAGCCATGACATGGCCATTTTTTCTGTAGCAATGCGAGACGCTGCCGTAAAAAAAACATGAAACAAATAAATGGCATATGAGGAAGCGCCAACCTTGGCCCACCATGCGCCCTTTAAAGGCATGCGCAAAACAAGCACACACAGACACAAACCTGCCATCAACATCTCCGCAGTTCTGCGGTCCGGGTTGGGCATCGGCACACCCATGCGAAACATGGCGATCACGGCGACAATCAGAATTACAAACATCACCCCGTTATTCATGGCGAGGGCTCTCACATCAAAACGAGACAACGCCAGGCCCCACAAAAAATAAGGCGCAAGGTAAATGGCGCCCTCAATGCCCAGCATGCGAGGGCCGCCGATCGACAGATACAGCGCGACAACACACACGAACCAGGCCGCAAACCACCAAGGCCTGGCCAAACGCCCCCATTTTTCCAGCAAGGCCACGCCAACAAAAACCCACAGCAAGGACTCCAAATACCAAAAGTGCGCTACGGGCTCAATGTGCAGCAAATACCAACGGTGCACTGCCGCATTGCTCCCCGGCACCATCGACTGCAACAGTGCAAAGATGGTCCCTACAAACAACATGGGCACCAGCAATCGGCGGGCCTTGCCCTTCATGAATGAAGCCACATCACCTTGAAAAGGTCTCAGCGCATACACCCAGCCAGACAAAAAGGTGAACAACGGCATGCGCAAATAGGCCAAGCCATCATTCAACCAACGCACAGGTCCATCAGCCACACGCAAGCCATTTGTGGGACTGTCACCCACCACGTGGTAGAGCACCAACAAAACACAAGCCAAACCGCGTAGGGATTGAATTTGGGCATTTTTTTCTGCAACGGTCATCTCTGCTCACCTTGCATGGTCAATAAAAAGGTCAACCCATGCCAATGCAGCAAGCGTTTGGCCATTCCATCGCCGGCCAGCAGACTCAGGCTGCGCTGTTGTGCTCGCAAGCATCGGCATAAGTCCAGCAACTCCCCGGCCAACTCGGGACCCATGTCCGTCACATTCGTCAGGTTCACGGTCACAGCGCCTTGGCCATTTTTGATTTGATCAAACCCAGCATGGCAACGCTCAACATCCGATGCACGCCAAGCCCCATCCAGGCGCACCATGTGGTCGCGTTCGTCGGCTGATTCAACCCACAATCGGGCCATCTGCTGTGCAGGTTGCCATCTTCGCATCCACGTCCAGACCATGTAAGGCAGCAACTGCTTGGCGAATAAACGAACAAAGGCCAGCGCATCTTGCCCATACCTTCGCCACAATGCCGGCTCCTCCTTGATGCGCCACAACCATTCAAGCCCTGTGCGCTGCACCCAAAGCGGTGCGCGCAATACAGTGCCTGCTGCAAAGTTGATCACCGCGCCCAGATGACTGATTACCGGCACAACGATGGTGGCACGGTTTTTTTGCAACCACGCCTGCCCCTTGACGGCTCCCATGGCCACCACCAGGATATCGGCTTGGCTGGCATTGATGTGGTCAATGAAATGCGGCGCACTCAATGTATCCACTGAACCAAAACCGGGCGAGGCATGCCCTACGCACACCATGTTCTTCGTATTTTTAGTCAGGTTTTCGGCTGCTTGTTCAGCCGCCCCATCGGGGCCACCAAAAAAATAAACACGCAGCGGCATTTCGCCTGGTGCCAATGCATCGTTTTCCAGCTTTTCAAAAATATTGGACCCGGTTACCCGCTCAGGCAATGGTGCGCCCAGCCACCTAGACATCCAGATCAAAGGCATACCATCTGCTGTCGACAGGTCACTGTCAATGACCGATAAACGAAAGGCCAAATCGGTTTGGCAACCCATCAAAAAATTCAAGTTGGGTGTCGACAGGAACAACCTTTGTTTTTGTCTGACGGCTTGCCGCACCCGGTCCGTGGCTTCTTGCAAAGTCAACCGGTCCATAGGCAAACCCAGCAGGCCCATGACCTGTCGTCTGTTGTCATCCATGTGATCTGCGCTCCCTGGCTTGGGCTGCGTGGTCTTGCAGCAAACCCAGCAATCTTTGTGTGGCGTCTTCCCACGAATAAGCATGTGCGCGGGTGTGGGCCAGATCTGATCGCCTAAGCCAATCGGATGGCGACTCAGACAACACCGCCACCATGGCATCGGCCATGGCCTGTGGCGACTCACTCGGCACCAACACGCCACCACCATTTGCAAGCAAATCAGGGGCTGCGCCAATCGGCACGCCAATCACGGGTGTACGACAAGCCATTGCCTCTAAAATCGGCAGCCCAAAACTGTCCAAGCGTGAACCAAACAACCAGACATCGCATTGGGCGTACAAACCAGCCAGCATGTTTTGAGCAGGTCGTTGAAAGTACTGCGTCCCTATAGGCAAGTCCTGAGGACTCAACAGGTCATCGACTCCAAAGCTCAGCACCTGCAAATTCGGTATCTTTTGACGAGCCAAATCACAGGCCGCAGCGCAAACATCGGCCCCCTTGATGGCCGCTTGGGCATAGATGAAACCGACCCTTGGAACCAGATTTCGCGCTCTGGGTGATGCGTTGAACTGAACCAGATCTACCGCATTGGGTACCACGTGCATGTCCAACGGGCCGAGCTTGTCCTCAATGGTCTGCCTCAACCCATGAGAGATGGCAATCTTCAAATTTGGGTGGCGCAATGCCCTGTGTACGCAGGGTGTATGAGATGGATCAATCCAAATTTCGTAACCCTGTATCAAATGAACATGAAGGCCTTTATTACTCGGCAACTCGTGCATCCAATCGGCTGTTTCCCACCATGTGGCCACAACCACATCCGCATCCGGCAGATCGCTTGCAACAATGGCCCTCTTCCGGGGTAGCACCTTGTGCGGCACACCTGAGTTGGCCACATGGCCGGGTCTAGGCTTGATCATCCGCATCAAATTTCCCCAACGCCCACGCACCAAGGTACTTACCCATTTTCGCAGCGGTGGTTTGTCAGGGGCATTGCTCACCACCAACACTTCGTGCCCCAACTTTTGCAAGCATTTCGCATACGTTGCCACGACCCGGTTGCCACCAGTCAGGTCATCTGCCGGCATTAAAAAAGTCCATTGCATTTTTTATTCCTCAAGCATGACCTGGCCAAATGGCAAGAAACAGCCTATCCACGCCCCATCCCAATAGCAAACCTGCTAACACGGCCGGCAACCACCACCGCTCTGATGCGCGTCCCAACAAACCTTCGCGCCACTTGAAAACCAGGCTCAAGGGCCAGCTGGCAAATTGACACCCCACCACGGCCAGCAAAGCGCCACGCTCACCCGCCAGTGCAAAGCCCGCAGGAACTGTGATCACCAAGCCCAAGGCTCTGAGCGCGTTGTTGGCACTGACCCAGGCCGGCTGGTTATTGGCAAACATCAATTGCTCTACAACCTGATAGCGCAATGCGAGCAATCCCCAACCCAAGGTTTGCAGCATCCAGCCCGCCTGCTCATAGCGCGGGTCATACAACACCCAAACCGCCCATTGGCCGGCCATGATCAATGCACCAGAAAGCCCACCCAACAGCACATCCACAATGCGCTGGACTCGGCCATAGATGCGCACCATGTCATCTCTGTGACTGCGCAGGGCCTGGCTCAGGCTCGGAAACACCACATGCCCATTCAGGCTGGAATAAATCCCAACCACTGCGGCCAACAGGGTGCTGGCAATTGAATACAAACCAAAACTGGTGGCACTTAAAAGTGCCGCCAAGATGAGCTTTTCAATGTTAGCCGCCAAGAACCCGATGATGGACGACAGAAAAATCCATTTGCCAAACCCGATGATTTCCGCAGCGTGTCCTTTGTCCCAGCATGGCCGCACATTTTTTCCGGGCAAATAAAAATGGCTGAGCAGCGTCCGCGTCATACCGTTCACCATCGCACCGACCATCAAAGACCAAACGGAGCTTGTCCACCATGTCAGACCGATGGTGGTGAGCATGGCCGCAAGCTGAGACAAAAATTCCAACCGCGCCAAATATTTGCCATGCAAGTTTCTTTGTGCTGTCGCCAGCTTCATCGACTCCAAACCTTGCAACACAGCGCAAACGGCGAACGATGCCATCATCCACGGCATTCTCGGGTCGGCGTAAACCGAGGACACCTGTATCCAGTGGCTTTGCGACAAGATGTGAACGCCAAACCCCATCAGGCACACCAGCACCACCAAAATCATGGCCCTGATGAGTTGCACGGCCCAAGCGGTTCCCAAAAAACGGGCTTCGGTGCCTTGATCGCTTTTAACCACACTTTGCCAAATGCCCATGTCCGAAAACATGACCAGGCCAAAATACAGCGTACTCATCGCAGTCATCAACCCAAAGGCATCTGGCATGAGCAAGCGCGTCAGCACCAAGCTACTGATGAGCCGCAAGGCCTGTGACGACACGTTGCTGCCCACCAGCCACAAGGCGGCCTTGACCATCCGCCCACCCAAGCCGGGAGATTCACCTGAATCGATCATGGCAACCACCTTGCGCACACTTTCACCATGGCCTGGGTGGGCTAGCTTTGCCACCAAGCGTGTCATGCCAAGCCTGCACCAACTGACTGGCATGCTGCGCAAAGTCTTGTGCCTTGGCCTTTTTTCCTTGCAACACCGCTTTCAATTGCCTCAACTTGATCCATGACCACTCGATGCCAAGGAGCCCCGCCCCACCCAATAGACCGTGGTGTTTTCTGTAATACAAAAAGGCGCTGCGCATCCGCCAACTCTCCAGCTGCAGACCGGACTTTGAAATTCGGGCTTGATTCACCGTTTTTGCCGATTCGCCGCCAATGTGCATAGCCTTGATTTCTGGCCAATACCACACCGCTAAACCCTCGCGGGCCATCCGTCGGCAAAGGTCCACTTCTTCGTGGTACATGAAAAACCGCTCATCAAAACCGTCCAGCTGGCGGAACACCTTGGCAGGGATGAAGACAAATGCCCCAGGTATCCAGTCCACCTGGGCGGCCTGCTCGGGGTCTGCCCAGCCCCTGTTCAACCTTGACCATGTTGGGCTTTTGGGAAACAGTCCCGCAATACCTGACAGTATGAAAAATTCGTCGCGCAAACGCGGAAACATGCGTGCTGTAGGCTGCCTGCTGTTGTCCGGTCCGCGCAACTCACCACCGGCTAGGCCGACACGCTCATGTCCCGCCAGCAGGGCCAACCCGCGTTTCAAGGCGCCCTCATGCGGAATCGCATCCGGATTGAGAAGCAGCAAATTTGTACCTTCAGCATGTCTTGCAGCCAGGTTGTTGCCCGCTGCAAAACCCAGATTTTCCGGGCTGGCCACCAGTTTGACCCACGGGTGTTCATCGCGGATCACCAAAACCGTATCGTCTTTGGATGCGTTGTCCACCACGATCACTTCCGCTTGCAAATCTTGCAGCTGAATTTGAAGGCGGCTCAACAAAGGCCCCACCAAGCGTGCAGAGTTATAGGTCACGATCAGAATGGAAAGGTCCATGCGTTTAGCCTTGTTTGTTGGTCGGTTGCTGTGCGTAAACGACGTTCACACATTTCTAGGAAACTCTTGAAACAACTTGCCCAAATGGCGCACGTTATTGGCCAGATCAAAATCTGTTGTGACCTTGTGGCGAGCCTCTTTGGCTAGAGACTCGCGCAAGTCACTGCTGCTTAAGATCAGCTGAAGTTGCGAGGTCAAACTGGCCACATCTCCCGGGGTGGTCAGCAGGCCCGACACACCGTGCTGAATCAACTCGGGTATGCCATTGACAGGCGTGGTGACACAAGGCACACCACTGCACATGGCCTCCATCAACACCACCGGTATGCCTTCGGCCAGACTGGGCAAAACAAACACATCAGCTTGCGCAAAAGCGTTCTTGACTTCTTGTTGGTTCAAGGCGCCGGTCATGGTGATGTGGTTTTGCAGACCATGCAAAGCCACTTCGCGTTCAATGCGAGCCCGGTCAGGCCCGGCCCCCACCATTTTGAGATGAAAGGACATGCCCCCACCGCGCAATTGGGCGCAAGCTTGAACCAGCAACACCTGGCATTTGGCAGGCGTCAACCGCCCCACACACAACATCTGAACCACTTCAGACGCCACCCTAGACCGATAAGGAAACTGCGCCGGATCCACCCCCAGGCGGCACACTTGCATCTTGTGCCAGTGATCACTGTCACTGATGCGCATCAACTGGCTGCGCGCAAACTGGCTGATGCAAATCACCGCATCAGCCTCTTTCATTTTGAGGGCCAAGTGCTGCCCAGGCACATCATCAAACTCATCAGGCCCATGAATGGTCAAGGACAAATGGCATTGGTTCAAGCGCTTGGTTAACAAACCGACGGTGGCTCCTGCGTTGCCAAAATGCACATGCAAATGGCGCAAGCCCTGTTGCTCCATCCAGCGCGCCACCATCAGCGCCTCAACGCCATAGGCGAGGCCCTTCCAAGGCTTGGCCGCGCCACCCAACCGAAAGGCAGAGGCCAACATCTTCACACTGGAAAAGCCATAACGCGCCACAGCCCACAAGGCGGCTTTCAGCGCACCACGTGCACCATCGGCTTTGATGCCATAAGTGGTCTCGGCTTCTTGCCTTTCGTAAGCCTCCATCTGTGCCAATGGTCGATCTGGTTGATTGACCGAGGCACTGACAATCTGCCACCCATCACGCCGCAAATGCTGTATTTCACGCAAGATAAATGTGTGAGAAATGGCCGGATAAGTGCTGACCAGATACCCCAGTCGGGGCAATGAAGCATCGCTGTTCATGTTGACATGTCCTTGGTGGCCACGACGGGTGGTGCTTTTCGAAAATCAACCGGAAGTGGCTTGGCTGGAATGCCTGCCACCACACATTGGGGCGGCACATCGCGCGTGACCACGGCATTGGCTCCGACCACGGCCCCTTCACCCAGGGTCACGCCTTTGAGAACCGTGACGCCACGGGCAATCCAGACATTGCGCTCGACGCGGATCGGTGCGCTGATGTGACCGCTGTAGCGCATGGCCGATTCACTGCGCCGGTGATCGGCATCTCTAACGCTGCTGTATTCGCCCACCATCACGCCATCACCTAAAACAATGTGCTGAAAAGCCACAAGGTGAACACCGCGTGAAAGCACAACATCGTCACCGATGTCGATTCGACCTTCACCCTGCGTTTCCAAATAAACACCCGGATAGATCATGGCCCTTTTCCCCAGGCTCACTCGACGCGTGCCCTGCAGTTCGACCGTACCCAAAAGCACATTTGAAGAGTCTATGGCGTGCCCCAACCCTTCTTGCAATCGTGCCAGTGCCCACACGCGCACCACACGCTCGACGAACACTGCGCGCCAAAGTCTGGCCACAGGTTGCAGTGCTATGACCAGCCAGCGTTTGATGCCTTGACTTTTAGGGCTTGTCATCACTCTTTACCGCCTGCTTGTATTCGACCATTTGGATTTCTGCGTGCTGGCGTTGGGCTCGTCGCCATTGCAGTTGTCCAAAAAATGCCGGGATTTTTTGGAACAAGACATGCGCCGCATATTGCCAACACAACAGAGTCTGGCCAGGCGCCTTCCAGGCGCAGCGCTTGGCCGTACGCGCCAGCACTGCCAATGCAGCCATTAGCACGGCCAGCGTCACCAAGGGGTGCACCCACATCAAAATGGGTGTGAACGTGAACAACAAGCCATGCCGGAAATCGCGCTTGGCGTCGTGTTGCCACAGAGGGTCACCACGCACACGCATGCGTTCAGCCACCTCTGCATAGGCAATGCCTGAACGGTAAGCCCTTAGCCAATAGGCTTTGAATGTGGTGATAGCCAAATCATGTGTTGCCATCGGGACATCAATGTGTTCAATTTTCCACCCACCTGCTCGTAAGCGAGCACACATTTCCGGTTCTTCGCCTGCTTTCAATGTCGGATCGAAGCCATCCACACCGGCAATTGCGCAACGCCTGACCAAAACATTGCCGCCAAAAAACAATGTTTTGCCAAGAGGAAATACCCAATCAAGATCCATGACACGGATGTAGATTGACTTTTCTGGATGCACCTCTTTCAAACGACCAAACGCCGCACATGTCTCTGGGTCTTTCAAGACACTCAAAGCATGGTTTACAAAATTTGGATGCAGCTGCGTATCGCCATCTAAAAACAGAATCAATGGGGCCTTGGCCATTCTCCAGCCGAGGTTTCGCGCCTTGCCTGCACTGGGGGATGGATCATCCAGTTTTGCTACGTTTGCTCCGAGTTCTTTGGCGTTTTGCAAACTTCCATCGCTGGAGTTCGAGTCCACATAAATGAGCTCATACGAATGCTTCTTCCAATCTGCCGATTGAACAGATTGAATGCACTTGGTGAGTCGCTGCCCCTCATTGCGACCAATGATGACGACCGATACGGTCAAGGGCTCATTCAAATTGGTGCAGGCTGAGTTGGTCTCGTTTGTCATTTGGTCACCAAGGAATCCAATGTCAATCCAAAAGTAAAAATGGAGATGGCAGGGGCAATTTGTTTCATCACATATCCAAAGTCGCTCAATCCGGTATTGGGTACAAACAAAACATCGCCATCTTCCATGGCGTAGTTTTTAGTTCGGTCTGCCGTGATCAGGTCTGACCATGTCACGTACTCCACTTGTTTGGTACCGGCTCTGTAAAGACCGATGCGGTCCGATTTGGCGTTTTCAGTCAACCCTCCGGCTTGAGCAATGGCATCCAACACAGTCATCCGTGGTGTCATGCGGTAAGAACCCGGGCGCCCGACGGCCCCCATGACATAGACCGATGTATCCGACGAATCGGGGATATAGACGATGTCCCCTTTTTTCATGCGAATGTTGTAGTTCACATCACCGTTGAGCAAGGCCTTCAAGTCCACCCAAATGAGTTTGTTGCGCCCCCGAATGATGGCGCAACGCGACAGGGTGGCTTGTTTGTCCAGCAATGGCATGGCACCTGCGTTCGCCAACACATCAATCAACGTGGGGGCATGTGCAAATTTCATGGCGCCGGCTTTTTCAACGCGCCCTAAAACAGTGATCTGATTAGAGGGGTATTCGTCAATAGCCAAGGTGGCATGGGGTGACGTGAAATATTTAAGCAATTCACTGCGTATAGCTGCCAGCGCTTCATTCCGTGTTTTGTCCTTGATCAGCATGTCCCCTACCAACGGAACTGTGATTTTTCCATCGGGTCCCACCACAAATTTTCCGGAAACATCCGCTCGAGCATGCACATCTAACTTCAATACATCACCGCTACCAATTGTATAAACCGGGTTTTCAGTCTCTTCTAGCAACGCCAGATCCTCAGTGCTACTCAAAATTGGTTGAGCGGATTTTTCTATCGGTTTGAAATTGGGGTCTGGCGGCAGGCTGCGACACCCTGTCAACCACAACGCCAGCAGAAAGAAAACACAATGGAATATAAATTTCATATTTATTAACCATGAAATCATTAAAATCAAAAAAATTAAATTATTTAATTTTATTTTTTTATATCTGTTGTTTTTGATAAAAAATAAATATACAGATTGTTAGCTCAACAGTTTATCATCCAATTCATCTTTTTGACAACCCACAACCTAATTCAAGCAACACATGACTAGATACATCGTATTTATCGCCATGTACTTGTCAATAGTCATGCTCATAAAAAAAGGTCCTCAGGAAACTTTTTTAAAAGTTTTAATTCCTTTTTTCTTATTCATGCCATTTATGTTTTGGGTGAATATTCCGGGCCTGCCAGATCCTAATTTCATGCAGGCGGCTATTCTTCCCATTCTTTACATACTTATTCGTGATTATCGTGATAAGTTTAAATTCGGTCGGATGGAAATTTTACTTTCAATTTATGTTGTCATACGTGTTATAAATGATTTTTTAGGGCGTGGTTATTCTGATGCGCAAAATTTTTTATTTTATATGTTATCAACTTTGATAGGTCCGTACATGATCGGGAAATATCTCATTGATACAAGAAAAATGGACACAGCTACAGCCAAAACATTTGTACTGATGTTCATGTTTATGTTTCCCATGTTTTTATATGAGGCTAAATTTTGGGTCAACCCTATTTTTCAGTTGCTCTCACGCTTCTTCCCTGATGCATGGAGTGGTTTATCTGTGCGATGGGGTCTAGCAAGAACTGCAGGTACATTTGAACACCCGATTTTGGCTTGCATCATGGTTGTCACCGTTTACAGACTTCACAGGTGGTTATGCTGGATAGGTGAATGGGATAAACCCCAATTTGGCATATGGAACTATCTTGATAAAATTAGCTTCTTTATACCCATCCCTTTTAAATATCGAATCTCTATTGCGCTCATATTAATGGCACTTTTAACCATATCTAGAGGTCCATGGATTGGTGGTTTTGCAGGTGCGGGTTTAGCTATGATTGGAAATTTTAAAAATAAAAAACTATGGCTAGGAATTCTTTTAGGTTCATTTGTATTGGGTGGTGCCATCGGCAAAGTTGCCATGGAAGCTTACACAACTGCAGGTGAAGGTGAAGTTCTTAGTGCGGAAGCACAAACAATGTTGTATCGATCCGTGATGCTCGATAAATACAAGGGATACCTCGAAGAAAAATACTATACAGGGTGGGGGTTAACTACAGTGCCAAAAGTTCGTGGCATGGAATCAGTTGATAATGCATTTTTTCTGATGGCATTACAACACGGAATATTAGCACCAGCTTGTTTTATCGGTATATTTTTTTATGCAATTGTTTCTCAAATTAAATTTGGCTTGAAAAGTCCACCCGGCAATATTCCAATTGGCTTTACTTTTTGTGGCGTTTATCTTATTTGCTTTATATCTTTTGCAACTGTTTATATGGGAGTGCAAACAGAACCTATGCTATTTTTACTTTTAGGATGGGGTGAAAGCATAAAAAATAGATCAACTGAAATAAATGATCAAAACCAATTCGAACCAACATCCTCAAAAAGCAAAAAAACATTCAATTATGTTATTTCATAATTTTCAACATCCTATAAATATTTTACTGCTTTTACCTAGCATCATTTTTGTCAATCTCACAAGAAAATATGACAATACCGTGACCAGGATAATAGAGACCCCAAATTTCACTAAGCCACCTTCTATCTGTATATTCATTCTCATGAGAATTTTTTCCCCCAGCACTATTAAATAATTATGTAAAAAATATATACCAAAACTTGGTGCAGCCAAAAAATTCATAGCCCGACCCATTTTTTGATCGTATTTGTAAAAAAACATTAATATAACGACACACATGACACTAAATTTTATTACGTATAAAAATTGCAAAAAATATTCACTTTTGTTTTGATAGAAACTCATAATCCATGAACAAAAAAATATTATCACGAACAATATAAATCCATAAAAATAATAATTAGATAAATTTAAAATTTCTTTTCTTCTGCATGAGATCCACATTCCAAAAACATAAAATCCCAAGAAATGCATTCCACTCAAGAATGGATTATGAACCGGGCTAATTTCGCGAGGAATAATTACGGTCAAGATCATTAAGAATGGAATGACCAGATAATTTTTATAATTCTTGTTAATTATCACAAAAATGGGAGAGATTAGATAGTATATCAAAATCATTGGAATGAACCAAAAATGTGACATATGAATGCCCGTCGAATAATAAATTAAAACTTGCTTCCAAACTGGAAGACTTGCGTATATTTCTTTTGGAGAATAAATCTCATCCAAAATAGCCGGAACAGATAAAAACAAGTAAGGCAAAAGGATGAATTTAAATTTCTGGCTTAAATAGTCAAAGTAGTTATATTTATCAATTAGAAATTGAAATAGAAATCCCGCTATGAAAATATAAAAAACTGACGACCCATGCAATAACGAATGTAGAAAATATCTGGTGTCACTTGAACTCGTCCATTGCAGCAATTGCGAACTAAGACAATGAACCCCAACTATTAAAATAATAACAAAACCTCTAAAATTATTAATATAGTTTAAATATTCTTTATTCATTTTATTTCCCCATTATTAACTCAAAAAATTTAATTATTTTAAAACCATTTAAAATTTTAACATTTGAATGTTTACGACTTGCAACAAACCATGTGGCTCTTCTACTTCAATTTTTAGTTTTTACTTCTCAAAATCATAATTTTTGAACATCAAAAGACAAAGAATTTTAACATTTTTGAATTAGTTTTCTTATTTATGATAACATAGATTGAGTAAAATTCGCAACCACTACTAAGGAGTCATCTTTGGACACTTCACTGTCTACGCCGAGAGTCTTGCTTTGTGCTTACCAATGTGCGCCACGCGGCGAATCCGTATCTCAAATTGGTTGGCAATGGTATATCAATTTATCAAAACTTGTACCCGTTACCTTAGTGACTCATATTCGCAATAAAATCGCATTAGAAGAAGTAGGAGCACCATTTTTAAACACTGAAATCATTTTTATTGATACTGAGTGGTTCGCGGGCCCCTTATATCGTATGGCGGTAAAGTTATTTCCGCGTAGTGAACATGCTGCTTTTTTAATTTCTTCTTTAGACACTTATGTATATGATTACACAGCAGTCAAATTACTTAAACTAAAACAGAAAGTTTATCACTGGAACATTGTTCATGTTCCAACTCCAGTTTCTCCAAAGATTGCTACTCGGCTTCATTCATTAAACCTTCCATTAGTTCTGGGACCTTGGAATGGGAATATGCCCAATCCAAGAAATTTTTCGGAAATCATGCGTGCAGATTCAAGTTGGTTATATCCAATACGTAATCTCGCGAGAATTCCTCAATGGTTATATGGAACCTTAGGTAACGCTGAGGCAATATTAGTAGCTACCGAAGCAACCTTCAAAGGTATACCAAAATCATATCATCATAAATGCATCAAAATGATAGAGAATGGTGTTGTTCCTGCGCTTTTTAAGGAGGAACCTTGGCCTGATTTTCCATCAAAGTTGATTCCACTAAAAATAGTTTATGTTGGACGCCTAGTTCCTTTTAAAGGTGTTGCAATGCTATTGCAAGCCGTGGCAACAGCAATTAAAAATATTAACATTCAACTCGATATTGTTGGTGAGGGCTCACAACGTGCCGAATTGGAGAATATGGCAAAGCAGATAGGTATACATTCAAATGTATTTTTTCATGGGGCATTGACGTCTATGCAAGTTGCAGAAAAATTAAAGTATTCTCACGCTCTTTGTTTACCATCAGTTCGCGAATCCGGTGGCGCAGTTCTCTTGGAAGCAATGTCTGTTGGGCGTCCAGTAATTGCCTTAAACTTTGGAGGACCAGCAGAAATCGTTACAGATGATGTCGGAAAGCTTATCCCAATGACAAATTGGGGAGGTGTGGTTAAAAGTTTGGCCGGATGTTTTGAAGATATTGTTAAACAACCGGAACAATGGAAAAAAAAGGCTATGTTTTGTAGAAAAATTTCAGAAAATAATTTCAGCTGGACAAGTAAAATACAACAAGCAATTATGTTGTATAGAAAAATTTTATCTAAATAAATTTACTTTAACATTTAAACTTCATGCAAATAGTTAATCATAGCGAACTACACTGCGAATGGAATTGGCTAAAAGAACAAATTATCGATTCAAAGCTAAATTGGATCCATTCCTCTTCACAAGCATGGCCTTACATTGCTAAATTACCTGGCAATACTACAATTCGGCGTCTTTATGCAGCATGGTCTGCTGTATCTTACACCTGTGAAAAGCCATCATTATTGGTTTCTCATGGTCCTCGCCCAGCGATGTATGCTAGTACCCTTGCTTTCGGTCGACTCAAAAAAACTCCACATTTAGCCTTTTCGTTCAACTTTACACAACTCCCCAGTTCTCGCCGGCAAATGCTGATGACTCGAGCATTTCAATCAATAGATCGATTTACCGTTTTTTCATCAATGGAAAAGGAACTTTACTCGCATATTTTTAGTCTTGATCCAAAACGAATTGATGTACTCCACTGGGCTGTTCAACCACATAGGAAATCTCAGTTAATAAAACCCATTCAAGATACTCATTACCTTTGTGCCGTCGGTTCCCAAGGCCGTGATTACCGTGTATTGATGAAGGTAATGTCTCAATTACCAAACTGTCGACTTCATTTGGTGGCATATCCTGAAAATTTATTGAATTTAGATATTCCAGAAAATGTGACTGTCCATCAGCATGTATCTTTCACATTTGCTGCCGCTCTGATTGCTCATGCTGATGCAATGATTCTTCCTTTAATTGGGTCAGAAGTACCGTGTGGTCATGTAACTGCCGTGATGGCCATGCACTTGGGCGTACCAGTCATCGCAACCGACTCAATTGGATTGCACGACTACCTTCGCCACGGAGACACTGCTGTGTTATTTCCCTCAAATCAAGCACATGCACTCAAACAGTGCTTGGAGTCATTTCTTGATGATCCTACTCATCTCAGATTGTGTGCAGACAGGGCTTTTAAATTTGCTCAAAAATACTGTGTCGAAGAACGCACAGTTGAATATTTTCAAGATTATATTGAGCACACCTTTGGATTCACTCCGATCGTAACAATAACAAGCGACAGCTATTCGAAGTAAAAACACAGAAAATGCCAGGTCATTTGACTCACGATGGTGAATCGACCGTCTGCAGCGATCTAAACTCCCTCACCGCGTTTTGGAAATCCATATGCAGCACCTGCCGCCTTTCATCGCCCCATTCGAGCACCACGATGCCGACAGTGCCTTGGCGCAAATGCAGCATATTTACAGCACAGCGTGAACCACCTGCGCCAGGCCATGCGCGAGTTTGTAGCGGGTGCGGACATGGCGGACACCCGGGTGCGGGCTTTTTAACCCTTTGTGCGGGTGCAGATCAGCAGCGCAAACCGCAAAGCCGAAGGGTTTAACAGCCGCCTGAGCTACGGCTTTGTGGCCGAGCCGGGTCGCTTTGATACCACCCTCACCCGGCCCGACCTGTTCGCTTTTTACATCCGCCAGCAACTGGCGCTGCTGCTGCAAAACCACGGCGTGAGCCTTCAGGTGGGCACCAGCAACCAGCCGATTCCCATCCACTTTTCTTGGGCCGAAGAAGCGCACATGGAAGGCAGCCTGAGCCCCTCGAGTTCGACACGAAACGCGCTAAGTGCTTGATTTCATTAGAAACCGTTCAAAAGTTTCCACTACAACAGGCTCAATTGCGCATCCGGCACGGGCTTTCTGATGTTCATCGCCGCCAGCAAGTCAGCCTGCTCGCGGTGGATATTGGAGATGCCTGAAACCGGCACCCCTTGGTTGATGGCAACGCTTTGGCGCTGGATTCTTCGCAGTTTGGCCAAGGCCGTTTCTGGCGAGGCGCTGTGGCCTGCCGCCTTCAGCCGCTGGCGCATCACGCGGTACAGGATCAAGGCCATGAAGCAAATGCTGGCGTGAGCGCGGATGCGCTCAGGCAGGCGGTGATAGACCGGCGCGATCTCAATCTCGCTCTTGAGCACCCTAAAGCCCCGCTCGATGTCGGCCAGGCTCTTGTAACGCTGCACGATCTCGGCAGGTTCAAGGTCCGCCACATTGGTGACCACCCGAGTTCGACACCAAACATCATAAGTTGTTGATTTATATACAGCCGGTTAAATTTTTGCCACTACAACAACTTCATCTGTTCTTTTTTCTCCGGATGTTTTACCTTCAACGCGCCCAACACTTGCGCCTGTGCATCGTTGATTGCGCTCACCCCTTCAATGAGTTCTGCCTCGTTGATGCGCACCTTGTGTCGCTGGATTCTTCGCAGCTGCTCCAATGCCCGCTCCGGGCTCAATTCGCTTTGCGCCTGCTTGAGCCTTTGGCGCATCACACGGTAAACAATCAGTGC
>NZ_NESL01000006.1 GCF_003063435.1 Limnohabitans sp. 2KL-1 | reverse complement strand
GTCTCCCGGATCACGTTCTTCTCTTTGGGCAGGTCCACCTTGATCGATGTCGTCACCACCGGGATCGTGATCAAAAAGATGATCAACAACACCAGCATCACGTCCACCAGGGGCGTGGTGTTGATGGTGCCGATGATCTCGTCATCGGCTTCGCCTACGTTCATGGCCATGATGGCTTCTCCTTTGATCCGTCCGGGGCGGTGTGGCATTCACCCACAGCCCCAGGCGGCGGTATTTGCAAGGGATTTACTTCTTGGCCGAGCCCAGCAGCACGGCGTGCAGGTCGGAGCCAAAGGCGTTGACTTCTTCCATCACGGCCTTGTTGCGGCGCACCAGGAAGTTGTAGCCCAGCACGGCGGGCACAGCCACGGCCAGACCGATGGCGGTCATGATCAGCGCTTCACCCACGGGACCGGCGACCTTGTCGATCGAGGCCTGACCGGACATGCCGATCTTGACCAGCGCGTGGTAGATGCCCCAGACGGTGCCAAACAGACCCACGAACGGTGCGGTGGAGCCCACGGTGGCCAGCACGGCCAGGCCGTCTTGCATGCGGCTTTGGACGTTGCCAATGGCGCGCTGGATGCTCATGGTGACCCATTCGTTGAAGTCCACAGCGCCCAGCAAGCCGGTGTGTTTGGAGGCACCTTCCAGGCCTTTTTCTGCGATGAAGCGAAAGGCCGAGCCTTCTTCCAGCGTGTCTTTGCCTTGCGCCACGGTGTTGGCGCTCCAGAAGGAGTCTTTGGCGGCAGCCGCTTGCTTGTTGAGTTTGGCCTGCTCAGCGAACTTGGTGAAGATGACGTACCACGAGCCCATGCTCATGATGACCAGGATCAGCAAGGTGCCTTTGGCCACAAAGTCGCCCTGGCCCCACAGAGCGCCCAGGCCATAGGGGTTGTCTTCGGCAGCCGCGGCTGCAGCGGCACCCGCAGCAGCGGCCACCGGGGCCGATGCGGCAGCCGCCGCATCGGCGGCTTGCGCCATCACGGAGCCTGCAAAGAACAGGCCGGCCAACAGGCTTGCGCCCAGGATGAGGTTTTTGGAAGGTTTGAACATGGTGAGGTGCTCCTGCAGTGTTCTTTAAAAATCGGTTGAATCAAAAATTGAAGGGAAACAGGCCCGGGGGGCCTTATTCCAGACGCCAGGTGTATTTCATGCTGGCCCAGCCCTGCTCGGGCTTGCCGTCCACAGTCGCTGGCTTGAACGCGCAGCGCGACAAACCGGCCCGGGCCGCTTCGTCCAGACGCTTGAAGCCCGAAGACTTCTCGATCTCGGCCTGAATGACCTTGCCGTCCACGCCCACCAAAAAGCGCAGGCTCACGGTGCCTTCTTCTTCCAGACGGCGCGAGGCGCTGGGGTAGTCGGGTTTTTCGCAGTTGGCCGAGTTGACCACGGCAGCCACACGCACGGGCGCAGCCACTGGGGCGGGCGCTGCCGGGGCGGGTGCCGTGACCACGATGGGTGCCGGTGGCTGGGGTGTGGCCGAGACGGCGGCGATGGCGTTGGCTGGCGCGGGCGCGGCCACAGCCACTTCCACCGGGGGCACGTAGGCCGGAGGCGGCGGGGGCAGGTTTTTGGGTGGCGGCGGAGGCGGCGGTGGTGGTGGGATGTCGGGTTTGGTGTCTTCGAGCAACACCGCTTCGACGGGGCCTTTGATCTTTTTGACGACGGCGCGGGCCAGGCCCGAGCTGATCGCCCAAAAGAGCAAGAGGTGCAACACCACCACCAGCCCCAGCCCTATCAGGTGCCGGGTAGGCTTTCTTTGCCGGCTGGCGTAGTCGTCCATGGTTTGGGCTCTCCTTTTGTAGATGAATGTCATTGCAAAGCGTGTCAGCAGCATGAGGGTGATCAACACTGACAATGCAATCGATTGCATGATACCCACATAGACCACATCACGTAACCTAGGGAAAACACTAAGCAATTCAAATTAAAGCGAGAAATGCACGTGTTGTCACTTTTACACATTAGGGAAAATCCTAGTTTTCAATCGCTTTACGAGTGAAAAAGCGTATCCACTTTCGCGGAAACACAGTAAATTTCAATGGCCAACCATTGCAATCGTTTTCATTGATTTGCAAAATACGATACATCCAAGGTGCGTTCACGACCTGTGACGCTGATGGATCATCATCTGCAACAATCAAATTATGGTTTTGCAATCGTTTCAATATTTTGGAGACCCTTCCATGAAGAAGCAAAAATTCGCCACACCGACCAAAGTGGCTGCCGCCGCTACCCTTGCAGTATTTCAGTTGAGTGTGGCTTACGCTCAAGCCAACAATGACGCCCTGAAACTGGACGAAGTTGTGGTGACCGGAACAGCGACTGGTGCCAGCAAAATGAAGCAATCCAGTTCAATTTCAACCGTTGGCGCAGATCAAATTCTGCAAAACCAACCCACAAACGCTTCTGACATCTTGCGTTCAATTCCTGGTATTCGCGCCGAGTCCAGCGGCGGCGGCGGCAACGCCAACGTGACAGTTCGCGGCCTGCCCATTTCGGCCGGTGGTTCACGTTATGTTCAATTCCAGGAAGACGGCTTGCCCGTCATGCTGTTTGGCGACGTGGCTTTTTCTACGCCCGACATGTTCCTGCGCGCCGACAACAGCCTCGAACGTCTTGAAGTCGTTCGCGGCGGCTCTGCCTCCACTTTGGCCACCAACGCACCCGGCGGCATCATCAACTTCATCAGCAAAACGGGTGACGAGCCTGGTGGCAGCATCGGCATCACCACGGGTCTGGGTTACAACGAAAAACGCCTGGACTTTGACTACAGCGGCAAACTGAGTGACAAAACCCGCTTCTTCATTGGCGGCTACACCCACAATGGCGAAGGTCCTCGCAACGCCACGGGCAACAGCAATCAGGGTGGCCAAATCAAGGCCAACATCACCCAAGAGTTGGACAACGGTTTCGTTCGCTTGAATTTCAAGGCACTGGACGATCAGAGCCCTTTATTCATGCCCGTTCCAGTCAAAATCGCCAACGGCAAAGTCAGTGAACTGCCAGGGATCGACCCGCGCAACGCCAGCATGTACTCGCCCTACTGGGTCAAAGACTACACACTGACCAAAAACAACACCATGGTCGGCACGGACGTCAACGACGGCTTGCGAGTGAAGCAAAATTCGTTTGGCGTGGAAGCCGACTTGAAGCTCGCTGATGGTTGGAAGCTGAGCGAAAAGTTCCGCCACGCTTCAATGACTGGCCGCTTTGTGGGTCTGTTCCCAGCCGACGATGTCAAAGCCGCAGCCGCTGGCACGAAATACGCTACGGGCCCCAACGCGGGTCAAGCTTACACAGGCAACGCCTTCACCAACACGGTGTTCAACACGTCCATGGACGACATGGGCAGCACGACCAACGACGTCAAATTGAGCAAGTCCTTTGCGCAGGCCGACGGTGCCAAACTGAACACCACATTCGGTCTGTTCATGAACGTTCAAAAGGTCGGCTTGACCTGGAACTTCAACCAGTACCTGATGCAAGCCACGGATAAAAATCCGGCTTTGCTGGCCAACAGCAGCACCAACAGCTATGGCGCAACGGCTTTGGGTGCTGACGTCTGGGGCGGCTGCTGCACCCGCGCCATTGATGCAACTTACAACACCACATCGCCATATGCTGTGATTGGCTGGGAAAAAGGTGCCTTGTCGCTTGACGGTAGCCTGCGCCGTGACAGCCAAGTGGCCTCCGGCTCTTACAACCAAGTGGATGTGGCCGCCAAGCAATTCAACCCAGGCAAAGCCCAGGCCATCAACTACACCAAAGAGCACACCTCTTACTCCTTCGGTGCCAACTACCAATTCAATAAGGACATGGCAGTTTTTGCTCGCGTGAGCGACGGTGTTGCCTTCAATGCTGACCGCATCATGTTCGGCTCTGCGGCTGTCCCCATGGCCGGTGGCGCAGGCGTGGTGCCAATCAACACCGTTCAGCAGTACGAAGGTGGCGTGAAAATGCGCAGTGGCAATCTGAGCACGTTCGTGACCTTGTTCCAGGCCAAGACCGACGAAAGCAACTTTGATGCAACAACGCAAAAGAGCACAGCCAACAAATACGATGCCAAAGGTATCGAAGTTGAGGCTGGCTACAAAATGGGGGCCTTCCGCATCAATGGCGGTTTGACTCTGACCGATGCCAAGATCGTCAGCAGCGGCTTGACGCCCAACCGCCAAGCCAAAGTCGTGTACCAGCTGAGCCCGACCTACACCGAAGGTAGCTTTACCGTCGGTGCAACCATTGTGGGCTCCAGCAGTGCCAAAGACGCACAAGGCTCGGCGTACGAAGCCACGTTGCCCGCCTACACCGTGGTCAATGCATTTGCAAATTACGCCATCAGCAAAGATCTGACAGCTACCTTCGGTGTGTACAACCTGACCAATACCCTGGGTTACACAGAGATCAACGATGGCCGGATGGCCGCCCGTTCGATCAACGGTCGCTCCGCCAAAGCAGGCCTGAAGTACAACTTCTGATGAACCGCAGTCAGGCCCGCAAGCTGGCCTGACATTTTCATCAAGGCTCATTCAAGACCGTCTTTTGACGGTCTTTTTTCTTGTCCGAATTTTCACTGACCACCGTGCTTTTTGGTCAGCCCACAAAAAAGCCGGAAATTCACTCCGGCTTGTTCTGGGTGCTAACGGCTGAATCAGCCGCATGTGGATGCTTTAGTCCAACATGAACTGCTGCTCACCCGCCGCCGTGGTGTAGACCACCACGCCGGTTTTGGACTTCAGATCGACATCCAGGCGGGCGTACTCGGCACCGGCTGTCCACGACAGGGTCAGGATATGGTCGGCCGATGACGCGTGGCTGAACTTGCCGTTGAACGCGGCATGCTGGTTGCGCAGGCGGATCAGGTCCAGCAGCCTGGCCACCACGGGCTTGCGCAGAGCACTCAGGACTTCTTCGCGGGAATAGTAGTGGCGGTTGATGTCGCGGCCGACCTGGGTGCGGGCCAACAAATCCATGTCGTTTTCACCGGCCAGCAAGCCCACGTAATACACCTGCGGCACGCCCGGCACAAAGAACTGGATGGCACGCGCCACCAGATAAGCCGCCTCGTTGCGCCCCATGGCGTCAAAGAAGGTGCAGTTGACCTGGTACAGATCAAGGTTGGAGGCGGCGGCACCCGTGGCCTGGCGGCTCTGGTTTTGCGAATTGCGGTGCATGCGCTCGACCAGTTCGTCGAGCTCTTCGGGTGGCACCAAGCCGGGGTTGCCCGTGCGGTCAGCGGCATCGGCACCGATGTCGATGATGCCGATGCCGTCGTGCGTGTCGAGCACCGTGATGGCGTTGTTGGGGCGTTGGTCAAACCAGGCGCGCAAGGGGGCGCTGCGACCGAACTCCAGGGCGTGCAGCACCAGCGGCGGCAAGGCGAAGTCGTACACCCAGTCCACCTGCTTGGCGATCTCCATCTGGCGCTTGTAGTACGAATGGATTTCCACCAGAACTTCGAGGCCCAGCTCACGGCCGCGCTTGGCAAACGCCTGGATGAACTCGAAGGTCTCGGGCATCATGAAGCAGTTGGCACCGGCCTTCTTGATGGCATAACCCACGGCATCGAGACGCACCATGCTCACGCCGCTTTGCGACAGCTTTTGCAGGATCGATTCAAGGTAGGCCTGCCCAGCCGGGGTGTGCACATCGATATCGATCTGCTGCGGCGTGAAGGTGGTCCACAACAGGCGGCGCTCGCCGTTGGCCAGTGTGGTCACCGTGAAGGGCATGCCCGGGCGCGGACGGTACACCGCGAGCAGGTCTTTTTCGGTGGCCCCATCGGGGAACACCGATTCCATGGTCAGGAACAGGCCATCGAACTCGGAAGCGCTGCCTTTTTGCGAAAAGTCCTGAAACTGGGGCGACTCCGACGACATGTGGTTGACGATCACATCGGCCATCACATCGGCGGTGCCGGTCAGGCGCTGGATGTCATCCCAGCCGCCCAGACGGTCGTCCACCCGAGTGTGGTCAATCGGGTCAAAACCGGCATCGGCCCCATCGATCTTGTAGAAGAAAGGCAGGAGGTGGACCCCGCCAAAAACGCCGGCCAACGGGCCGTCCAGCAGGTCTTGCAGTTGGGGCAATGTCGCGCCGCCAAAGCGGTCGACGTAGGTGATCAATTGAACCTTGTTTTTCATACTTCAAACATTCACAAAACAAATTCTGGGGTGAGCCTGCGCGCACCGCACCTCACTCGGGCACCTTGACGCGCAAGGTGGCGATGGCCGCACAGACCATCATCACGCCGGCCGTCATCAGCACATGGCGCGGGTCACCACCAAACACGGTGTCGTACATCAGCGCCATCAAGCCACCGCCCACCAACAGGGGGATCACGATGAACATGTTGAAAATGCCCATGTAGACCCCGGTACGCTCCGGCGGCACGCTGCGCGCCAACATGACATAGGGGTTGCCCATGATGCTGGCCCAGCCCAGGCCCACGCCCACGGCCGGCAAGAACAACAAGGCATACGAATCGATCTGCGGCAGGAACCACATGCCGATGCCCGAAAGTGTCAGGCACAGCGCATGCACCCGGGGTGCACCAAAGCGCTTGGTGTAACGCACCATGAGCAAGGCCGAGATGAAGGACACCACGTTGTAGAACGCCCCCACCTCCCCGTTGACCAGAACCGCGTCGCGAAAGCCGGTGCTGGTCGGGTCGTTGGTGCCAAACAGCGAGCGGGCGATTGAATACGCCACGTACTGCCAATACCAACCCATGGCCATCCACTGAAACAGCTTCATCCAGGCCATCTGGCGCATGGGCACGGGCATCTCGCGGATGGCGTCCCAGATTTCGGTGAGGGTGGCTTTCAGACCCTGCTTTTGTGCGGCCAGTTTGGCTTTTTGCTCGGGCGACAAAGGCAGCTCAGGCACCCGCCAGATCGACCAGACGATGGTCGTCACCGAAATCACCGCACCAATCAGGAAAGAGATCAGCGTGATCTGCGGGATGTGGTTGTCACCCACCGCATCTTTGTTCATGCCAAACCACACCAGCAGCGACGGCATGAGGTAGGCCAGCGTCTGCGCGAGCCCGGTGAAGGCGCTCTGGATGATGAATCCATTGGCATGCTGGTCTTTGGGGAGGCGGTCGCCCACATAAGCCCGGTACGGCTCCATGGTCACGTTGTTGGCCGCATCCAGAATCCACAACAGACTGGCCGCCATCCACAGCGCCTGGCTGTAGGGCATGGCCAACAGGCTGAGCGAGCACAAGATGGCCCCGATCAAAAAGAACGGCGTGCGACGCCCATAGCGCGAGGTGCAACGGTCGCTCATGGCCCCCACGATGGGCTGCACCAGCAAGCCCGTGACGGGCCCGGCCAAGGTCAACAGCGGCAACTCGGCCTCGTTGGCCCCTAAGTAGCTGTAGATCGGACCCATGCTGCTTTGCTGCAAGCCGAAGCTGAACTGCAGCCCCAAAAAACCGATGTTCATTTGCACGATCTGCCAGATCGACAAGTGAGGCGGTGAAACGTTCAATGGCGTGGTCATCGGACTTTGTAAAAAGTGGGCGCAAATAAATGCACATAAAAGATCATGGCAATTTAGCCGCTATTGCAATCGATTGCAATAGGGTTTTACCTGATATGGGATCACCGGCATGGCGAGCGAAGCGCGGCAATCCAGCCATGTGGTCAATCTGGCACCGCCACCTGAACAAGCGCCTCAACTGGACTGCCGCGTCCCGCCACGTCGCTTCGCTCCTCGCGGCTAAAGGCAGCTCCTCGCCATGACGGCGTGTCCGTCATGGCGAGCGAAGCGTGGCCATCCAGCCTTGAGAACCCATCAACGCGCCAGCAACCCCCACAAACTGGCCAACTCCACCGCCAGGGCATCGCCCTGCACCGCCGTCAATTGCTGGCGCGCCGCGTCTTTTTGTCCGGCCTTGATCAAACTGATCGCGTAGTGCAGACGGAACTCCTGTTCGCGGCGCAAGCTGCCCAACTCCAGGGCTTTGGCATAAGCCGCATTGGCCGCCGTCCAGTTTTGCCGAGAGGCATACACATCGCCCACACCCGCCCACGAAGCACTGTCTTTGGCTGTTTTCTCGAACTGCGCGAAACTGCGGTCGTCTTCCTGCGCTTTCTTTTGCGCTTCGGTGCGCAGCTTGGTGTGGACCGCAGCGTCAGCGCCCTGACCCAGAACACCGGCTTCAAACCCCTTGGCCAGCACCCGAACCGCCTCGGACGGCAAGCCTGCTTTGAGTGCCTGCTGGGCCATGTCGCTGTATTCACCGGCCTCTTCCAGGTTGTCGGTTTGCTCCAGCAAGCGGTACAAGTCGAGTTCCAGACGAGGATTCAGGTTGGTCTGCTGCGCCAGGCGCTGGACCACCTCGGCCCAATAGGCTTTGGAGGGATACGCCTCCAGCAGACGCCGCAAAGTGGCCTGGTAACCGGCGTTGTCCTTGAGCTGGCGGTAGCTCACGGCCAGCATGCGCAACTCCTGCTCGGGTGTTTTGAAACCAGCCGCCGCATCCAGGCGGATCTTTTCCAGCATCTCGTCCACCACCTGCTTGTGCTCACCCATGACCGACAAGGTCTGGATCATCACCACACGGATCACCGACTTGGGGCCACCGTCCTTGAGGTATTGGCGCGCCCACTTGACCACGAGCGCGTTGTCTTTCTTTTGCTGCCCTGCGTTCATCAGCGATTCCAGCATCGGCAGGCGGTCGGCCACCGGCACTTCGGGCGAACTCACCAGAAACTCCAGCGCCTCAATGGCCACATCCCAGTTTTTGGCACGCAGCGCCACCACCGCCTGGGTGCGCAACACCACCGCGCGCTCGGCGGGCGTGAGCTGCGCCACCGCCAGCGCTTCACGGGTCAGGCTCAGCGCCTGGTCAGGCTGGTTGTTCTTGAGCGCTTCTTGAGCAGCCGCCAAAGGCTTGTGCACCTCGGCACGCAAAGTGGCCGGGGCAGGCGTTTGCGCCTGCACGGACATCATGCAAAACAAGAGGCCGGTCAACAGGACCAGCCGGTTGGCCCAATGGGCCTTGCGGGAAGATTGGGTGTTCATGGGGGTTTGCTCCTCGCGTGATTGTGATCAGAAATGCCACTGGCCTGTGATGGGCAACCCTTTTTGGTAACCCGAATGAACCTTTCGGTCAAAAACAGGCCCGCAAGGTGTATCCAAACTACAAAGCCACAACACCAAGACATGACGGATTGTAATTTTGATACAAAACAACAACACCACGCACACGCCAAAACAAGAAAAAACGGATGTAATCGGTTGTTTTTGCTGAAAAATTCAGCAATTTATGCAGGAAACACCCAAACCACAGGGTTTTCACCAGTACGACGAACATCTAGTTTTACTACAAAATTCCAGCGTGCTTACCTACAAACGGGTAAGTGCCCTTCTTCATTCATCTCCGAGGTTTACACATGAAACAAACGACTCCACAACGCGGCTTCAGGGTCAGCCCTGTCGCAGCGGGTTGCGCCGTGCTGCTGATGGCAGCCGGTGCCGCACAAGCCCAACAAGCTGCCGACAACGTGATCGTGACCGGCATCCGCGCATCCATCGAGAGCGCCATTTCGGTCAAGAAAAACGCCGAAGGCGTGGTCGAAGCCATCTCGGCCGAAGACATTGGCAAATTGCCAGATGCCACGGTGGCGGAGTCGATCGCCCGCTTGCCCGGCGTGACCGCCCAGCGTGATGCCGCTACCGGCCGCGCCAAGAACGTCAGCGTTCGCGGCATGTCACCCGATTTCAACGGTGCCACTTTGAATGGCCGTGGCCAAGCCTCCACCGGTGACAGCCGTGGCGTCGAATTTGACCAGTTCCCCGCCGAACTGCTGGGCTCCATCGTCATCCACAAAACCCCCAATGCTTCGCTGGTGGACCAAGGCCTGGCCTCGACCATCGACATGAAGACCGTGCGTCCGCTGGACTTCAGCAAGCGCACCATGGTGGTCAACGTGCGCAAGCAAAGCACCGGCATTGACTCCGGCTCGCCCACAAATGGCTCTGGCAACCGGCAATCGTTTTCCTACATTGACCAGTTTGCCGACCGCACCATCGGCGTGGTACTGGGCTACTCCAAGCAAAAAGACGTTGGCGCTGTGCAGTCCGACTTCGGCAGCTGGGGGACCGCCACCAAGAAAGACCCCGTCACAGGCCAGGATGTTGTGGTGCCCAACGGCTTCAACGACTTCAACAAGACCACCACTGCCAATCGTGAAGGCCTGATGGCCACCGTGCAATTCAAGCCCAACAAGGACTTTGAAACCTCGTTGGACCTGTTCACCTCGAAGAACTCCTTCAGCGCCAAAACCACCGGTATTCAGGGTGCTCTTCCCGGGGGTGCAGGTGGCTACGATCCGGATGGTGTGCTGTCCAACGCGACCATTGACAATGGCGTGGCCACAGCAGGCACGTACAACAATTTCAAGGGTGTCGTGCGCAACGACAACACCCAAGGTGACGACAAACTCAACTCCATCGGCTGGAACACCAAATTCAAGTTGGGTGAATGGAAGACCATGGCCGACCTGGGCCGTTCGGAGGTCACACGCCAGCACACCCGCTTCGAAACCACCGCAGGCCAAGCCGGGAACGCCACCGCGCTGGACACCATTTCCTGGACTGGGTTTGATGGCAAAAATCTCTCCGGTGCCAAGTACACCACCGGCTTCAACTACGCCGACCGCAATGTGGCCAAGCTGACCGACGTCGAAGGCTGGGGCGGCGGCGCATCCACCCCCCAGGCGGGCTATTACGCCTCGCCCACCACCAAGGACAAAGTGGACAACCTGCGCTTCAGCGGTGCCCGCAACCTGGACATGGGCATGCTGACTGCCGTGGAAGTGGGTCTGCATTTTTCTGACCGCGACAAAACCCGCACAACCGCCGAAGGCGCTGTGGTCATTCCCGGTGGCGCCCCCTACGGCACAGCCACCATGCCCGGCACAGCCTCTGCCACAGCTTTGGCCACCGGCATCAATGTGGCCGCATTTGACCCCGTGGGCACCGTCGGCAGCGTGTACCAGTTGACGCCCTGGACCAGCACCGCGATCCTAAACAAGAACTTCAAGATCAACGAAAAGGTCACCACCACCTACATCAAGGGCGACCTCGAGGGCAAACTCATGGGCCTGAGCTTTACAGGCAACGTGGGCGGCCAGTTGGTCAGCTCCAACCAGACATCGACCGGTTACAACATCGATGGCGTGGCCTGCGCGGGCGAGAAAAACCAGCCTTCGTGCACTTATTCCACCGTCATCCAAAAACACAAGTACAACGACTTCAACCCCAGTTTGAACTTGAATTTTGACGTGGGTAACGACCAAATGGTGCGTGTGGGTGCAGCCAAAGTGCTGTCGCGTGCCAATATGATCGACATGGCGGGCAACCTGGATCTGTCGTACAACACCGGTGCGGACTCCAGCAAACCCGCTGGCTGGAACGGCTCGGGCGGCAACCCCAACCTGGAGCCTTTCCGCGCCAAGTCGTTTGACCTGTCGTATGAAAAATACTTCGGCAAAAAAGGTTACGTGAGCGTGGCCGGTTTCTACAAGGCCCTGGACACCTACATCGTGCGCCAAAGCACTGTGGCGGATTTCCGCAACTTCATCACCAACCCTGCGGCCTATGGCACCACCTTGGGCACCATGACCACCCCGGTCAATGGCTCCGGCGGCAGCATCTCGGGTCTGGAACTGTCGTTGAACGTGCCCTTCAGCATGCTCACACCGGCCATGGACGGCTTTGGTCTGATGGCCAACACCTCCACCACCAACAGCGCGGTCAGCCTGCCCCGTGCTGGCCTGACTTCGGCGGACACCGACAAGGCCACCAACCTGCCCTTGCCCGGCCTGTCCAAGAGTGTGACCAACCTGCGCGCCTACTACGAGAAGAATGGCTTCTCCGTGTCGCTGGGTGCCAAGAAGCGCTCGGACTTCCTGGGTGAAATCCTGGACTACCAGGACAACCGTCAGCTGACATTCGTCAAAGGCGAAACCCTGGTGGATTTGCAAGCTGGTTACGAGTTCAACACCGGTTCGCTCAAAGGCCTGTCTGTGCTGCTGCAAGGCAACAATTTGACCAACGCCGAGTTCATCCGCTACAACGGCACGCCGGACAACGTGGTGCAGCGCACCAAGTTCGGAAAAACCTACCAGATCGGCATGAACTACAAGTTCTGATCGTCCTGCAACCATCACCCTGGCATGCCGGGGTGACAAAATCAAAGGGGGCCCGGCGCCCCCTTTTTTGCAAATGAGCCCGACATGCAACAAGCACCCCTGATCCGATCCATCGTCATTGTGGGCGGCGGCACCGCCGGCTGGATGACCGCTGCCGCACTCGCCACCATGCTCAAAGGTCGTTACCCGATCCGGCTGATCGAGTCGGACGAGATCGGCATCGTGGGCGTGGGTGAAGCCACCATCCCCATGATCCAGCGCTTCAACAAGGTGCTGGGCATCGACGAAGCCGAATTCATGCGCGAAACCATGGGCAGCTTCAAGCTGGGCATCGAATTCGTGAATTGGGGCCGACAGGGCGACCGTTACATGCACGGCTTCGGCAAGATCGGGCAGGACCTGTGGACCACCCGCTTTGACCAGTACTGGCAAAAAATGCGCCGCTTGGGCAAAGCCGCACCGCTTGAAAATTACGCCATCACCCGCATGGCCGCGCTGGCCAACAAATTCATGCCCACACCCGATGGCGTGCAAAACTCGCCCTTCAACGACATCGCCTACGCCTACCACTTTGATGCCAGCCTGTATGCCAAATACCTGCGCAAGCTGGCCGAGCAGCGCGGCGTGCTGCGCACCGAAGGCAAGATCACCCAGGTCAGCCAGCGCCCCAGCGACGCGCATGTCGATGCTGTGGTGCTCGAAAACGGCGAGCGGATCGAAGGCGATCTGTTCATCGATTGCTCAGGTTTCAGGGGCTTGCTGATCGAGCAAACCCTGCACACCGGGTTTGAAGACTGGACACACTGGCTACCCTGCGACCGCGCTTTGGCCGTGCCCTGCGCGTCGGCCTCCACACTCACGCCTTACACCCGCTCCACCGCCCATCAGGCCGGCTGGCAATGGCGCATTCCGCTGCAACACCGCACTGGCAACGGCCTTGTGTATTGCAGCCAGTACATCAGCGACGATGAAGCCGCTTCGGTGCTGCTGGCCCATCTGGACGGCAAGGCCCTGGCCGATCCCCGCCCCATCCGCTTCACCACCGGCATGCGCCAGCAGGCCTGGAACAAGAACGTGGTGGCCATCGGCCTGTCCAGCGGCTTTCTGGAGCCACTGGAATCGACCAGCATCCACCTGATCCAGAACACGATTTCGCAGCTGGTGGAGTTCTTCCCCGACCAAGGCTTCAACCCCACGCAGATTGCCGAGTTCAACCGGCAAAACCGTTTCCAGATGGAGCGCCTGCGCGACTTCGTCATTTTGCACTACCACGTCAACCAGCGCGACGACTCGGCCTTCTGGCAAGCCTGCGCCCACATGGCCATTCCGGACACCTTGCAGCACAAGATCGACCTGTACAAGACCACCGGGCGTGTGCTGCGCGTGGACAACGAGTTGTTTGCCGAAGACGGCTGGCTGCAAGTCATGGAAGGGCAAAACCTGCGCACACAAAGTTACCACCCTCTGGTGGATCTGCAATCGGAAGACAGCATCCACGAGTACCTGGAGAGCGTGCGCGAGGTCATTGCCAAATGCGTGAGCGTGATGCCAGACCATGCCGACTTCATCGCGCAGCACTGCGCGGCCCCAAAAATGAACATGTGAGTCAAGCCGGGCGCGAGCGGGCACAGATCCGCCGCGCCATTTTTTCAATCAGGGAGGAAACATGAAACCATCGTTCAGGACATGGTGCCAACGTGCGCTGCAACTGGCGGCCGCACTGCTGCCGCTGGGGGTTGCCGCACAGATGCCCCCAACCACCGCAATCACTGCAATCACCACAACCGCCCGGGCCACCGTACCGGTCGAAGCTTTTTTTCAGGAACCCCAGTTTGACGATGCCGTTCTGTCACCCGACGGGAAAAAGGTGGCGTTCAAACTGCGCGTCAAGGACAGCCGGGCCAAACTGGTCGTAATGGACCTGGCCACCCAGACCCCGACGGTGGTGGCCTCGTTCCAGAACGAATCGGTGGGTATGTTCGCCTGGGTCAATGACCAGCGGCTGGTGTTCAACCTGGCGGCTTGGCTCAAACCTGCAGGGCAGCGCGACATCAATGCAGGCTTGTTTGCGGTGGATGCCAATGGTGAGCGCTACCGACAACTGGCTGAGACCATTGGCAGTCGGGTCAAAAACGGCGACAGCACCGAGTTGCTGCCGCAATCGACCCAACTGCTCAGGACCTCCGCCCGCCAAACCGGTGACGACATCTGGGTCACCGTGACCGAGGCCTACGACAAAAAATTCGGCGCGGATTATCGCCGCGTGCGCAAACTCAACACCGTCAACGGCCGCTGGAGCGAAGTCGATGCACCGCAGCATGCGGCGCACTGGGTTTTTGACGCACAGAATGAGTTGCGCGCAGCCACCGAAGCGCGCGATGGGCGACTGAAAATGTGGCTGCGCGAACCGGGCCAGGTCTGGAAAACCGTGGCTACCATGGACAGCCTGACCCGCACCCTCTACCCCACCCACATGGACGCGCTGGGCACGCTTTACGTCATCAGCAACCAAGGGCAAAACACGGTGGGCCTCTACACCTGGAGCTTTGAAACAAACCAACCCAGCGAGAAACCGGTGCTGCACAGCCAGGCGTTTGACCTGTACCCTAGGCCGGTGGTCAGCGAGGGGCAAGTGCAGGGCTGGCGTTACACCGTCGATGCACCCGTGACGCAATGGACGCATCCGCCCGCACAGGCTTTGCAGGACACCATCGACAAGGCCTTGCCCCATACCGTCAATGAGCTGTCCACCGGGGTGCACTCCAATTCACCCCATGTGCTGGTGCACAGCTTTTCTGACCGCAACCCGGGCATCACGCTGGTCTTCAACCGGGACACCCAAAAATTCATCCGCTTGGGTGATGCGCGCCCCGACCTGCGCGGGCAGGCCATGGCCGGTATGGACTTCGTGCATTACAACGCCCGCGACGGCTTGCGCATCCCCGCCTGGCTGAGCCTGCCCGCAGGCAGCGCCAAGAAGAACCTGCCCCTGCTGGTGTACGCCCACGGCGGGCCTTGGGTGCGCGGGCAAAGCTGGGGCTGGCATGCCGACGCGCAGTTCCTCGCCTCACGCGGCTATGCCGTGCTGCAACCCGAGTTTCGCGGCAGTGCAGGTTTCGGGAGCAAGCACTTTGGCGCAGGCTGGAAGCAATGGGGCCAGGGCATGCAAAACGACTTGGCCGACGGAGCCAAATGGGCCATCGCACAAGGCATTGCCGACCCCCAACGCATCTGCATCATGGGGGCCAGCTACGGCGGCTATGCCGCCCTGATGGGCCTGGTCAATGACCCGGACCTTTTCCGTTGCGGCATCAATTGGGTGGGCGTGACCGACCCGCAACTGCTTTACAGCGTGAACTGGAGCGACACCACCGACCAGGCCAAGACCTATGGCCTGCCCCGCCTGATGGGTGATTCGATCAAGGATGCCGACATGCTGCGGACGCACTCGCCCTTGCACCAGGCCGCCCGCATCAAGAGCCCGCTGCTCATGGCCTATGGCGGCAAGGACGAGCGCGTGCCCTTGGTGCATGGCGAAAAAATGCGCGATGCCCTCCGGGCCCACAACCCCCAAGTCGAGTGGGTGGAATACCCCGATGAAGGCCACGGCTTAGTGGACCTCAAGGCGCAAGCCGACTTCTGGCAGCGGGTGGAGAAGTTTCTGAACAAAAATCTGAAACAGCAACCCTGACATGCTTTTGGCCAGGGTCATCGAAGCGTCCAAAAATCTTGATGGACGGCTTGAAGAAGGATCAAAGCCTGGCGGGTTCAGCCAGGTTCAAAAAAATGCCGTCACTTGATTCAAGACTTTCCACCTTGACCCCGGAGGCTGTTGCCCCTTACAGGGCCAAGATTTGCCCAATCCGAATCAAGTTACCGTCCGCGTCCACCAAGGCAAATTCTCGAAGACCCCAAGCTTTGTTTTCAAGTTTTTCTAAACGAGGAATCCCCATCGTTGGCAATGACAAGCCCAAACAAACGCTGTAAAAAGGATCGACCTCTTGGACACGAATGTAACAACCTGCTGAGGACTCAAAAGGCCTCAGGGCCGTGTGTTTGAAAAAATGAATTTCAATGCCCTGGCAGCTCAGGATGGCGTAATCGCCATTGAACGCGTGTGGTCCCCCTTCAAAACCCAATCGGCCATAAAAGGCAACAGTGTCAGGAATTGAGCGACTGGGTAACACTGGAATCGCCACATCAACAAGAGACATGAAGACATTTCCTATTCAAATGATTCGAATTTTTGCTCGGCGTGGCGAAGTGCACCATAGACGATGACGGCATCGATTCACAAGCTGCCTTGAACCATCTCCCAGGCCCAGCCCGCCAGCATCGTCCCCTCGGGCAAAGGCTGGGCCTGCCCCGTCAAGTTCACCGTCACCTGGATGCGGCAACCGTCTCTGACGCGCTGGAAACGGAACACCCCCGTGTGGCCCGTGTCCATGATGTCGACAGGGCCGCCGGTCGCGCCGTTTTGCAAGGCCGGGTGCGCTTTTTTCAGCGCAAGCAAGTCGGCATAAAAATCGGCATGTTCGTACGTGCCCCAGTCAATGGCGTCCTTCTCGAAAAACTGCAGCTGTTTGTTCAGCCCCGACTCCTGGCCGCTGTAGACCAGCGGCATGCCGGGCAGCGTGGCGGCCAGCACCGCCACGGCACGAAACGCTGCGCCGTAGTGCGCCGCGTCGTGCCCGTGCCATGAATTGGTGTCGTGGTTGGCGGTGAAGGTCATGCGGTAGGCGTCTACCGGATACAGCTCCTCGGGCTGCTCCAGATACGTGCGCAGGTCCCGGGCATCGCCTTCGCCCCGGGCGATTTTCTTGAGCACTTCGTACAGCGACCAGTCGTAGGTCATGTCAAACGCCTTGGCATGCAAACCCGGATCGGCCCACTCGGCCAGCATGAACACCGGCTTGATCTGTTCCATCTGCACCCGCGCCTGCTCCCAAAAGGGTGTGGGCAGCAAACCCGCCACGTCGCAGCGAAAGCCGTCCACATCGGCCTCACGCAGCCAGTACAGCATGGCCTCGGTCATGGCCGGCCACAAGCTCGGGTTCTTGTAATCCAGGCCGCAAACATCCGACCAGTCTTCGATCTCGGTGCCGTTGTCGTACAGGTAGCTGTGGATTTCGCCTTGCTCGTTCTTCAGGTACCACTCAGGGTGCTGCTGTGTCCAGACATGGTCCCAGGCCGTGTGGTTGGCCACCCAGTCCAAAATGACCTTCATGCCCAGCGCATGGGCCTGCTGCACCAAGGACTTGAAGTCGGCCAGCGTGCCGAATTCGGGGTTGACCGCCGTGTAATCGCTGATGGCGTAGTAACTGCCCAAGCCCCCTTTGCGATGGCGTTGACCTATCGGCTGGATCGGCATGAACCACAAAATGTCCACCCCCATTTTTTGCAAGCGCGGCAGGTGTGCGGCCATCGCGTTCAGCGAGCCCTCGGCGGTGTACTGGCGGACATTGACTTCGTAAATGCTGGCGTTGCGTGACCAGTCAACGTGGGGGAAGAGGTTCATGGTGATGGTTTGAAATGAATGAGAAATGGAGGGGGTGGCAACGGCCATTGACACGTCATAGGCCGTGGGAGCGCGGCCATCCAGAAAAGACGCTACACAGTCCTTGCTGTTGAATTCGCAGTGGTGCCACTGGATTGCCGCGTCGCAAGCTCCTCGCAATGACGGATTGCATCATCGCGTGCCCCAGACCCAGCCCCCCATGGGGGGGACGGTCAAGGTCATGCGCTGGCCCTGCCGTTCAACAACACCGGAGCCCCACCACAACTCCCCGCGCTTGCCGCGCAGGGCCGCAGGCAGATCGACCGTCACGGTCTGGGGCTGCTCGCTGTTGTTGTAGGCCATTAGGGCCGTTTGCGATCCGTGTTGCCGCGCCAACACCACCAGATGCGGCGTGCTCACCAGCGGGGCTTGCAAAGTGCCCCGGCGCAGCACGGCTTGCTGGTGCCGCAGTTGCAGCAAAGCCTTGAAGTCACTGCGCAAGGCTAGGTCGGGCTGCCCGCCCTGGTCGGCCCAGGGGTAAGGCATGCGGTTGTAGGGGTCATCGCCACCGCTGAGGCCCACCTCATCGCCGTAGTACACCGTGGGCGAGCCGGGCAGTGTCATTTGCACCAGCGTGGCCAGTCGCAGTTTTTGTTTGGCCTGTTGCATGACGTCGGGCGCAGCCCCGAACGGGCCGCCCAGCACATGCAGGGCACGCGCCTGGTCGTGGCTTGACAACAAATTCATCAGCGCATGAAAGGCCTGCCGGGGATAGGCCTCGCGCAGGTGCTCGACGTTGGCCACCAGCTTGCGCGCATCGCTGCCGTTGGCGAAGTCCAGCACGGCATTGCGCAGCACGTAGTTCATGGTCGAATCGAAGGTGTCGCCCAACAAGTATTTGGACGCATCGAACCAGGTCTCGGCGATGGTGATTGCGTCGGGCCGGGTCTGCTTGACCGCCAGACGCCATTCGCGCCAGAAGTCATCGGGCACCCAGGGGGCCACATCCATGCGCCAGCCTGCAGCGCCCCTGCGCAGCCAGGTGCGGGTGACCGAATCACGGTCGCCATACGCAAACCGTCGCCAGCTGGGCGATGCCTTGTTCAACTCGGGCAGATCGCTCACACCCACCCAGCCCTTGAACTGCCGGTCGGGTTCGGTCTGCGCGGCATCGAAAGTGAACCAGCTGGCATAGGGCGAGTCGGCCTGGATGCGGCCGTTGGCAAATGCCCCCAGGCCCTGCGCGCTGTAGTGGCCAAAGCGGTCGAAGTAGCGCGAATCGGCCCCCACATGGTTGAGCGAGGCATCGGGGATGATGCGGATGCCCCGCTTGGCGGCTTCGCGGGTCAGGCGTATGAAGTCGGCATTCGTGCCAAAGGCCGGGTCAATCTGGTGGTAGTCGGCCGTGTCGTACTTGTGGTTGCTGGCGGCCTTGAACACCGGCGTCATGTAGATCGCATTCGCACCCAGGTCACGGATGTCATCGAGCTTGTCGATGATGCCTTGCAGATCGCCGCCAAAAAAGTCGTTGTTGTAATGCGCGTCCGAGCCATCGCCCGTGCCCGGCTTGAAAGGCGCTTCGCCCCAACGGCCATGCACTTCAATGCCGTGGTTCTGGTACTGGCGCTCACCCACTTTCGGGTCGTTGGCCAGGTTGCCGTTGCGAAAGCGCTCAGGAAAGATGAAGTAATACACCGCATCCTGCGCCCAGGCGGGCACCTTGAACGCGGGGTCGTACACCGTGATGCGAAAGCGCCGCACCCGCCGCTCTTGCGCGATGGGCAGGCTCACCTGCCCCACACCGCCACTGCCTTTTTCCTGCGTCCAGTGGATCGGCTCGGCGTTGTTTTGGTAGACGTACTTCACGCCACCAATCACCACCTCGAACCAATAACCATGAATCGCCTTGTCCTTGAAGCGGTAGCTCGCCTTGAACAGTTCGTGCGTGCCCGCCCCTGCACCTTGATGCGCACCTTGATGCGCAGCGCCATGTGTGCGCTGCATCTCGATGCGCGTGAGGTGGCGGTAGTCCAGCACTTCCTGATTGCCTTCCAGGCGGCGCACATCGAGCACCAGTGTGGCTTTTTCCACGCCCGGCAAGGCCCTGAGTGCCCAGCGCACCGTCTGGTTTTGCGGCACCGCACCGAACGGGCTGCGGTACGCCAGATCACGCGAATCGTGGCGCAGGCTGAGCGCCACCGGATCGGTGACCGGCTGCTGACGCGGATCGACAAAATGCGGGGCCTGCACCTGCAACAGCACATGACCCTCTTGCCGGCTCAGCCGCAAGGTATGCGCCCCTGAAAAGCGGAATTTGGCCCCGGCCACACCCGGCTTGTCGGGGGCCATGAGCAAGGCATCCGGGCCTGCAGCAGGCTGGGCCGTGGACCAGCTGTGGCCAACACGCCATTGCGCATCGGCCAGTTTGAACTCGTGCTCGCCTTGCAGGTTCACATTCAGGTACCAGGCGTTGCAGTCCCACACGAACTCGAAATCGTCCTGAGCTGTCCAGCCGTTCATGCTGCCGCGCAGGTAAATGGGCAACATGTCCGCCGGTGCGGCCGTGCACGTCACGTTGGTGCCCTGCGCCAAGTTGGTCGGCGCAACCCCTTGGGCCATGGCGCTGGACCCCAAGGCACCGGCCATCAGAGCCCCCAAGGCCGTCAGGCTCACTCGAAAAATCCAGACCATCATTCCTCCAAAGCAAACACCTGCACCGACTGGGCGGGCACGGTGAGCTGACGCGATGACAGGCGGCGTGCAGCGCCCGCAGGGTACAGCGGTCGCAACCTGGCATCGGGGGCCAGCCCCTCGATCGTCAGGGTCGCGGGCTGCTGTCCGTAATGGATGACCACCAGGCTGTGCTCCTTGCCGAAGCGCCGCTGGTAGGCCATGGCCTGCCCCTGCGTCTGGGCAAACTCGTAGCTGCCCCGGGCGATCGACACGCGGCTGTTGCGCAGCGCCAGCATGTCGCGGTAGAACGACCAGATCGATTGCGGGTCACGCTGCTGGCCCTGCACTGAGTGCGTGGCCACATTGGTGGCCAATGCCCGGTAAGGCTGGCCGGTGGTGAACCCGCCGGTTCGGGCATCGGGTGCCCAGCTCAGCGGCCCCCGGAGTTTGGGGTCCTCCGTCAGGCCCTGCGCCCCGGCCATGCCGATGTCTTCACCGTAATAAATGAAGGGCGTGCCCGGCAACAGCAAATAGGTGGCAGCGGCCAGCTTGTACTGCGCTTCGTTGCCGTCCACCTGGTCCCACAGCCGCTGTCCGGCAAACCGGTCATGGTTGGAGACAAACGTGGCCAGCGTGTGGGGTGCCGACACGAAATACTGCGCCACCTCCCGGATGGCTTTTTCGTCACCTTTCGCGGCCGGCACGATTTGGCTCTCCAGACCAAAGGCAAACGAGCCACCGCAGACTTCGGTGTTGGCATACGCACGCGGCTGGGCGGTGGCTTCGCACACCACATAGCGGCCCGGATAGGACTTGATCAGGCGCGTCAGATCACCCGTGAGCTGGCGACTTTCGGGCTGGTCGTTCCAGTCTTGGGCGCTGTTTTCGATCAGGTGCGGCACGGCATCGAGCCGCATGCCGTCCAGCCCCCGGTTGAGCCAAAAACGCAGACTGTCCTGGTGGTAGGCCACCACGGGCGGGTGGCGCAAATTGAAGTCGGGCATGGGCGCACCAAAGGTGGCCAGATAACTGCCCTGACCGGTGCTGACCCACGGATCGCGGCCCCAGATGTCCCAGCCTTCGGGGTGCGTCTGCCGCCACTCAAACCACGTGCGGTAAGGCCCTGCCGGGTCGCGCGCGCTTTGCACGAACAGCGGATGGGTGTCTGCGCTGTGGTTGACCACATAGTCCATGATCACGCCGATGCCCCGGGCATGGGCCTGCCGGATCAGTTCGTCAAAGTCGGCCAGCGTGCCGTAGGCCGGTTCAATGTCGCGGTAGTCGGTGGTGGCATAGCCGTGGTCACCGTCGGCGCTGCGGGTGATGGGCATCAGCCAGAGGCCCCGCACACCCAGCTTTTGCAGATCGTCCAGCGACTGGGTCAGGCCGCGCAAATCGCCCACGCCGTCGCCGTCGCCGTCGCGCCAGCTGCGCACAAAAATCTCCATGAACGCGCCGTGCTGCCAGCCCTCGGACAAGGCACTGGGGCGCAACTGCGCGGGCACGGGGCTGAGGTCAACAGGGACTTGTGCCCCGGCCAATGGGGCCGACAAAGCAGCCGCCAACACGCAAGCCACAAGGACTTTGGACCCACAGAACAAACGAGACAGACAGGGCATGGATGGCATCGGCGTCCGCGCAGCGCCCGATGCGCCACGGTGGAATGACCGTGAAATGTAGGAAAGCTACAGATTTTCACCACTTACGCAGGTCAAAGTCTAAGTAATTACCCTAGTTAAGCGTTCTGTTTTGTCCATTTTTGTAGTTTTATTACGATAATTCAAGCCATTCCGGGTACCACCTCATTTTTCACATGCCTTCTTGTTTGTCGATCATGGTCACAGGCCGCCCTAAGGCGGTGTGGGCGGCTCTGTGCGCGCTGCTGGTGTCTCAGGCCGTGCATGCACAAATGGGCGGGGTTGCTGAGAAAGACCGCGCAGCCACCGCGGCGGTCTGCGACAACCCGCAACAGGCCACCGTGCTGAAAGCCAACCCCTGGAGCACCACGGCGCAAGCCCTTTGGCTCGATGGCCATCAACTGATCTGGCCGGGCATGGCCGACACCACTTCGGGCCACCGCTTCAGCCTGCTGGTGTCGCGTGCGGGCCTGCTGCAAGCGCCTGTCGGCCAGGCCGCGGTGGGCGTTGAAGAACGCCTGAGCCTGAACACGCGGACCGAGGCCTTGCCCCCGCATCTGACCCGGCGCTTCGGGTTTGCCGGGGCCGGGGTGGTGCTGCAACTGCCGCCCATGAACCCGGCCGCCCTGCGTGAGCTGCACACCCGGCAAATGGTGCTGGTGCAAGAAAACGCACAGGGCAAGGTGGTCGCTTCGACCCGCGTGCAGTTGCCCGGTGCACTGGACGCCCTGTTTGCACCCACTGCCGCACGCAAGGTGCTGGGCCCGCGCATGCAGGGGCCTCGCACGCAGCTGAGTCTGTGGGCGCCCACCGCCGAACAGGTGCAGCTGTGCACCTACCCCGGACCGGACGCACTGGCCAGCAGCCTGCAGACTTTGCAGCGTGACGCCGCCAGCGGCGTCTGGTCAGGCACCCTGCCCGCCAGCGCCACAGGGGCTTATTACCAATACGCCGTCACCGTGCATGTGCCGGGCGTGGGCCGGGTGCGCAACCGGGTGACCGACCCGTATGCCGTCAGCCTGAATGCCAACTCAAAGCGCAGCCAGCTGCTCGACCTGAACGACCCCGCCCTGCAACCTGCTGGATGGGCCAACGATGCCCCCCCCGCCACCGTGAGCCAGCCCACCGACATGGCGGTCTATGAATTGCATGTGCGGGATTTCTCCATCAGCGACGACAGCGTGCCCCCCGCACACCAGGGCAAATACATGGCCTTCACGCATGGCCAGTCACGCGGCATGCAACACCTCAAGGCGCTGGCCCGTGCGGGCATGACCGATGTGCATTTGCTGCCGGTGTTTGATCTGGCCAGCGTGCCCGAAACCGGCTGCGTCACGCCACACATCACGCCACACCTATCGGGCCATGCGGCCAGCGACAGCCAGCAAGCCGCCGTCAAAGCCGTGGCCGCTCAAGACTGCTTCAACTGGGGCTATGACCCGCTGCACTTCAATGCGCCCGAGGGCAGCTACGCCACCACCGCCCACGATGGCCGCCGACGCGTGGTCGAGTTTCGCCAGATGGTGCTGGCCCTGCACCGTGCCGGTCTGCGGGTGGGCATGGACATGGTCTACAACCACACCTCGGCCTCGGGCCAGCATGCGCAGTCGGTGCTTGACCGCATCGTGCCGGGCTATTACCAGCGCCTGAACGCGCAAGGCGTGGTCGAGCGCTCCACCTGCTGCGACAACACCGCCACCGAGCACATCATGATGGACAAGCTCATGTCCGACTCGGTGCTGCTGTGGGCGCGCCACTACAAAATCGACTCCTTCCGCTTTGACCTGATGGGGCATCAGCCACGTTCGGCCATGGTGCGCATGCAAAAGCGGCTCCACAGCGCCCTAGGCAGGCGCATCGACTTCATCGGCGAAGGCTGGAACTTTGGCGAAGTGGCCCACGGAGTCCGCTTTGTGCAAGCCTCGCAACTCTCACTGAACGGCACAGGCATTGGCACCTTCAACGACCGGCTGCGCGACGCGGTGCGCGGCGGCAGTGCCAGCGACACACCCGAACGCATTCAGGCCGACCAGGGTTACATCAGTGGTCTGGTGCTGAACCCCAACACCCAGGCCAGACCCGAACAAACGCCACAAGCGCTGATGAAAGTCGCCGACCAGGTGCGCGCCAGTCTGGCCGGTTCGCTGCGCAGCTATGCCATGACCACCTTCACCGGCGAGCGCCGCACCCTGCAGGACATCCCCTACGGCGACCAGCCCACCGGCTACACGCAAGCGCCCTCCGAAGTGGTCAACTATGTGGAAAACCACGACAACATGACGCTCTGGGACAGCCTGGCGTTCAAGCTGCCCCGAAGCACCAGCGCCGCAGAGCGCGCCCGCGTGCAGGTGCTCGGCTCGGCCCTGGTGGCCTTCAGTCAGGGTGTGGCTTACTTCCATGCAGGGCAGGACATCCTGCGCTCCAAGTCGCTCGACGGCAACAGCTACGACTCGGGCGACTGGTTCAACCGCCTCGACTGGACTTACCAGCACAACCATTTCGGCACCGGCCTGCCGCCCGCCCAGGACAACGGCCACCTCTGGCCCCTGATGCGCGAGCTGCTGGCCGACCCGGCCCTGCAGCCCACCCCGGCCGACATCGCTTTTGCGCGGGACGCTGTCCGCGACCTGCTCAAGATCCGCGCCAGCAGCACGCTGCTGCGCTTGCCCACAGCGCAAGACATCGAACAGCGGCTGCGCTTTTTCAACGTTGGCCCGACGCAAAACCCGGCGGTGATTGCCGTCCACCTGGACGGCAAAGCGCTCAATGGCCATGTGCTCCAGGGTGCCAACTTTGACGCCATGGTGCTGCTGATCAATGTGGACACCCGCGCCCACACCGTGGCCGACAGCGCGCAGCGCGGACAGGCCCTGAGCCTGCACCCGGTGCACCTGCATGCGCAGGCCGCCGACCGACGTCCGGCCGTGGCGGCCCGCTTTGACCCGGCCACAGGACAGTTTGAAGTGCCTGCCCGCACCGCCATGGCCTGGGTTTTGCCCAGCGCCAGCGTCGCAGGTGCAGCCAAGACCCACCCATGAGATCCATGAAAAAAACACTCTCCAAAACACTGGCCAGCCTGTTGCTGGCCATGGGCTTGGGCCACAGCGCCCAGGCGGTGGAAATCACCATCACCTGCGGACCCAGCGGCAGCGATGTGGAGTTCTGCCTCAAGCACGCCAATGCATGGGCCGCCAAAACCGGCCACAGCATCAAGAACTTTTCACCGCCCAGCAGCCCAACCGAAAAGCTGGCGCTGTACCGCCAGCTGTTTGCCGCCCAATCCGGCGACATCGATGTGCTGCAGGTCGACACCGCCTGGCCCGGGGTTTTGAAAGACCATTTGCAGGACCTCAAGCCGTTCAGCAAAGGGCTGGAAAACCAGCACTTTCCGGCCATCGTGGCCAACAACACCGTGGGCGGACGCCTGCTGGCCATGCCGTGGTACACCGACGCCGGCCTGCTGTATTACCGCAAAGACCTGCTGACCCAATACAAGCTGCCAGTGCCCACCAGCTGGGAAGAACTCACGGCCATCGCGCAAAAAGTGCAGGCCGGTGAGCGCGCCAAAGGCGACAAGGATTTCCATGGCTATGTGTTCCAGGGCAAGGCTTACGAGGGCCTGAGCTGCAATGCGCTCGAATGGGTCAGCGGCAGCGGCGGCGGCACCGTGGTCGATGCCCAAGGGCAAATCACCGTGAACAACGCACAAGCCGCCAAGGCCCTCAACATGGCCGCGTCCTGGATCGGCACCATCGCGCCGGTGGGCGTGCTCAACTACGAAGAAGAAGAGGCGCGCGGCGTGTTCCAAAACGCCAACGCCTTGTTCATGCGCAACTGGCCTTACGCCTGGGCCTTGCTGCAAAAAGATGACAGCTTGGTCAAAGGCAAAGTGGGCATCGCCAAACTGCCCGGTCAGCCCAGCGCCGCCACGCTGGGCGGCTGGCACCTGGGGGTGTCCAAATACAGCAAAAACGCGGCGATTGCCGCCGATCTGGTGATGTACATGACCAGCGCCCAGGTGCAAAAAGCGCGGGCAATTGGCGGCTCGTTCAACCCCACGCTGCCCGCGCTCTACCAGGACAAGGACATCGTGAGCGCCAACGACTTCATGTCGAGCCTGTCGGAGGTCTTTGCCAACAGCGTGGCCCGCCCCACCACCGCCACCGGCCTGAAATACCCGCAGGTCAGCCAGAGTTTTTACAACGCAGCGCACGAGGTCATGTCCAAACGCGCCACGGGCGAAGAAGCCGTCAAGAAGCTCGAATCCCGCCTCAAGCAAATCCGCCGCAAACACTGGTAAATGCCCATGAACTCCAGAATCCGCACCGCGTGGCTCTTCCTCACCCCCATGATCGTGCTCATGCTGATCGTGGCGGTGTGGCCGCTGACCCGCTCCATTTGGTTCAGCTTCACCGACACCAACATCAACGACATCGCCGCAGGCCAGTTTGTCGGCTTGGAAAACTACTTCGGTGAATACGGCCTGTTCTTCAACCCCAACGACGAAGAAGGCTTTTGGGCCGGCGACTGGGGTGTGTCGATCCGCAACACCTTCAGCTTCGCCGTGGTCTCCGTCATCCTGGAAACCCTGACCGGTCTGGGCCTGGCTCTGCTGCTCAACCAGGACTTCAAGGGCCGGGCCTTTGTGCGCACCGCCGTGCTGGTGCCCTGGGCCATCCCGACCATCGTGTCGGCCAAGATGTGGGGCTGGATGCTCAACGACCAGTTTGGCGTGATCAACAACATGCTGGTGAATGCCGGTCTGATCGCCCACAAGATCGCCTGGACAGCCGAGCCCAGCTATGCGCTGTGGACGGTGGTCATGGTCGATGTCTGGAAGACCACGCCCTTCATGGCCCTGTTGATTCTGGCTGCGCTGCAAACTGTGCCCAAGGACTGCTACGAAGCGGCCCGTGTGGACGGCGTGCACCCGCTGCGCGTGTTCTGGAAGATCACGCTGCCCCTGATCCGCCAGCCTCTCCTGGTGGCCATCGTGTTTCGGCTGCTCGACTCGCTGCGGGTGTTTGACCTGATTTATGTGCTGACCGCCAACGGCAGCACCACCATCAGCATGTCGGGCTTTGTGCGCCGCGAAATGGTGGAGTACGGCAACATGGGCTACGGCTCGGCCGCCTCCACCTCGCTGTTTCTGATCATCATGCTGACGGCCGTTGTCTTCTTGCGACTGGCCCGCGTGAAACTTGCCGAGGACGCCCGATGAACCACCGCTCCAAACTGGCCACAGCGCTGCTGTACCTGATCTCCGCCATCGTCGTGGTCTTGTCGGTCTACCCATTCATCTACGCCATCTCGACCTCGCTCAAAACCGGCACGGCGCTGTTCAACTCGCAGCTGATCCCGAGCAACGCCGACCTGCGCAACTATCTGGCCTTATTTGAAGGGGTGCAGCCTTTCGGCAAAAGCCTGCTCAACTCGATTGCCGTGGCGGTTCTCACCGTGGGCTTTGCCATGCTGATGGGCGTGACCGCTGCCTATGCGCTGGGCCGCATCCGCTTCAAGGGCAAAGGCTTGCTGCTGGTGTGCATCCTGGGCGTGTCGATGTTCCCGCAGGTGGCGGTGCTTTCGGGCATGTTCGAGCTGATCCAGTCGCTGGGCCTGTACAACCGAGCGCTCGGCCTGGTGCTGCCCTACACCATCTTCACCCTGCCCTTCACCGTGTGGATTTTGACCACCTTCATGCGCGAGCTGCCGGGCGAACTCGAAGAGGCGGCCATCATGGACGGGTGCGGACCGATCCGCATCATCTTCCAAGTGTTCATGCCTTTGCTGTGGCCCGCGCTGGTGTCCACCGGGCTGCTGGCCTTCATCGGTGCCTGGAACGAATTCATGTTCGCGCTGACCTTTGTGGTCAACGACACCGAGCGCACCGTGCCGGTGGCCATCTCGCTGATCGCGGGGGCCACCGCGTTTGAAATCCCCTGGGGCACCATCATGGCCGGCTCGGTGATCGTCACCGTGCCGCTGCTGCTGCTGGTCTTTGTCTTCCAAAAACGCATCGTGTCGGGCCTGACGGCTGGCGCGGTCAAAGGCTGAACTTTTTTTCATTGCAAACACCATGAGCAAAGCACCGAACAACAACTGGTGGCGCGGCGGCGTCATTTACCAAATCTACCCCCGCTCTTTTGCCGACAGCAACAGCGACGGCGTGGGCGACCTGCCGGGCATCACCGCCAAACTCGGCTACGTGGCCAGCCTGGGCGTGGACGCGATCTGGCTGTCGCCTTTTTTCAAGAGCCCGATGAAGGACTTTGGCTACGACGTGAGCGACTACTGCGATGTCGATCCGCTGTTTGGCACGCTGGACGATTTCCGCACCCTGGTGGAGTCCGCACACGCCAAGGGACTGAAGGTCATGATCGACCAGGTGCTCTCGCACACCTCGGACCAGCACCCCTGGTTTGTCGAAAGCCGCGCCTCCAAAACCAATGCCAAAGCCGACTGGTATGTCTGGGCCGATGCCAAGGACGACGGCAACCCGCCCAACAACTGGCTGAGCGTGTTCGGTGGCAGCTCGTGGCAATGGGACACCCGCCGCAAGCAGTACTACCTGCACAACTTTTTGGCCAGCCAACCTGACCTGAACTTCCACAACCCGGAAGTGGTCGAGGCCATTTTGGGCACCGTCAAGTTCTGGCTGGAGCTGGGTGTGGACGGCTACCGGTTGGATACCGCACCGTTTTACTTTCACGACAAGGAACTGCGCAACAACCCCGGCCGGGGCGGAGCCAAGGAAGGCGACAACACCGTGTCCGACGTCAACCCCTACGGCTGGCAGTGGCATGTGTATGACAAAGAGCGCCCAGAGAACCTTGAATTTTTCAAGAAACTGCGCGCCCTGGTGGACCAGTACCCGAACACCACCATGGTGGGCGAGATCGGCACCGACGACAGCATTGCCACCATGGCCGCCTACACCAGCGATGGCGACAAGCTGCACATGGCCTACAGCTTTGACTTGCTGGGCAAGGATTCAAGCGCCCCCTATTTGCACGGCCTGATGCAGAAGTTTGCCGACAAGAGCCAAGGCGGCTGGCCGTCTTGGGCCCTGGCCAACCACGATGTGGAGCGGGTCGGCTCGCGCTGGGGTGGCCCCGAGCGCAACCTGCAAAAGCTGCGCCTGGCGGCCGCTTTCCAGATGTGCCTGCGCGGCTCGCCTTGCCTGTACCAGGGCGACGAGTTGGGCCTGCCCGAAGCCGACATCGCCTTTGAAGACCTGCAAGACCCACCGGGCATCGCCATGTGGCCCGAATACAAAGGCCGGGACGGCTGCCGCACGCCCATGCCCTGGGCCAGCCAAGCGGCCGACATCGGCTTTGGCGACGGCACAACCAAAGCCTGGCTGCCCTACACCGAGGCCTACCGCCCGCTGGCGGCCGATGTGCAAGAGCGAGACGTGGCTTCGCACCTGAACTTTTATCGCCAGCTGCTGCAATGGCGTCGCACGCAACCCGCACTCATCCACGGCGAGCAAACCCTGCTGCCGGTGCACCCGCAGGTGATGGCCTTTGTGCGCGAGCACGAGGGCCAACGCGTGCTGTGTGCTTTCAACTTCAGCGACCAGACGGCCACGCTGACCCTGCCCACCGACATGCAGCCCGCTCAAGTGCTGGCCCTGCCGGGCCTCACGGGCGGCAGCATCGCGGACAACGCACTGGCCTTCGAGCCGTTTGGCGGCCTGATCCTGCACTTGGCCTGAACCGGCCCACCCACCACACACCGCGCTGGAGAACACCCCATGTCCCGCATCGAATTCAAGAACATCTGCAAGCGCTACGCGCCCCATTTGCCGATGACCATCCACAACGCCAACCTGACCATCGAGCATGGCGAGTTTTGTGTGTTTGTCGGCCCCTCGGGCTGCGGCAAATCCACCTTGCTGCGCATGGTGGCGGGCCTGGAAGACATCAGCTCGGGCGAGCTGCTGATCGGCGGCCAGCGCGTGAATGACCTGCCCCCCGCCCAGCGCGGCGTGGCCATGGTGTTCCAAAGCTATGCGCTCTACCCGCACATGACCGTGGGCGAAAACATGGCCTTTGGCCTGCGCGTGCTGGGGGCCAACAAGGCCGAGATCGACAGCAAGGTGAAGGAAGCGGCTGAGATTTTGCAGCTGACCCCGTTGCTGGACCGCCTGCCCAAAGCCTTGTCGGGTGGCCAGCGCCAGCGCGTGGCGATTGGCCGCGCCATCGTCAAGCAACCCAAGGTGTTTTTGTTTGACGAACCGCTGTCCAACCTGGACGCCGCCCTGCGCGTGCAGACCCGGCTGGAGATCGCCAAGCTGCACAAAGACATGGGCTCGGCCAGCATGATCTATGTGACGCACGACCAGGTCGAGGCCATGACCTTGGCCAACAAGATCGTGCTGCTGCACACCGGTGCCCTCATCCAGGAGCGTGGCAGCGTGGCGCAGGTGGGCTCGCCCATGAACCTGTACCACCGCCCGGCCAGCCTGTTTGTGGCCGAGTTCATCGGCTCGCCCAAGATGAACCTGCTCCAAGGCACTTTGCAAAGCGCCGAAGCCGCGCACGCCACAGTGAACGTGGGCGGCCAAACGCTCACTGTGGCTGTGGACGCCCGCCACTTGAAGGCCGGTGAAGCCGTGCAAGTGGGCATTCGCCCCGAGCACATCCCGCTGGACCAAGAAGGTGCGAGCGTGGGCGCAGGCACAGCCGTGGCCGCCAGCTTGCAGCACATCGAACGCCTGGGCGATTCATCGCTTTTGTACGTGCAGATTCCGGGCCAGCCGATCGCCACCGTCAAAGTCGAAGGCAGCGCCGCACTGGCCGCTGGTTCGGCCCTGACGCTGCGCCTGCAGCCCGATCAGATGCACTTGTTTGACAGCCAGGGCATCGCCTGCCACCGCACCGTGGAACTGCCTGAATAAGCCACCACTTTTGTCCTTGCGTCTTTGTCCGTCATGAATTCATCCGATCAAGCCTGGTGGAAAAGCAGCACCGTCTACCAAATTTACCCCCGCAGCTTTTGCGACAGCAATGGTGATGGCATCGGCGACATCCCGGGCATCACGGGCAAGCTGGGCCACCTGAAAACGCTGGGCGTGGACGTGGTCTGGCTCTCGCCGGTTTACCAGTCGCCCAACGACGACAACGGCTACGACATCAGCGACTACCGCGCCATCATGGGTGAGTTCGGCTCTATGGCCGACTTTGACGCCATGCTGGCAGGCATGACCGAACGCGGCATGGCGCTCATGATGGACCTGGTGGTCAACCACACCTCGGACGAGCACGCATGGTTTCGCCAGGCACGGTCTTCGCGTGACAACCCTTACCACGATTACTACATCTGGCAAGAACCCGTGGATGGTCGTGAGCCCACCAACTGGGAGTCGGCTTTCAGCGGCCCGGCCTGGAGCTTGAACGAGGCCACCGGCGAGTATTACCTGCACATGTTTTCGCCCAAGCAGCCCGACCTGAACTGGGAAAACCCCAAGGTGCGCGCCGAGGTCTATGACCTGATGCACTTTTGGTTCAAAAAAGGCGTGCGCGGTTTTCGCATGGACGTGATCAACCTGATCTCCAAGCCTTGGCGTGCGGATGGCAGCCTGCCCGACGCCCCGGTGGTGCAGCGAGGCTTTTTGCAACCCGCCTTCGAGATGGTCAAACACGGCCCGCGCTTTGTCGAATTCATGCGCGAGATGCGCCGCGAAGTGCTGGACCATTACGACAGCATCACCGTGGGCGAATCACCGTGTGCCACCGTGGAAGAAGCCGCCGAAATCACCCACCCCGGCACCGGGGCCTTGAACATGGTGTTCCAGTTTGAACACATGGACCTGGACAGCCAACCGGGCAAAGGCAAATGGGCGCTCAAGGCCCTGCACCTGCCCGACCTGAAAGCCAGCCTGAGCCGCTGGCAAAACGGCCTGCATGGCCGGGGCTGGAACAGCCTGTACTGGAACAACCACGATCAGCCGCGCATCGTCTCGCGTTTGGGCGATGACGGTCCTCAATACCGCGAACGCTCGGCCAAGATGCTGGCCACCTGCCTGCATCTGATGCAGGGCACGCCCTACATCTACCAGGGGGAAGAGCTCGGTATGACCAATGTGGCCTGGCCCGACATCGCGCACTACCAAGACATCGAAACCCGCAACATGTACCGGGTGGCCACCCAGGAAAAAGGCCAGTCCCCCGACAAGGTGCTGCGCAGCATCCACGCCAAAGGCCGCGACAACGCCCGCACCCCGATGCAGTGGACCGCACAGGCCCATGGCGGCTTCACCACCGGCACGCCTTGGCTGGCGGTGAACAAAAACCACGACCACATCAACGCCGAAGCGGCGCTGGACCAGCCCGACTCGGTGTTTCACCACTATCGCCAACTGCTGGCCCTGCGCAAGCAATGGCCCGTGTTGGTGCATGGCCGCTACACGCTGCTGCTGCCCGCACACCCCCATGTGTTTGCCTACCTGCGCTCGGACGAACAACACAGCGTGGTGGTGTTGTGCAACTTCAGCGGCCAGTTCCAGCGCCTGCCGCTGACAGAACTGCCCGATCTGCGCGCAGCCATCCCCCTGATCGGCAACCTCCCCTTTGAAGAATGGCCCATGGCCCCCGACACCCTGGCCTCCTGGGAAGCCCGGGCTTACCGCTTGCCCCACACGCCCGCTTGACCCGCTCGGTACAGCAGGCCCGATGAAACCGATCGGTCCACATCGCACCATTTAGGCCGGCCCTTTGGCCGAGATGACCGATTGGGCCGATTGGCCGCCATAGCCGCCCCTCACAGGGCCCCCCCCCATGCGAAACACCCTCCACATCCGACACCTGACCTTGATCACCGCCTGGCTGAGTGCATGCCCAGCATGGTCCGATACAGCGGCCAACGCCTCGGCCTACGAAGCCCGAGAAAAAGACTGGCGCAATGGCGCCGTGGTCTACCAAATCTTGGTGGACCGTTTTGTGCCCTCGGCCAATCTGGCCGCCAAAAAGCACCTCTACCCGGCCCCCAAAGTGCTGCACGACTGGCACGAAGTGCCGCAGCGCGGCGTGGATCTGCCCGACCAGAAACTCAACAGCCAGGAGCTGGCTTTTTGGGGTGGCGACCTGCAAAGCGCCCGCTCGCGGCTGGACCATGTGCAGCAACTCGGGGCCACGGCGGTCTACCTCAACCCCATCCACCTGGCCTGGACCAACCACAAATACGACGCCCTCGACTTCAAGGCCATCTCCCCCGAATTCGGCACCCGCGAAGACTTCAAACAATTTGCCCGCGAAGCGCACCAGCGCGGCATGAAGGTGGTGCTGGACGGTGTGTTCAACCACATGGGCCGCAACAGCCCGTCCTTCAAAGAAGCCATAGCCAAGCCGAGCAGCCCCTGGCGCAACTGGTTTGCCATTGGCCCGCAATACAAAGGCGGGGCACGGGTCTGGACCGGTTACCAAAACCTGCCCGAACTCAACCTGGAACACCCGCCCGTGCGCCAGTACCTGTATGAAGCGCCCGACTCGGTGTTGCGCGGCTACCTGCGCGACGGGGCCGACGGCTGGCGGCTCGACACTGCCTTCGAGCTGGGCCACCGTTACCTGCAAGACCTGCGCCATGCAGCCCGCCAAGAGAAAAAAGACGCACTCATCGTGGGCGAGATCGTCAACTACCCCGACCAATGGCTGCGCTCGATGGACGGGGTGATGAACTTCACGCTGCGGCAAATCATCCTCGGCCTGGCCCAAGGCGAACTGAGCACGTCCGCCGCCACCCGCATGACCGAACGCCTGGTGCGTGACGCAGGCATCGAGCCGCTGCTCAAGTCTTGGAACGTGATCGACAACCACGACATTCCCCGCATCCACACCCAACTGCCCGACACGCGCCAGCGCCGGTTGGTGCAAGCACTGCAATTCACCCTGCCGGGCTCACCCAATGTGTATTACGGCAGCGAAGTCGGCATGACCGGCGGCGGCGACCCGGAAAACCGCGGCCCCATGCGCTGGGACCAAGTGCTGCCCGACCAAGCCGAACTGGTCTGGATGAAACGGCTGATTGCACTGCAACAAGGGCACCGCGCCCTGCGCGTGGGCGACTACCGCCGCATCGAGGCTGAGCGCCTGTTCGCCTTTGAACGCCACACCGACAAAGCGCTGGACACGCGCATCGTGCTGGCCAACCCCGGCAACACGCCCGTGACCGAAAAAATCATGGTGGCCAATGCCGCCCTGATGGACGACACCCCCCTGGTGAACCTGCTGGCCGACGACCCCCGCCAAGCCGTGACCACCATGGGCCCCGGCCTGATCACCGTCACCGTGCCCGCACAAAGTGTGATGGTGCTGCAACCGGTAGAGCGCAACTTGGGTGGGTACAGCCGGTACAAGAGAGTGCGCTGAAGGGGTGCTGTGAAGTATGAAGTTTGAGCGCCGCCATCCCGTCGGCGGCTTCAGCCCCGACAAGCAAGCTGCGCCAAAGCACCGACCGACAACACCGTCGTCCATTGACGACTTCACAAGGCCGGATCCATCGTGCCTAGGCTGTGTGTTGCCGCGTCAGCTCGCCCGCGAAATCAGCCCCTTGAGTTTTTGCAGCTGCGGCGCGACCACCGGCACCGTCAGCATGGTGCTGGCGACGGCCATCAGCAGCAAGGCGGTAAAAGTCTCGTGGGTGATGATCTGTTTGTCCAACAAGATGTTGGCAAAGATGATCATGATGAGGGCCTTGGTCTGCAGCAGCCAGCCGATGATGCTGGCCTCGCCCGCAGGCCAGTTCAGGATGCGGCCCGCCAGCCGCACGCCCAGCAACTTGCCCGCCACCGACGCCACCAGCAGCACGCCGGCCACCAAAAACACGGCCGCGCCGCCCACATCCCAGTGGGTGCGCAGGCCGGTGGACAGGAAAAACACCGGCATCAGGGCCAGCAAAACATGGTGGCGCAGCAGGTCCATCTTGTCTTGATCGAACCAGTCGCTGTCCATCACGGCCCCGGCCAAAAAGGCCCCGACCATGAAGTGCAGACCTGCCCAATCGGCCCCAAAAGCCACCAGGGCCAGCCAGATCAGCGCGGCATACCAGCGGTCACGCTCGGGCAAGCGCCGCATGCCCCGGCGAAACGACACGCACACCAGGCCAAATGCAACCAGGAAAGCCACCTGCCGCCCCACACGCGCCCAGTCCATCAGGATGAGCGCCAGCACGCCCCAGATGGCGATGTCGTCCAGGCTGGCATAACGCAGGATGCGCTGGCCCAGCGGCTGACGCAGGATGTCGAGTTTTTCCATCAGCAAAATCAAAATCGGCAAGGCGGTCACCGCACAGGACATGCCCACCCCCAGCACAAATTGCCAGCTCAGGGCTTTGGGGCCGATCCAGCCCGCCATGCCCAGCATCCAGGCCGCCGCCACACAACCCAACACCAGCGGCATGCCCAGGGCCAGGCCCGCGGTGATGCTGCTTTCGCGCCGGTGCGCCCAAACCTGGCGCAAGTCCAGCTCGATGCCCGCGATCATGACAAACAGCATGACGGCCCACCAGGCGATGCCGTTGAGCGACTGAATGACGGGGGCCGAAAATACGAATTGGTAGTAGTCCGGATACAGCTTGCCCAGGATGCCAGGCCCCAGCAGGATGCCGGTGAGGATTTGCACCACCACCAAGGGCGCGAAGTAGTCGGTGCGCCCCAGCCGCCAGACCAAGTAGGGCACACTGAAAATGATCGTCATGGCAATCAGAAAAATTTCGGTGGTGTTCATGGCGGGCGATTTTAGGAGGAGACCCATGCACCCGCCCCGGCAGGTGGCATGCACCTGCGGTATCACATGCCTTTGAAGCGCAGCGCATGGCTGCGGCTGACTTCCAGCCATTTTTCCATGCCGCGCACCTTGAGCCGGGTGCGCCCAAAGGCATCGCGTTCAGATTTTTCAATGGCCCCCACGGCGACGATGCAGTTGCGGTGGATCGGCCAAAAATGGTCGGGGTTCAGTTGCTGGGCCAGCTCTTTCAAGGGCGTGCGGATCACCGCTTCCTGTTGCGCGGTGCACACCACGGTGTATTTGTCGTCGCTGCGAAACCAGAGCACTTCGTCCACCGCGATGAAATGCACCGCACTGCCCACGCTGGCTTGAATCCATTTGAGTGCCGGGGTGGCCAAGGGCAATGGGGTCGGCTGCAAAGCTGCCTGGAGCCGGGCCATGTCCCATGTGGCGGACTGTGGTTGCGCATGGCGTTCGCGCAGGCGCTGAGCGGTTTGCGCCAGCCGCTGCTCGTCCACCGGTTTGAGCAAATAGTCCACGGCCTGCGCGTCAAAAGCGGCCAGTGCGTGCTCGTCAAACGCGGTCAGGAACACCACAGCGCAAGGCCGAGGCAGGGTGCGCACCACATGCGCCACATCCAACCCGCTCATCTCGGGCATGCGGATGTCCAAAAATGCCACATCGGGTTGCAGGCTGTCGATCATGTGCAGCGCCTGCGCGCCGTGGCTGGCTTCACCCACGATCTCCAGTTCAGGCCACGCACGGGCCAATGCGGCCCGCAACTGCTCGCGGGGCAAGCGCTCGTCATCGGCCAGCACAGCACGCAGGGGCAGCGCTACGGCAGGCGTCATCATCATGCGGGCCATGGCAAGCTCAAGGTGATGCGGGTGCCGCCGCCGTCGCGGGCCGTGATGTGGAGGCTGGCGGTGTCGCCATAGCGCAGCTTCAGGCGGCTGCGCACGCTGTCCAGCCCCAAGCCTTGGCCCGGGCGCTGCATTGCCGAGGACTGAAAGCCGACACCGTCATCTTCCACCACCACCTGCAAGCGCTGGTCAATGTGCTCGGCATGGATGTCAATGCTGCCGCCTTCAGCGCGGGGCTCCAGGCCATGGGCAATGGCGTTTTCAACCAAGGGTTGCAACAAGAGGCTGGGGATCTGCGCCCCCCGCAATTCCGGCGCAAAGCGGATCTGCCATTGCAATCGGCCTTCCATGCGAACTTTCATGATGTGCAGGTAATCGCCCAGCAATTGCGCTTCTTCAGCCAAGGTACTGTGTTCCTGGCGCATTTGCTGCAAGCCCGAACGCAACCAATCGATCAGATGGCGGTTCATCTCAGCAGCTTTATCTGGCTGGCTGGCGATCAGCTGCTGCAAGGCGGCCAGGGTGTTGAACAAGAAATGCGGCTCGATCTGGGTTTGCATTTGGCGTAAACGGGCTTCGGCCAACTCTTGCTCCAGCCGGGCCGACTCGCGCCCTTGCTCGGCTGCAGCCGCAGCGGCTTGGGCGCGAAGTTCCCTGCGTTTGGACGAGCCGATCACCTTGAGGATCAGCAGGCTGACCACCAGCAATTTGGCCAGTCCGACAAAAGGCTCTTCGCGCCAGCCCATACCGGCGCCCCAACTGGCGTCTGCAACGGCCGCCTGCACCTGCGTGCCATCGCCTGCTTGTGAACCGGAAAAATGGCGGCCAAAACCCGCGAATGCTTTTTGGAGTGCTTCTTGGTCTTTGGGGTCCAGGCCGTCAATGTGAACCCCCTGGTCACCGATATCGATTTTGATTTTTTGAGCCGGCTCTGAGGCCGCCCTGCGGGACTCGGCCTGAATCACAACCGAGCCTCCGGTGCCTACATTGATGGCGACCCGGTCAGCCCCCGGGCCCTCGCTTTGTGTGGTCGTTTTCACAGCCACAGGCTGCCGCACAGGCGGCACCAGATAGTCGTCGAGCATGCTGCCAGCGATCAGGATCAGCAGGGAAACACCGGTGAATTTCCACCAGCTCCAGCTGGCCAGCGCATCGGCCACCTGCAAAGCGGCATTCACCCAGGGGCGCTGCACAGGTTCGGTGGGGGAAGGCGGCAAAGAGGCGGTCATGGTCGGTCTCCGATTGAATCACAGGCCGCCATCGTGCCCCGACCGCGCGGCCACAGCGCAGGCCGTGCGACGAACGGCCATGCCCTGCGACGAACAGTCAGACCGGCGGGATGGCCTGCTGCCGCCGCATGCGCGCATGGGTGGCGCGGGCATGTGGCACCCAGCCTTGTGTGAGCCAGCGCCGCCACATGAGCAAACCGCGTATCCACTCGTCTGCCGCATAGGCCAGCCAGACACCGGCCAGGCCCCAGCCCCAGTAAACGCCCAGCAGCCAGCTGCCGCCCGCGAGCACCACCGCCATGGAGCCCGCTCCGGCATAAAACGGATAGCGGGCATCGCCCGTGGCACGCAGGGCCGAGATCACGATCAGGTTGAAGGTGCGGCCTGTTTCCAGCAGGATCGACAACCACATCAGCTGGCTGCCCACCCGCAAAATTTCCGAGTCTTGCGTGAACAAACCCAGCAACCAGCGGCCCAGCAGCGCCTGCACGCAGGCCACGGCCAGGGTCACGGCAAAACCGATTTTCTGGGCTTTGCGCACCAGGTCGTGTGCCTGCCGGAATTGCCGGGCCCCGACCATGTGACCCACCACCATTTCGACGGTGATGCCAATGGCCACGGCGCTGATCAAAATCCACATGTTGAACTGCAGCACATAGGTCTGGGTGGCCAGCGCCTGCGTGCCCATGAGGCCCACAGCGGCCACGCTGACCATGAAGGCCGACTCCCAGGACAGGTTTTCGGCCGCACCGGGCAGCCCGATGTGCAGCACCGGCTTGAGTTGTGCCCAACGCACCCGCCACCAGTCGGCCCACAGCGGTCGCAGTCCCAGCCGTGCCCGCCACAAATACAGGTGCAAGCCCATGCCCACCAGACGGCTGACGATGACCGCCACCGCAAAGCCCGGCAAACCCAGCACAGGCAGCGGGCCCCAGCCAGTCATCAGCGGCCAGACCAGCACCAGGTGAGTGGCGTGCATGGCGATCATCACGGCCAGCGTGTCGCGGTTGCGCAAATGCGCCCGCATGACCCCGGCCATGCAGGCGTTCCAGGCATCGAGCAACAGCGCGAGGGCCAGCGATTGCAAAAACGGTGCGGCCAACAGCAGCACATCGGCGGGCGCATTGAGCAGCTGCAGCAGCGGGCGCGCACCCAACAGGGCCAGCACAGCGGCCAGCCCGCCCATCCAGGTGCCCGAGGCCAGCGCGGCGCGGGCCACCCGGTCGGCCTCGGCGCGGTGCCCGGCCCCCAGGTTTTGCGTGATGACCACGCTCACGCCAGCGCCTACCAGCCGGAAGATCATGAACAGCAGGCCAAACACATGGTTGGACAGCGCGAAAGCACCACCGGCCGCATCGGACATGCGCGCCGCCAGCGCCGTGCCAACCATGCCCACCACCAGCCCGAGCGACAGCTCGATGAACAGCGGAAACACCAGACTGGCAATGGCCGGGCGGGTCGGCGGGCGGGTGGGCGTGACAGGGGATGAGTTCATGAGGAAAGTGGGCCGCGAAGTCGTCAAACGGCCCATGAACAGCCGTGAAAAGGCCGTAGCAATACTACACAGCCATTGCGGCATTGCGCCTAGAATGCAAGGCGCATGGCCTGCAGTCTGTCAATTGTGAAGGGTTTTGACGTCATTTCGGCCTTGTGGCGGATCAAACGGGTTACCAAAACGCCGCCGCACCCCTGAATTTGCAGCGTAATTGAATTACAGGCCAGCGCCATTGAACGCCTCACCAACGAGACTTTGCCCGACATGATTGCCCTTGAGTCCCCTCGCCTGATCGCCGACATTGGCCGGGTCTATGCGCGCTTTGCCATCGAACTGGAACGCGACCAGTACAGCCACCAGGCGTCCTTGCGCTGCGCGGACCACCCCAGCCTGGAACACGCCATCCGCACTTATCTGGAGTCGGTCCACCCCCTGACGGTGGAACACGCAGCGATCGCGATTGCCACCCCGGTGGATGGCGACCAGGTGCGCATGACCAATTACCACTGGCAGTTTTCCATCGAACAAACCCGACAGGCCCTGGGGTTGGACACGCTGGTGGTGGTCAACGACTTCACCGCACTGGCCATGGCCCTGCCCCGGCTGGGCACCGACGCGGTACGCCAGGTCGGCGGCGGACACCCCGTCAAAAACAGCGTGATCGGCTTGCTCGGCTCGGGCACCGGCTTGGGGGTTTCGGGCCTGATCCCGTCAGGCGACGGCTGGATTTCCCTGGGCTCGGAAGGCGGTCACACCAGTTTTTCGCCACGCGACGACAACGAGATCACCGTGCTGCAGCATGCGCTGAAACAGTTTGACCATGTGTCCTTTGAGCGGCTGGTCTCAGGCTCGGGTCTGGAGCTGATTTACCAGGCGCTGGCCCAGGCGCAAGGCCAGGCCATCACCGACCTCAACGCCCCGGAAATCACCCGTCTGGCGCTGGACGAACACCACGCCTTGTGCCGCACTGCGCTGAATGTTTTTTGCAACATGCTGGGCACAGCGGCCAGCAACCTGGCCGTAACGCTGGGGGCCACGGGTGGGGTGTTCATCGGCGGCTCCATCGTGCCGCGTCTGGGGGCCTATTTCGACCAGTCAGGCTTTCGCCAGCGCTTTGAAGACAAAGGCCGGTTCCGGCAATACGTCGAGCACATCCCGACCTATGTCATCACCGCGGACAACCCCACGTTTTTGGGCGTCTCGGCCATTCTGGAAGCGCAGCTGCGCACCCTGAGCAACTCGGCCGGTTCGGCCATCCTGTCGCAAATCCGCCGCCTGCGGCCCCAGCTGTCACCCGCTGAGCAACGGGTGGCTGAGCTGGTGCTGTCGCAACCGCGCTCGGTGCTCAACGACCCCATCCATGACATTGCGCAAGCGGCGCAGGTCAGCCAGCCCACCGTCATCCGCTTTTGCCGCTCGGTCGGCTGCAAGGGCCTGTCGGACTTCAAGCTGCGGCTGGCTTCGGGCCTGAGCGTGTCGGTGCCGATCACGCATTCGCAGGTCACGCAAGAAGACTCGGTGCTGGAACTGGGCTCCAAGGTGCTGGGCAACACTGCCAACGCGGTGCTGCAATTGCGCAATGAGCTGCAGCGCGAGCCCATCGACAAAGCCATTGATCTGGTGATGGCGGCCAAGCGCGTGGAGATTTTTGCCGTGGGCAATTACGCCTCTGTGGCGCAGGACGCGCAAATGAAGTTCCTGCGGCTGGGCATCCCCTGCGGTGTGCACACCGACCCGCATTTGCAGCAACTGGTGAGCAAACTGGTCACCCGCGACACCGCCACCCTGTTCATCAGCAGTGGCGGCAACCTGCCCGAACTGATGGCCTTGCAGCACAACATCAGCGAACTGGGCGCGCCCGTGATCGCCATCACGGCCAACCAGTCCTTGCTGGCCAAAAAGGCCGATGCCGCGCTGGTGGCCGAACACAACGAACATGTCGCCACCCACTTGCCCATGATCAGCCGGGTGCTGCACCTGTTGCTGGTCGACATCCTCGTGGTCGGCATCGAGATGCGCCTGTCCGAGCAAGGCCGCAACGCCCAGGCTAGGGTGTTGGATGTGAGCGAAGCGGATTCGCCCCGCAGCCTGCCGGTCCAGGGGGTCCGCACGGCATCGCCCCTGCGACCTTCGATTTCACACAGTCAGTAAAGCCGTGAATTCAGGGATTACCCTCATGTAGTTTTGTTTCTTCTGACTTTGATTTTTCTGTAATCAAATTACAATGCAGCAGGCTTGCACCGGTCAGGTGAGGGCTTCACTAAGGAGAAATCAAACCATGGACGACTACGCCAGCCGGCAAAGAAAGCCGACCAAGCACCTGATAGGGCTGGGGCTGGTGGTGGTGTTGCACCTCTTGCTCTTTTGGGCGATCAGCTCGGGCCTGGCCCGCGCCGTCGTCAAAAAGATCAAAGGCCCCGTCGAAGCGGTGTTGCTCGAAGACACCAAACCCGACATCCCCCCACCGCCTCCGCCGCCACCGCCCAAAAACTTGCCTCCGCCACCGCCTGCCTACGTGCCCCCGGTGGAAGTGGTTGTTGCAGCGCCCGCGCCCGCCAACGCCATTGCCGCCGTCTCGGCCGCCCCCCAGCCGCCTGCACCCATCGTGGTCACCGCACCCGCACCGGCCGCACCGGCTGCGCAGGCTCCAGTGGCTGCGCCCGTGCGTGTGGCGGCCGTGGTCAACTCGGCCAACTGCGAAAAACCCGACTACCCCAGCGCCTCGCGCCGCCTAGAAGAAGAAGGCACCGTGAGCCTGCGCTTTTTGGTCGGTGTGGATGGCAAGGTCATCCAGGCCGAGGTCGAGAAGTCTTCGGGCTTTAAGCGCCTTGATGAAGCGGCGCGTGCCGGTTTGTCGCGCTGCGCGTTCAAGCCAGCGACTGTGGACGGCAAGCCCGAGCAGGGTTGGGCCAGCATGAAATACACCTGGCGTCTGGAATAAGGTCCCCGGGCCTGTTTCCCTTCAATTTTTGATTCAACCGATTTTTAAAGAACACTGCAGGAGCACCTCACCATGTTCAAACCTTCCAAAAACCTCATCCTGGGCGCAAGCCTGCTGGCCGGCCTGTTCTTTGCGGGCTCCGTGATGGCGCAAGCCGCTGACGCCGCTGCGGCGGCCTCCGCCCCTGTGGCCGCTGCAGCCGGTGCCGCCGCTGCTGCCGCCGAAGACAACCCCTACGGCCTGGGCGCGCTGTGGGCGCAGGGCGACTTCGTGGCCAAAGGCACTTTGCTGATCCTGGTCATCATGAGCATGGGCTCTTGGTACGTCATCTTCACCAAGCTGGCTGAGCAGTCCAAACTGAACAAGCAGGCCGCTGCTGCCAAGGAAACCTTCTGGAGCGCCAACACCGTGGCCCAAGGCAAAGACACCCTGGCCGAAGACTCGGCCTTCCGCTTCATTGCAGAAAAAGGCCTGGAAGGCGCCTCCAAACACACCGGCTTGCTGGGTGCGGTGGACTTCAACGAATGGGTGACCATGAGCATCCAGCGCGCCATTGCCAGCGTGCAAAGCCGCATGCAAGACGGTCTGGCGGTGTTGGCCACCGTGGGCTCGACTGCACCGTTTGTCGGTCTGTTTGGCACCGTCTGGGGCATCTACCACGCGCTGGTCAAGATCGGCATGTCGGGCCAAGCCTCGATTGACAAGGTGGCAGGCCCCGTGGGCGAGGCGCTGATCATGACCGCCATTGGTCTGGCCGTCGCTGTGCCTGCGGTGCTGGGCTACAACTGGCTGGTGCGCCGCAACAAGGGTGTGATGGAACAAGTCAACGCCTTCGGCGCTGACCTGCACGCTGTGCTGCTGGGCTCGGCCAAGAAGTAAATCCCATTGGGCAAAGCGGGGGAGCCAAGCGCCCCCTGGCTGCGCCTGCTCAAAGGAGAAGCCATCATGGCCATGAACGTAGGCGAAGCCGATGACGAGATCATCGGCGCCATCAACACCACGCCCCTGGTGGACGTGATGCTGGTGTTGTTGATCATCTTTTTGATCACGATCCCGGTGGTGACGACATCGATCAAGGTGGACCTGCCCAAAGAGAAGAACGTGATCCGGGAGACCAAGCCGGAGAACGTGATCATCTCGGTGGACAAGGCGGGCAAGATTTACCTGTACGACACGCCGATCAAAAACAGCACGGACTTGCTGGAGCGGATGAAGAAGTTCTCGGTGATGAAACCGCAGCCGGAAGTGCAAATCCGGGGAGACGGTCAAAGTGACTTCGAATCGGTGGGGCGGGTGATGTATGCGGTGCAGCGCGCTGGCATCGTCAAGGTGGGCTTCATCACAGAGCCGTCGAATTGAGCTGTGAACTGAACGGCCAGACGCCAAGGAGAACGACATGGGAATGAATGTAGGAACAAGCGGCAGCGACGAGCCAGAGGTGATGGTGGACATGAACACCACGCCGCTGATTGACGTGATGCTGGTGCTGTTGATCATGCTGATCATCACGATCCCGGCGCAGCTGCATGCGGTGAACCTGGACATGCCGCTGCCCAGCAACGCGGCCAAGAAGGTGGAGCCGGTGGTGATCCGCATCGATGTGGATGCGGGCAGTGTGATCAACTGGAACGGCAAGCCGGTGGCGGGCCGTGCGGAGCTGGAGGCGAAGTTGACGGAGGCGGTGGCGATGCAGCCGCAGCCGGAGCTGCACATCCGCTCGCATGCGAAGGCGAAATACGAGGCGACAGCGGGGGTGATGGCCAGTGCGCAGCGCATTGGGCTGACCAAGCTGGGCATTGTGGGGTCCGAGCAGTTTGTGAACTGAGCACCATGCCGTTGTTTCCCCGTTTACTCGGCGATGTGGGCGGCACCAACGCGCGGTTTGCCTGGCAAGCCAGCGAAGGCGCGCCACTCACGCAGACCCAGGTGCTGCCCTGCGCCCAATACCCGGGCATCGCCGAAGCGATTGAGGCCTACCTGCAGATCACAGGCTTGTCGTCCCCTGCCGCCGCAGGCATCGGCATTGCCAACCCGATCACCGGTGATCAGGTCGTGATGACCAACCACCACTGGTCGTTTTCAATCGATGCCCTGCAACAACGCCTGTCCTTGCAGCGGCTCAAAGTCATCAACGATTTCACCGCCTTGGCCCTGGCTCTGCCTTCATTGACCAGCGACCAGAAAATCCAGATCGGCGGCGGCGCTGCGCTGGACCATGCGCCGGTGGCTTTGCTGGGCGCAGGCACGGGACTGGGGGTTTCCGGTTTGATGCCCTCGGGTGCGCACTGGTTGCCCATTGCGGGCGAAGGCGGGCATGTGACGCTGGCGGCGCAGACGGCGCAAGAGTTCCGGGTCATCGAGCGCATCCAGCAAAAATACGGCCATGCCTCGGCCGAGCGGGTGTTGTCGGGTCAGGGCTTGGTTGATCTGTACCAGGCAATGGCACAGGAACATGGACCATCGGCTGCGCCAGTGGCACAAAGTTCAGCAGCTGCACCGCTAACTGCCAGAGAAATTTCACAGCGCGCCCTCAAGGACCGTGACCCGTTTAGCCTGGCCTGTCTGGACATGTTCGCGGGCTTTCTGGGCACGGTGGCCGGCGACCTGGCGCTGACCCTGGGTGCGCGTGGCGGGGTTTACATTGGCGGCGGCATCGTGCCACGCTTTTTGGGCTGGTTTGAGACCTCCAGTTTCCGCCAACGTTTTGAGGCCAAAGGGCGTTTTGCAACTTACCTGAGCGACATTCCGGTGTGGGTCATTCAGGCACAAGAATCACCCGCACTGCTGGGGGCAACACGCGCTCTTGACGACCGCTGACCCGACCTGTCAAAAACAAAAGCCGCACAAGGCGGCTTTTGCATTCAAGAACCACGGAACAACAGTTCAGTCAGCGTACTTGCCACCAGCATCCACGGCAGCCTTGATCTTGACCATCTCGGCGGCCACAAACTTCTTGTGCTCGTCGGGCTCAACACGCTTGTCCGTCACCACCAAAGCGCCCAAGCCTTCGTTCTTCTTGATGAACTCGGGGTCTTTCAGGGCTTTCTTCAAAGCGTCATTCAAAGTTTTGGTGATCGCTGCGGGCGTGCCTTTGGGCGCATACAAACCGTGCCAGATGGTCAGGTTGAAGCCTTTGAGGCCCATTTCCTGCAAGCTGGGGTAGTGCTTGAGCACAGGGTGACCGGCCAGGGGTTTGGCGGTGGTGACCGCAAAAGCCTTGACGCGACCGCCTTCGATCTGGCCCGTGGTATTAGTGGTCTGGTCACACATCACATCCACCTGGCCACCGATCAGGGCGGTCATGGCGGGGGCTGTGCCGCCGAACGGGATGGTGGTCATCGCGTCCTTCGTCTGCAAGGTGGACTGCCACAGCAGGCCGCAAATGTGCGAAGCAGAACCCAGCCCCGCGTGAGCGATGTTCAGCTTGCCCGCGTTGGCGCGGATGTAGTTTTCAAAGTCGCGGTAGGTGTTGGCGGGCAGCTGGGGCTTGCCGATCAGGGTCATGGGCACGTCGTTGACCATGCCCAGGAACTCGAAGTCCTCCAGCGGCTTGTACGAAATCTTGCGGTACAGCGCTGGCGTGGCGGCCATGCCGATGTGGAACAACAACAAAGTGTGACCATCGGGGTTGGCCTTGGCGACCTTGCTCGCGCCGATGGTGCCGCCAGCACCTGCAGCGTTTTCGACCACGAAATTGCTGCCGGGAATCTGCTTGCGCATGGCTTCGGCCAAGTCGCGGGCGACACGGTCGGTCGGTCCACCGGCCGTGAACGGCACCACAATCGACACCGGCTTGGAACCAGGATAAGTCTGGGCTTGGGCGCCAGCAGAAACAGCGGCCAAAGCGGCGAGGGCAATCCAATGCTTCATGTACACACTCCTATAAATGTTCGGATATTTTAAAAGCATCCAGAGTGTCATGAAATTAGGGGAAACAGCCAACGACCGACTGGCCTAGTCCCTGATTTCATGGGGACATTGCGCCCCGGTGTGAAGCCATAGCGCCAGACACAAGACGGCAGCGTTCAGCGCATGACCGCAGTCCGACCGGCCTCACTGATAACTGCGCGCGTCTTCAATGACCTTGCCATCATTGGCCAGGCTACCGGACTTCACCAGATGCACCTCGCCGCGCAGCTTGGTGACATCGCGCACCGCTTCCGACACTCGGGCCTTGAGGGCCTCGTCACTCAAATGATCGGTCTCGACATGCAAGGCCATCTGGTCATTGGCCATCTCGCCGGTCACCACCAGGCGCGCCTTGCTCACCTCCGGAAAGCGTTTGACGATCTCGGCCACCTGACCGGGGTGCACAAACATGCCCCGGATCTTGGTGGTCTGATCAGCACGGCCCATCCAGCCTTTGATGCGCTGCCCCGTTCGGCCCGTGGGGCAGGTACCGGGCAGGATGGCCGACAGGTCGCCCGTGCCAAAACGGATCAGCGGGTAATCCGGGTTGAGCGAGGTGATGACCAACTCGCCCACCTCGCCCTCGGGCACCGGGTCTCCGGTGCCGGGGCGCACGATCTCGACGATCACGCCTTCGTCAAGCACCAGGCCTTCACGCGAAGCGGTTTCGTAAGCGATCAGCCCCACATCGGCCGTGGCGTAGCACTGGTAGGCATCGACCCCGTGCGCCATCATCCAGTCGCGCAGGCTGGGCGGAAAGGCCTCGCCCGACACCAGCGCTTTGCGCACGCTGGGCAAGGCCACGCCCATCTCGGCGGCTTTCTCGATGATGATTTTCAAAAAGCTAGGCGTGCCAATGTAACCCGCAGGTTGTAACTCGGCCATGGCACCCACTTGCTGCTCGGTCTGGCCAATGCCACCCGGAAACACCGTGCAGCCCAAAGCATGTGCGCCCGTTTCCATCATGGAGCCAGCAGGGGTGAAGTGGTAGCTGAAGCAGTTGTGGATCAGCTCACCGGGACGAAAACCCGCCGCAAACATGGTGCGCGCCATGCGCCAGTAATCGGCGCGCGTGCCTTCGGGCTCGTAAATCGTGCCAGGGCTGGCAAACACGCGGGTCATGCCCGGGCCAAAACCCAGGGTGCTGAAACCGCCGAACACATTACCGCCGACGGCACGTGCAGCCTTCTGGCGTTCGAGCAATTCGTATTTGCGGATCACGGGCAATTGGGCCAGCGCCGCGCGGCTGTTGACACTGGCGGCATCCACATCCTTGAGCAACTCGGCAAATGCAGGAGCGTGGGCTTTGGCATGCGCCACCTGCGCGGGCAAAGCGGCCATCAAGGCGGCTTCACGGACTTCTGGGGCGCGCGTTTCCAAGGCATCAAAGTGCTGGGACATGGTTTTCTTTCTGGGGTACTGCGGTAAGAAAGGAAAGTGTGGGCATCCAGGCCTCAAGCCAACCAGCGCTTGCGGCGCTTGTAGCTCTTGACGTCTTTGAAGCTCTTGCGCTCGCCGCCGCCCATGCCCAGGTAAAACTCTTTCACGTCCTCGTTGGTGCGCAGCTCTTCGGCCGCGCCGTCCATCACCACGCGACCGGACTCCATGATGTAGCCGTAGTCGGCGTACTTCAAGGCCATGTTGGTGTTCTGCTCGGCGATCAGGAAAGTCACTTTTTCCTTCTCGTTGAGGTCTTTCACGATGTTGAACACCTCTTCCACGATCTGCGGGGCCAGGCCCATTGAGGGCTCGTCCAGCAACACCATGTTGGGGTTGGACATCAGGGCACGGCCAATGGCGCACATCTGCTGCTCGCCGCCCGAGGTGTAGGCAGCTTGCGAGGTGCGACGCGTTTTCAGGCGCGGGAAGTAGTTGTAGACCTTGTCCAGATTGGCCGCGATCTCGCCCTTGTCGGTGCGGGTGTAGCTGCCGGTCATCAGGTTTTCTTCGATGGTCAGGTGGGCAAAGCAGTGACGGCCTTCCATGACCTGCACCACACCCCGGTTCACAAGGTCGGCAGGCGAGAGGTTTTCGATGCGCTCGCCACGCAGCTCAATGCTGCCCTTGGTCACTTCGCCCCGCTCGCCCTTGAGCAAGTTGGAGATGGCCCGCAGCGTGGTGGTTTTGCCAGCGCCGTTGCCGCCCAGCAAGGCCACGATGCCCCTCTCGGGCACTTGCAGGGACACGCCCTTGAGCACCAGGATGACGTGGTTGTAAATGACTTCGATGCCATTGACGTTCAGAACAATGTTTTTGTCGTTCATGGACTTTGCCTTTTCTTTACTCTGGGGTTCAAGCCAAATGAAACCGCTGCACGCAAGGGTTTCATTTGGCAACTGCTCAGTGGTGCCAACCACTGAGCAGCTGCTGCCCACCGCTTGCGCAGCGGGCTGTTCACCGATCAGGACTGGCAATCCGCAGGGGTGCGGCGTGTGATCTTTTTCTCGGCGGCGTACTTGTCTGCAGCAACTTTCACCATGGGCTTGATGATCTGCTCATCGGCTTGGTACCAGTCGCTGGAGAACTCCCACTTGCTGCCGTTCCAAGTGTGGATACGCGCCCAATTGGCACCCATGTGGTCAGCGCACGAAGTGGAGACGGGACGCAACACGCCTTTGAAACCCAATGCATCGAGCTTGGGCTGGGTCAGGTTCAGGTTTTCATAACCCCAGCGCGCTTGTTCGCCGGTCATGACTTTGCCCTTGCCGTATTTCTCCTGGGCTTGACGCACGCCTTCCACTGCAAACATGGCGCTGAACAAACCGCGCATGTAGAGCACATCGCCCACTTCATCTTTGGGCCCTGTGCCTTGGCCTTTGGCGTGCAATTTATCCAGTACTTCCTTCACAACAGCCGCGCCTTTTTCGGCACCGTGCTGCATGGTGATGGCGTTGTAACCCTTGGCACCCATGCCCACGTCCTTGACATCAGGCTCGGCACCCGCCCACCACACGCCATAGATTTTCTCGCGGGGGTAGCCGGTGGCTTGCGCTTCCTTGAGCAAAGTGGAGTTCATCACGCCCCAACCCCAGTTAACGACGTAGTCCGGGCGGCTTTGACGAATTTGCAGCCAAGTGGATTTTTGCTCCACGCCGGGGTGGGTCACGGGCAACAAACTCAGCTTGAAGCCGTGCATGGCGGCACGCTCTTGCAAGATCGGGATGGCTTCTTTGCCAAATGGGCTGTCGTGGTAAACCAGCGCAATGTGCTTGCCCTTGAGTTTGTCAGCACCACCAGCTTTCTTGGCAATGTCCTGAACGATCACGTCACCAGCCACCCAGTACGTACCAGCCAAGGGAAAGTTCCACTTGAACACACCACCGTCAGCCGATTCGCTGCGGCCATAGCCTGCCGTGATCAGAGGGATCTTGTCGCCAGGCGCTTTTTCGGTCAGCGCAAAGGTGATTCCGGTCGACAGCGGCTGGAACACGGTGGCGCCACCGTTCTTGCCTTTCAAGCGCTCATAGCACTCCACGCCACGGTCTGTGGCGTAACCAGTTTCGCACTCTTCAAAACTGAGTTTGACGCCATTGATGCCGCCGCGTGCATTCACCAGCTTGAGGTAATCGACGTAGCCGTTGGCAAAGGGCACGCCGTTGGGCGCGTAAGCGCCAGTGCGGTACACCAGCACCGGGAAAAACTGCTCTTTGGTTTGGGCCGTGGCCACGGTGCTGACGAGCGCACTGGCAAGACCGGCAGCCGCCACCGCAGTGGCCAGAACAATTTGACGAAGCTTCATGGTTTGTCTCCTGTTAAAAAAAATGGGAAGCACTTGGGGTAAAACACTTTGAAAAAATTTAGCATCCCTGCATTGCTGATTCATCAGTGCGGGAAGGGCCACAGACGAAGCTTTTGCTTGGCCACCGACCACAATTTGGCCAGGCCATGAGGCTCCACGATCAGGAACCACACAATCAGGGCACCAAAGATCATGAACTCGGTATGCGAGACGGCAGCTGTCGAGATACTGACACCCACCAGATCACCCGCCCAGGGCAGGAACTGGTTGAGAAAAATCGGCAAGACCACGATGAAAGCCGCACCAAAGAAGCTTCCCATGATGGAGCCCATGCCACCGATGATGACCATGAACAACAACTGAAACGACCGGTCAATGGAGAAAGCCGCTGGCTCCCACGAACCCAGGTGCACAAAGCCCCACAGGCCACCGGCCACACCGACGATGAAAGAACTCACGGCAAAGGCGCTGAGCTTCGCGTACACCGGCCGAATGCCGATCACGGCTGCGGCCACATCCATGTCTCGAATGGCCATCCACTCGCGGCCAATGGCCGAACGCACCAAGTTTTTAGCCAGCAACCCAAAGACCACCAAGAAAGCTAGGCAGAAAAGGTATTTTTCCAGCGGTGTATTGATGCCGATGCCCATCACGTTCAAATTGGACACGGACACAGACCCTGATGCGTTGTTGTTGGTGAACCAACCCACACGCAAGAAAGCCCAATCGCAAAAGAACTGTGCTGCCAACGTGGCCACGGCCAAGTACAAGCCCTTGACCCGCAAACTCGGCACACCAAAGAAAATGCCGACCAAGGTGGCGAAAAAACCACCTGAGAGCAAGGCCAAGATCAGGGGCATGCCCTCAATCCGGATGTAGGTGTTGTAGGCCATGTAAGCCCCCACGGCCATGAATGCGCCCGAACCCAACGAGATCTGTCCGCAATAGCCCACCAAAATATTCACACCCAAAGCGGCCAGCGACAAGATCAGAAAGGGAATCAGGATGGCCCGAAACATGTATTCATCGACGAGGAACGGCACGCCAATGAATGCGAATGCGACCAACGCCAAAATGGCCCACCGGTCTTGCGCAATCGCAAAGATCTGCTGGTCTTTGCGGTATGTAGTTTTGAATTGACCGTTTTCTCTGTAAAACATCTTTTTTCTCCTTACACGCGGTCAATGATTTTTTCGCCAAACAAGCCTTGCGGACGGAACAGCAAGAACACCAAGGCAAGCACGTAAGCGAACCAGATTTCAATACCGCCGCCGACCATGGGGCCGATATAAACCTCCGACAGCTTCTCGCCAACACCAATGATCAACCCCCCAATGATGGCACCAGGCACCGAGGTCAGTCCGCCCAAAATGATCACGGGCAAAGCGCGCAAAGCCACAGTGGTCAGCGAAAACTGCACGCCCATCTTGGAGCCCCAGATGATGCCCGCCACCAATGCCGTCAGCCCCGCAACAAACCAGACGATCACCCAAATGCGGTTGAGTGGAATGCCGATCGACTGGGCGGCCTGGTGGTCATCGGCCACAGCACGCAAGGCACGACCGGTACTGGTTTTTTGGAAAAACAAGGACAACACCACCACCAACAAAGCCGCAATGCACGCGGCATAGACGTCTTCAAGGTTGACCAACACGCCACCTTCAAAGACCGTGTCAAACAAGAACACCGGATCTTTGGGCATGCCCACATCAATTTTGTAAATGTCACTGCCAAAAATCGTCTGGCCCAAGCCGTCGAGAAAGTAAGTAATGCCCAGCGTGGCCATGAGCAAAGTTACACCTTCTTGGTTGACGAGGTGACGCAACACCAAGCGCTCGATCAGCCAAGCCAGTGCGAACATGACAACAGCTGACAGCGCGAAGGCGATCAGATTGCCCAAAAATTTGTCGTCGATGCCCAACCAGCCGGGAATCCACTCGGAAAACCGGGCCATGGCCAAAGCCGCAAACAAAACCATCGCGCCTTGCGCGAAATTGAACACGCCAGATGCCTTGAAAATCAACACAAAGCCGAGCGCCACCAGCGCATAGAGCATGCCGGCCATGAGGCCGCCCAAAAGAGCTTCCAGGAAAAATGCCATGTCTTTTTCTCCTTAGTGACTGGTGCCCAGATAGGCACTGATCACTTCTTCGTTGTTGCGCACTTCTTCGGGAGTCCCGTCGCCGATTTTTTTGCCGTAGTCCAGCACCACCACACGGTCCGAAATATCCATCACCACGCCCATGTCGTGCTCGATCAGCACGATGGTCGAACCGAACTCGTCGTTCACATCCAAGATAAAGCGGCACATGTCCTGCTTTTCTTCCATGTTCATGCCGGCCATGGGCTCGTCGAGCAACAATACTTGCGGCTCCATGGCCAAGGCTCGGCCCAAGTCCACGCGCTTTTGCAAGCCGTAGGGCAGTTGCCCCACCGGTGTTTTGCGGAAGGCCTGGATTTCCAGAAAATCGATGATGTGTTCAACGAATTCGCGGTGCTCTTCTTCCTCGCGTTGAGCGGGGCCAAGGCGCAAGGCCTGCATGAACAGGTTGCTTTTGATGCGCAGGTTGCGGCCGGTCATGATGTTGTCGATCACGCTCATGCCTTTGAACAGCGCCAGGTTCTGGAAGGTACGGGCAATGCCCATCTCGGCCACCTGGCGGCTGTTCATGTGGTCAAAGGTCTGGCCACGGAAGGTGATCGAGCCCTCTTGCGGCGTGTAGACACCGTTGATGCAGTTGAGCATCGAGCTCTTGCCAGCACCGTTGGGCCCGATGATGGCGCGCACTTCGTGTTCACGCACATTGAACGAGATGTCGGTCAGCGCCTTGACGCCACCGAATCGCAAACTGATGTTCTTGACGTCGAGGATGACGTCACCTATTTTTTTGGTCATGCTGCTGCCTTCACGGGTGTGAATGTCTTGGCGTCGGAAATTTTCAAGGTCGCGCTCACGCTGCCGCTGCGACCGTCTTCAAACTTCACCACCGTCTCGATGAACTGCTCGGTTTTGCCTTCGTACAGGCCATCGACCAGGGGTTTGTATTTGTCGGCAATGAAGCCGCGACGGACTTTGTTGGTGCGGGTCAACTCGCCGTCGTCGGCATCCAGCTCTTTGTGCAGGATCAAAAAGCGTGACACTTGGCTACCGGCCAGCAAGGCGTCTTCGGCCAAATCGGCATTGACCTTTTCCACGCACTCCTGGATGAGTTGGTAAACCTCTGGCTTTTGCGCCAGATCGGTGTAACCGGCATAAGGCAGGTTGCGGCGCTCGGCCCAGTTGCCCACGGCGTCAAAGTCGATGTTGATCATCACGCACACTTTTTCGCGCTGGTCGCCATAGGCCACCACTTCTTTGATGTGCGGGAAAAACTTGAGCTTGTTTTCGACGTATTTGGGCGCAAACATGGCACCGTCGTTCGCGCCACCCTGGATGCGGCCCACGTCTTTGACGCGGTCAATGATCTTGAGGTGACCATGCGAGTCGATGAAGCCCGCATCACTGGTGTGGTACCAGCCGTCGGCCGTGAGCACCTCGGCGGTAGCGGCCGGGTTCTTGTAATACTCCTTGAGCAAACCAGGCGACTTGACCAGTATCTCGCCGTTGTCGGCCACCTTGATCTCCACGCCCTTGCAAGGCACCCCCACGGTGTCGGCGCGCGCTTCGTTGTCGGGCTGCAGGCAGACGAAAACAGCCGTTTCTGTCGAACCATACAGCTGCTTGATGTTCACGCCAATGGAGCGGAAGAAGGTGAACAGGTCCGGGCCAATCGCCTCGCCCGCGGTGTAGGCCACACGCACGCGGCTGAAACCCAGGTTGTTGCGCAGCGGGCCATAGACCATCAGGTTGCCCAGCGCGTACATCAATCGGTCCGCCAAGCCCACGGACTGGCCATCCATCAGGGCGGGGCCCACTTTTTTGGCCACGTCCATGAAGGCGTGGAACATCTTGCGCTTGAACACACCCGCATCTTCCATGCGGATCATCACGCTGGTGAGCATGCCCTCGAACACACGGGGCGGCGCAAAGTAATAGGTGGGGCCAATTTCTTTCAGGTCGATGGTCACCGTGGCGGCCGACTCGGGGCAATTGACCACATAGCCGCAGACCAACCACTGCGCGTAGCTGAAAATGTTTTGCCCCACCCAGGCCGGAGGCATGTAGGCCAGCACGTCTTCCGCGTTGGTCAGTTTGTCAAATTCGGCACCGGCTTCGGCACGGTCGGTCAAAGAGCCATGCGTGTGCACCACGCCCTTGGGGTTGCCCGTGGTGCCCGAGGTGAAGAACATCGCCGCCACATCGGTGTATTGGGCTGTTTCGACTTCTTCAGAGAAAAATTGGGGGTGCTGCTTGGCAAACACCGCGCCTGCAGCGATCAGCTCTTCGAGCGAGCCCAGACCGTCTTCGGTGTACTTGCGCAGACCGCGTGGGTCGTCGTAATAAATGTGCGTCAGCTGCGGGCACTTTTCGCGCACTTCCAGCATCTTGTCGACCTGCTCTTGGTCTTCGACCACGCAAAACCGCACCTCGGCGTTGGTGATGGGGAACACGCATTCGGCGGCAGCAGCGTCCTGGTACAGCGGCACAGGGATCGCGCCCAGTGACTGCGCAGCCAGCATGGTGGCGTAAAGCCGTGGGCGGTTGGCACCCACCACGATCAAGTGCTCACCACGCTGCAAGCCCGCCTGGTGCAAACCGCAAGCCACCGACTCGACCAAGCTGGCCAAGTCCGCCCAGTTCGTGGTTTGCCAAATGCCGTATTCCTTTTCACGCAACGCAGGCGCGCTTGGGCGCTCTGCGGCATGCTTGAGCATCAATCGGGGAAACGTTGTTTGCATGACCGGACCTGTCTCCAAAACTTGAACTGAAACGGCACACCCACACGGATGCGTCTTGATTCGAGAACGGATGCTATGGCCCAGTTTGACGTCAAGTTGTCGTTTCGACGACAATTCAGGGAAGACCCCTAGCACAACTGACCACTTCCTGACATCTTGTCTTTCAACCCATGGCCCTTGAACCCAGCGTTTACCAGCGCCGACGCTCCCCCACCCCCGCCGAGCTGGACGAGATCCCGTGGTGGGGGCTGCTGACCCCCGAAGAGCGCACCCGCATCGCTCCCCAACTGGTGGTCAGCGACCCGCAGGTGGGCGACTATGTTTGCCGCGTGGGCCGTCCCGTGACCTACTGGTTCGGCGTGATCTCGGGCCTGCTCAAGATGAGCAGCGACAACGAAAGTGGCCAGACCATGACCTTCACCGGCGTACCGCCGGGCGGCTGGTTTGGCGAAGGCACAGCGCTCAAGCGCGAGGCCTACCGCTACAACATCCAGCCCCTGCGCGCCAGCGTGGTGGCGGGCTTGCCGGTGGACACCTTTCATTGGCTGATCGACCACTCGCTGGGCTTCAACCGCTTCATCATGAACCAGCTCAACGAACGCTTGGGCCAGTTCATCGCCGCCCGCGAGCTGGACCGCATGAACAACCCCGAACTGCGCCTGGCCCGCAACTTGGCCACCTTGTTCAACCCGGTGCTGTTTTCCGGTGTGGGCGAGGTGCTGCGCATCACCCAGCAAGAGCTGGCTTATTTGGTGGGGCTGTCGCGCCAACGGGTGAATGAAGCGCTGCGCGTGCTCGAAGCGCGTCAGCTCATTCGGGTGGAGTACGGCGGCCTGCGAATTTTGGACTTGCAGGGGCTGCGCACCGAGCAATTTCAGTAATCCCCTGTGGGAGCGAGCCCCTGCTCGCGAAGGCTCGTTCACCACGGTCACTGATTCAAAGCTCTTGGCCCCATTCAACATTCGGCCGCAGGGGCGGCCTCCCACAAAAGAGGGAAAATGAGGTCATTGCCGATTTGGCCCCATTTTTGACCCTACACACCCATGACCCAGCCCCCCGCATTCAAACGCGCCCCCCGCCCCGAAGGCAAGGGCGAAACGGCCGCACCCAGCGGCACCTCGCGCCTGAACAAACGCATGGCCGAGCTGCGCATGTGCTCGCGCCGCGAAGCCGACGCCTGGATCGAACAAGGCTGGGTCTTTGTCAACGGACAGCCCGCCAGCATGGGCCAGCAGGTCAGCTTGTCGGACCGCATCACCATCGACAAAGCCGCAGAGCAGCAGCAAGACCGGCAAGTGACCATCCTGCTGCACAAGCCCATGGGCTATGTGAGCGGTCAGGCCGAAGACGGGCACGAGCCCGCGATCACGCTCATCAACCCGCGCAGCCACTGGGCGGGTGATCCATCGAAGATGCGCTTCACACCGCCCCACTTGCGTGGCCTGGCCCCGGCCGGGCGGCTCGACATTGATTCGACAGGTCTTTTGGTGCTGACGCAAGACGGCCGCGTGGCCCGTCAGCTGATCGGCGAAGACTCGGAGATGGAAAAGGAATACCTGGTGCGCGTGGCCTACACCGGCCACGAAAACACCGCTGCAGCCTCGGCGGCATCGGCCACCTATGGCGGCAAGGCCCAGCAGCTGACCACCATTGGCGACTTCGACCGCGTCAGCGCCAACGTGCAAGCCGTCTTCCCCAAAGAACAACTGGAGCGCCTGCGCCACGGCCTGAGCTTGGATGGCAAACCGCTCAAGCCCGCGAAGGTGGACTGGCAAAACCCCGAGCAGTTGCGCTTTGTGCTGACCGAAGGCAAGAAGCGCCAGATTCGCCGCATGTGCGAGCAAGTGGGCCTGAAAGTCGTGGGCCTCAAACGCATCCGCATGGGCGGCGTGCAGCTGGGCCAAATGCCTGCGGGGACTTGGCGGTATTTGGGACCCAACGAGTCGTTCTGACGCCCGACGGGTTTGGGCTTGTGGGAGCGAGCCCCTGCTCGCGAATGTGCGCCCCGCCCACTTGAAGCATTCGGCCGCAGGGGCAGCCTCCCACAAAAACCAGGCGATCCTGTCGAGCACATCCGCGACCCTTGAATTCCAAACGCCTGCCCCCAGATGAACACCGTTTTGGTTATCTGTCCTTTTGACCCTTGAACTTTTAGAAACCGCTATGAGCAAACAAACCCATGCCTTTCAGGCCGAAGTCGCGCAACTGCTGCACCTGGTCACCCACTCGCTGTATTCCAACCAAGAAATTTTCTTGCGCGAGCTGATCTCCAACGCCTCGGACGCTTGCGACAAACTGCGCTTTGAAGCGCTCAACAACACCACCCTGTACGAAGACGCGCCCGACTTGCAGGTGCGCCTGTCCTTCGACAAAGCCGCCAAAACACTGACCATCACCGACAACGGCATAGGCATGACGGCGCAAGAAGCCATTGACCACTTGGGCACGATTGCCAAGAGCGGTACCAAGGACTTCATGAGCAAGCTGAGCGGCGACCAAAAATCAGACGCGCAGCTGATCGGCCAGTTTGGTGTGGGCTTTTATTCGGGCTTCATCGTGGCCGAAAAAATCACCGTCGAGACCCGCCGTGCGGGCGCAGCAGCGGCTGAAGGTGTGCGCTGGATCAGCGGTGGCACGGGCGACTTTGAGGTCGAGACCATCAACCGCGCCGAACGCGGCACCAGCGTGATCCTGCACCTGCGCGAAGAGGCGCTGGAGTACGCCAATACATGGAAGCTCAAGGAGATCGTCGGCAAATACTCCGACCACATCAGCCTGCCCATCTTGATGGAAAAGGAAGAGTGGCAAGACGGCGAGCTGATCGACCCGAGCAACGAAGAAGCCGGCCGCCAACCCGGCGGCATGGTCAAGACCGGCGAGTGGGAAACCATCAACAAAGCCAGCGCCTTGTGGACCCGCCCCAAGAAAGACATCACCGACGAGCAGTACGCCGACTTTTACAAACAGATCAGCCGCGACTTTGAAGCCCCGCTGACCTGGACGCACAACCGCGTGGAAGGCAGCACCGAATACACCCAACTGCTCTACATCCCATCAAAAGCCCCGCAAGACCTGTGGAACCGCGACAAGAAGGCAGGCATCAAGCTCTACGTCAAACGCGTGTTCATCATGGACGAAGCCGAAGCGCTGATGCCCAGCTACCTGCGCTTTGTCAAAGGCGTGGTGGACTCGGCCGACCTGCCGCTGAACGTGAGCCGCGAGCTGCTGCAAGAAAGCCGCGACGTGAAAGCCATCCGCGAAGGCTGCACCAAGCGTGTGCTGTCGATGTTGGAAGACTTGGCCAAACACGACAAGGCCCCCGAGGCTGGTGCCGATGGCGTGACGGACGTCTTAAGCGACGAGGACAAAGCCAAGATCGGCCAGTACACCCAGTTCTACGCCGAATTCGGGGCGGTGCTCAAAGAAGGCCTGGGCGAAGACTTTGCCAACAAAGACCGCCTGTCCAAACTGCTTCGCTTTGCATCGACCACCAGCGACACCGTGAGCGTCAGCTTTGCGGACTACAAAGCCCGCATGAAGGACGGCCAGGACGCGATTTACTACATCACCGCCGACACGCTGGCCGCCGCCAAGAACAGCCCGCAGCTCGAAGTCTTCAAGAAAAAAGGCATTGAAGTCTTGCTGATGACCGACCGCGTGGACGAGTGGGCGCTCAACTTTGTGCACGAGTTCGACGGCACCCCGCTGCAAAGTGTGGCCAAAGGCGCGTTTGACCTGGGCAAGCTGCAAGACGAAGAAGAAAAGAAAGCCGCCGAAGACGCGGCCGAAACCTTCAAGCCCGTGCTGGCCAAGCTGAAAGAAGCGCTCAAAGACAAAGCCGAAGACGTGCGCGTGACCAGCCGCCTGGTGGACAGCCCCGCCTGCCTGGTGGTGACCGACGACGGCATGAGCATGCAACTGGCCCGGATGCTCAAGCAGGCCGGTCAACAAGCGCCTGAAGTCAAGCCCGTGCTCGAAGTCAACCCTGAGCACGCGTTGGTCAAAAAGCTCGATGGCTCGGTCCACTTCCACGACCTGGCCCACATCCTGTTCGACCAGGCCCTGCTGGCCGAAGGCGGCTTGCCGGCAGACCCGGCGGCTTATGTGAAGCGGGTGAATGCGCTGCTGAGCTGATCGTCAGCCGTGTGTGTCATCCCGGGCTCAATCCGGGATTCATGCCCCGTCCGAAGCCCCGCCAGACCTGTGTTTGGCGGGGCTTTGTTGTCTCTGATGCGCTGCAAACCCTTTGCTGGCCTGGCTTCTTACCGATCGAAGTTTCAAACTTGGATACGTAAAAAATACGCCAACCCATGCCAGTAACCCACAAGACAAGCCCTGGCCCGGCCATGCGCTAAATTGGTGCAATGCACACCCAACCCGCCGACCCTGCCCTCATCGATTCCCGCCAGGCTGCCTGGCGCTTGCTGGCCACCTTGGGGCTGGTGGTGCTGGGCAACAGCAGCATGTACATCGTCTCGGTGGTGCTGCCTGCGGTGCAGACCGAGTTTGGCGTGGGCCGGGCCGATGCCTCGCTGCCTTACACCTTGATGATGATCTGCCTGGGGCTGGGTGGCCTCATCACCGGTCGCCTGGCCGACCGGCACGGCCTGATGCCGGTGCTGTGGGTCGGCGCGTTGGCCGTGTGCGGTGGGTTTGTGTGGGCGGGCATGTCGGGCAGCATCTGGGCGTTTGGTCTGGCGCACGGCTTGATGGGCCTGGTGGGCAGTTCGTCGACCTTTGCCCCCCTGATGGCCGACACCGCCTTGTGGTGGAACCGCCGCCGGGGCATTGCGGTGGCGATTTGCGCCAGCGGCAATTACATCGCGGGCACGATCTGGCCGCCGATTGTTCAGCACGGCGTCGAGACTTTGGGCTGGCGTCAGACCTACATCTTGCTGGGCATTTTTTGCGGCGTGGGCATGTTTTTACTGGCCACACGCATGCGCCAGCGCCCACCGCTGGTGACCCTGACCCCGGCCAACGCCAATGCCCCGGAGGTGGACCGCAGCCGCCCCTTTGGTCTGCAACCCGCCCATGCCCAAGGCCTGCTGTTTGTGGCGGGCATGGCGTGTTGCGTGGCCATGTCCATGCCTCAGGTTCACATCGTGGCCTATTGCACCGACCTGGGTTTTGGCGCGGCACGCGGAGCCGAAATGCTCTCGCTGATGCTGGCCAGCGGCATCGTCAGCCGTTTGGTGTTTGGTGTGATCAGTGACCGCATGGGTGGCATCCGCACTTTGCTGCTGGGTTCGTTTTTGCAAGGCGTGGCGCTGCTGATGTTTTTGCCCTTTGACGGCATGGTGCCGCTGTACATCGTCTCGGCCATGTTTGGCCTGTTTCAAGGCGGCATCGTGCCCGCCTACGCCATCATCATCCGCGAACACTTCAACCCCAAAGAGGCCGGTGCCCGCGTGGGCTCGGTGATCATGGCGACCTTGCTGGGCATGGCCTTGGGGGGGTGGATGTCGGGCTGGGTGTTTGACATGACGGGCAGTTACCACGCCGCCTTTTTGAATGGCATCGCATGGAATTTTCTCAACCTGTGCATCGCCAGCTGGTTGTTCTGGCGGGTGCGTCAGGCTGAACGCGGCGCAGCCGCTCGCGCTTGAGGCCGCTCAGCGCAGGCTGAGCCCCATGGCCGAGCCTGCGCGCCATACACATTTGCTTGCACTCGTCCTGGCAAAGAATGTTTCAATGCTGCGTATGAACTCATTGCATTCGACTTTCCCCTTGCAAACACGCTGGCCCCAACGCTTGGGCCTGTTGATCCTGTTGGTGGGCTTGTTCGGTTGCACCAACGTACAAACCGGCGCGGGTGTGAACATTGGCGTGCCCATCCTGCCGGGGGTGTCGCTGGGCGTCAACGTGGGCACGGGCGGCATCAGCGCAGGGGTCAACGCGCATTCCGGGCCTGTCGGCGTCGGTGTGGGCGTGAACGGGGCAGGCCAAGTCACCGGACGCGCTGGCGTGGGCATGGGCACATCCGGCCCCGTGAATGTGGGCGGCGGTGTGGGCGTTGGTGGGGTGATTTACGACCCCCAAAAACAATTGCAACCCGAGTCCAAACCCAAGCCCTGATCAAGGCCAGTCGCTGGCATTGGCCGCGCCCAGCATGGACGCTGGGTCAAGCCAGCGCGCCAGGTCTTCCGGCCGGGCATAACCCAATGAAACTGCGGCCTCGGTCAGCGTGCTTTGATGCTGAAAAGCCCATTGGGCGATTTCAGCGGCACGGTCGTGGCCCACATGCGGCACCAAGGCGGTCACCAGCATCAGCGACTTGTGCAGGTTGTCGGCGATGCGTGGCGGGTTGGCGTGCAGGCCCTGCACGCCATAGCGCTCAAAACTGCGCATGCCATCGCTGAGCAAACGCAAACTTTGCAACAGGTTGTGGGCCATCAGCGGCTTGCAGACATTCAGCTCAAAATTCCCCGAAGCGCCGCCCATGCCCATGGCCACATCGTTGCCCATGACCTGCATGCAGGCCATGATCAGCGCCTCGCACTGCGTGGGGTTCACCTTGCCCGGCATCATGGAACTGCCCGGCTCGTTTTCGGGCAGGCTGATTTCACCCAGCCCTGAACGGGGGCCAGAGGCCAACCAGCGGATGTCGTTGGCGATCTTCACCAAGGCCACGGCCAGGATTTTGAGCACCCCGTGCCCCGCCACCAGCGCATCGTGTGCGGCCAGGGCGGCAAATTTGTTGTCGGCGCTCTCAAAGGGCAAGTGGTGGACACGCGCCAGCTCGGCGCACACCCGCACGCCAAATTGCGGATGGGTGTTGAGCCCGGTGCCCACCGCCGTGCCACCCATGGCCAGCGGCATCAGCCACGACAGGGCGTCGACCAATTTGGCGCGGCAAGAGGCCAATTGCGCCACATAGCCCGAGAACTCTTGCCCCAGCGTGATCGGGGTGGCGTCCTGCAAGTGCGTGCGCCCCACCTTGATGAGCCCCGCAAATGCCCTGGATTTTTCGGCCAAGGCCGTCCGCAGCAGGTCAAGCGCAGGCAACAGGTTCTGCTCGATGGCCCAAGCTGCAGCCAGGTGCATGGCCGTGGGAAACACGTCGTTGGAGGACTGCCCAAGATTGACATCGTCGTTGGGGTGGAGCAGGCGCTGCATGCCCCGCATGCCGCCCATCAATTCGGAGCCCCGGTTGGCCAGCACCTCGTTCATGTTCATGTGGGTTTGCGTGCCCGAGCCGGTTTGCCACACCGCCAGCGGAAACTCGCTGTCGTGCCGCCCTGCAACCACCTCGTCTGCGGCTGCCACGATGCTTTGCACCTTGTCGGCAGGCAGCAAGCCCAGATCGCCATTGACCTTGGCACAGGCCCGCTTGACCGAGGCCAGCGCATGGATGAGCGCGATGGGCATGCGCTCGTCAGAGATGCGAAAGTGCACACGGGCACGTTGCGTTTGCGCGCCCCACAAGCGCTGGGCGTCCACCTCAATGGAGCCCATGGCATCGTGTTCGAGGCGGGTGGCCACGGTGCCCTCCATGCGCCATTCAGCGGTCAAACATCCGCTGCGCGGTTTGCGCAATCAGCTGGCCCTGATGCCGCGCACCGTCCAGCTCGATGTGCCCATAAGTGGCATAGTAAAGAACAAGAACTTTGGCCATGGCGACTCCTGTGAAAAACAGAAAGACCGCTGTCAATGCCTGCCACGTCACAGGCGCAAGCGGACTCTGCGTTTCAACATCATCCAGATAGGCCATTCAACGATCTGTCTGCTGGAGCACAGAACGCCGGCGCGCCTCCCACCTACATGGCCAGCATGGCGTCAGCCCATGCACACGCGCTGCATGCCCACACTCAAGCCAAACGCACGCCACTCGCCCGGTCAAACAAATGCGACTGCTCGGCCGACCATTGCAGGTGCACCGCATCGCCCACATTCGCTTGCAGCACGCCCGGCACGCGGGCCGTGAGCTTGCCTGCGGCGGTGTCCACCGTGGCATAGGTTTCGGGGCCGGTGGGCTCGATCATGCTGAGCTTGCCAGGCAAGCCTTGTGCGGCAAAGCTGATGCTCTCGGGGCGCAGGCCGTACACCAGCTCGGCACTGCCGTGGGCTTGCAGGGCGGCGCGTTGCGCATCGGTGATGGGCAGTTCCACGCCGTGGGCAGTCAATGCTTGACCCACACGAGAAGCGTCCACCATGTTCATGGCCGGTGAGCCGATGAACTCGGCCACAAAGCGGTTGGCCGGACGGTTGTAGATTTGGGCAGGTGTGCCGAACTGTTGCACCAAGCCGTCTTTCATCACGGCGATGCGGTCGCCCAGCGTCATGGCTTCGACCTGGTCGTGCGTCACGTACACCGTGGTGGTTTGGGTGCGCTGGTGCAAGAGCTTGATTTCGGCGCGCATTTCCACGCGCAGTTTGGCATCGAGGTTGGACAGTGGCTCGTCAAACAAAAACAGCTTGGGGTCTCGCGCCAGGGCCCGGCCCATGGCCACACGCTGACGCTGACCGCCCGAGAGTTGCCCGGGTTTGCGGTCCAGCAGGTGGCCGATTTGCAGCATGGCCGACACGCGGTCCACCGCCGCTTTACGCTCGGCCTTGGGCACTTTGCGAATCTCCAAGCCAAAGGCGATGTTTTGCGCCACGGTCATGTTGGGGTAGAGCGCGTAGCTCTGAAACACCATGGCGATGTCGCGGTCCTTGCTGGGCAAGTTCGTCACATCGCGCTCACCGATGTGGATGCTGCCGCTGGTGGGGTGGTCCAGGCCCGCGATCATCGACAACAGCGTGGATTTGCCGCAGCCGGACGGGCCGACCAGAATCAAAAATTCTCCGGCTTCGATCTCCAGATCAATGCCTTTGAGGATGTGGACCGTCTCGTTGTAGGTCTTGTGGATGTTGCGAATGGCAAGTGCGCCCATGGTCTTTTTCCTTTAGCCTTTGACGGCGCCAGCCGTCAGGCCGCGCACAAAATATTTACCTGCCACCACATACACAAACAAGGTAGGCAATGCCGCGATCAGTGCGGCGGCCATGTCGACGTTGTATTCCTTGACGGCGCTCGATGTGTTGGCCAGGTTGTTCAGGCCCACGGTGATCGGCTTGCTGTCGGCACCCGAAAACACCACGCCGTACAAAAAGTCGTTCCAAATGTTGGTGAACTGCCAGATGAGTGTGACCACCAAAATCGGCAAAGACAGCGGCAACACGATGCGGCGAAAGATCATCCAAAAACCCGCGCCATCCAGCTGCGCGGCCTTGATCAGTTCGTCCGGCAAGCCGATGTAGTAGTTGCGGAAAAACAGCGTGGTCGATGGAATGCCCGCCACCACGTGCACCAGCATCAAGCCCCACACCGAGCTGGCCACGCCCAGCCAGCCCAGCACCTGGCTCATGGGCAAGAGCACCACCTGCATGGGCATGAACACGCCAAACAGCATGAAGGCAAACAGGGTCTCGCTGCCGCGAAATTTCCACTTGGAGAGCACATAACCATTGAGCGAGCCGATCAGCGTGGACAGCAGCACCGCAGGCACCACCATCAGCACCGAGTTCCAGAAGAAGGGCTTGAGGCCTTCGCACTGCACGCCGGTGCAGGCACTGCCCCAGGCTTTGAACCAGGCGGCCAGCGTCGGTGCGGTGGGCAGGCTCAGCAGGTTGCCTGAGCGCAGCTGTTCGGCGTCTTTGAGCGAGGTGGTCAGCATCACATACAAGGGCACCAAAAACCACGCAGCAAACAACAGCAGCATGCTCCACAGGATCAGGCGATGAAAGTTCAAGCGGTTCATCGTTTGCCTCGCAATTCAGAATACAGGTAAGGCACCACGATGGCGGCCACGGTGGCCAGCATCACGGTGGCGCTGGCCGCACCCACACCGATCTGCCCGCGGGTGAATGCGGTGGCGTACATGAAGGTGGCGGGCAAGTCGGTGGCGTAACCGGGGCCGCCCGCCGTGAGCGCCATGACCAGGTCAAAGCTCTTGATGGCCAGGTGCGAGACCACCAGCAAGGTGCTGAAAAACACCGGCCCCAAACTGGGCAAAATGATGCGCCAGTAAATGGTTGGCAAGCTCGCGCCATCCACCTGCGCGGCCTTGATGATCGAGTCGTCAATGCCGCGCAGCGCGGCCAAAAACAGCGCCATGACAAAGCCCGCGCTTTGCCAGACACCGGCAATCACCACGCAGTAAATCGCCATGTCTTGCTGGATCAGCCAGTCAAAACTGAACGACGTGAACCCCCAGCTGTGCATCAGGTGCTCCAGCCCGAGGCCGGGGTTCATGATCCATTTCCAGGCGGTGCCGGTCACGATGAACGAGACCGCCATGGGGTACAAATAAATGGTGCGCAAAACGCCTTCGCCGCGCACCTTCTGGTCCAACAAGATGGCCAGCAACACGCCCAGCGCCATGGCCCCGCCTATGAACAAAACACCAAACACGGCCATGTTGGTCATGGCCACCTGAAAGCGGTCGCTGTCCATCAGGGCGGCGTAATGTTGCAGGCCCACAAATTCGTAGTTAGGCAAGATCCGCGAGGCGGACAGGGACAGGTAGCCGTTCCAGGCCATCAGGCCATAGATAAAAAGCAGCGACACCACAAAACTGGGCGCAATGACCAGCCGGGGCAGCCACGCGGCTTGCTGAGGGGATGATGCAGACATGGGTGATCCAATCGGGGGCCGACGCGGGCTGCGAGCTTGTGGCCCGCAACCCCGTGGCTAAAGGGGGCAACAGGCCGCCGCGATCCGCAGCAGGCCTGCTCAAAGACTCACTTGACCTTGGCCGCCGAAGCGATCTTGGCCTGAGCGTCGCGGGTAGCCATCTTGTCGTCGTTCCAGAACTGGCTGACCGCGTCTTGGATCGCACCGGAAGTGGCCGAACCGATGGCCATGCCGTGCGCCACGGAAGGCACCAGCGCACCGCTCTTGGCCGTGGCCACGAAATCGTTGGAGCTGAGTTTGGCGCAATCGTCAAACTTGGCCAGGTTCATGTTCAGGCGCACAGGGATCGAGCCCTTGTTCAGGTTGAACAGTTCCTGGAAATCGGTGGACATGATGGCCGAGGCCAGGTCTTTCTGGGCCTTGACGTTGGCTTCGTTCTTCAGCTTGAACAGCGCGAACGAGTCCACGTTGAAGGTGAAGGACTTGGCCGTGCCGGGGGCGGCTGCGCAAGTGAAGTCTTTGCCAGGGGTCTTGCCTGCGGCCACAAATTCGCCCTTGGCCCAGTCACCCATCAGCTGCATGCCGGCTTCGCCCTTGATGACCATGGCGGTGGCCAGGTTCCAGTCACGGCCAGCGGCGTTCTTGTCGGTGTAGCCCTTGACCTTCTTGAAGGTGTCGAGCACTTTGGTCATGGTCGCGCCGGACAAAGTGCCTGCATCCAGTTGCACCAAGGCCTTTTTGTAGAAGTCAGCGCCACCGACGCCCAGCGCCACGCTCTCGAACACAGTGAAGTCCTGCCAGTTTTGGCCACCGTGGGCCACGGGAATGATGCCGGCTTTTTTCAGGGCTTCAGCCGCGACAAAAAACTCGTCCCAGTTGGTCGGCACTTTGACACCGGCTTTTTTGAACGCGTCGTTGCTGGCCCACAGCCAGTTCACGCGGTGCACGTTCACGGGGGCGGCAATGTAGTTGCCCTTGTACTTCATGACGTTGGCGACCACGGGGGGCAGCAGGCTGTCCCACTTCTCGGCTTTGGCCACATCGTCGATGTTGGCGAGCACGCCTTCAGCGGCCCACTCTTGCAAAGCGGGGCCTTTGATTTGCGCAGCGGCAGGCGCATTGCCCGAGACCACACGCGACTTGAGCACGGTCATGGCGTTGTCACCGCCGCCACCGGCCACGGCGAAGTCTTTCCAGACATGGCCTTTGGCTTGCAGCGTGGCTTTCAGGGCGGCGGCGGCTTTGGCTTCGCCACCGCTGGTCCAGTAGTGCAGCACTTCGACTTCACCGGCATGGGCAGCCACGGCCAACACAGCGGCTGTGGCCAAGATCGAACGCTGGAACAATTTCATAGCTTTCAAGAGAGTCTCCCGGTTATGGCCTCAAAGGGCCTGAGTGGATGTGCGAGGCGGCAGAACTGCATGCAGGTGGGCCCACATCAACCTCGACGGACCAGATATTAATATTCTATTAATAAATTAACATCAGGTTAAACCCTGACCCCGAATTTGACGATTTAAAGGCCACAGTCGCAACAATCCATTAAGCTTCGGGCATGAAATTGCTGCTTGCCGAAGACGATGCGATGCTGGCCGACGCCTTGACCACCCAACTGGGTGGGGCCGGTTTTGAGGTGGAACACGCGCCCAACGGGGCGGTGGCCGACTATTTGCTGCACAAGCACAGCTTTGACATCGCTGTGCTCGACATCGGCCTGCCGATGATGGATGGCCTGGCCGTGCTCCAGCATGTGCGCCAAACCCACCCCGCCTTGCCCGTGGTGCTGCTGAGCGCACGCGATGCGCTAGACGACCGGGTGGCTGGGCTGCAGGCCGGGGCCGACGATTACGTGACCAAGCCCTTTGACTTTCCTGAGCTGCTGGCCCGCCTGCAAGCCTTGCTGCGGCGCAGCCAGCCGGCCAGCGCTTCGGCCTTGTTTGGCAAGCTGTCGCTGGACGCCCCATCGCACCGGGCCGTGGTGGGCGGCGAGCCACTGGAGCTGAGCGGCCGCGAATGGACGCTGCTGGAACTGCTGGTCAGCCAGCGCGACAAGGTGGTCACCAAAGAGCAGATCAACCAGGCTTGGAGCGACGAGGGCGGCGAAACCGGCGGCGGCAATTCGATCGAGGTCTACATCCACCGCCTGCGCCGCAAACTTGAAGGCGCGGGTCTGGTGATCCGCACCGTGCGCGGTTTGGGCTATCTGATGGAAGCCGAGGCTTGAGCCCCACCCCATGAGCCCGAGCACCCTCCCGCCTGCCCCCGAACAAGCCACCCCACCCGGTCAGGCGGGCGTGTCACTCGCCCGGCAACTGTTGATTTGGGTGCTGCTGCCGCAAATGGTGCTGTGGATGGCCGGGGGCGTGGCAGCCTACAAATTTGCAGCGGGCTATGCCAACCAGGCGGTGGACGCGAGCCTGCTGCAAGCCAGCCGAGCGCTGGCGCGCCAACTCAAGCCCATTGGCAATGGGCTGCTGATCGACTTTCCGCGTGCCGCGCAAGACGTGCTCGAAGCCGATCCGGCCGACAAGCTGCTTTACATGGTCAGCTCGCCGCCCGGGCAATTCATTCTGGGCAACCAGTCTCTGCCCGCCCCGGTCTTGCCCACGCAGGAGGCCGAACCGGTCGAGCCCGAACTGAACACGCCTTATTTTTACGACGGCACCATGCCCGTGAATGGCCGAGCCGCGCTGCACACACCGCCCGGCCAGCCACTGCGCTTGGTGGCGCTGTACCTGCGCTTTGGCGACGAGGCCAACGCCCCCCAGACCATGCTGGTGCAGGTGGCGCGCAGCAGCGCCAACCGCGAGGAACTGGCCCGGCGCATTTTGGTGGACATGCTGCTGCCCATGTCGAGTCTGGTGCTGCTGATGACGCTGATCGTGTGGCTGGGCATCCGCGCCGGGCTGGCCCCGCTGGGCCGCCTGCGCCAGCAGGTCGAAGGGCGGGCACCGACCGATCTGGCCCCCTTGCAACTGGCCTCGGCCCCGCGAGAGCTCTGGTCACTGGCCACCGCGCTCAACACCTTGCTGGCGGCGGTGCAAAGCAATGTGAGCACCCAAAAACGCTTCATTGGCGACGCCGCGCACCAGCTGCGCACGCCGCTGGCGGGTCTCAAAAGCCAGACCGAAATCGCCCTGCAATCGACCACCGACCCCGAGCTGCGCGCCCGGCTGCAGCGCGTGCACGACAGCGCCACCCGCAGCGCCCACCTGGTCAACCAGCTGCTGACACTGGCCCGGGCCGAGCCCGAATCGGTGATGGCCCACGACCGCCGCCGCTTTGACCTGCACCGCATGGCCCAGACCCTGACCGCCGAATGGGTGCCCCGCGCCCTGCGCGTGCAAATCGACCTGGGCATGGACGAAGCGGCCTGCACCCCCGTGTGGGTGGTGGCCAACGAACTGCTGATCCGCGAAGCCCTGACCAACCTGATCGACAACGCGCTGCACTATGCGGGCGCAGGCAGTCAGGTGACGGTGCGCGTGACGGCCGACCACACCAGCACCACGCCACACGCCCTGCTGCAAGTCTCCGACACCGGGCCGGGCCTGGCACCCGCCGATCGCGAACGGGTGTTTGAGCGTTTTGTGCGTGCCAGCGATATCGGGCAAGGCTGCGGCCTGGGCCTGGCCATCGTCAAGGAAATCGTGGAGCGCCACCATGGCAAGGTCCAGCTGGATGAAGTGCTGCCCCATGGCCTGTGCGTGTCGATCCGCTTACCCCTGTCACCAACACCTGCAACTTGAACCCTTCCCCATGAACGCACACCACGCTCAAACCCCTTGCCTGCTGGGCGACATCGGCGGCACCAATGCCCGCTTTGCCCTGGTGCACGGCGACAGCTCGCCCATCACACACGAAGTGACTTTGCCCACCGGGCAGTTTCCTGATCTGGCCGCAGCCGCGCAGACCTATCTGCAGCAAGTGGGCCAAACCGGGGTGCGACAAGCCTGCATCGCCATTGCCAACCCCATCGACGGCGATGTGCTGAAGATGACGAACAACCACTGGCAGTTTTCCATTGAGGCCACGCGACAGGCGCTGCAGCTGGACAGCCTCTTGATGCTGAACGACTGGGAGGCCATGGCCATGGCAGCACCGGCCTTGGGTGGCAGCGACCTGCAACAAATCGGCTCGGGCGAGCCCGTGCCCGATGCGCCCAAGGGGCTGATCGGTCCGGGCACAGGCTTGGGCGTATCGTCGCTGGTGCGTTCGCGACGGGGCGACTGGGTGCCCATTGCGGGTGAAGGTGGGCATGTGAGCATGTCGCCCACCTGCGAGCGCGAAGCCGACATCCTGCGCATTTTGTGGCGCACCCACCCCCATGTTTCTGTCGAGCGCGTGGTCTCGGGCATGGGCCTGGAAAATTTGTACCGCGCCATTTGTGAGCTGAACGGCACCAAGGCCGAAGCCTTGGTGGCAGCGCAAGTGACCGAACGCGCTCTGGCCACCAGCGATGTGGCCTGCGAAGAAGCACTGGACCGCATGTGCCGCCTGCTGGGCAACGCAGCGGCCAACTTGGCCGTGACACTGGGCGCACGCGGCGGCATTTACATTGGCGGCGGCGTGATCGGGCGCTTGGGCAACTACTTTGCGCAGTCGGGTTTCAGGGCCGCGTTTGAGGCCAAGGGCCGCTTTGAAAACTACATGTTGCGCATCCCGACCTACGTCATCCGTGCCGAACAACCCGCGCTGATCGGTTGCGCCATGGCGCTGGGCGTGCAGCCTGCGCGGCGCTGAACTCACACCACCAACGGCGCTTCCTGCATCTGCTCGATTTGCTCTTGCAGCATGAGCACCTGGCCACGCCAATAGTCGGGTGTGCCAAACCAAGGAAAGTTGACCGGAAATATCGGGTCTTCCCAACGCCGGGCCAGCCAGGCGCTGTAGTGGATCAAGCGCAGCGTGCGCAGCGGCTCGATCAGCTTCAGCTCGGCGCGGTCAAAATCGCGCACCTGCTCATAGCCATCCAGCAAGGCCGACAGCTGCTGCGTGCGCTGAGCACGATCGCCCGACAGCAGCATCCACAAATCCTGCACCGCCGGGCCCATGCGGGCGTCGTCCAGGTCCACAAAGTGCGGCCCGCCACCGGGCAATTCGGCAGGCGTCCACAAAATGTTGCCGGGATGGCAGTCGCCGTGCAGGCGAATCAGTTGCCGGTCAGTCGCCCCCTGGGCAAAAGCGTCCTGCACCAGGGCCAGCGCTGCGGCAAAAGCCTCACGCCATTCGCGCTCAACTTCCAGCGGAATCATCTGATGCTTTTGCAGCCACTCGGCCGGCTCCAGCGCAAAACTCTGCACATCCAACGTGGGGCGGTGCGCAAACGGTTGGGCCGCGCCCACGGTGTGGATGCGGGCCAGAAATCGGCCGATCCATTCGAGCACGTCAAAGTCATCCAGTTCGGGCGTGCGGCCGCCGCGCAAGGGGCTGACCGAAAAATCAAACCCGGCGCTCTGGTGCAGGGTCTTGCCGTTCAGCACCATCGGCGCCACCACAGGCACTTCGGCCACCAACAACTCGGCTGCAAAGTCGTGTTCTTCCTGAATTTGTACGCGGCTCCAGCGCCCCGGCCGGTAAAACTTGAGCACCACCGCCGTGCTGCCCTGCACCGGCTCGTCCAGGTGCGCACGGTAGACCCGGTTTTCGTAAGAGCTGAGCGCCAGCAAACGGCCATCGGGCCACAGGCCCAGATCGGTCAGGGCGTCCATCACCCGGTCCGGGGTGAGTTCAGCGTAAGGATGCAAGGCGTTGGATTCGGTCATGCACCGATTGTGGCGCAGCCCAAAGGGCTCAGGCGCTGACCAGTTGCTCGAATGGCAAAGCGGGCTTGACCAGAATCACCGTGCACGGTGCCGCCATGGCCACCTTGATCGGCACAGTGGCCACCCAGCGCTGCATTTGCAGGCCATGTGTGGCCGCACCCAGGATGACCATGCTGACCTGGTTGCCTTCGGCGTACTTGACCAGCGCATCGGCCACATCGCCCGACTCCAGCACATGGAACGAGGTCTGATGCCCGTTCAGGTCCAGCGGCTGCGCCCACTGCTGCAAGCGCGTGAGGTGCCAGCGGTGCACGCTGGTTTCGCTTTTGTCTGACTCGGTCGTGCTGGTGTCGCCCGAGCCCATCACGGTCACGCAGGCCAGCCGCGCCCCGGGTCGGATGCCCAGCGAGCGCGACACCGCTTCGCGCAAGGAATACAGCGTGGCATCGCTCACATCTTTATAAGGCACGGCCACCATCACGATGGGCACCTGCTCGATCTGTTGTGAAGGCAAGGGACTGGGCTGGTACTGCATGCCGGCGGCGCGCAGCCAGCGTTTGAAGTGCACCCAAAAACCCGTGCCCCGGGTCTGGCGTCCACGCTCGGTGATGCGGATGTCGTCGGTGTGCGTCAGGTCAAAGGACAAGTGCGCGGCCGAGGGGTAGCGCTCGGCCGCCACTGGGGCCAGGCAACGCAAAATCACTTCCTGCAACCATTCGGGCAAATCGGGTCGGCGCTGGCGCGGCGGCACCGGGTCCATCCACAAACGCTGGCGCATGCCGCCTGCGGTGGCGGGCTCGCCAAACGGCGCTTCGCCCGTGGCCAGCTGGTAGAGCATCACGCCGATGGCAAACACATCGCTGCGCGGATCGCCGCGCACACCCACCACCTGCTCGGGCGCGATCCAGATCGGCGAGCCCACCGCCTTGCGCAATTCTTCAGCCAGCAAGTCCGGGTAGTGCGCATGGCACGACAAACCGAAGTCCAGCAAAAGTGCCGAGCCATCGGGGCGGATGAGCACATTCGCAGGCTTGAGGTCGAGGTGGCACACGTTCTGGCGGTGCAGGCTGTGCGCGGCCTTGGCCATGGCCGCGCCCAAACGGGCGATCTCGTCGGGCATGAGGGGCGCACCCCGCTCCAGCCAGTGCTGCAAGGTTTGCCCCTGCACATATTCCATCACCAAATACGGGATGCGCGACAGATCCCCCGCCGCGACAAAGCGCGGCACGTGCGGACCCGTGAGCGTGGGCATGATCTGGTGCTCGATCTCGAAGCCGATGATGTTTTCGGCCCCGTCCCCCGCCGTCATGCGCGGAATCTTCATGGCCATGGGGAACTCGGACGCACGGCGCGTGCCATCTGCCGAAGGCGCGTAACGCACGGTGTAAATGTGCGCCATGCCACCGGCGTGCACACACTCGTCGATCTCGAAGCCGTCGATGACTTCACCAGGTTGCAGCAGTTTCAACGTCCAGTCTCCAGGCGATGGGCAAAGTACTCGGGCAAACCGGCCTGCCGAATGGCCTGCGCGGCGGCGGCATGGTCATAGGGCACGCGGTGAAAAATCAACCGCCCTGCGCGCATGTCGTAGATGGCATACATGGCCCGGGGGTCGCCATCGCGCGGCTGCCCGACCGAGCCCACCGTGGCCACGCAGGCACGAAGGCGCGGCACCGGCACGCCCACGCCGGGCGTGGGTCTGAAAGGCATCAGGCCGCGTCCGGCACCTTGGTAATACAGGGTCTGATGGTGAACATGCCCCACCATCACATGGTTTGGCGGAACACCATCGACCACACCGCCGCCCCTGGCAGCATCCAGACAGGCCATGGCGGCACGTTCGCCATCCACATAGCGCCAGGCCTCGGGCTTGTCGGCGCTGGCGTGCACCAGCAGCACATGTTCCACCGTGGCGGTCAGCGGCAGCTGCGCCAAATAATCGCGCTGCGCACGGTTCAGCTGGCCATGCGTCCAGCCGCTCGTGCTCGCACCCAACGAAGCTTCGCCCGGCGGCGGCGAAACCGCCATCGCATCGTGATTGCCTTGCAGCACCTGCGCGCCTTGCGCGTGCAGGGCCATGACCTGATCCAGCACTTGGCCGGGATCGGCACCATAACCGACCAAGTCACCCAAAAAGGCGTGTCCGTCCACGCCTTGCGCCTGGGCGTGAGACAAACAGGCAGACAGCGCTTGCCAGTTGGCGTGCAGGTCTGACAAGAGGGCCAACCTCATGGGGTCTCCTGAATGGGGAATCGTGCCCCATCATCTTCGATGGGCCTGAAGCGAATCTTGCACCCACAGCCGCCCCCACGCCTTGACGCGCATCAAGGCGTCCAAACATCCGTGATGTTCCCAACCCATCGCGCCCGATGGGCGAAAATCCAGCGCATGCCTGAGCAACACCGCCGCCTCCATCGCCTGATCCGCCAGGGCCTGATCTACTCCCTGCTGCTGGCCGTGGCCATCTTGGGGCTGGGGGGTCTGGGCTTCTGGCTGATTGACCCACGCATCGTCACCCTGTCGGACGGTCTGTGGCTGGCCTTCACCACCGCCGCCACCGTGGGCTTTGGTGACGTGGTGCCGTCCACCCAGGCCTCGCGCGCCTTTGCAGTGATCGTGGTGCTGCTGGGCCTGGCCGTGTTGTCGCTGGTCACCGCCTCGCTGTCGGCCATTTTTGTGGAAAAGGAAGTCGAAGACGAAGAGCGCCAAATCGAAAAAGACCTGATGCAGGAAATCGGCCACCTGCGTCAGGAAGTGGCCGATCTGCGGCGCGAGATTCAGGCACGGGAAACATCACGCCCAGCCGACCCATCGGGCGGGTCGCACCTCACTGGCCGGTGAAGCGGGCGGCACGTTTCTCCACGAACGAACGCACGCCCTCGGCGGCATCTTCGCTGCGCGACAAGCGTTGCTGCACAGGCAAAAAGTCGTGCATGGCCACCAGCGGGCCTTGCTCCACACCCTTGAGCACGTTCTGCCGCGTGGCCACCACCGCCAGCGGCGCTTGCGCGGCGATCAGGTCGGCAATGCGCATGGCCTCGGCCAACAAGCCCGCCGCAGGCACCACCTTTTGCACAAAGTTCAGGCGCAGGGCTTCGGCGCTGTCAAACACATCGGCCGTGAGCAAATGCAAAAGCGCATTGCCCATGCCCGCCCGCTCGGCCATGCGCAGCGTGGCACCGCCCGTGGCCATGATGCCGCGCTGCACTTCCAGCTGAGAAAACCGGCAGTCGTCGGCCGCGACCACGATGTCGGCCGCCAGCATCAGCTCGATGCCCAGCGTGTAGGTGATGCCCTGCACCGCCACCACCATGGGTTTGGTGCGGCGGCGGTAGCCTTCCATGCCCAGGTTCAGCGGGTCGACCAGGCCCAGGGGCACAGCTTTTTCGCCACGCTGCATCAGCGGCGCGATGGTGGGCAAATCGAGCCCGGCAGTGAAGTGGTCGCCCGCCGCACACAACACGCCCACGCGCAATGCGGGGTCGTCGTCGAGCCGGGTGTAGGCCTCACCCAGCTCACGGAACATCTTGGGCGTGAAGCCGTTGCGCTTGGCGGGGCGGTTGATGCCAATCTGAAGGACTGCACCGTGCACGCTGCAGTCGATCTGGCCTTCGGGGTGGGGGGTGGTGTTCATGGCCTCATGGTAGAGGTCGACATGGCGATGTCGCGTTCACGAACGTGACAGCCTTCATCGAATGCCTGCACCCCAGCGAGCGGTGTTTGGCCGGGTGTTGCGCCCGGCGGCGGCGAGCCGACTTCGCCGTCCCTCCGCTGGCGCTCCGGGCACGCTGCATTGCTCGCCGGCTCATCACGGCGTGAAGTCCAAACAGGGCATCGCCTTGCTTGCCCCGATCCCAACTGGCGTTCAGTACTTGTAAACGCCCTGCCCGGTCTTGCGGCCCAGACGGCCTGCGGCCACCATTTCTTTGAGCAAGGGGCTGGGGCGGTATTTACTGTCGCCGAATTCCTTGAGGTAGACCTCCATCACGGCCAAGCACACGTCCAGACCAATCATGTCGGCCAGCGCCAGCGGGCCAATGGGCTGGTTGCAACCAAGCTTCATACCCGCGTCAATGGCTTCGGCTTCGGCCAGTCCTTCGCCCAACACAAAGAAAGCCTCGTTGATCATGGGCACCAAGATGCGGTTGACCACAAAGCCCGGTGCGTTCTTGACGGTGATCGGGGTTTTGCCCAAGGCCAGCGCCATGTCGTGCACCGCATCGTGCGTGGCGTCGCTGGTCTGCAGGCCCCGGATGATCTCCACCAGCGCCATCATGGGCACAGGGTTGAAAAAATGCATACCGATGAAACGGTCAGCGCGCTGGGTGGCAGCGGCCAACTGGGTGATCGAGATCGACGAGGTGTTGGACGCGATGATGACGTTGGGCGCCAGCAAGGCATCCAACTGCTTGAGGATCTTGACCTTGAGTTCGTGGTTCTCAGTGGCGGCTTCGATGACCAGCTGAGCGCCCTTGAGGTCGTCGTAACTGCTGCTGCCTTTGATGCGTGCCAGCGCAGCGTCCTTGTCGGCCTCGCTGATCTTTTCTTTCTTGACCAAACGGTCCAGGCTGCTGGTCACGGTGGCCACGCCCTTGGCCACGGCCGCGTCCGAGATGTCGACCATCACCACCTGAATGCCTGACACCGCACACGCCTGTGCGATGCCATTGCCCATGGTGCCTGCGCCAATGATGCCTACGGTTTGAATGCTCATCTTTTTTCCTTGAAATGCATGTGAAATGAATTAAATATCTTAGCTGCGACTGATGTCTACCCACTGACACGTCTGTCTGTGCCAACATCTTGCGGGTCGGCTGTCATTCCTGAAGTTTCAATGGGGCTGGATTTTGACCAACTTTGTCCACCACTTTTTTTCTTCGGTGATTTTCACTGCAGCGCCGGCAGCATCCAAAAATGGCGCACTCATCTCCAACGAACGTAACTCATTCAAAAAGTCTGTTTTTCGAATGATCTGTCCCCATTTTTGGGTCAGCGTCAATTTGAGCTCGTCTGACATTTGGGGGGACGCCAACAGATAAGCGGTGGAGGCACTGTAGAGCCCGGAATAGCTTTCGGACACAGTGGGCGTGTTCGGAAAAAGACGACTGCGACGCTCTCCGGTCACGGCGAGAATTCTGATTTGTTGGGATCTCTCATACTCCCGGGCCGTCACCAGACTCAAAAGCCCGAATGACAACCGGTCCTCGAGCAAGTCGGCCAACATGGGTACCCCACCTCGGTAATGGATCATTTCCGCCTTCGTCTGCGCACGATCGAGCATCAAGCGGGCAGTCAGATCATGGACCGTATTGGCCCCCGGCGTGCCAACGGTCAGTCTTTTCAATGAATCGGTCTTATTGCCCAGCAAATCATTCAAGGTGCGAAATTTTGATGGGTTGGCCACAGCCACCACAAACGACGTGCTGCCCAACGTCCCTATTGGAAATAAAAGAGACAGGTCTACCGACTGTGGTGCTTGGGTCACATGAGAGACGATCAATGCCGAATCTCCAACCAGCAAAGTCGGCGATTCGACATGGGCATACAAGACCTCATTGGCGGCCAACACGCCCCCGGCACCGCTCACATTTTTGACCACCACGGGCCTGTCAATTTCTTGCTCCAAATACTTGGCGACCACTCGCGCCAACCGATCACTCAAACCGCCTGGCGCATAACCGACCACCAGCGTAATGGGCCGCATGTGACGCTCGATCAGCATGGCTTGAGAACCCATGTGCGCAAGCAACAAAAGGGCTGCAAAGCAACGCATACTTTTTAACCACCGACTCAAGGCACGCTCCTTGCTGTCATGTGGACTGCAAAGCCCATAAGAACTGCGCGAACTGCGGGCTTGAACTGATGCGCTGCGGCCAATGCAACGGCGTGTGGACACTGAGTCCATGCACCCGTCCAAGTTGCTGGCAGCCCATCACCGATCACGCTATTCACAGAGCCAAGTCGTCCGTGGCATTTGTGTTGGCCTGAGCACAAAGATGGTCCAGCAAACCACGCGCTGCGGCGGTCAACGATGCGCTGTTGATACAGCCGATGACATGCCGGCGGTGAGCCCAACGGTCTGACAGCGGGATGATTTTGAGTTCAAAGTAGTCCGCATACACCTGCGCCACCTCACGGGGACAGAGCCCCACATAAGCGCCTTTTCTGACCAACCTCAACAAAGCCTCAAAGGTCGGCACTTCGATCCGATTGTTTTGGGACAAGCGGTCGAGAACCCCACTGCGCTCGAGCATGACCTCGACCAACCTGGTGGTTTTGGTACGTACCGTTTGGTAGCAAGCCGCCTCTTGGTATGTCAGCGTTTCGCGCTGCGCCAAGGGATGCGATCGATGGACAACGATTGAACCTTTGTCGTAGCAATAAGGAAACGTCTGCAAACCCGACGTTTCCGCGGCATCCCAAAACACGCCCATCGCTGCACGACCCGCACGCACGCTATCAACAATCGTCTGTTTGTCCGCCTCCTTCAAAATGATCCGGACATTTTTGTTTTCCTCAATCGAGAGAAAACCCTCTATGTCATCCAGCAAACGCCCTGCCGTCATGCTGAAAGAACCCATGATGGTGACGATTCCCGTATGTTGTTTTTGCCGCTTTGGTAACAGGTTTTGCAGATCTTCGACAAGGCCGAGCAAATGCATGGATTTTTCCAACAAAAGCAAACCCTCGGGTGTCGCTTGCACCCCACGACGGCCACGTTTGAGCAACTCGGTACCCATCTCGGACTCCAATTGCTGGATCTTGCGCGTCAGGGTCGGCGCTGACATCTCCTCACGGGAAGCCACATGATGCAAGCTGCCGAGCTCGCACACGGCCGCAAAAAGTCGGAGATTTTCCGTTTCCATCCATCACCGCTGCTGTTCATTGACAAATCACGGCCCTGCTTGTGCGCATGCGCCTTTGACAATATTTGTGATTTTCAATATTTGAAATTCTATTGAACGAATTTCGATCTTATTTTCAATGTTAACACTTTTAGAATTTTTGTCGTGTGAGATTCAGAACCGTGAATCAGCGCAGCAAAAGAGAAATATTTAATTACTTTTCAAAGGGAATTCAATGCATTCAGGTCTTTCAACATCCATGTCTTCCTTCGGCCAATTTCGACGCCAAGTCGCAGCAGCCATGTTGGTGGCTTTTACAACCTCGTTGGTGGTGGGCTGCGGTGGCAGCAGCCTCTTGCCCACGGCAGGCACACTGGATGCCACTTTCGGCGCGGGTACGGGCGATGGAACACCCGATGGTGTGGTGGGTCGCTCTTTGGGTGCGGGCAACGACTATGCCAAAACCATGGCCGTTCAAACGGACGGCAAGATCGTGGTGGCGGGCAGCACCACCAGCGACGCCAACGGCGGCACCAGCAACATCGTGGTCGAGCGCTTCAACAGCGACGGCAGCCTGGATGTGACTTTTGGCGTGGGCAACAGCGACGGCTCCCCAGATGGCACGGTCACCCTTGATTTGGGCGACTCCTCCGATGTCGCCATGGCTGTCAAAATTCAGGCCGACGGCAAAATTGTCGTGGCAGGCACCAGCAAACCCACCAACGGCACCAGCAACATCATCCTGGTTCGGTTGACCAGCGCAGGCGTGCTGGATACCAGCTTTGGCGCTGACGCCAACGATGGCACGGTGGCAGGTGTGGTGGCGGTGGACTTGGGCGGCGCTGGCGAAGATGTCGCCAATGCCTTGGCCATCCAAGCCGATGGAAAACTGGTCGTTGCAGGTTCCACGACGCTGTCGGGCACCAAGAACCTCATGCTGGCCCGTGTCAACACCAATGGCAGCTTGGACAGTGCGTTTGGTGCCAGCGGCACCGATGGCACACCAGCGGGTGTGGTCAGCATCAGTCTCGGTGATGGTGATGACCAAGCCAATGGCTTGGTCATCCAACCTGACAACCGCATCGTCGTTGCAGGCACCACACGTGCGGCAGACAGCACGACCAATGCGTTTGTGGCGCGACTGAACTCGGATGGCGAGCTGGACAGCTCTTTCGGTGTGGGATCCGCCGACGGCACGGTGGACGGCGTGGCTGGCATCTCATTTGGCAACGGCAATGACGCGGCCAGTGCAGTCACCCTGCAATCAGATGGCAAGATTTTGGTGGTGGGGGCAACCACCGCTGCAGACAACTCCACGAACATCGCTGTCGCTCGCCTCAACACGGACGGCTCGCTCGACAATTCTTTCGGTGCTGACGCATCGGACGGCACACCCCACGGCGTCACAGGCCTGAGCTTGGGCACAGGCAATGACACGGGCGTTGCCATTACCATGCAGGCAGATGGCAAGATTGTCGTGGCAGGGTTCACGGTGGCCAGCGATGGATCCACCAACGCAGCTGTGGCACGCTTGCTCAGCAACGGCACGCTTGACACCTCTTTCGGCCAAGGCAACAGCGATGGCACTCCTGACGGTGTGGTGGCCATTTCGCTGGGCGCTGGCAACGACTTTGCGCACGCGCTGGCCGTTCAGTCAGACGGCAAAATTTTGATCGCTGGTGACCGCACGAATGCAGGCTCGAGCGACGTTTGGTTGGCCCGACTGCTGGCGATCTGAGGTTTCGTGCTTCGCACATCGCACCAGGCCTTCAAGCCGGGAAAGCCCTCCTCGGAGGGCTTTTTTGTCTTTGCAGCACAAATAGGTCTGAAATGAAACGACGTCGGACTGGCAAGCGCAGACCCTGTCAAAACCATCAACGCCTGAACCGCTTGCGTGTCAACGCCAGCGCCACCCAGAACGACACCACCGCAAACACCGCCAGCACCAGCACATGGCGCAGCGGCTGGTCGGGCCAGCGGTCCAGAAACAAGGGGCGCACCAGATCCACCGCCACCGACAGCGGCAGCCAGTCGGCAATCACGCGCACCAACGCCGGCAGTTGCTCACGCGGAAAAAAAATGCCCGAGAGGAACATCATGGGCGTGAGGAACAGGGTGAAGTAGTAGGTGAAGAAGTCGTAGCCTTTGGCCAGCGCGTTAAAGATCAGCGCCATGCAGCTGAAGGTGATGCCCACGCCCAGCAGCACGGGCCAAGCGACCAGCAGTTTCCAGCTGTGGCTGATGCCCAGGGCAAGCATCACACCCAGGATGGCGGTGACGGTGAACAGCGCCTTGAAGGCAGCCCAAAGCATTTCGGCCAGCACCACGTCGTCCAAGCGCACCGGGGCGTTCATGATGCCGTCCCAGGTTTTTTGCACATGCATGCGCGAGAACGCCGAGTACAGCGCCTCAAACGTGGCCGCGTTCATGGCGCTCATGCAGATGCTGCCGCTGGCCAGATACAGGATGTAGGGCACTTTTTCGCCGCCCAGCTCGATCTGGCCGACCAGTGAACCCAGGCCGTAGCCAAAGGCCACCAGCCACATCAAGGGCTCCGCGATGTTGCCCACCAAGCTGGGGATGGCGAGCTTTTTCCAGACCAGCCAATTGCGCTGGAACACAGGCCACCAGCGCATAGACAGGCGGGGCGCGGCCCAGATGTTGTTTTGAATTTGGCTCATGTTCAACCTTCCTCTCGGATCTGGCGTCCGGTCAATTTCAAAAAAAGGTCTTCCAAATTAGAAGGTCGGTGCAAGGTGCGCAGCGCGGGCCAGGCCTCCAGAGCGTGCATCAGGGCGCGGCTGTCTTGGGTGTAGAAGAAAACGGTTTCGCCGCTCACCTCCACCCGGCCTGCTAACGCTTTCAGGCTGGCTTCTTGCGCCAGCGCCACCGCGCCTTGGCCAAACACCTCCACCACTTCGGGCTCCAGGTGCTCGGCGATCAGGTCGCGGGGTTTGCCTTCGGCGATCTTGCGGCCTTGGTCCAGCACCAACAGGCGACTGCACAGGCGCTCGGCCTCGTCCATGAAGTGGGTGGTGAGCAAGATCGACTTGCCTTCTTGCAGCAGCACCTGCAGGCGCTCCCACATCAGGTGGCGCGCTTGCGGGTCCAGGCCCGTGGTGGGCTCGTCCAGCATCAGCAGTTGCGGGTGATTGATGAGGGCGCGCGCCAGACTCAAGCGGCGCTTCATGCCGCCCGACAACTCGCCGGGCTTGGCCTTGGCTTTGTGGCTGAGGGCGCCAAATTCGAGCAGCGGCGGGATGCGCTCGCGGATCACGGCGTCTGGCAGGCCAAAGTAGCGACCAAAGACCAGCAGGTTTTCTTCCGAGCTGAAGTCCGGGTCCAGCGTGTCCATTTGCGCCACCACCCCCAGCCGGGCCTTGATGGCCAGCGCGTCACGCGGCATTTGCAAGCCATCAAAGTAGCGGATGTCGCCACTGTCCGGCTCGGACAAACCCAAGCACATGCGCAGCGTGGTGGTTTTGCCGGCACCGTTGGGGCCGATCACGCCCAGGCATTCACCGGGCTCGATGTGGAAAGACAGGTCATTGACCACCGTGGCGTCGCCGTAGCGTTTGACCAGATGTTCGACCGAAAGCAATGGGGAGTTCATGCGCAGATTGTGCCTGCTGTGACGCAACCATTCGGCCGCAAGGGCGGACTCCCACAGGGGAAACCCGCAGCTACGTCCCGATAAAATCAGGGTCTTCTTGTGAACCGCGCTCGCGGCCCCTTCATGTCCAGTTCCTTTTCTGACCGCCTGGCGGTCCTGCCGCAATACCTGATCCCCAAACAAGCCCTGACCGCCTTTGCGGGCTGGGTGGCGGGCAGCCAGTGGGGCGGCGTGACCACCGGCATCATCGACCGCTTTGTGCGCCGCTACAACGTGAACATGGCCGAAGCGGCCAATCCGGACACGGCCAGCTACAAGAGTTTCAACGCCTTTTTCACGCGCCCATTGAAGGACAGCGCCCGCCCGCTGGCAGCGGCCGATTTTGTGAGCCCCGTGGACGGCGCGATCAGCCAGTGCGGGCCGATTGCGGGCGACCGGGTGTTTCAAGCCAAAGGCCACAGCTACAGCACGCAGGCGCTGGTGGGGGGCGATGCGGCGCTGGCCGCGCAGTTTCAGGACGGCGAATTTGCCACGCTGTACCTCAGCCCGCGTGATTACCACCGCATCCACATGCCTTGCGCGGGCCGCTTGACCCGGATGATTTACGTGCCGGGCGATCTGTTTTCGGTCAACCCGACCACGGCCCGTGGCGTGCCCGGCCTGTTTGCGCGCAACGAGCGGGTGGTGTGTGTTTTTGAAGGCGAGCACGGCCCGTTTGTGATGGTGCTGGTGGGGGCCACGATTGTGGGCAGCATGGCCACCGTCTGGCACGGCGTCGTCAACCCGCCACGCCCGGGCACGGTGCGCGAATGGGCTTACGAGATGGGCAACATTGCCTTGGCGCAAGGCGAAGAAATGGGCCGCTTCCTGCTGGGCTCCACCGTGGTCATGCTTTTCCCGCAAGGCGTGATGAAGTTCAACGCCGATTGGACGCCTGGCAAGCCCATTGTCATGGGTGAAGCCATGGGCACCCCACGCTGATCGGGGACCTTATCGGAGGCTGAAGCCACCGCCACAGGCCACAAGGCCGGGCGTGGCGACACGGCCATGTTTCAGGCCTTGACCACCTTCAGTGCCAGCACCAAATCGGCCCAGGCCTTGGCCTTGTCGGCCGAGTTGCGCAACAAGCTGGACGGGTGGTAAGTCACCACCACCGGCACCCCCTGAAAGTCGTGCAAACGACCGCGCAACTTGCCCATGGGCTCCGTGCTGCCCAGCAAGGTCTGAATGGCGAACCGGCCCATGGCCAGAATCACCTGAGGCCGCACCAGCGCCACCTGTCGCGAGAGATACGCCGAGCAAACCGCCAACTCAGCCGCCTCGGGATTGCGCCCACCAGGCGGCCGGCATTTGACGGCGTGGGTCAGGTACGCCTCGTTTCGAGGTGACAAAACTTCATCCGGCCGAGCCATGCCCACACGACGCACACCCACCGCCTTGAGCATGTTGTCCAGCAATTGGCCCTCCTTGCCTGTGAAGGTCTGGCCTGTCTGATCGTCTTCTTCAGCAGGCAAATCCCCTACAACCATCCAGGAGGCCTGTGCATGGCCCGACCCCAGAAGCGGCGCTTTGCGCGCACTGCACAAAGCGCATGAGGTGCAGCCATTGACGGTGGTTTGCAATTCATCCCAGCCCATGCTCGACACACCATCCGGCACAGCGGAAAAAGCGCCGCCCGAGACGACAAGCGATGCTGCCGGCGGCACCGCAACTGCTGCGCGCTGCGAGCGCGCAGCAGGACCACTGCGGTCCAAGTTGGGGGGCACAGGCTGCGCACGCGAGGGCTCAGCCGTGCCGGGTGTCACCAGCGCTGCAGCAGCACCCGCCACGGCAAGGGGATTGGCCTGACCTGCAGCCGGGGCTGCATCCAGCGTGTTGCCGGCCGGCAAAGGTGCCGACGCAGACGACGGCCACCACACGCGCACGCCCATCTCGGCCAGCATGGCGCGTTGGCGGTCGTCCAGGTCGAATCGGGTGGGGTCGCTCATGTTCAGGCTCACAATTTCAAACTCATCACCACCGCATGCTCACGCTGCTGGCGGCCTGCCGGATAGTAATCCTTGCGGATGCTGACCTGCTTGAAGCCATGGCGCTCATAGACCTGCAAGGCGCGCTGGTTGCTTTGGCGCACCTCCAGCCACAGCCACTGCGCGCCTGCGTGGCGCGACATCAGCGCCAAGGCGTCCAGCATCATGCGCCCCCAACCCTGGCCTTGACGGGCTGGGGCCACGGTGATGTTGAGCAAGTGCATCTCTTCAAAGCCTCGCATGGCCAAAAAGTAGCCCAACAATTCGCCGTCCAGCCACAGGCACAGGGCATCAAACAGCGGGTTGAGCGAGTCCTGAAAATTACCGCGCGTCCAGGGGTGGCTGTAGGCGGTTTGCTCGATGGCCATGACCGCATCCAGATCCTCCTGCGTCATGGGAGCCAGCGTGACGCGGTTGCGCGTGGCTTCTGATGGCTGCGGGCCTGTGGACAACTTGTCGGCGTTCATGACCGAACTCATGGCTGCGCGGCGGCCTTGGCCTGCAGGGCCTCGGCCTTCATGGCCTCGCGCTCGGCGGTGGTGTTGGCCACCTTGTCGCGGATGTACAGCGGCATGGCCTGCTCGGCCGGCACGGCCAGGCCTTGCGCCCACAAGGCGGGGGCCAGGCGCAGCAAGGCGGCGGCTGTGGGCAAGGCCTCGCACCGCAAGCCATGGGGCGGCAAACGCTCGCCATAAGCCGCAAACGCGTTGCCCGCCTGCAGCACGCGCTGGCCCGTCGGCATCGCGACACTTTCGGGCGCGCCGACCCGCAAGGGTGCGGCTTCCTGCCAAGCCCCGTGACCTGACCACTGCCCCTGCACCCAGCGGTAAGCAGCGCTGTACACCTCGTCCATGCGGGCGTCCAGCAAGGCCAGCACAGTCAGCTCGGCATCGGGTGCCGTCACACCCGCCTGCACTTGCGTCCAACGCGCCTCTTCGGCCACGGCCAGCAAGGTGTCGACGGGCAAAACCGGCACGTCTGCGCCAAAAGCCAGGCCCTGTGCCACGGCGCACGCGGTGCGCAAGCCGGTGAATGAGCCCGGGCCACGGCCGAACACGATGGCGTCCAGCGAAGCCAGCGGCATGTCGGCCTCGGCCAGCAGGGCCAGCACTGCCGGAATCAGGCCACTCGAGGCCTGCGCGCCACCGGGCAGGGTTTGTGTCCAAAGCCGTTCGCCGCGCGCTGCGGCCAACGACAGCACGTCGGTGCTGGTGTCAAAGGCCAGCCAGCGCTGCCCGGGGGTGGTGCTCATGGCTTTCCTCCGGCCTCGACAGGGCCCGCTGGAAAAGCCGCCTGAGCCACAGGCTTTGGCGCCTGGCGCACACCAAACAAGATGCCGCTCGTCACCAGCGCCAGCCCGGCCCACAAATTCCAGTGCATGGGCTCACCCAAAAACCAGACTGCACCCAGCGCCGACAAGCCCGGCACCAGCGCCGTGATCATGGTCGAGCGAACCGGGCCGTAATGGCGCACCATCTGCGTGAACGTGATGCCCGAGATGACGACCGAGCCCACACCCTGAAACAGCGCCTGAAACAAGATCTCGGTCCATGGCACCAACAGCAAGTGGGTGGGCAACGCCCCCACGCCGATCAAGACCAGGTACACCGGCACAAAACCCACAAAAGCAAAGGCGGTGATGGCCATGGTCGCGCGGACCGCATCCAGACCGCCCCGACGCACCATCACGCTGTATCCCGCCCAACAGCAAGCCGCCGCCATGAACAGCAAATCGCCCTTCCAGACCTCGCCCCCGTCAAAAGCCATGAGCAAGCTCGCGCCGCCCACCAACACATCGCCCAACACAATGAAGCCCAAGCCCAGAGCGCGGGCCGAAGACACGTTTTCACGCAACACCAGCCAGGCCAGCAAAGTGGTCCACAAAGGCAAGCTGCCGGGCATCAACACCGAGGCGTGCGTGGCGGGTGCGTAAAAGAAGCCTGTGTAGGCCAGCACCGCGTACAGCAAGCCACCTAAAAAGCCGACCTGCACGGTCGGAACCAACGGCAAGGGAGACAAACCGCCCAACGAACCGACCTTCTGTCCTGCCTGCCGTGCAGAGCGCATCAGCCACCAAGCCCAAGGCAACAAGATGCTGCTGGCCCCCAGAATGCGGGTCAGCGCAATGTCCAGAGGCAACAACCCCCGGGACGCTGAGGCGCGCGCAACGACAATGAAACCGGTCCAGATGAGCACCGTGATGGCGGCCGAAACCAGACCCACAGTTTTTGAAGAAAATCGCATGGCCCGGATCATACGGCCCCGCCGCTGCGGACTCTGCCCGTTAGACTTGCCCGATGAGCCCGCTCCGCGCATTGCGCCATTTTTTGACCTGCCATTCGACCCATGCCCTCAGGGCGCCCGCCAACGCTTTACCCACGGCCGTGAGGTCCCTGCTCTTGCCTGCAGCCTGGGCCATCTGGCGGACAGGCGTGTGCGGTTGGCCACTGCTGTCGGCGCTGGCCTTGGGCGGTGCCTTGGCAGGGCCCGCCAGCGGCCAGAGCGTGGACATCCCCGCCCCCCAAGCCCCATCAGGGCGCGCCCAGACCGATTTGCCGCTGGAGGTGATCCACACCCTGCGTCAGGCGAAGGTCCCGCCTTCGGCCCTGAGCGTGCAGATCACCCCCTTGCCCGATGGCACTGCGGCTGCCAAAGCCTGGCCCCGCCACTTGTCGCACCACGCGCAAGCCAGCGTGAACCCCGCGTCGGTCATGAAGCTGTTCACCACCTACGCCGGCTTGAGCCTGTTGGGGCCCGACCACGTTTGGCGCAATCAGGTGTACACCGATGGCCCTGTGCGCGATGGCGTGCTGCACGGCAGCCTGATCGTGCGCGGCAGCGGCGACCCCAAGCTGGTGGTCGAGCGCCTGCAGGACCTGCTGGCCCAGGTCCGGGCGGCGGGCGTGCGCGAGGTGCGCGGTGACATCGTGCTTGACCGCAGCGTGTTCGACGTGCGCGAGCGCAGCGAGCCCTTCGACGACGAGCCCCTGCGCCCTTACAACGTGGGGCCGGACGGGCTGCTGCTCAACTTCAAGGCCGTGGTCTACAAGTTCACACCCGATACCGCCAGCGGACTGGTGCAGGTGCGCTTTGAGCCGCCACTGGCCGGTTTATCGGCACCCACGCAACTGCCGCTGAGCCAAGCCCCTTGCAGCGACTGGCGTCGCCAGTTGCAGGCCGACTTCAGCCAAGCCCAGCAAGTGCGCTTTGCGGGCCGCTACCCCGCCAGCTGCGGCGAGCGCGAATGGCCCGTGGCCTACCCCGAGCCCGAAGCGTATGCGCCGCGCGTTATGCAGGCACTTTGGCTGGGCGCGGGCGGGCAGCTCACAGGACAAGTGCGCTACGGCACACGCCCGGCCTCGGCCAAGCTGCTGCTGGAAGCACCGTCCCTGCCCCTGTCCGCGATCATCCAGGACATCAACAAATTTTCGAACAACGTGATGGCCCAGCAGCTGTACCTCACGCTGTCGAGCGAGCTGGGCGCACCCGGGCGCTTGGAGGCATCGCGCTTGCGGCTGTCGCAATGGTGGCGTCAAGGCTTTGCCGGAGTTGACGAGCCGGTGCTGGACAACGGCTCGGGCCTGTCGCGCACCGAGCGCAGCACCGCGCAGGCCCTCACGGCCTTGCTGCAGGCCGCGCACGCCAGCCCGCACGCCCGGCATTTTGTCGACTCGCTGGCCATCGCCGGGGTGGACGGCACCGCTGCCCGCCTCAAAGACCGCAGCCCACAGTCGCCCGTGATCGGCAACGCCTGGCTGAAAACCGGTTCCCTGCGCGACGTGGCCTCGGTGGCCGGTTATGTGCAGGGGCAAAGCGGCCAGCGCTACACCCTGGTGGCCGTGCTGCACCACCCCAACGCGCACCAGGCCCGGGCCGCGCTGGACCAGCTGCTCGAATGGACCGTGCGCGACTTGGACGCGAGCACCGCCAGCCGTCGGCCACCCAACACCCCAGAACGCAAGACCGCACAACGCAGTGCAGCACGTTGAACACACGACACCCGCACACGCAGGGACTTCCCCACATGAACCTCATCGACTGGGTCGGCTCTTTGGCCGCCTTCCTGACCACCGCCAGCTTCATTCCGCAAGCCTGGCAGACCTTTCGCACCCGCGACGTGAGCGGCATCTCGCTGGGCATGTACAGCCTGTTCACTGCAGGCGTGGCCCTGTGGCTGGTCTATGGCATCTTGCTGGTGGCCTGGCCGATCATCATCGCCAACACCATCACCACCAGTTTGGCACTGATGATTCTGGTGATGAAGCTGCGTTACCGATGAGGGCTGCGAGACCTTGAAATACATCGGTATATACCCCATGGCTTGAACTGCCCGGCACCTATAAAGTCATTGAAAAAGAACGCCCGTTCTTTTTCAATCACTGGAGACAAGGCATGAAAACAATGAAGTACGGCATTTCAATTCTGGGCGTTGCGCTGTTGGCTGCTTGCGGCGGCAGCGATACCCCACTGGGCTCCTTGGTCGAAACACCCGTGTTGCTGACCACACTGACCAAAGCGCAACTCAATGCCGGCCCCTTGGTCGGCCTCAGCGGTCAAGCCAAGTGCGATGTCAAAGTGATTTCATTGAACTATGTGACCCCAGGCGTCAAAGGCGAAAGCACCAATGCCTCAGGTGTTTTGCTCCTGCCCACGGGCACCGATTGCACGGCGGCTGCGCCCTTGGTGGCCTACGCCAAGGGCACCGACGTCCAAAAACCCCGCACACTGGCCAACCCGCAGGACAGTGAAACAGGCTTGCTGGCGGCCATGTACGCTGGACAAGGCTATGCGGTGGTGGCCACCGACTACTTGGGTTTTGCCAAATCCAATTACAGCTTCCACCCTTACCTGCATGCCGACTCCGAAGCCACCTCGGTCATCGACTCGATCCGGGCGGCACGCCATGCCGCCGTCGCCATGGGCGGCAGCCTCAATGGCAAGGTCATGCTGACGGGCTACTCGCAAGGGGGCCACGCCTCGATGGCCGCGCACCGCGAAATCGAAAAAAATCTGCCCGGCGAAATCCAGGTGGTGGCCGGTGCACACCTGGCAGGCCCTTACAACCTGTCGGGCTCCATGAAATTGACCGAGGCCATTGCGGGTTACCAGTTCTTCGTGCCTTACCTGGTGACCGCTTGGCAAAAAATCTACGGCACGCTGTACAGCGACGTGAAAACCGCTTTCCAGACCCCGTACTCAGACTGGATCGAAACCCTATTGCCCAACCCCACACTGACCTATGCCACCTTGGTCGGCAGCGGGAAATTGCCCGGCATGAACGGCGAGACGCCCAACCAGGCACGCGATGCCTTGTTCCAGCCCGCCTTTGCTGCGGACATTGCGACCAATCCGCAAAACCCCGTCTATCTGGCGGCCAAGAAAAACGACCTGCTCGACTGGACGCCCAAGTCCAAAGTCCTGCTGTGCGGCGGCAGCGGTGACCCGACCGTGCCACCGGCCGTCCACCAAACCGTGATGAAAGCCGCATTCGATGCCAAAAACCTGACCAACGTCAGCTCGGTGGACGTTGATGCAACCATTCGGTACGTTTACGGTGAGGTGCTGAACGCCAGTCCCGCCTCGTATTACGCCGCTTACCACGGGACGTACGAGCCACCGTTCTGCCACCAGCAGGCCAAAGCACTGTTTGACAGCGTGAAATAATCAACCGTCCCAGCGCAAAACCAGGCCCGCTCACTGCGGGCCTGGTTTTTTTTCAAAATATGCGGATCACGCAGCCGCCCGTTGCAAACGATCCCGCACGCCTTCCCACTCGGGCGTGTCGGGCGGCAGCTGCACCCAGATCTGCGTCACGGCCCGGGCGTCCAGATCCCGCAGCACACCGAACAGGTCGTGCGCCGCTTGCTCGGCTGTGACGGGCTGTTCGCGCCACACCACGCCCGCCCCCAGGCCCGCTCCATCTTCTGGGCGTTGGGCAGACCAGATGCCCAAGTTGTTGGCATGCGGCCCCAAGGCTTGCAGCCTGTGGGCGATGTCCTGCGCCGACATCAGCCGCACCTTGGCGCGGGGCGCGTAATGTGATTCGAGGGTGCCAGAGGCGCGGGGTGCGGGCTGCGTCACCGCATCCTTGTCCAGCACGGCGCGGCCACAAGCGGCCTCAATTTGCGCACGCGTGATCTGCCCCGGGCGCAGCAGCACCGGCTCGCCGCGTGTGCAGTCGATGATGGTGGACTCGATGCCGACTTCGCAATCGCCGCCGTCCAATATCAACAAATCAGGGCCCAACTCGGACTGCACATGCGCGGCGCTGGTGGGGCTCACCCGGCCAAAACGGTTGGCGCTGGGGGCCGAAACGCCCAGCACGCCCAGGGGCAGCCCAGCACGCAACAAGGCCTGCGCCACCGGGTGCGAGGGGCAGCGCAAACCGATCGAGTCTTGCCCCCCGGCCGAAGCCGTGGCCACACCGCTTTGGCGCGGCAAGATCAAAGTCAGCGGTCCGGGCCAAAAAGCCTGCATCAAACGCTGCGCGAACTCGGGCACCTGCGATGCAAACAAGGGCACTTGCGCAACACCGGCCACATGCACGATCAACGGGTGATCGGCGGGACGGCCCTTGGCCACAAAAATTTGCGCCACCGCCGCGTCATCGGTCGCGTTCGCCGCCAGGCCATAGACCGTCTCGGTGGGCAGGCCGACCAGTTGGCCACCCTGCAAGGCTTGCGCGGCTTGGGCGATGGCCGCTTCGTTCGCGCTCAGGATCATGCCCAACCTTAAAACGCTTCGATGCCCAGCAGCGCCGCCGCTTGCAGCGCTGTACCGCGCACGGCCTCAGGCGTGGCACCCGTGATGTTCAGGTGCCCCATCTTGCGCCCGGGCCTGGCCGACAACTTGCCGTACAGGTGCAAATGCGTACCCGGCAGCGCCAGCACCTGGCTCCAGTCGGGGCTGGTCAGGCCTTTGCCTGTAGCGCTGGGCGCAGGCCACAGGTCGCCCAACAGATTGAGCATGATGGCGCTGGAATGCTGGCGCGGCTGCGTGAGCGGCAAACCCGCCAGTGTGCGCACCTGCAAATCAAACTGAGACTGGTCACAGGCGTTCATCGTGTAATGGCCGCTGTTGTGCGGGCGCGGGGCCATCTCGTTGACCACCAGCTGGCCACCTTCGAGGATGAAAAACTCCACGCACAGCACGCCCACGTAGTGCAGACCTTGAGCGATCGCACGCGTGGCGGCCACGGCTTGTGCCGCCAGCTCAGCAGGCACGGCGCTTTCGTGCACCGTGGTCACCGCCAAAATGCCTTCCCGGTGCAAATTGAGTTGCACCGGGAAGTTGACCATCTGCCCATCGGCCCCACGCGCCACAATGACCGAGCATTCGGCCTTCAGGGGCAGCATTTTTTCCAGCACGCAAGGCACGTTTTTGAGCTGATCCCAGGCGGCGGTCAATGCCTCACGGGTCTTGACGCGGATCTGGCCTTTGCCGTCGTAGCCCATGCGGGTGGTCTTCAAAATACCCGGCAACAAGTCATCGCTGACGGCCGCCAAGTGCTCAGGCTTGGCGATGATCGCGTGCGGTGCCACCGGCACGCCGCAACGCACAAAGTGGGCTTTTTCAGCCGCACGGTCTTGTGCAATCGCCACCGATTCGGCAGCGGGGGCCACCGGGCGGTGAGCGCCCAACGTGACCAGCGCGGGGGCGGGCACGTTTTCAAACTCGGTGGTGATGGCGGCGCAGCGTTGCATCAGTTGCGCCAGGCCCTGCTCGTCCAGGTAATCGGTCTGGATGTGGTGGTGGCTGACCCGCCCGGCCGGGCTGGCCGCATCGGGGTCCAGCACCGCCGTGAAGTAGCCCATGGCCTGCGCCGCGTGGACGAACATGCGGCCCAGCTGGCCGCCACCCATCACGCCCAAAGTGGCAGGTTGGCCATTGACCATGGAGCCCGGCAAAATCGCGCGGCTCATGCGGCACCCACGGGCGGGAGTGTCATGGCGCGTGCAGCCGCAGTTTGCTCGGCGCGGAAGGCTTCGAGCTTTTGGCGCAGCGACGCATCGTGGTTGGCCAGCATGGCCACCGCAAACAGGGCGGCGTTGGCCGCTCCGGCTGCGCCAATGGCAAAAGTGGCCACCGGCACGCCCTTGGGCATTTGCACAATGCTGTGCAGCGAATCCACACCCGACAGCGCCTTGGTCTGCACCGGCACACCCAGCACCGGCACCACAGTTTTGGCCGCGATCATGCCGGGCAAATGCGCCGCGCCGCCCGCGCCCGCGATGATGGCCTGCAGGCCGCGCTCGGCCGCGCTCTGTGCATAGGCGAACATATCGTCGGGCATTCTGTGGGCCGAAACCACGCGGGCGTCGTGGGGGATGCCAAACTGTTGGAGAATCTGGACTGCGTGCTGCATGGTGTCCCAGTCGGAGCTGGAACCCATGACGACGCCGATGAGCGCTTGAGTCATTGGGTGCTTTTCGTGATCAATCTTGAATTTTAAGGTTTCGCCTCACCTGTAGCCGAAACACAACCCGGAACACTGCCCGCCATGATGGACGTCACGATACAAAATTTTGAAGCCGAGGTGATTGAAGCCTCCATGACCACGCCCGTGCTGGTGGACTTTTGGGCCCCTTGGTGCGGCCCCTGCAAATCGCTCGGCCCCGTCCTCGAAAAGGTGGAGGTCGCCTACGAAGGTCGCTTCAAGCTGGTCAAAATCAACTCCGACGAAGAGCAGCAATTGGCCCAGGCCTTTGGCATCAAAAGCATTCCGACCTGCGTTTTACTGAAAAACGGCCAGCCGGTCGATGGTTTCATGGGCGCTTTGCCCGAAGGTCAGATCAAGCAGTTCCTGGACAAGCACCTGCCCGCCGCCGAAGAACTGCAGGCCCAAGCGGCCGCCGAAGAGGCCCAGCAGCACCTGCAAGCCGGTGACGAACACAGCGCCCGCGCCGCGCTGGAGCAGGCTCTGGCCACCGACCCCGGCAACGACGATGCCCGCTTTGACCTGGTCAAACTGCTGATCGGTCTGGGCGAACTGGCCGAAGCCGCCGCCTTGCTGGCCCCGGCCATGGGCCGCATTCCGGTGCCGCTGCGCTTTGAGGCCCAAACCCAGTGGCTCAACGCCCTGGAATTCGTGACCAACGACCCCCGTGGCCAATGGGAGCTGGCCCAATTTGACGAACTGATTGGCCAGAACAAGCGCGACTTTGAAACCCGCTTTGCCAAAAGCCGCCTCTTGATTGCCGTAGGCCAATGGGAAGCGGCCATGGACGAGTTGCTGGAAATCATCATGCGCGACAAGAAATGGGACGACGAGGCCCCGCGCAAAACCTTTGTCGCCCTGCTGGAGCTGATGACACCGCCCAAACCCAAAACGCAAGACGCTACAGGCAAATCGGCGGGCGGCATTGAGTTGATGGGCAAAGCGGCCGTGGCCGAAGACCCGCTGCTGGCCATGATCTCCAGCTACCGGCGCAAGCTGAGCATGGCCCTCAACTGAGGCCACACACCAAACACGGCGGAGCACGCGGGGGCCAGACACCACAAGGAATGCTGGCTCCGCACCCTTGCCGACCAGGGCTCGCGGGGCACGAACAAACCACTTTCCGGCCGCCCTTGGCCCATCTTTGCCCGGGGGCCATCAAGAACCGGCGGCCACCACAACGGCGACATTCAAGCCATCAGCTTTTTCATGGCCTCTTCGTACTTGGCGGCTGTTTTCTCGATCACCTCACGCGGCAAGCGCGGTGCGGGTGGGGTCTTGTCCCAAGGCTTGCCATTGATCTGGGCGGTCTCCAGCCAGTCGCGCAGAAACTGCTTGTCGTAGCTGGGTGGGTTGGCCCCTTCCACATAACTGTCGGCGGGCCAGTAACGCGACGAATCGGGCGTCAGCACTTCGTCCATCAGCACCAGTGTGCCGTCGGCGTCCAGACCGAACTCGAATTTGGTGTCGGCAATGATGATGCCTTTGGCAGCCGCGATGTCGCGTGCGGCCTTGTACAGCTGGATGCTGATGTCGCGGATGCGGCCTGCCAAATCGGCACCGATCATGTCCACGGTTTGCTCAAAGGTGATGTTTTCGTCGTGCTCACCCACCGCTGCTTTGGCTGCGGGGGTGTAAATCGGCTCGGGCAGTCGGCTGGCGTTTTTCAGGCCTGAAGGCAACTTCACACCACACACGGCCTGACTTTCCCGGTATTCCTTCCAGCCGCTGCCCGCCAGATAACCGCGCACCACCGCTTCGACCGGGATGGGTTGGAGGCGCTTGACCAACATGGAGCGGCCCTTGACCTGGGGCACCTCTTGCGCAGAGACCACACCCTCCGGGGCCTCGCCCGTCAGGTGGATCGGGCAGATGTTCAGCCCCTGGGGGCCAAGCTGGTCAAACCAGAACAAGGCCATTTGCGTCAGCAACACGCCCTTGCCCGGAATCGGCTCACCCATGATCACGTCGAACGCACTGATCCGGTCCGATGCCACCATGAGGATTCGGTCGTCGCCCACAGCGTAGTTGTCACGCACCTTGCCGCGCGCCAGCAGGGGCAAGGAAGTCAGGGCCGAGGTGTGGAGTGCAGAGGTCATGGCAAAACAATCAGGCAACAGCAAAAAAGAAAAAGGCCCGTTGAACAGTCAACGGGCCATTCGGCATGATTATCGCAGGGACGGCGGCCTGTTTTCAGCACCGCAGGCCACGTGGATCAATGGACCACCTGGGCCAGCTCACCCCGGGCGTAGCGGGCTGCCACCACCTGCAAGTTGTCGCCCTTGATCTTGGACGCCTGTCCTTCGCAACCAAACTCCAGGTAGCGCTGCTTGCAAATTTGCTTGGCCGCTTCGCGCGCGGGCTTGAGCCATTCGCGGGCGTCGAACTTGTCGGGGTTTTCCACCAGGAACTTGCGCACGGCCGCCGTCATGGCCAGGCGGATGTCGGTGTCGATGTTGATCTTGCGCACGCCATGCTTGATGGCTTCCTGGATTTCCTCGACGGGCACGCCATAGGTCTCCTTCATCTGGCCACCGTACTGGTTGATCATGGCCAGCAACTCCTGTGGCACGCTGGACGAGCCATGCATCACCAAGTGGGTGTTGGGGATGCGCAGGTGGATCTCCTTGACCCGCGAAATGGCCAGAATGTCGCCCGTGGGCTTGCGGCTGAACTTGTACGCGCCATGGCTGGTGCCAATCGCAATGGCCAACGCATCCAAGCCGGTGGCCTTCACGAACTGGGCGGCTTCTTCCGGGTCGGTCAACATTTGGCTGTGGTCGAGCTTGCCCACCGCGCCAATGCCATCTTCTTCGCCGGCTTCGCCGGTTTCCAGGTTGCCCAGGCAGCCCAGTTCACCCTCGACCGACACGCCCAGTTGGTGGGCCATGTCGACCACACGGCGGGTCACATCCACGTTGTAGGCAAAGTCGGCCGGGGTCTTGCCGTCTTCCAACAAGGAGCCATCCATCATGACCGAAGAAAACCCCAGGTTGATCGCGCCCTGACAGACCGCAGGGCTCTGGCCGTGGTCCTGGTGCATGACCAGCGGGATGTGGGGCCACTGCTCGGTGGCGGCCTGGATCAGGTGCTTGATGAAAGGCTCGCCCGCGTACTTGCGGGCACCCGCGCTCGCTTGCAGGATGACTGGCGCACCGACTTCGTCGGCCGCGGTCATGACAGCCTGGACCTGCTCCAGGTTGTTGACGTTGAAGGCCGGAATGCCGTAGCCGTTGACGGCGGCGTGATCGAGCAGTTCACGCATTGAAACGAGTGCCATGGTGGTAATTTCCCGGAGAGTTGAGGATTCTGGTGGGCCGGGCTGTACCCGGCTTGTAACTGCTCAGGATTTTACGCCGCCAACGAAGTTGCCGGAAGCGACGCCAATGGCCAACAGGGGGCTACTGCGGCACCCCCATGAAACCGGGTTGAGCCCCTGCGGCCGGCCTGGCCGGCCTCAGGTCAGGCTGCGCAACACGCAGCGCCCCTCTACCGAGCAGGCGCTTGGCCCCTTGGCAGGCCCACTCAAGCGACTTTGCAAATCTTGAGCATGTTGGTGCCGCCCGGCGAACCCATGGGCTCACCGCAGGTGATGGCGTACACATCGCCCGTGCCCACGATGTTGCGGCTTTTCAGGTGCGCTTCGGCTTCGGCCAAGGCGGTGTCGCGGTCGGCGCTGGTGTCCATCAACAGGGGGCGCACGTTGCGGTAAAGCGCCATCTTGCGCTGGGATGTCAGTTTGGTGGTCAGTGCGTAAATCGGGATGTGTACGCGGTGACGGCTCATCCACAAGGCGGTGGAGCCCGATTCGGTCAAGGCCACGATGGCTTTGGCGCCTAGGTGATGGGCGGTGAACAGCGCGCCCATGGCGATGGACTGGTCAATGCGACTGAACATCTGGCCTTTGAAGTCCGCGTCCAAAGCCGGGTCTTCGGCGCTTTCAGCGGCCGCGCAAATCTTGGCCATTTCTTCCACGGTCTCCAGTGGGTATTTGCCTGCGGCCGTCTCGGCGCTCAGCATCACGGCGTCGGTGCCGTCGAGCACAGCGTTGGCCACGTCGGACACTTCGGCACGCGTGGGCACCGGGTTGGTGATCATGCTTTCCATCATCTGGGTGGCGGTGATGACGACCTTGTCGTGCACCTTGGCCAGCTTGATCATGCGTTTTTGCAGGGCGGGAACGGCGGCGTTGCCCACTTCCACGGCCAAATCACCCCGGGCCACCATGATGCCGTCGCTGGCTTTGAGGATGGCTTCGAGGTGCGGAATGGCTTCTGCGCGCTCAATCTTGGCGATCAGGCCGGGCTTGTGGCCGTATTCGGCCCCCGCCACATTGCACAGCTGGCGGGCCATTTCCATGTCGGTGGCGTTTTTAGGGAAGCTCACCGCCACGTAGTCGGCGCGCAAGCTCATCGCGGTCTTGATGTCGTCCATGTCCTTGGCGGTCAGCGCCGGGGCCGTCAGGCCACCGCCTTGCTTGTTGATGCCCTTGTTGTTGGACAGCTCGCCGCCGAGCTTGACGGTGGTGTGCACCTGTTCGCCCTTGACGGCGTTGACGGTGAGCACGATCAGTCCGTCGTTGAGCAGCAGCACATCACCGGCTTTCACGTCACGGGGCAGTTCTTTGTAGTCCAGGCCCACGCCCTCGAGGTCACCCGGTTCGGTGCGCGAGGCGTCCAGCACAAAGGCTGCACCGGGCTCCAGCATGACTTTGCCTTCGGCAAACTTGCCCACGCGGATCTTGGGGCCTTGCAGGTCGGCCATGATGGCCACTTCGCGGCCAGCGCGTTGCGAAGCTTCGCGCACCAGACGGGCGCGGTCCACATGGTCTTGCGCCTTGCCGTGGCTGAAATTCAGTCGCACCACATTGACGCCGGCACGGATCATGGCCTCAAGCAGGGCAGGATCGCTGGAAGCAGGGCCTAGGGTGGCAACGATTTTGGTGGCGCGTCGGGGCATTCAATGGTCTCCTTGTAACTTGGTTTCAATTTTCACACGGAATCGGTTACATACCCGGTTCTTTCGGCAAACACCTGCCGGTTGATCCGCGCAAAAGCTCACAATAAGCATCCTAAAGAATTCAGGGCATAGACCCATTTGCCCCTGTCAAGGCACTGGATTGATCCTTGTCAGGCCAAGGAAGTGTCAGGCCGACTAAACTTGCGCCTGAGCGATTTACATTGAAGCGTCATGACTGCATTGCACACACCGACCACTGACCAGCCCATTCCACTGGACCAACCCCTGCCGCACCGCAAGACTTTGCGCGAGTGGCTGATCCCCTTGTCCGAACGCAGCACCTTGCGGGCTTTCCTGCTCCTGATCCTGGACTACGCCCTGTTTTTCAGTCTGATCGCAGGCACCATCGTCTTCGACGCCGTCTGGGCCAAACTGCTGTGTGGCTTGGCTGCCGGCTTCGTCATTGGCCGTTTGTTCATCATCGGCCACGACGCGTGCCACCAGAGCCTGACACCGCGCCGCGAACTCAACAAGGTGCTGGGCCGCATCGCGTTTTTGCCCTCGCTCACGCCCTACAGCCTGTGGGACACCGGCCACAACGTGGTGCACCACGGCTACACCAACCTCAAGGGCGTCGACTTCGTCTGGACACCCCTGACGGCCGCCGAGTTTGAAGCCCTCTCGCCCCTGCAAAAGCTGCTGGAGCGCGCTTACCGCAGCGGCTGGGCACCGGGCCTGTATTACATGATCGAAATTTGGTGGAAACGCGAGTTCTTCCCCAACAAGACCCACATGCCCACGCGACGCCCGATCTTCTTCAAGGACAGTTCGCTGGTCACGGTGTTTGCTGCCTTCTGGATCGCCACCATCGCTGCAGCTGCCGTGTACACAGGCCAGTCGGTCTGGCTGTCGCTGCTGCTGGGTTTTGTGGTGCCCTTCTTCTTTTGGAACAGCATGATCGGCTTCGTGGTCTATGTGCACCACACCCACGTCAAGGTCTCCTGGCACGACAACAAGGCCGCCTGGACCAAGGCCGCGCCTTTCGTATCGACCACGGTGCACCTGACTTTCCCGTTCAACATCGGCGCGCTGATGCACCACATCATGGAGCACACCGCCCACCATGTGGACATGAGCATCCCGCTGTACCGATTGAAGCAAGCGCAATCCAAGCTCGAAGAAATGCTGCCCGGCCGCATCATCGTGCAGCCGTTCTCTTGGAGGTGGTACTTCGAGACCGCCAAAAACTGCAAGATGTACGATTTCACCCGCGAATGCTGGACCGACTTCAAGGGCAACATGACCAGCCCAGTGCGCGGCAACCTGCCAGCGGCAGCGCAGGCCTGAACAGGGTCTTTGCCCTGACCAACAAAAAACCCCGCGATGCGGGGTTTTTTGTTGGGGGCACACAGCGTGCGCTGGACAGCTTTTCCGTCACAGCGAGCAAAGCGCGGCCATACAACGAAGCCGTCATTGCGAGTGAAGCGCGGCAATCCAGTCTTGACGGTAGGTTCAGCCGCAGGGCTTGTGCGAGCGGTGCCACTGGTTGGCCACGCTTCGCTCGCAATGACGGGATAAGGTGCCACGCAAGTCGGGGCTGAAGCCACCGACCTCCAAGCCAGACCTCAGGTCGGCGGCTTCAGCCACGACTTTTCATCTTCAACCCGCAGCGCGTTTGGCCAGGATCTCGAACGCAGGCAAGGTCTTGCCTTCCAGAATTTCAAGGAAAGCACCACCGCCCGTAGAGATGTAGCCGACCTGCTTTTCAATGCCGTATTTGGCAATCGCGGCCAGCGTGTCGCCACCGCCTGCGATGCTGAACGCGCTGGACTCGGCAATCGCCTGGGCGATGACCTTGGTGCCGTTTTCAAAAGCGGCAAACTCGAACACGCCGACCGGACCGTTCCAGACAATGGTGCCTGCCTGCTTGAGCTGGGCGGCCAGTCTGGCGGCCGTCTCAGGGCCAATGTCCAGAATCATGTCGTCGTCTTCCACTTCAGTGGCTTTTTTGACGGTGGCCACAGCATCTGCCGCAAACGTCTTGGCCGTGACCACATCGGTCGGAATCGGCACGTCGGCTCCGCGAGCCTTCATGGCCTCGATCACCGCTTTGGCCTCGCCCACCAGATCGGCTTCGACCAGGCTTTTGCCGATGTTCAGACCCGCCGCCAGCATGAAAGTGTTGGCAATACCGCCGCCCACAATCAGCTGATCCACGTTTTGCGACAGGCTCTTCAAGATGGTCAGTTTGGTGCTGACCTTGGAGCCCGCCACGATGGCCGCCAGTGGACGCTTAGGGTTGGCCAGGGCCTTGCCAATCGCATCGATCTCGGCGGCCAGCAAGGGGCCTGCACAAGCAATCGGCGCGAACTGGGCGATGCCGTAGGTGGTGCCTTCGGCACGGTGGGCGGTGCCAAAGGCGTCGTTCACATAAATGTCGCAAAGCTGGGCCATCTTGCGGGCCAGCTCTTCGTTGTTCTTCTTCTCGCCCTTGTTCACGCGGCAGTTTTCGAGCAGCACGACCTGGCCGGGGGCCACGGTCACGCCCGCAACGCTGGCGTTGCCTTCTGAGCCTACCCAGTTGGCGACCAACGGAACATCACGGCCGAGCAGTTCGCTCAGGCGCTTTGCCACCGGGGCCAGCGAGTCTTCGGGTTTGAACTCGCCCTCGGTGGGGCGGCCCAGGTGGCTGGTCACCATCACGGCGGCACCTGCATCCAGTGCCATCTGGATGCAGGGCACGCTGGCGCGCACGCGGGTGTCTTCGGTGATGCTGCCGTCGTCGGCTTGTGGCACGTTCAGGTCGGCACGGATGAAAACGCGCTGGTTTTGGGCTTTGCCCTGGGCGCACAGGTCGGAAAAACGGATGACGTTCATGGTGTGAGGGTAAGTGGATGGATCGATTCACATCGATTTTAAAAGCCCCGACTGACTTCGGCTGACGCAGAAATGGATACGAACGCGGAACAAGACCCGCGTGAACTTACCAACCCCACCCCAGATGCAAGGGCAAATACACCGCCATGCCACCCAAAATAGTGATCAGCACATCACGTCGCCAAAAGTAAGCAACCACTCCAGCGATGGCCGCATAGAGTCGAGCGTCCTGCCAGGTACTGACCAGTTCGCCCTGCACGGTGATGATTTCGGGGATGACCACCGCCGACAACGCGGCAATGGGCGCGTATTGCAGGCCACGCTGGGCCCAATGGGGCAGCTGCCAGGATTGGCTGGAGATGAAAAAGAAACTGCGCGCCGCCACCGTGACCACGGCCAGGCCCACGATCACCGCCAAAGACCACAGATCGGTGCCGTTCATGCGGCCACCTTGGGTGCAGGCCGGATCTTTTCCACCGTGAGGCAGAGGATCACCGCCACGGCGATCGCCACCACGATGTTGAGTTTGAGCGGCAGGTTGTAAGCGATCACTGCGGCCCCACCCGCCACCACCGCAGAGAGGATGCGCATGCGCGAGCTGGCCAGCGAGCACTGGATGCCCAGCAGGCACAGGATGCCCGCAAAGCCCAAGCCCCACGCGGGCGGGATCAGGTTGGCCAGGCCCACGCCCAGCAAACTGGCCACGATCCAGCTGCACCAGTTGAGGAAATAGTTGCCCGCCAGATAGGCCTCTTGCCCTGTGCGCTCGGCGTCGGTGGTGGCAGGGTGCGGGTAATGGCGAGTGAACAACACATAGGTGATGTCGGCGGTGAAATAGCCATGACACATGCGCTGCCAGCGCGGCAGGTGCATCAGATACGGCCGCAGGTGCAGACTGAACACGACAAAACGCAGGTTCACGCAAAACCCGGTCGCCAAAATCACCCAAGCCGGGGCCCCGGCCACCAAGAGTGGAATGGCTGCCAATTGTGAGCTGCCCGCGAACACCAACATGGTCATGGCCACGGCCTCGAACACGCTCATGCCCGACTTGACCATGGCCACACCGGTCATCAGGCCCCAAGCCGCCACGCCGGGCGCTTGCGGGGCCAGGTCGCGCAGGCCTTGCCAGAACTCGGCGCGGCGGTAGAGCGTGGGCCGGAAAAACATCAGGCCACCAATCGCTGACCCGGCTGCAAAGGGCAACCGCGCAAAAAGTCGGCCGCGCCGAGGCGTTTGCCCCCCGGGCGCTGCAACTGCGTCAAGCACAGCTGACCCTCACCACAGGCCACACGCACGCCAGACGCATCGGCGCTGAGCACGGTGCCCGGCGCGGCAGTCTGCACGGCGGCTTCGGCCACGGCTTGCCAGAGCTTGAGGGTTTCCACACCGGAGGCGGTGGCCAGCGGCACGGTCATGCCCGGAAACGGGTCAAAGGCCCGGATGCGCCGCGCCAACACTTCGGCGCTCAAGGCCCAGTCGAGCGCAGCTTCGGCTTTGTCGATCTTGTGTGCGTAATTCACGCCCTCCAAGGGCTGCGGCTGACGAGGCAAGCTGTCCAAACTGGCCAGTGCCTGCACGATGGCTTGCCCGCCCAGGTCGGCCAGGCGGTCGTGCAGCACGGCGGTGGTGTCATCAGGCGCAATGGTGCACGGCAATACCAGCAGCATGTCGCCCGTGTCCAGGCCAGCGTCCATCTGCATGATGGTGATGCCGGTTTGCATGTCGCCCGCTTCGATGGCGCGGTGGATCGGGGCCGCACCGCGCCAGCGGGGCAACAAAGAAGCGTGGATGTTCAGGCAACCCTTGGGCGGCAAGTCCAGCACCCATTGGGGCAGGATCAGACCGTAAGCCGCCACGATCATGGCGTCGGCTTTTTGGTCGAGTTTTGCGTCCAGCAGGGTCTGGCGGGCTGCGGCGGCGTCTTCGGGGTATTTGCCGTCCAAGCGCAGGCTGCGCGGCTGGGCCACGGGCACAGCATGGTCCAAAGCCCATTGTTTGACGGGTGAAGGCTGCAGTTTCATGCCGCGCCCGGCTGGGCGGTCGGGCTGTGTCAGCACCAGCACGATCTCATGGCCTGCGGCGTGCAAGGCGACCAGGGCCACCTGGGCAAATTCGGGCGTGCCCGCAAAAATCAAACGCATCAGTGGTACTTCCAAGCGGCTTCAGCGCCCGGCTTTTTGGGCTTTGACCATTTTGGTCTTGATGCGGCCTTGCTTGAGGGGCGAGAGGTACTCCACAAACACCTTGCCCATCAGGTGGTCCAGCTCATGCTGGATGCAAATGGCCAGCATGCCCTCGGCCTCGATGCTGCGGCTTTGGCCATCGCGGTCCAAGGCCGTCACTTTGACTTTCGTGGCGCGCTCCACGCCGTCGTAAATGCCAGGCACCGACAAGCAGCCTTCTTCGCCCTTGACGCGCTCGTCGTTCATCCAGGTGATCTCGGGGTTGATCAGCACCATGGGCTGGTTGCGATCTTCGGAGGCGTCGATCACCACCAAACGCTCGTGCACATCGATCTGTGTAGCCGCCAGGCCAATGCCGCCCGCTTCGTACATGGTCTCCAGCATGTCGTCGATCAGGGCGTGCACGCGGGCGTCCACCGTCTGCACGGGCTGGGCCACCTTGTGCAGGCGAGGGTCGGGGTAGCAAAGGATGGGGAGCAGGGCCATGTTGTCTCGAACGGAAAGAAATCAGGCCTGTATTGTCCCCAATTCGGACGCGCTTTGCGCAAACCCGCCGGACAAGCCCGCAATAAAGCACGACAGCAGTGACAAGCCGGGCTCCGCATACGGCCAAAGGCCCTTGGCGCATGCCCGCCTTTGACCCACAATGGCAGCTCGACGGCCCCAAGGCCGCACAGGGAGACCCAAATGGTGCAAACCGATGAGGAGTTGGGGGCGTGGCTGAGACTCTCGCTGACCCAGGGCGTAGGCAACGAAACCATGCGCCGCTTGCTGGCGGCCTGGGGTTCGGCACAAGCCGTGTTCCAACAAAGCGAAAGCGCGCTGCGCCAAGTGGTCCAACCCGCACAAGCGCGGGCCCTGATGGCCGTTCCCGATGGCTGGCCAGCCTTGTTGGAGGATACCCGCCAATGGTTACAAGCACCAGACCACGCGCTGGTGACCCTGGGCGATGACCACTACCCGACCGCCTTGCTGAACATCCCCGACCCACCGCTGATGCTGTACGCCATCGGCCGGACACAGCAGTTGCCCACGCTGACCCCATCCACCGCCCTGGCCATCGTGGGCAGCCGCAACCCCACACCACAAGGCGCGATCAATGCCCGCGATTTCGCCTGCGGCCTGGCCGCCAGTGGCCTGACCATCGTCTCGGGCCTGGCGCTGGGCGTGGACGGTGCGGCGCACGAAGGGGCCTTGCTGGGCGCAGGCGCACACCCTCTGCCCACCATCGCCATCGTCGGCACGGGGCTTGACCGGGTCTACCCGCGCCAGCACCGCGATCTGGCACACCAGATCGCCCAACGAGGCCTGATCCTCAGCGAATACCCACTGGGCACGCCGCCGCTGGCCCCCAATTTTCCGCGCCGCAATCGGCTGATTTCAGGCTTGTCACAAGCCACCCTGGTGGTCGAAGCCGCATTGCAATCGGGCTCGCTGATCACCGCCAAACAAGCACTGGAGCAAGGGCGCGATGTGATGGCCATTCCGGGCTCCATCCACTCGCCCCAGTCCAAAGGCTGTCATGCACTGATCAAGCAAGGGGCCAAACTGGTGGAATCGACGCAAGATGTGCTGGAGGAGCTGCGCCTGCCGGACCCGTTCGCGCAAGTGCCGCTGGCACTGGCAACCTCAGGCGCCGGGATGACGGCCGAAGACGCCCCCGAAGACGCTTTGCTCAGCGCCATGGGACACGACCCGGTGAATCTGGACGCCCTGCAAGCGCGCTGCGGCTGGCCCACCGCCCAGCTGCAAGCCCAGCTGCTGGAGCTGGAACTGATGGGCCAGGTGGGCCGCTTGCCTGGGGGCTTGTTTCAACGGGTCGGTAGGGCATAGGTCCGTGGCTTCAGCCGCGAGATGCCCCACAACCCACGTCAGTGTGGGCCATGAAGCGCCGACTGCAGGCCACCCATACAAAGGGCACCCGAAAGACAAAGGGCACCCAAAGGTGCCCTTGTGGGACTGACGAGGTTTCAGACCACCGCGCCCGAATTCTCATCGGTCGGGTCGTTGTCTTTCTTGACGGGCTTGATCAGGTCTTCGCGCTGAATGCCCAACCACATGGCAATGGCCGCCGCCACGAAGACCGACGAGTAAATGCCGAACAAAATGCCGATGGTCAGCGCCATGGCGAAGTAGTGCAAGGTCTCGCCACCAAACAGCAACATCGACAGCACCATGATCTGGGTCGAGCCGTGGGTGATGATGGTGCGGCTGATGGTCGAGGTGATCGCGTTGTCGATGATCTCCACCGTGTTCATCTTGCGGTAGCGGCGGAAGTTTTCGCGAATCCGGTCAAAAATCACCACCGACTCGTTGACCGAATAACCCAGCACCGCCAGGACGGCTGCCAACACCGCCAATGAGAATTCCCACTGGAAGAAGGCAAAAAATCCCAAAATGATGATCACGTCATGCAAGTTGGCGATGATGGCCGAGACGGCGAACTTCCACTCGAAGCGAATGGCCAAGTAAATCATGATGCCCAGCACCACAAAGCCCAAGGCTTTGAGGCCGTCTTCGGCCAGCTCGTCACCCACTTGCGGGCCAACGAATTCGGTGCGGCGCAATGTGACATCGGGGCTGTCGGCCTTCAGGGCAGCCAACACCTTATCGCTTTGCTGCGCCGAACTCACGCCCTTTTGCGCAGGCAAACGGATCATCACATCGCGTGCCGAGCCGAAGTTTTGCACCTGCACTTCGCTGAACCCGAGCGTAGCCACTGTGCCGCGCACCTTTTGCAGGTCTGCGGGCTGGCTGTAGCTCACTTCCATCAAGGTGCCGCCCGTGAACTCCACCGACAGGTGCAGGCCACGGCTGAAGAGGAAAAACACCGCCAGTGCAAAGGTGATGAAGGAAATCGCGTTGAAGACCAACGCGTGCTTCATGAACGGGATGTCTTTTTTGATTTTGAATAATTCCATGATCCGTTCCCTTCAGTCCGCTTTCACCGCAGTGCCCGGCTCGGGCCGCCACACGGTGCCGATCGACACCGATTTGAGTTTCTTCTTGCCACCGTACCAAAGGTTGACCAGGCCACGCGAGAAGAACACGGCCGAGAACATACTCGTCAAAATGCCGATGCAGTGCACCACCGCAAAGCCGCGCACCGGACCGGAACCAAAGGCCAACAAGGCCACGCCCGCGATCAGCGTCGTGATGTTGGAGTCAAAAATCGTGGCCCAGGCACGGTCGTAACCGGCGTGGATGGCTGCTTGCGGGCTCACGCCGTTGCGCAGCTCTTCACGCACGCGCTCGTTGATCAGCACGTTCGAGTCAATCGCCATACCCAGCGCCAGCGCCATCGCGGCCATGCCGGGCAGGGTCAAGGTCGCTTGCAACATGGACAAGATGGCCACCAGGAACAGCAGGTTCACGCCCAGCGCGATACCGGAGAACAGCCCGAACATGGCGTAATAAACCACCATGAAAGCCACGATCACCAGGAAACCCCAGGTCACGCTGTTGAAGCCCTTGGCGATGTTCTCGGCACCCAGGCTCGGGCCGATGGTGCGCTCTTCGATGATCTCCATGGGCGCAGCCAGCGAACCGGCACGCAGCAGCAGCGCGGTGTCGTTGGCCTCGGCCGTGGTCATGCGACCGGAAATCTGCACACGGCCGCCACCGATTTCGGCGCGGATCACAGGCGCAGTCACCACTTCGCCCTTGCCCTTTTCAAACAAGATGATGGCCATGCGCTTGCCGACGTTGTCGCGGGTCACATCCTTGAAGATGCGGGCACCCTTGGCGTCGAGCGTCAGGTTGACCACGGGCTCCTGGGTCTGGCTGTCAAAACCCGGCTGGGCATCGGTCAGGTTGTCGCCCGTCAACACCACTTGTTTCTTGACGATCAGGGGGCGGCCATCGCGTTCCAGATAGCGTTCGGTGCCAAACGGCACCATGCCACCGCCCTGTTCGGCGGCACGCGCTTCGGTGCTTTCGTCCACCATGCGCACTTCCAGCGTGGCGGTGCGCCCCAGAATGTCCTTGGCCTTGGCCGTGTCCTGCACGCCTGGCAGCTGCACGACGATGCGGTCCAGCCCTTGCTGCTGGATGACCGGCTCGGCCACGCCGAGTTCGTTGATGCGGTTGTGCAGCGTGGTGATGTTCTGCTTGAGGGCCTGCTCCTGCACCTTGCGGCCCGCTTCGGGCTTGATGCTGACCACCAGGCTGAATTCGGTGCCATTGTTCACTTCACGCGTTTGCATATCGGCAAACTGGTCGGTGACCAGACGCTTAGCAGCGTCTTGCTGCTGCGCGTCACGCAAACGGATTTCGATGTTCTGGCCATTGCGGGCAATACCGCCATGGCGAATGTCTTTCTCGCGCAATGCACTGCGCAAGTCTCCTGTGAGCGACTCCAGGCGCTGGTTCAGCGCCGCCTGCATGTCCACTTGCAGCATGAAGTGCACACCCCCGCGCAAATCCAGGCCCAGGTACATCGGCGATGCATGCAGGGCGGTCAGCCAGGCCGGCGAGCGCGACACCAGATTCAGCGCCACCACAAATTGCGGGTCTGCGGCATCCGGGATCAAGGCTTTCTGGATGGCGTCTTTGGCCTTGAGCTGCTGGTCGGTGCTCTCGAATCGTGCACGGATCGAGCCGCCTTCGAGCGCCACACTTTGGGGCATGGTGCCTGCCGCCTTGAGGGCATCTTCGACCTTTTGCAGCGTGGACGTGTCCACCTTGATGGTGGCCTTGCCCGAAGACACCTGCACGGCAGGGGCCTCACCAAAGAAGTTGGGCAGTGTGTAAACCACCCCCAGCAACAATGCGATCACGATGATCGCGTACTTCCAGACCGGGTAACGGTTCATAAAGACTCGCGTGCAGGATGAAAAACGGGGCCAGCCATGGCCAAGGCCCCATGGAAAAGGTCTGGATGGATTACTTCAAGGTGCCTTTGGGCAACACCTGGACCACAGCGCTGCGCTGCAACTGGACTTCCACGCCTGTGGCCAGCTCCACGCCAATGTAGGCGTCACCGATCTTGCTGACCTTGCCCAACAAACCACCCGCCGTGACCACCTCGTCGCCTTTGGCCAACGCGTCGATCATGGCGCGGTGCTCTTTTTGCTTTTTCATTTGAGGGCGGATCATGACGAAATACAGCACCGCAAACATCAGGAGCAAAGGCAACATGCTCATCAGGGTGGACTGCATGTCGCCACCAGCGGCTGCTGCAGGAGCGGTTTGGGCGAAAGCGGAAGAAATGAACATGGACACTCCACAAAAAGACAGATTCGGGATTTATCGTGACGCAAAAGCTGCGCCACGCGAACGAAGCCGCCATTGTATGCGGCGCTATGATGCCGATTGAAAGCCCTTTTCCACCACGGTCAGCCCATGAAAACGGGCCCCAACACCGTACAAACCCTGAACCGCAAGGCCTCAGGCACAGCAGGAGATGCCATGCACCATGACAGCGGACATGACCACGATCACAGCACCCTGGGCGAAATGGACGTGCGGGTACGCGCCCTGGAAACCCTGCTGACGCAAAAAGGCTACCTCGACCCCGCTGCCGTGGACCGCATCATCGAAACCTACGAGGTGCATGTGGGTCCACACAACGGCGCCAAAGTGGTGGCCCGCGCCTGGGCCGATCCGGCTTTTCGGGACTGGCTGCTGCAAGACGCCACCGCCGCCATCGCCTCGATGGACTACACCGGCCGCCAGGGCGAGCACATGGTGGCCGTGGCCAACACCCCGGACACCCACAACATGGTGGTCTGCACGCTGTGCAGCTGCTACCCCTGGCCCGTGCTGGGCCTGCCCCCGGTCTGGTACAAAAGCGCGGCTTACCGCTCGCGCGCCGTGATCGAGCCGCGTGCCGTGCTGGCCGACTTTGGCGTGACCCTGCCGCCGGGGCAAAACATCCGCGTCTGGGACTCCACCGCCGAAGTGCGCTACCTGGTGCTGCCCGAGCGCCCCGCTGGCACCGAGGGCTGGAGCCAGGAGCAACTGGCCCAACTGGTCACCCGCGATTCGATGATCGGCACCGGACTGCCTTTGAACCCTGAGTCGAAACCCAAGGAGGCCCCATGAACGGCCTGCACGACATGGGCGGCCTGCAAGGCTACGGCCCGGTTCGCATCGAGGCCAACGAACCGCTGTTTCATGGCGAGTGGGAGCGCCGCGCATTGGGCGTGACGGTGGCCATGGGCGCCAGCGGCCTGTGGAACATCGACCTGGCCCGCTCGGCACGCGAGTCCCTGCCCCCGCTGGACTACATCCAGGGACCTTACTACGCCATCTGGCTCAAGGCGCTGCAAAACATGCTGATTGAGCGCGGCCTGATCACCGCCGAAGAACTGGCCTTGGGTCAGCCGCTCACGCCGGCCGTGAACAACGTGCGCGTGTTGAAAGCTGCCGAGGTTGATGCCGCACTGGCCCAAGGCAGCCCCGCCGACCGGCCCAGCACCCAAGCGCCGCGCTTTGCCGTGGGCCAGCGCGTACGCGCCCTGAATTTGAACCCCCAGGGCCACACCCGGTTGCCGCGGTACGTGCGGGGCCATGTCGGCACCGTGGTGCTGCACCACGGCAGCCACATCCTGCCCGACCGGCATGTGAGCAAGATGCTGCCGCCTTTTGACGGCACCGCCGAGCACCTGTACACCGTGGTGTTTGACAGCACCGAACTTTGGGGCACCCAAGCCGAAGCCGGGCACCAGGTGAGCATGGACGCCTGGGAGTCTTATCTGGAAGCCTTGCCCGCCTGATGACCCAAATATGACCCCCACCCTGAACGATCTGGCCAAAGCCTGTGGCGACGGCTTTCCCATGCCCCCCACAGCCCACAACGGCGCGGTGTTTGAAGCGCCCTGGCAGGCCCACGCCTTTGCCATGACCTTGCAGCTGCACGAAAAAGGCGTGTTCACCTGGCCGCAGTGGGCCGATGCCCTGACGCGCGAAATCCGCGCGGGCCAAACGCGCGGCGAAGCCGACGACGGCAGCCTGTATTACACGCACTGGCTCAATGCGCTGGAGCTGCTGGTGATCGAGCGCCAACTGGGCACGCCCGAGCAACTCCACGACCTCGAACACGCCTGGCTGGCCGCAGCTGAGCGCACGCCGCACGGGCAAGCCATCACACTGGAAGTGGTCAGCCCCCTGAATTGATGCCTACGGCGTGAACCCGTGCTCCGGCGCAAGCGTCCTGCAAACGGCTTCGACCGGCTTTGTCCAACCTCACACCCGTGCCAGCACTGGCCTCAGCGCCTTGCCCGTGTGCGTGCCCAAGCGCACCAAGGCTTCAGGCGTCATGGCCGCCACGATGCGGCCACCGGCATTCCCGCCTTCCGGCCCCAGGTCAATCACCCAGTCGGCCTCGGCGATCACGTCCAGGTCGTGTTCGATCACGATCACGCTGTGGCCTGCATTCACCAAGCGGTGCAACACGCTGATGAGCTTGTCCACATCGGCCATGTGCAGACCCACCGTGGGCTCGTCCAGCACATACAAAGTGTGCGGCGCTTTGTTGCCGCGCTTGCCCACTTCGTCGCGCACCTTGGTGAGTTCGGTCACCAGCTTGATGCGCTGTGCCTCGCCACCACTCAATGTGGGTGATGGCTGCCCCAGCGTGAGGTAACCCAGACCCACGTCCTTGAGCAGCTGCAAGGGGTGCGCGATGCTCGGCATGGTGGCAAAAAAGTCCACCGCTTCATCCACTTCCATCTGCAGCACGTCGCCAATGCTCTTGCCGCGCCAGGTGACGGCCAGCGTTTCGGGGTTGAACCGGGCACCCCGGCAAGTTTCACAGGGCACTTTCACATCCGGCAAAAAGCTCATCTCAATGGTGCGCATGCCCTGGCCTTCGCAGCCAGGGCAGCGGCCTTCGCCGGTGTTGAAGCTGAAGCGCCCGGCCGCATAGCCACGCGCTTTCGCTTCTAACGTTTCCGCAAACAGTTTGCGGATCGTGTCCCAAAAACCGATGTAAGTGGCCGGGCAAGAGCGCGGTGTTTTGCCAATCGGGGTTTGATCCACTTCGAGCACACGGTCAATGGTCTCAAAGCCTTGCACATCGCTGCACGCGCTCAAGGCCACGCGCTGGCCTGCGTCTTGTGCCGTGCGGCCCGCAAAGGTGGAGCGCTGGCTGACCAACGCTTGCACGTTCGCCAACAGCACATCTCGGGCCAAGGTGGACTTGCCGGAGCCACTGACACCAGTGACGGCCACCAATCGTTTCAGAGGCACTTGCACATCGACCTGGCGCAGGTTGTGCAAGTTGGCACCGGTGAGGGTGAGCCACTGGGGTGTGAGCACTTCGGGCGTTTCTGCTACAGCGGGCTGAGCGGCTTTCTTTTTGCCTTTAACTTTGGCGGTGGCCGTTGCAGTTGTGATGGCGGTTTCAGCGGCCGTCGCAGCTTGCAAAGAATGGGGATCTGACCCCAATTTCTCCACCGCCTCTGCGTGGGGCGGTGGCGTGGGCGACGATTTTGGCGTACCCCCGCCGTATGAGGAGCCCACGGCATGGCCCCACGCAGAAGCATCCACCACCCTGCGTACTTGCATCGGATGCTTCATCGCGTGCAGCAAATAGCGACCGGTTTGTGAGTCGGCAGAAGCCGTGATGTCGGCCACCGAGCCTTGTGCCACCAAGCGGCCACCGCGTTTGCCGGCGCTGGGGCCGATGTCGATGATGTGGTCGGCTCGGCGGATCGTGTCTTCGTCGTGCTCCACCACCACCAGCGTGTTGCCCTTGTCGCTCAGACTTTGCAAGGCGTTCAGCAAAATCTGGTTGTCGCGGGCGTGCAGGCCAATGGTGGGTTCGTCCAGCACGTAGCACACGCCTTGCAGGTTGCTGCCCAGTTGCGCGGCCAGGCGGATGCGCTGCGCCTCGCCGCCCGACAGTGTGGGTGCGCCCCGGTCGAGCGTGAGGTAACCCAGGCCGACCTCTTCCAGAAACTCCAGGCGGCTCTTGATTTCGGGCACCAGATCGCGGGCGATGTCGGCATCGCGGCCGGTGAGTTGCAACTTGTCCACCCAATGCCGCACGTCGGTCACCGACAAACTGGCGATGTCGGTGATGCGCCAGCCTTGGCCCGGCGCAGAGCCGAGCCGCACGGCGCGTGCCGTGGCGTTCAGCCGGGTGCCTTCGCAACTCGGGCAGGCCACGTTGGCCAAGTCTTCGATTTCGGGCTCGGCAAAGGTCTGCTCGCGGCCTTTGTCTTTGTCGTCACGCACCGAATCGTCGAACACTTTGCGCTCGTCCTTGCTGAGCTTGACGCCTGTGCCCACGCAGTCGGGGCACCAGCCGTGTTTGCTGTTGTACGAGAACAGGCGCGGGTCCAGTTCGGCATACGAGGTGTCGCAGGCCGGGCAAGCCCGCAGCGTCGAAAACACGCGGTGCTGCCCAATGCGAGCGGTGGACTCGCCGCTGAACATGGCTTCGCGCAAACCATCCAAATCACTCAGCACATGCACCACGCCTTTGCCGTGTTCCAGCGTTTTGGTCAGCGCCTGGCGCAGCGCGGTTTCGCTGGACGGCAACACGTCCAGACTGGCCACCGGCAGTTCGATGTTGTGCTCTTTAAACCGGTCGATGCGCGGAAAACCTTGCGTGGGCAAAAAGTCACCATCGACGCGCAAGTGCGTGTAGCCACGCGGCCGCGCCCAATCGGCCAGCTCGGTGTAAACGCCTTTGCGGTTGCTGACCAGCGGAGCCAACAGGCCAATGTGCTGCCCCCGGAACTGCGTCATCAGCTGCGCGATGATGCTGTCGGGCGTTTGCGGCTGCACCGGCGTGTTGTCGTGCACGCAATGCTGAATGCCCAGCTTGACGTACAGCAGGCGCAAGAAATGCCAGACCTCGGTGGTGGTGCCCACGGTGGATTTGCGGCCGCCGCGCGACAAGCGCTGCTCAATCGCCACGGTGGGCGGAATGCCATACACCGCATCCACCTCAGGGCGGCCTGCGGGTTGCACGATGCTTCGCGCGTAGGCGTTCAGGCTTTCCAAATAACGGCGCTGGCCTTCGTTGAACAGGATGTCAAACGCCAGCGTGGATTTGCCCGAACCACTCACGCCAGTGACCACATTGAACTTGCCGCGTGGAATGTCCACGCTCAGGTTTTTGAGATTGTGCTCTTTGGCGTTGACGATCTGGATGTTGTTGTTCAACACAGGCGCACGCCGAGCAACCGGAACCAGTGAGGAGGCACCCTCCACGCCTCGAACGCGAGCCAGCGAGGCTGCGGTGTCAGCGGGTGACGATTTGGGCGTACCCCCGCCGTATGAGGAACCCGCTGACACCGCAGCCTCGCCCCCACCAACGTACACATCCGCACTCAACCGCTCAGCCACCACAAACACCTCGCCCATCGCAGCCGCATATTCACGAAGCGCCAGCCCCGTGTGCGATGTGGCGTGTTGGCGCACATCGTCCGGCGTACCCTCGGCCACAATCAGGCCTCCGGCATAACCGCCTTCTGGCCCCAAATCGATCAGCCAATCGCTGGCGCGGATCACGTCCAGGTTGTGCTCGATGACGATGAGCGAATGCCCCGCTTCAAGCAGCTTGCGCAAAGCCCGCATGAGCTTGGCGATGTCATCAAAATGCAGGCCCGTGGTCGGCTCGTCAAACAAAAACAGCGTGCCCTTGCGCGCCAGACTCTGGCGGCTCTTGGAGGCGCTTTTGGCGGCCTCGGCCAAAAAGCCTGCAAGCTTGAGGCGCTGCGCCTCACCACCCGACAAGGTGGGCACAGGCTGGCCCAGCTTCACGTATTCCAGGCCCACATCGACGATGGGTTGCAGGGCGCGGATCACGTCGCGGTCTTGTGCGAACAAAGCGGCCGCTTCGCTCACCGTCAAGTCCAGCACATCGGCCACATTCAGATGGCGCGGCTGCGCCTGACCCAAGGCCTGGCGCTCGACGGTGATCTCCAGAATTTCAGGCCGGTAGCGCTTGCCGTCACAGTCGGGGCAGCGCAAATACACATCGCTCAAAAACTGCATCTCGACGTGCTCAAAGCCCGAGCCGCCGCATGTGGGGCAGCGGCCATCGCCACCGTTGAAGCTGAACTTGCTGGCGGTGTAGCCGCGCTGGCGCGACAGCGGCGCAGTCGCAAAAATTTCGCGGATCGAGTCCCACGCGCCCACATAACTCACCGGGTTGGAACGTGCGGTTTTGCCAATGGGCGACTGGTCCACAAACACCACATCGCTCAGGTGGTCGGCGCCCAGCAAGCGGTCGTGCGCGCCGGGCGTTTCTGTGGCCTTGCCAAAGTGCCGCATCAGGGCCGGGGCCAGCACGTCCTGGATCAGACTCGACTTGCCCGAACCGCTGACGCCGGTGATGGTGACCAGGCGCTGCAGGGGAAAGTCCACGCTGATGTTTTGCAGGTTGTGCTCGCGTGCACCTTCCAAAATCAAACGCGGCGTGCTGTCGGTGACCATGCGCTTGAAGCCCAGGCCCACTTGTTTGCGCCCGCCCAAATAAGCGCCCGTGAGCGTGTCGGCGTTGCGCAGGTCGGCGGTGGTGCCATCAAACACGATTTGCCCGCCTCGCTCGCCCGGGCCAGGGCCCATGTCGATCATGCGGTCGGCGGCCATCATCACCGCCGGGTCGTGCTCGACCACCACCAGCGTATTACCCGCGTCGCGCAGGCGGTGCATGGCCAAGGTGATGCGGTGCATGTCACGCGGGTGCAGGCCGATGCTGGGTTCGTCCAATACGAACAAGGTGTTGACGAGGCTGGTGCCCAGAGCAGTGGTGAGGTTGATGCGCTGGACTTCGCCGCCGCTCAAGGTGCGGCTTTGGCGGTCGAGGGTGAGGTAACCAATGCCCACGTCGCACAGGTATTTGAGGCGGGTGGTGATTTCTTCCAGCAAGAGTTGCAGGGCTTTTTGTTCGGCGCTTGGGCCTTGGTTTTTTGCCTGATTTGCTTCGGTGGTTTCTGCTGAGGTCCGGTCTGCATCAGAGCGGGGGGCGGGCTCCTCATACGGCGGGGGTACGCCCAAATCGTCGCCCGCCCCCCGCTCTGATGCAGACCTTGTGGTCGATCGAGCGTCTAGCGCCCTCTCGGTCGCTGTATCAACCGCCGTCTTGGTGACTCCGTGTGTCGGTGCGTTTGCACCCGCTCCTACGGCTTCGGCCGGGGATGGGCTGGGCGACGATTTGGGCGTACCCCCGCCGTATGAGGAGCCCAGCCCATCCCCGGCCGGAGCCTCCCCTGCCATGCCCACAGCAGCCTGCCCCAAATGACCCGACGCCGACACCCGGTCAAAAAACAAACGCAAACGATCGAGCGGCATGATCATCATGTCGTGCAAACTCAAACCCGGCAGCGCCTCCAACTGCGCACGCGTCCAATTCACACCCGCCGGCATGAAGCGTTTTTCCACCGGCAAGACACCATCGGCATCGGAATGGCTGCCAATGCGCCAGAGCAAACTCTCGGTCTTCAAACGCGCCCCTTGGCAGGTTGGGCATTCGGTGTAACTGCGGTACTTGGACAAGAGCACCCGGATGTGCATCTTGTAGGCCTTGCTCTCCAGGTACTCAAAAAAGCGCTTCACGCCATACCACTGGTGGTTCCAGCGCCCCTTCCACTCGGGCGAGCCGTGGATCACCCAATCTTGTTGCGCTTTCGTCAGCTTGTCCCAAGCGGTGTCACGCGGAATGCCTGCGGCCTCTGCGTGGCGCATCAGATCGTCCTGGTTTTCTTGCCAGGCGGGCGTTTGCAGCGTCTTGATGGCCCCGGCCCGCAGCGTGAGCTTGGGGTTGGGAATGACCAAACCGTAATCGACCCCGATCACGCGCCCAAAGCCGCGGCAGGTCTCGCACGCGCCCACGGCGGAGTTGAAGGAGAACATCGACGGGATCGGGTCGGTGTAGCGCTGGTCGCTGTCGGGGCAATGCAGGCCCGTAGAAAAGCGCCAGATGTCGAAGGCGGCTTCAGAGGAAGCAGCAGCGGAGAAATTGGGATCTGACCCCGATTTCTCCACATACACATTCAGGCGGCCGCCACGTTTGAGGGCCACTTCGATGGCTTCGACCACGCGGGCTTTTTCGGCCTTGCCCAAACGGAAACGGTCGGCGATCACGTCCAGCACTTTGCGCGGGCCGGTCAGGGTGGCCACTTCGCGCTCGGCCTGCACCTTGGTGAAGCCGCTGGCCGACAGCCACTGCTCAACCTGCTCGGCGCTGGTGTTCGCGGGCAGCTCGACCGGAAAAGTCAGGTACAGGCGCGGGTCGCCCGCTTGCGCGGCACGCTGGGCCAGTTCGGCATAAATCGTGTCGGGGTTGTCGTGGCGCACGGGCTGCGCGGTGTCTTTGTCAAACAGCTGGCCCAAGCGGGCGAACAACAGCTTCAGGTGGTCGTTCAGCTCGGTCATGGTGCCCACGGTGGAGCGCGAGCTGCGCACCGGGTTGGTCTGGTCGATCGCAATCGCCGGGGGCACGCCTTCGACCTTGTCGACCGCCGGTTTGTCCATGCGGTCCAAAAACTGTCGGGCATAGGCGCTGAAGGTCTCTACATAGCGGCGCTGGCCTTCGGCGTACAGCGTGTCGAACACCAGGCTCGACTTGCCCGAGCCACTGGGGCCGGTGACCACCGTCAACTCGCCTGTGCGGATGTCCAGATCGAGATTTTTGAGGTTGTGCTGACGGGCACCACGGATGCGGATGAGACCTTGGGACATGCTGGGCTTTATGGGGTGAAGGCCGAACATTCTAGGTCGCAGACCATGACATTTCTGCCGCCCAAAAGAAAAGCCACGCACAGGCGTGGCTTTGACTGGGCGGGCCTGAGCTTCGCCAGGCCTGTCGAGAACGTTTATTTGGCAGCGCTGGCGTCAGCAGCAGGGGCTGCAGCAGGCGCAGCAGAGGCATCGGCCTTGGCTGGCTCGACATGCACAGCATCGGCACCATGCTTTTCACCACCCATGTCCAACTTGTCACCGCCCTTGCTGATCACATAAATCCCCAAGGCAGCAAAGATCACAAATCCAACAGCAATTTTCCACATAGTTCATCTCCAATCATGAAAAAGGCCCTCCACAGAGGGAAGGCCCAGAATGTAGCACCCGAGTCACCCCGGGATGCTTACAAGATCGATCAGTCGTCAGCGTAGATGTCGACGTCTTTGGTTTCCTTGATGAACAAGCCACCGATCACGACGGTTGCACCGGCGATGATGATCGGGTACCACAGGCCGTTGTACATGTTACCGGTCTGGGCCACGATGGCGAACGCCGTGGTGGGCAACAGGCCACCGAACCAGCCGTTACCGATGTGGTAAGGCAGGGACATGGAGGTGTAACGGATGCGGGTGGGGAACATTTCAACCAGCATGGCGGCGATGGGGCCGTACACCATGGTCACGAGCAGCACCAAATAGGTGAGGATCATGATGACGGTGACTTTGTCGAACTTGGCCATGTCAGCTTTGGCTGGGTAGTTGGCCGCTTTCAAGGCCGCACCCAGGTTGGCGCCCAGCAAAGTAGCACCAGCGGTCTTCTCGTTGCTCAGGTCTTTGACTGACTTGGTGGCAGCTTCGATCGCCTTGGCGTCTTTAGGTTCAGCCGCGTTCAGGGCAGCCAGTTTTTCCTCGGCCTTGGCCTTGGCGGCAGCCACGTCTTCAGCAGAGTACTTGACCTGAACGGTCGTCGCGCCCACTTTGATGATGGCAGGTGTACCGGCAGGTGCCACTTCGTTGGAGTAGCTCACCGAAGCGCCAGCCAAACGTTGCTTGGCAATGTCGCAAGACGATGTGAACTTCACAGTCCCTGTGGGGTTGAACTGGAACGAGCACTCGGCTGGATCAGCAATCACCACCACTTGCGATGCGGCCTGGGCTGCGGCCAAGTCGGGGTTGGCTGCTTTTGTCAAAGCCTTGAACACAGGGAAGTACGTCAAAGCGGCCAACAGGCAACCGGCCAAGATGATCGGCTTGCGGCCAATCTTGTCAGACAGTGCGCCGAACACGATGAAGAAAGGTGTGCCGATGATCAGCGAGATCGCGACCATGATGTTGGCAGTCGCACCGTCCACCTTGAGGGCTTGCGTCAAGAAGAACAAGGCGTAGAACTGACCGGAGTACCAGACCACGGCTTGACCGGCAGTCAGACCGATCAGGGCCAAGATCACGATCTTCAGGTTTTTCCACTGGCCGAAAGCTTCGGACAGAGGCGCTTTGGAGGTCTTGCCTTCGGCTTTCATTTTCACGAAAGCAGGCGATTCGTTCATGCTCAAACGGATGTAGACCGAGATGATCAACATGATGATCGAAACAATGAACGGCACGCGCCAGCCCCAGTCGGCGAAGGCTTCTTCACCGATGATGGTCCGTGTGCCCAAAATCACCATCAACGACAAGAACAAGCCCAAAGTCGCGGTGGTCTGGATCCAGGCGGTGTAGGCACCGCGCTTGCCGTGAGGGGCGTGCTCGGCCACATAAGTGGCAGCACCACCGTACTCACCACCCAGTGCCAAGCCTTGCAGCAAACGCAAGCAGATCAGGATGATGGGAGCGGCCACGCCGATGCTGGCGTAGTTAGGCAAGATACCGACGATGAAGGTGGATGCACCCATCAGCAAAATGGTCACCAGGAAGGTGTACTTGCGACCGATCATGTCGCCCAAACGGCCGAACACCAGCGCGCCGAAAGGACGCACGATGAAACCGGCAGCAAACGCCAGCAGCGCGAAGATGAAGGCAGAGCCTTCGTCCAGACCACTGAAGAACTGTTTTGCAATGATCGCGGCAAGCGATCCGTACAGGTAAAAGTCGTACCACTCAAACACGGTACCCAGAGAAGAGGCAAAAATCACCTTCTTCTCTTCCGCCGACATCGGGCGGTCTACTGTTGTAGCCATAAGCTGTCTCCAAAAAATGCAGTCTCCAACATGAAGACTTGCTGCGATTCTTGGTGCTGGCTCTGACCCGCTTCTGACGCTTATCCAACGCCAGCTTACAGCGCAAGGGTTAACCCTTTGATTCAGTGGGCGGTTGCCCTTCAAATACCCTTTTCAAGGGGTTAAACCCTAGGAAATTTATCTGGAACACCGTCGGAAAAATAAGTAAAAACCCTTGTAACAATACGTTTGACCACGCAGGCCAAGGGAAAACACTGAGCGCAAGATGGACCGCTTTGTCCCCTATGCTTGGACATGGTCGAAATTCCGACGCCCTCCCCTGCACTGAAAACACGCCAACGGCGTTTGACGGTTGTCCTGCTGTTGGTCTGGGCTGCCGCCAGTTTCGGTCCTGGTTTTTTTGCGCGCCGTCTGTCATTTGAAGTGTGGGGCTGGCCTTTCCATTTCTGGATGGCGGCACAAGGCTCGATCCTGATTTTTCTGGCCGTCGTCGTGGTCTACGCCTGGCTCATGAACCGCTGGGAAGCCCAAGAGTCGACCACTGACTGACTCAACGGCGAATGCCCACCCGACACTGCGCCGGCGCATGCCAATCGGGACCATCAAACCAGGGATCGCCCTTCAAATACGCACGCAGCATGGGCAATGCGTCCTGACCCCAAAACAGTTGGTCATCCACCACAAAGCTTGGCACCCCAAAAACGCCAAGTGCAATGGCCTCATCGGCGTGGGCTTGCAGCGCCTGCTTGACCTCGGCACTCACGGGATCGCGTCCCGGTGCCAATTGCGCATTCAACTGCAGCAAACGCTCCGGATCCGCGGCGTCCAGCCCCGTGCACCAGACATGCTGAAACAGCTTTTCACACACAAATCGATTGGGCTCGCCATCGGCATCGCAGGCAGTGGCCAAGCGCAACAAACCCAGGGGATTGAACGGGTGCATGGCAGGCAACTGCAAGGTCGTTCCTTGCTGCCGGGCCAGCCACAACACCTGCCGGTAAGTCCAGTCGCGTTTGCTGCTGATTTCGGCGGGACCCAAATGCCCATGGTGTTTGAGCATGCTGGCAAACAACACCGGCTTGTGCACCACCTTGTGGCTGATGCCTTGCAACGCCTTGGGCAAGGCGTCAAAAGCCAACCAAGCATAAGGAGAAATGAAGTCCAGGTAAAAGTGAATCGTTTTCATGGCTTGGGTTCGGTGCGTGACGGTACACAGTCTATAGGGTCAACACTGACTTGCGGGATCGGGCTTGTCCGTAAAATTTCCAGCAAGCCTGTTCTTTCAGGCGCAGTCCATGACACCCAGGCCAGCGGGCCCGTCACACAAGGAGGCTCCATGTACAAGCACATCATTTTGGCTTACGACGGCTCGGCCAGCGGGCAAAAAGCGCTGCTGGAAATCAGGGAACTGGCGCATTGGGGGCAGCCCCAGCTGACCTTGGTGGCGGTGGTGCCCACGCCCCTGGATGTGGGATCGATGGAAATGGGTTATTACACCTCGACCAACACGGCGGCCATGGAGCAGCAGTTGACAGCGCAACTGAATGAAGGCGTGGCCACCTTGAAAGCCATGGGTTTTGCCGCACAAGGGGCTGTTCTCAAAGGCGAAGTCATCAAGGCGCTGACCAGCCACGCCGAGCAGGTGTCGGCGGACTTGCTGGTGGTGGGCCACAAGCACGAAAAGAACCTGCTGCGCCGCTGGTGGAGTGGCTCCACCGCCAAGTCGCTGGTGGAAGAGTCGCCCTGCAATGTGTTGATCGTGGTGGAGCGCAGCGACTGACGCGGCGGGATCAGTTCGACGAGACCGATGACAGGCGCACCTGAATGCGCTGCCAGACCTGCCGCTTGGCATCGTCCGGCAAACGGCTCCAGTCACCGATTTCAGACAGGGTGCGCAAACAACCTTCGCACAAGCCGGTCTGCGGATGCATCACGCACACCGAGACGCAAGGCGAAGGCACATGCGGAACCGCTTCGGCCAGCACCTGCGCCGCACGTTCGGCCAATTTCTGGAAGCGGCGCATCATGCGGTGACCTCATCCGTTCTGGCTTCTGCCTGGGCCACATCGGCCACCGGCGCGCCGGTCAGGCGCTGGAGGTCTTCGGGCTGCAACTGGAACACGCCATGCGGATGCCCGGCCGCTGCCCAGACCACGTCAAAGCGCCACAGGTCTTGATCGAGCAAGGTCACTGGCGGGTTCAGGTGCGCCACGGGTGACACGCCACCGATCGTGAAGCCCGTTTGGGCTTTGACGAAATCGGCATCGGCACGGCCGATTTTGCCCACCAGGGCAGAGACTTTCTTCTCGTCCACCCGACGGTCGCCCGAGGCCACCACCAGCACGGCCAAGCCATCTTGCTTGCGCTTGAAGATCACGCTCTTGGCAATCTGGCCCAGCTGCACCCCCAAGCCATCGGCGGCTTCTTGCGCGGTGCGGGCTGCACCATCGAGCATGACCGGGGCGTGTGGGTGCGCAGCGTCCTGCAACACACGGGCCACGCGTTGAACGCCCTCAGGCAAGGCATGGAGTTCTGATCCGCACATGGTTCAGCCCGCCCGCTTGTTGAGGATGGCCCGGGCCACACGCGAGCCGGAGGGGCGGCCCAGAAAATCGCTGATGAACGCACCTGCATCGATCAGCTTGTCCAGATCGATGCCGGTTTCAATGCCCATGCCGTGCAGCAGGTAGACCACGTCTTCGGTCGCCACATTGCCTGTGGCTCCCTTGGCATAAGGGCAACCGCCCAAGCCCGCGACAGACGACTGGAAATTCCAGACGCCCATCTGCAGTGCCGTCAGCGTGTTGGACAAGGCCTGTCCGTAGGTGTCATGAAAGTGGCCGCAGATGTGGTCCACATCGAAGTGCTGCTGCGTTGCCTCAATGGCCTTTTGCACCTTGAGCGGCGTGCCCACGCCAATCGTGTCGGCCACGTCCACGCGCTGCACGCCGATTTGCTTCATCAGACCCGCCAGATACGCCACGCGCTCGGGGGCCACATCGCCCTCGTAAGGACAGCCCACCGTGCAACTCATGGCACCCCGCACCGCGATGCCTGCGGCCAGTGCCGCCTGCACCACGGGGGCGAAGCGCTCGATGCTTTCGGCAATGGAGCAGTTGATGTTCTTCTGGCTGAAGGCTTCGCTGGCCGCGCCAAAGACGACGATCTCGTTGGGCTTCGTCAGGCGTGCGGCTTCAAAGCCTTGCAGGTTGGGCGTGAGCACCGAATAGCGCACACCGTTTTGGCGTGTGATGCCGCCCATCACCTCGGCGTTGTCGGCCATCTGCGGCACCCACTTCGGAGAAACAAAACTGGTGACCTCGATCTCGGTCAGGCCTGCGGCTTGCAGGCGGTGCACCAGTTCAATCTTGACCGACGCAGGCACCGGTTGTTTTTCGTTTTGCAGACCGTCGCGGGGGCCGACGTCGATGAGCTGAACGCGTAAAGGAAGGGCCATGGTGTTTATCTTTCTGCTCAATAACCGCGTTGGGGGTCGACGACACCGTTGATGGCTTCGCCGCGCTGCAAGGCCTGGATTTTGCCCACGATTTGAGTGATGCTTTCTTCGCGCAGGGTGCGGGCCGAGGTATGGGGCGTGACGATGATTTGGGGGTGACGCCAAAACGGGTGCTCAGCAGGCAGTGGCTCGGTGCGGAACACATCGAGCGTAGCCCCGGACAGATGACCGCTGTCGATCAGGGTAATCAGGTCTTCTTCAACCAGATGCCTCCCCCGGGCCACGTTGATGACGTAACCACCCTTTTGCAGCTGCGACAGGGTGGACTGGTTGAGGATGTTTTCGGTCTCGGGCGTGAGCGGCATCAGGTTGACCAGCACGCGTGTGGCGGCCAGGAATTCTGGCAAGCCCTGCGCCCCGCTGAAGCAGCGGATGCCAGGCAGGTTTTTGGCGCTGCGGCTGTAGCCGTTGACCGGAAAGTCAAACACCTGTAGCGCTTTGGCCACGCGCTCGCCCAACACACCCAGGCCCATCACGCCCACCGCAAAGTCGGCCCTGCTGCGCGGCTTGCGGTACGACCATTTGCCCGTTTGGGTGTCGGCGTCGTAACCATCGAACTCTCGGAAGTGCCGGATCACCGCATGGCACACGTATTCGGCCATCTGCACCGACATGCCCGCGTCGTCCAGGCGCACCACCTTGAGGCTTGGCGGCAATTTCAGCTGCAGCAAGGCGTCCACGCCTGCGCCGATGTTGAACAGGGCTTTCAGGCCGCGCTGTTCGTCGATGAACTGCTGAGGAGGGGCCCAGACAATGGCGTGGTCGGCCACGGGCGCACCGGGTGCCCAGGCAGACACACTGGCCTGCGGGAAGGCTTGCTGCAAGCCCTGCACCCAAGGCTCGGGCGGCAACTTATCAAAACAGATCGTGATGTTCATGCTCGGATTTTGTCAGCAGAGGGATACCCGGCGTGTCACCCAGGTTGTCATCCAGGAGGTCGGCGGCTTCAGCCCCGACATGCGGTTCGCGGTGCACCATGTCGGAGCTGAAGCTCCGACCTACAGCGATCGAATCAACTGGATCGCCACGCTGCGCTCGCGATGACCGCTGGGGTAACACCTCGGCCCATCACGCAGTCAGCTTGAGCAGCTCCGCGCCCTCGGTGACCTGATCGCCGGGTGCGTACAGCAGCTCGGCCACCGTGCCGTCTTGCGGAGCACTGATGGTGTGCTCCATCTTCATGGCCTCCATCACCGCCAGCGGCTGACCCGCTTTGACTTTGTCTCCGGCCTTCACGGCAAAGGACACCACCTTGCCGGGCATAGGGGCCGTGAGGCGACCGCCTTCTTGCGCGGCTTCTCCGGCGTGCGCCAGCGGGTCGAGCACGGTGATGCGGGTTGCGCCTTGGGGCGTGAAGAGGTGCGCGGTTTCGCCTTGCCAGTCGAGCTGACTGAAGCGGCGTGGGGCGCTACCCCACTGCACCCACAGGCCAGCGCCATCGGCGGCAAATGTCAGCACGCCAGCGCTGGCGTCATCGCCTTCCATCGACAGGCTCAAAGCGCCGTCATGCAAATAGTTCAGACGGGCCGAGCGCGGCTGGTCTTGCCAGACAAATTCAAAGCGACGCTGCGCCAGGCCGTGCGACTGCCAGCCATCGCGGCGGCTGAAGGGGTCTGCGCCCTGCAAGGCTTTTTCAGCGTGCAATGTGTGCGCCACCACCGCAGCCACGGCAGCGGGCAGGCCCACGGTTTCTTGTTTGAAGAGGACGGCGGCTTCGCGCTGGATGAGCGCGGTGTCGAGCTTGGCGGTGGCAAACGCCTCGCTGCGCACCACATGGCGCAAGAACTGCACGTTGGTGTTCAGGCCCACGATGTGAGTCTGGGCCAGCGCAACATCAAGGCGGGCCAGTGCTTGCTCGCGGGTATCGCCGTGCACGATCAGCTTGGCCACCATCGAATCGTAAAACGGGCTGATGGTGTCGCCCTCGCGCACGCCGTCGTCGATGCGGATCGTGTCACGTTCGAAGCTGCTGGCTTGCGGCTTGCGGTACACCTGCAGCGTGCCCGTGGCGGGCAAAAAGTTGTTGTCCGGGTTTTCGGCGCAAATGCGCGCCTCGATGGCGTGGCCCGTCATGCGGATTTCACTTTGCTGCAAGGGCAATGGCTCGCCACTGGCCACACGCAGTTGCCATTCCACCAAGTCCAGCCCAGTGATGGCTTCGGTCACGGGATGCTCCACCTGCAAGCGCGTGTTCATCTCCATGAAAAAGAACTTCATCGACTCGGGCTGGTCGTACGCGGTTTGCTCGACGATGAATTCCACCGTGCCTGCACCCACATAGTTCACCGCCTTGGCTGCGGCCACAGCAGCTGCACCCATTTGCGCGCGCAGGGCTTCGGTCATGCCGGGGGCTGGGGCTTCTTCCAGCACCTTTTGGTGGCGGCGCTGCACCGAGCAATCGCGTTCGAACAAATACGCACAGTTGCCCTGCGTGTCGCCAAACACCTGGATCTCAATATGGCGCGGGCGCTGCACGTACTTTTCAATCAGCACCGCATCGCTGCCAAAGCTGTTGATGGCTTCGCGCTTGCAGCTCGCCAGCGCTGCGGCGAAGTCGTCAGAATTTTCGACCACGCGCATGCCTTTGCCGCCACCGCCCGCACTGGCCTTGATCAGGGCTGGGTAACCGATGCGATCGGCCTCACGTTGCAAGAGCGCCGGGTCTTGGTCGGCCCCGTGGTAACCGGGCACCAGCGGCACACCGGCCGACTCCATCAATCGCTTGGACTCGGCTTTCAAACCCATCGCCAAAATGGCCGAAGCGGGCGGACCAATGAACACCAGACCGGCTGCGGCGCAAGCCTTGGCGAAGTCTTCGTTCTCGCTCAAAAAACCGTAACCGGGGTGCACGGCTTCGGCCCCCGTGGCTTTGGCGGCGTCCAGAATGCGCTGCCACTGCAGGTAGCTGTCCTTGGGGGCGCTGCCGCCCACATGCACCGCTTCGTCGCAGGCTTGCACATGCTTGGCCCCAGCGTCGGCGTCTGAATAGACAGCCACGGTTTGGATGCCCATCCGGCGGGCAGTGGCCGCGACGCGGCAGGCGATTTCGCCACGGTTGGCGATCAGTATTTTTTTGAACATGTTTTTTCCTTAGCCCAACCAATTAGGTTTGCGTTTTTGCAAGAAAGACTGCACGCCTTCTTTGCCCTCTACACTTGAACGGATGTCGGCGATACCCGCCACCGTCTGCGCCACCAACGCGTCGTTGATCTCGCGTTCGGCCACGTCCTGCACCAGCTTCTTGCAGGCACGCACAGCGTGGGGGCTAGCGTTCACCAGCGCTTGCGTCAACTCGGCCACTTTCGCGTCCAACGCATCGGCGCTGACCACCTCGTGCACCAGGCCAATGCGGTGCGCCTCGGCCGCGCCAAAGCGCTCGGCCGTCAAAAAGTAGCGGTGCGCTGCGCGTGCGCCCATGGCGCGGATCACATAGGGGCTGATGGTCGCCGGAATCAGGCCCAGCTTGACTTCGCTCAGGCAGTAATTCGCTGCATCCACACTCACCGCCATGTCGCACGCCGCCACCAAACCCATGCCACCCGCATACACATCGCCCTGCACGCGGGCGATGGTCGGCTGAGGGCACTCGTAGATGGCGCGCAGCATGGCAGCCAGCTCGCCCGCATCGGCCAGGTTCTCGGCCCGGGTGTAGTCGGCCATGCGGCGCATCCAGTTGAGGTCTGCGCCTGCGCAAAAAGCCGGGCCCTCGGCGGCCAACACCACGCAGCGCACGGCGCTGTCTTGAGCCACCGCCAGAAAAGCGTTTTTCAGCTCGGCAATGACCTCGTCGTTGAAGGCGTTGCGCACATCGGGGCGCGACAGCGTGATGGTTTGCACGCCACCTTGGGTGGAGATGTTCAGGGCTTTGCTCATGCTTGGGGGGCCTGTTCTGTCTGAAGGAAATACACCATGTCCAGCTCCGGGCAAGGCTGGCCCATGGCGGTCAGGGCCGCCGTGATCTGGCCACGGTGGTGGGTGGCGTGGTTGAACACATGCGCCAGCGTGGCGGCAAATGGCAAATGGGCAGACGTACCGCGCATGGTGGTGTAGCTCAGTTGGCCATCAAAACGCTCGACAGGCCAGGTGCCAATCAGTTGCACCCAGTTAACTGCACCGCCTTTGAGCGCCTGCGCCAAGCGTTCACGGTCAGGCTCGATTTCGGCATCCAGGGCCAACACCGGTAACACGCCTCTGGCAAAACGCGGATACCACAGCATGTGCTCGCCAACGAGCAAGTGGTTGAGCGTTCCATGGAGGCTTTTGAAAAACAGGCCTACATCGCGCCGGTAGTCGGTCTCGGGCAAGACCGCCACCGCGTCCAACAAACGGCCCGTGGCCCAGCGGTTGTAGCGGGCCAGTTGCAAAAAGTGGACATGCCAGGGGCTGGATGACGTGCTCAGTGTGGCCATGTATCCAGCCCTCCCAAGGTTTTGAGTGATTCAAAATCTGCGTCGCGGTGCAGCAGCGTGTGGCCGTGGGTCATGCAGTAACTGGCCAGCAGCACGTCGATGGGGCTGTGCACGGTGCGGCCAGATTGGCGCAACCGTTGATAGAGTGTGGCCGCCTGCAGGGCGTTGTCGAGGCCACCAATTTCCACCACCTCCAAGTCCAGCAGGAGGTCCCGCGCCCGGGCCTGGGCACTGGCTGTGGAGAAGCCTCGTACCACTTCAAAAATAACCAGATCGGCTACGCCAATGTCGGGCGGCCCATCTTCCCCTGTGAGCCAGCGCTTTAACTGTTGGGTCTGTGGGTTGATCGTGCCTCGAAAGTGATCGATCAGTACGCTGGCGTCCAGCAAAATCATGTTGACTTGCCTTTCCCACGCCGCTTGGCTTCAGCGCCTGCTTGGGGTTTTCGAACTTCAACGGCGGGTTTGACCGCATAAGTTGCAACAGGTTCTTGCACGGTCTCTGCAAGTTGCCGCTCTTCGCGCGCCTTGGCCCAGGCTTCGTCGGAGTCGTCCCAAAACAAAGTGCCACGCGCGGCCAACAACGCTGCATAAGCCTTCTTGCGCTTGAGCAGTCGCAAGCCCTCTTCGACCGCTTCCCTCTTTGTCTTGAAATCCCCCGAAGCCATGACGTCGGCCATGAGCTTGTCGTCGATCACGATGTTGGTGCGCATTTGGAAACCTTCTGAATGTGTATGATTTTACAAAACCATACACATCACATGCGGAAAAGTCCAAATTTCGTCTCGGGAATCGGGGCATTCAGCGAAGCGCTCAGGCCCAGCGCCAGCACACGACGCGTGTCGGCCGGGTCGATCACGCCGTCGTCCCAGATGCGGGCGGTGGCGTAATAAGGGTGGCCCTGATCTTCGTATTGCTGCTTGATCGGCGCTTTGAAAGCTTCTTCTTCTTCCATGCTCCACTGGCCGCCCTTGCCTTCAATGCCGTCGCGCTTGACCGTGGCCAAGACGCTGGCCGCCTGCTCGCCGCCCATGACGCTGATGCGTGCGTTGGGCCACATCCACAAGAAGCGGGGGCTGTAGGCGCGGCCGCACATGCCGTAGTTGCCCGCGCCAAAGCTGCCGCCAATGATGATGGTGAACTTGGGCACAGCGGCCGTGGCCACGGCCGTGACCATCTTCGCGCCGTTGCGGGCAATGCCTTCGTTTTCGTATTTGCGGCCGACCATGAAGCCCGTGATGTTTTGCAAGAAGACCAGCGGGATCTTGCGCTGACAGCACAACTCGATGAAGTGCGCCCCCTTCAAAGCCGACTCGCTGAACAAGATGCCGTTGTTGGCGATGATGCCCACCGGCATGCCTTCGATGCGGGCAAAGCCGCAAATCAAGGTGGTGCCAAAGCGCGATTTGAATTCGTCGAACTCGGAGCCATCGACGATGCGGGCGATGATTTCGCGCACATCAAAAGGTTTGCGAGTGTCGGTCGGGATCACGCCATACAGCTCTTGCGCGTCGAACTGGGGTGGCACGGGCGCGTGCGTGGCGATGTTCGGGGCCTTTTGCGCATTCAAATTGTTGACGGCCTGACGGGCCAATGCCAACGCGTGCACATCGTTTTGCGCCAGATGATCGGCCACACCGGAGAGACGGGTGTGCACGTCGCCACCGCCCAAATCTTCGGCGGTAACCACTTCGCCCGTGGCGGCCTTGACCAAGGGCGGGCCACCCAAAAAGATGGTGCCCTGGTTCTTGACAATGATCGTCTCGTCGCTCATGGCGGGCACATAAGCGCCGCCTGCTGTGCAACTGCCCATGACCACCGCGATCTGGGCAATGCCCAAAGCACTCATGTTGGCCTGGTTGAAGAAGATGCGGCCAAAGTGGTCGCGGTCGGGGAAGACCTCGTCTTGGTTGGGCAAGTTGGCACCGCCCGAGTCCACCAGATAAATGCAGGGCAGGCGGTTTTGCTGTGCGATCTCTTGGGCACGCAAATGCTTTTTCACCGTCATCGGGTAATAGGTGCCGCCCTTCACCGTGGCGTCGTTGCAGACGATCATGCAGTCCACCCCGCTCACGCGGCCAATGCCCACGATCACGCCCGCGCTGGGCGCGTCGTTGTTGTACATGTTGAGCGCAGCCAGCGGTGCAACTTCGAGGAAAGGCGTGCCGGGGTCGAGCAGCATTTGCACGCGGTCACGCGGCAGCAGCTTGCCCCGGGCGGTGTGCTTGGCGCGGGGGCCTTCGCCACCGCCTTGGGCCACGCGCTCCAGGTGGATGCGCAGGTCATCGACCAAGCCACGCATGGCGGAGGCGTTGGACTGAAAATCAGCTGAACGCGGGTTCAGTTGGGAGTGCAAAACAGTCATGTGTCTTCCTTGGCTGTGGCCCGTCGGACCCGGTCCTAGGGCGCATCGAATGTGCAATGCCTGCCAGCTTAGGCCCGTTTGCGTGTCTTGTGGCGTCAATTGGGTTGCAAATCGTGCCACAATTTCAAGCCACATGGACCATGCACTGCCCGCCCCGTTTCACCCGCCCCTCACCGGTCGTGCCGAGACGCCAATGGCTTTTGTCAAAGCCATTGTGCAGGCCTACACCCAGCGCGACATGGACCCCATGCCTGCCCTGACCGAGGCACAAATTGCGCCAAACTTACTGAACCGAGACGATGCCCGCATCACCGCGCTGCAAATGGAGTGGCTGTCGGCCACCGCCATGCGCGAGCTGGACGATGAGGCTTTGGGCTGGTTCAGCCGTCGCCTGCCTTGGGGCAGCTACGGCATGCTGGTGCGTGCCTCACTGACCGCACCCACCTTGGGCGTCGCGCTGCAGCGTTGGTGCCGCCACCACGGCCTGCTGACCGACGACATTCACCTGCAAGTCAGTACCGAATCCGGCGTGGCGCATTTGCAGCTGCAAGAGCACCGGCCTCTGGGTGCACTGCAGGAATTTGCCGTGGTGTCGGTACTGCGCAATGCATTGGGCGTGGCGTGCTGGCTGACCGACTCGCGCATTCCGCTGCTGCGAACCAGCTTGCGCTTTGCCCCACCGTCCCACGCGGACAGTTACCGCGTACTGTTTGACGGCCCCACGCAATTCAACGGCCCAGCGCACAGCCTGCAGTTCGACGCGGGTTACCTGAGCCTGCCGGTGCGCCGCGACGAGGCCGCCCTGCAACGCATGCTGCAACGCGCCTTGTTGCTCACGGTACGCCCCTACCGGCGCGATCGCCTGCTGGTGGAAAAGGTACGCCAGACCCTGGCCGAACACCCCGAGCACAGCCGCAACGCCGACGACCTGGCCGCTTGGCTGAACCTCTCGGCGCGCACCCTGCACCGCCAACTCAAAGAAGAAGGGGCCAGCCTGCAGCAACTCAAAGACGCGGTACGACGCGACCTGGCCATGGACCTGCTGCTGCGCACGCAACGCCCGATCAAACAGATCACCACCGAGGTGGGTTTTCAGAACGAGAAAAGTTTCATGCGGGCGTTCAAAGGCTGGACGGGGCAAACGCCTGAGGAGTTCAGGCTGGCCAGGTTGCCGTGAAAAACGCCCGTCAATCCGGGCTCAAGCCAGACGTAGCGCGTGCATGCCGGTGAACACCCGGTGCGCCCCAGCCTGCAACAGCGGCGCATGCTCGGCGGGCGGCGCGGCATAGGCCCACACGGTGGCTCCTGCGGCCACGCCCGCCGTGATGCCCACCGTGGTGTCTTCCACCACCAGACAGCGCGCCGGGTCGATCTGCAGGTGCGCGGCTGCGGCCAGGTACACATCGGGGTGCGGCTTGCTGCGCGGCATCTCATGCCCACTGAAAATCCGGCCTTCAAAAAAATCCATCAGCCCCACTTGCCTGAGCATCATTTCGACCTTGAAGCGGTCGGCACCGGAGGCCACGGCAATGCGGCCCTGACAGTGGTCGTGCAGGTGCGCCACCGCTTCGTGCACGCCGTCGATGGCGGTGATGCTTTGCGTCAAGCGCTCATTGCGCCGGGCAAAAAACTGTTCCAGCCAAGCGTCGGTCAACGGCACGCCTGTGTGCGCTTCAATGGTGTCACGCTGACTTTTGACCGTGTGGCCTACAAAGCGCTGCATGCACTCGGCCAGCGTCATGCGCCAGCCCTGCTCTTCGAACATGTCGCGCAGCACGCCGCAGGTGATGGCTTCGCTGTCCACCAGCACGCCGTCGCAGTCAAACAAAATGGCTTCAAAGTTCATGCCAATGATCATAAAGCCATCGCTTCAAGGCAAACTACGACCTCAAATTGACCACCAAAGCGCTCACCATGCCCAACCTGCTTCGCATCCACCACGCCGCCATCATTTGTTCAGATTACGAACGGTCCAAACACTTTTACACCCAAGTGCTGGGCCTGAAGGTACTGGCTGAAAACTTCAGAGCTGAACGTGCGTCCTGGAAGCTGGACATGGTGTTGCCGGATGGCGCTCAAGTCGAGCTGTTTTCTTTCAAAGGCGCGCCACCTCGCCCAAGCTACCCTGAAGCGCGAGGTCTACGCCACCTGGCGTTTGCCGTCGAAAGCGTCACCGCTTGGGTGCAACACCTGCTTGCCCAAAACATCGCCGTCGAAGACATCCGCACCGATGAATACACAGGACAGCGCTTTGTATTTTTTGCCGACCCCGACGGACTGCCGCTCGAGCTGTACGAAGTGCCCCATCACAGGACATCGCCATCCACATAAAACCAACGCCCCTCCTCGCGCACAAAGCGGCTGCGTTCGTGCTGGCGCACGGCCTTACCGCCAACGCGAAAGCGGGCCACAAATTCGACCTCTGCCGTGTCAGCGCCCGTGACGCGGTGCTGTTTGATGTCCAGCCCCAGCCATCTGGCCCCGGCTTCGAGCGTCAGTTCGACAGGCCGGTGGCTGCTGTGCCAAGTGGCGAGCAAATACGGCACGTTGCCCAGCACGAAGGCGCTGTAACGCGAGCGCATCAGGCGCTCGGCATCGGACGCGGCCAGGCCGTCGTGCAGAGGGCCACAGCAGTCAGCCAGACTCAGGGCTTGGCCTTTAGGGGTGGTGCGGCCACAGGGGCAGGGGGTCAAATTCATGGATTTGGTTTGTCGGCAGCTTCAGGCAGGGCTGTAGGTCACTGGCTGTGGCCCCGACATGCTGGACCCGCCCAGTTCGTCGAGGCTGAAGCCTCCGATCTACAGGAAAACAGCATCAATGCCCTTTGCGCGAGGCGCTTTCGGCCTTGTGCTGCTCCAGCGTGACGGTGGGAGCGGCGGCTTTTTTCCAGGCAGCAAAACCGCCGTCAATGTGGGCCACGTTGGTCATGCCCATGTCTTGCAGGGTTTTGGTGGCCAGGGCGCTGCGCCAGCCTGCGCCGCAAAACAGGATGAACTGTTTGCTTTCGTCGGCGAACACGGGCTTGAAGTAGGGCGAAGCCGGGTCCACCCAGAATTCGAGCATGCCCCGGGGCGCGAGCAAGGCGCCCGGCAAGGTGCCCTCGCGTTCCAGCTCGCGCGGGTCGCGGATGTCCACGATCTGGACTTGGGGGTCGCTCAAGCGGGCGCGGACGTCATCCACGCTGTGCGTGGTGACCTGGGCCATGGCCTCGTCCACGAGGGCTTGGAATCCTTTGGTGATGGGCATGTGTGTCTCCTCGTGTCAACGGCAAAAGAGCCGGGTTTATTTACGCCAGAAGTGTGAACTGAACAGCACCAGCACCGACAACAATTCAAGTCGGCCCAGCAGCATGGCAAACGTCAACACGCCCAGCTGAAACGGGCTCAGACCACCGAAGTTGCCCGACGGCCCCACCTCGCCCAGCCCGGGGCCAATGTTGTTGACGGTGGCGATCACCGCCGAGAACGCGGTGACGATGTCCATGCCGCTGAGCAAGAGCAACATGCTCAGGCCCATGGTGGCGGCACCATAAATCAGCATGAAGCCCAGCACCGCCGTCATGACCGACATGGGCAACACGCCGCCGCCCAAGGTGACCGGGTTGACCACACGCGGATGGATGATGCGCACCAGCTCGCGCCGGGCCTGCTTGATCAACAAAATCATGCGCACCATCTTGATGCCGCCGCCCGTGGAGCCCGCGCACGACACGAAGCAGCCCAGAAACATCAGCATGACCGGTGCAAAAACAGGCCACAGGGCGTAATCGGTGGCGGCATAGCCGGTGGTGGTGGCCAGCGACACCACATGGAAAGCGCTGGCACGCAAAGCCTGCGGCACATCGGTGTACACACCATGGGCCAGCAACAAGGCGGAGAGCAGCAGGGTGGACAAGACCAGCACCGCGAAATAGGTGCGGATTTCATGGTCACCGGTCACGGGCTTGAGCGACAGGCTGCGCAGCACCACGAAGTAGCGCACAAAACTGATGCCCGCCAGCGTCATGAACACGATGGCCACCATTTCGATGAGGGGCGAATTGAAGTGCGCAAAGCTGGCGTCATGCGAAGAAAAACCACCCAGGCCCATGGTGGTGCACATGTGCATGAAGGCATCGGCCCAGCTCATGCCGGCCCAGCGGTAGGCCAGCCAACACGCGCCCGAAAACAAGAAGTAAACGCCCCAAAGGCCCCGCGCCGTCTCGGCGATGCGAGGGGTGAACTTGGTGTCTTTCATGGGGCCGGGGGTCTCGGCCTTGTACAGCTGCACACCGCCCAGCCCCAGCAAAGGCAGCACCGCCACCACCAGCAGCATGATGCCCAGGCCACCGATCAGCTGCAAAAAGCAGCGCCAGATGTTGACCGACACCGGCAAATGGTCCAGCCCCGACAAGGCCGTGGCCCCGGTGGCGGTGAGCGCACTCATGGCTTCAAAGTAGGCCTTGAACCAGGTGATCTCGGGCACCAGAAACATGAGCGGCAAGGCCGAATAGGCGGGCAACACCAGCCACACCAGGTTGACCAGCAAGAAGCCGTCCTTGGCCAGCAGTTCGCGCCGATGGCGCTGGGTGATGGCCGCCAACAGCAAACCGCTAACGGCCGTCAGACCGAAACCCGCCAGCCAGATCCACTGCAGGTCGCGGTGGTCTTCAAACCAGGCCCAGATGCCGGGCACCAGAAAGGTGACCGAAAACGCGAGCAGGATGCGCGCCATCAGCGACAGCACGGGGAAAAAGGTCTTGAGCATCAGCCGAAAAAGGTCGCGCTGACCTGGAACAGTTTTTCCACCGCACGCACATCGCGCTTGTTGGGGATGAACAGAATGATGTGGTCGTCGGCCTCGATCAGGGTGTCGTGGTGCGGCATGAGCACCTCGGACTTTTTACCCTCGCCCCGGACAATGGCACCCATGCTCACGCCCGGGGGCAGCTTGATTTCCTCAACGCGTCGCCCGACCAGCTTGGAGGTTTTGAGGTCGCCGCGCGCAATGCCCTCCAGCGCTTCGGCCGCGCCCCGGCGCAAGCTGTGTACCGCCGCCACATCACCCCGGCGCAAATGCGCCAACAGCTCGCCGATCACGGTTTGCGCGGGCGAGATCGCGATGTCGATCGTGCTGCCCTGCATCATGTCAGCGTAAGCGCGGCGGTTGATCAGGGCCATGACGCGGCGCGCGCCCATGCGCTTGGCCAACATGGCGGACATGATGTTGTCTTCGTCGTCGCTGGTCAGCGCCAGAAACAGGTCCATCTCGCCCACGTTTTCTTCGTGCAGCAAGTCTTCGTCGGCACCGTCGCCGTTGAGGATGAGTGTGCTCGAGGGCAGCTGGCTGGCCAGGTATTCACAGCGCTTTTTGTCCCGCTCGATCAGCTTCACGTCGTACTGGTTGGCCAGAATGCGCGCCAGGCGCAAGCCCACTTTGCCGCCCCCAGCCAGCATCAGGCGTTGCACGGGTTTGTCGGTTTTGTGGATACCCGCCAGCACGATGCGGATCTTGCGTGTGTCGGCCAGCACAAAGACCTCGTCGCCGGGCAGGATGCGCGTCTCGGGCGCGGCGTCGACCTGGGCGTCTTGGCGGTACAGGGCCACCACGCGCATCTGGGCATCGGGCAAACGGTCACGGAACTCGGCAATGGTGTGGTTCACCAGCAGGCTATCGACCGCGGCGCGCACCACGATCAGGCTGACCCGGCCCTCGGCAAATTCAAGCACCTGCAAGGCCTCGGGATACTGTATGAGTTGCTCGATGTAACGGGTGACCGACTCTTCCGGGCAGATCACATGGTCCACCGCGAAACCCGATTTGCCCAGCAGTTCATCGCCTTCATTGAACTCGGGCGAACGCAGCCGGGCGATGGTGGTGGGCACGTTGAACAGGTCGTGGGCAATCTTGCAGACCACCAGATTCGATTCGTCTGCCGCGGCGCAGGCGATCAGCATGTCGGCATCCTTGGCACCCGCCTCTTGCAGCACCGAAGGCTGGATGCCATTGCCCACCACGCCGCGCAGGTCCAGGCGCTCTTCCAGCAAGCGCAGGCGTGCCGGGTCCTGGTCAATGACGGTGATGTCGTTTTGCTCGGAGACCAGGCTTTCAGCGACGCTTTCGCCCACGCGGCCCGCGCCCAGGATGATGATATTCATAAGCCGAAATCATACGTGAGCGGCCGGGGGCAACCGCCCGGTCACCACATCAAAGTGCGCGCTGGATGATGATTTTCTGCACGTCGCTGGTGCCTTCGTAAATCTGGCACACGCGCACATCGCGGTAGATGCGCTCGACCGGGAAGTCGCTCACATAACCGTAGCCGCCCAGGGTCTGGATGGCGGCCGAGCAAACTGTTTCGGCCACCTCGCTGGCAAACAGCTTGGCCATGGCGGCCTCTTTGAGGCAAGGGCGTCCCGCGTCGCGCAGGCTGGCCGCGTGCCAAATCAGCTGGCGCGCGGCTTCAAGCTGCGTGGCGCAGTCGGCCAGGCGGAAACCCACGGCCTGGTGGTTGAAGATGGGGGTGCCAAAGCTTTCGCGCTGCTTGGCGTAGTCAATCGCCACTTCGAGCGCACTGCGGGCCATGCCGAGACTCTGCGCGGCGATGCCGATGCGCCCGCCTTCGAGACCGCCTAGGGCAATGCCATAGCCCTCGCCTTCTTTGCCAATCAGGTTCTCAGCCGGGATGCGGCAGTTGTCGAAGTTGATCTGTGCGGTGTCGCTGCTGTGCTGGCCCAGCTTGTCCTCCAGGCGCGCCACCACATAGCCCGGGGCGTTGGTCGGCACGAGGAAAGCGCTCATGCCTTTTTTGCCTGCGCCCTTGTCGGTCACGGCGATGACGATGGCCACGTCCCCGTTCTTGCCACTGGTGATGAACTGTTTGACCCCGTTGATGACGTAGCTGTCGCCGTCTTTCACCGCCGTCGTGCGCAACGACGAAGCATCGCTGCCCACATGCGGCTCGGTCAGGCAGAACGCGCCCAGCATCTCGCCACGCGCAAGAGGTTCGAGCCACTGCTTCTTTTGCTGTGCGTTGCCAAACTTCATCAAGATGGCGTTCACGGGACAATTGGTCACACTGATGACGGTGCTGGTGCCGCCGTCACCGGCCGCGATTTCTTCGAGCACCAGCGCCAGCGTCACGTAGTCCAGGCCCGCCCCGCCCAGTTCTTCGGGCACACAAATGCCATACGCACCCAGCTCGGCCAGGCCCTTGTGCACACCTTTGGGAAAGTGGTGCTTTTTGTCCCACTCCGCGGCGCGGGGCCAGAGTTCGCGTTGTGCAAAGTCGCGCACGGCGTCGCGGATCATTTCCTGGTCGGGGGTCAGCAGCATGTCTGTCTTTCTTTATCGGGTCACCACGGCAGGCTCTGGCCGTCGTGGTTCAAAAATGCACCCCGGTGTTTCGGGTCGCGATGTTCAAGGATGTGGTTCAGCGTTTGGCGCAGGCTGCTTGCGCTTTGCTCGGGCGTGAGGGGGGCTTGCGCGCCGCCCATGTCGGTCTGCACCCAACCGGGGTGGATGGCCAGCACGGTCACGTCGGGCTGCTCGGCTTGCGTGCAGCGCACCACCATGTTGAGCGCCGCCTTGCTCACGCGGTAAAGCGCGGCATTGCCACTGGTGGTTTCGTGCATGCTGCCCATGATGGAGCTGATGCAAGCGATCACGCCTTGCGTTTCTTGCACCATGGGCGCGATCTGGGGAATGACCTGCATCGCGCCCATCACATTGGCGTGCATCACGGCGTCAAAGCTGTCGCGGGTGGGCGGGGTGCTGGCATTGTTGCGGTCCATCGCGCCCGCCACGTAAATGGCCAGGTCGATTTTTTCGCCATCGAGCTGCCAGGACAGGCCCGAGTTGCTGGCCGGGTTGGCCACGTCAAGGCGCAGGGTTTGTGCGCCCAGGGCTTTGAGCCGGGCCAAGCCATCGTCAGAGCGGGCGGTGGCGATCACGCGCCAGCCGTCGGCCAGGTATTGGCGGGCCAATTCAAAGCCGATGCCGCGGGATGCGCCGATGAGGAGGACGGTGGTCATGAGGCATCTCCATTCGTCACTGAGAGCGAAGCGCGGCAGTCCAGCTGTAGGTCGGTGGCTTTAGCCCCGACATGAAACCTTTGCAGGCAGATGTCGGAGCTGAAGCTCCGACCTACGGAAACCGAATTCACACCAACTCCAACGCCACAGCCGTGCCTTCGCCGCCGCCGATGCACAGCGTGGCGAGACCCTTCTTGAGGCCTCGCGCCTTGAGCGCGTGGATCAGGGTGACCATGATGCGGGCACCGGATGCACCGATGGGGTGGCCCAAAGCACAGGCACCACCGTTCACGTTGACCTTGTCGTGCGGCACGTTCAGCTCTTTCATCAGCGCCATGGGCACCACGGCAAAGGCTTCGTTGACCTCCCACAGGTCGACGTCTTCCACTTTCCAACCGGCTTTGGCCAGCGCCTTTTGGGTCGCGCCCACGGGGGCAGTGGCAAACCACTCGGGCTCTTGCGCGTGGGTGGCATGGCTAACGATGCGGGCCAGCGGTTTGCAGCCGAGCTTGGCGGCGGTGCTCTCGCGCATCAGCACCATCGCGGCCGCGCCGTCGTTGATGGACGAGCTGCTGGCGGCGGTGATGGTGCCGTCTTTTTTGAAGGCGGGCTTGAGGCTGGTGATCTTGTCGAGTTTGACTTTGCCCGGGCCTTCGTCAATGGACACCACGCGCTCGCCGCTGCGGTCTTTCACCGTCACAGGCGTGATTTCGGTGGCAAACGCGCCCGACTCGGTGGCGGCCTTGGCACGCTGCACGCTGGTGGTGGCAAAGTGGTCTTGCTCGGCGCGGGTGAAGCTGTATTTGGCCGCGCAATCTTCGCCAAAGGTGCCCATGCTGCGGCCGGGCTCGTAAGCGTCTTCCAGGCCGTCGAGCATCATGTGGTCGAAGATGCGGTCATGACCCATGCGGTAGCCACCTCGGCCCTTGAGCATGAGGTAGGGCGCATTGGTCATGCTTTCCATGCCGCCGGCCACCAGCACATCGTGCGTGCCCGCCACCAGCATGTCGTGCGCGAACATGGCCGCACGCATGCCGGAACCACACATCTTAGACAGCGTGACTGCGCCCGCGCTCTTGGGCAAGCCGCCTTTGAAGCCCGCCTGACGCGCAGGCGCCTGGCCCTGGCCCGCCATCAGGCAGTTGCCAAACAGCACTTCGGTGACCAGCTCAGAGCTGATGCCTGCGCGCTCGACAGCGGCTTTGATGGCCGCGCCGCCCAAGTCGTGGGCGGCCAGCGCGGAGAAGTCGCCCTGGAAGCTGCCCATGGGTGTGCGGGCAACGCTGACAATGACGATGGGATCGAGTGACATGGTGGGGCCTTTCAAGTGTTTTGGTGGATGTCGGCAATGATGAGGTGTTCGCCGGTTTCTTCTTCGGCAATGCGGCGGATATAAGCCACGAAGTCGGGGTCTTCGCCACGCAGCATGAGGGGCAAGGCTTGGCGGAAATCGTCACGCCTGCACCACTCGCGCATATAGTCGTCCCAGGAGTTCCAGCGCCGCTGTTCGGTGGCGCTCATTTCCGCGCGATACGCAATCAGATAGGCCCGCTCGAACAAGGCGATCAGCATGTCGAAGATGGTCATCATGCGCTCGCGCTGCTCGGGCGTCGGGTTCGGCAGAGCCTGCGTGGTGCGCAGCTGCAGATCAGCGTGGTCCAGCACCACTTTCAGGAAATCGTTGTAGGCGTCCGACAGGTGCTGGTAAGCCTCTTCTTCTTCGTTCTCGCGCTCCTTGCGCTGCTCAACCCAGAAGGCCCAGGCCGCATAGGGCAGACCGAACACGGTCACCGCATAACTGCCCATCTCCAGAAGTTCGGCCAAGCTCATGAGCACACGGCGCTCAGACGCCCCGGGGGTAGCGCTTGAAGGCGTTGCGGAACACGTCCACCACCTCGTGCGCGCCGCTCATGCTCACGCCCAGGTCTTTGGCCAGTCCGTCTTTGATGCCATAGCACCAGCCGTGCACGCTGAGCTTTTGTCCGCGCGACCAGGCGTCTTGCACCACATTGGTCAGGGCCACGTTGCCCACCTGCTCGATCACGTTCATCTCGCACAAAGCATCTTCTTGCTCGGGCACCGTCAGGTGATCGAGGCGGCGACGGTGGCGCACCTTGACGTCGTGCACATGGCGCAGCCAGTTGTCGGCCAGGCCCACGCGCATGCCCCGCAGCGTGGCCAGCACGCCACCGCAGCCGTAATGCCCAACCACCATGATGTGCTCGACTTTGAGCGCGTCCACCGCGTACTGGATGACCGACAGGGCGTTCAGGTCGGAATGCACCACCACGTTGGCCACGTTGCGGTGCACGAACACCTCGCCCGGGTCCAGCCCGGTGATCTGGTTGGCGGGCACGCGGCTGTCGGAGCAGCCGATCCACAAATACTTGGGGTTTTGCTGGTTGGCCAGGCGCGAGAAAAAAGCCGGGTCATCGCGCACCATGCGCTCAGACCATTGGCGGTTGTTGTCCAGAAGGTTTTGCAGTGAAGAGGTCATGGTCGGATTGTCGCCGCACTGGCCTTGCGCTGTGTGACAGACGACTTCAGCAGGTTTCGGCAAACAGCTCTCGGCCAATCAGCATGCGGCGAATCTCTGACGTGCCCGCACCAATTTCGTACAGCTTGGCGTCGCGCCAGAGGCGACCCAGCGGGTATTCGTTGATGTAGCCGTTGCCGCCGAAAATCTGCACGCCCTCGCCTGCCATCCAAGTGGCTTTTTCAGCCGTCCAGAGGATGACGCTGGCGCAGTCTTTGCGCACCTGACGCACATGCTCGGCACCCAGCAGATCGAGGTTTTTGGCCACGGTGTAGGCGAAACTGCGACCGGCTTGCAGCACGGTGTACATGTCGGCCACTTTGCCCTGAATCAGCTGAAACTCGCCAATGCTTTGGCCAAACTGCTTGCGGTCGTGGATGTAGGGGATGACGTTGTCCATGACGGACTGCATGATGCCCAACGGGCCACCCGTGAGCACAGCGCGTTCGTAGTCCAGGCCGCTCATCAGCACCTTGGCGCCGTTGTTCAGACCACCCAGGATGTTGGCTTCGGGTACTTCGACGTTGTTGAACACCAGCTCGCCCGTGTGGCTGCCGCGCATGCCCAGCTTGTCGAGCTTTTGCGCGATGGAAAAACCCTTCATGCCTTTTTCGATCAAAAAGGCCGTCACGCCGCGCGCGCCGAGTTCTGGCTCGCTCTTGGCGTACACCACCAAGGTGTCGGCATCGGGACCGTTGGTGATCCACATCTTGGAGCCGTTGAGCAGGTAATAACCGCCTTTGTCTTCGGCTTTGAGCTTCATGCTCAGCACGTCCGAGCCTGCACCGGGTTCGGACATGGCCAAGGCCCCGACATGCTCGCCAGAAATCAGCTTGGGCAGGTATTTGGCGCGCTGCTCGGGTGTGCCATTGCGCTTGATCTGGTTCACGCACAGGTTGGAGTGCGCGCCATAGCTCAGGCCCACAGAGGCGCTGGCACGCGAAATTTCTTCCATGGCAATCATGTGCGCCAGATAGCCCATGTTGGCACCGCCGTATTCCTCACCCACGGTGATGCCCAGCACACCCAGATCGCCCATCTTGCGCCACAGGTCCATCGGGAACTGGTCGTTGCGATCAATCTCGGCGGCGCGGGGGGCGATTTCGGCTTGGGCAAAGTCACGCACCGCGTCGCGCAGGGCGTCGATGTCTTCACCGAGTTGGAAATTCAGGCCGGGCAGGTTGTTCATGGGGTCTCCTTGTGGGGGTCTTTTGGGGTTCAGCGCGCTGTGCTGCGGCTTGAAACAGGGGTTAATACGTTTGGGGAACGGGTGCCACGGTCTGCTGCATCACCGCGCAGGGCGATGTTTTGCCATCGGCATCGATGTGTACCACTTCTGCCGACGTGACGATGACGCGGCGACCCGCCTTGATCACTTTGCCGATGGCGCGAATTTCGCCGCCCTGCAAACTGTTCAGAAAATTGATTTTGTATTCCACGGTGACCACCTCCATGCCCTCGGGTGCCACCGTGAGAGCAGCGTAGCCCCCGGCAATGTCCGCCAGTGCGCCAATGGCGCCACCATGGAAGCCCCCTTGCTGCTGGGTCAGTTTGTCGCTGTAGGGCAGGGCCAACTCAACCTGCCCGGGCGTGGCCGAGACCAAGCGCACGCCCAAGTGGGTCATCATGCCTTGACGGGCCAGGCTGAGGGCTACGCGCTCATGAGGAGATGGGGCTGTGGTCACATGGAGTCCTGAAAGCAGTTCAGGGCAAGACTTTAATTGACGTTTACGTAAACGTCAATCAGGAGAACACCAGAATGCACGCCTTGTCTGCGCCGGATTCAACCGGGATTTGTGGCTTTGGACGCCTTATTCAGCAAACTGCGGGTCTCTTTTTCGTGGGTTTTGACCTCGTCCAGCGTCGCCTGCAGGTCGGCCAGTTGCGATTCGAGCTGACGGCGGTGTTCGGCCAGCACCACCAGAAATTTCTTGAGCTGAGGGCCCGTGTCACGCGGGCTGTCGTACATGTCGATCAGGTCCTTGGCCTCGGTGAGCGACAAGCCCAGGCGTTTGGCCCTGAGCGTCAGTTTCAGGCGGGTGCGGTCCCTGGCCGAATAAACCCGGTTGCGCCCACCCGGACCGGAGCGCTCGGGCTCCAGCAGGCCCATGTCTTCGTAAAAACGGATGGCGCGGGTGGTCAGGTCAAATTCCTGGGCCAGATCGCTGATCGTGTACGTGTTCGCCATGGCGTGGAGGGTCCTTAGCTTGCTTGCGCAACGGAGACAGTTGGGTCAAAAACCGCCCCCTAGAATGTGATTTCATGTTTGACGTTAACGTTAACGTCAATGATCCGAATGCTAACCCAAACCACCTGACGTATGTCCACATTGCCCACAGCCCCCGTGATGCATCGACCAGAGGCCAGCGTCCAACCCCCACCGCTGCACTACCCCCTGGGCGAACAGTTGCCCGCCTCGGGTTCAGTCACCGAGGTGGCACCGGGCATTTTTTGGTTGCGCATGGGCCTGCCCTTTGCGCTCAACCACATCAATTTGTGGTTGTTGCGCGACCGCATGCCCCACCCCACACAAGCGGGCGTGATGCAAGAGGGCTGGACGGCGGTGGACTGCGGGATCGACAACCCGGCCACACGAGAGGCCTGGTTGCAGGTTGAGCAAGCGTTGCTGCAAGGTCTGCCCATCTTGCGCGTGCTGGTGACCCACATGCACCCGGATCACATGGGCCTGGCGCATTGGCTGTGTGAACGCTGGCAAGCGCCTTTGTGGATCAGCACCAGCGAATACCAATCGGCCATGCTGGCTTGCAGCGGTCAATCCAACTTTGGTGGCGATGCGACCGTGAAATTCTTTGCCGCCCACGGCTGGACCCAACCCGACGAATTGGCCGTGGTCAGCTCACGCGTGGGCTACTACCCCAGCATGGTGCCCAAGATACCGCCCACGTTCGTGCGTCTCATGGCGGGTGCACCGGTCAAAATCGGCGAGCGAACCTGGCAATGCATCAGCGGCTTTGGCCATTCACCTGAGCACATGGCTTTGCACGATGCCCACAACCAGCTGCTGATCAGCGGCGACATGTTGCTGCCCTCGATTTCCACCAACGTCAGCGTGTACGCCATGGAGCCCGACAGCAACCCGCTGCAGCTGTTTCTGGACTCGCTGGACAAAATGGCCCACCTGCCGGACGAGACGCTGATCCTGCCCTCGCACGGGCGGCCATTCAAAGGGGCTGCCAACCGCATTGCGCAATTGCGCGCCCACCATGACGAACGTTTGAGCGAATTGCTGGAAGCCTGCAGCCAGCAGGCGCTCAGCGCGCACGATGCACTGCCTTTGATTTTCAGACGCGCTCTGGATGTCCACCAGACCACCTTTGCCGTGGGCGAAGCCGTGGCCCATCTGAATTTGCTTTGGCTGGCTGGCCGACTGGCACGCCATCGCGGTGCCGACGGCATTTACCGTTTCAGCACCGCTCAATCCTGAGCCAAGTCCACAGGCGCTTGCCGAAGGGCTTTGCGCCGCTGTGCGTAGTCCGGCATGACCTCGCCCACGGTTTCCCAGAAACGGGGGCTGTGGTTCATCTCCCGAAGATGCGCCAGTTCATGCACCACGACATAGTCGATTTGACTGATCGGCAAGTGGATCAAGCGCCAGTTCAAGCGGATATGGCCATCCGTGCGGGCACTGCCCCAGCGCGTGCTGGCGCTTGACAGGCTGAGCTTTTGCCAGCGCACGCCCAACAAAGGCGCGAAGTGGTGCAGACGCTGCTCAAACAAAGCTTTGGCCTGCTTCTTGAGCCACACCTGCGCAGCATCGCGCACCTGGGTCACCGAAGCCCCTGGCGGCACTGTGACGGGCAACACCTGATCCGGTGGAATGTCTTGCCCCAACACCCGGCCCACGCCGCGCTCGAGCACACACAGCTGGACCGTGCGCCCCAAAAAAGGCACCTCGGCACCATGGCGCCACTCGATGGCTTTTTGGAATTGCTCGGTCTGCCGCTCCTTGAACTGCTGCAGCTTGGCCACGATCCAGGCCCCTTTTTCCTGCACGGCGGCGTCCACCTCGCGCAGCGGCACCCAGTTGGGCGCGCGCACCACCAAGCCATCGGCACCCACCATGAAGCCGATGCTCTTGCGGCGCGAGCGCTCAAAACGGTAAGACACCCGCACCTCTTGCAACTGCGCATGGCGATTGGCTGCGGGGTGGGTGAAGCCAGAAGAGGCAAGCACATGCGCGCCTCCGGTCAAGCCCGAATCAACAACAGGAGAACGGTGGTCTGACGGCGGCGCATCCGCATCCCGTGGCAACAGGGCTGGCGTGGTGGGTATGGCCTGTGCAGGCCCGGACGCACGACCGGACGCTGGCATCACGGGATCTCCCCCCGTGAAAAAATCCAATACAAATTGCAAAGGCGCACGCATGGTTTGCCCGCCACACGCCTCAGTGGGCCACTGATTCCGGATAAGCATCGGGGTCAAGGCGGTGCATTTCGGACTCAATCCAGGTCTCGGCTTCGAGCATCAGCTCATCGGCACTGCGCCCCTCGCTGGAGATGGCTTTACCGATCGAGATGTCCACCACACCGGGCGTCTTCACGAACGCTCGGGTCGGCCAGCAACGCGCCGACGTGACTGCAATTGGAATGACCGGCACGCCCGCTGCAATGGCCAGACGGGCACCGCCGCTTTTGTATTCGCCCTTTTGGCCCCGAGGGATGCGCGTGCCCTCCGGAAACATGATCACCCACACGCCCTCTTCCATGAGGCGGCGGCCTTGCTGAACCACCTTGGCAAAAGCGCGCGAGCGCTGCTTGCGGTCGATGTGAATCATGTCCAGACGGCCCATGGCCCAGCCGAAAAACGGCACGCTGAGCAGCTCTTTTTTGAACACATAGGCCAGCGGGTGCGGCATGATCGCGGGCATGACAAAGGTCTCCCAGGTGGACTGGTGCTTGACCAGCAAGACCGCCGGGTCTTTGCTGCCTTGAGGCAGGTTTTCCATGCCCTGAATGCGGTTTTGAATGCCCAAAATCCAGGTGCCGCTGTTCACCGCCAGACGCAGCCATGCGGCACAAATCCAGTACAAGCGTGTGCTGCTGACAAAGTAAGAGATGACAACCACGAACAGCGCCCAAGGCACCACAGTGATGGCCATCCACAAGATATGGACAAGAGAGCGAATGAAATTCATGCGGCGTGAGGATTCAGTGAAGGCACATCAGACCACGGCATCGGCGGCAGGCGTGACCCGCAGCAGGTGATCCACAAAAGCGGCCAGATCGGCGTGGACCTGCGTCTGGACAGGAAAGTCCTGCGGCAACAACGAAGCTGTCACATCGGGATGTCGCCCGGTTTTGACCAGATGCGGCGCACACCCGGCCGACTCCGCGGCCTGCATGTCACGCAGGCTGTCGCCCACATAAGGAACGCCTTGAAGTTCCATACCGTAACGCTCTTGAATTTGATGCAGCAACCCCGGAGCGGGCTTTCGGCAGGTGCAGCCTTCGTCCGGCGCATGCGGGCAATAAAAAATCGCGTCAATGCGCCCCCCCGATGCGGCCAGCGTCTTGAGCATGCAGCTGTGTACAGCGTTGAGCGCAGCCATGTCAAACAAGCCCCGACCCAGCCCCGACTGGTTGGTCGCCAGCACCACATGAAAACCGGCATGGTTCAGGCGGCTGATCGCCTCCAGCGCGCCAGGCAGGGGGTGCCACTCGTCCGGTGATTTGACGAACTCGTCACTGGCCCGGTTGATCGTGCCGTCGCGGTCCAGGATGACGAGTTTTAGGTGGGTGTTCATGGCGGAGCGGGATCAGGCACTCAGGCCGCCAGACGCGACAAATCGGCCACGCGGTTCATCGCCACGTGCAGGCTTTTGAGCAAGCCCTGGCGGTTCAGACGCAAGTCCATTTCTTCGGCGTTGACCATCACATCGTCAAAGAAGGCATCGACCGGGGCGCGCAGCGCGGCCAGCGTCTGCAGGCTGGCGGTGTAGTCGCCTGCCTGGAACTGCGCTTGCGACTCAGGCAAGAGCTTTTGCATGACGGCGTAGAGGTTTTTCTCGGCGTCTTCCTGCAGCAAGGCAGTGTTCACATGCGCGTCCACCTCCCCGGCTTTCTTCAGAATGTTGCCGATGCGCTTGTTGGCTGCGGCGAGCGCGGGGCTCTCGGGCAGGGCGGCAAAGGCACGCACGGCCGACAGGAACTGGCTGACCTGACCCAGACGGGCCGGGCGCAGGGCCATGACGGCGTCGACTTCTTGGGCGCTGTAGCCTTGCTCGCGCAAGCTACCGGACAGGCGGTCGTAGATGAAGTCGATCAAGGCGTCTGCACCACCGCTGATCTTGTCGCCAAACACGGGGGCAGACAGGGCCAGCAACTCCGGCAAGCCCAAAGCCACGTCTTTTTCGATCAGCATGCGGATCACGCCCAAAGCATGGCGGCGCAGCGCGAACGGGTCTTTGTCGCCCGTGGGTACGTTGCCAATGCCGAACATGCCGACCAGGGTTTCGAGCTTGTCGGCCAGCGCCACCACCAGGCCCACATTGTTGCGCGGCAACTCGTCGCCCGCAAAGCGCGGCTTGTAGTGGTCTTCAATCGCCTCGGCCACCTCGGTGGACAGGCCATCGTGGCGGGCATAGTAGCCGCCCATGATGCCCTGCAGCTCAGGGAACTCGCCCACCATGTCGGTCAGCAAATCGGTTTTGGCCAGGCGGGCCGCCTGTTCGGCTTGCGCGGCCAGGGCGTCGCCACCCACTTGCTGGCCAATCGCCTTGGCGATGGCGCAAACCCGCGCCATGCGCTCGCCTTGCGTGCCCAGCTTGTTGTGATAGACCACTTTAGACAGGCCTTCGACGCGTGATTCGAGCGTTTTCTTGCGGTCCTGGTCAAAGAAGAATTTGGCATCGGCCAAGCGCGGGCGCACCACGCGCTCGTTGCCGCCGATCACGAACGAGGCGTCGTCGGGGCTGATGTTGCTCACCACCAAAAAACGGTTCGTCAATTTGCCCGACGCATCGATCAAAGGGAAGTATTTCTGGTTGGCCTTCATCGTGAGGATCAGGCACTCTTGCGGCACGCCCAAAAACTCGGTCTCGAACTGGCAGGTCAGCACATTCGGGCGCTCGACCAGCGCGGTCACTTCGTCCAGCAGGGCGTCATCCTCAATCGGTTGGCAACCACCACCCACCTTGGCAGCCGCAGCTTGCAGCTGGCGCACAATTTCGGCGCGGCGCTCGGCAAAGCTGGCGATCACCGAGCCGTCGCGCTTGAGCACTTCGTCGTATTGGTCGGCGTGGGGCAAGACCACGGGCGAGACTTTGGCCTCAAAGCGGTGGCCTTGCGTGCTGTTGCCAGCCGTCAGGCCCAGCGCCTTGACCGGCACCACGACGCTGCCGTGCAGGGCGATCAGGCTGTGCGCGGGGCGCACAAAATTCACGCTGCTCCAGCCTGGAAGCTCGCAATCGGTTTCCAGCTGGTACTGCATGACCTTCGGGATGGGCAGCTTGGCCAGCGCTTCTTCCAAAGCTTTTTGCAGGCCCGCTTGCAGCGAAGCGCCTTTCAGCAGGCTGTCGTAAAACAGCGCCTCGGCCTTGCCGTCCGGGGCGCGCTTGAGCGCGGCCACGGCCGCAGCCGGGTCGCTCACATCGGCGCCCAGAGCTTGCAGTTTTTTCAGAAGTGCCGGTGTCGCGTTGCCCGCAGCGTCCAGGCCCACGGCCACGGGCATCAGCTTTTGCTGCACGGCCTTGTCGGCGGCTTGCGCGGCTACGGCGGTCACATGCGCGGCCAAGCGGCGGGGTGAGGCAAAGGCCGTCACCACCGCGTCGGCCGAAGCCAAGCCTTGGGCCTTCAGTTGCTCGGCCAGCACGCCCGAAAACGCCGCACCCAACTTGTTGAGCGCCTTGGGCGGCAGCTCTTCCACAAACAATTCCACCAGCAAATTTTGTGTCGTCATGTCGTTTCTCCCTCACGCGGCTTTCTTGGGCATTTGGGCAACCCATTCACGCGGGGCCATCGGGAAGTCCAGACGTTCGCGGCTTTCGTAATAACTCTGGGCCACGCTGCGGGCCAGGTTGCGGATGCGGCCGATGTAGGCGGCGCGCTCGGTCACGCTGATGGCGCCACGCGCGTCCAGCAGGTTGAAGGTGTGCGCGGCCTTGAGCACTTGCTCGTAGGCGGGCAGCGCCAGCTGCTGAACGATCAGGTTCTGCGCCTGTTTTTCGTGGGCGCTGAAGGCCACAAACAGGAAATCAGCATCCGAGTGCTCGAAGTTGTAAGTGGACTGCTCGACCTCGTTTTGGTGGTACACGTCGCCATAGCTCATGGTCTCGGTCCACTTCAGGTTGTAGACGTTGTCCACGCCCTGCAAATACATGGCCAAGCGCTCCAGGCCGTAGGTGATCTCGCCTGTGATCGGCTTGCAGTCGATGCCGCCCACTTGCTGGAAATAGGTGAACTGCGTGACTTCCATGCCGTTGAGCCAGACTTCCCAGCCCAGGCCCCAGGCGCCCAGCGTTGGGTTTTCCCAGTCGTCTTCGACAAAACGGATGTCGTTTTTCTTCAAGTCAAAACCCAAGGCTTCCAGGCTGCCCAAATACAGCTCCAGGATGTTGCTGGGCGCTGGCTTCAAAACCACCTGGAATTGGTAGTAGTGCTGCAAACGGTTGGGGTTTTCGCCGTAGCGGCCGTCTTTGGGGCGGCGGCTGGGCTGCACATAGGCGGCTTTCCATGGCTCGGGGCCGATGGCGCGCAAGAACGTGGCGGTGTGGCTGGTGCCCGCGCCAACTTCCATGTCGTAGGGCTGGAGTAGAGCACAGCCCTGGGCGTCCCAGTATTGCTGCAATTTGAGAATGATTTGCTGGAAGGTCAACATGGACTCAGGCGGCCAGCAGCAAGCTGGCTTATAGGTTGAGTGGGCACCATGCACTGGCGCGAACCCTCGATTTTACGGTCTTTGCTGTTCAGCCAGTCTGGCGTGAAGTGGCCGACTTCGCCCCGAGGGCAGAGGATGCCCCAATCCTGTCCAAGCTGGCGAATTTGCAGCGACCGCCCCTGTGCCGGGTCAGCGCACCCGACGACGCCACAGGGTCAGCGCCACCACCGCACAGCACAAACACCAAAGCGGCCACAAGCCCCAGTTGGCAGCCCAGCGTGCATAGGGCGTCAGACCCTGTCGACCGTCAAACGTGCCGGTCAAACTGCCCCGTGTGAAACGCGGCAACTGTTGCGTGACGCGGCCCATGTGGTCAATGATGGCCGTAGCCCCCGTGTTGGTGGCGCGCAGCATGGGGCGTCCCAGTTCCATGGCCCGCAGGCGCGAGATGTTCAGATGCTGGTCGACCGCCAGGGTGTCGCCAAACCACGCGATGTTGCTCACATTGACCAAGGCGGTGGGGGCTTGCTCCGCATCCCGGAAACGGATGGCCAACTCCTCTCCGAACAAGTCTTCGTAGCAGACGTTGGGGGCCAGACGCTGGCCTTGCCAGACCAGCGAGGGTTGCCGCCAGCCGCCCGAGCGGAAATCACCCAGCGGGATGTTCATCATGCGGATGAACCAGACGAAGCCCGGCGGCATGAACTCGCCAAAAGGCACCAAGTGCGATTTGTTGTAGCGGTAAGGGGCGCTGCCTTCGGGCCCCAGGGCGACCACCGAATTGGTGTAACCCTCGGCCAGGTTGCCCAGGGGCAGCCCGACCAAAGCCATCGATATGTTTGAACGAGCGAAATGCTGCTGCAAACCGGTCCAATAGCCTTCGGGCAAATGGTGTGGCAGCAGGGGAATCGCGGTTTCCGGTGCCACCACCAAGGGCTGGCGGGTGCTGCGCAATTGGGCGTCGTACCACTGCAGCGCATCTCGCACGCCACTGCCCACTTGGAACTTGTCAGTTTGGGAAATGTTGGCTTGCAGAAGTTCGACTTGCGCCAGTCCAGCCGAGGTCGTGAAGGTCGGCACCCAGGCCTGCAGGCCCCAGGAGGCCAGCGCCACACCGACCAAGGGCCTGAGCGCGTGCAGCCGCCAGCCTGCCAGGGCCAGGCGCATGGCCAGCCAGGCGGCAATGGCACCCATGCCGTAGACGCCGATCCAGGGTGCCCAAGCGGCCAGCATGCCGTCCACGTGTGCGTAACCCCCGGCTCCCCAGGGAAAGCCGGTGAGCCAGCGACCGCGCATGAGCTCGGCCAAGGTCCACAAGGCGGCAAACAAGGCGCTGGCCAGGCCGGGCCGATGGGCTGTCAGGCCCCGCGCCAAAGCCAGCCAGGTGGCCGCTGCAGCAGCGTAATACAGCCCCAATGATGCCGCGAGTGCCAGCACCGCCAGAGCCGCCAGCAGCGCGGGCATTCCCCCCACATGGTGCATGGACACGTACAACCACCAAAAACAGCCCGCCAGCCAGCCCGTGGCAAACACCCCGCCCAACCAAGCGGCCTGCTGGACGCTTGGGCGGCCAGACACAGCATTGCGGGCCAAGCCAGCCAGCCCAGCAGCCAGCATGGCCAGACTCAGAACCTGCAACCAACCCTGTGCTTGGCCACTGCCGGGCATGGCGATGGACATGGCCTGCAAGGCACCTGCCAAAGCAGGCCACAGGGTTTGAAACCTGCGCGCAGGCTGCTGACCGAACTTCATCCAGGATTCCCTGGTGCAGGGGCCGCAGGAAAAACCTTGAACCAGCGCACGGTCCCCGCCCGGGTGTGCAGGACCACAAACTGCAGGCCCGCCAAAATGTACTGCTCACCCCGACGCGGCACATGGCCCATTTCGTGGGCAATCAGTCCTCCAATGGTGTCGAAGTCCGGACCTTCAGCGTCTTCTCGGGCTTTGTGCAAATTCACCCCAAAGGCTTCGCTGACACGATTCAACGACGTGTCACCGCTGACGCGGAAACTGCGATCCGGCAAACCAAAAATATCGCCCTCGTCATCGGCGATGTCGAATTCATCCTCGATCTCGCCCACGATTTGTTCCAACACATCTTCGATGGTGATCAGACCTGCGGTGCGGCCAAACTCGTCGATGACGATGGCCAGGTGGTTGCGGTTGTCACGGAACTGTCGCAACAGGTCATTCAGGGCCTTGCTTTCAGGGACAAACACGGCAGGTCGCAGCAGGGCCCGAATGTTCAGCTCAGGGGCTCGCTGCAACTTCAGCAGATCTTTGGCCAGCAAAATACCAATGATGTTTTCCCGCTTGCCTTCGTAGACCGGAAAACGCGAATGCGCGGTCTCGATCACCTGGTGCAGCAATTGCTCAAACGGGGCCTCAATGTTCAGCAAGTCCATGCGGGGTGCAGCCACCATGACATCACCCGCCCGCATATCGGCCATGCGGATCACGCCTTCCAGCATCAGGCGGCTCTCGGCGTTGATGATCTGGTTGTCCTCTGCCTCGGCCAGCGTTTCGATCAATTCGTCGGTGGAGTCTGGTCCGGGATGGATGAATTCAGCGAGTTTTTGCAGAAAACTGCGCTTGTCTTCGCGCTCGGCTGGGCGCGCAGGATAAGGGTCTGACACAGTCACAAAGTGCAGGACATGCGGTTGTTGCAAGGCCTCTAGGATAGCGGATTCACATGACAGCCCAGCGCATGGCCGAGCTCAGGATTTGTGGCGGGCCTCACGCACACCTTGCCGAATCTCTTGCAAGGTGGCCAACCACTCCCGAAATTGCTGGGCCTGCATTTTGAGCTGGTAATCCACCTGGGCCATTTGTTCCTGCATCAAGCCGCTGAACTGGCTGTCCAGATTGGCTTGCGGCAAGGTGAGATAGGCCTCGCTTTCGCTGCCGTCACGTTGCACCGCCGCCCCCGCCTGGCGGGCGATCTTGAGCATGGCCGAGTTTTCGCTCAGGGCATGGATGAACAACAAGCTCACGCCTTGGTTGCGAGCATGCATGACCGCATGGTCAAACAACCGGGCCCCCAGTCCCTTACCGCGCTGATGGGACGACACCGACACGCCAAACTCGGCGCAGGTGGCCCATTGCGGGTCGATGGAATAGGCCAGATGCGCCATGGCCACCAGTTCCAGTCGCCGGTTGAACACGCCGAAAATCTCGTCGCGCTCGAAATTCAGCCCCATCACGTAACGCCCGATCTGCTCGTCGGTGGCGGCATAGCCGAACCGCAGGTATCGGTCTTGCGGGGCCAGGGCCAGCAGATGCCGTTCGATGCGTGGCTTGTGGCGGGCCGACAGCGACCGGATTGGCACCCAGCGCAATGCTCTCAGACGCCTGCTGGGTGAGCTGCCGGGTGGCGGGTCTCCGGGCCTGACCCATCGCTGCCACAGACGGCTCAAAACCTGGCTCAAACGAAAAGGTGGGCGTGGGGCGGGGCTGCTCATGTCAAGACCTAGGGTTAACGCTTATTTTGCACCCTTTACCTTGACCTCACCAGCCCCCGGATTTGTCGCCTGTGAGACCTCTATCGCACACACATGGGATTTGCCCGATCACGGCACAGACCGGAGCTGGTGACAATGCTTACTCAGTAGGAGAGAAGTACATGGAACGTATCTGGCTAAAAAATTACCCCCCCGGCGTACCCCACGACATCGACACCGAGCAATACAAAAGCCTGACCGATTTGCTGGAGACGGCTTTTCGTCAACATGGTGACAGCCCGTTCTCGGTCTGCATGAACCGCTGGATGAGTTACAAGGAATTGGACCAGCTGTCCACCGCCCTGGGTGCCTGGCTGCAAAGCCAGGGCCTGGCCCCGGGCAGCCGGGTGGCCATCATGCTGCCCAACCTGCCCCAGTTTGCCGTGACCATGGCCGCTGTTTTACGTGCCGGGTACACCTGCGTGAACGTGAACCCGCTGTACACCGCCCGCGAGCTGGCACATCAGCTCAAGGATTCGGGCGCCAGCGCCATCGTCATCCTGGAAAATTTTGCGGCCACCTTGCAGGACGTGATCGCACAGACGGGCGTGCAGCATGTGGTGCTGGCGTCGATCGGTGACTTGCTGGGCCCCTGGTATGGCCGCTGGATGACCTTTGCCGTGCGTCACCTGGCCAAAATGGTGCCTGAATTCGAGTTGCCGCTGGATGGCGGACGCACGGTCACGACCTTCAAACAAGCCCTTTCACAGGGCCGCAACCTGACCCTGCGTCCGACGCCGCAATCACTGGATGACACCGCATTCCTTCAGTACACCGGCGGCACGACCGGTCTGTCCAAGGGCGCTGTGTTGACCCACCGCAACGTTGTCGCCGCTATCTTGCAAGCCGAGGCTTGGTTTTCGCCCGCGCTGACCGACATCCCTGACCTGCGCAAAGTCAACAACGTGGCGGCTTTGCCGCTTTACCACATCTTTGCACTGACACTGTGCCTGCTGGCGATGCGACAGGGTTCCTTTCTGACTTTGGTGCCCAACCCACGCGACTTCGCCAAATTCATCGAAGTGCTCAAGCAGCGTCCCTTTCATGTGTTGCCCGGTGTGAACACCCTGTTCAACGCCCTGATGCAGCACCCGATGTTCAAGGCCATTGATTTTTCTTCGCTCAAGCTGACTCAAGCGGGCGGCATGGCCGCATCGGAAGGCACGGCCCGCAGCTGGCAAGCGGCCACAGGCAGCGCCATGATTGAAGGCTGGGGCATGAGCGAGACCTGTGCGATCGGCACCAACAACCCGGTCACCCAGACCGTGTTCAGCGGCAACATTGGCCTGCCACTGCCCAGCATCGACATCGCCATCAAAGACGATGCGGGGCACAGCCAGCCACTGGGCACATCGGGCGAGATTTGCATCCGCGGCCCCAACGTGATGCCCGGTTATTTCAACCAGCCTGAGGAAAACGCCAAAACTTTCACCGCCGATGGTTTCATGCGCACGGGCGACATTGGCATCATGGACGAACAGGGCTTCACACGCATCGTGGACCGTAAAAAGGACATGATCATCGTCAGCGGTTTCAACGTCTTCCCGAGCGAACTGGAAAATCTCATCTCGACCTGCCCGGGAGTGGTGGAATGTGCGGTCATCGGCATTCCGGACGCAATGCAGGGCGAGGCCATCAAGGTGTTTGTGGTGCGCAACGACCCTCTGCTCACCGAAGAGGTCGTGGCCCGTTTCTGCCATGACAACCTGACGGGTTACAAGCGCCCCAAATACATCGAATTCAGGGACGAGCTGCCCAAGTCCAACGTGGGCAAGATCTTGCGGCGTGACCTGCGCAGCCAGAAATAAAACATGACCCATACCCGCCTTTTGCCGCCCGGCGTCACCGTGTTCGAACGTGGTTGGCTGTCGGCCAACAACATCTTGCTGCAGGACGCACACAGCGCCACCCTGGTCGACAGCGGGTATGTGACCCATCAGGAGCAAACCCTCGCCCTGGTCACGCAAGCTTTGCAGGGACATCCCCTCGACCAGCTGGTCAACACGCACCTGCACAGCGACCACTGCGGTGGCAACCAGGCGCTGCAGGCGCATTACCCCGCCCTGTCCACCTGGATTCCTCCAGGTCTGGCAGATGCCGTACAGGGCTGGAACGAAGACGCCTTGAGTTATCAGCCCACCGGCCAAAATTGCCCCCCCTTTCGCTTCACCGGACTGCTGCAACCGGGCTGCACGCACCACTGGGCAGACATGGACTGGGAAGTGCATGCAGCCCCGGGCCATGACCCCCATTCGGTGATTTTGTTTGCCCCGGCGCACCGCCTGCTCATGTCAGCCGACGCCTTGTGGCAAAACGGTTTTGGCGTGGTGTTTCCCGAACTGGCCGGTGTGGCAGCCTTTGATGAAGTGGGGCAAACGCTGGACCTGATCGAGCGACTGAACCCGGCCACCATCATCCCCGGGCATGGCGCGGTGTTCACCGAGGTCGCGCCTGCATTGGCGCTGGCCCGCCAAAAGCTGGAAGGTTTTGCCAGACAGCCCGAGCGGCATGCCCGCTATGGCACCAAGGTCTTGATCAAGTTCAAATTACTTGAATGGGGCCAAATTTCGAAAGTCGAATTCAACGAATGGGCCTTGAGCGTTCCCTACATGAAAGAACTTCACCAGCGTTTTGGACAAGGTCATAGCCTGAATGCATGGCTGGACATGATGCTGGACGAACTGGCACGCAGTGGTGCTGTGCAAATGCAAAACAACATGCTTTTTGACGCATGAGTCTCGCGGACGCCCTTGATGTCTATCCAGAACAGCTCTGGCTTCGTTGAAAACGCTTGTTGCCAGCCCGGTCATGCAGGCGCTCAGAGCTGATCGATTTTGATGCCTTGCTGCTGCACCACTTTTTTCCAGGCATCCAGGTCAGTGCGTATGAATCGCTCAAGGTAAGACGACCCCAATGGCGCGACCTCAAGCGCATCCACCCTGAAGCGCGCCTGCACATCGGGCATGGCCGAGATACGGCCAATCGCTTGAGCCAGCCGCTCCGTCACATCGAGTGGCGTACTCTTGGGTGCGACCAAGCCGAAGTAATTCAAAGCGACCAGATCCGCCAAACCCAACTCCAGCAGCCCAGGAACCTGTGGCAATGCCTGGTGTCTCTGCGACGTCGTTACCGCCAAGGGCTTGATTCGACCATCACGCACAAACGGCGCCAAAGCCGGAATGGTGCCCGTGATCAGGTGAATTTGTCCCCCAATCATGTCCAGCGTAGCAGGTGCTATGCCCCGATACGGAATGTGCACAATCGACACCCCCGTGCGCGCTTTCAATTGCTCCAAAACCAAATGGTTGATACCGCCAGCTCCCGCTGAACCATAGTTGAGTTGCCCCGGACGCGCTTTGGCATAGGCCACCAATTCAGCCAAGGTTTGAACCGGCAAATCTTTGTTGCATGCCCACATCAACGGTCCTTGTGCCACCATGCTGATCGGCGTAAAACTGGTCACGGGGTCATAGCCTGCACTCGGCAAAACAGCAGACACTGTCGTAAATGGAGCCGCCACCAGCAAGAGTGTGTAACCATCCGGCACACTCTGGGCCACATGCTGTGTGCCAATGGCTCCCGATGCGCCCGTCCTGTTTTCGACCACCACGCTGGCGCCGAGCAAGTCCGAGAGTTTCTGAGCCAACAAACGCCCCATCGCATCCGTGCCTGCACCCGCTGCAAAAGGCACAACGATTCGCACTGTTCGCTCAGGGTATGCACTGGCCCGAGCTCCAACGTGCCAAAGCAAACTGCTGGTCACAGCAGAGGCCACCCATTGGCGGCGAGAAAAATCTGTGGGGGTCATTCAACGAACTCCATCTTCATCGTACAGAAGCGGATTTTGAGGGCAAATCATGCCGGGAAAATGACGCGAAGCAGCTCAGGTGTGTACGCATGTTTGAAACGACCTGCTGGGCATCCCGCCAGCAGATGGTTGGCGGGCGCAGCACTTTGAGCACCTCGGCAACGAAAAAGCCTTGCTTGTTCAGTTCCACTGAGGCTTGCATCACCAGATGCATGCGGCATCTGGAGCGGGAAACGAGGCTCGAACTCGCGACCTCAACCTTGGCAAGGTTGCGCTCTACCAACTGAGCTATTCCCGCAGATATCACTTTGGCGGAGTGGACGGGACTCGAACCCGCGACCCCCGGCGTGACAGGCCGGTATTCTAACCAACTGAACTACCACTCCGTGCTTTTTTCGACACCACCCCAGATGGCTCCTCGACCTGGGCTCGAACCAGGGACCTACGGATTAACAGTCCGGCGCTCTACCGACTGAGCTATCGAGGAAAAGGGTTTTATCGAAAAGAAAACGTCGTAGAAGCTTGAATTTCTACGACGTTGATTTGGTGGCCTGGGACGGAATCGAACCATCGACACGCGGATTTTCAATCCGCTGCTCTACCAACTGAGCTACCGGGCCTAAGCTTGAATTATAGCAGAGGAAAAAGCCACGTCTGCCATGCGTCAACGCAATTCAACCAAGACGCTTGCTTCGTGACAAGTCAACACCCAGTTGTTTGAGTTTTCTATAAAGATGTGTGCGCTCAAGACCTGTTTTTTCAGCGACCCGCGTCATGGATCCACCTTCGTGTGCCAAGTGAAATTCAAAATAAGCTTTTTCAAAAGCATCCCGCGCTTCACGCAAAGGGCGATCCAATTCAAAACTTTGCTGTACTTCTGGTGCCATGCTCGACTCTGCCAGGAGCGAAGACATGGACAAAAAATTCGATGGTGCCAGGGGTGCTGCAGCCAACACCGCTTGCTTGACTTGGTCGCGTGCCAAGCCTTGTTCTACCGCCTTGAGCAATTTTTGCAAGGTGATGGGTTTTTCCAGAAATGCTTGAGCACCAATCTTGACCGCATCCACAGCAGTATCGATGGTGGCGTGCCCACTCATCATGATGACAGGCATGTTCAACAGTCCGGAAGCCGCCCACTCCTTCAACAGACTGACGCCATCCGTGTCGGGCATCCAGATGTCCAGCAGGACCAGATCCGGGCGCATGTTTTGCCGCGCTTGTCTGGCTTGGGCTGCATTTTCGGCAAGTTCGACCTGGTGCCCCTCGTCAAAGAGGATTTCTGAGAGCAGGTCGCGAATGCCCAGCTCATCGTCAACCACCAATATATTTGCCATATGCCTGTCTTGTCTCTGTTCATGAAGAGGGCTGATCATGCGCCTCTGTTGCCTGCACAACTGCGAATGATAACGACACTTGAGCACCCTTGATCAGGCCATTTTCCTGAATGTTTCCAAGATCAATTTTGGCACCATGTTCATCAATGATTTTTTTCACAACGGCCAAGCCCAAACCTGTGCCCTTCGACTTGGTGGTGACATAGGGTTCAAAAGCCCGCTGCAAGATGTTGGGCGTGAACCCCGGTCCACTGTCAGTCACTGTCAGTCGAACCCGATGCCGGGAGGCACCCCAATCCGTGCGAACACAAACTTGCGCATCTTGAAGACCATTGCCTCGCGCCTCGCATGCATCCTGTGCGTTTTGCAAAAGATTGTGAATGACTTGTCGCAGCTGCTGTTCATCCCCCATGATGACAGGGCACGCATTGTCCAGTTCGGTGGTGATGAGCGCACGACTGACATGGTCATTCGGTTCAGATGCGTACAAGGCCATCACGTCTGAAATCAATGTGTTGAGTTGTACGGGTTTTAGCTCTGCTGTGGGCAAGCGAGCATAGTCGCGAAATTCATTGACGAGACGCTTCATGGCATCCACTTGATCAACGATGGTTTTGACCGATTTGGCCAACACGGCTTCATCGGGCTCAGCCAGCTTTCCGATCAACCGGCGCTGCAGTCTTTCTGCTGACAATTGAATGGGGGTCAAGGGATTTTTGATTTCATGCGCCAGCCTTCTGGCCACTTCTCCCCAGGCTTGCGCGCGCTCTGCAGAGACGATTTCCGAGATGTCATCGAACACCAGCAAGCGCATGCCATCCGGTAGCACCGCACCTCGTGCCAATACGGTAATGGCCGTTTGGGCCAGGCCCTGGCCAGATGCATGGATCTCGAAAGATTTTTGCCAATGGTCCAACTCATGCGCTTCTTTGTCAGATCGCAATAGTGTGAATTGATCGGCCACACCTTGGGAAAAACTTTCCAAGCCTGATAACTTCAACATGGCTTGACCCTCGTAGGCCGCCACGGGCACACGCAGAATGCGCGTTGCCCCCGGATTGGCTGATTGAATGACACCTTGTCCATCCAGCACCATCACCCCTGCCGTGAGGTTGTCAAGAATCGTTTGCAAATTGCTTCGTGCCTGACCCAGCTGGCTCAGGCTACGCTCCACACTGCCACGTGCGTCCGAGAGTTGTTGCGTCATGTCGGCAAACGAGCGTGTCAATCCACCCAATTCATCCTTGCCTTGCAAGGCCAGTTTGGGCCGGAGGTCTCCCGCTGCCACTTGTCGCATACCATGGGCCAAAAGCAACAAAGGCCTGGCCAGTTGATTGCCCAACAAAACAGCCAGCAAAATGGCACCCAAAACAGCAAGAAACAAACTCAATGTCAGTGTGCCGATGTACATGCGTCGCAGCCCCTCTCTTGCCAATGCCCGCTCTTGGTATTCGCGGTAAGCTGATTGCACGTCCAAGGCATTGTTCACCAGGGTCGGCGGCAAGTCTTGAATGACTTGCAACAGGCGACGATCCTCATCAAAGGCCAAACTGAGCTGAGGAATGGACACCAGCACCTTGATACGCCCCTTATCACCGCCGGGTATGGATTCGTCCAGCCCTTCGATCCACACGGCTCGGCCGTTTTGACGCGCCTCCTTGAGCTGCTGCGCACTGGGACGCTCTGCCCTGATTTGAAACCGCGATTGCCCGGAACTGGCCACCATCCGGCCATTGCCCGTCCAGATGACAACATCACTTGCACCCATTTGGGTTCTGATTTTTTCTGCGGCAAAACCGGCCGTCATGTCGTTGGTTTCCGCCAATTGTGTGGCGGCCGCTTTCGCCTGCTTGGCCAGATCTTCACTGAGGGTGTCCAAGGTGGCTCGTCCCAGGTTCAAGCCCGCTACTAGTGCCGCCTCAACTTTGACATCAAACCAGCTTTCAATGGACCGTGATACGAACTGGTAAGAAACCACGTAAATCAGCACACCCGGAATGACCCCCACCAAGGCGAAAATGCCGGCCAACTTGAGCAACAGTCTGGATCCAAACTGCCCTCTGCGCAGCCTGAGCAACAGGCGGACCATGCCCCAAGCAATCGTGACAAGCAAGCCTGCGGCCACAACGGCATTGGTCAAAACCAACCATTCGTAGTTTTGGTTGTAACGCTCGCGATTGCCTGTCGCTTGCGTCATCAAAACCAACAAACCGATGCCAATCACCCCGACACTCACTATGCCCATAAGGACCAACCAGCGATTGAGCTTTGATCGCTGATCAAACGGTTGGGTCTTGGCTGTTTTGATGCCGCGCATTTCAGCGCACCAGCTCTTTACCGATACGCAAACTTCTGCTCACTTGCAAGTTCCAATCGGCTTGGTTGCCGGCAGCAATTTGAAAAGGCCTGGGCAACTGCGAGACGTCCAGTTTGAACGCATAACTGATGTATTGACGTCCCTCTGGATTCAAGTCGGCAACATCGGCAAGCCGCCAGCCTGACTGTCTGCGAATGACACCGAGGGCGTCACTCAGGGTTTCAAAATTTTGTGAAATACTGCCTGCCAATGCCGCACCGGAAATAGGTTCACTGGAAACATTCAGACGCCAACGGCGTGTGAGCGGCTGAAAAGCCAAACGGTAGTAGCGATTGACGGTCGCCAGTTTGCGATCGGTCCAATACCATCGGTCCCGCATGACCTCAGCTTCCGCGACAAAATGCAAGGCAAGCCCCTTCGTGAGGGCATCCTCTAAAACAGGCCCCAACTCCAACTTCAGCTGAGCACTCAATGCCAGCACACTGTCTTGGCGCGTGACTTTCAGTTCTGTCAAATCCAATACCGAACTTTGTGCCCAGGCACAAGAAAGCCCCAGCAGCCATACTGCCGGAATGCGCCAGAATCCTCGCATCAAATCAATGCCGACGCTTTTCCAGCAACGCGTAATAAAAACCATCATGCTCACCCAGCGCATTGTCCCCGACTGGAAGGCCTCTGGGTATCTGCCCGGGTATCAAATGCCCTGGTGAAGCTTGCAATAGCGCGTCTGTGTTGCGTCGAACAAACGTTTGGACCACGTCATCCCCCTCAGCCTTGAACACCGAGCATGTGCAATACAAAAGTCTGCCCCCGAACGCCAGCAAAGGCCACAGGGCATGCAACAACTGCGCTTGTATCTTCGCCAATTGCGCACTGTCCGTTGGCCGACGCAGCCAACGCACATCAGGATGCCTGCGCACTATGCCCGATGCCGTACAGGGCGCATCAAGCAATATGGCGTCAAAGGCCTCGCCATCCCACCAGGTAGACACTTGACCCGCATCGGCCGCACGGACGTCTGCCTGAACACCCAAGCGCTGCAAGTTCTGATGAATGCGCTGGCAACGCGCGGCGTCCACGTCCAACGCCACCACACGTGCTTGCGGACAATACTCCAGCAAGTGACCTGTCTTACCCCCCGGTGCAGCACAGGCATCCAGAATTTTCAACGACTTCTCTGTATCCAAGCCCGCCAACAACAAAGGCGCTGCCAATTGTGCGGCAGCGTCTTGGACCGACACATGCCCTTGTGCAAATCCAGGCAGTTGTTGCACGGGCACAGCTTTGTCCAGTTGCAATCCGCTCAGACCCACCTTTTTGGATGAGATCCCCAGGACTTCGAGTTGCAACTGATACGCCGCTACGGTGTGATGCCCCTGATGAACACGTAAAGTCATCGGCGCTGGTTTTTGCGCCACGGACAACAAAGTTTGCCATTGCTCAGGACGCTCAAGCTGCAAACGCTCAACCCACCAATGGGGATGATTCCATTGGGCATGTGGATCGGTTTCAGTGCGTGCGACCAACTCTGCACGCTCTCGCATGAAGCGCCGCAAACATGCATTGATGAAGCCGCTTTGCGGCCGCGTTTGACGCTGCTGCTGTGCGGCCTCCACAACCTGATTGACCAAGGTATGCACCGGATATGGTGCGGCATGCTCGTCCCACACCAATGCAAGTGCTGTGCACAAAAGGGCATCTGCTGCAGGCGGCGGTGCCTTTTTCGCCAACAATGCACGCAGCGCTATCGCTCGTCCCAATTGCCGCATGACCTGAAAACTCAAGGCTTGCACACCAGGTCGAAGCTCTGCCGAAACGGCCTCCAACTCGGCCGTCATCGAGCGTCCGGCCCTGACGGCCTGCACCACGTTACCCGTTGCCACCATCAATCGCCACAAAGGCGCAGACGAGGCAGTGGAATGGCTGGCATTGCTTTGTGGCGTGTTCATGGTAATAAGGTGAAATGTTGCACTGGTCAGATCAATTCAAGGCGGCTGTCAAATCCATGCGCAAAGCCGGTTTGAAGTTCAAGTGCCTGGCCAGCCAAGATGCGGGACGCATTTTCAAGGCGTCGTTGTAGCCACTTACAGCGACATGGTAAGGAATCATTGCAGCAGGCAGCGTCTGCCTCATCCTGTTCAAGGCAATTTCCAAATCAGGTTGAATGGCCTCGGTTGCCGTTTGCAGCAAAGCTCTTATTTCGCTGACGAGTTTAAGGTGCTGTGCAATCACTTGCTTCTGATTGACCTCGTCCAACGGTTGCAAGCGAGCCTGCGCGAGTGCTTCGAGCATTTGATCACTGGTCAATTGCAAAGCTTGCAGGCTTTGAAAATCAATGTCGTTGACCAAGGTTTGTCTGGCAGCGAGTCCGCCTTGTAAACGCACAAGAAGCCGGAGCCAGACAGCATCCACACTGCCCCACTGCCTTACGACGTCTGCCCGCAAACGCACCAACCTGTTGTAAGCCCCCACAGACCAAAATAAGCACAGTGCCATCAGGACACCCACCGTCAGAGCCCACATGTCTGTTCCTCCTTTGCGTTGTCTCGAATGAAACAGCCCCTGACCACACCGCGGTACAGGGGCTGTCCAATGTCACCGCGAAACGGGTGACCTCATCGATCAGGTGGATTCACCACCCTCTGCAACCACATCCTCAGTCGAATCACCCGCCAATTCGGCTGCTTCGGCATCGGCGATGGCACGTCGCTCGGCGTCGTCCATAGCGTCCTTCACTTTGCGTGCCTGGTGGTAGGCCAGACCGGTACCGGCCGGGATCAGGCGACCCACAATGACGTTTTCCTTCAGGCCACGGAGCTCGTCGCGCTTGCCCATGATGGCCGCCTCGGTCAGAACACGGGTGGTTTCCTGGAAGGAAGCGGCCGAGATGAACGAATCGGTCGACAAGGATGCCTTGGTGATACCCAGCAACAAGTTGCTGAATGTCGCCGGCATTTTGCCGTCGCGTCGCAATGCATCGTTGGTGTTGAGCATTTCGGAACGCTCCACCTGCTCACCGGAGATGTAGTTGGAATCACCGATGTTTTCGACCACAACACGACGCAACATCTGACGAACAATCACCTCGATGTGTTTGTCGTTGATCTTCACGCCTTGCAAGCGGTAAACGTCCTGCACCTCGTCCACGATGTAACGGGCCAGTTCTTCAATGCCCAACAGACGCAAGATGTCTTGCGGGTCGGCGGGGCCGTCCACAATGCTCTCGCCCTTGTTGACCACCTGGCCTTCGTGCACCAAGATGTTCTTCTCCTTGGGGATCAATTCGTCCCAGACCTTACCTTCAGGATCGGTGATCTGTAAACGGACTTTGCCTTTGGTTTCCTTGCCGAAAGACACTGTACCAGTGATCTCCGCCAGCATGCCCTTGTCTTTGGGTGTGCGGGCTTCAAACAACTCGGCCACACGCGGCAAACCGCCGGTAATGTCTCGGGTCTTCTGACCTTCGACCGGGATACGGGCCAGCACCTCGCCTGGGCCCACATCCATGCCGTCACGCACCTGGATCAGCGAGCCGATCTGGAAGCCAATGGTCACCGAGTGGTCGGTGCCAGGAATCTTGACTTCTTTGCCTTGCGCGTCAATCAGTTTGACCTGGGGACGGATGACCTTGGCAGCACCACGACGCTTGGGGTCGATGACCACCAGCGTTGACAGACCAGTGACTTCGTCCAGTTGCTTGGCCACAGTCAGGCCTTCTTCGACGTTCTCAAACTTCACCGTACCGGCGTACTCGGTGATGATCGGACGGGTCAAGGGGTCCCAATTCGCCAGGATCGTGCCAGCCTTGATGGTCTGGTCGGCCTTGACCGACAAAATCGCACCATAAGGCACTTTGTGACGCTCTCGTTCACGACCGTGTTCGGCGATCACAATTTCACCGGAACGGGAAATCACCACCAGTTCGCCCTTGCTGTTGGTCACATAACGCATGGTGGCATTGAAACCAATGGTACCGTTCGACTTGGCTTCCACGCTGGAAGCCACGGCTGCACGCGAAGCCGCACCACCGATGTGGAAGGTACGCATGGTCAGCTGGGTGCCCGGCTCGCCAATCGACTGGGCGGCGATCACACCAACCGCTTCGCCGTTGTTGACCAAACCACCACGGCCCAGATCGCGGCCGTAGCACTTGGCGCACAAGCCAAAACGTGTGGCGCAAGTCAATGCAGTGCGCACCTTAACTTCGTCGACGCCAGCAGCTTCGAGTTCGTCGAGCATGTCTTCGTCGAGCAAGACGCCCGCTTCGGCCAGGACCGCACGGTTTTCGGGGTGCAGGACGTCTTCGACGACGGTACGGCCCAGGATACGGTCGCGCAGCGATTCGATCACTTCACCACCTTCAACGATGGCGCGCATCAGCGAGCCATCGGTGGTGCCGCAATCGAGCTCGGTCACGACCAAGTCTTGGGTCACGTCCACCAGACGACGGGTCAGGTAACCCGAGTTGGCAGTTTTCAAAGCCGTGTCGGCCAGACCTTTACGTGCACCGTGGGTCGAGATGAAGTACTGCAACACGTTCAGACCTTCACGGAAGTTCGCCGTGATGGGGGTCTCGATGATGGAGCCGTCAGGCTTGGCCATCAGGCCACGCATACCGGCCAACTGGCGAATCTGCGCTGCAGAGCCACGGGCACCGGAGTCGGCCATCATGTAAATCGAGTTGAACGATTCCTGATCGACTTCGTTGCCATGGCGGTCGATGGTCTTCTCTTTCCGGAGTTGGTCCATCATCACCTTGGAGACGACGTCACCGGCTTTGCCCCAGATGTCCACCACCTTGTTGTAGCGCTCGCCAGCGGTCACGAGACCGGAGACGTATTGCTGCTCGATGTCTTTGACTTCTTTTTCAGCGGCTTCAATGATGGCGGGCTTCTCTGGCGGCACCAACATGTCGTCGATGCCGATCGAGATACCGGCGCGTGTGGCCAGACGGAAACCGTTTTGCAACAGCTTGTCGGCGAACACCACGGTCTCTTTCAAGCCGCACTTGCGGAAAGACGTGTTGATCAGCTTGGAAATTTCCTTCTTCTTCAACGCTTTGTTCAGGTTGGAGAAAGGCAGGCCTTTGGGCAAGATTTCCGACAACAATGCACGGCCGACGGTGGTTTCGACCATCGACACCGATGAAGTGAATTCACCCGTGACTTTGTCTTTGGTCCACTCGGTCATGCGCACGTTGATCTTTGCAGTCAACTCGACAGCATCCGCATCCAGCGCGCGCTGCACTTCACCGATGTCGGAGAAGATCAGGCCTTCGCCCTTGGCATTGATGCGGTCACGGGTCGCGTAATACAGACCCAGCACCACGTCTTGCGAAGGCACGATGGACGGTTCGCCAGAAGCAGGGAACAAGATGTTGTTCGAGGCCAGCATCAAGGTGCGGGCTTCCATCTGGGCTTCCACCGACAAGGGCACGTGAACGGCCATCTGGTCACCGTCGAAGTCGGCGTTGAAGGCCGCGCAAACGAGGGGGTGCAACTGAATGGCTTTGCCTTCGATCAACAAGGGCTCAAAGGCCTGGATACCCAAACGGTGCAGTGTAGGCGCACGGTTGAGCATCACAGGGTGCTCTTTGATGACCTCTTCCAGGATGTCCCACACCACCGGTGTGCCGGCTTCGACTTCTTTCTTGGCGGCCTTGATGGTGGTCGCGATGCCCATGGCTTCGAGACGCGCAAAGATGAAGGGCTTGAACAACTCGATGGCCATCAACTTGGGCAAGCCGCACTGGTGCAGCTTGAGCGTTGGGCCCACGGTGATCACGGAACGACCGGAGTAGTCGACACGCTTACCGAGCAAGTTTTGACGGAAACGACCGCTCTTGCCTTTGATCATGTCGGCCAAAGACTTGAGGGCACGCTTGTTGGCGCCGGTCATGGCCTTGCCGCGACGGCCGTTGTCCAGCAAGCTGTCCACGGCTTCTTGCAGCATCCGCTTTTCGTTGCGGGCAATGATCTCAGGGGCCTTCAACTCCAGCAAACGGCGCAGACGGCTGTTGCGGTTGATGACGCGGCGATACAGGTCGTTCAAATCGGAAGTCGCAAATCGGCCGCCATCCAGTGGCACCAGAGGACGCAGGTCCGGTGGCAGCACGGGCAGCACTTCGAGCACCATCCAGCCGGGCTTGATGCCAGATTTCTTGAAGGCTTCCAGCACTTTGAGGCGCTTGGAGTTTTTCTTGACCTTCAATTCAGAGCCGGTCAAGTCACCACGCAGGCGTTCGATTTCGCTTTCGATGTCGATGCCTTCAAGCAACTCTCGAATGCCTTCTGCACCCATCTTGGCGATGAACTCGTCACCGTATTCCTTGACTTTGGCATCGTAGTCGTCTTCGCTCATGATGCTGAATTTCTTCAGCGGGGTCATGCCGGGATCGGTCACCACATAGGCTTCAAAGTAAAGCACGCGTTCGATGTCGCGCAGCGTCATGTCGAGCACCAGGCCCAGACGCGACGGCAGCGATTTCAGGAACCAGATGTGGGCGCAAGGCGCGGCCAGATCGATGTGGCCCATGCGCTCGCGGCGCACTTTGGTCTGCGTGACTTCAACGCCACACTTCTCGCAGATCACACCCCGGTGCTTGAGGCGCTTGTACTTGCCGCACAGGCATTCATAGTCTTTGATAGGGCCAAAAATCTTGGCGCAAAACAGACCATCACGCTCGGGCTTGAAGGTACGGTAGTTGATGGTTTCCGGCTTCTTCACTTCACCGAAAGACCACGAACGAATCTTCTCGGGCGACGCCAAGCCAATGCGGATCGCATCGAAGTGGTCATCGGGCGTGAACTGCTTGAACAGGTCGAGTAGTGATTTCATGGTTTAAATCCTTTGCCTGTGAATTAAGAACGCTCGAGCTCGATGTCAAGGCCCAGCGAACGGATTTCCTTGACCAGCACGTTGAACGATTCGGGCATGCCCGCTTCGATGGAGTGTTCGCCTTTGACGATGCTCTCGTACACCTTGGTACGGCCTTGCACGTCGTCAGACTTCACGGTGAGCATCTCTTGCAGAACGTAAGAGGCGCCATAAGCTTCCAAAGCCCACACTTCCATCTCACCGAAACGCTGACCACCGAACTGCGCCTTACCACCCAGCGGCTGCTGCGTGACCAGGCTGTAAGGACCGGTGGAACGGGCGTGCATCTTGTCGTCGACCAGGTGGTGCAACTTCAGGTAATGCATGTAACCGATCGTGGTGGGACGGTCAAAGGCGTCGCCGGTACGGCCGTCGAACAAGTTCGCTTGCGTGCGTGTCGCGGTCAGACCTTTGGCCTTGGCCAAGTCTTCCGGATACGCCAAGTGCAGCATGGCGCGGATTTCTTCTTCGGCAGCACCGTCGAACACGGGCGAGGCGAAGGGGAAACCTTCCTTGAGGTTTTCGGCCATGGCCAGCACTTCGTCGTCAGACAACTGCGACAGGTCTTCCTTGCGGCCCAGACTGTTGTACAGCTGGTCGAACAGCTTGCGCAGCTCGGCCACTTTTTCCAGACGTTGGGTCTCGGCCTGCAGCATGTTGCCAATGCGGTGGCCAATGCCTTTGCCGGCCCAGCCCAGGTGCACTTCGAGCACCTGACCGACGTTCATGCGCGATGGCACGCCCAACGGGTTCAGCACAATGTCGGCAGGGGTGCCGTCGGCCATGTAAGGCATGTCTTCCACAGGCACGATCTTGGAGACCACACCCTTGTTACCGTGACGGCCGGCCATCTTGTCACCGGGCTGCAAGCGACGCTTGACGGCCAGATAGACCTTGACCATTTTGAGCACGCCTGCAGGCAACTCGTCGCCTTGGGTGAGCTTTTTGCGCTTTTCTTCAAAAGACAGGTCGAAGCTGTGACGGGTTTGCTCCAGGGAGTTCTTGATGGACTCCAGCTGGGTGGCCACTTCGTCTTCGGCTGGACGGATGTCGAACCAGTGGAACTTGTCGACCGACTCCAAATAAGCCTTGTCGATCTTGGTGCCCTTGGCCAGTTTCTGAGGGCCGCCATTGGCCACGCGACCGATCAACAGTTTCTCGATACGGTCAAACGCGTCGGCTTCCACAATGCGCAGCTGGTCGTTCAGGTCCAGACGGAAACGCTTGAGTTCGTCGTCGATGATCTGCTGGGCGCGCTTGTCGCGCACGATGCCTTCACGGGTGAAGACCTGCACGTCGATCACGGTGCCTTGCGAGCCTTGGTCCACGCGCAGCGAAGTATCTTTCACGTCGCTGGCTTTTTCACCAAAGATGGCGCGCAGCAGTTTTTCTTCTGGCGTGAGGGTGGTCTCGCCTTTGGGTGTGACCTTGCCGACCAGCACGTCGCCGGGTTGCACTTCGGCACCCACGTAGATGATGCCGGAGTCGTCCAGACGGCCCAGTTGCTGCTCGGACAAGTTGGGGATGTCGCGCGAAATTTCTTCGGCACCCAGCTTGGTGTCACGGGCCATGACCACGAGTTCTTCGATGTGGATCGAGGTGTAACGGTCTTCCGACACGACACGCTCAGAGATCAAGATCGAATCTTCGAAGTTGTAACCGTTCCAGGGCATGAAGGCGATCAGCATGTTCTGACCAATGGCGATCTCGCCCAGGTCGGTCGATGCGCCGTCTGCAATCACATCGCCCTTGGCCAGCTTGTCGCCACGCTTGACGATCGGGCGCTGGTGGATGTTGGTGTTCTGGTTGGAACGCTGGTATTTGATCAGGTTGTAGATGTCCACACCCACTTCACCAGCCAATGCCTCAGCGTCGTTCACGCGAATCACGATGCGGGTTGCGTCGACATAGTCAACGATACCGCCGCGAGTGGCCGTGACCACAGTGCCCGAGTCGACCGCTGCAACGCGCTCGATGCCGGTACCGACCATGGGCTTTTCAGGACGCAGCACAGGCACAGCCTGACGCGACATGTTGGCACCCATCAAAGCGCGGTTGGCGTCATCGTGCTCCAAGAATGGAACCAACGATGCGGCGACCGACACGATCTGGGCAGGTGACACGTCCATGTACTGGATGCGCTCGGCACCGCACAGGATGGATTCGCCTTTTTCACGGGCAGAGACCAGGTCACCGGTCAGCTTGCCGTCTTTGTCCAATGTGGCGTTGGCCTGGGCAATGACGTACTTGCCTTCTTCGATGGCCGACAGGTAGTCGATGTTCATCGTGACTTTGCCGTCAATCACTTGACGGTATGGGGTCTCAATGAAACCGTACTCGTTCAAGCGGGCGTACAAAGCCAGCGAGTTGATCAAACCAATGTTGGGACCTTCAGGCGTTTCAATGGGGCAAACGCGACCGTAGTGGGTCACGTGCACGTCACGCACTTCAAAGCCTGCACGTTCGCGGGTCAAACCACCTGGGCCAAGAGCCGACACGCGGCGCTTGTGGGTGATCTCGGCCAGCGGGTTGGTCTGGTCCATGAACTGCGACAACTGCGAAGCACCGAAGAACTCTTTCAACGCAGCCGAGATCGGCTTGGAGTTGATCAGGTCATGCGGCATGAGCGGCTCTTGTTCGGCCTGGCCCAGACGCTCTTTCACGGCTTTTTCGATACGCGCCAGACCAGTGCGGTACTGGTTTTCGGCCAATTCACCGACGCAACGCACGCGGCGGTTGCCCAGGTGGTCGATGTCATCAACTTCGCCATTGCCGTTGCGCAAGTCCACCAAAATCTTGACCACGGCCAAAATGTCTTCGTTGGTCAGCACCATCGGGCCGGTCGACTCGCTGCGACCGACGCGGGCATTGAACTTCATGCGGCCCACGCGCGACAGATCGTACGTGTCAGGGTTGTAGAACAAGCGCTGGAACAGGGCCTGCACTGCGTCTTCTGTAGGCGGCTCGCCAGGACGCATCATGCGGTAGATGGCCACGCGTGCAGCAAACTCGTCGACGGTTTCGTCGATGCGCAGGGTTTGCGAAATGTACGCGCCCTGGTCGAGTTCGTTCGTGTAGATGCAAGGCAAATCCTGAATGCCCGATGTGCGCAGCTTTTTCAGCAAGGCTTCGGTCAACTCTTCGTTGGCCTTGGCGATGATCTCGCCGGTGTCCGCTTCGACGATGCTGCGTGCAACAACGCGACCCAACAGGTAATCTTCTGGCACGCTGATGTGCGTGGTGCCCGATTGCTCGAGCTCGCGCGTGTGACGCACGGTGATGCGCTTGTCTTTGGCCACCACGACTTTGCCGGACTTGTCGGTGATGTCAAAACGGGCGACTTCACCGCGCAGACGCTCAGCCACAAATTCCATTTGTGCGCCGCTGTCCATCAGGCGGAAATTGTCGTTGACGAAGAAGTTCGCCAGGATCGATTCAGGGTTCAGGCCGATGGCCTTGAGCAGGATCGACACGGGCATCTTGCGGCGACGATCGACGCGGAAGTACAGGATGTCTTTCGGGTCGAATTCGAAGTCGAGCCACGAACCACGGTAAGGGATGATGCGTGCGCTGAACAGCAGCTTGCCCGAACTGTGTGTCTTGCCCTTGTCGTGCTCGAAGAACACGCCCGGCGAACGGTGCAACTGCGACACGATGACGCGCTCAGTGCCGTTGATGATGAAGGAGCCTTTGTCGGTCATCAGAGGCACTTCGCCCATGTAGACTTCTTGTTCTTTGACTTCCTTGACCACTTTGGACTGCGAAGTCGAAGACTCGCGGTCATAAATGATGAGCTGAACTCGGGCACGCACAGCCGAGGAGAAAGTCAGACCACGGGTCTGGCATTCACGCACGTCAAACGCCGGCTTGGCCAGGTTGTACTCGACAAACTTCATCTCCACAAAGCCGTTGTGGGAGACGATCGGGAAAGCGGACTCAAACGCGGCTTGCAAGCCTTCATGGGTGCGTTTGGATGGAACAACGCCTGCCTGCAAGAACGACGTGTAAGCGTCTTTTTGCATTTGCAGCAGGTAAGGAACTTCGAGCACGCTTTCGCGGCTGCCGAAACTTTTGCGAATTCGCTTGCGTTCGGTATAGGAATAGGCCATGAGATCTCCGGGCTTGATCTTTCAGAACTGTGTGTCGATCGAGTTTGGGAACTTAATCAACGGGCTTGGCGGCTGGCCTCTACCAGCGTTGGCGGACGATTGCGCATTGCACGCAACCCGAACCAAGGGTCTTCTGCAGTCGGGTCAGAAAACACTGGAAAAGAGACTTCGAAAATCCATTTTCCGGTGTTTTGAAACACCTGCAGAAGAAACCCGGACGGTTTCTTCTGCAGGCCCTTCAAGCACCAAAGGCTGGAGACCCTTGCGGGCACTCCAGCCTTGGAACAAAACCGAATTACTTGAGTTCGGCCTTGGCGCCAGCTTCTTCCAGCTTCTTCTTGGCAGCTTCAGCGTCAGCTTTTGGCAGACCTTCTTTGACTGCTTTAGGAGCGCCGTCCACCAAGTCTTTGGCTTCTTTCAGGCCCAGACCGGTGATTTCACGCACAGCTTTAATCACGGACACTTTATTGGCGCCGGCTTCGAGCAACATGACGTTGAATTCAGTCTTCTCTTCAGCAGCAGCAGCGGCACCGCCACCAGCAGCAGCAGGAGCGGCCATGGCGGCAGCGCTCACACCAAACTTCTCTTCGATGGCTTTCACCAGGTCGTTGAGTTCCATGACCGTCATGCTGTCCAGCGCGGTCAAAAATGCGTCTTTATCGAATGCCATTTTTATTTCCTAACAATTGGTTAAAACACGAACGCTGGCCTCAAGCGGCAACAGCTTCGCCTTCGCCTTTTTTGGCCGCCAGAGCACCCAACACCACAGCGGTGCGGGACATTGGCGACATCAGCAAGCCACACAACTGAGCCAACAAAACTTCTTTCGAAGGGATGCTAGCCAATTGCTTAACGCCATTGACGTCCAGAGCTTTACCTGCAAATGCACCTGCACGAATCACCAACTTGTCGTTGGTTTTCGCGAAGTCAGCCACCACCTTAGCGGCAGCCACAGCATCTTCAGAGAAGCCATAGATCAGCGGGCCGGTCATCTGATCGGCGACAACTTCAAACTGCGTACCTGTCACAGCACGGCGAGCCAAGGTGTTTTTCAACACCGTCAGCGAAACGCCGAGGCTGCGAGCTTTGACGCGCAAGTTTGTCATGTCAGCGACCGTGATACCACGGTATTCCGCCATCACCAGCGTTTGAGCTTTAGCGGCGAGGTCAGTCACTTCGGTAATGACTGCTTCTTTCTCACTGCGATTCAGACTCAAGGTCTACTCCTTTATATGTGCTTTCGGGTCACCCCTTGAGCACGCCTATTTGCAGCGACCAACTGTTTTGGATATTTATCCATCTGCAGCGGGATCGCCATCTGCGTTGGCCCAAACTTGCAGTCAGACTGCTTGTTTGCGGATTAAGCACAACAGTGTGTGCACCAACGGTCTTGGATGGCCTGCCGCGTTCTTTTCAGCGACGCTGCAGCCCACCACATTGAGACGACCCTAAGACCGTCTCAAATTTCTCACGATCAAGCCGCGATAGATTGTGTGTCGACGCGAACGCCCACACCCATGGTCGAAGACACGGCCACTTTGCGCAGGTAAACACCTTTGCTGGTGGCTGGCTTGGCCTTGACCAGAGCCTCGACCAAGGCAGCCAAGTTGCCTTGCAACTTGTCAGCATCAAACGAACGGCGCCCGATCGTGCCGTGCACGATACCGGCTTTGTCAACGCGGAACTGGACTTGACCAGCTTTGGCGTTGCGCACGGCAGTGGCCACGTCTGGGGTCACAGTGCCCACTTTGGGGTTAGGCATCAGGCCACGTGGGCCCAGGATCTGACCCAAAGTACCCACAACGCGCATGGCGTCAGGTGCGGCGATAACCACGTCGAAAGGCATGTCACCCGCTTTCACGCGGGCAGCCAGATCGTCCATACCGACGACATCAGCACCAGCGGCTTTGGCTTCTTCAGCCTTGGCACCTTGTGCGAACACAGCCACGCGGGCGGTTTTGCCTGTACCGTTAGGCAACACGACAGCACCACGAACCACTTGGTCAGACTTCTTGGCATCGATACCGAGTTGCACAGCCACGTCGATGGACTCGTCGAACTTGGCAGTCGCGCATTCTTTGACGATGCTCAAAGCATCGGCAATCGCGTACAGCTTGTTGCTGTCCACTTTGCCTTCGAGGGCTTTTTGCTTTTTAGTCAGCTTGGACATTTACACGCCCTCCACATTCACGCCCATGGAACGGGCAGTACCAGCGATAGTGCGAACAGCAGCATCCAAATCGGCAGCCGTCAGATCTTTCATCTTGGTCTTGGCGATTTCTTCCAACTGAGCGCGGGTGATCTTGCCAACCTTTTCCAGACCTGGCTTGGTCGAAGCCTTGTCGATCTTGATGGACTTCTTGATCAGGGTCGCTGCAGGTGGCGTCTTGATGATGAAGGTGAAGGACTTGTCTGCAAACGCTGTGATGACCACAGGCAACGGCAGACCTGGCTCGACGCCTTGGGTCTGGGCGTTGAACGCCTTGCAGAATTCCATGATGTTCAGACCACGTTGACCCAGTGCTGGGCCAATAGGTGGCGATGGATTGGCTTTACCAGCTGGAACTTGCAGCTTGATGAAGCCGACGATTTTTTTCGCCATGCTTTTCTCCTTACGGGTGATAACGCTCTGATGAGCTCCCCGGGGTTAACGACTCACTTGCAATGCCTGGCGCCGAGTCGAGAAACGCCAGGCAGAAAACTTTGCAAACCGATCAGGTTTTTTCGACTTGGCTAAACTCCAACTCGACGGGTGTGGCGCGACCGAAAATCGTCACTGAGACGCGCATCTTGTTACGCTCGTAATTGACTTCCTCTACCGTGCCATTGAAGTCGGTGAATGGGCCTTCCTTGACGCGGATGTACTCACCCACTTCAAATTCCACCTTGTGGCGGGGCTTGTCAGTGCCCTCTTGCATCTGGCTCACAATTTTGGCCACATCTGCTTCGGAAATGGGTGCAGGCCGATTTTTCGCGCCGCCCACAAAGCCGGTAACCTTGTTGGTGTGCTTGACCAAGTGCCAGCTTTCGTCGTCCATGACCATTTCCACCAGCACATAACCCGGGAAAAATTTACGCTCTGTGGTCCGTTTTTGACCATTCTTGACTTCCACCACTTCTTCGGTGGGCACAAGAATGCGACCAAACTTGGACTCCATACCCGAACGGGCGATGCGCTCAATGATGTTGCGCTCAACCGCCTTTTCCATACCCGAATAGGCATGAACCACATACCACTTCAGTTCAGGATTGGTGGACGAACCCGCCATGGGCGCATTGACTACAGCATCGTTCATTATTTTTTCCACCCAAGAATCAGATCGTAAAAAACCCATTCCAGAGTTTTGTCAGTGAGCCACAGGAATAGGGCCATCACCACCACAAAAGCAAACACATAGGCCGTGATCTGCATGGCTTCTTTGCGCTCGGGCCAGACCACTTTTTTGACTTCACGCACAGCATCTCGACCAAAGGCGATCAACTGGCGACCGGATTCGCTGGTGAAGAAAACGACCAGCGCAGCCGTCAAGCCCACCAGCAAGCCCGCCCATTGCGCCAAGCCACCTTGTTTGGACAGCATGTAATAGGCTACCAATGCAGCAATGACCAAGGCACCCGCCAAGGCCAAGCGCATTTTGTCACCAGCAGCACTCACAGTTTGAACTTCGGACGATGCCATACGGCTTGAAACCTTTGTTGCACCCCAACCAATTGAGGCCTCTTATCAGACAAGGAAGCCCGCTAGGGTCTAGCGGGCTTGAAATCCACCTTTTTCAGGTGGCAGGGGCAGTAGGAATCGAACCTACAACCTTCGGTTTTGGAGACCGACGCTCTGCCAATTGAGCTATACCCCTGTATGAACCTCTTAAGCGATGATCTTGGCAACGACGCCAGCGCCAACCGTGCGGCCACCTTCGCGGATGGCGAAGCGCAAGCCTTCTTCCATCGCAATGGGGTTGATCAACTTCACAGTGATCGACACGTTGTCACCA
>NZ_NESL01000005.1 GCF_003063435.1 Limnohabitans sp. 2KL-1 | reverse complement strand
GGTAACTGCCACAGGTGGTGGCGCAACAGTGACGGGGCCATCAAGCGAGTGCTGACCATTGCGTACTTTGATCGGCTGGGGGTGCCAAGGCTGTCCTGACCTCAAGCGCTCGAACCGCCCGGTGCGGCCCCGCATGCCGGGTGGTGTGGCAGGGGTGCCTCCCATCAGGGAGGCCCCCTATGCCGATAACGCGGGCGGGATGGCGTGGGCGGCGGTTGTGCGGGCAGGCTGACTTGCAGCTGTTCGGACTTGTGGCGGGCTGACCTATTCAGACCCTTCAGGCCAGATCGATCCGCTCGGTGCGCCCATCGAGGTGCAGTCGCAGCACTTGTGCCCGTTGAGGGCTGTGGTCGAGCGACCAGTCACTGAGCACTTGCCGCAGGGGGTGGGTCGGGGCATGGAGCACATGGTCGGCCGGTTGGTGGGTGTGGCCGTGGATCAGGCGAGTCGCTTGGCTTGCGGCCAGCCATTGCAGGCAGAGCGCTTCGTCGGCATCGGCATAGACGGTGTCGCCGCGCTTTTGGGATTCGCTTTGTTGGCGCATGGCACGGGCCAGGGCCAGGCGTTCAGACAGGGGTTTGGCCAGAAATTCGGCCTGCCATTCGGCACTGCGCACCTGCTGGCGAAAGACCTGGTAGGCCGTGTCGCCCAGACACAGGGCATCGCCGTGGCTGAGCACCAAGCGTTGCTGGCCCAGTTCGAACACGGTGGGGTCGGCCAGCGCGTGCACACCGCAGGCCGCCAAAAAAGCCGGGCCGACCAGAAAGTCGCGGTTGCCGGGCATGAAGGCCAGATGGACTCGCCGGGCGGTTTGCTGCAGCACATCGGCGCATTGCTGCAAAAACGGGTCGTGGGCCACGGCGTCGTCGCCCACCCAGACTTCAAACAGATCGCCCAGCACCAGGACGGCCTGGGCTGGCGTGGCGGCCATGTATTGGCACCAGGCCTCGAAGGTGGCGGGCTCGCACGCTTGCAGGTGCAGGTCCGAGATCAAATCCACCTCCTGCCAATGGGCTGGCGCGGACAAACGGCCCCAGGGCGGTGTGTCCGGCTTGGGCGCAGCCCCGGGCATGGTGTGCGGACCGGCAGCGCGAATCAGAGCGCCACAGCCTTTTCGATCACAACGTCTTCTTTGGGCACGTCGCCGTGGCCGCCGCGGTTACCGGTCTTCACGCCTTTGATCTGGTCGACCACTTCGGTGCCCTTGACCACTTTGCCGAACACGGCATAGCCCCAGCCTTGCATGGAGGGCGCCGTGTGGTTCAGGAAGTCGTTTTTGGCGACGTTGATGAAGAACTGCGACGAAGCGGAGTGGGGCGCCGAGGTGCGGGCCATGGCCACGGTGTACTCGTCGTTTTTCAGGCCGTTGTTGGCTTCGTTTTCGATGGTGGCATCGGTGGGCTTTTGGCTCATGCCGGGCTCAAAGCCGCCGCCCTGGACCATGAAGCCGGGGATCACACGGTGAAAAATCGTGTTGTTGTAGTGGCCCTTGTTCACATAGGCCAGGAAGTTTTCGGTCGACTTGGGGGCTTTTTCGGCGTCGAGTTCGAGGGTGATGACGCCGTAGCCGGTGATGTGCAGTTCAACTTGTGGGTTGCTCATGGTGTTACTTCAACAAAGTGATGGATTGGATGAGGACCGGTGTTTTGGGAACATCGGAGGGAAAAGGACCGCCCGACCCGGTGGGGGTGGTGCGGATTTTTTGGACCACGTCCATGCCGGACGTGACTTTGCCAAAAACGGTGTAGCCATACAGCTGGGTCGCACCCAGCAGCTGGGCGCGGGCGACGTTTTCGTAAACGCGGCCCTGGTATTCAAATTTGGCCACCGGGTCGCCATCGGGGATGGGCGTGGGGTCGAGAAAGGCGTTGTCCACCACGTTGATGAAAAACTGCGAGGTTGCCGATTGCGGGTCGTTGGTGCGCGCCATGGCCAGCGTGCCGGTGGTGTTTTTCAAGCCGGCGGCCAGGGCCTGGCGGCCTTCGTGTTGCACGGGTGCGCGGGTTTTCTTCTCTTTGTATTGGGCATCGTAGCCGCCGCCTTGCACCATGAAGCCGGCAATCACGCGGTGAAAAATCGTGCCTTCGTAGTGTTTGTCGCGGGCGTATTGCAAAAAGTTGGCCACGGTTTTGGGAGCTTTGTCGGCGTACAGCTCGGCTTCGATGTCGCCTGCTGAGGTGCTGATGCGCACTTTGCTGACGTTGGCCGCTGAGGTGGGCGCTGTCTGGGCATTCACTTGCGGCCAGGCCATCGCCATCACCAAAGAGGTCGCCAGAAAACGGCGGGCGTATCGGAAAAAGCGGGAGCGGTTCATGGCGCGGCTTTCAGGTAAGGGTGGTGACCGTCCGTTGGGGGACGGGTCAGGGGGCCTGGGTTTTGAGCATCTGCTCCAGCACCCCTTGCTTGTTTTTGGCCCGGGGCTGGGTGGGCGCTGCCGCTGCTGCCCGGGCATAAGCCTGGGCGGCCAGCGCCGCATGCACATCGCCCAGATTTTCCAGTGCCAGCGCGTAATCGGGGCGGGCCTGGATGGCCGCTTCGAGGGCGGTCAGGGCTTCACTCAGTCGATTTTGACGCACCAGCAGGGCGGCCAGGTTGTTGTGTGGCTCCGGCAACTCGGGGAAATCGCGGGTCAGGGTTTGCAGTGTATCGAGCGCCGCATCGGGCTGGCCCTGTGCATCCTGGATGCGGCTGAGCAGCAGGCGCATCTGTGGGTCGGTGGGGGCGGTCTTGAGCCGGGCCTGGGCCTGTTCGCGGGCGTTTTGCCATTGGCCGGACTGGATCAGTTTGTCCACGTCGGTGTACAGGTCGGCCCGGGCCAGCGCGCAAAACGTCAGCAAGGCACAGGTCAGGGCGAACGGGCGAAGCAGGCGCATGCGGGGGTGTTTTGGAAGTTCAGAGGCCGGAAGCGGTTCAATGGCCGCGCGGCGGGGATATACTGGACGGCCATTGTAGCGGAGGCCATCTGTGCCTCCTGCCCCCCGCCCTAAGACCTGCAGCCCCCGTCTACGGCCGCCGTCCCGGGGTTCGAATGCCCTGTTTTTCTGCCTGCAAGCCTTGGCGCTTTGCGGGATGGTTTTTGTATTCCAAAGCTTGATCTGACATGAGTCTGCGCATTTTCAACACACTCACGCGTGCTGTTTCCGAGTTTTCGCCCGCCGAGCCGGGCCATGTGCGCATGTACGTCTGCGGCATGACGGTCTATGACCTGTGCCACTTGGGCCACGCCCGCTCGATGATCGCATTCGATGTGGTGCAGCGCTGGCTCAAGGCCAGTGGCCTGCGGGTGACTTATGTCCGCAACATCACGGACATCGACGACAAGATCATCAAACGTGCACTGGACAACGGCGAAACCATCCGCCACCTGACCGACCGCATGATCGATGCCCTGCACGAAGATGCCGATGCTCTGGGCGTGCAGCGCCCTCAGCACGAGCCGCGTGCCACCGATTACGTGCCCCAGATGCTGAGCATGATCGGCACGCTGGAACAAAAAGGCCTGGCTTACCGTGCGGGCAACGGCGATGTGAATTACGCGGTCCGCAAGTTTCCTGGCTACGGCAAGTTGTCGGGCAAGTCGCTTGATGAGTTGAACGCGGGTGAACGTGTGGCCGTGAACACCGAAGAAGGTGGCAAACACGATCCGCTGGATTTTGTGCTGTGGAAAAGCGCCAAAGCCAGTGAACCTGGCGATGCCAAATGGGACAGCGCTTTTGGCTCGGGTCGCCCCGGCTGGCACATTGAGTGCTCCGCCATGGCCTGCGAGCTGTTGGGCCAGACCTTTGACATCCATGGCGGCGGCGCCGATTTGCAGTTTCCGCACCACGAAAACGAGATTGCCCAAAGCGAGGGCGCGAACGGCCAGCCGTTTGCCCATTTCTGGATGCACAACGGCTTCATCAATGTGGACAACGAAAAGATGTCCAAGAGCCTGGGCAATTTCTTCACCATCCGTGATGTGCTCAAGGTGTTTGATGCCGAGACGGTGCGCTTTTTTGTGGTGCGCAGCCACTACCGCAGCCCGCTCAACTACAGCGATGTGCACCTGAACGACGCCAAGGGGGCGTTGAAACGCCTGTACACCGCGCTGCAAGCTGTGCCGCCCGCTGACGTGACCATCGACTGGACCGAGCCCATGGCCGCCCGTTTCAAGGCGGCGATGGACGAAGACTTTGGCACGCCCGAGGCGGTGGCGGTGTTGTTTGAGCTGGCCAGTGAGGTCAACCGCAGTGGCTCGGCCGAACGCGCCGGCTTGCTCAAGGCGCTCGGTGGTGTGCTGGGTTTGCTGCAAACCGACCCGACCACTTTTTTGCAGTCCGGTGCTGGACTGGACGAAGCCGACATTCAGGCGCAAATCCAGGCACGAGCAGACGCCAAAAAAGCCCAAAACTTTGCCGAAGCCGACCGTATCCGCAACGACTTGCTGGCCCGGGGCATTGTGCTCAAGGACTCTGCCGCAGGCACGACCTGGGAGGCCGCCCAGTGAGCGCAGTTGCCACTGCTGTGACCCCGGTCACCCCCGAATATTGGGCGCAAGCCTGCGCGCACCTGGCCAAAAAAGACCGGGTGATGAAAAAGCTGATCCCCCAGTTTGGCGATGCCATGCTGGAGACGCGGGGCGATGCCTTTGTCACGCTGGCGCGCTCCATCGTGGGCCAGCAGATTTCGGTCAAGGCCGCGCAGTCGGTCTGGGACAAGTTCTCGGCGCTGACCAAACGCCTGACGCCCGCTGCGGTGCTCAAGCTCAAGGTGGACGACATGCGCGCCGCCGGGCTGTCGGCCCGCAAGGTGGAATACCTGGTTGATCTGGCCTTGCATTTCAGCAATGGCACGGTGCATGTCAAAAACTGGCATGACATGGACGACGAGACCATCATCGAGGAGCTGGTCGCGATCCGAGGCATTGGCCGCTGGACGGCAGAGATGTTCCTGATTTTTTACCTGATGCGGCCCAATGTGCTGCCGCTCGACGATGTCGGGCTGATCAACGGCATCAGTCAGGGCTATTTTTCGGGCGAGCCGGTCAGCCGCAGCGACGCCCGCGAGGTGGCGCAGGCCTGGAGCCCGTACTGCACCGTGGCAACTTGGTATATTTGGCGCTCGCTGGACCCCGTGCCCGTGGCGTATTGAGCGTATTACATGGCGGGCGCAAGCCGGCCTGGACATTTTCAGAGGAGTAAAACTTGGCCAAAAGAACCTTTCTCGACTTTGAGCAACCTGTTGCCGAACTCGAAGCCAAGATCGAAGAGCTGCGCTATGTGCAAAGCGAGTCGGCGGTGGACATCACCACTGAGATCGACCAGCTGAGCAAGAAAAGCCAGCAGCTGACCAAAGACATCTACAGCGACCTGACGCCTTGGCAGGTCACCAAAATTTCGCGCCATCCCGAGCGCCCTTACACGCTGGACTACATCAACGGCATCTTCACCGATTTTGTCGAGATGCACGGCGACCGCCACTTTGCCGATGACCTGTCGATTGTGGGCGGTCTGGCCCGCTTCAATGGTCAAGCTTGCATGGTGCTGGGGCAGCAAAAAGGCCGCGACACCAAAGAGCGCACCCTGCGCAACTTTGGCATGAGCAAGCCCGAGGGCTACCGCAAAGCCCTGCGCCTGATGAAAACCGCCGAGAAGTTCAAGCTGCCGGTGTTCACCTTTGTCGACACGCCCGGCGCTTACCCCGGCATCGACGCCGAGGAGCGCGGCCAGTCCGAAGCCATCGGGCGCAATATTTTTGAAATGGCCCAGCTCGAGGTGCCGATCATCACGACCATCATTGGTGAAGGTGGCTCCGGCGGCGCGCTGGCCATTTCGGTGGCCGATCAGGTGCTGATGCTGCAATATTCCGTGTATTCGGTGATCAGCCCCGAAGGCTGTGCCTCGATCTTGTGGAAAACCGGCGAGAAAGCCGAAGTGGCGGCTGAAGCGTTGGGCATCACCGCCCACCGCCTCAAAGCCCTGAACCTGGTCGACAAGATCGTCAATGAGCCCGTTGGCGGCGCCCACCGCGACCCCGAGCAGATGGTGTCTTTCCTCAAGCGCGCTCTGGGCGATGCCTGGCGTCAGGTGGCCGATCTCAAGCCCAAAGAGTTGCTGGAGCGCCGCTACGAACGCCTGAACAGCTACGGCCGCTTCACCGACACCAAAGCGGGCAAGTAAATGAGGTGAGCCATCAGGGCTCCACACATGGCGCAATCCCTTGAACAGGCCCTGGCTGATTTCAGCCCGGGCCTTCCTTTTGCGGTGGCCTTCAGTGGCGGGGCCGATTCGACGGCGCTGCTGCTGGCTTGTGCACTGCGCTGGCCGGGGCAGGTGAGGGCGGTGCACATCCACCACGGTTTGCAAGCGGCCGCTGACGGTTTTGAGGCGCATTGCCGTGCGCTGTGCGCACAACTGGGTGTGCCGCTGGCGGTGCGCCGGGTGCAGGCCGGTCATGCGCCTGGCCAAAGCCCTGAAGACGCGGCCAGACTGGCCCGCTACCGTGCGCTGGCCGAAGCGGTGCAGTCCGAGTGGCCTGATGTTGGCGACGTGGCGCTGGCTCAGCATGCCGATGACCAGGTCGAGACATTGTTGCTGGCCTTGTCGCGGGGGGCGGGCTTGCCTGGCCTGGCCAGCATGCCCAGCCGGGCCGAACGCTTGGGCTTGCGCTGGCACAGACCCTTGTTGGGTGTGCCGGGCCGTGACTTGCGCGCATGGCTGCAGATGCGTGGGCAAGCCTGGGTGGACGACCCGACCAACACCGACGAGCAATTCACCCGCAACCGCATCCGCGCCCGCTTGCTGCCTGCACTGGCCGAAGCCTTGCCCGCGTTTCGGGAGACTTTTGCCCGCAGCGCTGCCCATGCTGCACAGGCGCAGGAGGTGCTCGATGAAGTGGCGCAGCAAGACCTGACGGTGGTGGGCGTGCCCCCTGACATCCGGGCCTTGCAACAACTGAGCAGCGCCCGGCAGGCGCTGGTGCTGCGGCACTGGCTGCGCAGGCACCACCAGACCACGCCCAGCACGGCGCAATTGAACGAGTTGATCCGGCAAATCCGGGCCTGCACCACCCGGGGACACCGTTTGCATCTGAAGGTGGGCAGCGGCCATGTGACGCGTCAGGGTGGGCGGTTGCATTGGCAGTGAGCTGGCACCGGCCTGTTCCGGGTCAAGAAGGCGTCAGTCCGGTTGGTACAATCAGCGGGTTTTTTCGGGTGCAAACCTGCTTCAACCGTTGGCGGCGCTGGCGCATCATGCCGGTGCCCGCTTTCCCTCTTCTCTTCAGAACTACAACATGGCTTTGATCGTTCACAAATACGGCGGCACTTCGATGGGCTCGACCGAGCGCATTCGCAATGTCGCCAAGCGCGTGGCCAAATGGGCGCGCGCTGGCCACCAGATCGTGGTGGTCCCCAGCGCCATGAGCGGCGAGACCAACCGTTTGCTGGGCCTGGCCAAAGAGTTGGCCCCCGCCAAACCCGGCGATGCCTACAGCCGCGAACTCGACATGCTGGCCTCCACAGGCGAGCAAGTTTCATCGGCCTTGCTGGCCATTGCCCTGCAATCCGAAGGCCAGCCTTCGGTCAGCTACGCAGGCTGGCAAGTCGCCATCAAAACCAACAGCGCCTTCACCAAAGCCCGCATCGAGTCGATCGACGACGTGCGTGTGCGTGGCGACCTGAACGCTGGCAAAGTCGTGATCATCACGGGTTTCCAGGGTGTGGACGACAACGGCAACATCACCACGCTCGGCCGTGGCGGCTCTGACACCTCGGCCGTGGCCGTGGCCGCAGCCCTCAAAGCCGACGAATGCCTGATCTACACCGATGTCGACGGCGTCTACACCACCGACCCCCGTGTGGTGCCCGAAGCGCGCCGCCTGCAGACCGTGAGCTTTGAAGAGATGCTTGAAATGGCGTCGCTGGGCTCCAAGGTTTTGCAAATCCGCTCGGTCGAATTTGCAGGCAAATACAAAGTGCCCATGCGCGTGCTGTCGAGCTTCACGCCCTGGGACATCGACATCAACGAAGAAGCCGCCTCCGGCACCCTGATCACTTTTGAGGAAGACGAACAAATGGAACAAGCCGTCGTTTCCGGCATCGCATTCAACCGCGACGAAGCCAAAATCTCTGTGTTGGGCGTGCCCGACAAGCCTGGCATTGCTTACCAAATCTTGGGTGCTGTGGCCGACGCCAACATCGAAGTCGACGTGATCATCCAGAACCTGAGCAAAGACGGCAAGACCGACTTCAGCTTCACCGTGCACCGCAACGACTACGCCAAGACCATTGACTTGCTCAAGGAAAAAGTCTTGCCCGCACTGGGTGCAGCAGAAGTATCGGGCGACGCCAAGATCTGCAAAGTGTCCATCGTCGGCATCGGCATGCGCAGCCATGTGGGCGTGGCCAGCAAGATGTTCCGCAGCTTGAGCGAAGAGGGCATCAACATCCAGATGATTTCCACCTCTGAAATCAAGACCTCGGTCGTGATCGATGAAAAATACATGGAATTGGCCGTGCGCGCACTGCACAAAGCCTTCGATCTGGACCAAGCGTAAGCTATAATTTGACCCACTGGAAACGTGACCGAGTGGCCGAAGGTGCTCCCCTGCTAAGGGAGTATGGGGTGTAGAGCCTCATCGAGGGTTCGAATCCCTCCGTTTCCGCCAGTAAGCCCCCGCTGAATGCAATTATTCAGCGGGGTTTTTACTTTGTGCTTCAAATGTCGGCGCAGGTCACGCTGGCTGTGGTGGGCCTCTGAAACATCCTTTGGCAGCCCAAGTCCATGGTTGCAACAGTGTGTCGGTCGTTGCGAATGTGGGCGCAACTGGCGTGATCGGCTGGGCATGGCCTGGCATTCACGCGATCCGCAGAGGCGATGGTCGCCACATCCAAGCAGTAGCCAAGACGCCAGCCTGATCGACAGGCGCTAACATCGTGTCCATGTTGGTTAATTTCAAAGCTTCTGATTTGGCAAAACCCCTGACGCTGCGCCGTGGTGTGTATGCGGCGGTGCTTTTGCTGATGTCTTGGCTGTGCATTTTTCTTTACAAAGATGCCTCGGCCTCGTCGTCCAAAGATTGGGTCATCAACCAAGCGGAGTTGAACGGATTGGCTGGCCGGCGCGCGGTTCAGCTTCCGGATGTCTTGGAGGCGCAGGATTTTTTGCCACAAGGCAGCCGGGTCCGTTACCGCATGATTGTGCAGTTGCCGCAGGCACCCCAGACGCCTTTGGGCATCTTTGTCTCGAAGATGAGCCTGTCCGGGGCCTTGTACATCAATGGACAGTACATCAACAGCTGCGATCAAGGCCGTCTTGAGCAACTGCGTTGCCTGCACAAACCCAATCTTTTCAGCACGCCGCTCAGTGTCTGGCAGGCGGGAGACAACGTCATTGAGTTTGAAATCTATGCCAATGCACGACAAACCAATGGCTTGTCGCCGGTGCAAATTGGTGAAGTAGAGGACCTCTACCAAAACAGCTACCGTCTTATCCAATGGTTCAAGATCGAATTTCTGGCGGGGCTGGGATGGATCAGTGCGGTGTTTGGGCTGTTGTCTTTGGCTGTGTATTTCATTTTGCGCAAGGAGCTGGCTTACCTGTGGTTCGGCCTGTGTTGCCTGGCGCACGCCATTGGTCTGCTCAACCTGACCGTCAGCCGTCCGGTGATCAGTGTGGAGGCGTTCATTTGGTTGGTGTTCACCTCGCGCTTGTTTGCAACCCCCATGGCCGTGCTCACCATGCTGTCCTTGTTTGAAAAATTGCAAAGATGGATGATCGTGGCTTTGCTGTCTTTGGCCATTTTCGGCCCCATCATCATTGGCCTCAGTGGGGTCTATCGGCCTTTGTTTTTATTTTTGCTGCTGGTGTTTTTGATTTCTGGCGTCACCTTGGTGGTCAGTGCCATTCGCTGGGCTTTGCAGTCGCGAAGTCCCATGAAGATCATCACCATCGGGATGTCTTTGGTGCTGGTGTTTTCGGGTATTTTCGATTGGTTGCGTCTGGTGGGTCGAACAGAGTTTGAGGGTACTTTCTTCTTCCCATACAGCTACAGCGCCATGCTGGTGACCCTGGGAACGTTGTTGATTCGCAATTTGGCCACTTCACTCAAGCAGTCCAGAGAAGATCGCGCCCAGCTGCAGCGCCGAGCTGCCGAGCGCATGGCTTACGAGGTCACAGAAAACATTCCCGTGGGCACTTACACCCTGATCTATCGGCCGGGCGCCAGACGCGGGGAATTTCTTTTTGTCAGCCAGCGCTTTCTGGAATTGACGGGGTTGCTTCGCAAAGATTTGTTGGCCGATCCGAATTGTTTTCTGGAAATCCTGCACGTGGATGCTTGGGCCAACTGGAACCAGTTCATCACCACGCGGCCCGCTGATCGGGAAAAGTACTCCAGGGAATTTCGCATCTTTCCGCCGGGCGCAGAGATGCGCTGGGTCAGCACTGAAGCGGTGTCGCGGGCTTTGCCCGATGGGTCGATTGTGATCGAAGGGGTGTTGGTTGATCAAACCGACGTGGTCAAGTCCAAAGAGGAGTCGGAGCGTATTCGCGCAGAGCTGCTGAGCCAGCAAATTGAACAGTCACGCATGAAAGAGCGTGAGCAGTTGCTGCGGGACATGCACGATGGCTTCGGTTCACAACTGGCCGGTGTGCGCATGATGGCTGAAAAAGGGCGCATACGGCCTGAGCAGTTCCCTGAATTTTTGCGTGAAATCACCGCCGATTTGCATCTGGTGGTGGACACGCTGGGGCAACTCCACATCACGCTGGAGGAGGCACTGGTGGACATGCACCACCGACTGGAGAGGCGTTTTGCTGGCAGTGGTCCCCAATTGCACTGGCAGATGAGTTTGACAGGATTGCCGCCTCTGGCCCCCCGCAAAATCCTGCAAGCGCTTCGATTGGTCCAGGAGGCTTTGAACAATGCGTTCAAGCATGCGCACGCGCAACATGTGTGGTTCAGGGCACAGTTCGATGTCGAGAACGATGTGTTGACACTGTCGGTTCGCGATGATGGCCAGGGGATGTTGCCGCCTGCTGCCCGAGGTCGGGGCCTGAGCAACATGCAGTACCGTGCGCGTGAAATGGGTGGGGAGTTCCAGTTGATTGACAAGCGACCCGGCGTCGAGATCTTGCTCAAGGTGCCGAACATCTCGGCCCTGGCCCACCAGGATTCAAAGTAACTTGTGGTTGATCGCCATGTCCAGCGCCTGGGCTTGAGACTTGACGTTCAGTTTGCGGTAAAGGCTTCGCACATTGGATTGCACGGTGGACAAGGTCACGCCCATGCTTTCTGCCACCTGGTCGTAACTCAGCCCTTGGGAGAGAAACTGCAATGTTTCGTGTTCACGGGGCGAAAGTTTGATGTCTCTGCGCTCGGTTCTTTTTTCTGCCGGTGTGGACAGTTGCTTGAACAAAAACCTGGCCAAGCGAGGGCTCAGCGGGTAAACGCCATTGAGCACTTGCTTGATGCCTTGGGTGATCTCCTCAATCGACTCATCTTTGAGGATGTAGCCGTTGGCCCCGGCTTCAATGGCGTTCAATACGGCCGCTTCCGATGCGACCACGGAAATCACCACAATGGGCATGTCGGGAAAGCGTTCACGGCAAGCACGTATCACCTCGATACCGCTGACATCGGGCAAGCCCAAATCGACCAAGGCAAGGTCAAAAGCGGTGTGACTTTGGTTCACCCACGCTTTGGCCGCCAGGCCCTCACTGAATTCGATGACCTGCCATGGCGCCTCCAGCCCGTGGATGGCATCCGTCATTTGCTCTGCAAAAAGAGGGTGGTCCTCAACCAGTAAAAGCTGTCGTTTTGGGGTATTGGGCATGCTGCCTGATGTGTGCTGGTTCATCTTCTGATGATACAAAGCCATGCATATCGACGAATATATTATTTTTCATAAAAAATAAAATCTTTAGAATTATTATTTTTGAAGTCAGCTGTTCCAATCCCTGATGGCCTCACAAATTCCCCCACTTAAGGCCACCTCAAACTCCCCCACCTGAATTGATCAGGGGCAGGGTCTCAACGCCGACGACACCGTCGGCACCTGTGGGCAGGACGCATGTTCTGGCTTTCCTCGAAGGAAGGCCAAGAAGTGAATGTCTTGAAACCCAACCAACGCGATGGTGTACAGAGTTTTGTGTAAAGAGGGCGGGGATCAGTCCTTGGGCATCCGGCCTTCGCTTCATCGCTGGGAAACGAGCCCCGGCTCTTGGTCACCTTTCGCAGGCTAATGTTGACCGGCGCAACGGCGTTGGTCGTGTAGATGATCCTCCTGATCTCGGCGGATACTCTAAGAAAAAGAACGGCACGATCCGCTGCCAATTGCTGAGCCACGATTTCACAATGGTCGGGTAGTCTTGACTCCATTGGTCCTCGAACTCCTGCACCCGCAGCAGTTTCTCATCGGCGGTTGCCGCGCTGTAGATCGTTTTCAGGTCTGCGGCCACCACCTTGCGCATTTTCCAGCTCACATCGTTCAGGCTCTGGCGCACCATGTGCACCATGTGCACCATGTGCACCAGACACAACTGCACTGCCGTTTGTGAGTAATTCGCCTCAATCGCCTCAGGAAAGCCCTTGAGCCCATCCACGCAGGCGATGAAGATATCGTCCCCCGGTTCTTGAGCTCCGTGACCACCTGCAGCCACAACTTGGCCCCCTCGGTCTGGGCAATCCTCAGGCTCAAGCTCTCTTTCTCGCCCGCCATGTTGATGCCCAGTGCCATGTAAACCGCCTTGGCTCTGACAGCGCTGAGTCCCGGGTTTTGACGTGATGCAGTCCAGATAAACGATCGGGTACAGCGCCTCCTGAACGTGCGTGCGAGGCTTTGGCCTTCGCAATCAAAAATTTAAATTTATTTAATTTAACAATTTTGCCTTTTTGAATGCTAGCATCCATTCATAAATGCTAACATTTAGACGTCAAACGAAAAAACCAACATATTTGTTTCGCCCAGCAAGAAATTTTCACGATGCAAAACATCAAACCAGCCGCCAAACAACGCTGCTTCAGCTTGGCCGGGATGGCTGAAGTGGGCCTACTTTTCGCTGCCTTGACCACTGGTCAAGTCGCCATGTGAGGATTTGACTTTGTTTTCACTGCCGTTGATTTTGTTGAAACCCAGTGCCTTGCGTTTGTGTTTACGCAATGGTTTGGATTTGTTAGCGGTGACTGATCAGTTCAAGGAACAGGACAGGCAGTCGGTGGGCAGCATTTCGCAAAAACAAGAAGCGGTCTCGATACAGACATTTCGCAAGGTGATATTGCCTACCTTCCTGATCCTCGAATCGCATGCCGAACCATCGTTGTTGGAAGAGGTCACGCGAGGTGACAGCCTTTGTTGTTAATCATTTTTAACTATTTGCGAGAAATGAACTTTTATAAATTTCATCAAAATATCAAGCTGTCGATTGTTACAGCGATACTGGGTTTCAATGCCTTGTTTGCCTTTGCAAATAACATCGGTGAAAACCCAAGCTGGCAGTTCGGGACGACCCAAGATAAAGTCAATCGGTCGGCCACGCTGGACCAGATCGAGAAGAAAAAAGCAGGCTATTACGATGCCATCCGACCGGTCAACAACTACACCACTTATATAGAGAAGCAGTACAACTGCTCGCTGACCTCATCTACGCTGGGGAATACCGGCACCAACAGCACCACGGCCACCAATTCTTCGCCAACGGTCAGCAATACCGGTGCCACCACGTCAAGCGCCATGGCCAACAGTGCCAGCAACAGCTTTCCAGGAAGCGGCGCAACCAATTCCAGCAGTGCCAGCGGTGCCACCTCCACATCGGGGGCTGTCAGTTCCATGCCCAGCAGCCTGGCCAACAGCCAGACCAACGGGGGCAGTTTGAACTCGGGAGTCACTGGCTCCAACACCAGCGCCACCACCGGATCGGTCACCGCCGGTTCAGGTGCCAGTGATCAGGTTCTCAATTCTCAACAGAGCAACGCAGGTCAGCTGACGGCCAGTGTGGTGAGCAGCTCAGCCTGCAATGGTCCGTTCAATTGAGGAGTTGTATTTTGCTGGTTGAAAATTTCAAACGTCTGGCACTCTGGTCCATCCTGGGTCTGGCAGGGTGCACATCTTTGCCTTCTGAAAAAATAGTGCCACAAGAAGATCCTGTGATCATCGGCTCGCCGGTGCGGCGAAACTTCACACCGCTGGAGCCAGCCTTTGCGTGCGTTGCAAATGCTTTGCGCGAAAAAAGTAAGCCAGTGGTGGTCAGTATTGCCGTCGGCGACGTCAAAGACTACACCGGGAAATACAGTCAGACCGAAGGCAATGCCATTACTCAGGGCGGCGCCCTGATGGTGTATTCGGCCCTGGGCAAACTGGGCAACATGGTGGAAATTCGCGAGCGGTTTGATACCCGTATCGCCGAGTTGGAGCTGGCTTATGCTGACCGTCGCCAGCTCGGCGACGGCCAGCTTCACGCCATCGAAGCTGGCAAGCCGCCGGTGCCCTGGGTGCCTTATTTTGGTGGCACCATCTTGCGCTCGCAGTACTACATCGTGGGCGGCATCACCGAGGTCAACTACAACATCCAGTCCGGCGGTTTCGATGCCGCCGTCTCCAATGTGGGTGGCAAGCGGCGCACTTTCACCATGAACATCGGTGTGGACTTGCGCATCATCGACACACGCTCTCTGGTGGTCTTGAAGACCGTCAGCATGCAAAAGCAGATCAAGGGTGAGGAAGTCGGCGTGGGCATCTACCGCTTCTTTGGCAACGAGCTGCTGGACCTGAACGTGGGTGGCAAGAGCCAGGAGCCGCTGCAGTTGGGCGTGCGGACCACCATAGAGCAAAGCGTGCTGGAGCTGGTGGGTGCCATCACGGGGGTGGATGCCAATGTCTGCATCGACCCGATCATGGAACCAAAACGCGTAGCGCGCGATGGTCAAATTCCGTCGGTGGCAGGACCTGCGCAACCCTTGCCAGTGCAGGGCAAAGCCAACGGCAAGGGCAACGGCAACGGCAACGGCAACCTTACCGCGCTGATTGACCCTTCGTCGACCCAAAGTGGTGGCCTGGTGCCACAAAACAGAAGTTTGGTTGCGCAGGGCGCAGGTTATGAACTTCAGTTTGTCACCGCTACTGCCGACATCTCACCACAGACCCGCTCGCAAATCGAAAAAATGGCCGCCGAAGCCAGTCAGGGCAAGGTTGTGAACTACAAATTGCTCAGCCGCGACACCGAAAATTTTCCGCCTCTGCAACGTAGAGAACTCACCAGCGAGCGCATCAACGCTGTCTCGAACATTCTGACCAGCCTGGGTGTGAGCGCTTCACGGATCAAAGTCCTGTGGCGTCCCGACCCCACCGACGCAGGCATCCGCCGCGAAGGCGGGGGTACCCAGTTGATAGCCAGCCTGGCCATCGAGCCATAGCTGCGGCCTAGACCCTCATTTCACTTTAACCAGTTGCCCCAACAAGTTCATTCAGGAGTTTTGTCATGAAAAACAGCAGTTCAACCACCCCAGGAGTAGAAGCCATGAAGTCCGTGCAATCAACGCGCCAATTCGGCGTCAACCATTTCTCTAAGCACCGGCTTTCGGTGGTTGCTGGCGCTTGCGCGCTGGCGTTGGGGGCTTCGCTGGCGCATGCGCAGACGTCAACGACGTATTCATTGGCGTTAACGCCCTACAGTTCCACTGGCCCCACCGCTGCCACAGCATTTCAGACCCTCGCCAATGACAATTACATGATCTGGGTGACCAGTCCGCAGCAGAACTCTGGTCCCTCTGCCGGAACGGTTGCAACCAGTAATGCATTGATGAATATTGCCCTCACCGGTGGCGGTGCGACCCCGGCCTCGTTGACCAACAACAGTGCCACGTCCACTGCGGCGGGCAACCAGAACACCACCACGGTCGCCCTGTCCAACATCACCAAAGGGGCAGGTAATTTGGACGGTATCGGTACCCTGGCCACGCAAGTGCAACTGAACGGGGGAACGGCCGCCGGCGTGACCGGCACGATCATGAAAATCACCGAATCCGGCATGGCGGCCGCGCCAGCCACGATCTCCGGAAACACCTTGGCGGCCAGCACCACGGTCAACCGCTCGGACACCACGGTCTCGGGCGCGGTGCCAGTGGGCTATGTGTCAGGCACTCAGGGTTCGATCGATGTGGGCTACTCAGCGGCCGGGATCACTGATCGAACAGCGCCAGGTTCTGCCACCACCACCGCCAGCGTCAACCTCAACACCTTTCAGACTAACCTCGATACCACTAACAGTGCCTCGGTGACCGGTTCCAACGTGCAGTTGGATATCACGGACACAGCAAACACAGGCACAGTAGGTTCACCGATTTATGTCCTTGGGCAGCCACTCACCGTCAGCAGCAACACGTTGTCGGCAAATCTGGATGTCAACAAATCCAGCAATGTGTTCCAGGCCACGGCCGGCTCGGCGGCCTTTACCGGCAGTGTGGGCGTGACCAACGTCCAGGCCAACGTCATCACAAATGCCGCTGCGGCAACCGGTTCAACCGCGTCGGTGTCCGGCTCCAGCATTACTTCAGACCTCTCGCGTACCGCGACTGGAACGACCACCCTGACCGGCGCCCTGACGCAGTCCAGCAACACCATTTCGGCCAGCGTCAGCGGCAACAGCGTGGGCGATCGCAATGCAGCAGGCAACATCCTGGCGGGCAACGCCATCCTCTTGACCAGCGGTGCTGATCTGGCTGGCAGCGGCTCCACCACGAGCAATGGGCAGACTTCAGGCATCAGCACTGCCGGTTCCACCACCCAGGCTGACCTGGTCATGCTGAACCTGCAGCGCAATGACAACACCAATTTGACAAGCTCCGTTACTGGTGGACTGATCACAGCACGCGTTGACAACGTCACCACCGGCTCGATCACTCTCAACAGCAACAACGTGGCGTCCAGCGCCGAGGGCAACCTGGCAGGCAACCTGATCCAGGTCGTCGCCACCAACAGCACGGCCACCGCTGCGGCGGCCAACGTGCAAGCCAATTCCGGCACGCCCGTTCTTGCCGAAAACTTGGGAAGCCTGGTGACAGCCAACGTGGGCGACACTGGTGCCACGGTCAACGGCACCGTCACGCTCAACCAGAACAGCCTGAGCGCCACGGCCTCTGGCAATGCCAGCGCCACCAACGTCGTCATGCTGGCATCCAACCTGACCGCGCAGGAAAATTCTGCTGCCAGCGCGGCATCTGTCAGCGTGGCTGCGGGTTCCACCACCGCCACAGCCGGTTTGAGCGCCACCAACCTGCAAAGCAACATTTCGTCGGCGACGATCGCCAACAGCATCACTGCCCAGCTCTCGGGCGATCGCGTTGCAGCCTTGTTCACCACCGACGGTTCCACCACGGTCGCGAATGTCGTGGCATTGACTGGCGCCGCTGTGTCACTCGACCAAAATGCGCTCAAAGCAACGGCCACAGGCAACAGTGCCAGCACCGGTGTCACCCTCACAGGGGCCGCAGGCGCGGCTTCCAACGCCACGGTGCAAGCCGCCGTGGGCAACAGCCAGATCAATGACAGCACCAGCGGCGGTGCCGTGATGGCCGTCAGCAGCACAATGGCCGATTCCGGCGTGAGTATGCTCGGGGGTGCAACCACCACATCGCAGCTCAGCGTGAGCAGCAACACGCTGGCCTCCAGCGCCACGGGCAGCAGCGCCACCAACACCTTGGCCGCCAACGTCACCAACCTGACTGTAGGCCAGAATCTGCTGGCAGCGGATGCTGCCTCGGTCAGCACCAGCAACGCCACCAGCACCGCGGCTCTCGGCTTGGCCAGCGTGCAAATCAACGAGGCCACAGTCACCGCATCCAACACGGCAACCGTGGCCACAACGCCGTTTGCCGGCGTGCAGGTCAGCAGCGCTGTGGGCAGCCAGCTCACCGCCAGTGGCAACCAGGCCAGCGCCAGCAGCACTGGCAACAGCGTGGACAACACTGTTCAGGTGATTGCCACCACCCTCGCCAGCACCACCGGTGGTGCCAATGCCATTGCCGCGCTGAGCAACCTGCAGAGCAATGCCGTGACCGGCACGGCCAGCGCCCTGGTGGGCGCAAGTGGCACCGCTTCCACCATCCCGATCGTGGGCTTGCAGGTCAACGGTGATGTGACCGCCTCGGGTGGCGTCGCCAGCACACTCACAGTTGCTGACAACAGCGTCAGCGCCAAAGCGCTGGGCAACACTGGCGCCAACCAGCTGGCCGTGAGCGGCACCACACTCACCTCTACTGCGCCAACGGTGGGCACGGGCCTGTCGTCCACTGCTTCTACCGGTGGCAGTGTCACCAGCGAGTTCTCGCTGGTCAACTTCCAGCAGGATGCGGTCTCCGGTGGCCGCACTGCGGATGCCACCAACGTGGTGGTGGGCATCAACACGACCAGCTTACTGAGCGATTCCAATCTGACTGTGGCCAACAACACGGTGAGCGCAGAAGCCCGCAACAACCAGATCAGCAACGCGGCCAGTCTGACCGGATTTGCCACGCTGACCACCAGCGCCGGTGTGCTCAACGTGCAGGACGCATCGACCCCCGTCAAGGCCACTGTGACTGGTGCCAGCACCGGTGTGGTGACCAATGGAGCGCTCACCAACGCATCCGTCACCATCGATCAAAATGCCATACAGGGCCTGGCTGTGGGCAGCTCGGCTGGCAACAGCCTGTCAGTTTCCGCCGCCGTCTTGGCGGGCAATCCAAAGACCACGCAAGTAGCAACTGAAGGCGTATTACAAACCGGCGTCTCCACCACTACCGCAACTGGCATTACCCAGACAGCCGACTTCAGTCTTGCCAACAGCCAGAATCAGACAGCTGGTTTGATCGAAGCCGTAGTCACGGGAACACAGACCTTTAACAACGCAGCCACTGGTGCGGTTGCCGGTTCACAACTGACCGTGAGCGGCAATGCCGTGCAAGCTGTTGCCCAGAGCCTGAGCGGCAGCAACGCGCTGGCCTTGTCTGGCACCACAAGCGCCAGTGCCACCGCAGCACTCGGCAACTTGCAGGCCAGTACGTCGGCAGTTGAAGCCACCATCACTACAGCCACCCAGGGCGCGATCTTGGGCACCACCAGCCTGGGCACGTCCCAGCTGACGGTCAGCGGCAACACCATCAAGGCCATGGGCATGGGGGCCTCGGTTGACAACAGTTTGTCGGCCACGGCTAGCGTGCTTTCGGGCAACCCAGTGGCCACGGCGCTCCAAACAGGGTACACAGGCACCACTCCAACGGGTATCACCCAACGCGCTGACTTTGCGCTGTCGAGCAGCCAGAACCAGTCGGGTGCGGTGAGCGCTACCGTGACGAGTGGCACACAAACCATCAGCGATGCAGCAGCTGCAGCGGTCACCGGTTCGCAACTCACCCTGAGCGGCAATACCGTGCAAAGCACGGCCCAGAGCCTGAGTGCCAGCAATGCACTTAACTTGTCCGGCACCACCAGCCTGGATGCCACGAGCGCCCTGGCCAACCTGCAGGTCAGCACATCGGTGGTTACGGCCGATACCACGGCCCAACAAGGCATCAGCTCCGGTTTGACCAGCGTGGGCACTTCCAGCCTGACCGTGAGTGGCAACTCGGCCCAAGCTGTGGCCACTGGGGCTTCGGCGACCAACGTGGTGCGCGCGTCGGCTGCGGTGTTGACAGGTAACCCTGTGGGCACAACGGCCACCGAAACAGGTGTGTCCACCGCCAATCAAAGCGCTGGCACCTTGGCCCAGACCGCTGACTTCAGCCTGGTCAACAACCAGAGCCAGAAGGCCGGTGCGGTGTCGGCTGATGTCACAGGCATGCAAAGCATCGCCCTGAGTGCTGCAGCAGCCGTGACGACTTCACCCTTGAGTGTGACTGGCAATTCGGTGCAGGGCATTGCCCAGAGCCTGAGCGCCACCAACGTGCTGGCACTGTCCGGCACCAACAGCGCGAACGCCAGTGCATCAGTGGGCAACCTGCAGGTCAGCGATTCAGTTCTTACGACGACCACCACGGCGACCCAGGGTGTGATCGGTGCGACCGTTGCCACGGTTGGCACGGCGGGGGCACCCTCCAACATCACATTCAGCGGCAACGTGGCCAGAGCACTGGCGGTGGGCACCTCGGCCAGCAATGCGCTCAGTGTGGACTCGGCCAACCTGAGTGGCAATTCGATCGGAGAATTAGCTAACACTGGCGGCTCCAGCTACACCAGCCTCACCCCCGCCGTGACCACCGCCGACTTTGCCGTCTCCAACGTGCAAAATCAAAGCGGTGCGTTGGAAGCGACTCTGTCGTCGACACAAATCGTCAATGTGCCAGCAGCATCGGTGACCGGTGGTGCCATCACAGTCAGCGGCAACACCGCTGCCTCGGTGGCGCAAGCCAACAGCGCGGGCAACAACCTGACCTTGACCGGTGCCAACCAGAGCGGACTGACGGGTGCTTTGTTGTCGGTGCAGACTGGTACGGCTTCGGTGGCCGCCACTCAGGCGGCAACCGACGGGGTTAATACCTTAGCGGTGAAAACAGACCAGCTCAATGGCACTGCGGCCACCGTTTCCAGCAACAGCTTGCTGGTGTCGGCCGGCATGAACGAGGCGTTCAATACGCAGACAGTCTCGGGAGCCACACTGGCGGCCGATGGCGCACGCGGTAACGACACCACGGTCTCTTCCTTGAGCGGTGTGACCGCGCTGACCAGCGCTTCATCGGGTGCGGCCTTCTCGGTGCAGAACGTGCAGAGCGGGACGACCGGCGAGGTTTCTGCCTTTGCGCAACCCGAACTCATCGGGATTTCAGCTGCATCATCCGCGACCGGCAGCAAGATGACAGTTTCGGACAACACCGTCACAGCCAAGGCCAATGTCAACTACGCCAGCAACGCGTTGAACTTGCAGGCCAGCAATACCCTGGCTGGCAGCGGTGCCGTGAACAATGTGCAGACCAGCGATGCAGGTGGTACTGGCGTGTCGGCCACCATCGGCGGTTCGACCGCAGCTACAGGGACCACGGTTGGTATTGCACCACCAGTGCCAACCATCACCAGCAGCACGGCTACGGTGTCGGGCAACGTTCTGAATGCACAGGCCGGTGGCAACACCTCGCTCAACACGCTCAGCGCCACGGCGCTCAATGGCATCAGCGATGGTGGTGTTACAGGGTCGAGTTCGAGTGCCACAGGGCTGACCAACTCGACCACCAGCAATGCCACATTTGCGGTGCTGAACTACCAGGGCAACAACAGTGCCATCAACGCTACGGTGCAATATGCATCGATCGGTATGGGTTCAACCACCGGCCAGAGCTACAGCACAGCCTTGGTGCAAAACAATGCGGTCGTGGCTTCGGGTTATGGCAACACCGCCAGCAACTCACTGGGCATGAGCGCGTTGACGGGTAATGCCAACGCCGCCTCAGCCGGCATCAGCAACGTGCAATACAACCTGGGCGCAGTCAACGCATCCGTCAGCAATGTCAGCATCGGCATTGCAGGCGCCGGTGGTGTGACCGGCGGGCAAGCTACGGTCAGCGGCAACAGTGTGGCTGCACAGGCCGTGGGTAACTCTGCAGTCAACCGCATCGTTGCTTTGCGTTAACAGGGCCTAGCCCTCTATCGGGGACGGTCACTCTGACTGTCCCCTTTTTTAATTGAAGTCGCACGCCGATTGGCGATGTCCTTAAGCCAGAGAATCACCATGAACAACCAGATCATCTTTGCACTTGATAACCTGACCGACCTGGACACGCTGTTGGCCGGTCTGCCTGCAGGCGCAGAGTTACATCTGCTTGATGGGCGTGGTGACGCGCTGGCGCAAATGGCGCAGATTCTGCAGGGGCACAGCGACGTCACGGCGCTGCACCTGTTCAGCCATGGTGGACCGGCCAGCCTGAGCCTGGGCAGCCTGACGCTGGACGCCACCAACCTGTCCAGCCATGCCGACACGCTGGCCATCATCGGTGCTGCGTTGACGACCGATGCAGACTGGTTAATTTATGGTTGCGACGTGGCGCAAGGCGACACCGGCCAGGCCTTTGTGGCCGCGCTGGCCGACCTGACGGGCGCCGATGTGGCGGCGTCGAGTGACCTGACTGGTGCTGCTGCGCTGGGCGGGGACTGGGTGCTGGAGCAGCAAACCGGAGCCATTGAAACCAACGTGGCTTTGTCGGATGCGGCGATGGTGGGGTATGGGGCACTGCTGATAGGGGGTATCACAGGCGTCAGTACAGCCAGCCTGACAGAAACAAACGAGGTACTCAGCACTGGTGGCAAGCTGGATAGCAGCGAAAGCTTCGATCCAATAACCATGGTGGCCGGCAGCAGCGGTCGCGGCTGGTTCAGTATCGATACAACCGGTGCCTGGACCTACGTTACCGCAGCGCCGCATGATACCTATGTGGGCGGAACAACCTACACCGACACGATTACCGTATCTACAGCCACCTTCTCGCAAAACATCACCGTCAGCATTCTGGGCACCAACGATGCGGCTGTGATCTCGGGCACCAGCACTGCCAGCTTGACGGAAACAAATATCGCATTGACGGCCAGCGGCACGCTCACCTCGACCGACGTGGACGGCACGGCCAACCTGTTTATTGCCCAGACCGACGCAGCAGGCAGTAACAGTTACGGCAAGTTCAGCATCGGCACCAACGGCGCCTGGACCTACACCGCCAACGACGCCCACAATGAGTTCGTGAGCGGTCAGACCTACACCGACTCGGTGACCGTGGCCACGGCCGATGGCACCCAGCAGGTCATCACGGTCAGTATCCTGGGCACCAACGACGCGGCCGTGATCAGTGGCACCAGCACGGGCGCAGTGCTCGAAGCTGGCGGCACCACCAACGGCACAGTCGGCACCCCCACGGCCACAGGCACGCTCACGGACACCGATGTTGACAACACGGCCGACACGTTCACGGCGGTGAGCACGGCCACGGCAAGTACTGGAGGCTATGGTACTTACACCATGACGGCAGGTGGCGCGTGGACCTACACGCTCAACAACAACAACGTGACGGTGCAGGCGCTCGCTGCCAGCGCCACGCTCAGCGACACCTTCACGGTGACCACCGCTGACGGGACCCCGCAAGTTGTCACGATCACCATCACCGGCAGCAACGATGCGGCCGTGATCAGCGGCACCAGCACGGGCGCCGTGGTTGAAGCGGGCGGTGTGGCCAATGCCACCACGGGAACCCCGACGGCCACAGGCACGCTCACGGACACCGACGTTGACAACACGGCCAACACGTTCACAGCGGTGAGCTCGGCCACGGCCAGTACCGGCGGCTATGGTACTTACACCATGACGGCAGCTGGCGTATGGACCTACACGCTCGACAACAATAACGCGACGGTGCAGGCGCTCGCTGCCAGCGCCACGCTGAGCGACACGTTCACGGTGACCACCGCTGACGGGACCCCGCAAGTTGTCACCATCACCATCACCGGCAGCAACGACGCGCCGGTGATCAGCGTGGGCGGCAGCGACAGCGCGGCCAAGACCCTGACCGAAACCAACGCGGCGCTGAGCACCAGCGGCACGCTGAGCGTGACCGATGTGGACCTGACCAACACCGTCACAGCGCAAGTGTTTTCGGTGGCCAAGAGCGACACCACCACGGGCATCACGCCGGACGACGCCACCCTGAAGGGCTACCTGACCCTGGCAAGTGCCAGCATCATCGATGCCTCGCACACCGCCGGCACCATCAGTTGGACCTTCAACTCGGCCAGCGAGGCCTTCAACTACCTGGCTGCAGGCGAGCACCTGACGCTGACGTACACCGTGCGCGTCACCGACAGCAGCGCGGACACAGCAGACCAGACGGTGGTGGTCACCATCACCGGCACCAACGACGCGCCGGTGATCAGCGTGGGCGGCAGCGACAGCGCGACCAAGACCCTGACCGAAACCAACTCGGCGCTGAGCACCAGCGGCACGCTGAGCGTGACCGATGTGGACTTGACCAACACCGTCACCGCGCAGGTGTTGTCGGTGGCCAAGGGCTACAGCATCACCGGCATTACCCCCAGCGATGCGACCCTTAAAGGCTACCTCACCCTGGCCAGTACCAGCATCATCGATGCCACGCAAACCACCGGCACCATCAGCTGGAGCTTCAACTCGGCGAGCGAGGCCTTCAATTACCTGGCCGACGGCGAGCTACTGCGGCTGACCTATGTGGTGCGCGTCACCGACAGCAGCAGCTCCACGGCGGACCGCAACGTGGTGATCACCATCACCGGCACCAACGATGCGCCGGTGATCAGCGTGGGCGGCAGCGACAGCGCGGCCAAGACCCTGACCGAAACCAACGCGGCGCTGAGCACCAGCGGCACGCTGAGCGTGACCGATGTGGACCTGACCAACACCGTCACAGCGCAAGTGTTGTCGGTGGTCAAGAGCGACGCCACCACGGGCATCACGCCGGATGACGCTACCTTGAAGGGCTACCTGACCCTGGCAAGTGCCAGCATCATTGATGACGGGCAAACCACAGGCACCATCAACTGGAGCTTTAACTCGACCAGCGAGGCCTTCGACTACTTGGCTGCAGGCGAGCACTTGACGCTGACCTACACGGTGCGCGTCACCGACAGCAGCTTGGCCACGGCGGACCAGACGGTGGTGGTCACCATCACCGGCACCAACGATGTGCCGGTGGTCACCAATGCCAGCACCGATGCGGAAGGCACCGTGATCGAAGCGGGCCACACGGATGCAGGAGTGGTGGTTGACGGCACGGTGACGGCCACTGGTACGCTGACCTCTAGTGATGTGGACACGGGTGCCACCAAGACTTGGAGTCTGCAAGGCACACCAAGCACAACCTACGGCAGCATCGCACTGAACTCCAGCACGGGCGTGTGGACCTACACGTTGGCCAACAGCGACACGGATACACAGGCGCTTGCCGAAGGTGCGAGCGTTAACGAAACCTATACGGTGAGAGTCACCGATGACAAAGGGGCCTACGTTGATCAGACGGTGACCATCACCATTACCGGCACCAACGATGTGCCGGTGGTCACCAACGACAGCGCCGCTAGGTCTGGTAACGTCACCGAAGCGGGCCACACGGATGCAGGAGTGGTGGTTGACGGCACGGTGACGGCCACTGGTACGCTGACCTCTAGTGATGTGGACACGGGCGCCACCAAGACTTGGAGTCTGCAAGGCACACCAAGCACAACCTACGGCAGCATCGCGTTGGTCGCCAACACCGGCGTGTGGACTTACACGCTGAACAACAGTCTGGTGGCGACACAGGCGCTCAAGGAAGGCGAGACAGTCACGCAAAGCTACACGGCGCGCGTCACCGACGACTTTGGTGCCTATGTGGACCAGACCATCACCGTCACGATCAATGGCAACAACGATGTGCCGGTGGTGACCAACGCTGGCTCTGCGCTGCTTGGCAGCGTCACCGAAGCGGGCCACACCGACCCTGGCGTGGTGGTGGCCGGTACGGCCACAGCAACGGGCACGCTGACTTCCAGCGATGTCGATGCATCGGCCACCAAGACGTGGACCATCGCTGACGCCACGCCGAGTACGACCTACGGCAGCATTGCCATCGTCTCCGGCACCGGCGTGTGGACGTACACGCTGAACAACAGTTTGGCGGCGACACAGGCGCTCAAGGAAGGCGAGACAGTCACGCAAAGCTACACGGCGCGCGTCACCGACGACTTTGGTGCCTATGTGGACCAGACCATCACCGTCACGATCAACGGCACCAACGATGTGCCGGTGGTCACCAACGCCGGCTCTGCGCTGCTTGGTAGCGTCACCGAAGCGGGCCACACCGACCCTGGCGTGGTGGTGGCCGGTACGGCTACGGCAACGGGTACGCTGACATCCAGCGATGTCGATGCATCGGCCACCAAGACGTGGACCATCGCCGACGCCACGCCGAGTACGACCTACGGCAGCATTGCCATCGTCTCCGGCACCGGCGTGTGGACGTACACGCTCAACAACAGCCTGGCGGCGACACAGGCGCTCAAGGAAGGTGAGAGCGTCACACAAACGTACACGGCGCGTGTGACGGATGACTTTGGCGCTTATGCGGACCAGACCATCACCGTCACGATCAACGGCACCAATGACGTGCCGGTGGTGACTAACCTGGCTGCGGACAGGGCTGGCAGCGTCACCGAAGCGGGCCACACCGACCCTGGCGTGGTGGTGGCCGGTACGGCCACAGCAACGGGCACGCTGACTTCCAGCGATGTCGATGCATCGGCCACCAAGGCCTGGAGTTTGCAAGGCACACCAAGCACAACCTACGGCAGCATCGCCTTGGTCGCTGACACCGGCGTGTGGACTTACACGCTGGACAACAGCCTAGCAGCCACGCAGGCGCTCAAGGAAGGCCAGAGCGTCACGCAAACTTACACGGCGCGGGTGACGGATGACTTTGGCGCTTATGTGGACCAGACCATCACCGTCACGATCAATGGCACCAACGATGTTCCGGTGGTGACCAACGCTGGTTCTGCGCTGCTTGGCAGTGTCACCGAAGCGGGCCACGAGGATGACGGCACGGTCGTGGTCGGTACGGCCACAGCAACGGGCACGCTGACATCCAGCGATGTCGATGCATCGGCTACCAAGACTTGGACCATCGCCGACGCCACGCCGAGTACGACCTACGGCAGCATTGCCATCGTCTCCGGCACCGGCGTGTGGACGTACACGCTCAACAACAGCCTGGCGGCGACACAGGCGCTCAAGGAAGGTGAGAGCGTCACACAAACGTACACGGCGCGTGTGACGGATGACTTTGGCGCTTATGTGGACCAGACCATCACCGTCACGATCAACGGCACCAACGATGTGCCGGTGGTCACCAACGCCGGCTCTGCGCTGCTTGGCAGCGTCACCGAAGCGGGCCACACCGACCCTGGCGTGGTGGTGGCCGGTACGGCCACAGCAACGGGCACGCTGACTTCCAGCGATGTCGATGCGGCAGCCACCAAGGTCTGGAGCCTGCAAGGCACACCAAGCACAACCTACGGCAGCATCGCCTTGGTCGCTGACACCGGCGTGTGGACATACACGCTGGACAACAGCCTAGCAGCCACGCAGGCGCTCAAGGAAGGCCAGAGCGTCACGCAAACGTACACGGCGCGGGTGACGGATGACTTTGGCGCTTATGTGGACCAGACCATCACCGTCACGATCAATGGCACCAACGATGTGCCAGTGGTGACCAACGCTGGTTCTGCGCTGCTTGGCAGCGTCACCGAAGCGGGCCACGAGGACGATGGCACGGTGGTGGCTGGCACGGTCACGGCCACGGGCACGCTGACATCCAGCGATGTCGATGCATCGGCTACCAAGACTTGGACCATCGCCGACGCCACGCCGAGTACGACCTACGGCAGCATTTCCATCGTCTCCGGCACCGGCGTGTGGACGTACACGCTCAACAACAGCCTGGCGGCGACACAGGCGCTCAAGGAAGACGAGACAGTCACGCAAAGCTACACGGCGCGCGTCACCGACGACTTTGGCGCTTATGTGGACCAGACCATCACCGTCACGATCAACGGTACCAACGATGTGCCGGTGGTCACCAATCTGGGTTCGGACAGGGCTGGCAGCGTGACCGAAGCAGGGCATACAGACCCCGGTGTGGTCGTCTCTGGCACGCCCACGGTAACGGGTACGCTGACATCCAGCGATGTCGATGCGACGGCCACCAAGACGTGGAGCATCGCTGACGCCACGCCGAGTACGACCTACGGCAGCATTGCCATCGTCTCCGGCACCGGCGTGTGGACGTACACGCTGAACAACAGTCTGGCGGCGACACAGGCGCTCAAGGAAGGCCAGAGCGTCACGCAAACGTACACGGCGCGGGTGACGGATGACTTTGGCGCTTATGTGGACCAGACCATCACCGTCACGATCAATGGCACCAACGATGTTCCGGTGGTGACCAACGCTGGTTCTGCGCTGCTTGGCAGTGTCACCGAAGCGGGCCACGAGGATGACGGCACGGTCGTGGTCGGTACGGCCACAGCAACGGGTACGCTGACTTCCAGCGATGTCGATGCATCGGCCACCAAGACCTGGACCATCGTTGACGCCACGCCAAGCACGACCTACGGCAGCATCGCCCTGGATGCCAGTACTGGTGTGTGGACTTACACGCTGGACAACACCAAGACGGCGACGCAAGCGCTTAAGGAAGGCGAGACAGTCACGCAAAGCTACACGGCGCGCGTCACCGACGACTTTGGCGCCTACGTGGACCAGACCATCACTGTCACCATCAACGGCACCAACGACGTGCCCACGATCAGTGACGTGGCCGCCATTGGACTCATCGAGGCGACCTTCGCCAGTGCTCAGAGCCTGAGCGCCAACGGCATCGTGAGTTTCAATGACGTTGATGCCAATGACGTGATAGACATCACCACGTCGCTGACCACGCAAGCCGTGTGGAACGGCGGCACCATCGACTCGACCCTGAAAACTTTGCTGGAAGCGGGCTTTACGGCAAGCACCACGGACGCGACGCCTGGAAGCATTGGCTGGGCTTACACGGTTAACAGTGCTAACCTCGACTTTCTCATGGCGGGCGAGACCATTACCCTGACCTACACGCTGACAGCCACCGACAAGACAGACGCCAAGGTCAGCGACACAGTGACGATCACCATCACCGGTACCAACGACGCGCCTGTGCTGGGTAGCACTGCCTTGTATGTCTTCCAGATTGAGGATGATCCAACGCCAGTGGGCGCGGTAGGAACACCGGTGTCTGAGTTCATCGTTGATGTCTATGACATGGACTTAACCACGCCCAAGGGCGTGGCCATCAGCTCAGTCGACGACACGCATGGCGACTGGTACTACACGACCGATGGCACAACCTGGGTCGCTTTCCCGAGCAACGTGTCCTTGGCGACTTCGGCGCTGTTGCTGGCAGCGGATGCGAACACACGCGTTTATTTCAAGCCGGACTTGAATTGGAACGGCGACGTCAACACGGCGCTGACACTGCATGCCTGGGACCAAAGCACGGGCACGGCTGGGACGCAGGCCAGCTTGGCCGCAACAGGTGGATCAACCGCATTCTCAACCGCAAGCCGCTCGGTTTTGATGAAAATCCAGGCGGTCAATGATGCGCCGGTGTTCAACCAAAGTGGGCCTTCGACGCTTGACTATGTATTCAATGGTCCGCAGGTGCTAAACGCCAGCCTGGCGGTCTATGACGTGGAACTGGGGGGCACCAACAGCGCGGTAGACAACTACGATGCCGCTGCTTTGACAGTGAGCCGCGTTGGCGGCGCAAACAGTGCAGACCAGTTCCTTGGGATGAATGGGCTGATTCTGAGCGGCACCAGTGTGGTTTACAACGGCTCTACCGTAGGCCGTGTTACCAACTCGGGCGGCCAGTTGGTCATCACCTTTAACACCAACGCCACGCAGGACCGTGTCAACGGCGTGTTGCAGAACATCGGCTACGCCAACACAGCCAGTGCGTCAGACAGCGACCAGCCCGTGAGTCTGCAGTGGGTTTTCAGTGACATGAACAACAACCGCTTACAAGGGCGGGATGGTGTGCTGACCGATTCGCTGTTGACCACAGTAACGCTCAAGGCGACAACTGGGCCACTGAACCTGTTGGGCAGCGCTGGCATTGACAGCCTGGTCGGTGGCAGTGACGCCGACAACTTGAATGGCGGGGCGGGTGTGGATGTGATGAACGGAAAAGGCGGTTCTGACCTGTACCTGATCGGCTCGTCGACCGAGCACGCGTCTGCAGAGATCGCCGACGACGGTGCTGACGGTACCGATGAGGTGCGCTTCACTTCGATCACAGCGGGCCAGACACTGACGCTGTATGCCGCTGACACCGGCATTGAGCGGGTGGTGATTGGCACCGGGGCGGGGGCAACAGCAGACACATCGGCAACGACGGTGTTGAGCGTGAACGCGTCACAAGTGACCAATGCCCTGGCCATGGTCGGCAATGGAGGAGTCAACACCCTGACGGGTGGCCTTGGCAACGACACGCTCACGGGCAATGGAGGCAACGACACCTTCAACGTGGATGCGGGCAGCGACACCGTGACGGATCTGGCGACAGGCGATGTGCTCAAGGTGCTGGCGGGTGCAACTGCCACGGTCAATGATGTGGCGGCGTTTGTTGCGACGGCCCTGACAAGCAACGCAGGCACGGCCACGCTCAATGCGGCATCAGCAGGCGGTGCAATTGACATGCGCCTGGCCTCGGGCACGGCGGGCTTTGCGCTTGTCGGTGGTGCTGGTGTTGACACGCTGATTGGCTCCAAGCTCAACGACACGCTGACAGGTGGTGCAGGCGACACGCTGACCGGGTTTGGTGGCATTGATACCTACAACATCACGGGCGGCACGGTCAGCGTGACGGACCTTGGGTTAGGTGGAGCGGGGGTGTTGAAGGTGTCGGCTGGCGCCACGGTAAATGCCACGGTCACGGCGGCCTGGACGGCAACGAGTGCCACGCAGAATCTGGGCACAGCCAATATCGAGACCAAGGGTCTGGCAGTGAACCTGGCGCTGGCCGATGCGGTGACTGCTAACGCCAAAGGCTTTACTGTGACCAATACGGCCTCGACCGCGACCACGTTAACGGGCTCGGGCCTGGCCGATACCCTGATCGGCGGCACGGGTGCCGACACCTTGGTGGGTGGCGCGGGTAATGACACCCTGACCGGTAACACCGGCCTGGACACCTTTGTGATCGCCAGCGGCACGGACACCCTGACTGACCTGGGCAGCGGCGGTGCAGAGATCATCCAGGTGTCTTCCGGAGCCACGCTGACTGCCACGCTGGCAGCGGCATGGACGGCAACGGCTGCCAGCAGCAACAGCGGCACGGTGAACATCATGACCAACGGCCTGGCGGTCAACCTGGGCGCTGTCAGCAGCGGCTCTGGCAGCTTTGCGATCACCAACACAGGCGCGGCAGCAGTGCTGACGGGCTCGGCGTTGGTGGACACGATCACCGGCGGTACGGGCGACGACATTCTGAATGGTGGCGCAGGCGTTGACATTTTGAATGGTGGTGCGGGCTCGGACCTCTACCTGTTTGGCTCTTCGGCAGATCACACGATGGCCGAGATTGCCGATGGCGGTGCCAGTGGTACCGACGAGGTGCGGTTTACTTCGATCACGGCGGGTCAGACGCTGACGCTGTATGCAGCTGACACCGGCATCGAGCAGGTGGTGATTGGCACCGGCACGGGTGCAACGGCCGTGATCAGTGGCACCACGGCGCTCAATGTGGATGCGGCATTGGTGGCCAATGCCTTGACCATGCTCGGCAACGCGGGTGCCAACAGCCTGACCGGCACGGGTCTTGCCGACAGCCTCAACGGTGGTGCGGGCAACGACAGCCTTATCGGTGGTGCGGGCAACGACGGCCTCACGGGTGGCGTGGGCAATGACACCTTGACCGGTGGCGCGGACAATGACACGTTCAACGTTGATGTCGGTATCGATACCGTGACGGATCTGGCAACAGGCGACGTGCTAAATGTTTCGAGTGGTGCAAGTCTCATTGCCACCAACGTGGAGGCCTTTGTTGCAACGTCTTCGGACATCAACGCGGGCACGGCCACGCTCAATGCCAAATCAACTGGCGGCTCCATCAACATGGGTGCAGCGCTTGGCACGGTGGGCTTCACACTGACCGGTGCGGCAGGTGCCGACACGCTGCTTGGCTCGAGATTGAATGACGCACTTACGGGTGGCCTGGGCAACGACACGCTCACGGGCAATGGAGGCAACGACACCTTCAACGTGGATGCGGGCAGCGACACCGTGACGGATCTGGCGACAGGCGATGTGCTCAAGGTGCTGGCGGGTGCAACTGCCACGGTCAATGATGTGGCGGCGTTTGTTGCGACGGCCCTGACAAGCAACGCTGGCACGGCCACACTCAATGCGGCATCAGCGGGCGGCGCAATTGACATGCGCCTGGCCTCGGGCACGGCGGGCTTTGCGCTTATTGGTGGTGCTGGTGTTGACACGCTGATTGGCTCCAAGCTCAACGACACGCTAACAGGTGGTGCAGGCGACACGCTGACTGGGTTTGGTGGCATTGATACCTACAACATCACGGGCGGCACGGTCAGCGTGACGGACCTCGGGTTAGGTGGAGCGGGGGTGTTGAAGGTGTCGGCTGGCGCCACGGTAAATGCCACGGTCACGGCGGCGTGGACGGCAACGAGTGCCACGCAGAATCTGGGCACAGCCAATATCGAGACCAAGGGTCTGGCAGTGAACCTGGCGCTGGCCGATGCGGTGACTGCTAACGCCAAAGGCTTTACTGTGACCAATACGGCCTCGACAGCGACCACGCTGACAGGCTCGGGCCTGGCCGATACCCTGATCGGCGGCACGGGCGTCGACACCTTGGTCGGGGGTGCTGGAGCTGACCGCTTGTTGGGCGGGCTTGGTAAGGATGTGTTGACCGGCGGGACTGGAAATGACACTTTTGCATTCAATAACTTACCCACCGGCACCACCAACTTCGACACGGTCATTGATTTTGTCTCGGGAGTCGACAAGCTCGAATTTTCCAAGTCGGTCTTCACGGGCTTGGCGGGTACATCGGCAGACTTTGTGTCTGGGGCCGGGCTTGTCAAGGCGACGACTTCAGCGCAGCATCTGATTTACAACATCACAACGGGCATACTGTATTACGACGCTGACGGCAGCGGTACGGGAAGTTCAGCGGTGGCCATTGCCTTGATCGGCACGAGCACGCACGCCACCCTTGCCGCGACTGATTTTGTGTTTGTAGCGTAAAGATTGGAGACACACGCATGAAGAAATTCACCAAGAAGTTCTGCCCCAGCGCGGTCCTGACAGCACTTTTGACGGCCCTGTTATTGGCGGCTTGCGGTGGTGGTGGTTCCCCGTACCCGGAGCGCCAGTTTGGCGTGACAGAGAAAGACCTGCGATCTGACATCAATAAAGAGGCCGGTATCGTTGTGGGGAGGGGTTCCGGATTGGTCGTGACTCAGATTGAACCTGCGGATGGCCCACAGGCACCGAAGATAGGCGATTCCGCCCGGATTGGTGACGACGCTATGTTGTTTGACGTGGACTACCCTGGCATTGTCAGTGTCGATCTGACCCAAGGAAACAGCTTGTCGGTGGTCAACCAAGTGGCGGTGGAGAGCACCAATGGCGAGCTCTTGCTGGTAGCGAATGCTGCTACTCCCAAGGCCAGTTTGGAGCTGCCCAAGGGACGATATTTGCTGCGGCTGACAGCATCAACAGAGGCCAATGAAGTGATGTTGGGTATGGTGTGGTTCGGTGGTACAGCCAAGTCGACCAATATGGCCGATCTGCAAAAACTGAGTTCAGGCAGTTGTGTGAGTTGCAATTTGCAGGGTGCCAATCTTTCTGCCTTAAGTCTGCGGGGCAACAATTTGATGGATTCCGATCTGAGTCAAGCCCTGTTGGTGCGGGTATCGGGTGGGTTCACACTCAGAGAAACCGACATCATGACCATTTATCTTGGCGGCAGTGCTGTTCGTGGGGCAGACCTTGGTGGTACCAATTTGGCCGGGGCGCAGTTGAGTGGTGCTTACCTTACAGGTGGTGCAGGCAGTTCAGCCAATTTTCTTGGTGCCAATCTGACGTCGGCCAGTGTGAACGATGTGTTTTTGGCACGCGCTAACTTTGAAGGTGCCAACCTCGCCAACGCGAACTTCACTCGCAGTATTTTGACGCGTGCCAATCTGCATGCCGCCAATCTGTCGAACGCGGTATTCATCGACGCCGATCTTCGCGGGGCGGACCTGACCGCCGCAGGCATTGTCAATACGAATTGGACGGGCACCCAGTTGGGTGAAGCGATCTGGACAGATGGTCGAATTTGTGCAGCTGGGTCTGTGGGTGCTTGCAACAAGTAACTTGATTTGGTTGATGGTTTCACCTGTGACGAGCGTTGTTGCATCAAAAACTTGGCTCGTTAAGGATGGGCTGAATAATTCGCTACAGACAATGGCAAATTGCTGTTGACTTTCGAAAGTATGGTCATGAGTGTGCTCGATAAAGCCCCGCATCAAAGTGAACAGCAGCGTCAATTCCTTGACGATACGGCTCATATGCAGAGGCTCATGTCGGAGTTTTCTATCCTCGTTGAATCTGCTCAACGACGCCCTCCATTCTGGATGTCAGCAGCACTGGCGTTTCTCAGTCTGGCTTTGGTGGGGACATGGCTTGTTATGGCAGCTTGGTGGTTTGCGCCGCTGAAAACCCTGTCGGAATGGCAGTTGTTGGATAAGCCTGATGTGCGTTCGGCGATAACTTTAGATCCTGTGTCATCTATTCCCGCGCCCGAATTGCCGCTCTCGGTAACAGCAACAACTGAGGCGGTCTCAGGGCCAGCTCTTGATCCAACTCTTGAAAGCAGCGATCGTTTGCCTGTCGCCGCCTCGCTGGGTCTCGCTAACCTGCTAGCTTTGCCCTCCAGTACTCTTGCTGCAGCAAAAGTGTCTTCGATCGAACCCGATAAGCCAGGGCTTGTGAATCCGAGCAACAAATTCGTTCACCCGACTTGGCACAAGGCTGCTCATCAGTTGTGGAACTGGGGCCGGTGGGAGGAGGCTTCGAGCTCGTGGCTCAAAGGCTTGAGTTTGGAAGAACCCAACACGCCACTGCTGCTGATTGCGGACCAACTCACTCAATTGCAGGTCACTCGGCAGTACGCTGCTTGGTCGCCGCTTTTGCCCGTGGTGGCGCTGCCCAAGTCCGGTGTGATCAAAAAGCGTTGGATGTTGTTGGCTGTCCCAGCTGCCAGTGACATGGCGCGAGCTAAACAATTGCTGCAGATTGCCCAAGGCCAGGAAGCCAGGGTGGAGCGCTGGACATATTGGCAAAAGATCTTGCGTTTGAGCAATGGCACTGAAAGTGCTCTCGCTGCTACTGAACAAAACGTTGTGCCTGAGGTTTCTGCGGCGCCTTCAACGGTCACATCCCCAGCACTCCGAAACACAGTGCTCAGCCCATTTGTTGCTTCGCTAGCGCGCAACTCCTCTGTTGCCAAGGATCAGGGCCAGGCGCTTGAAGGGGGTTTAGCCCAATCCAATCAGGAGCAAACGCTTCTGAGCCCAACTGAGCCCGAGCGTTTGCCTGGTTCGGGCCCGGTACCACTTGCAGTCAAAGCCGACGATGTCAATTATCAGAAAATTGAAAAATTTTTGGTAAGCGGCGATTATCAAAGTGCTTTGGATGCTGCAATAAAACTGGAAAAATACATCGGGGATAACTGGCGTACACATTATTTGGTCGGGGTCGCCCATATGGGTCTGAGCCGATGGGATCAGGCCATTACCGCACTGAGCCAGGCACATGAGCTCAACTCCCGGAACGCCACAGTGGGTCTCTATTTTTCGCTGGCCTTGCAAGAGCGCGGCGAGCATGTTCGTGCCATTCAGGTTCTGGACAAAACCCAGCAACTGCAGCCGCTTTCACCGGAGTTGTGGCTCAACCTGGGGCATTCACATCAGGCCTTGGGCCACAAGGTGGAGGCCCGTAAGGCCTATAAACGATTTTTGGAGTTGAGTGTTAACAGGCAGGACTTGGCGGTGCAGCGTGCTTGGGTGCAAAACCGATTGCAAAAGAACCTGTCGGGTGCACTCTCGGCTGAGACTGGCTGAGGCCCGCGCTTGCCTTCAAACAGACTTTTGGCCTGGGCTTGGATCTCCTGCTTCTATTGGCAAACCTGTATGGGATGGACATCGTGCCCTTGGGCGATTTGGTTGATGGTCTTCATGCCGCCAAGCGCCTCCAGTCCCACCTTGGCCTTGAACTCTGGAAGATGAACTCTGCGCTTTTTTGATCCAGTCATTGGTCACCCATTTCTTTAGACAGTGTCCCACTCAAACACCTGTCCCAAATTCGGGGTCCGCTTCAGTTTCAATATGGGCTCGGATGTCGGCACATACCGCTATGCCGAAGTCACGGTTCAGTGGTGCCATGCACTGTATGAGCCTGGCTTTTGGCAGTTCAAGGCCTCCGGTTTGATTCGTTTCAAACCCAGTGGGGAATTGAGTTCGCTGGACCGTTTTTATCTGGGCGGGCAAGACACGGTGCGCGGCTACAGCCTGGGTTCGGCCAGCGGCGATCAGGGGGTCTTGGCCCAACTGGAAATGCGCCGCAGCTTGCGCTATGCGGGGCTGGTGTCGGGCGAAGCCTATGCCTTCCTGGACTGGGGCACCGCCCAAGACCCGGCCAAGTCTGCATCGGATCGCTTGCGTTCAGCGGGTCTGGGGGCGCAACTCAAAGTCAATGACACGCTGGGCGTGGACGTCATGGCCAGTCGGCAATTGGCCCCCCACTTGACCTCGCCCACAAGGGTCATGGTGCGCCTGGTGCTGAGCCACTGAACTTCAGCCACGCAGGCCTGAACAGACCGGCTGCCGCCGGGCATGGCCAAGCAAGGGCTTGCGAGCTTGACGCCGCAAGTCCTGAAAAGCATGATTTGGTTTTCAATCAATGTCCGAAGGGCGGCATCATGGGAAACCCATTTCAACGGATCGCGCTGTGCTGTGCAGTGGCCTTGCTGGCCGGTTGCCACAGCAACCCCAAGGTGGATGAGGCGGCGGCACCGGGCACCGTGGCTTGCCGAGTGGGGGACGAGTCTGCGCTGCGCGCCATCCAGGTGGAAGTTTGGCGGGGCCGTGAAGAGGGCTTGTCCGCCTACGACACGACCCGGGTTTGCCAGCAGCTGCAGGAGGTCAGTCGGCAATTGCTGCCCCAAGGCGTGCGCTTGCGTTTTGAGGTGATGGGGGCGGTCCAAACCCACACCGGCCTGGGCCGTGCCAACAACGCCACGATGCAGTCCATCACGGCCAGTGACGGGCGGCTCAGGCTGGTGATCGTCGACGCGGTCGCCCAGTGTGGTGACGCGGCCGGTTACATCCTGGGCTGCACCCCCCAGCTGGGGCGTCCCCTGATTTATGCCAAAAGGCACGACCCCTTCAACGACCGTGCACCCGAATGGGTGATCTGGGCGCATGAAATGGGCCACGCCGTGGCCTTGTACCACCCCGATGCGCCGGGCATGAGCACCGTGCCCGAGCGCATCATGACCTACATGCCCTTGCCGCAGTCGCGCGTGCTGGTCAGCCATGAGTCGGCCAACTTTGCGCAACTGGGCTCGGTCATCAGTCCCCCTCGCATGCAGGCCGCGCTGGGTCAGCCGCCTGGGCCTGCGGCCCGCATTGCGCCTGAACAGTTGTTGCCTTTGGTGCAGGGGGCCGGGCCGCATGGTGTGCCACTGGGCCCGTTGGTGCATCTGGGCGATGCAGCGTTGTTGAGCTTGGGTGTTTTGCTGGAGGATTCGGCCAGCGCGGGCGGCACAGCATCTTCCGATCCGGGCTGGCCGGTTCGCATCAACGCGCTGGTGCTCATGGCCGAGTTGGGGGGCGACGGCGCACAAGCGCATGTCCGCCAATACCTCACGCGTCAGGTGGGACCCGACAACCTTGACATTCGCCTGTATGGCTTGTCGGCGCTGGGACGAGGACAGCGCCGTCACCCCACGCAGGCGAGCTTGGCGTTTTTACAGCAAGCCACCGAAGCCGGTTTTTGGTGTGCTGATGCGCGTCGGTCTGCCGGTGATTGTGCGGCCCTGGCCGATGCGGCAAGCGAGGCACTGCGCGATGCCCAGTCTCGGCCATAGCGGGGTGACAGAGGGCTCAGTCAGAGGGCTCAGTGATAAGGCTTAGTCGGGCAGCATTTTCGGCACAGACCCGGGTGAGGGTCTGTGCGTCTTAGCCTTGGGGTCCCAGCAGGTAATCGACCTTGCCCACGTCCACACCGTTGTGGCGCAGGATGCTGTAGGCCGTGGTGATGTGGAAAAACAGATTGGGCAGCATCCAGCCCATCAGATAGTCCTGGCCCTTCATGGTGCGGGTTTTGCCAGGGCCGGCAGGGAAGGTGATTTCTTTGTCCTCGGTGCCGTCCAATGCGGCTGCGGGCACGGTGGCGATGAAGGCCAGGGTTTTCTGGATGCGTTCTTGCAGCTGGGTGAATGTGGTTTCCGTGTCGTCAAACTTGGGGGCGTCGATGCCGGCGAGGCGGGCCACGCCGTTTTTCGCCGCATCGCAGGCGATCAGCACCTGGCGGGTGAACGGGAACATGTCTGGGGCCAGGCGGTAGCCGGTCAGCGCTGTGGGGTCGATCTTTTTGGCGTCGACGAATTGCTCCGCCTTGCTCAGGATGTGGCTCAGGTTGGTGAGCATGCGGGTGCAAACGGGCACGCTGGCGCTGGACATGGAAAGGGTCATGGAAGTCTCCGGTTTGAAATGGGTTCAGGCGTTGGCCACGGGCAAGGCACGGACCACCTCGCCCATGGCGTGCGTGGTCAGTCGATACGGGTCAGGCGATTTCGGCGATGAGTTCGATCTCGACGCAGGCACCCATCGGGATCTGGGCCACGCCAAAGGCGCTTCGGGCGTGCGCGCCGACCTGGGGGCCAAACACCTGGCCCAACAGTTCGCTGCAGCCGTTGGTCACCAGGTGTTGTTCGGTGAAGTCGCCGGTTGAGTTGACCAAGCTCATCACCTTGACGATGCGCTTGATTTTGTTCAGGTCGCCCACGGCGGCGTGCAGCGTGCCCATCAGGTCAATCGCCACGGCGCGGGCCGCTTGCTGGCCTTCGGCGGTGCTGATGTTTTGGCCCAGCTGGCCAGCCCAGACTTTGCCGTCTTTTTTGGCGATGTGGCCCGACAAAAAGACCAGGTTACCGGTTTGCACAAAAGGCACATAAGCCGCTGCAGGCACGGCCACGGGGGGCAGTTCGATGTTCAGGGATTTCAGGGTGTCGTAGACGTTCATGGTCGGATGTCAAAGTGGGGTGAAGAGGAATTCCCGCTGGCGCGGAAAAAGTCAGGATGAGATTGTCGCTGAAGGGGCCGGTTTGGGCATGCGGCCGTGGGTTTTTGTCTTCGCGCAGGGCGCAGGCTTGAGCTCCGACATGGCGCTTCGCGGTGGCGTTTTATTCGTCCCGCGGTGCCACCGTCACCGCCACTTCCAGCGTGTGTGCGCCGCCGCCTTGCAACACGCCACGCAGGGGCGAGACATCGGCAAAGTCGCGGCCCACGGCCAGGCGCACATAGTCTTCGCCCGGGCTGGCCAGGCCGGTGCGGTCGTTGGTCGGGTCCAGGTCCAGCCAGCCTTGGCTGGCGTGGCGGGCCAGTTCGGGCACATACACCGAGGCCCAGGCGTGCGAGGCGTCGCTGCCCAACAAGCGGGGCTGGCCCGGGGGCGGCTGGGTCAGCAGGTAGCCGCTGACGTAGCGGGCGGGCAGGCCCAGTGAACGCAGGCAGGCCAGCAGGATGTGGGCAAAGTCCTGGCACACGCCGCGTCGGTCTTTCAGCGCTTGCAGGGCCGGGGTGTTGATGTCGGTGCTGGCGGTTTCGTAGCGAAAGTCACGGTGCATGCGCGCCGTGAGTTCTTGCGCCGCCTGCATGAGCGGCCGACCGGGTGTGAAGCTGCTTTGCGCGTAGGCCCGAAACGCCTCGTGCACCGGCGCATGGTGCGAGCCAAACACAAAGCGGCTGTGCACATCGCCGGGTTGACCGCCCCGGTAGCGGAAATGTTCACGCACCGCTTCCCAGCTTTGGCTGGCGTTGGCCGCAGGCACAGTGTGGGTGTCGAGTTCGCTGTGTGCCCGCACCATCAGGCCGTCGTGCGGGTGGGTCAGGGCCCAATAAGCGCGGTGGTTGAAAAACGCGTCGATGTGGTGCCGAACCGTGGCTTCGGGCTCGATCTGCATCCAGTGGCCGATGACTTCTTGGCAGGGCGTGTTGGCCGGTTGCAGGTGGGCCACATGCTGGGCGGTTTGCACCGGTGGGCTGTAGCGGTAGCGGGTTTCGTGGGTGATGGCCAGGCGCATGGTGTGGGTGCCGGTGGGATGCGCTTACGCGCCCACGCTGTAGCGGGCTTCGCCGCTGTGCGTGAAAAACAGGCCGCACAGCTGGTCCGACACGTCGTGGGCCGCCTTTTGGCCATGCGCCAGTGCACTGTGCAAAGGCAGGGTGCTGCCGGGCAAGGCAGCGCTGCAAGCCAGGGGCCAGAGGGCTTCAGGGCTCAGTTCGATGAGTTGCGGCACCAGATCGGCCAGGGGCAAGGTGGCACCGTCGGCCAGTTGGCCCATGCGGCGCAGGCGCGAGCGCAGGGTGTGCGCCACCCAACCCAAAGAGCGCGGGTTGTCGGCGTTGGTGACCAGCAAGTCCATCAGCGCCTGGGGCGTGCGGCTTTGCTGGTACTGGGCATGGAAGCTGATGGTGCTGTCAAACAGGTCGAGCACCGCGTCAAACCCGGCTTGCTCGCCGATGAGCCCCAGTTGCACGGCTTCGGACAGGGCGTTGGACAAGAATTGCAGCCGTTCGATGTGGCGGCCAATGGACAGCAGACGCCAGCCGTCGTCGCGGCTCATGCGGTCGGTCTGGGCACCGGTCAGCGCGGCCAGCATCTGGCTGGTGTCGGCCAGCAGGCGCTGCACGGCCACCGTGTCGGGTGTGCTGCCTTGGGCGTCGGGGCTGAAAAAGCGCGATTCGGCCTGCTCAAGCAAGCGCCAGTGTTCGGGCGACAGGCGTTCGCGCACCGAGGCGGCGGCCAGGCGCACGGCGCGCAAATTGAAGCCGACGCTGGTGGCCAGTTCCTTGTCCCACAGGCCGGCGATCAGCGAGCGTTCGAACACGCGGTGCGCTTGTGTTGCAGCGGGCACACCGGCACGCACCAGGCCGTGGCGCGTGGCCATGCGGGTGATGAACTGGCGCAAGCAGGGCAGGTTCTGGTTTTCACTGCCCAAAATCTCCAGGCTCAGCCGCACCAGGCGCAGGGTGTTTTCCGTGCGCTCGGTGTACCGGCCCATCCAGAACAGGTTTTCTGCGGCGCGGCTGGTCACCAGGCGCTGGCGGTGGGGCGACGCAGAGTCGGTGCTGGGGGCGGCCAAGGCCGGGGTGAGCGGGGGGCTGAGCGCCTCAGGGCTTTGCCCGGCTTGGGTTGATTGGGACTGAGACTGAGACTGAGACTGGGAGGTGTTTGCGGGCGCGGTTGTCCCTTGCGATTGCGACTGTGAATGTGGCTGTTTTTCCGTCGCTGTGGGGCTTTGCACCCACACATCGGCGCTGCTGCCGCCGCGTTGCATGGAGGCGATGCCTTCGCGGGTGCCCAGGCGCGCCAGGCCGCCGGGCAAAACCTGCCAGTGGCCTTGGGCGTTGGCCACGGCGAACACGCGCAGCACCAGGGGCCGCGATTGAATGCAGGGCGAGCCATCCGCACCGGTGTGCCAGGTTGGTTGGTGCGACAGCGGCAGCCACGATTGCAGGGTGTGGGCGTCGGGGTCGCGCAGGATGCGTCCCGCCCATTCGTTTTGTTCTTGGCGCGACAAGGCGTGGCCCAGCACAGGCTCAAAGCTTTGGCGGTCGGTGTTGTAGGGGTAGGTGGGTTTGATGACGCAGCTTTGAATGCGTGGCAACACGTCTTGCAGCGCCGCCGCTTCGCCGCACCACCAACTCGGGATAGCGGGCAGCTGCAGCTCTTGCCCCAGCAGGTCACGCGCCAGCGCGGGCATGAAGCCCAGCAAAGCGTTCGATTCAAGGAAACCCGAGCCCGGTGTGTTGGCCACCAGCACGTTGCCGCTGCGCACCGCTTGCAGCAAGCCGGGCACACCCAGCGTGGAGTCGGCACGCATCTCCAGCGGGTCCAGCCAGTCGTCGTCCACGCGTTTGAGCAAGCCGTGCACAGGTTGCAGGCCTTGCAGCGTTTTGAGGTACAGCTTTTCGTCACGCACGGTCAGGTCATTGCCCTGCACCAAGCTCAGGCCCAGATAGCGGGCCAGATAGGCGTGTTCAAAATAAGTCTCGTTGTAAGGGCCAGGCGTAAGCAGCGCGATGTGGGCCGAAGCGCCTGCCGGGCTTCTGGCCTTGATGCCGTCGATCAGGGTGCGGTAGGTTTCGGCCAGGCGCTGCACCGGAAAAGCCTCGAAGGCCTGCGGGAACTGGCGCGACACAATTTGTCGGTTTTCCAGCAAATAGCCCAGACCCGAAGGCGCTTGCGTGCGCTGCGACAACAGCCACCAGCAGCCGTCAGGGCCGCGCGCCAAGTCAAAAGCGGCCAAAGACAAATAGCGGCCCCCGACGGGCGGCACCCCGTGCATGGCGGGCAGGTACGCCGGGTGCCCTTGCACCAGAGCGGCGGGCAACTGGCCACTGAGCACCAGTTGTTGCGGACCGTAGGCATCGGCCATGATGCGTTCCAGCAGCTGCATGCGCTGCATCACGCCGGCCTCGATCTGTTGCCAGTCGGCGTGGCCCAGCATCAGCGGAAACAGGTCAAGCGACCAGGGGCGCTGCGGTTGGTCGGAGGCGGCATACACGTTGTAGGTGATGCCGTTGTCGCGCACCTGCCGTTGCAGGTTGTTCATGCGGGTGTTCAGGTCCGACAAACCCCCTGGCATGTCCAGTGGCTCGATGAAGGCCTGCCATGGTCCGCTGATCGTAGGGCTTGCATCGCTGGGCTCGCTTTGCGGCTGCGCTCCAGGGGATGGGGTGACTTGGCCGCGCAGTTCGTCCCAGTGCCCGGCAGGCGCACGCTCTTGCTGAAGCGCCAGCCATTTCATGGCGTGTACTGGCTGCAGCTTGTCGATTGCGGGCGAAGGCTCATTCATCCGGGCCATTGTCGCTTGGATCTTTACCGCTTCGCGAGTGGGCACGCTTTGGCGCAGGTGCATGTCGGGGCTGAAGCCACCGACCTGCCCAAGCCCTTTCCCGCAGGTCGGCAGCTTCAGGTCCGACATGGGCCACTGGCAGATGCTCACGCACGCCGCAAATCCAGCGTGTACGGAAACTCGGGGCTGGCGTGCAGTGTGGCGTTGGGGCCGAGTGCGGCCAGCTGTTTCATCGCGCCGGGGGTGTGCCCCATGCGGAAGAAGCGGGCCATGCGGCGGCTTTCGGCTTCGTAGGCATTCACCGGGAAGGTGTCGTAGCTGCGGCCACCGGGGTGAACCACATGGTATTGGCAGCCGCCGAGCGAGCGCTTCATCCAGGTGTCCACCAGGTCCACCGTCAGCGGCGCGTGCACGCCGATGCTGGGGTGCAGCGACGAAGGCGGGTTCCAGGCCTTGTAGCGCACGCTGGCCACGTATTCACCCACCACGCCCGTGGGCTGCAGGGGCAGGGGCTTGCCGTTCACCGTCACCGTGTGGCGCGAGGGGTTCATGCCGGTCACATGCACCTCGATGCGTTCGAGCGACGAGTCCACATAGCGGGCGGTGCCGCCTGCGCCGCTTTCTTCGCCCATGACGTGCCAGGGCTCCAGCGCATTGCGCAGGGTGACGACCGCGCCATCGACCCGGATTTGCCCCACCAGCGGGAAACGGAACTCGAAATGCGGCGCGAACCAACTCGGGTCGAAGTGGAAGCCCGCATCGCCCAGCTCGGTGAGCACGTCGTCAAAGTCTTTGTGAATCCAGTGCGGCAGCATGAAGCGGTCGTGCAGCTCGGTGCCCCAGCGGGTGACGGGCGCTGAATACGGCTCGTCCCAGAAGCGGGCCACCAGCGCACGCAGCAAGAGCTGCTGCACGATGCTCATGCGGGCGTGCGGCGGCATCTCGAAAGCCCTCAGCTCCAGAAGGCCCAAACGTCCGGTGCTGCTGTCGGGGGAATACATCTTGTCGATGCAGAACTCGCTGCGGTGGGTGTTGCCGGTCACGTCCACCAGAATGTTGCGCAGGGTGCGGTCGACGACCCACGGGGCCATGTCGGTGCCGAATTTTTGCCGGTTTTTCACGATTTCGCGCAGGGCGATTTCCAGTTCATAGACCTGGTCGTTGCGCGCTTCGTCCACGCGCGGGGCCTGGCTGGTCGGGCCAATGAACATGCCGCTGAACAAATAGCTCAAGGACGGGTGGTTGTGCCAGTAAAGGATCAGGCTGGCCAGCAGCTCGGGGCGGCGCAAAAACGGGCTGTCTGCCGGGGTGGCCCCGCCCATCACCATGTGGTTGCCGCCGCCGGTGCCCGTGTGGCGGCCGTCGGTCATGAACTTTTCGGCCGACAGGCGCGTCTCGAAAGCGGCTTTGTACAAAAACTCGGTGTGCTCGACCAACTCTTTCCAGTTGTGGGCCGGGTGGATGTTGACCTCGATCACACCGGGGTCGGGCGTGACTTGCAGGAGTTTGAGGCGCGGGTCGCGTGGGGGCGGGTAGCCTTCCATGACGATTTTCATGCCCAGCGTTCTGGCCGTGGCTTCGACGGCGCTGACCAAGGCCAGGTAGTCTTCCAGCCTTGCCAGCGGCGGCATGAAGACGTACAGCACGCCAGATTTTTCACCTTGCTGTTGCGCCTCGGCCTCGACATCTCGTTCGGCTTTTGGCCCGTTGGCGCGGCGCGGGTCGCGCACTTCCACACACAGGGCGGTGCGCACCACGGAGGCGTCGGACGCGAACTTGGCTGCAGGTGCTGCTGGAGCCGTTGCCGGAGGCTTTTGGGAATGGCGCGGCTGCATCGTCACCGGGGCGGCCGCTGGCAAGGCGCTGCGGGGTGAGAGATGTGGCGAGAAGGGGTCTTGCTCGATCATGTGCCAGCGGTCGGTCGGTGCTGCCCACGGCAAGGAGTCGAGTGGCAAGCGCCAGCCCATGGGGGAGTCGCCGGGCATGAGGTACATGCGCTCGTCCCTCAGGAACCAGCGGCCTGTTTGCCAAGGTGCCCCCCTCAGATCGGGGGTCTTTGATGAGGTGGCTTGCTCAACGGCTGGTTCAGCAGCTGGTTCAAAAGGCTGCAGCGGCAGCACATAACCCACAGGCTGGTCCAGCCCTTGGCTGAAGATGCGGCGCAAACGGATGCGCTCCATCTCGTCGTCCAGGCGGGCGTCAAACGGGTCGACGTTCACGGGCAGGCGGCGTTCGCGCCACAGGTAATACCAGGTGTCCTCAAACCCGGGCAGCACGGTGTCGCCGGGCAGGCCCAGCTGCTCGGTCAGCCCTTGCATGAAGCGCTGGGCATCGGCGCTGGTGTAGTGGCTGGGTTCGCGCTCGTCGGCAAACACATCGGGGTCTTGCCAGCAAGGTGTGCCGTCGGCACGCCAGTAAATGCTGAGCGCCCAGCGCGGCAGTTGTTCACCCGGGTACCACTTGCCCTGGCCAAAATGCAAGAAACCGCCCTGGCCGTATTGCTGGCGCAGCTTGTGCACCAGCTCGGTGGCCAGGCCCCGCTTGGTGGGCCCCAAGGCGTCGGTGTTCCATTCGGCGCCATCGCGGTCTTGCGTGGACACAAAGGTGGGCTCGCCGCCCATGGTCAAGCGCACGTCTTGCGCCACCAATTGCGCGTCCACCTGTTCGCCCAAAGCCAGCACATCGGCCCATTGTTCTTCGCTGTAGGGGCGGGTCACGCGGGGCGACTCGTGGATGCGCGTCACGCTCATCTCGTGGTGGAACTCGACCTCGGCTTCGTCCATCAGGCCTTCAATGGGGGCGGCGGCTGATGGCTGGGGCGTGCAGGCCAGCGGGATGTGCCCTTCGCCCGCCAGCAGGCCCGAGGTCGGGTCCAAGCCCACCCAGCCTGCGCCGGGCAAATACACCTCACACCAAGCGTGCAGGTCGGTGAAGTCGACTTCGGTGCCGCTCGGGCCGTCGAGCGATTTCACATCGGGGGCCAGCTGGATCAGGTAGCCCGAAACAAAGCGGGCGGCGATGTTCATGTGGCGAAACAGCTGCACCAAGAGCCAGGCCGTGTCGCGACACGAGCCGCTTTTGAGCGTCAGGGTTTCCTCAGCCGTTTGCACGCCCGGCTCCATGCGGATGGTGTAACGGATGTCTTGGTGGAGGCGCTGGTTGATCTGCACCAAAAAGTCGATCGTGCGCTGGCGCTTGCGGTCCATGCTGGCCAGGTACTTCTTGAACAGCGGGGTTTTGTGGTCTTTGTCCAGGTAGGACTGCAGCTCCTCCTTGACCATGTCCGAGTACTTGAACGGCACCTCTTCGGCCGAAGGCTCCAGAAAAAAGTCAAAGGGGTTGAACACGGCCATCTCGGTGACCACGTCCACGGTGACTTTGAAGGCGGTCGTCTTTTTGGGGAATACCAGACGCGCCTGGTAATTGGCAAAAGCGTCTTGCTGCCAGTTGATGAAATGCTCTTCGGGCTCGACCTGGAGGCTGTAGCTCAGGATGCGGCTGCGGCTGTGCGGGGCAGGGCGCAGCCGGATGACCTGGGGGCCTAATTGCACCGGGCGATCGTAGGTGTAGTGGGTGACGTGGTGCAGGGCAACGTGTATCGACATAGTTCCAACAGCGCAACAGGGGCTGCACGCATGACAAGTGCAGCTTGGGCGTTTACAACTAGCAAGACACGCGCCAGGACCGGGGCCGGATCAAGCCGTTGACACGGCGCACCCGGGTTCGCAGCACAAGAGCGCCAGAGCGACTGTTCCAACATTCGGCCAAATCAGGGAGGCTGAGCATGAATCGATGCTGCACGCAGGTGGCGCAGGGGCCTGGTCGTGTGCGGACGGGTGCTGCACAGGTCGGATCGGCGCGGCGAGGTCGCGCGCTTGTCTGCAGGGGCCCGCATGGGCTGGGGGTGTTGCCATGATGTTCATGGTGTGGGCGCGGGGATTGGGGCCGGGCTTGCTGGCCTGGTGCGCGGGCGTGGCCGTGCAGTTGCAGCAAGAAGCGCTGTGGCCGCTGGCGGGCTATGCGGGTTTGGGCGCGGGGGCTTGGGGTGTTGGGCTGGTGCTGCGCCGCTGGGCATTTGCAGGGGGGCTGCGGGTCTTGGCCATGGGGTTGGTCTGGGCGAGCTTGGCGGTGTCGGTCACTGGCTTGCATGCCGTGAGCCGCTCGGGGGTCATCGATCCGGCGCTGGAAGGGCAAGACCTGGATGTGGTGGGCGTGGTGCAGGCCATGCCGCAGCGCCAGGACTTGGGTTGGCGGTTTCGCTTTCAATTGGAGCAAGCTTGGCGGGTCCATCCCGCCGGTTCGGTGCAGGCGCTGGACTTGCCCGCAGACCTGCCCAGGCAGGTGTATCTGGGCTGGTATGCGCAGGACGGCATGCACGACAGCGGCTGGAGCACGTCGCCCCTGCCCGAGCCGGTGAAGGCGGGTGAGCGCTGGCGCTTTCGGGTGCGCCTGAAGGCACCGCATGGCAACCTGAACCCTCGAGGGTTTGACTACGAGTTGTGGTTGTGGGAGCAAGGCATTCGCGCCACCGGCTATGTGCGCACGGGGGGCAAAGACCCGGCCCCGGTGCGGCTGGCGTCCACCTGGGCGCACCCGATCGAGGGCTGGCGGCAAACGGTACGCGACCGGTTGCTGACCCAGCTGTCGCCGTCCGCTGCGGGCGAGTCGGCCAAGTTCGCGGGCATTGTGGCGGCCCTGGTCACCGGCGATCAGGCGGCCATCGACCGCAGCGACTGGGATGTGTTCAGGGCCACGGGCGTGGCGCACTTGATGAGCATTTCCGGTCTGCATGTGACCATGTTCGCCTGGCTGGCTTCGGTGCTGGTGGCATGGGGCTGGCGCAAGTCGGCCTTGTGGGGTTTTGCGGGCGCGTTGCGTTGGCCTGCGGCCCATGTGGGGGCGCTGGCCGGCCTGGGGTTGGCTGGTTTTTATGCCCTGTTCAGCGGTTGGGGCGTGCCCGCGCAACGCACGCTTTGGATGCTGGCGGTGGTGACCTTGCTCAAGATCTCCGCACGCCAGTGGCATGGCGCGCTGATCTGGTCGTTGGCGGGTGCGGTGGTGCTGACGCTGGACCCTTGGGCCTTGTTGCAGCCCGGATTTTGGCTGAGCTTTGTGGCGGTGGGGGTGTTGATGGCGACCGATCGGCAGGCGGCAACCCAGCGGGCGCAGCAGGGATGGCGGGACGGGCATGGCGCTGTGCTGCGCCGCACCGATTTGGTGCCTGGGTCATCTGGGCACCGATGGGGTGCACAACAGTTCCCCATTTGGGGAGGGGCCATGGGGGCCGCGGCATGGGCGCTGCTGCGTGAACAGGCCACGATCACGGTGGCGTTGGCACCCTTGACGCTGCTGTTTTTTGGGCAAGTGTCTTGGGTGGGCTTGGTGGCCAATTTGTTGGCCATCCCCTGGGTGACGCTGGTGGTCACGCCTTTGGCCATGCTGGGGGTGTTGTGGCCGGGTGCTTGGGGGCTGGCGGTCTGGGCTTTGCAACCGTTGGCGAGCCTGCTGGGGTGGATGGCGGCTTGGCCGATGGCCAGTGTGTCGACGGCCATGGCCCCGTGGGGCTTGGGCCTGTTGGCGTTGGTCGGTGCCGTGGGCCTGGTGGTCAGGCTCCCCTTGTCGTGGAAGCTGCTGTGCCTGCCGCTGTTGTGGCCGGTGTTGTTTTGGGTGCATCCGCGTCCGGCCGTGGGCACATTTGAGCTGCTGGCGGCCGATGTGGGGCAGGGCAATGCGGTGCTGGTGCGCACCGCCGGGCACAGCCTGCTGTACGACGCGGGGCCGCGCTATTCGGCTGAAAGCGACGCCGGGCACCGGGTGCTGGTGCCCCTGTTGGCGCAAATGGGCGAACGGCTCGATGTGTTGATGCTCAGCCACCGCGACAGCGACCACACCGGTGGCGCGGCAGCCGTGTTGGCCATGCGGCCCCAGGCGGTCTTGTGGTCCTCGCTGGAGGATGCGCATGTTTTGCATGCCTTGCGGCCCGGCTGGACGCGCTGCCAGGCGGGGCAGTCGTGGGTGTGGGATGGGGTGCTGTTCGAGGTGCTGCACCCGCCCGTTTCGGGTGCGACATCCAGGCCGCGCAAACCCAATGAAACCAGCTGTGTCTTGCGCATCAGCCAGGGCGCTGTTTCGGCCTTGTTGGCGGGCGACATCGAGGCAGCTCAGGAGCTGGCGCTGGTGCGGGCGGGTTTGGCACCGGTGGACGTGTTGCTGGTGCCGCACCATGGCAGCAAGACCTCATCGACGCCTGAATTTTTACAGGCCTTGCAGCCCCGGCTGGCGCTGGTGCAAGCCGGTTACCGCAACCGCTTTGGGCACCCGGCCCAGCCGGTGGTGGACCGTTACCGCGCGCAGGGCATCGGGTTGACAGAGTCCACCCGCTGCGGCGCGGCCAGCTGGCGCAGTGATAGGCCTGCGCAGGTGCAATGCGAAAGGGTTCTGGCCAGGCGCTATTGGCACCACGTTCTGCCGCATTGATGAAAATAGGTATGCATCTTGCTATCCTGTGGTCAGGAGTAACGAGCCATGCGCCAATTCGATGAAATGTACAGCCGCTTGCCTGCCGCAGGCGATGCCGGAGAAGTCAGAGACCATTACCTGGCCTATGCCCGTTGGTTGCAGGCGCAAGACCCGCAAACCATGGCCTCGCGCCGCGAAGAAGCCGAGATGATTTTCCGCCGCGTGGGCATCACCTTCGCGGTCTATGGCGAGCTGGACGAAGACAACAACAAAGAAGAAGGGGGCACCGAGCGCCTGATCCCCTTCGATTTGATCCCCCGTGTGATTGCTGCCCAGGAGTGGAAAAGCATGGAAGCGGGTCTGGTGCAGCGCGTCACGGCGCTCAACCGCTTCATCCACGACGTGTACCACGATCAGGAGATCCTCAAAGCGGGCGTGATCCCGCGTGAGCAGATCGAGGGCAATGCGCAGTTCCGCCCCGAGATGATCGGCGTGGATGTGCCCAACAACATCTATTCGCACATCAGCGGGGTCGACATCGTGCGGGCCCCGGATGCGCAGGGCAACGGCGAGTACTACGTGCTCGAAGACAACCTGCGCGTGCCCAGCGGCGTGAGCTACATGCTGGAAGACCGCAAGATGATGATGCGGCTCTTCCCCGAGCTGTTCAACCAGCACCGCGTGGCCCCGGTGGCGCATTACCCTGACCTGCTGCTGGAGACCTTGCGAGCATCGAGCCCCGCCACCACGGCCGAGCCGACAGTGGTGGTGCTCACGCCCGGCATGTACAACAGCGCCTACTTCGAGCACGCCTTTTTGGCGCAGCAAATGGGCGTGGAGCTGGTGGAAGGGCAAGACCTGTTCGTCAAAGACCAGTTCGTCTACATGCGCACCACACGCGGCCCACAGCGCGTGGACGTGATCTACCGCCGGGTGGACGACGACTTTTTGGACCCCAAGGTGTTCCGCCCCACCTCGACGCTGGGTTGCGCGGGCCTGATGGAGGCCTACAAAGCCGGTCATGTGGCGATTTGCAACGCGGTGGGCACGGGCGTGGCCGACGACAAGTCGATCTACCCCTATGTGCCCGACATGATCAAGTTCTACCTGGGCGAGACGCCGATCCTGAAAAACGTGCCCACTTACCAGTGCCGCAAGCCCGATGACCTGCAGTACACCCTGGCCAACCTGAAAGACCTGGTGGTCAAGGAGGTGCACGGCGCGGGCGGCTACGGCATGCTGGTCGGCCCAGCCTCGACCAAGGAAGAGATCGAGCGTTTTCGCGGTGCCTTGCTGGCCAACCCCGAGGGCTACATTGCGCAGCCCACGCTCAGTTTGTCGAGCTGCCCCACCTATGTAGAGAGCGGTATCGCGCCACGCCACATCGATCTGCGCCCCTTTGTGTTGAGCGGACGCACGGTGCAGATGGTGCCCGGCGGCTTGACGCGGGTGGCTTTGAAAGAAGGCTCTTTGGTGGTGAACAGCAGCCAAGGCGGCGGCACCAAAGACACCTGGATTTTGCAGGACTGACAAGGGAGAACACACATGCTTTCAAGAACCGCCGACCACCTCTTCTGGATGTCCCGTTACATGGAGCGTGCAGAGAACACCGCCCGCATGCTCAATGTGAGCTACGAGACCTCGTTGTTGCCACAATCGGCTGCGGCTGTGGAGGCGGGCTGGGAGGGTATTTTGTCCATCAGCGAGTTGCTGCCCTCGTACTTGGCGCTCTACAAAAACATCAACCCCCGCGATGTGATGGCCTTCATGGTGCGTGACGAGGACAACCCCTCGTCCATCATCTCGTGCCTGCGGGCGGCGCGTGAAAACGCCCGTGCCGTGCGTGGCACGCTGACCACCGAGGTGTGGGAAACGCAGAACCAGACCTGGCTCGAAGTCAACCGCATGCTCAAAAGCGGCGAGTTCGAGCGCGATCCGGGCCAGTTCTTTGAGTGGGTCAAGTTCCGCTCGCACCTGTCACGCGGCGTGACGGTGGGCACCATGCTGATGGACGAGTCGCTGTACTTCATGCGCATGGGCACGTTTTTGGAGCGGGCCGACAACACGGCGCGGCTGGTGGATGTGAAGTTCCACGCCATGCAAAATGATTTTTTCGGGGCCCCCAACTACAGCGGTGTCGAGGCCGAGGTGACGCAGGAATACGACTTCTACCACTGGAGCGCGATTTTGCGCAGCGTCAGCGGCTTCGAGGTGTATCGCAAGGTCTACCGCGATGTGATCCGCCCCGAGCGCGTGGCCGAATTGCTGATCCTGCGCCCGGACATGCCGCGCTCGCTGCACGCCAGCCTGAACGAAGTGGTGTCCAACCTGGCGCTGGTTTCGCACGACCGCGAGAGCGACACCCTGCGCCACGCCGGACGCCTGCGCTCGGAGCTGGCTTTTGGCCGCATCGACGAAATTCTGGCCACCGGCCTGCACGCTTACCTGACGCAGTTTCTGGAGCGCGTGAACGTGCTGGGCGGGCGCATCAGCCGGGAGTTTTTGATGCCGCAGGCGGTGTCCTGAGCTGTCGCCTGTGCGAAGTGTCCGGGGGTTGACCCGGTTGTTGGAGGGCTTCAAATCCGGTTGAATCCAAGTGCGCGTTCCCCCACTTCGGGTGCGCCTGCGAAAGGATCGATCCATGCTGCTTTCAGCCCCCAACGCCCTGTGGGCCGTCGCTTTGTCGGCGCTTTTCTGTTCGGGCACCCACGCCCGCGTGACGAAAATCGTGATCGACGGCACCCAAGCTGTGCCTGTGGCTGCAGGCAGTACAGCCGGCATCGCCTACGAACAAGTGGCCGGGCGCGTCTTTGGTGAGCTGGACCCTAAACTGCCGCAAAACGCCATCATCCAGGACATCGAGCTGGCCAAGGATGCCGATGGCAAGGTGCGCTATGTGACCTCGTTTGTGATTTACAAGCCAGTCCATCTGAAGGATGCCAGCGGATTGATGTGGCACGATGTGCCCAACCGGGGGCGCGTGTTCCCCTACGCCGAGCAGGAATTCGCCATGGGCGACATTGGCCTGGCCAGTGCCTGGCAAGGCGACAACGTGGGGGCAACCCAAGTCAAGCCGCAGGCCAGCATCAACGGCCTGCAGTTCTTGCAGGTGCCGGTGGCCAAAAACCCCGATGGCTCCAAGATCACCGGCCAAGTGTTCGGCCGAATCGTCAACCGCGCAGGCCCCGAGTCACAACCCTTGCTGGTGCAAACCAACCCTGTGCCTTACCAACCCGCAAGCTTGGACACCCGCAAAGCGACACTGGTGTCACGCGGACGCGAAAACATGAACGGCGAAGTGTTTGACGAGCAAGCCATCGCGCCCAGCGACTGGGCCTGGGCCCAATGCGACGCCAAGACGCCCTTTCCCGGCACACCCGATCCGACACACATCTGCCTGAAAAACGGGTTTGATGCCAAGCGGCTGTACCAAGTCGTCTTTGAAGCCCAAGACCCTTATGTGCTGGGCATCGGCTTTGCAGCCTGGCGGGATGTGGCCGTTTTCTTCAAACACGCCAAAGCCGATGACACGGGCACACCCAACCCGGTGGCCAACACCGTCCAGCACAGCATTGCCAGGGGCATCTCACAATCGGGCAATTATTTGCGCGGCTGGCTGCATCTGGGCTTCAACCAGGACGAAGCGGGCCAACAAGTGCACGATGGTTTGTGGCCCATCATTGCAGGTCGCCGCATTGCACTCAACTTCCGCTGGGCCCAGCCAGACGGTGTGCTGGAGTTGTACCAGGCCGGCAGCGAGGGGCCTCAGTGGTGGTTGCCTCACCCTGACCCGGTGCGCGGCACGCCTGCTGCCGGCATTCTGGATCGGTGCATGCAAACGCGCACCTGCCCCAAAATCATGGAGCATTTTGGTTCTGCCGAGGTCTGGGCCTTGAAGCTCACCCCGGAATGGATCGGCACCGACGCCAAACAAGACCTGCCCCTGCCTGCCAACGTGCGGCGCTACTACATTGCCAGCAGCAACCACGGTGGCGGCGCGGGCGGTTTTGACACCAGCATCCCGGGTGCCGCCTTGCCCAAGGCCGGTCCCATGTGTCCCGGCAACAACTTCGGACAGGCGGTGCTGCCCGCCAATCCCGTGCCGCACAAGGAAACCGTCAACGCCCTGCGTGTGCACTTTCGCAACTGGGTCATGAAAGGCACCGAGCCACCCGCCAGCCAGTACCCGCTGATGGCCAAAAACCAACTGGCGGTGGCTGAAAAATCCGCGTTGGGCTATCCCAACTTGCCGGGCCTGCGTCCCACCGTTCCCGAGCGTGACTTCATCATGCCGGTACACGATTACGACTGGGGCCCGGGCTTCAAGGCGGTGGATGGCTCGGGCGTGCCCAGTTTGGCACCGCCCAAAATCAAGCAGGTTTTACCGATGTACGCGCCCAAAGTGGACGCTGACGGCAATGAAGTGGGGGGTCTGCCCGTGGTCTTGCTCGACGCCCCCTTGGGCACCTACTTGGGCTGGAACATCACGGCCGATGGCGCACGCCCTTTCCACAAAGGAGAAATCTGCAACTACGTCGGCGGCATGGTGCCCTTTGCCAAAACAGCCGCAGAGCGACAAGCCCACGGCGACACTCGGCTGTCACTGCAAGAAAGATATGGCTCGCATGATGGCTATGTCCAAGCCGTCAGAAAAGCGGCTGACCGCGCCATGCAAGCGGGTTTTCTCTTGAAAGAAGACGCACAAGCCCTGATCGAAGCCGCAGCCAAGAGCGCCGTGCTGCGCTGAGCGCGACGCGCCGTTTGGCGCTTCGTGCAATGCCCCATCGGCTGACACCGCCGCAGCCGCGGGGTGTTGTTCTGGCCCGTGTCAACCTGGCCAGGCGTCACCAGATGGCCATCCCGTTAAACTGTTTGTTTTCAGTTCCTCGCAGCGCGCCCAGGCCAACATGGATTTTCCATGCCCGCCAAGGCGTGCACGGGGTGGTCCATTCGTCCGGACACGGGCGATAACTTGAGCAAACGGCGTGATTCGTCGGGTTGGAGTGGTGAGTGATGCATTCAGAAAAAATGAAATTGTTGAACGTGGGCTGCGGGCCTTTGGGGCGTGCGCACGGCTTTGCCGGTTTTGAAGGTTGGCAGGAGGTTCGACTGGACATTGACCCTGCGGTTCGACCCGATGTGGTGGGCACGATGACCGACATGTCGGCTGTGGCCACCGGCTCCATCGACGCGATTGTGTCGAGTCACAACATCGAGCATTTGTATCCCCATGAGGTTCCCGTGGCACTGGCCGAGTTTGTGCGTGTGCTCAAGGACGACGGCATGGTGCTGATCACTTGCCCGGATTTGCAGTCGGTCTGCGCGCGCGTGGCGCAGGGTGAATTGGCCTCACCTTTGTACGACTCTCCGGCCGGGCCGATTGCGGCCCTGGACATTTTGTACGGGCACCGCCCAGCGATGGCGGCGGGCAATTTGTACATGGCCCACCGCTGCGGCTTCACCCGCAAGCTGCTGGCCGATACCTTGCAAGCCTGTGGTTTTCTGCGCACAGCGGGCGTTGCCCGTCCGCCCGCTTTTGATTTGTGGATGTTGGGCACTAAAAAAAGCTTGTCCGATGACGCTGTGCGTGCGCTGGCTCAAAAGCATTTGCCTGTTTGAGCCTGGGGCCGCAACCGCGTGGGTAGGGTGGCCTGTGTTGCCGAGCGGTTTGGCCAGCCCTGTGGCCGACCTCAGCACAAAACGCCCGGTTATGCGGCCAGCGTCAGCACCACCGGCGCATGGTCGCTGGGGCGTTCGTTTTTGCGCGGCAGTCGATCAATCACACAGGCAGCGGCCCTGGCTTTGAGTGCCTCTGAAATCAAAATGTGGTCGATGCGCAGGCCCCGGTTGCGGCGAAAAGCAAACTCGCGGTAATCCCACCAGCTGTAGCTTTTTTCGGGCTGCTCAAACAGTCGGAAGCTGTCCGTCAGACCCAAACCGATCAGAGCCTGCAGTTTTTCGCGCTCGGCGTCGGTGCAGTGGATGGTGCCCGCCAGCGCGACCGGGTCCCACATGTCGAGTTCGTCAAAGGTGATGTTGTAGTCGCCCAGCAGCACCAGGTTCGGGTGCTGCTGCATTTGGCTGACGACCCAGTCGCGCAGCGCATCCAGCCAGCGCATTTTGTAGACGAACTTGTCGCTGTCCGGGGCCTGGCCGTTGGGGAAATACGCACCGATCACCCGCACCGTGCCGCCAGCGCCGTCCGGGTAGGTGGCGGCGATCACGCGGGACATGTCGTCCTCAAAGCCGGGGATGTTTTTCACCACGTCAGTGCCTTCGGCTTTGGAGATCAGCGCCACGCCGTTGTAGGTTTTCTGGCCAAACCATTGCGCCTGGTAGCCCGCTTCGGCAAAGGCAGCGGCCGGGAACTTGTCGTCGGTGAGTTTGAGTTCTTGCAGGGCCAGCACATCGGTCGGGTTGGCGGCCAGCCAGTCCAGCACTTGCGGCAGGCGCACAGACAACGAGTTCACATTCCAGGTGGCAATTTTCATGGGGGGTTATTTCAGGCGTTGGGCATGATGGTCAATGAGTTTAGCCCACAGGCCATCTGTTGGCCGATGCTTCAAAGGGATGACAGAGTTCTCGTATTGGGCGCCTTGAATCATGAAATTAATGCTTTTTGTATTCAAAAATAATACACAATGCGGGCTTATTCAGATGAATGCATGCTCATGACCAACACCCCAGCTGCCGAATTGCCAGACACTCCCGCCTCATCCGCCGTGCGTGAAGTGAGTCAGGCTGTTGCCGATGCGTTTAACCAGGGCAATGCCCATTTCAAGGCGGGGCGATGGGCTCCAGCGCGCGCGGCCTACGAAGCTGCGCTGAAAGATGATCCTCAAATGGAGCCCGCGGCTTTGCAGTGGGTGCGTTGTCTGGTCATGCAAGGCGATCACCAGGCGGCTCGCGACGGTTTTGCGCTGTTGCTCAAGACCTTTCCCTCGAACTACAGCGGATGGCTGGAAGCGGGTCATTTGTGCCGTCAATTGGGGGTTCATCAGCAGGCCATGGCCAGCTACAGCCGGGCCATGGCGCTGATGCCTGCCCGCTACGAAGCCCGGTTGTCGCTGGCCCGTTTGCTGGAAGACCAGGGCCAGCCGGAAGCCGCTGCGGTCGAATACCACCGTGCGCTCTCAGCGGCGGGGGCGCAGATCAACCATCAGGTGCATTGGCGCATGGCCAAATTCCGGTTGGAGCGGGGTGACGCATCCCGTGCCCTCGAAGCGATGCGACAGGCTTTGCTGGTGCTGCGTCTGCGCCCAGAGACGGTCGATGTCAACGAGCGCGCCGAGATGCAAATGGATCTGGGCGACATCTTCATGCGTCTGGGCATGACCGAAGACGGGCACCGTGCGTTTGAGCGGGCCAGCGCGGGCACATCCGAGGCCACGCTGGTGCGGCTGGCCGATTTGTCGTTTCGCTACAACCTGTGGCAAGAAGCGCAGGCGGTGCTGCGGCGCAATGTCGAGTTGCACCCGGACAGCGACACCGCCCACTGGAACCTGGCCCATTCGCTGGCCGAGAGCTGGAACATGCAAGAGGCGCTGGAGGTGCTGGCCAAAGCCGAGGCCATTGCGCCGCAGCCGGGGGCCAAATCGATGCGCGCCAGCGTGGCCGGGCGCACGGGCGATGCCGACACGGCTTTGCGGCTTTACAAAGAGTTGGCCGACGAAGAAGGCCATGGCTCCAAGATGCATTCGAGTGCCGCCATGAGTTCGCTCTACAGCGACCAGCTCAGCCCCCAGCAGGTGGCCGATTTGCACCGCGAGATGTTTGCCCACCTGGGCCACAACGCCCGTGCCCTCAGCAGTTTCAAAAACGACAAGACGCCTGAACGCCCATTGCGTGTGGGTCTGGTGTCGGCCGATTTTCACCACCAGCACCCGGTCAACATCTTCATGCAACCGGTGCTGGCCAGGCTGGACCACCGGGCGGTGGAAGTCACGATGTATTTCACGGGCGTGTCTTATGACCAACAAACCCAGTTGGCCAAACGCCGTGTGGCCCGTTGGGTGGAAGCGACGACCTGGAACGACAGCCAACTGGCGCGCCGCATTGAAGAGGATGGCATCGACATCCTGCTGGACTTGTCGGGCCACACCAGCATGCAGCGCATGAGCCTGTTCGGCCAGCGCGCTGCGCCAGTGCAGGCCACATTTTTGGGTTATCCCGGGTCGACTGGCGTGCCCAACATCGACTGGCTGGTGGCCGATGCCGTGGTGGCCCCCGTGGGCAGCGAAGGGCTGTTCACCGAGCAACTGGCCCGTTTGCCAAACAGCGTGTTCTGCTTTGCGCCTGAAACCGACTACCCGTATCTGGACTATGTTCAGGCGCACGCCGAGCGTCCTTTGACCTTCGGCTCGTTCAACAACGTGCCCAAGCTCACGCCGCACACGGTCAAGCTCTGGGCGGCGGTGCTCAAAGAGGTGCCGGGCTCACGCCTGCTGCTCAAGGCTCCGAGTTTCAAGGACGACGGCGCGGTCGAGGCCTTTGCGCAGCGCTTTCAGGCCGAAGGCATCGCCCGCGAGCGTCTGGAATTCCGGGGACCGGTGGGCCTGACCGAGATGATGGCCGAATACGCCGATGTGGACATCGCGCTCGATCCTGTCCCCTACAACGGTGGCACCACGACTTTGCAGGCGCTGTGGATGGGGGTGCCGGTGGTGGTCAAGGCAGGGGGCAACTTTGTCTCGCGCATGGGGGCCAGCTTCATGACGGCAGCCGGGCTGAGCGACTGGGTGGCGCAGTCCGATGCCGACTATGTGCGCATTGCCGCCGCCATGGCCCGCGACCGCCAGGCCTTGCTGGGCCTCAAGCAGGGCCTGCGTGAGCGCCTGCAGGCGGCACCGGCCTGGAACATTGACCAGTACACCCGCGACTTTGAGGGGGTGCTGCGCCAGATGTGGCGGGGCTACTGCGGTGGCACACAAACCGACGCTGCGCCCCCAAAGAAAAAGGCCTGAAAAGGCCTTGTGAGATGAGTCGCTGAGCGCATGCGCTCATGCGCTCATGCGCTCATGCGTTCAGCGTGGGATTCAAATGGCTCAGATGTGCAGTGCGGCCAGCACGCCCACCACCACACCCACGGCACCTGCGCCGTACATCACAAACTCGAGCCATTTCTTTTTGGACAACAAAGCAATGGCGGCCATCGCGATCGCCACTTGCAGCACGGTGGTGGCCTGTGCCCAGCGGTGGTGCTGGTGCATTTGTTCGTCGGACTGCTCGTCCCAGTGTTTGGATTCGGCTTCGAGTTTTTCAGCAGCCGCCTTGATCTCGGCTTTTTCGCCCTTGTAGCGCTTGATCTCGTCCTGGTAGAAGTCTTTTTTGGCGGGGGTTAATTCCATGGCCAGCTCGCTCAGGTTTTGCTTGCTGCTTTTGGCCTGGTAATAGTTCCACTGGTTGGAGGCTTCGGTCTTTTTGATGGCCGCGTTGTTTTTGTACAAGCCGGCGTTGGCCTGGGTGGCCCCGCCCATGTAGCCAAACAGCGCGCCCACCGTGGCAATGATCGCGGTGAACATGGCGATGCTGTTGGTGTGCTCGCCGCCATGGCCCTGGGCTGCGTGCTCCAGCTCGTGGTCGTGCGGGCCGTGAACGTGAAAACCGTGTCCGGACATGGGTGTTTCCTCAGAGGTTGTGTTGGTAAGTGACGAAGCAAAAGGGCAGGCCATTGGCCGCCACATGGGATTCACGCTGAATTTCCTGCCAGCGCTCACCCAGTTCGGGGGCGTATGCATCGCCTTCAAAGTCGGCGTCGATCTCGGTCACCACCGCCGTGCTGGCCAGGGGCTCGGCCTGACGGTAAATCTCGGCCCCGCCCATGATCCAGGCATCGGGCACATCGCCACACAGTCGCATGGCCTCGTCGATGGATACCGCACGCAGCGCGCCTTCAGCTTGCCAGTCGCTCTGGCGTGTCACGACAATGTTGACGCGACCGGGCAGTGGCCGAAAGCGTGCGGGCAGGGAGTCCCAGGTCTTGCGGCCCATGATGACCGGCTGGCCCAGCGTGACGCGCTTGAAGTGCGCCAAGTCTTCGGGCAGGTGCCAGGGCATCTGGTTGTCATTGCCGATCACGCCATTGCGGGCGCGTGCATAAATGAGGTGCAGTTTCATCCCGCCTGGCCTCAGACTGCGACAGGCGCTTTGATGGCCGGATGGCATTCGTAACCCAGCACTTCAAAGTCTTCGTATTCGTAATCGAAGATCGAATCGGGCTTGCGCTTGATGTTGAGCGTGGGGTAGGCCATGGGCGCACGGCTCAGCTGCAGTTCCACCTGTTCATGGTGGTTGGCGTAGATGTGGCAATCGCCACCGGTCCAGATGAAGTCGCCCACGTCCATGTCGCACTGTTGGGCCACCATGTGGGTCAGCAGCGCGTAGCTGGCGATGTTGAAAGGCACGCCCAGAAAAATGTCGGCACTTCGTTGGTACAGCTGGCAGCTGAGTTTGGGCTTGTCACCCGGCTTTTGCGCCGGGGCCACATAGAACTGGAAGAAGGCATGGCAGGGCATCAGCGCCATTTGGTCCAGCTCAGCCACGTTCCAGGCGCTCACGATGATGCGGCGCGAGTCGGGGTTGGCTTTGAGCGTCTTCATCACATCGCTGATCTGGTCGATGTGGCCGCCGCCGGGTGTGGGCCAGTTGCGCCATTGCACCCCGTACACGGGACCCAGGTCACCGTCTTCACGCGCCCATTCGTCCCAGATGGTGCAGCCGCGTTCCTGCAGCCATTTGACATTGCTGTCTCCGCGCAAAAACCACAGCAGCTCCACGATGATGGCCTTCAAAAAGACCTTTTTGGTGGTCACCAGCGGGAAGCCCTCGCTCAGGTCAAAGCGCATTTGGTGGCCAAACACGCTGCGTGTGCCCGTGCCGGTGCGGTCAGCTTTTTGCACGCCTGTCGTGTAAACGTGGCGCATGAAATCTTCGTATTGGCTGCGAACAGGGCGATGAGGTTGGCGGGCAGGGGTGTTCATGGTTTCGAGTGTCAATGTTGCGTTTTAGCCCAGGACGCGGCCAGGGTTCAGAATGTTTTGCGGGTCCAGGGCCTGTTTAACAGCCCGCATCATGGCCAGCGCCGTGGGGTCTTTGTAGAGCGGCAGTTTGTCCACCTTGAGTTCACCCACGCCGTGTTCGGCGCTGATCGACCCCTTGAAACGGGCCACCTGGTCGAACACCAGGGTGTTCACCTTATCTTCAAAGTCACGCAAAAAAGCCTGACCATCGGCGCCTTCGGGCGCTTGCACGTTGTAGTGCAGGTTGCCGTCGCCCAGATGCCCGAAGTCCACCATGCGCACACCGGGCACTTCGCGGGCCAGCAAGGCGTCGGTCTCCAGCACAAAGGCGGGGATGCGCGAGACCGGGATGCCGATGTCGTGCTTGATGTTCAGGCCTTCTTCCACCTGGGCCAGGGTGATGCTTTCGCGGATGTGCCACAGGCCCCGGGCTTGCGCCATGCTTTCGGCCACCACGGCATCGGTCACGCAGCCCAGTTCCAGAGCCGTTTCGAGCAGGGATTCAAACTGTCTGCGGGCATGGGCTTCGTTTTCGCTGTCGGAGTTTTCCAGCAGCACGCACCAGGGCTTGTCTTGCCACAGGGGTACGCGCAGCTGCGGGAAATGCTTGTCCACCAAGCCCAGCGCAAACTGGTTCATGACTTCAAAGCCCGTCAGGCCCGGCCCCAGGCGCTGGTGCGCCAGGCCCAGCAGTTGCACAGCGGCCTCCATGCTCGGTACTGCGGCCCAGGCGGTCAGCTGTGCGGCCGGTTGCGGGTACAGCTTCATGGTGGCGGCGGTGATGATGCCCAGCGTGCCTTCGCTGCCGATCATCAGGTTGCGCAGGTCGTAGCCGGTGTTGTCCTTGCGCAAGCCCGTCAGGCCATGCCAGACATCGCCTTGCGCGGTGACCACTTCCAGGCCCAGGCACAGCTCGCGGGTGTTGCCGTAGCGCACCACCTGCGTGCCGCCTGCGTTGGTGCCCAAGTTGCCGCCGATCGTGCAACTGCCCTCGGCCCCCAGACTCAAGGGAAACAGCAAGCCCGCGCCCTCGGCTGCGGCCTGCAGGTTTTGCAGCACACAACCGGCCTCCACGGTGATGGTCAGGTTGTCCTTGTCGATGGCACGCACGGCGTTCATGCGCGTCAGGCTCAGCACCACCTGGGTGCCCGAAGCATCAGGCACCGAGCCGACCACCAGCCCGGTGTTGCCGCCTTGCGGCACGATGGGCGTGTTGGCTGCAGCGCAGGCCTTGACCACGTTGGCCACCTCTTGTGTGTTGTTGGGTCGCACCACGGCCAGTGCCCGACCTGTCACGCGTTTGCGCCAGTCCTGCTCCCAGGCGCTCAGGTCGGCTGCGGGGTCGTCGTGGGTCAGCACATGGGCATCACCGCAAATCTGGCGAAGCCGGGTGATCAGGGCGGCATGGGATGTAGGCACGGCGTTCATGGGCATCTTGCAGAGCGGACAGTGAGCGTTAAAGGGGCGGGTAAGCGCGTTCAGTCTCTGGGCACGGGCACAAAGTGGCCTGTGGCCTTGGCGGCTTTGAAGCGGATGCGCACATGCAGGGCGCAAGCCACAAACAAGCTGGTGCACAACAGGGTTTGCAAGCCGGCCAACACGTTCGAGGGCCAGGCGTCACCCCAGGCACGCACCACGCCCTCGGTGAAGTAGAGCCAGACCAGCATGCTGACCCAGCGGTAGGTGTACATGCGGTTTTTCAGCAAACCGGCCAGCGGGATGCACAAAGGCAGGACCTTGATGGCCCACCAGGAGCCGCCTTCGCGCAAGGGGGCCAGCCACAGCTCCCACAGCAGGCCCAGGGCGATCAGACCGAGCAGGCTGCCGACGGCCAGCCAGCGGGTGAATTCGACGCCTGCCGGGGTGATTTCGGGGGCGTTGTCGGTTGGAGGTGTGGTGTTGGGCTTCATTGCGGTGGCATCATACCGGGCATGCAATCTCCCCTGACAAAGACCTCCTGGCGCGCACAACTGGACCTGTGGTGGCAAGAGCTGAGTGTTTTTCCCTGGCGTCAGATGGCCGGTGTTCTGGCCGAGCGCTTTCGCGATGCCCGTCTGGGGGTGAGTGCCAGTTCGCTCACTTTCACCACGGTGCTGGCTTTGGTGCCGCTGTTCGCGGTGGGCTTGGCTGTGTTCGCCGCGTTTCCGGTGTTTGGCAAGTTTCAGGACACGATCCAGCGCTGGCTGATCGAGAGTCTGGTGCCCGAGAGCATCGCCCGGCAGGTACTCAGCTACCTGACCCAGTTTTCCCGCAAGGCCAGCCGTTTGGGGTCGGTCGGTTTGGTGGCGGTGCTGATGTCGGCGGTTTTCCTGATGGTGACAATTGAGCGCACTCTGGGTCAAATCTGGCGGCTGCAGCGGCAACGGCCTTTGCCGCAAAGGGTGTTGCTGTACTGGTCGGCCATCACCCTGGGGCCTTTGTTTCTGGGGGCCAGTCTGGCCATCACCTCGTATGTGGTCACCGCTTCGCGCGACGTGGTGGATGTGTTGCCGGGCTCCATCCGATGGTTGCTCGACAGTTTCGAATTCGTGTTGTTGACCGCTTGCGTGAGTGGTTTGTATTTTTATGTGCCCTACACCCGGGTGCGCTGGCGTCACGCCATCACGGCCGGTTTGTTTGTGGCGGGGGCGCTGGAACTGGCCAAAAAATTGTTGGCCATTTACCTTCTTCAGGTGCCAACCTATTCGGTCATTTACGGTGCTTTCGCGGCGCTGCCAATCTTGCTGGTCTGGATTTATGTCACTTGGCTGATTGTGTTGCTGGGTGCGGTGCTGGCTTCGAGCTTGCCTGAGTTGGGCCAGCCCGAGTGGCGCAAGCCCGATGGCGCGGGTTGGGGCTTCAGATTGGCGCTGGAGGTGTTGTCCGAGTTGAACATGGCCAAGGCCACGGCTCAGCGGGGTTTCAGCACCGATGATCTGGCCGCGCGATTGCGGGTGGGCCCTGGCGAGCTTCGGCCGGTGCTGGAGGTTTTGCACAACCTGGATTGGGTGGGCCGTCTGACCGAACAAAACGACAAGGGTCAAGCCCGCCAGGTTTTGCTGATGGACCCGGCGCAGACCAGCGTGGCACCCTTGGCGGACAAGCTGCTGGTGTGGCGTGCCTCGGCGGCCGACCCGGTGTGGACGCAGACCGGATTGGACCTGATTCGGGTGGCAACGTTGCTGCCCCAAGCCACGCGCTCATCCACGCGGGCTTGAGAGGCTCAGCGGGTTTTGAAAGGGGCGCTCAAAAAGCCCCGGAACCTTGCCCGGCCACCGCGCACCGGCGCTTGCGTGAGTTGGTAATCGGGAAAACGCTGCAAAAAGCGGCCGATGGCGATGCGGCCTTCGAGCCGCGCAAGGCTCAAACCCGCGCACTGGTGCACGCCAAAGCCAAAGGCCAGGTGCTTGTTGCCGGTGCGGCGCAAGTCCAGTTGTTCGGGGTTGTCGTACACGGCCGGGTCGCGGTTGGCCGCGCCAATGCACAGTGTGACCAAAGCGCCTGCGGGCAGATCGACGCCGTTGACCTGCGTGGCCTGCAGGGCGCGGCGGTTGCCCAGCTGGTTGGACGATTCAAAGCGCAAAAATTCATCGACGGCCAAACCGAGAATGTGCTCGCGGTCTTCATCGCTGGTGGCTGCTTTCAGGTCGGCCTTCAGTTGTTCGCGCTGCTCAGGCCATTCCTGCAGGGTGATGAGCGCGTTGCCGATCAGGTTGGTGGTGGTCTCATGCCCGGCGTTGAGCAAAAACACGCAGTTTTGCAGCAGCTCGACTTCGCTCAGGGCGTCGCCATTTTCCTCGCCTTGAATCAAGCGGGTCAGCACATCGTGCTCCGGATCGCCCGGGTGCTGGCGGCGCTGGGCGACCAGCTCGCGCAGATAAGCCAGAAACTCGGTCACGCTGCGGTTGCCCAGCGCTTCTTGTTCGGGTGTCAGGGCGGGCTCCAGCGCACCCAAAATCGCCAGCGACCAGCCGCGCAAGGGCTCGCGGTCGGCGTGCGGCACGTCCAGCAGGTTGCCGATGATCTCGACCGGAATGGCCGAGGCAAAGTCTTCGATCAGGTCGCCACCGCCTTGCGCTTCGAGCTTGTCCAGCAGGCTGTCGACCAGTGTCACGAGGCCGGGCTCCATCGCCTCGATGGCGCGGCGGGTCAGCGCCCCCATGATCAGGCGGCGCACCCGGGTGTGCAGCGGCGGGTCGTTGAAGACCAGACTGTGGGTGTGGTGCTCGAACAGTGGGGCCACGCCGCCGGCTGTGGTGTAAGGCGGCTGATTGAAGGGCGCGTGGTTGTATTTGGGGCCAAACTCGACTTGTTTGTCGGAGCTGAAGACCTTGGCGTCGCGGTACACCGCCACCAGGTCGGCGTGGCGCGTGAGGAAATACGAGCCATCGGGCATGCGCTTGAAAGGCTCGGCTTCGCGCAGCGCGGCATAGACCGGGTAGGGGTTGTCCAGAAAGTCGCGGGGCAGGGCGCGCAAGTCCAACGACCGGGCAATTTCTTGCGCTCTGTCAGCCGACAGGGGCGGGGTGATGTGGGAGTTCATGGTTTCAAAAAATCCTTGAGCGCCTGCAACACGCCTTCGGGCGCTTCGGTCATGAGCGAATGGCCTGCGGGCAGCTGCACCACCTTGGGTTGCGTGCACAGGTCAATCAGGCTTTGTGCAGCCTTTGGGGGAGTCATCTGGTCGGCGCGGCCCAGCACGAACAAGGTGGGGCAGGTCACGCGGGGCATGGCCGCTTCGGCACCCCGGTAGTCGTCGCAGGCCTTGAAGCCGGTGTGGAACACATTGACCTGTGTGTTGCTGGCCAGCACGCGGCGCATCAGCGCCTTGCTGCCGCCATACAACCAGGTGCCGGGGCCCAGCGCTGAAGGCGGTGGTGCCAGGGTGGAGTGCGAAAAGCTGTTGACCATGTCAATCGCCTTGAACGGGGCGCTGACCGACAAATCGAGCAGGGCGGGCGAGACGCGCATGGGGTAGGCCGTGCCCACCATCACCAGGTGGCTCACGCGGCCAGGATGCGCTAGCGCATCGCGTGCTGTGGCTTCGAGCGCGATGAGCGAGCCAAAGCTGTGGCCGATCAGTGCGGCTTTTTCAATCTTCAGGGCATCCAGCAAGGCGATCACGGTGTCGGCCGCTTCTTCCACGCTTTGTGGCGGCGTGCCTTCGCTTTTGCAATGTCCGGGCAGGTCAATCGCCAGCACGTTCCAGCCGTGGTGCGCCATATAGCGGGTTTGCAAAATCCAGACGCTGTGGTCGTTGAGCACGCCATGGATGAACACGGCGGTGGGTTGGGTGGGGTTGAAGTCTTTGCCGCCGGTGTAGGCGTAGAGGGTGTGGCCTTGAACAGAGATTTTCATGTTCAGGCTCCTGCTTTCTCTGCGGCCTTGAGGGCTTTTTTCAGGTCGTCGATCAGGTCGGCAGGGTCTTCCAGGCCAATCGACAGACGGATCGTGCCCGGGCCAATACCGCTGGCCACCAAGGCCTCGTCCGTCATGCGGAAATGCGTGGTGCTGGCTGGGTGGATCACCAGGCTGCGGCAGTCGCCCACATTGGCCAGGTGGCTGAACACTTTGAGGGTTTCAATGAACTTTTGGCCTTGGGCGCGGTTGCCCTTGATGTCGAAGCTGAACACCGAGCCCGCGCCGCGAGGCAGCAGCTTTTGCGCCAGTGCATGCGAAGGGTGACTCTCCAGCATGGGGTGCCCCACGCGGCTGACCAGAGGGTGCGCGGCCAGAAACTCGACCACTTTGGCGGTGTTTTCCATGTGCCGGGCCATGCGCAGCGGCAGGGTTTCGATACCTTGCAAGATCAACCAGGCGGTGTGTGGGCTCATGCAAGCGCCAAAGTCACGCAGGCCTTCACGGCGGGCGCGCAGCAAAAAGGCGCCCACCGTGCTTTCTTCGCTGAACACCATGTTGTGAAAGCCTTCATACGCTTGGCTCAGCTCGGTAAATTTGCCCGATTGGTCCCAGTCGAAGCTGCCACCATCGACCACCACGCCGCCCACCACGGTGCCGTGGCCTGACAAAAATTTGGTGGCCGAGTGGTAAACCAGATCGGCCCCGTGGTCAAAGGGTTTGATGAGCCAGGGCGAGGTCAGGGTGGAATCCACCAGCAGTGGCACCCCCGCTTCGTGCGCGATGGCGCTCACGGCTTCGATGTCCAGCACGTCCATGCCGGGGTTGCCCACGGTCTCGCCAAAGAACAGTTTGGTGTCGGGCTGCACGGCGGCACGCCAGGCGTCCAGGTCACCGGGTTTGACAAAGGTGGTGCGGATGCCGAAGCGGCTCAGCGTGTAGTGCAGCAGGTTGTGTGACCCACCGTACAAAGCGGCGGAGGCCACGATGTGCGAGCCCGCACCCATGAGCGTGGCGATGCTCAAATGCAAAGCCGCTTGACCGCTGGAAGTGGTGATGGCCCCGATGCCGCCTTCCAGGGCCGAGATGCGCTGCTCCAGCACCGCGTTGGTGGGGTTGCTGATGCGGCTGTAAACGTGGCCCGGGCGCTCCAGATTGAACAGGGCGGCGGCCTGGTCTGTGGACTCAAAAACAAACGAGGTCGTGAGGTGGATCGGAACAGCCCGTGCACCGGTGGCCGGGTCAGGTGCCGCACCTGCATGCAGGGCCAAAGTGTCAAAACCGGGATCGCTGTAACCAGCCATGAAGGGTCTCCGAAAAAAATAAAGCATCCGAAAAATGATGCGCTGTGCACGGCATGCATTGTGGGCTATATTTATTCTTCGCAAGTCCCATAACGAGCCTAGGAGAGACACCATGAAAGTCAGCGATATTCTGCGAGTCAAGGGGAGCACCCTTTTTACGGTCAAGCCCGATGAACTGCTGGGGACTGCCTTGAATGCGATGGCTGAAAAAGACATTGGCTCCCTGGTGGTCATGTCGCAAGGCCAGTTGGCAGGCATGCTCACCTTTCGCGAGGTGATTCAACAGGTGGTCCAAAACGGCGGTCAGGTCGGCCACACCACAGTGGAACAGGCCATGGATGCGCAGCCCCTGACCTGCAGCAGCGACACCGATCTGGACGATGTGCGCCGCATCATGCTGGAGCGCCATGCCCGTTACATGCCCATCATGGACGCGCACATGCTGATGGGGGTGATCAGTTTTTACGATGTGGCCAAAGCCGTGGTGGAGAGTCAGGATTTCGAGAACAAGATGCTCAAGGCCTACATCCGCGATTGGCCCGAGCAGGAAGGCGCTGCTTCCGCAACCTGACTTTGACGGGTGCATGGGGCTTGCACAGCCCCATGTGCTTGGTGCAGTGATGCTTTGTTAATTGGGCCTTGGAGTACTTTATTTTTAATTTTTAGGTGTTGTCGTGCAATAATATTTGAGTACAAAACTGACAAAAACATCGAAACGGTGTTTTTCTACTCAAATGACATATTGCACTGTAATCAGGGGCTGCGTGGCGAGTGCGGGTCTGGCATTGTTGTTGCCAACACTGTCCTTCGCCACCGAATTGCGTTTGTCCGACGCTTTGAGCCTGGCCACCAGCATTCACCCCACCGTCAAAGCCAAACAGGCTGAACTGCAGGCGGCTCAAGGGGATCTGGAAACAGCCCGATGGTCCCGTTACCCGACCGTGAGCACCGAGGCCACAGCAGCGGGAGGACGGCCTCAAGGGGCTCTGTTGGTGCAGCAACCCTTGTGGGCCGGCGGCAAAATTGACGCCCAAAATCGGCTGGCCCAAGCCAACGTGACGTTGGCTGAGGCGGGTTTGCAGGAAGCGCGCATCAGCCTGATGCAACAAACAGGGACACAGTTTTTCGATGCGCTGCGCTGGCGTGAACGCTTGAGCGTTGCGAAAAAAAATGAAGCCGAACACCGCAAATTGTTGGCATTGATTGAGCGCAGGGTGGGCTCTGAGGTCAGCCCCATGGCCGACCAAGTTTTGGCCAATGCGCGATTGCAGCAAGCGGTGTCCGAACGCATCCAGTTTCAGCGGTCGTTGCAAACGGCGGAGCTGGCCTTGCAGCAATTGGTCGGGGAACCCCCAAGTGTTTTGCGTCCGCCCAAAACACTGGGCTGGCAAGTGCAGAGCGAGGGCATTGCCATCGAAACGGCCAAGTCCAGCTCTGCCGAGTTGTTGCGCCTGCGGACGCAGCAGTTGGTCTCACAGGCTCAAATTGACATGGCCGAGGCTGCCGTTTACCCGACGCTGGCGTTGGCCCATCGGCGTGCTTTGGGGTCGAGCGACAACGGCACAGACCCCAGTCGCACCTATCTGGCCTTGCAGTTTTCGCCAGGCCCTGGCTTGTCCGCGCGCAGTGCCGTGGCCGCCGCACGTTCAAGACTGGAAAACAGCATGCAAAACGCGGTCGTTTACGAGCGACAACTGGAGCAACAGGTGCGCACCGCATTGGCCGATCTGGAGGCCTTGACGCAGCAAGTCGAGCCCGCCCAGCAATTGGTGTCGGCCACCGAAGAGGTGGTGGCGTCTTACTTGCGCCAATACCAGATTGGCAAAAAGAATTGGCTGGATGTTCTGAATGCCGTGCGAGAGAGTGGGCAAGCGACTTACAGCGCCGTGGATGTGGCCACCAGCGCCCAATCTGTGCAGCTTCGACTGATGCTGCTGACCGGGCAATTGAGCGCGCAAAACCTGACGATGATTTATGACTGAAACCACCCCATCGACCAGTGTGATGCTGGACCACCCCTTGGCCTCGACCCTGTCTCGCCTGGCGGGCTTGTTGGGACAGGCCGTCCCCACGCACCGTTTTGGCATGATGGGTCAAACGGCAGAAGGGGTGGACGTTGCAAGCCTGACACGGGAAGACCGTCTGAAAGCCTGGTGGTTGGGCCGTTTTCCGATGGCTCAGATCGAGGAAGTGGCCCTGGATGCCTTAGGCCCGACGGATTTCCCGGTCCTTTGGTTGTCGCCCGATGCCCAGCAGATCTTGTTGGTGCGCGGCGGGTCCACCCGGGCCAGCTTGACCTGCCAAGATGGTGAGGGTGCCACCCACATGCTGGACAGGTCCATGGCCAGAACGGGCCGGTTTTTGCAGTTGACGTGTCAGCCTGCCCGCCCGGGGGAGTCGGCGCATGAAGCCATGACGGCCACCGAGTGGTTTGCCGCCTCGATCCGTCGCTACCGTTCGGTTTTCTTCGAAGCGGTTGTGGCCACTTTCGTCATCAGTTTGGTGGGCCTGGTGGCAGGCTTGTATTCCATGCAGGTCTACGACCGCGTGATTCCCACCAAGGGCTATTCCACCTTGTGGGTGCTGACCATTGGCGTGGGGGTGGCCATTCTGATTGAGTTGGTGCTCAAACAGGTGCGCGCCTACATGGTGGACCGTGCCTGCAAGGTCATTGACCAAGAGCTGTCGGCGGTCTTTTTCGGCAAGGCCCTGGACATCCGAATGGATGCCCGGCCGCGCACTGTGGGCACTTTTGCATCGCAAATCCGGCATTTCGAGTCGGTCCGTAATTTTTTGACTTCTTCGAGTCTGTTCATCATGGCCGACTTGCCGTTTGCCATTTTGTTCGTCGGCGTGATCGCCATCATCGCAGGCCCGGTCGCCTTGGTGCCGTTGGTGTCGGTGCCCTTGGCGGTGTTGGCTGGCTTGGCCTTTCAGGGGCCCATTGCCCGCCACACCGGCTTGCACATGAAGGAATCCAATGAAAAAAATGGCTTGTTGATCGAAGCCATCGATGGCATTGAGTCGGTCAAGGCAGCCAATGCCGAGTGGAAAATGCTGGAACGCTGGCGTGCCATGACCGTGAGCATTGCGGACAGCGAACTGAAAATGCGCATGTTCTCCAGCTTGTCGGGCAACCTGACGCAGACCATTCAGCAGCTCAGTTATGCCGGCATGGTCGCGGCGGGTGCTTACGCGATCAACTCGGGCGAGTTGACCATGGGGGGCTTGATTGCTTGCTCCATCATTTCGGGGCGGGCCTTGACACCGGTGGCCCAGCTGCCCAGCCTGATTGTGCAGTGGCAGCACGCCAAGATTGCCCTGAAGTCGCTCGACGGCATCATGGCCATGCCCAGCGACCGTCAACCGAGCGAACGTTTGGTGGTGCCCGAGTTGTGTCGCGGCGAGCTCAAGATGAGCAAAGTCGGCTTTGCCTATGCCAAGGATATTCCGGGCCTGGAAGTTCCCTCCCTGACGATTCAACCCGGCGAGCGGATCGCCATTTTGGGCCAGGTGGGCTCGGGCAAGACCACGTTGGTCAAACTTTTGTCCGGACTCTACAAACCGACGCAGGGCCATGCTTACCTGGACGGCGTGGACATGATGCAACTGGCCCCTGAGTTCGTGCGTGAGCATGTGGGCTACTTGCCGCAGGACGTGCGTTTGTTCAATGGCACGCTGCGGCACAACCTGACGCTGGGTTTGCCGTTGCCCAGTGACAGTCAGATTTTCAAAGCTGCGGCGATGACGGGGCTTGACCAGGTGATTCAGAACCACCCGCAGGGTCTGGAGCTGGAGATCGCAGAAGGTGGTCGCGGTTTGTCCGGTGGCCAACGCCAGTTGGTGGGCTTGACGCGCATGTTGCTGGCCACACCGAAAGTGTTGTTGCTGGATGAGCCGACCGCCTCGATGGACGCCAAGCTTGAGCAGCGGGTCATGCAGCACCTGTTTGAGCACATGCCTGCGGACTCGACCGTGGTGGTGGTGACGCACAAACCTTCCGTCTTGTCTTTTGTGGGCCGTATTTTGGTGGTCGACAAAGGCAAGGTGGTGCTGGATGGTCCGCGCGACGAGGTTCTGAACCGATTGCGCCAACCGCCTGCTGTCGGCCCGGTGACCCCGGCCCAGGCGGTGCCTTTGACTGGAGCGATGGCATGAAGATTTTTTGGTTTTTGGAGCCGGCGCAGTCCAAGGGGCGGCGTGACGATTTGAGCGGTGTGTTGAGTCATGCCCGCTGGGCCCTGTGGTCCCTGTTGCTGACATTCCTGGCATTTATCACTTGGGCGTACTTTGCAGAAATTGACCAAATCACCCGTGCACCGGGCTCGGTCATCTCCAGTGCGCGTTCGCAAATCATCCAGTCGCAAGACGGCGGGGTGATTGAAGAGCTGATGGTCAAGGAAGGCGATGTGGTGCAGCGTGACCAGGTGCTGGTCAAAATTGATGGCACCCGTCAGCAATCGAGCTATCTGGAGACCCGGGCCAAAGGCGCTGCCTTGGCCATCACGGTAGCCCGCCTGCAAGCCGAAGTGCTGGGCAGCTCGCCGCGCTTCCCGCCAGAAGCCAAGGCCTACCCGGAGTTCCGGGAGACGCAGGTGATGCTGTTCAGAAAACGCCAGGCTGCGATCAAGGACGAACTGAAGTCCTTTGAAAACATCAAAGCCATTGTGCAAAAAGAATTGCAGATGACCCGTCCGCTGTTGAAAACCGGCGACGTGAGTGCCACCGAGGTGTTGCGTCTGGAGCGTCAGGTGGCTGACATGCAAGCTCAGATCACCAACCGGAAAAACAAGTACTTTCAGGACACTCAGGCTGAATTGAGCAAAGCGCTGGAAGACTTGGCGGGCGTCCAGCAGGTCATGGCCCAACGCAAAGACCAGTTGACCCAGACCGAGTTGCGGGCACCTTTGCACGGCATTGTCAAAAACGTCCGCGTCACCACCCGGGGGGGCGTGATCCGTCCGGGCGAAGAGGTGATGCAGATTGTCCCGCTGGAAGACGACTTGGTGATCGAGGCCAAGGTCAGCCCCGCTGACATCGCTTTCATCAAGGCGGGCATGAAAGCCACAGTCAAAATCGATGCCTACGATTACACGGTGTATGGCGATTTATCGGGCACCTTGTCCTACATCAGTGCCGACACCCTGACCGAAAACCTGAATGTGCAGCAGGGTGAAAAGCCTTATTACCGTGTGCAGGTGAAGACGGATGGCCGCCGTTTCAGCGGCCGTCCAGATCAAAAGCTGGACATTCAGCCGGGCATGACCAGCACCGTCGAGATCAAGACGGGGACCAACACCGTGCTCAAATACTTGGCCAAACCGGTGGTCAAAACCCTGAACCAGTCGCTCGGCGAGCGTTGAACGATGACCCGGAGACGGACCGTCCGCAACAAGCGGTCCGTGCTCTGGGATAATCGACAACATGAGCGGCAATACCTTTGGACATCTTTTTTCGGTCACCAACTTTGGTGAATCCCACGGCCCGGCCATTGGCTGCGTGATCGACGGTTGCCCTCCGGGCATGCCCTTGAGCGAGGCCGACATCCAGCCCGATCTGGACCGTCGCCGCCCCGGCACCAGCAAATTCGTCACCCAGCGCAACGAACCCGATGTGGTGCAAATCCTGTCGGGCGTGTACCAGGGGCTGACCACCGGCACCCCGATTTGCCTGCTCATCAACAACACCGACCAGCGCAGCAAGGATTACGGCGACATCCTGCAAACCTTCCGCCCGGGCCATGCCGATTACACCTATTGGCGCAAATACGGCCTGCGCGACCCGCGTGGCGGTGGCCGCTCGTCGGCGCGCCTGACCGCTCCCATGGTGGCGGCGGGTGCGGTCGCCAAAAAATGGCTCAAGGAAAAGTTTGGCACCACGTTTGTGGGCTGCATGACCCAGATCGGCGACGTGCCGATTGGCTTTGAGAGCTGGGACCATGTGCCGAACAACCCGTTTTTTGCCCCGGTGGCCGATGTGTCGGCGCTGGAGGATTACATGAACGCGCTGCGCAAGTCGGGTGATTCGTGTGGTGCGCGTTTGCGCGTGGTGGCCCGTGGCATGCCTGTGGGCCTGGGTCAGCCGCTGTTTGACAAGATCGACGCCGACATCGCGTTCGCCATGATGGGCATCAACGCGGTCAAGGGCGTGGAGATTGGCGCGGGCTTTGGCTGCGTCACGCAAAAGGGCAGTACGGCGGGTGACACGCTCACGCCTGAGGGTTTTGTGGGCAACAACGCAGGCGGCGTGCTCGGCGGTATCAGCACTGGGCAGGACATCGAGGTGTCGATCGCGGTCAAGCCGACCAGCTCGATTTTGATCGCGCGCGAGTCGATCGACTCGAATGGCCAGCCGACCGAAGTCATCACCAAAGGCCGTCACGACCCGTGTGTGGGCATTCGGGCGACGCCCATTGCAGAAGCCATGCTGGCCTTGGTGGTGATGGAGCATGCGCTGCAGCACCGCGCCCAATGCGGTGATGTCGAGCATGTCTTGGCCCCGATTCCAGCTTCCAAAGCCTGATGCCTGTGCTTGTCGGCGCGAGCCCCTGCTTGCGAATGTCCGCGCTTGTGTGCGTGCAGCTTCGGCCGCAGGCGCTGTGTCCTGTCGAACCCGGGGCCGTGCATCGGAGTGCCCATGGCTGATCGCCGTCCGCTGCTGCCCTTTGCCGCGCTGTCGGCCAGTTACTTTGGCCACATCGGTTTTTTCAACCCCTATTTGCCGCTGTGGCTGCAGAGCCTGGGCCTGAGTCTGCTGACCATCAGCTTGCTCACGGCCGTGCAGGCGGGCACGCGTTTGTTTGCGCCTTATGTCTGGGGGGCCATCAGTGACCGCACGGGTGAGCGTGTCAAGTTGCTGCGCATTGGGGCGGGCGTGGCGTTTGCCACGGCCTGTTTGCTCTTTGCAGATTGGGGACCGCTGGGCCTGGCCTTGGTGTTGCTGGTCATGTTCACCCACACCAGCGCCATGATGCCCATGAGCGAGGCGACCATGGCGCATTTGGTCAGCCGGGGCGGGGCTTTCGACACCAAACGCTATGGCCGGGTGCGGTTGTGGGGCTCCATGGGTTTTTTGGTCACGGTGTTTGTGGCCGGGGCCTGGTTCGAGGCTTTTGGCATGCGCCACTTTCCGGCCTGGACGGTGCTCACCTTGGGGGCGGTGCTGCTGAGTGTGTGGTGGATGCCCGACCTGAAAGAGGCCGAGCACCACAGTGATGTGCATGCGCCCGTGTGGCCCGTGCTGCGCCAAAAGCCGGTGTTCTGGTTTTTCACCTCCACGTTTTTTCATGTGCTCTCGCACATCGGGGTGTACGTGTTTTTCTCGCTCTACCTCGATTCGCTGGGTTACAGCAAGACCATGATTGGCGTGCTGTGGGCCGTGTCGGTGGCGGCCGAGATCGCCTGGTTTTTCAGCCAGTCGCGCTGGTTGCCGCGCATGCCCCTGACGGGTTGGCTGGTGTTGTGCTCGGCCGTCATGGTGCTGCGCATGGGGCTGACGGCTGCGTGGGCCGATGTGCTGTGGGTCCTGCTGCTCGCGCAAACCTTGCACGCCATCACCTTTGCCACGCACCATACGGCTTGCATTGCCCTGATTTCGCACCATTTTCCAGGGCGCTTGCGTGGGCGCGGGCAGGCGCTGTACACCGTGATTGCCTACGGTTTTCCGGGCGTACTGGGTGCATTGCTGGGCGGGCTGATCAGCGAGCGCTGGGGCTTGCAAACGGTGTTTGGGGTCAGCGTGTTGACGAGCATGGTCGCCACAGCGGCGGCTTACAAAGTCTGGCGCTTGCAGCACCCGCGCAGTCTCCCGGTGGCCTGAACGCTGCGAACCCCGGATTGGCTCCGAACCTGAACGCCCATGCCCCAAACTTGTATGCCTGCGTTCGTGTGTCCTGATTTTTTACCCCCCGATCTGCGCGAGTCGCTGGCCGGAGCCACACGCCTGCACACCAACCGAGACGGTATTTGCATGGTCTGGCACGCCTGGGGTTGGCCTTCGCAGCCGGCGGTGGTCTTGCTGCACGGCGGCAGCGGCAGCTGGACGCACTGGGTGCGCAACATTGCCCCTTTGCAGGCTGCTGGCTGGCGTGTTTTGGTGCCTGACTTGCCCGGTTTTGGCGACTCGGATTTGCCGCCCGCTTGCACGGATGCAGATGCTTTGCCCCCCCACCTGCACGCGGGCTTGCAGCAGCTGAAAGCCCGTGGTGCGTGTGGCGACTCAGTGCGTCTGGTGGGGTTTTCGTTTGGCGGCATGGCCGCAGCCCTGTGGCTGGCCGCGCACCCGCAAGACGCGCAACAACTGGTGTTGGTGGGCGCCCCAGGCATGGGCCTGACGGTGCCTGAGCGCATCGCGCTCAAAGGCTGGCGGCATTTGCCCACGCCCGAGGCGCAAGACCAGGTGCATCGCCACAACCTGATGGCGCTCATGCTGCAGCACCCGCACAGCCTGGATGCCCTGGCCCTGAGCCTGCATGCGGCCAATGTGCGGCGCGACCGCATGCCGCGCAGGCGCTTGTCGTCGAGCGATATCGTGGCGACAAGCTTGCCCCAACTGCAGGTGCCTGTCAGCGCCATCTACGGCGAACACGATGCCCTGTACAAAGGACGCTTGCCCGAGTTGCAGTCAGCCATTCAAGAGGGGGCGACGCATTGGGGGCAGTGGCACACAGTGGCTGGCTCAGGTCACTGGGTGCAATACGAAGCCGCACATCATTTCAATCAGGCCTTGTCCGCTGTTTTGGGTGAAAGCCCCACGGTGCATGGACGGGCTGACAGGTCTGCCAGCTCGCCCCTGTCGGATTGAACGACTCATCCAGCCGTGGCTGCAGTTGGCGAATCGAGGCGAAGCGAGGCAAAGCACCACGGCCTCAACATCATGGTGAGCACTGCAGAACCTTGGTCGACGCCGGACACTTGCAGCCAGGCCATGAGCCATGTGCTTTCAAAAGCCCCGAACAAGGGTGCTTGAAAAATCATGCTGAACAGCGATGGGCCGACCGCCTGTGGTTTGCTCGGCTGCGGCGCTGTCCCCCTTGGAAGGTGGCAGGTATTTCGCCGAGCCTCCAGCAAGAATGTGCCAGCGCGTGGAAAATCAGAGGTGAGTTTGAAACGTTTCTGAAAGTCCGCCATGAGCACTGCCTTGAAAATCGATTTTGTTTCCGACATTGCCTGCCCCTGGTGTGCTGTGGGCTTGGGTGCATTGGAAAAAGCCCTGGAGCGCCTGCAGGGCCAAGTGCAGGCTGAGTTGCACTTTCAGCCCTTTGAGCTGAACCCGCACATGCCCCCTGGCGGGCAGGACTTGGGCGAGCACCTGACTGAAAAGTACGGCTCCACGCCCGAACAGCAGGCGCAAATTCGACAGACCATTGCGGCGCGCGGTGCCGAAGTGGGCTTTGCATTTCACCCGGGTGGTCGTGGCCGGGTCTACAACACTTTCAACGCCCACCGTCTGCTGCATTGGGCCGAAGGGGAAGGTGAGGGTGCTCAGCATGCGCTGAAAAAAGCCTTTTTGCAGGCTTATCAGGGGCGTGCCGAGTGCATGGAAGACCCCGAGGTTTTGCTGGCAGGTGTCGCTGCTGCCGGGCTGGACGTGGCGGCGGCCCGGCAGGTGCTGCAAAGTGAGGCGCACAGCGGCGAAGTGCGCGAGCGTCAGCAGTTTTACACCCAGGCCGGCATCCGTTCGGTGCCCGCCATCATCATCAATGACAAGCATTTGATCTCGGGTGGGCAGCCGGTCGAGGTGTTCGAGCAGGCCCTGCGTCGCATCGCATCGGGCGACGTGTCCTGAGCGCTGGTGCGGATCGCGCCGCAATGAGGGCTTGTCCATGAACCGTCGTGATTTTCTTCAAGGCGCTGTTGCGGCGGTGGGTTCGCTGGGCGCGTTGCCATCTGGCGCAGCCGACCCCGTGGTCGCCAAAGGGGTGGCAAAAGGAGCCCAGGCAAAAGGGGCCGAGGCTTTGGCGCAAATTTGGCGGCGTGAAGGCGGCGTGTTGATGATCCGCCATGCTGCCACTGTAGCGGGCGTCGGCGATCCTCCTGGCTTTGTGTTGGGCCAATGTTCAACCCAGCGCAACCTCAGCGACCAAGGCCGGCAGGAATCGCGCCAGTTAGGGGCGTGGATGCGTACCCAGCGGCTGCAGCCTGACGCGGTGCTCAGCAGCCAGTGGTGCCGCTGTCAGGACACCGCCCGTTTGGCTTTTGGGGCATTCGAGGACTGGTCTCCGCTCAACTCCACATTTGCCGGACAAGGCGACGCCGGTGCACAGGAGCGCGCCATGCGTGAGCGCTTGCAAAACATGCCCGCAGGCCGGCGCGAGGTGTGGGTCACCCATCAGGTCAACATGACGGCGCTGACCGACGCCTATCCTGGATTGGGCGAAGGCTTTTTGGTCGATCTCCATGGGCGATTGCTGGCGCGGGGGCGCATGCCATGACGCGTTGTCGGCTTGGCTTATCTTTTTCGCGGGTTGCCTGTGCAGCTGTTTGGCCGGTGCTGAGCACCTTGGCCACGGCCCAGGTGGGCGACAAAGTGTCGTTGGGCCATTGGGCCATCGACCGCACCGAAGTCACCATTGGCCAGTTCGCTCGCTATGTACAGGCCACGGGCACCGTGACCCGGGCCGAAAAAGAAGGGGGTGGCTTCGAGTACGGCGCAGGTTGGGAACGCCGCCCCTGGTTGGTCCTGGCGTGATCCCGACGGTCGATCCGATGGCGTACCCGCCCGCATGGATTTGCCAGCCGTGCACCTGGACTTTGCCGAGGCGCAAGCCTACTGCCACTGGGCCGCAGGGCGATTGCCCACGGGGGCCGAATGGCAAAAGGCTGGTTTTACCGAGCTGCGCGATGCGCCACCAGCACCCTGGGTCAAGGGACGAACTTACCCCTGGAGCACGGGCGACAGCAAGCAAGGTGCCAACACCAGTGACCCCGATCCTTGGCCGCGCGCAGCGCCTGCAGGGGCCACCCGCCAGGGCGTGAATGGCCTGTACGACATGGGTGCCAATGTTTGGGAGTGGACGACCGACGCCCGTGGCAACGAACGGCGCACGGTGGGCGGGTCGTGGTGGTACGGCGCATTCCAGATGAAGGCCGATGTGCAGGCCTACAAGCCAGCCGATTTTTACGCGGTCTACATCGGCTTTCGCTGCGTGTACGAGCGCCAGCCGCCGAGTGTCTTGACGCCTGCCAGCAAGGCGGCCCCATGATGGACTCCTTGCCCGAGGGCTACCGCGCTGTGGTGATCGGTGCCAGCGGGGCGATTGGCAGCGCTTTGCAGCAGCAGCTGCAAAGCGATCCGCGTTGCGCACGGGTGGTGGGCGTGTCGCGCCAAAGCACGCCAGGATTGGACCTGCTGAGCGAGCCCAGCATCCAGTTCTGTGCGCAGGCGCTCGCGGCACTGGGGCCTTTTCATCTGGTGCTGGACGCCACAGGCGGGCTCACGGTGAACGGACGCGGCCCGGAAAAGCGGCTGGACGAACTGGACGCCACACATCTGCTCAACACCTTGCATCTGAACGCGGTGGGCCCAGGTCTCTTGCTCAAACACTTCGTGCCTTTGCTCGCCTCGGGGCAGCGGGTGATTTGGGGCAAGCTGTCGGCGCGGGTGGGCAGCATCGAAGACAACCGCAAAGGCGGCTGGTACGGCTACCGCGCCGCCAAAGCCGCACTCAACATGCTGCTGCAAACCGCAGCGATCGAGGTGGCCCGCCGCAGGCCGCTGGCGGTGGTGGCGGCCTTGCAGCCGGGCACGGTGCAATCGGCTTTGAGCCAGCCGTTTGTGGGCAGCGATGCTTTGCGCCCAGATGACGCGGCCAAGCGGCTTTTGACGGTGCTCAATGCCTTGCAGCCCAGTGGGCGCGCTCAGTTTGTGGACCACCAGGGACAAGCCATCGTCTGGTGAGCCGGACAGCGAGAAGGCCGGGACCACGGTGCGCTTGTTGGATGCAGGAGATGGGGCGTCAGGGCACGCAGTAGCGCACAGCGTTGCTCAACGAAACGGGGGCGATGTGGCCCGCGGTGACGATGGTGCAGACGGCCGGTGCCAAAAATACGCAACCATCGGGCACCCGGCTGTCCACCAGTTTGCCCAGCTCCGATTGAGCCAATTGGCACAGGCTGAGCGCGTCTTTTCGGGCAAGCCAGCGCACATGCTGGGGTAATTTCTTGCGCCAGTTCAGCCCCAGTTCGCCCACCGACGCGCCGAATTCGAAGCAGTCTTCTGCGGGTGCCGCGCGCGGTTCTGGTGCGCTGGTGTCGATGTCGCACATTTTCGGCAGCGTCAATTCTTCAGCCAGGTTCGGCGGGGCGGCCCAGGTGGCATGGGGGCCGCACAAAAGCAGCGCGCTGGCCAAAGCGAGCCGAGGCAGGGTGAAAGGGGGAGATGTCATGGGGAAAGGGCCTCAGACCACGTAAGAGAGCACCCGTTTGACCAGCAACAGGCGGTTGAAGGGTTTGAGCATGCATTCGTTCATGCCCGCTTCGATGCAGCGCGCCCATTCCTGTTTGTCGGCGTTGGCCGTGAGCGCGATCACCGGCGTCGAGCGCTGGGGTTCGGGCAGATCGTTGCGGATTTTTCGGGTCGCACTTTGGCCGTCCATCTCGGGCATCAGCAGGTCCATCAGCACGACGTCAAACCGTTCGCCATCGCGCACAGCCTCAAAGGCTTTCAGACCGTTGTCCACCCCCGTGATCTGGGCCTGCGGAAAGTGCCGCCGCAGTTGCAATGAGGCGATCTGGCGGTTCATCGGGTTGTCATCGGCGATCAGGATGCGCAGGGCTTTTTCGCAGTTGGCTTCTTCTTCCACCGTGCGTGTGTTTTCCGGCGGCAGGCAAACCGTGCACGGCAGCGTGACGTGAAAGGTGCTGCCCACGCCCACTTGGCTTTCAAAGCCGATGACGCCACCCATGGCCTCGACCAGACCCCGTGTGATCGACAAGCCCAGGCCGTTGCCCCCAAAGCGGCTGGCAATGGAGCTGTCAACTTGAGAAAAACTTTGAAACACCCGGTGTTGCAACTCTGTCGGGATGCCGATGCCGGTGTCTCGCACGGACAGACGCAGGCTGGGTGCGGCGCTGTTGTCCCCCGTTTGCAAAGCGCAGTGCAATTCGATCTCGCCTTGGGCTGTGAATTTGAGGGCATTGCCCAGCAAGTTCACCAGCACCTGGGTGAGTCGGTGGCTGTCGCCCAAAATCCAGGGTGGCACATCCTGGTCAATGCGCAGGCTGTAGCTCAAGGGTTTGGTTTCGGCCCGCCTTTTGAGCAGCTGGAAACCGATTTTGAGGGTGTCATGCAGCTGGAAGGCTTCCTTGACCACATGCAAGCGGCCTGCCTCCATTTGGGCGTGGTCCAGCAAGTCGTTGATGATGGTCAGCAGGTGTTCGCCAGAGGTCTGGATGTCTTCAATTTTCGAGCGCACATCAGGGCTCAGCCCCTTGTCGTGGTGGATCAGGTCGGCCAGTCCCATGATCGCGTTCATGGGGGTGCGCAACTCGTGGCTGACCGAGGCCACAAACAGGTCCTTTTGTTGTTGTGTCTGTTGCAGTTGCTTGTGAATTTGGCGCAGTTTGCGGCGGTGTTGTTGCATGCCTTGCAGGCGTTGTTGGCGCGCCATGCTCACACGTTGCAGCAATGCCAGTTGCATGCCAAAAATCACCAGCGCGATCATCAGGTGCCAGTGGATCAGGTTTTGGGGCAAGATTTGCAAGTCCATTTCGCCGCCCAACAAGGCATAGCCGTAAAGACCCAGGATCAACAGCCAGCCCAGCGCCATACCTGCGAGTCGTGCACGGTGGCTGTCCAGCAGCAGTGCGGGCAGTGGGGCCAGCGCCAGCCAGCTGATGGTGGCCGAATAAATGCCGCCCGTTTGCCATGTGATGCAAAAAGCTTGTGTCAGCGTCACGACTTGCAGGGCGGAGATCAAGGGGTTGAGCCTGCAGCGGGCCAGGCGCAGACCGCCCAGCACCAAGATGGCCACAATGCCCAGGCCATTGACCACCACCCCGTCGCCAAAACCCAGACCCATGGCCACCAGCGCGAACGCGGCGTACCCGATGCCCAAAATGGCCAGGAATGAAAAAAACAGCCATTCCCGTTCGCCTTGAAAAGACGGACCCAGCCAACGTGGCAATCGGGTCAGCCACATGGCAAGCGGTGTGCTGGCGCTGAAAAAACTTGATTTCATGGTTTGTTTTTAACACCAAATAACTCAAATCAGTTGATTTCCACCCATGAATGTCCATCTGGCGGCCTGCTGCTTGCCCGCGTGTGCGCTGCGGCACAATCGACCCTCATTTTCAAAAAACAAACATCAAGGCGGTTCCATGGGTTTGCAGGCGTGGTGGATTTTTGTGGTCATGACTTTTGTGGTGTCGGCCACGCCGGGGCCCAACATGCTGTTGGTGATGAGCCACGGTGCACGTTTTGGTCTGCGCGCCGCCGTCATGACCATGGCGGGCTGCATGACGGCTTTGCTGTGCATGATGAGCATTTCGGCGGCCGGTTTGGGGGCCTTGTTGCACAGCTTTCCGGCGGTGTTTGATGCCTTGCGTTATCTGGGGGCGGCTTATCTGGCCTACCTGGGCTACAAGCTGTGGAGGGCGGGTTTGTCCGGTTCGGCTGAAGAGGGGGCCAGCGTGCAGTCTTTGCCCGAACGCAGCGGCGGGTCTTTTTACCGACAGGGCCTGGCTGTGGCGGCCAGCAACCCCAAAGCCATTGTGTTTTCGGCGGCGTTCTTCCCGCAGTTCATCCAGCCCGAGTGGCCTGCGCTGCCCCAGTTTGGCATCTTGCTGGGCACCTTCACCGTGATCGAGGTGAGTTGGTACCTGATTTACGCGCTCAGCGGCCACAAGCTCTCGCGTTATTTGCAGCAAAGCCATGTGCTGAAAAATTTCAACCGGGTGACGGGTGGCGTTTTTGTTGGTTTTGCCGCTTTGATGGCAGCCAGCCGCTGAGCGAATGTGTGTGCGGGCTCGTGCATTGGGGGTTTACCCCCGGCAACTGTGCGCCAAGCTGTGGATAAGCCCATGAACAAGCCCTGAGACCCGCATGCCTGTTGGGTTGGCGGGATGTGCCTGATATTTAAGCAGTGTTTGGATTTGCATCCAGGCGGTTTCCCCGTAGGTCGGAGCTTCAGCTCCGACAAATACTGACAGACCACAAAACATGTCGGGGCTGAAGCCGCCGACCGATGCAAGCCCGTTCAGCCCAGCGCTTTGGCGATCTTGTGGCGCGGCACAGTGGTTTTGGGGCACTGGCCTTTGGGCAGTTCAAACCACTGGCGCACATCGGCCTCCACGCCAACCCCATGCATGAAGTTGTAAATGGCTTTTTTCAGGCCCTGGCCCAGCAGGTCGTGGTCCACGCCCGGGGGCATGCGGGTCGGGTCGACAAAGCCCACATCGTTTTTGGCAAACGTGCCTTCGGGCAGCGGCAGCAGGGTCACGCCGTAAGCGTCGGGATTCAGGCCCACAGGCGAGTGAACGGTGCAGACAAAGCGGTGGAAAAAGCCGCTGTGGATGCAGCCGTTTTCAAACAGCTGGCGCACATATTCGAGCGCGTCCACGGTGTCTTGCACGGTTTGCGTCGGAAAACCGTACATCAGGTAGGCGTGCACCAGCACACCCGCATCGGCAAAGCCCTTGGTGACTTGCGCCACCTGTTCGACCGAGACGCCTTTTTTCATGAGGCTCAGCAAACGGTCAGACGCGACCTCGAGTCCGCCCGACATGGCGATGCAGCCGCTTTGGGCCAGCAACTCGCACAGCTCGGGGGTGAAGGTTTTCTCAAAGCGGATGTTGCCCCACCACGAAATTTGCACGCCCCGGCGCAGCAGCTCCTCGGCCAAGGCTTTCAGGGCTTTGGGTGGCGCGGCTTCGTCCACAAAGTGAAAGCCGGTCTGGCCCGTTTCGGCCACGATCTGCTCGATGCGGTCCACCAGCGTGCTGGCCTGCGCGGTTTCGTAGCGGCTGATGTAGTCCAGGCTCACGTCGCAAAAACTGCATTTCTTCCAGTAGCAGCCGTGCGCCACGGTGAGTTTGTTCCAGCGCCCGTCGCTCCACAGCCGGTTCATGGGGTTGAGCATGTCCAGCAAAGACAGGTATTTGTGCAGCGGCAGGCCATCCCAGGTGGGTGTGCCCACGTCTTCAAAGGCGATGTCGGTCTCTTGCAGGTTGATGTACTGCACCTGGCCTGCGTCGTTGCGCAAAAAGGTGCGCTGCAGGCGCTGCGCGCTGCGCTGGCCTTGCAGGTGCTCGATCAGGCTCAGCAGCGGTCGCTCGCCACCGTCCAGCGTCACGAAATCCACATGGTCGAATACGCGGGCGTCTTTCAGCTCACGCAGCTCGGTGTTCACAAAGCCGCCGCCCAGGCCGATGCTGATGTGCGGGTGCGAGCGCTTGATGCATTGGGCGATGCGAAAGGCTGCATAGACCGAACCAGGGAAGGGCACGGACAGCAGCACCAGCTGCGGCTGGTGGCGTTCTATGGCCTGTAAGGCCAGCCGCTCCAGCGTGGTGTCGATCAGATTGGGCGGCTGGGCCAAAGCTTCGGCCAGCGCGTCAAAGCTGGGTTGGCTGGCGGCCAGGCGCTCGGCGTAGCGCACAAACTCAAAACCTTCATCGACGGCGTCGCGCAACACATCGGCCAAATCGTTCAGGTACAGCGTGGCCAAGTGACGGGCACGGTCGGTCTGGCCCAAGGCGCCAAAGGCCCAACCGATCGGGTCGCCTGTGCCGTCGTCCTCATAAGCGTCGAGTGCCGAAAAGCGCGGGCCTTCGGGCAAAAAGCCCCGGCCTGCGATGCGGTGGCTCAGCGTGCTGTCGCGGCCTTGCAAGAAGGCGATGACCGGGTCGATGCTGACGGCGTAATCGTTGAAGTGGTCGAGGAAAAAATTCACCGGGCCCGAGCGGTCTTCAACCGGTAAAGCCAGCGCCGCATCGCGCAATTCGGTCAGCCCCTTTTTGTTCAGCAAGGCCAGCACCGTGGCCAGTGCCAAGTCTTCTTGCACCGCATCGAAACCCCGCGAACGCAAAAAACCCGTCAGGTAGGCCGTGGACGGGTAGGGCGTGTTGAGCTGCGTCATCGGCGGGATGAGGCTCAGGACTTTGAAGGGGGCGGGGCTGGGCATCAGGCGGGCGGGTTACGAAACGGTGAGGTGGATTATCAACGGGCGCAGCACCCACCTGCATTTCGTCGCAGGGGTCACCGCGCACAGGGGCGTTAACATCCCGCTGCCCCAGATGCCCATGCCCGATCGACTTTTTTTCAGATGACCCCCTTGACCGAAACGCCCCCAAACGCAGCGCTTTCTTTTTCCGCCTTGATGCTGCAGCCTGACGCGCAAGCCAAACTCACCCCCGCCCAGCAGCGTTTCAATGAACTGTTGGCCCGGATTGAGGTGCTCTCGGGCCAGATTCAACGCTTGGAAGTTTGGTCAGACAAGCACCGTTACGCCCACATCCAGGCTTTGCGCGAGGCGGTGCAGCAAGCGCAGGCGCACCGCAAAAGCCTGCTGCTGTTTGTGCATGAACGCCTGCAGACGGCAGACCTCACGGTTCAGCAGCAACGCATGGCCCGCGGCAAATTGCGCAGCCTGATCGAGCAACTGGCCGCCACGGCCGACCCGCAAGTGCAGGCGCTGGCCGATGTGTACGTGAGCGAGGAGGACACCCAGGAAGCGGCCGAAGAACAGGCCGAGGCGGCGCAGCGCTTGCGCGAACGCATCGAAGAAGCTTTGGGCCAGCCCCTTGAAAAACCCGGCCAGTACCAGACGCCCGACGAGATGATGGCCGCCGGCATGCGCCAGTGGCAACGCCAGCAAGAGGCCAACGAAGAGCGCAAGGCCGCCAAGCGTGCGGCCCGAAAAGCGCAAAAACAAGCGCAAAAGAAAAGCGCTGCGGCCGAAAACGGCGAAGTACCCCCCGCAATGGGGCGCGAAGCCGATGCCAAAAGCGCCATCCGCACGATTTTTCGGCAACTGGCCAGCGCCTTGCACCCGGACCGCGAACCCGACGAACAAGAGCGTTTGCGCAAGACGGGCTTGATGAGCGAGGTCAATGCCGCTTATGAAAAAAACGACCTGACCACTTTGCTGCGCCTGCAAATGCAGGTGACGCAGGCCAACCCTCTAAACAAGGCCGGCACCGCACGCATGGCCGACGACAAACTGATCGCCATGTCTTTGTTGCTCAAGGAACAGGTGGCTGCGCTCGAAGACGACCTGGACCAACTGGAAAGACGCCTGAGCCGTGAACTGTGTGTGCCGGTGCGGGCCGATGCCGAGGAGGCGGCCCTGAGCCAGTCGCTGCAGCGTGCTCAGGCCGACCAGCGCCACACCGCAGACAGCCTGGCCGACGATGTGCGCCGTATCCAGAACGAGGCCGAACTCAAGCGCTGGCTCAAGGCCCAGTGGCAATCGGCCAAAGAACAGCACGCCTGACGCCCCGCGTCTGAATTGATCCCCCGTGCCGGGCTCTCTGCCTGGGGGGTATGGGCTTGGCGTGCCATGCGCCCAGCCTTTGTGGGCGGCGGCATTTACGAGCCCAACACTCCCCCCATCGCCACTTTTTTGGGCAAATAAAACGCCAGTATTTGACAGCTTTGGCAGTGCAAATGCATTCTGTGTGATGTTTTTTGTGTATTTGTTGAATAAAATCTTTTAAAATGAGATTGTTGGGTATAAAATATAAAAATCGAATATATTGAAAACAAAAATCAGTTCAGAAGCCATGTTTGCTAGACATTTCCAATCCAATCGCTTGGCCGTTGATTTCGGGTTCACCCGTGCGCGTCAGCTTGGTGGGGTGCACAGTGGCGTGTGGCGCAAGGCAGTGCACCTGGCTGGACTGAATGAGCACCGTGCCTCGGGACTTGACATGCTGCGGCTCATGGGGCGGCAAGCACAAGCTTGGTTGAGTCGGGTCCGTCACCGTTTGCCCAACGCGTTGCTCGCGGGTTCGGGCGTGCAGTCGCTGCCGGCAATCCCCCTGATTCAACCTGACCTTCAAAGCGTGCCCCGGGTGACCGCTTTGCGCCCGAGCAGTTTGGTCGATGAGCGTTCATGGCTGTTTCGCCACCCTCTGTGGTGGAGTGTGGCTTTGGTGCTGGTGTCGGTGCAGTGGTCTCAATGGACGGCAAAAAGCGATGATCTGGCGGTGGTCTGGACCCCGCCCATCGAGCCGCCCGGTACTGTGATCGTCACGGGCCTTCCAGCAGCGCCTCAAAGCACACCCACTTCGCTTGCCTTGGCGGGTCCCGCCGGGGGGCTTTCAGCCCCATCGGCCATGTCCGCCGCCAGTCCGTCCGTTCAGCCCGCCAAGGCGGTGTCAGCCCCGCTCGAAGGGGCCGTGACCGCATCTGCTCAGTCCTTGAAATCGGGCGCTGCATCGGCAGGCGAACCAACGCCGGCCCTGCGTGCGGCGTTGGACCAATGGAGCTTGGCTTGGCGTCAGCAGAACATGCCGGCCTATTTGGGCATGTATGCCGAAAACTTTGCCACGCCACAGGGCCAGAGCCGATCTGCGTGGGAGAAGATGCGCACCACGCGCATCATGGGCAAGAAGAAAATCAGCCATGACATCCGTGATGTGACCGTCAAAGTCGATGGGGCCACCGCAGTCGTGACGTTCACGCAAATCTACGAAGATGAGCGGATGAAAATGACGGATCTGAAAACCCTCCATTGGGTCCAGCGCGATGGCCGCTGGCAGATCACGCGCGAAACCACGGGCTGACGGCTTGGCTGGGCCATTTTGCGGCCTGGTGGGGGCCGCGATTGCTCAACAGCGGCTCACAGCCACTTTTGCATGAAGCTGGCCTGGCCCGCTGCAGGGTCCAGCGCATAGGGCTCAAACCCAAAACCCAGATAACTTGTGAGTGCCCGGGCATTGCCCGTCAGCACCTCCAATGTCAGCTTGCAGCAACCACGGTCGATCGCATGTTGCTGCGCGGCCGCCAGCAAAGCCTGGCCCACACCTTGGCCCCGATGCCCCGGCAGCACGGCGATGTCGTGGATGTTCATCAGCGGCCTGGCCTTGAAGGTCGAATAGCCCTCAATGCAGTTGACCAATCCCACGGGCGTGTCGTCCAGCCAGGCGATGAAGCTGGCCGTGTCGGTGCGCCGGGCCAGGTCATCGCACAAGCGATCTTTCACATCCTGCGCCAGCGCTTCGCCCCCGCCCATGGGGTCTTGGGCGTAGGCGTCCAGCAGCATCACCAGGGCTTGGCGGTGGGCCGGGTTTTGGTAATCGACGGGCAGGATGTGAAGCGGCATGGTCAGGCGGTGGCGGGGGTCATGAAGGAGCGCACATTGTCCTTCATGCCAGCCATCACATGCCCGGCCAGCTGGTGCGCGGTGATGGCGCTGAGGGTCCAGCCCAGGTGGCCGTGGCCGGTGTTGTAGAACACATTGGCTTTTTTGCCTGCGCCCACGCGCGGCAGCATGTTGGGCATCATGGGGCGCAGACCGGCCCATGGCTCGACGCGGCGGGTGTCCACACCGGGGAAGCATTCGTTGACCCAGTTGACCAGCGGCTTGATGCGGTCGGCGCGGATGTCCAGGTCGATGCCGTTGAACTCGGCCGTGCCCGCGACGCGGAAGCGGTCTGCGCCCAGGCGACTGGTCACCAGTTTGGTTTCGTCATCGAGCAGGCTGACCTGCGGCGCAGCGGTCTGGCTGGCGGCGTCGTTCAGGCCGACGGTGATCGAGTAGCCCTTGACGGGGTAAATGTTCAGGCGATCGCCCAGCTGCGCCGCCAAGCGGCGGCCATGCACGCCCGCGCAAATCACGATGCCGTCAAAGCTCAGGGTCTCGGTTTGGCCCGCGTGCTGCACTTGCACGGTGGCGGTTTGGCCGTTCGAGGCGACATTCAGCACCTGGTGCTCGGTCAGGATCTTCACGCCCAGGCGCTCGCAGGCCTTGGCCAGGCCGAAGGTGAACTTGTGGATGTCACCCGTGGAGTCGCTCTCGGTGAAGTAGCCGCCGTAATACTGGCCTTGCAGGGTCGGCTCGATGGCTTTCATTTCGTTGGGGGTGACGGCTCGGCGGGGCAGGCCGCCTTGGGCCAGCAGCTTGGAGACTTCGCCCGCGTGGTCAAAGCCTTTTTTGTCGCGGTAGATGTGCAGGATGCCTTCGCGCTTGTGGTCAAAGTCGATGCCTTCGGCCTTGGCCCAGGCAAAGTGGTGCTCGCGCGATTCAATGGCCAGCCGGGCCGTGGCGATGGTGTTGTCTTTGTATTTGGGAATAGCGGCCACGAACTCGGCCATCCAGCTGAGTTTGTGCCAAGTGGGGGCGGGGTTCATCAAGAGCGGCGCATCGCTCTTGAGCATCCACTTGAGGCCTTTGATGATCGTGGACGGGTGGGTCCAGACTTCGGCGTTGGAGGCCGACAACTGCCCGCCGTTGGCATACGACGTTTCCATGCCGGGGTAGCGGTTTTTCTCGATCAGGGTGACCTGGATGCCTTGTTGGGCCAGGGCGTAGGCGGAGGTGACGCCGGTGATGCCGCCACCAATGATGACGATGTGTTTTTTCATGAAGCTTCTCTCGTTTCAACGTCTCAAACGGATGGACACGCTGCGCACCGGATGTGCGCGGCATGACCCCCTCTGTTTGAAACCTGAGAGATTCACCTCGTATGAGGCTTGCTCCTGCGGTGGTCCCGGGTGACGAACCTGGGACGCTCTTCAGAGTTTTTGACACGGATGTGTCTGCCTGCATCGGTCCTGGGTGCCTGAGAGTTTCCGGGGTGGTTGCTCCTTCGGCGCTGCCCTGATCCTGTGAAGGCGGGGCAGGCTCTCCCGATGCGGGCTTGGATTTCAGGTGATCTGTCCTCTTTTGAGTGAATGATTGTTCAGCGAAATGCGCGATCAGGCCGCGTAGTCGCTCACCGGGATGCAGCTGCAAAACAGGTTGCGGTCACCGTAGACGTTGTCGACCCGGCCCACCTGGGGCCAATATTTCACGCTGCCGGGCACGCGCTGGGCAAGAGCCGCACCGACTTCGCGGCTGTAGGGGCGGGTCCATTCGCTGGACATCACGCTGTCCGCCGTGTGTGGCGCGTTTTTCAGCGGGTTGTTGTCTTGCGGCCAAGTGCCGTTTTCCACCTGACGGATCTCTTCGCGGATGGCGATCATCGCGTCGATGAAGCGGTCAATCTCTTCCAGCGTCTCGCTCTCGGTGGGCTCGACCATCAGCGTGTTGGCCACTGGGAAGCTCAGCGTGGGCGCGTGGAAGCCGTAGTCCATCAGGCGCTTGGCCACGTCTTCGGCCATCACGCCGCAAGTGTCCTTGAAGTGGCGCAGGTCCAGGATGCATTCGTGGGCCACATGGCCGTTGTCACTGGCGTAGAGCGTAGGGTAGTGCGGGGCCAAGCGCTTGCTGATGTAGTTGGCCGCCAAAATCGCCGACTCGGTGGCGTGCTTCAGGCCTTCGGCACCCATCATGCGGCAGTACATCCAGCTGATGGGCAGCACGGCAGCATTGCCCAGTGGCGCGGCCGACACAGCACCCACGCCATTGACCGGTACACCGCCCGTGGCGTGGCCCGGCAGATAAGGCACCAGGTCTTCGACCACGCAGACGGGGCCAACGCCCGGGCCGCCGCCGCCGTGCGGGATGCAGAAGGTCTTGTGCAGGTTCAGGTGGCTCACATCGCCGCCAAACTCGCCCGGTGCGGCCACGCCCACCAGGGCGTTCATGTTGGCGCCGTCCACATACACGCGCCCGCCATGCTGGTGCACCAGCTCGCAGAGCTGCTTGACCTGCGTCTCGAACACGCCGTGTGTGCTGGGGTAGGTGATCATCACGGCGGCCAGGTTGGTGCTGTGCTGCTCGCACTTGGCGCGCAGGTCGTCCATGTCCACGTTGCCGTTCTCGTCACACTTGGTGACCACCACGGTCATGCCCACCATCTGGGCGCTGGCGGGGTTGGTGCCATGGGCACTCGACGGGATCAGGCAGATGTGGCGGTGGCCCTGGCCTTGGGCACGGTGGTAGGCCTGGATGACCAAGAGACCCGCGTATTCGCCCTGGCTGCCCGCGTTGGGCTGCAGGCTGATGCCTTTGTAACCCGTGGCCTGGCACAGCCAGTCGCGCAGCTGCTGGTCCAGCAGGGCATAGCCCTTCAATTGCCCGGCAGGGGCAAAGGGGTGGACGCCCGCAAACTCGGGCCAGGTGATAGGGATCATCTCGCTGGTGGCGTTGAGCTTCATGGTGCAGCTGCCCAGCGGGATCATGCTGCGGTCGAGTGCCAGGTCCTTGTCAGACAGCTGGCGGATGTAGCGCAGCATGCCGGTCTCGGAGTGGTAGCGGTTGAACACCGGGTGCGTGAGGAAGGCGCTGGTGCGGCGCAGCGACTCGGGAATCAGCGGGGCGATGCCTTTTTCGAACTGCTCGAACGAGGGCAGTTTCTGGCCGTCTTGGGCGAACAGCGCCCAGAGCGTCGCGATGTCTTCGCGCGTGGTGGTCTCGTCCAGGCTGATGCCCACAAAACCGGCGCGCCCCCCGCTGTAGCGGCGCAGGTTGAGCTGCTGGGCCACCGCTTGGGCGTGCAGGGCGTCGGCCGCTTGTGCACTGCCGCAGTCCACCGTGAGGGTGTCAAAAGCCGTGCCGTGCAGCAAGGACGCGCCCAAGGCTTTCAGGCCTTCGGCCAGCACGGCGGTGTAGCTCGCAATGCGGCGGGCGATGCGGGTCAGGCCCGCAGGGCCGTGGTAGACCGCGTACATGCTGGCGACCACAGCGGGCAGCACCTGCGCGGTGCAGATGTTGCTGGTGGCTTTTTCGCGGCGGATGTGCTGCTCGCGGGTTTGCAGGGCCAGGCGGTAGGCGGGTTTGCCGTGCACGTCCACGCTCACGCCGACCAGGCGGCCGGGCAGCGAGCGCTTGTATTCGTCGCGGCAGGCCATGAAGGCCGCGTGTGGACCGCCTGCGCCCATGGGCATGCCAAAACGTTGGGTGGTGCCCACCACGATGTCGGCCCCCATTTCGCCCGGCGACTTGAGCAGCACCAGCGCCATCAGGTCGGCGGCCAGGATGAAGGCGGCCTGCTTGCTGTGGATCAGGTCGGCGCTGAGTTGCCAGTCGGCCAGCCAGCCGCTGCTGCCCGGGTACTGGTTGAGGGCGGCAAAGTAATCGTCTTGTGCAATGGCCGCTTGCCATTCGTCGCCCGAGCGCACGAGCTTGACGGTGATGCCCAGTGGCGCGGCGCGGGTCTGGATGACTTCGATGGTCTGCGGGTGGCAGTCGCCGCTCACGATGAACACGTTGCCCTTGGCCTTGACCGAGCGCTTGGCCAGCGTCATGGCTTCGGCCGCTGCGGTGGCTTCGTCGAGCATGGAGGCGTTGGCGATCGGCATGCCGGTCAGGTCACACACCATGGTCTGGAAGTTGACCAGCGCTTCCATGCGGCCCTGTGAAATCTCGGCCTGGTAGGGCGTGTAGGCGGTGTACCAGGCGGGGTTTTCCAGGATGTTGCGCAGGATCACGCCGGGCGTGTGGGTGCCGTAATAGCCTTGGCCGATGAAACTCTTGAACAACTGGTTTTGCTGCGCCATGGCTTTGAGTTCGGCCAGCGCGGCAGCCTCGGTCACCGGGGCGGGCAGCTGCATGGCCTGGGCGCGGGCGATGCTGCGGGGCACGATGGACTCGATCAGGGCGCGGCGCGAGGCCTCGCCGATCACGCTCAGCATGTGCTGCTCGTCGGCGTCGCTGATGCCAATGTGGCGGGCGATGAATTCGGACGGATTTTCGAGTTCGCCCAAGGGCTTGAGGGTGGACATCAGCATGTGTGGCTCCGTTTAAAACATTCGGCAAGCGGCACGGCATGCCACTTGCCCAAGGCTCTGGATATTTGTGTGTTCTGTTCGGGTTGTGGGGTGAGGGTGCTGTGTGGTGTTTTGTCATGCCCGACTGGATCGGGCATCCATGGACCCCGAACCCCATCCGGGGTGACAAAACACTCAAAAGTTCATTCAGCCCGCCGAGAACTTGTTGTAAGCCGTCTCGTCCAGCAGGGCCTCGGCCTGTGCGGGGTTGGACAGCTTGACCTTGAAGAACCAGCCTTTGCCCAGGGGGTCGGTGTTGGCCAGCGAGGGGTCGCCGCGCAGTTCTTCGTTCACCTCGGTGATCTCGCCGTCCACGGGCATGTAAACGTCGGCGGCGGCCTTGACCGACTCGACCACGCCAGCAACCTCTTTGGCTGCAAAAGACTTGCCGACTTCGGGCAGGTCCACAAACACCACATCGCCCAGTGCGTCTTGTGCGTGGTGGGTGATGCCGACGACGGCGGTGTCACCGTCAATTTGCAACCATTCGTGGTCTTCGGTGTACTTGATCATGAGGGGGCTCCTTGTGTGTTGGGGTATTCAATCGGGGTCAGATCCCAATTGTTTGTCTGGTGAAGGCATGGAGATTTAATTGGGATCTGACCCCGATTAACTTCAACCGCGGTGATAGCGGTTGGGTACGAAGGGCAGGGCGCTGACGGTCATGGGCACGGCTTTGCCGCGCACAATGGCGTTCAGGCGTGTGCCTGCTGGCGCGTATTCTGCCTGCACATAGGCCAGCGCCACAGGCTGATCGGCCGTGGGGGCGAGCAGGCCGCTGGTGACTTCGCCCACTTTCTGGCCTGCGTCGTTGTGCAGATCCACATGCTCGCGCACCGGCACGCGCTCCAGGGCCACCAGGCCCACGCGCAAGCGCTGCGCCGGGCTTGCGCCGTCGAGCTGGGCCAGGATTTTGGCGGCACCGGGGAAGCCGCCTGCACGCGCGCCACCTGTGCGGCGCACCTTTTGCATGGCCCAGTTCAGGCCCGCTTCGACCGGGGTGGTGGTGGTGTCGATGTCGTTGCCGTACAGGCATAAACCGGCTTCCAGGCGCAGCGAGTTGCGCGCCCCCAGACCGATCGGCTTGACTTCGGGCTGGGCCAGCAGGGCACGAGCAAAGGCATCGGCCGCGTGGGCGGGCAGGGAGATTTCAAAACCGTCTTCACCGGTATAGCCGCTGCGGGTCACGTACAGGTCAGCGCCGTTCCATGTGGCAGGCATGCCGGTCATGAACACCAATTTTTCAACGCCGGGCAACAGGCGCTGCAAGGCGGTCACCGCCTGCGGACCTTGCAGGGCCAGCAAGGCGCGGTCAAATTGCGGCGTGATGGTGCAGCGGCGGCCGATGCGCTCTTGGATGTGGGCCAGATCGCCGTGCTTGCAAGCGCCGTTGACGATCACAAAAATGTCACCCCCGTTGGCCACATCGCGGTTCACGAACATCAGGTCGTCGATGATGCCGCCCTCGTCATTGAGCAGCAGGCCGTAGCGCTGTTTGTTCACGCCCAGCCCCATCACGTCCACCGGCATCAGGCTTTCAAAGGCGGCAGCGGCATCCGGCCCGCTCAGGCACAACTGGCCCATGTGCGAGACGTCGAACAGGCCAGCGGCGTTGCGGGTGTGGTGGTGCTCGGCGACCAGGCCCATTCCGGGTCCTTGGTATTGCACCGGCATGCTGTAGCCCGCAAAAGGCACCATGCGGGCGCCCAGCTCGATGTGCAGGGCGTTCAAAGGGGTGGTGAGCAAGTCGGCAGCAGCGGTCACACAGATCTCCAAGGGCAATGAAAAACCACAGCACATGCTGTGGCGCTTGCCCTCGCTGTCCGCTTTACCTGAGAGATTCGCCGGGACCATTCAGCCCAAAAGCCAAAAGTTCTGCGGGTTGCTCCTTCGGTGGATGCCGTGGCCCGATGGCCCGGCACCTCTCTCCAGTGAGGTAACGCCTTGATGAAAAGCGTTTTGTCAGTCCTTTTGCCTGAGCGTTCAGCAGTTTTTCAAACCGCCTGCGCCTTCGGCGGCCTGACTTGTTTCACAAGGGAAGACAAGTCAGGCGCTCTCCTGACAGGGGTGGATTCTAGCTTTATTTGGCGTACACCAGATCCCGCAAGGTCAGCGACAGGGCAGGCACATAGCTCACCACCATCAGACAGACCAGAATCACCAGCACGAAGGGGATCAAATCCTTGATCATCCGATCGAGCGATATGCGCGCTACCGTACAGGCCGCGAACAGGTTCACACCGAAAGGCGGTGTGATCATGCCCAGCGCCAGATTGACCACCATGATCAGGCCAAAGTGAACCGGGTCGATGCCAAAGTGCACCGCCACCGGGGCCAGGATGGGCGCCAACACGATGATGGCGGCGCTGGTTTCAATGAACATGCCGATCAGGAACAAAGCCGCATTCACACCCAACAGGAAGTAGGCAGGCGACTTGAGCACATCTTGCAGCCAGTGACCAATCGCTTCAGGCACGCCAGCACGCGTGATCAGGAAGGCGAACAAACCTGCGTTGGCAATGATGAACATGATCACCGCGCTCGACAACACCGATTTGCGCATGATCACGGCCAGGTCTTTCAGCTTGATCTCGCGGTAAATCAAGGTGCCAACGATCAAGGCGTAAAACACAGCGACAGCAGACGCTTCGGTGGGGGTGAACACCCCGCCGTAGATGCCACCCAAAATGATCACGGGCATCATCAGCGCCCAACCGGCTTGCCAAGAGGCCTTGCCAAAGCTCAGACGTCCTTCGCCGTCGTTTTTGCCCCAGCCCTTGTATTTGCAATACACCCAGACCCAGAACATCAAGGCCGCGCCGATGAAGAGACCAGGTCCAAAACCGGCAATGAACAATTCGCCAATAGAGACTTCGGCACTGACGCCGTACAAGATCATGGGAATCGAAGGCGGGATGATCACGCCCAACTCGGCCGATGTGGCTTGCAAAGAAGCCGCATAGGTGGTGGGGTAGCCGTGCTTGATGAGCGCGGGGATCAAGATGGTGCCGATGGCAAACGTGGTGGCCACCGACGAGCCCGAGACGGCAGCAAAAATCATGCAGGTCAGCACGCAGGTCATGGGCAAGCCGCCTTGTACGCCGCCCACAATGCTCTTGGCAAACTCCACCAGGCGGCGCGAGATGCCGCCCGTTTCCATGATGTTGCCCGCCAAGATAAAGAAAGGGATGGCGGCCAGCGGGAACTTGTTGATCGAATTGAACATCTCCTTGACGGAGATGAGCATGTTGGCGTTGCCGATTTGAATGCCGACGATGGCCGACAAACCGATAGAAACAGCCACCGAGATGGTGAGTGCAAAGCACAGCACCATGGTGCAAAGCATGACGACGCTCATTGTGCGGTCTCCAATTCAAGGCGCTGGGGATCGAGCCAATTGCCGATGATGCTGATCACGCTGAAACACGCACCCACTGGCAAAGCCATGTAAGCCCAAAACATGGACACATCTTCCAAGCCAATCATGGACTGGACCTTGCCGCGGTTGGCGTAGTCCCAGCCCCACCAAATGATGATGCACACCAAGGTGAGTGCGGCCAAAGCCACGGCAGTGTCCAGGATTTTTTTCATGCGTGGGCCGCTCCAGCGGTACAGCACGTCCACGCTGACCATCGCGCCTTGACGAAAAGCCATGGGGATGCCCATGAACACCATCCAGATCAAGCTGAACCGGATAAGGACCTCGGTCCATTCAACAGGAACTTCCAGCACGAAGCGGGTGAAAATTTGCAGCATGCCCAAACAGGCCGCCAAGGCCAACATCAAGCAGGCTACAAGCATGGAAAAAGCGGTGGTCCACTTTTCAATGCTCAGATAGAGCGAGCGCATAAAAAATCCTTCACGACAAAATCAAAAAGCGCCCGCCAATCCAGGATTGAGCGGGCGCTTTCATGAGCTTCAAATCACTTGAAGTTGCGGATGCGGTCCAAGTTGGCTTTGCCGAATTGCTTTTCAAACTCCGCCATGGCGGGGCCCATGGTGGCCAAGAACTTGGACTTGTCCACGTTCTCGATGATGTTCATGCCTTTTTTACGCAGCTCAGCCACGCCGTTGGCATCGTCTTTGTCCACGCGTGCACGGTTGGCTTTGACAGCTTCTTTGGCCGAGTCGAGGAAGATTTGCTTGTCGGCAGCGCTGAGTTTGTCGAATGAACCCTTGTTCATCAGGATCACCACGGGCGAATAAACGTGGCCTGTGAGTGTCAGGTGCTTTTGCACTTGGTCAAAGTTGGATGCCATGATCACCGACAGTGGGTTTTCTTGACCGTCCACAGTGCCTTGTTGCAAAGCGGTGAACACTTCAGGGAACGCCATGGGGGTGGTCACAATGCCCAAGCTCTTATAGGCCGCGACGTGCACCGGGTTTTCCATGGTGCGCATCTTCAGGCCCTTCAGATCGCCCGGCTCATTCACCGCACGCTTGCTGTTGGTCATGTGGCGCACGCCGTTTTCACCCCAAGCCAAAGCCTTGAAGCCTTTGGCGTCGAACTTGGTCAGCAACTCTTGGCCAATGGGGCCGTCCAGCACGGCGCGAGCGTGTGCTTTGTCACGGAACAAGAAGGGCACGTCCAGGATGCGCGACTCGGGCACAAAGTTGGGCACAGGGCCGGTGGATGTGGTGGCCAGTTCTTGGGTACCCAGTTGCACGGATTCGATGGACTCGCGCTCGCCGCCCAAGGAACCGGAGTAGAAGTTCTGGATCTTGATGCGACCGTTGGTGCGCTTTTCAACTTCTTTGGCCAAAGTGTCAATGGCTTCACCCTGGTGGGAGTTCTGGCCGACAGAGATGCTGTTGCGCATGGTGACTTGCGCAGAGGCTGTGGCCAGGACACCGATGGCCAAACTCAGGCCCAACATCAGTTTGCTCAATTTCATTCGAAAGCTCCTCGTGGATCAATGGACGACAACAGGTTGCGGATCAACTTGTCATACAAGTTTCATTATGGGGTGCTCGCAAGCGGGTTCGACTACGGGTTTTCGCGGGGGTGGTGATACCTTGGTGACGCTGTGTGGGAGGGGTGCCCTCGCCGCGAAAGTGGTCTTGCACAGCACAGCCGATGCTTGCACCCAAAAAAAGAGGCCCTGCAGGGCCTCTCAAAGTGTATGCACAGGACTTACATGCCCGTGTAGTTCGGTCCACCACCGCCTTCGGGCGTGACCCAGACGATGTTTTGCGTCGGGTCCTTGATGTCGCAGGTCTTGCAGTGCACGCAGTTTTGCGCGTTGATCTGCAATCGGTCGCTGTTGTCTTCGTTCTTGACGAACTCGTATACCCCAGCTGGACAGTAGCGCGATTCGGGGCCTGCGTACTTGGCCAGGTTGATGCCCACGGGCACCGAAGCGTCTTTGAGCGTCAGGTGGGCAGGCTGGTTTTCTTCGTGGTTGGTGTTGCTGATGAACACGCTGGACAGGCGATCAAAGGTCAGCTTGCCGTCCGGTTTCGGGTACTCGATCTTCTCGCACTCGGCCGCAGGCTTGAGGTAAGTGTGGTCGGCCTTGTCGCGGCGCAGCGTCCACGGAATGTGGCCGCGCAGCACAAACTGCTCAAAGCCGTTCATCAGCGTGGCGACCGTGAGGCCCTTTTTGAACCAGCTCTTGAAGTTGCGCGACTTGTTCAGCTCGGTGTGCAGCCAGCTGGCTTCGAAGGCCTCGGGGTAGGCGCTCAGCTCGTCGTGTTGGCGACCTGCCACCACCGCGTCGTAGGCAGCTTCAGCGGCCAGCATGCCGGTCTTGATGGCGGCGTGGCTGCCCTTGATGCGGCTCACGTTCAGATAACCGGCGTCACAACCGACCAGTGCGCCGCCCGGGAACACGGTCTTGGGCAGGCTCATCAGGCCGCCTGCGGTGATGGCACGGGCACCGTAGCCGATGCGCTTGGCATTGACTTCGCCTTGGTCGTTGGTGAAGTACCACTGGATGTTGTTGTGGGTTTTCCAGCGCTGGAACTCTTCAAACGGGCTGAGCCAGGGGTTGGCGTAGTCCAGACCCACCACGTAGCCAATGGCGATCTTGTTGTCTTCCATGTGGTACATGAAAGCGCCGCCGTAGGTGTCGTTGTTCATGGGCCAGCCGGCGGTGTGCATCACAAAACCGGGGGTGTGGCGTGAGGGGTCGATTTCCCAGACTTCCTTGATGCCGATGCCATAGGTCTGCGGATCGCGGCCTTCGTCCAACTTGTACTTGGCGATCAACTGCTTGCCCAGATGGCCGCGTGCGCCTTCGGCGAACACGGTGTATTTGCCGTGCAGCTCCATGCCGAGCTGGAAGTTCTCGGTCGGCTCGCCGTCTTTGCCGATGCCCATATTGCCGGTGGCCACGCCTTTGACGCTGCCATCTTCGTTGTAGAGCACTTCGGCGGCGGTGAAGCCGGGGAAGATTTCCACGCCCAGGTTTTCAGCCTGCTGGCCAAGCCAGCGGGTGAAATTGCTCAGGCTGATGATGTAGTTGCCGTGGTTTTGGGCGCACTCGGGCAAGAAGATGCCGGGGGTGCGGGTCGCGCCGGTCTCGCTCAAAAAGCTCCAGGCGTCATCGGTCACGGGCTGGTTGAGGGGGGCACCGCGTTCTTTCCAGTCGGGGAAGAGTTCGGTCAGGGCCTTGGGGTCCATGATGGCGCCGCTCAGGATGTGGGCGCCGGGCTCGCCGCCTTTTTCCAGCACGACGACCGATACGTCGGTGCCTTTTTCAGCGGCCAGTTGTTTGAGGCGGATGGCCGTGGACAGGCCAGCGGGGCCGCCACCGACCACGACCACGTCGTAGGGCATGGATTCGCGGGGGCCGTAGGTGCTGAGGATTTCTTCGGGGCTCATGACAGTCTCTTTGAGGATAGTTGCGGATGCGGTGCCCGGGCGCACGGCTTGTCGGGCGTGTGACTCATTTTATGCATCTTGGGGGCTGTTCCCCCGCACAATGGCGTCAGCCGTTAATGGCATTAGCCGTTTGTAGCAACGGACGCGAAACCCCTGGAAGGATTTGTCATGGCTTATGAAATCGATTTGTCGGGCCGCGTGGCCCTGGTCACCGGCGCATCAGGCGGCCTGGGCGCGCAATTTGCCAAAACCCTGGCTGCCGCCGGTGCCGGCGTGGTGTTGGCCAGCCGCCGGATTGAAAAGCTCAAGGGCCTGCGGGCCGAGATCGAAGCCGCAGGCGGTGACGCCCATGTGGTCGAGATGGACGTGACCGACCGCCACAGCATTGCGGCGGCTGTGGCTCACGCCGAAACCGAGATGGGCAGCATCGACATTTTGGTGAACAACTCGGGCGTGAGCACCACCCAGCGCATCCAGGACGTGACCGAAGAAGATTACGACTTCATCATGAACACCAATGTGCGCGGCGCATTTTTTGTGGCGCAAGAGGTGGGCAAGCGCATGCTGGCGCGGGCCAAAGGCGCAGCGCCGGGCAGTTTCACGGGCGGGCGCATCATCAACATCGCGTCGATGGCGGGCCTGAAGGTGTTGCCGCAGATCGGCGTGTACTGCATGAGCAAAGCCGCTGTGATCCAGATGACCAAGGCTTTTGCGGTGGAGTGGGGGCGTTTTGGCATCAACGTGAACGCGATTTGCCCCGGCTACATCGACACCGAAATCAACCACCACCACTGGCAGACCGAGCAGGGCCAAAAGCTCATCAGCATGCTGCCGCGCAAACGCGTGGGCCAGCCGCAAGACCTGGATGCCTTGCTGATGCTGCTGGCCAGTGACCAGAGCCACTTCATCAATGGCGCGGTGGTCTCGGCCGACGACGGCTTTGCGGTGTGAGGGGCAAGCCATGAAACTGGAACTGCCTGAGCGCAAGAATCTGGTGAATGAACTGGTCATCCCCATCCGCTGGGGCGACATGGACGCCATGGGCCACGTCAACAACACGGTGTACTTCCGCTATCTGGAGACCACCCGCATCGACTGGTTCGACAAGATCGGCTTTGTGCCGAACCCGCAAGGTGAGGGGCCGGTGATCGCGAACGCGTTTTGCAACTTTTACAAACAGTTTGAATACCCGGGTGACATCCTGGCCAAGATGTATGTGAGCGATCCGGGCCGCACGACGTTTGAAAGCTGGTGCACGCTGGAGCGCACCGACCAGCCTGGCGTGGTGTTTGCCGCAGGCGGCGCAACCACCATCTGGGTGGATTTCCCCAAGCAAAAAGCCGTGACACTGCCCGACTGGGTGCGGGCCTTGGTCAGCGACTGAGGTTTTTTATGCGGCGGATTGTGCTGGGGTGCCCACCGCACGCCACTGGTCGGCGTGGTTTTGCAGCCAGTCTTGCGACAGGGTAGGGCTGCCCACCTGCATGGGGTGAAAGTCGCGGCGGGTGTAGGCCCAGATGGGCTTGGCCACGCGCCAGACCATGCCGTGGCGACCAAACAAAAATTTGGACGCCGACCACCAGGTCGAGGGCTTGAACAGCGTCTTGTCATGCCAGAGGTTGTTGACCGTCTGGCGGAACACGTCGGTGCTGAACTGCACCGTCACGTACCAGAACCAGCGCATGCGCCAGGTGTGGTTGCCGCCCAGGCGTTGGTAAATGTCAAAGGCCACGCATTTGTGCTCGGACTCTTCGGCCGAGTGCCAGCGCCACAAGGTCTTGAGAGGTTCTTCGGCCCCGGCAAACCAGTCACCGGGCTGGTCGATGCGCTCCAGTGTCAGGTCGCCAAAAATCGAGGTGTAGTGTTCAAACGCAGCGGTGATGGCCAGTTCGTGCAGGTGGCCTTTGGCGCTTTTGCTGAAGAACTCCTCGCGTCCTTTTTGCAGGCGTCGCTCGGCGCGTGGGCCCCAATGGTTCACCAGGCCCTGCTTTTCCAGGTGGGCGTTGTACAGGCTGTGCAGGTGGCGGTGTGTCGCCTCCTGGCCGATGAAGCCTTTGGCAATCTGCTTGAGCTCGGCGTTTTCCGGCGTGTCGGGAAGGTGTTTGGCACCTGCCTTGACCGCATCGATGAAGGACTGCTCCCCCACCGGAAAGCTCATGGACAAGGCATTGGCGTAAGCGGTCAAAAATGCATCGCCGCCGTTCCAGTGGCGTGAAAAGCCTTGGCTCAAGTCCACACTCAAACGGCGCACAGTCAACTCGGTCGGGGCGGCAGGGTGGGGGCTCATGGTGTGTCTTTTCGGCAGATGGGTCAGAATATGAGCATTGTTCAGGTTTTGCAAAGACCTTGCAACTCGCTATCTGCTCACATTTTTCCCAAGGTCGTTCATGCCCTCTTCCAAACCCGCCGGCAAGCCGCAAGCCCCGTCCAGCCTGCGTCGTCAGCCTTCGCAGGCGAGGGCGCAGCAAACCATGCAGACCTTGTTCAAAGCCGCTGCTCAGATTTTGGACAAGGAAGGCGAGGGCGGTTTGACCACCAACAAGGTGGCTGCAGCGGCCGGTTTTTCGATTGGCACGCTGTACCAATACTTTCCGAGCAAAGAGGTGCTGGTGCGTGCCATGGCCGCACGCGGGCAAGCTTTGGTTCTGCAACAACTGGAGGGCTACCTGAGCGAGTTGGAAACCCGCGCCGATGTGCAGCAAATGGATGGCCGCGAGTTGCTGGGCAAAGCCATCCACATCCTGCTGCAGGGTTTTGCCAAAGGCAAAGGCTTGAGCCAAACCCTGATCCGCCTGGGCTGGACGCTGGAAAAACCAGACGAAACCGCCAACGCTGTGCGCCAGGTGGCCGACCGGTTGGCCGTGTTTTTTGAACGCATCGCTCACCCGGCGCTGCAAACGCCCAGCACAGCCCAAATGTTTGTGTTGACCCGTTCGGTGATTGGCACGCTGCGCAGCGCCAGCTTGGAAAAATCACCTTTGCTTGGCAGCCCTGCGTTCGAAGACACACTGACCCAAATGGCTTGGGCCTTGCTGGCCAGAGCCGAATCTGACGCCCGGGCAGGCCGGGCTTGACATCGGGTCGTCAGGGCGCTGGTTTGGCCTTGGGCGCACGGCCCATCAGGTAAAACTCGGGATTGGGCATCATGCCGCTGAAGCTGGCCATGCGGTTACTCAGGCCAAAGAAGGCGGTGATGGCCGCGATGTCCCAGATGTCTTCGTCGTTGAAGCCGTGGGCGTGCAGGGCGGCAAAGTCGGCGTCTTCCACTTGATCAGAGTGCTGGCAGACCTTCATCGCGAAGTCGAGCATGGCGCGCTGGCGCGGGCTGATGTCGGCCTTACGGTGGTTGATGGCCACTTGATCGGCCACCAGCGGCTTTTTCTCGTAAATGCGCAGGATGGCGCCATGCGCCACCACGCAGTACAGGCAGTGGTTGGCCGCGCTGGTGGTGGTCACGATCATCTCGCGCTCGCCCTTGGTCAGGCCACTTTCACGCCCCACCGACTCGGGCACCATCAGGGCATCGTGGTATGCAAAAAACGCACGCCACTCGGCCGGCCGGCGGGCAAAGGCCAAAAACACATTCGGCACAAAACCGGCTTTTTCTTGTACCTCCAGCACTTTGGCTTTGATGTCGTCTGGCAAGTCATTGATTTCAGGGGCAGGGTAGCGGGGGCTCATGCGGGTCCTTGGTTGCGTCTTGCCCGCGAAGGCGGGCATCCATGTAGGGGCTGGACACCGATTATGCTGACGACCATTTCAGGAGCCTGTCATGTCCAACACACCCAAACCCACACCCTCGCCTGCGCAACAAGCCCGCGCCGAGCGCCCTGACGATGCCGCCTTTCAGGCCGGTATCGACACCCGCACCCAGGTCATGGGGGCTGAATTTGTGGACCGCGCCTTTGGCAACGCCACCGATTACACCTTGCCCATGCAGGAATTCATCACCCGCAACGCTTGGGGCAATGTGTGGCAACGCCCGGGTCTGGACTTGAAAACCCGCAGTTTGGTCACCGTGGCCATGCTCACCGCTTTGGGCAAACAACACGAGCTCAAAGGCCATGTGCGCGGGGCACTCCACAACGGTGCCACGCCCGAGGAGTTGCGCGAAGTCATGCTGCACGCCACGGTGTATTGCGGATTCCCCACCGCCATCGATGCGTTCCGGACGGTGGCGGAGGTGGTGGAGGGGGCAAAGTGATGTCGACGGGTGCCTTAATTCGCTATGAATTGGCTTCGCCTGAGGCGGGTACGACCGTCGCTGTCACGGTCATTGACATGTTGGGCGAGGAGCGAGTGGTGGCGCTGACGTCGTGAGCGGCTTCAGCGGGCTGATCAGTTGTCCAGTGTGTCAGGCTTGTTCAGCGCTTTTTTGTCTGCTGACTGCACGCGGCGCTCCACTTTTTTGACATCTTCTTCAGGTGGCAAACTTTCAGGACGGATACCTCGTTCCAGCAATGTGTTGCGCACGGCTTGGTTGTTGGTGATGTGTTCTGTGGAGATTTCGCCCTCGCTGCCCATTTTGTGCTGGCGCGCGTTGAAGATGGTGATCTCGGTCGCGAAGTCTTTGGCTTTGAGCAAGATGGTGGGGGCGAAGTCGGCCAGCGGGCGGCTGTCGGGTACTTTCCACTGCGACTTCATGGCCTGGGTGCTTTTACCAAACAGGGCGTGGTCGCCTTTGCTGCGGATCAGAGCAAAGTCCTGGGTTCCTCCGGTTTGCTCAAAGATGACTTGCGAGAGTTCTTTTTCAGTTTCGGTGAGTTTCCTGCGTGCTTGAATGCGTTCGGCTTCAAGCATCCGTTGCTCAATCAGCTCTGCTTTGCGGGTTTGGACCGCAAAGTAGGTTTGGGCAAAGGCAATCTCCGGTTTGCGCGGGTCACCGTTCTGAGCGATGAGGTAGCACGCATAGCGGGTGAGCATGATGTCGTCGATGTCGCGCTGGCTACCCGAGCCCAGATCGACCATTTTCCTGACGTCAGGAAAATGGTTGACGGTTTCATTGCCGGAGACTTCACAGGCTGTTTTGGCTTTGTGAACGACATTCAGAAAGTTTTCCCACTTGCTATAGCCCAGCAGGTGCTGAATGTCACGGGCTAACCAATATTCCACACCGTTTTCGGTTTGTTGCGCATGCCCCTCGAACGTGTCGGTGAGGGCCTGAATCTGTTCTTTTTTCATACTCGGATCTCCCTTTGTGTATTCGTCCGAAGACTATTTTTGTGTTCAAAAAATGAATTGAATCGTATGACAAGCGCCCGTCATTCTCAAGACCTTCACCCCCTCACCAATTTTTGAATCAAATCCGCCGCCCCCGATGCCTGGTATTTGCGCATCAGCTTGACGCGGTAAATCTCCACCGTGCGGTGGCTGATGCCCAAGGCCCGGCCGATTTCCTTGCTGGTTTGGCCGTCCATCAAATGGGCGGCGACTTCGCGTTCGCGGGCGGTGAGTTCGGCCTTGACGGGTTTGCGGGCCGACAGGTCTTCAAAGGTCCAGATGCCCGCTTCGTGGGGGGCGTCGCGGTTGAGCGCCCGGCCGGTCACATGGCACCAGAAGGTTTCGCCCTTCAAGCGCCCGTCCACCCGCTTCATCACCCGGTCATCGGCATACACGCCGTTGGCGTTCAGGATGGGCGCGATGCGCTGGCCGGTGCGTTCGTATTCGTCGGCGCTGGGGTAAAGCAGTTGAAAGCTTTGGCCGATGAGCTGTTCCCGGCTCACGCCAAACATCTCGCACACGCGTTGGTTGCAGTCGACGATGGCGCGGTTGCGCGAAAGCACCATGCCGACAGGGGCGAGGTCAAAGGCGAGGCGGTAGTCGATGTCGGTGTGCATGTTTGGCTAAGGGCCACCCTCTACGAAAAACTACGTAGTTGAATACGTAGTATCGTAACGCTTTCATCCTTCTACTGGAGACCGGTGTGAACAAGATTTTTCCTTCCGCAGCCGAAGCCCTCAAGGGCATCGTCGCTGACGGTCAACTCATTGGTGTGGGCGGTTTTGGCCTGTGCGGCATCCCCGAGGCACTGATCGACGCCTTGCGCGACAGCGGTGTGCAGAACCTGACCGCTATTTCGAACAACGCGGGCGTGGACGATTTTGGTCTGGGCAAGCTGCTGCAGACCCGTCAGATCAAGAAAATGATTTCGTCTTATGTGGGTGAGAACAAGGAGTTCGAGCGCCAGTACCTGGCGGGCGAGTTGGCTTTGGAATTCACGCCGCAAGGCACGCTGGCCGAGAAGCTGCGTGCGGGCGGTGCGGGCATCCCGGCCTTCTTCACCAAGACCGGTGTGGGCACTTTGGTGGCCGAAGGCAAAGAGCTGCGCGAGTTTGACGGCGAGACCTATGTGATGGAGCGTTCGCTGGTGCCCGATGTGGCGCTGGTCAAGGCGCATCGTGCCGACAAGTCCGGTAACCTGCAGTTCCGTTACACCTCGCGCAACTTCAACCCGGCGGTGGCCATGGCCGGCAAGATTTGCGTGGTCGAGGTCGAAGAGATCGTGGAAACCGGCGACATGCACCCCGACAGCGTGCACCTGCCCGGTATTTATGTGCACCGCATCGTGCTGAACGCTAAACCGGAAAAGCGCATCGAAAAACGCACGATTACAGAAAAGGCGGGAGTCTGATATGAGCTGGAGTCAAGACCAAATGGCCGCCCGTGCGGCCCACGAACTGGAAGACGGTTTTTATGTGAACCTGGGCATCGGCATCCCCACGCTGGTGGCCAACTTTGTGCCGGCTGACAAAGAAGTCTGGCTGCAAAGCGAAAACGGCATGCTGGGCATTGGCCCTTTCCCGACCGAAGACGAGGTCGATGCCGACCTGATCAACGCGGGCAAGCAGACGGTGACGACCATCAAGGGCTCGTCGATTTTTGGCAGCGAGCAGTCGTTTGCCATGATCCGTGGCGGCAAGATCAACCTGTCCATCCTGGGCGCGATGCAGGTCAGCGAGAAGGGCGATCTGGCCAACTGGATGATCCCCGGCAAGATGGTCAAGGGCATGGGCGGCGCGATGGACCTGGTGGCGGGCGTCAAGCGCGTGATCATCCTGATGGAGCACGTGGCCAAAAAGAAAGACGGCACCGAAGACCTGAAGATTTTGCCCAGCTGCACACTGCCATTGACCGGCGTGGGCGTGGTGGACCGCATCATCACCGACCTGGCCGTGATGGACGTGACCGACGCGGGCCTCAAAGTGGTGGAGCTGGCACCGGGTGTGACGCCCGAGTTGCTGCAAAGCAAGACAGGCGTGAAACTGATTTTCTGATCAGTTGCCGCGTTCATGACAAAAGGCCCTGCGGGGCCTTTTGTCATGTTGTGACCATTGCACGCTTTGGGGTCGCCCTGTGTGAGGCGCTCACCGGTCGGGCACATACTCGCTTCGCTCGCCAAATCGCCCGATCCGGTGAGCACCCCACACAGGGCTGGTTGGGGCCTGACCGATCCAGGATGGATGCTGTCGGTCTTTGTGGGTTGCGCGCCTTCAGGTCCGAAACTCCGGTGCACCAGCGCCTCTTGAAAATCTCGATTCGCGAAAGTATGGCCGTCGGCCCGTGAAGGCCCGACCTACGGATCACGCATTCAGGCGCTTAACTGCGCCTGCAACTGCGCCACCTGTGCACGCAGCGCCTGGTTTTCTGACGTCAAGGCGGCAACCCGCTCCTGCAAGGCTTGCAGGTCAGTCGGTGTTCCTTCGGCGCTGTCCGATTCGCCAGAGGGCTTGGCGTCTTTCGGCGTTTTGCGGTGGACATCGCGCACACGCTTGGCCGCTTGCTTGAGTTCGTCTTTGCCGCCCAAAGCGGCACTTTTTTGCTCTTCAGCGGGCAAACTGGCCACTGCGGCAGCCGCGTTGATGGAGATGACGCCAGACTTCACTGCCGCCACCAGTTCGGGCGCGGCTTGTTTCTGGATTTTTTCGATGTGCAGCACCTGGCTGTTGCTCAGGCGTGCCACCTTGGCAATGTCGGCGCGGCTTTTAAGTGGGTTGGACTCTGGCACAGCGCCGTTTTGGGCCGTGTGGCCTGGTTCGACGGGCGCGGCGGCGTCCGCCGAAGCGGTCGCGGCGATGGTTTGCGCGCGCCGCTCGGCCAGAATTTCTCTCTTGCGCAAGGCCAGCACGCCGCGCTGGAAGTCGGACACGCTGCGCCGTCCCAAGTGCTGGTCAATCATCCACAGGTGCACATCTTCCATGGATTGGAAACGCGTGTTTTGCACCGTCTGAAAGGGCAGGCCATGTTTTTGGCAAATGCCATAGCGGTTGTGCCCGTCCACCAGCACATCGCCCCACAGCACCAGGGCGTCGCGGCAGCCCTCGGCCAGGATGCTGCGCTCCAGCGCCGCGTGTTCGTCGGGGGTGAGTGGGTCGATGTAGGCTTTGAGGTCTTCGTTGACGGTGATGTTCATGGATGGGGCGGGGTAGAAATGCCGAAGGCCCCTTGCGGGGCCTTCATGAAACTAGAAACAAAATTTGGAGCGGGCGAAGGGAATCGAACCCTCGTTATTTGCTTGGGAAGCAAAAGTCCTACCATTAAACGACGCCCGCGAAGCCCTGTAGTTTACTTCAGGATATCGCCCATGCAGAGGTATTTGATCTCGACATAGTCATCGATGCCGTGGTGCGAGCCTTCGCGGCCCAGGCCGGACTGTTTGACGCCGCCAAAAGGCACATGCTCAGTGGCCAAAATGCCCACGTTGATGCCGACCATGCCGTATTCCAGCGCCTCGCTGACCCGGAAAATGCGGCCGACGTCGCGGCTGTAAAAGTAGCTGGCCAGGCCAAACTCGGTGTTGTTGGCGGCGTCGATGGCTTCTTGCTCGGTCTTGAACTTGAAGACGGGCGCAAACGGGCCGAAGGTCTCTTCTTTGGCGCACAGCATGTCCGGGGTCGCGTCTGCCACCACCGTGGGTTCAAAGAACTGGCCCGAGCCCATGCCGATCAAGCGCTTGCCGCCGACCAACACACGGCCGCCTTTGGCCAGGGCATCGTCTACGTGGCGCTGCACTTTGGTCAGCGCCGCTTCCTCGATCAGGGGGCCCTGGTTCACGCCGTCTTCAAAGCCATTGCCCACTTTGGCGGTCTGCACTTTGGCCGCAAATTTGCGGACGAACTCGTCGTACACACCTTCTTGCACATAAAAGCGGTTGGAGCACACGCAGGTCTGACCGGCATTGCGGTATTTGCTGGCAAAAGCGCCTTCGACGGCGCTGTCGATGTCGGCGTCTTCAAACACGATGAAGGGGGCGTTGCCGCCCAACTCCAGCGACATTTTTTTCACGGTGGGGGCCGATTGCGCCATCAGGATGCGGCCGACCTCGGTGGAGCCGGTGAAGCTGATGTGGCGCACCACATCTGAGGCGCACAGCACTTTGCCCACCGCGATCGAGTTGTCGCTGTCGGCGGTGACCATGTTCAGCACGCCTGCTGGAATGCCCGCACGGATGGCCAGCTCGGCAGCAGCCAGGGCGGTGAGCGGCGTCAGCTCAGCGGGTTTGATGATCACGGGGCAGCCTGCGGCCAAAGCCGGTGCCACTTTGCGGGTGATCATGGCCAATGGAAAGTTCCAGGGCGTGATGGCCGCGCACACGCCAATGGGCTGCTTGAGTACCAGCAAGCGGCGGTTGTTGTCGAACTGGGGCAGGGTCTCGCCGTTGATGCGCTTGGCTTCTTCTGCAAACCACTCGACAAAGCTGGCACCGTAGGCCACTTCGCCTTTGGCTTCGGGCAGGGGCTTGCCTTGCTCAGCGGTCATGATGCGGCCCAGATCGTCCTGGTTGGCCATGAGCAAGTCGTACCACTTGCGCAAAATGATGCTTCGCTCTTTGGCGGTTTTGGCTTTCCATGCGGGCCAGGCGGCGTTGGCGGCAGCGATGGCTGCTTCGGCGTCTGCGGGCCCCAGATTGGCCACGCTGGTCAGCACCGCACCAGTGGCCGGGTCAGTGATGTCAAAGCGGCTGCTGCCTGCCACCCATTGGCCGTTGATCAGGGCGTCGGTCTTGAGCAGGCTGGGGTCCTGGAGCTGAGCGAGGGGCGATGTGTGTGCGTTCATGAGGGTGTCTCTGCTTTATTTAACTTGTTAAGTAAATTGTGCCATGCCTTGAAGCTTAACCCAGACACCCAGCTGTTTCTGTCGCAAAGACAACGCGGCCGTGTTGACTTGGGCACCCGCCCGCAGGGCCACCGCCGAGGTGGTCGGGCGCAAACTTATAATGGCCGGTTGCACTAGAAAGCAGTCAAGACCATGAGCCAACCCACTTTTTCCGTTGCCGACATCCGCAAGACCTTCCTGGACTTTTTCGAGTCCAAGGGCCACACCGTGGTGGCGTCCAGCCCCTTGGTGCCGGGCAATGACCCGACCCTGATGTTCACCAACTCGGGCATGGTCCAGTTCAAGGACGTGTTTTTGGGGTCGGACAAGCGCTCTTATGTGCGCGCCGCGTCCGTGCAGGCTTGCTTGCGTGCGGGTGGCAAGCACAATGACCTGGAAAACGTGGGCTACACCGCCCGCCACCACACCTTTTTCGAGATGCTGGGCAACTGGTCGTTTGGCGACTATTTCAAGCGCGAGTCGCTGCAATGGGCCTGGGAGCTGTTGACCGAGGTCTACAAACTGCCCGCCGACAAGCTCTACGCCACGGTCTATATGGAAGACGACGAGGCCTATGGCATTTGGGAGGGCATTTTTGTCAAAGCCGGTTGGACGCCTGAGCGCATCAAGGTAGAAAACCGCATCATCCGCATCGGCGACAACAAGGGCGGCCGCTACAAGTCCGACAACTTCTGGATGATGGCCGACACGGGCCCTTGCGGCCCTTGCTCCGAAATCTTTTACGACCACGGCGCGCACATCCCCGGCGGCCCACCCGGCAGCCCCGATGAAGACGGCGACCGTTTCATCGAAATCTGGAACAACGTGTTCATGCAGTTCAACATGGACGAGACCGGTGCCGTCACGCCGCTGCCCGCGCCTTGTGTGGACACGGGCATGGGCCTGGAGCGCTTGGCGGCCATCTTGCAGCACGTTCACAGCAACTACGAAATCGACATTTTTGACGCGCTGATCAAGGCCGCGTCGCGCGAAACCGGCTGCACCGATCTGAACAACAAGTCGCTGCGCGTGATCGCCGACCACATCCGTGCCACCGCGTTCTTGGTGAGTGACGGCGTGGTGCCCAGCAACGAAGGCCGAGGCTACGTGCAGCGCCGCATCGTGCGCCGCGCCATTCGCCATGGTTATTTGCTGGGCCAAAAAACCCCGTTCTTCCACAAGCTGGTGCCCGACTTGGTCAAGCTCATGGGCGCGGCTTACCCCAACATGGCCGATCAGGCCGACCGCATTGCCGACATCTTGCGCATTGAAGAAGAGCGCTTCTTCGAGACCCTGCAAAGCGGCATGCAGATTCTTGAGAGTGAAATTGCCTTTCTTGAAGGTAAACACCACCGCCATAGTCCTAATTCTTTATTGACAATAGATTCATCACCGGGGTCTGCTTTTGTCAAACTTTCTGGACAACTGGCCTTCAAACTGCATGACACCTACGGCTTCCCGCTCGACCTGTCGGCCGATGTGTGCCGTGAGCGTGGCCTGAGCGTGGACGAAGCCGGTTTCGCCACCGCCATGGAAAAGCAAAAAGCCCAGGCCCGCGCTGCTGGCAAGTTCAAGATGGACAAGGCGCTGGATTACACCGGCGAAGGCAACGACTTTGTGGGCTACGACGACCTGACGGCCAACGCCAAAGTGCTGGCTTTGTATGCTGACGGCAACGCCGTGACCGAGCTGAAAGCTGGCCAATCAGGCGTGGTGGTGTTGGACACGACCCCGTTCTACGCCGAGTCGGGCGGCCAAGTGGGCGACCAGGGCATGATCCACAACGCGGGCGGCCAGTTCAATGTGGCCGACACCCTCAAGATCAAGGCCGATGTGTTTGGCCACCATGGCGAAATCAAATCCGGCAGCCTGAAAGTGGGCGACATGGTGCAAGCCCATGTGGACTTGGGCCTGCGCGCCGCCACCGTGCGCAACCACTCCGCCACTCACCTGATGCACAAAGCTCTGCGCGAAGTGCTGGGCAGCCACGTGCAGCAAAAGGGCAGCTTGGTCAATGCCGAGCGCACGCGTTTTGACTTTGCGCACAACGCGCCCGTGACCGACGCGGAAATCCGCGAGATCGAAGCCAAGGTCAATGCTGAAATTTTGGCCAACGCCGCGGCGCAGGCCCGCGTGATGGACATCGAAAGCGCCCAAAAGACGGGTGCGATGATGTTGTTTGGCGAGAAGTATGGCGAGACCGTGCGTGTTTTGGACATTGGTTCCAGCCGCGAGTTGTGCGGCGGCACCCACGTCAAAGCGACGGGCGACATTGGTTTGTTCAAGATCGTCAGCGAAGGCGGCGTGGCCGCTGGCGTGCGCCGCATCGAGGCCGTCACCGGCGCGAATGCTTTGGCTTATCTGCAGTCGCTCGAAGACACTGTGACGCAAGCCGCAGGCGCGCTCAAGGCCCAACCTGCCGAGCTGAACAACCGCATCGCCCAGGTGCTGGACCAGGTCAAGGCGCTCGAAAAAGAACTGGCTGCCGCCAAAGGCAAGCTCGCTTCGGCCCAGGGTGACGAGTTGATGACCCAGGCCGTAGACGTCAAGGGCATCAAGCTCTTGGTGGCCAAGCTCGAAGGCGCCGACGCCAAGACCTTGCGCGACACCGTGGAGAAGCTCAAAGACAAGATGAAAACGGCTGTGATCGTCTTGACCGCTGTGGACGGTGAGAAGGTGCAGATCGTCGCTGGCGTGACTGCCGACACCGTGGGCAAAGTCAAAGCCGGTGAGCTGGCCAACTTTGTGGCGGGTCAGGTGGGCGGCAAAGGCGGCGGCAAGCCCGACGTGGCCATGGCCGGAGGCACCAACGCCGCGGCTTTGCCGGCCGCGATGGCCAGCGTGCAAGCCTGGGTGGCTGAGCGGGTTTGAGCATCTAGCAACAGCGCTTCTGCGGCATGGCTGGACCAAGGTTCAGTTGATGACCCGGTGGCGGTGTGGCGGTTCAGAAGATGGACTCCGGGACAAGCGCGGGGAGACAAAGTCTTCGTGGCAAGGGTGACAAAGCCCTCAAGCTTGGCTGTCAAAACGCTCAGGTCAGGGGTGACAAAAAATTTGGGGGCAACCCCAGTCCTGCCAAAGCCTGTCTCACAGCAGCAGTTGCTGGCGGCTTTCAAACACACGGTCTTGGCCCGTGAGCGGGTCGGTGAACTGCACCGAGTGGGCCAGCAGCTGCAAGGGCTGCTGAAAGTTTTCGGGCTCATTCGGCCCCCGCAGCACGGTGGGGTAAAACTGGTCCCCCTCAATCGGAATGCCCATGGCCATCATGTGCACCCGCAACTGATGGCGTTTGCCTGAGACCGGCTCCAGCTGGTACAGCGCACGGTCACCCTGGGTGCGCAGCAGGGCAATGCGGGTTTCGCTGTTGGGCTCACCTGGCACTTCGCGCATCTTGAAAAAATACACCGGGTCTTCGGCCAGTCGGCTGGTGTGCACACGGGGCAGGGCCAGCTCGGGGCGTTGCTGGGCCACGGCGTGGTAAGTCTTGTGAATGGTGTGGTCGCGAAACAGGGCGTGGTAGGCATCGCGTTCGTGCAGGCGCTTGCCAAACAGCACCAGCCCAGCCGTTTCGCGGTCAATGCGGTGCAGGGGGACCAGGTCGGCATAACCGGTCAGTCGCTTGAGTTGCACCAGCAGGCATTGCTGCACATAGGGGCCAGACGGCGTCACGGGCATGAAATGAGGCTTGTCGGCCACCAGCAGATGATCGTCTTCGAACACCACCGCCGCTTGCCTGGGCAGTTGCGGCTCGTCGGCCACGTTGCGGTAATAAAAAAAGCGCTGCCCGGCCAGGCACGGTTGATCGGCTTGGGCGCATTGCCCGCTTTCTTGCAGCACCAGACCTTGGCGCAGACGCTCGGCCCATTCGCTGCGCGAGATGCCGGGCATGCGCTGTGCCAAAAAGTCGAGCAGATTGGGCCAATGGCCCGCCGGAACGGCCACCACGCTGGCGCTCACGCCCTCGCGCATGGGCATTTGGGCCACGCGTCCCGAGCGAGTCATGTCAGACCCGGCGGAACACCAAGTCCCACACGCCGTGGCCCAGTTTCAGGCCTCGGTTTTCAAACTTGGTGAGCGGCCGGTAGTCGGGCTTGGCGGCAAAACCGTCGGCTGCATCGCTGGTGTTGACGAGCAAGGCCTCGGCGCGGAGCACTGCCATCATTTGCTCGGAATAGGGCTGCCAATCGGTGGCCAGGTGCAGGTAGCCGCCGGGCTTGATGTGCCGGGCCAGGCGCTGGATGAAGGGCGACTGGATCAGGCGGCGCTTGTGGTGGCGGCTTTTGTGCCAAGGGTCCGGAAAGAAGATGTGCACGCCGTCCAGACTGTTCTCGCCCAGCATGTTGTCCATCACCTCGATCGCGTCGTGTTGCACGATGCGGATGTTGGCGATGCTTTCTTCACCGCATCGCTTGAGCAGGGCACCCACACCGGGCTCATGCACCTCACAGCACAAAAAGTTGTCATCCGGACGCACCTGCGCGATTTTGGCGGTGGCGTCCCCCATGCCAAAGCCGATTTCCAGAATCAGGGGGGCGCTGCGCCCAAAGCTGGCCTGCACGTCCAGGCGTTCGGCGCTGTAAGGCACGAGGAATTTCGGGCCGAACTGCTCAAACGCCCGCGTTTGGCCTGGTCCCATGCGCCCGGCCCGCAGCACATAGGTCTTGATGGTGCGCATGAAGGGGGCGTCGGTGGCTTCAGGGGCGTCGGATACCGGGGTGGTCGAGGTGTCTTCGGGCGTCGTCATGGGTGTGCAGGGTGTGTGTGCGAAGCCTGCGATTATCGCGGGTCCGGCTGTGGCTTGAAGCGGGTTCAGACCGAAGTGAAGGGATTGACCAGTTTCACCCCGGCCAGCACTTCGCCGGTGCCCATGTCTTCGGTGATCAACACCGAGCACCCCGCAATGTGGGCGCTGGCCACGATCAGGGCGTTCCAGTAGCTCAGGGCATGTTTTTGGTGAAGATCCAAGGCCATGTCAATGGTGTCAGGGGTCACGGCAGCCAAGTCCAGCTGCCGGTAGCAATGCAGTTGCTCGCGGATGTGCGTGTGGGACAGGCCCAGCTTGCGCAGGCCGACCTGGATGTACTCGTTCAAGACCTGGGTGGACAGCACGCCCAGCCGTTCAAAGCGCAAGTGGCGCAGCAGGTCGATGGCGATGCGCTGCTTGCGGGGCTCGTCGGTGCTGTCTGCATAGACCAGCACGTTGGTGTCGATGAAGCAGCGGGCCTTGGGCAGGGCCAGCAGTTGGCCCCAAGGCGGTGTGGGCTCAGCCGCGATCATGCAGGGCGTCCCGGTCAAATTTCCAGCCCTGCAAGCGACCGCCGCCGCTCAGGCAGCGCTGCTCCCAGGCTTGCCATTCGGCGGTTTGACGTTCCTGCCCTGCCAGTTGTTCCAGGTAGTCGCGCACGGCCTGGTTCAGGCTTTTGCCCATTTTTCGGGCGGCTTCACGGGCAGATTCTGCGATGCGTTCGTCAACCGACAAAGTGATGTTCATGGTGGACCTCCCTCAGGGTGCATGGTGGGTGTGCAACATCAAACTGCACTTTCGCACATATTATGTGCGAATTGGGGCTTTGGCGCAAATGAATGCCCTCATGGGGGAGACTTGGCCCTCAGCTGCTCGGTCCAAAGCGCCAAGGCTTGCGCAGTGTTGAGGTGCGTGTGCACCGCAGCCAGCCCAAGCACCTGCGCCGCAGTGTTCAGTGCGGCCAAGACGGCTTGTGGGGTTTGCAAATCCAGCGCCATGGCGCCGTTTTGTTTGCTCAGCTTTTCTCCATTGGCACCCATCACCAGGGGGGTGTGCAGGTACTGGGGTGTGGGCAGGCCCAAGGCGCGTTGCAGCAGGATTTGCCGCGCTGTGTTGTCGGCCAGATCCTGACCGCGCACCACATGGGTGACGCCTTGTGCCGCGTCGTCCACCACAACGGCCAGCTGGTAAGCCCACAGGCCATCGGCGCGGCGCAGCACAAAGTCACCCACTTCCTGACTCACGTTTTGCTGTTGCGGCCCAAGGCGTCGGTCGCGCCAATGCGTGATGGCAGGCAGGCCCAGTGCGGCTTGAACGGCCTGCACATTGAGTCGCCAGGCGCGGGCGGGTTTGCCGTTCAGGCCATTTCGGCAGGTGCCGGGGTAAATGGCGGCGCTGTGCCGGGCCACAGCTTGGGCCGATTCAATCTCTTTGCGCGAGCAGCCGCAGGGGTAGGCCCAGCCTTGGTCCACCAGGGTTTGCAAGGCGGCAGCGTAGTGCGCGCCGCGCTGGCTTTGCCACAGCACGGGTCCATCGGGCAGCAGGCCACAGATGGCCAGTTGCTGCAAGATGGCCTGATCGATGCCCGGTATGCAGCGTGGTGTGTCCACGTCTTCAATGCGCACGAGCCACTGGCCGCCCCACTGGCCGCCGTTTGTGCGGGCATCCAGCCAGCTGGCCAGCGCCGCGACCAGCGAGCCGGCATGCAAAAGGCCGGTTGGCGAGGGCGCAAACCGGCCTGTGTAGCCCACGACCATGCTGAATCAGCGTTTTTTGAGCACCGCCAAAGCCAGCTCCAGGCCTGAGACAAAAGCGTCTTCAACCCGGTGGCCCAGGCACCAGTCGCCGCACAGGCCAATGCCCTGGTCCTTGAACCACAGGTGGCTTTCGCCCAGTGGCTGCGCGGTTTTGGCGTACAGCCAACGGTGCACCTCGGCATGGGCAGGTGTGACGCGGATGCCGGTGATCTCGGCAAAGGCCTTGATCAGCTTGCCGGTGATGCGCTCGGGGGTGTCATTGACGTGCTCGGCAGACCACGGGGCGCTGGCCTGCACGGTCCAGCGCTCAATGCGTTCACGTCCGGGCTTGGACGACTCGCGGGCCATCCAGGCGATGCGGTGGTGTGTGCTGCGGGCCGCGTTCCACTGCGGGCCCAGCGTAATGAGGCCCGGTTGCACGGCTTGCGGGTAGGCCAGCATCAAGGTCCAGCAGGGGTCGACGCGCACATGGTTCAAAAGTTCGGCCTGCGCACTCAGGGCCGAAGCACTCAACAGCGTTGCGGCTTGGGCGGGCGGGATGGCCAATATGACTTTGTCAAAACCGGCGTAAATGTGCTGACCGCCGTCTTCGCTTTCGGTGTGCAATTGCCAGCCGTTTTTCTTCAAGGGATCGGCCGTGATCTGTGTCACGCGGGTTTGCAGCTGCACATTGCCGTCTTCCACCAGGGGCGCAGCCCAGGCTTTGACCAGACCGTTCATGCCAGGGGTGGCCACCCAGTGACGCTCGCCGCCGGGCAGGCCGGCTTCGATCACGCGGCCATTTGGGTCGAGCACGCGCACGGCATTGGCGCTCCAGGGTTTGCACACGCCCGGGGCAGTGCCAATGGCCAGCTCAAAACGGGGATCGCGCACGGTGAAGTACTGCGCACCGTGGTCAAAGCTGCCAAACGCGCTGGCGCGTGTGGCCATGCGGCCTCCCAAGCCTCGGCTTTTCTCGAAGAGCGTGACGTTGTGTCCGGCTTGGCGCAAGGTGCGTGCGCAAGTGACGCCGGCCATGCCGACGCCGATGATGGCGATGTGTTGTGTGCTCATGGATTCACTTTAGCCGAGAAACACCCCCTTCGGCAGCCCGGGTGGGTTATCCCCGATGCCTATTTGTGCAGCCTCGCTCACACGCTGTGCATGGGTTGCAGCAGCGCTTGCCGCGTGGGGGGGCGCTCCAGCTGAGCCAACCACCACCGCAGGGCTTGTCCAGCGGGCGCTTGCGGACTGTCGCGCCAGGCGTAATGGCAGGTGCTGTTGCGCGGGTGAATGACTTGTTTGTTCACCAACATACCGCTGTCGATGTAGGGCCTGGCCAGTGATTCGGGCAAAAATCCGCCACCCAGGCCGCGCAGCTGGGCTTCCAGCTTGCTTTGCATGTCGGGCACGGTGAACACGTCTTGCCCGCCTTGCAGGCCGATGGTCAGGCCCGTACCCCGGCTGACCGAATCGGCCACGGCCACGGCGCGGTGTTGGGCCAATGTGGCATCGCTCAGCGGCTCGGGGGCCTGTGCCAGCGGGTGGTGCGAGGCCACGGCATACACAAACGGAAGGGGCCCCCCATGATGACGTGGCGGATGTCGGACGACAGGCCGGGCACCGGCACCACGCCCAGCGCCAGATCGGCCTGGCCCGAGGTGAGGGCGGCCAGCGTGCCCGAGAGGGTTTCGTAGCGCAGCCGCAGCCGGGTGGGCGCGCCCAGCGCCAGAAAGCTGGCACACAAGTCCATCACCACGCTGCGCGAGACGATGCTGTCCACCGCCACGGTGAACACGGCCTCCCAGCCGGTGGCCACGCGGCGCACCCGGTTGGCCACGGCATCCATGTCGTCGAGCAAGCGGCTGGCTTCGCGCAGCAGTTCCTGGCCTGCGGCCGTGGGGCGGGCCTGGCGTGCGCTGCGGTCAAACAACAGCACATCGAGCGCGTCTTCGAGCTGGCGCACCCGGTAGGTCAGCGCGCTGGGCACCAGATTCAAAGCGCGGGCGGCGGCGGCAAAGCTGCCTTTTTGGTCAATGGTTTGCAGCATGAGCAGGGTTTCGGGCGTCAGCCAGTCGCGTGGGGTTTGCATGGTAGGCCTCATATCATTCAATCATTTTGAATGATGACAGCAAATGAGGGCAACGATGCGAACCAGGGTGATGGTTAAAGTTCAGCCATGGTTTGTGGCCTGTGCCGCCAACCGCTGACAAGGAGAAAACCATGCTCACCCTGCGCAAATCTGCCGAACGCGGCTATGCCGACCACGGCTGGCTGAAGTCGTTTCACAGCTTTTCTTTTGCCAATTATTTCGATCAGGCCCACATGGGATGGGGCAATCTGCGGGTCATCAACGAAGACCGCATCGCACCGGGCACCGGTTTTGGCACGCACGGTCACCGCGACATGGAAATCATCAGCTATGTGCTGTCGGGCAATTTGGCCCACCAGGACAGCATGGGCAATGTCAAGGGCATTCCCCCCGGCGATGTGCAACGCATGAGCGCGGGCAGCGGGGTGCGCCACAGCGAGTTCAACCACGCGCAAGGTCAAGAAACCCACTTTTTGCAAATATGGATCGAGCCCAATGTGACCGGCATTGACCCCGGTTACGAGCAAAAAACCGTGCCGCAAAGCGCTAAGCGCGGTCAGTTGGCCCTGGTGGCAGCGCCCGAAGCGGCACCTGATGGGGCAGCGCACACCGTCACAATCCACGCCGACGCCCGCATTTATGCCGGTTTGCTGGATGGCGCTGAAACTGCCACCCTGGCCCTGAACCCCGAGCGCAAGGCGTATGTGTTTCTGGTGCGCGGTGCTTTGCAGGTCAACGGCCAAACCCTCGCAGCGGGCGATGCGGCCATGTTGCAAGCCGAAACCGCTCTGACGCTGGCGCACGGGCAAGATGCCGAAGTGCTGGTGTTTGACCTGGCGGCCTGATGCTCATGGCCGGGGCGTTCGACGTTTTTTGTGATTCTCGCGACAGCGGGAACCTCTTTTTTCCCTCAACCTTCTGACTTTTTTCAAGGAGCTTTCTCATGGCTAAAACTGTTGTTGTTTTCCATTCCGGCTACGGCCACACCCAGCGCGTGGCCCAGTTCGTGGCACAAGGCGCAAATGCCCAATCTGTCACCATCGACGCTGACGGTAACATCACCGAGGCCGATTGGGCAGCGCTGGACGCCGCCGACGCCATCATCTTTGGCTCGCCCACTTACATGGGCATGGCTTCGTGGCAGTTCAAGAAGTTTGCCGATGCCACCTCCAAGCGCTGGTTCACCAGCGCCTGGAAAGACAAGGTTGCAGGCGGTTTCACCATTTCGGCCAGCCCCAGCGGCGACAAGTTGTCGACCATTCAGTACTTCATCACCTTGGCCATGCAAAACGGCATGATCTGGGTGGGGCAGCCCGCCATGAACGACGGCACCATCAACCGCATCGGCTCCAACTCCGGCCTGATGGCCCAGGTTGGACCGACCAGCCCGGCCGAAGACATCCCTCAGGGCGACCTGGACACCGCCAAAGCCTACGGTGAGCGCGTGGCCGCTGTGGCTGCCAAGCTGCGCGGCTGATTTTGATGGGGGTGGGCCCCACGCCCATCTTCAGCCAGGACGATGGCCAGCGTCCTGGCTTTTTTCATTGGGATTTGTCTGCGTTCAACCGAGGCAGGCACTCCACTTGCTAGGATCGGGGCATGAAAATCATCACCATGCTGCCTTGGGCCGATTGGCTGGCGCTTGTTTCTTTTTTTGCCATGTGGGTGGGTTACGCTTGGTTGGCCAAAGTGCGCGGCCTGCGAGACCAAAGCCTGATCGCCACCACCAACCGCTACCGCCAACTGTGGATGATGCAGGCCACGGCCCGTGATCCACGCATGCTGGACGGGTTGATCACGCAAAACCTGTCGCAAACGCCGGCGTTTTTTTCTTCAACCAGCATCATCATCATCGGCGGTTTGTTTGCCCTGTTGGGGACCACCGACAAGGCGGCCGAACTGGTGCGTGAGATCCCGTTCGCGCAGCCTACGCCCATGCTGGTGTTTGAGTTCAAAATTCTGGTGCTGGTGGGCATCTTCGTGTATGCCTTCTTCCGCTTTTCCTGGTCCATGCGCCAATACACCTTTGTCGCCTTGGTCATCGGCGCGATGCCCCCGCCTCAGGAATTCACCGATCAGCGGTTTGACCGGCAGCACTTCGCAGAGCGTGCCGGTAACCTGGTGAGCGCTGCGGCGGAGACCTTCAACGATGGTTTGCGGGCGTATTACTTTTCGTTTGCTGCCATGGCTTGGTTCTTTTCTCCCTTGGCTTTGCTGCTGGGCACGGCCTTGGTGGTGCTGATCCTGTATGGGCGCGAGTTTCGCTCGGATGTGTTGCAGGTGCTGCGCGACTGACAGGCTGCCCGGGCCCCGCAGCCATGGGGCACCAGCAGCACCTGGCGGGCCGAAAGCGGTGCTTCAAATCGCGGCCTGAGCGTCAAAACACCCGCCCATTGGACGGTTTCAGTCCCTCTCGCCTTCTACAATGGGGCCATGTTCGTTCACCTTCGCCTCCATACCGAATTCTCCGTTGTTGACTCCACTTGCCGCATTGACGAGGTGGTTAAAACCGCTGCCAAAAATGGTCAACCCGCATTGGCGGTCACGGATCTCAACAACCTGTTTGGCGCGGTGAAGTTTTACAAAGAAGGCCGAGGCAAAGGCGTCAAGCCTATTTTGGGCGCTGAAATCAATCTGGAAGGTCTGGGCGGCGACGTCGGGGTCATGAGCCGTGTCAGCCTTTTGGTGCAAAGCCACCAAGGTTATCTGAACATTTGCGAGTTGCTGGCCAGGGCCTGGACGAAAAACGTGTCCAAAGGCGTCGCCGTCGTCAAACTCGCCTGGCTCAAAGAGCTTTCCGAGGGCTTGATTTTGTTGTCGGGTGCCCAGGCCGGTCCGGTTGGGCAGGCCATCGTTCAGGGCGACAAGGACAAAGCCGCCGATGTAGCCCTGCAGTTGGGCTCGATTTTTCCGCACCGTTTCTATCTCGAGCTGCAACGCGCAGGCCGTCCGGAAGACGAGCCGCAGGTGGCTGGCGCGGTGGCACTGGCCGCGCGTTTGCATTTACCGGTGGTGGCCACGCATCCGGTGCAGTTCCTGACGCCCGACGACTATGAAGCACACGAAGCCCGCGTCTGCATTTCCGAAGGCGAAATCCTGGCCAATCCGCGCCGGGTGCGCCGCTTCAGCCGTGAGCAGTATTTCAAGTCGGCCGAGCAGATGTGCGCGCTGTTTGCCGATGTGCCCAGTGCCATTGCCAACACCCTGGAAATCGCCAAACGCTGCAACCTGACCCTGGTGCTGGGCAAGCCGCAGCTGCCCAATTTCCCGATCCCGCCGGTCAATGGCGTGGTGATGTCGGTAGACGACTATTTCCGGCACGTCTCGTTTGAAGGCCTGGAGGTGCGCCTGGCGCACCTGTACCCCGATGTGGCCAAACGCGATGTCGAGCGCCCGCGCTATGTGGAGCGCCTGGAGTTTGAGCTGGGCACCATTTTGAAAATGGGTTTCCCGGGCTACTTCCTGATCGTGGGTGACTTCATCCAGTGGGCCAAGGCCAATGGCTGCCCGGTCGGGCCGGGACGGGGTTCGGGTGCCGGCTCGCTGGTGGCCTACGCGCTCAAAATCACCGACCTGGACCCGCTGCAATACAGCCTGCTGTTCGAGCGTTTTTTGAACCCCGAGCGGGTGTCGATGCCCGACTTCGATATCGACTTTTGCCAGGGCAACCGCGACCGGGTGATCGATTATGTGAAGGACAAATACGGCCGCGACGCGGTCAGCCAGATCGCCACCTTCGGCACCATGGCCGCGCGTGCGGCCATCCGTGACGTGGGCCGTGTGCTGGACATGAGCTACATGTTTTGCGACGGCATCAGCAAGCTGATCCCCAACAAGCCGGGCATGTCGGTCACGCTGCAATACCCGCCGGCCACGCCCAAAGAGGGCGACAAAAACAACTACGCGATCGCCATGGAGCCGATCCTGGCCGAGCGCATCGAGCGCGAAGAGGATGTGAAGACCCTGATCGAGCTGGCGCAAAAGCTCGAAGGCATGACGCGCAACATCGGCATGCACGCCGGGGGCGTGTTGATCGCGCCGGGGAAGCTGACCGACTTTTGCCCGCTTTACCAGCAGCCGGGCAGTGAATCGGCAGTCAGCCAGTACGACAAGGACGACGTGGAGGCCGCAGGCCTGGTGAAGTTCGACTTCTTGGGCCTGGCCACGCTGACGATTCTGGAGATCGCCCGCGAATTCATCATGAAGCGGCACAAAGGCCAGGAGAACTTCGCCTTTGAAAACATCCCGCTGGACGACACGCCGACTTACAAGTTGTTTTCGGACGGCAAGACCGAGGCCGTGTTCCAGTTTGAAAGCCGTGGCATGCAGGGCATGCTGCGCGACGCCCGCCCGAGCCGCCTGGAAGACCTGATCGCGCTGAACGCGCTGTACCGCCCGGGGCCTATGGACCTGATCCCCAGCTTTGTGGCGCGCAAGCACGGGCGCGAAGAGGTGGAATACCCGCACCCTGCGGTGGCCGAGATGCTGTCGGAGACCTACGGCATCATGGTTTACCAAGAGCAGGTGATGCAGACGGCGCAGATTCTGGGCGGCTACTCGCTCGGTGGTGCCGACTTGCTGCGCCGTGCCATGGGCAAGAAAAAGGCCGAAGAGATGGCCGAGCACCGCGAGAAGTTCCGCGCAGGCGCTTTGGCCACCCACGGCATCCCGCAGGACAAGGCCGACGAGGTCTTTGACCTGATGGAAAAATTTGCGGGTTACGGCTTCAACAAGTCGCACGCTGCGGCTTACTCTTTGCTGGCGTACCACACCGGCTGGCTCAAGGTGCACTACACCGCCGAGTTCTTTTGCGCCAACATGACGGTGGAAATGGACGACACCGACAAGCTCAAGGTGCTTTATGAAGACGCCTTGAAGTTCGGCATCCGTTTTGATCCGCCGGATGTGAACCGGGGCACCCACCGCTTTGAGCCGGTGACCGACAAGATCATTCGTTATGGCTTGGGGGCCGTCAAGGGCACGGGCCAGCAGGCGATCGAGGCGATCGTGGCAGCCCGCAACGAAGGGGGCCCTTTCACCAGCCTGTTTGATTTCGCCGTGCGCGTGGACCGCACCCGCATCAACAAACGCACGGTGGACGCGCTCATCAAGGCCGGGGCTTTTGACTCGCTGCACATGAACCGCGCCGCCTTGTCAGCCAGCATCGACAAGGCCTTTGAATTTGCCGCAGCCACCGTGGCCAATGCCAACCAAGGGGGCCTGTTTGACATGCTGGGCGACGACTCGCACGGCTCCAGCACGCAAGAGCCCGATCTGGTGGAGGTCATGCCTTGGGGCATCAAAGAACGCTTGCTGCTGGAAAAAACCGCTGTGGGCTTCTTCCTGTCTGGCCATTTGTTTGACGCGGTGGAGCGAGAAGTGCGCCAGTTTGCGCGCCGCAAAATCGACGACCTGATCGACAGCCGCGAGCCGCAGCTGATGGCGGGCATCGTGAGCGACTTGCGCATCATCAACGGCCAACGTGGCAAGGTCGCGATTTTCAAGCTCGACGACAAATCGGGCGTGATGGAAGCCACCGCCGACGAAGCCCTGATCAACTCGGCCAAGCATTTGCTGAAAGACGACGAACTGATCATTGTCACGGCCAAGATGCAGGCCGACCGTTTCTCGGGCGGTTTCCGCTTGAAGATGGAACAAATCATGGACTTGGGCGCTGCCCGGTGCCGTTATGGCAAGTACCTGCGCGTGGCGGTGAACGGCCGCGCGCCCGACATTGCCCGCATCGTCAAGGAGTTCCCTGCGCAACGCGAGCAGACGGAGCAAGGTGATCTGGTGCGCGGCTTGCCCGTGCGCTTGGTGCTGGAGCGGCGCACCGAGGCGCTGGCTGCCCGCGCCGAGTTGGCGCTGGGCGAGGCCGCACAGTTCTTCCCCTCGGACGCGGCCCTGGCCAGCTGGATGGCACAGGCCGATCAGGGGCAGGCTCGTATCGTCTACGAGTGATGCCGACCCAGCCGCTCAGACCACTTGCCTTTGGTGCGTCAGCCCCTCCAGACCCCATGGTCTGAGGCGGCTTTTCAGGGGGGGCTCCATTCAGTCCAGTGGCCTGAAGCCCAACACAATCAAGGGCGGTACTCGGCCATCGGTGTCCTTGGGCAGGATTTCGGTTTTGTCTATGGCGCGCAGAACCGCATCGTCCCAGGTTTTGTTACCGCTCGATTGAACGATGCGCCGACTCTGGATAGTGCCGTCCGGGGCGACCCGTACCTCCACCTCTGCACGGACATTGCCCACCACGTCACCGGGGTAGGTGATGTTGGGCTTGATGCGGCCAATCAGGCGGCCTGCATAGCTGGCCGATGGGCCTGATGATTTAAGTGCAGCACCGCTGGCGTTGGGGCCGCCAGACGCCCCGGCCATGCCTTGCATCCGCTGCAGGTTTTCCTTGCGCAGGGCGTCGGCCTGGGCATCGTCGGCTTTGGCCTGGGCTGCTTTTTGACTTTGTTCCTGCTTGCGCTTTTTTTCGTCCAGCTCAGCCTTGGCTTTTTCGGTGGCTTTTTTCTTCTCAAGCGCTTTTTCGGCCAGTTCTTTTTTCTCTTTGGCCGCAGCTTGCTTGTCGGCTTTTTCCTGAGCTTCTTTTTTCTGCTTTTCGAGTGCCTTGCGTTGGAGTTCTGCCGCTTTTTGCTCTTCTTTTTTCTTGTCTTGCTGCTTTTTCTTTTCGAGTGCGATTTGGGCGTCAAGACGCTCTTGCGCCAGATCGGGTGCAGGCGGTGGCGGTGGGGTGGGTTTGACAGGTTTGACTGGTTTGGGTTCAGGTGCCGGTTGCGGTTCGGGCTGCGGCACCGGTGGCGGTTCTTGTCGCCTTGGGGCTGCGGCTTGCGGGATGGCCGACCACAGCTCGGCTTCGGCTTGCACGGTCTGCGGTTGTGTTTTCCAGGCCGTGGCCAAGCCCAAAGCCATGAACAGCACCAAGTGCGCGAGGCCCGCAATCAGCCAGGCACGCTGCTGCCCCGGCGGGGCTGGCGGGGCAAACTCCAGATGCGGGGCTGACTTGGCGTTCAAACCCGATCCTTCAGGGAGCCAGCTGAACCGACAGGCCCACACGGGCAATGCCTGAACGTTGCAGGCTGTCCATGACCTTGACCACGGTTTCGTATTTCACACTTCGGTCGGCACTGATGACCACGGCGGTGTTGGCCTGCTCACCCACCAGACGCTTGACGCTGGCGGCCACGGTGCTCAGGCTGGCACGATCGGTTTTGCCCTCGCTCACCAGCTCCAGCCGCTCGTCCTTCTGAATCACCACTTGAACGACTTTGTCGGGCTGTTTGGCCGCCTTGCCCACGCTGGGCAGGTCGACCATGCTGGGGGTGATCATGGGGGCGGTGACCATGAAAATGATCAACAGCACCAGCATCACGTCGATGAAGGGCACCATGTTGATTTCGGCGATGGTGCGCCGACCGCGTCCCCGAGATGAAGTGGCAGGCATAGAGCGCTCCTTCAATGGCCCGAGGCGGAGCCGCTGGCGGCACCCGTTGCGCCCAGGCTGCGCTGCAAGATGTTGGAGAACTCTTCAATGAAGGTCTCCAGCTTGATGGCGATGCGGTCCACATCGTGCGAAAACCGGTTGTAGGCGAGCACCGCAGGGATGGCTGCAAACAGGCCAATGGCGGTGGCCACCAGCGCTTCGGCAATGCCGGGGGCCACGGTGGCCAGGGTCACTTGCTGCAAGCTGGCGAGGCCCGTGAAGGCGTGCATGATGCCCCACACGGTGCCAAACAAACCCACATAGGGCGAGATGGAGCCGACCGAGGCCAGGAAGGCCAGTTGCGATTCGGCCACGTCCATTTCACGCTGGAAGCTGGCGCGCATGGCACGGCGTGCGCCGTCGAGCAGGGTGCCGGCATCGCTGATGCGGCGTTCGCGCAGTTTTTGGTACTCGCGCATGCCGCTGGCAAAAATGCGTTCCATGGGGCCGGAGATTTTGGCGTTCTGGCTGGCCGCGTTGAACAGCTCGTTGAGGCTGGTGCCGGACCAAAATACCCGCTCAAACTCATCGTTCAGATTTTTGATGCGCTTGATGGCACCGAGTTTGCGCACGATGGCGGCCCAGCTGGCCACCGAGATGCCCAGCAAAATGAGCACCACCAGCTGGACCACAAAGCTGGCGTGCAGCAGCAGCGAGATGATGGACATGTCTTGGTTCATTTCAGGGCTTCCAGAACGGCGACCGGAATGCGGCCGGGTTTCAATGTGGTGCTGTTGACCCAGCCCAGGCGGATGGTGCCTTCGGCCAGCAGTCGGTCGGTTGTTGGGGTTTGGCCCGCTGTGCGCAGGTAGGCACGCTGGGCAATGGTCAGGCTGGCTTTGCCGCCGCTTTGCAGCTCGGCGGTCACGACCAGCGTGTCGTCCAGGCGGGCAGGGGAGTGGTATTTGACGGCGGTTTCACTCACCACAAACATGCCGCCCGATTCGTCGCGCAACGCCTGCTGCCCAAAGCCGAGAGTCCGCAACCATTCGGTGCGGGCCCGCTCAAAGAACTTGAGGTAGTTGGCATAAAACACGATGCCGCCCGCGTCGGTGTCTTCCCAATAGATGCGGATGGGGTGTTCAAAAATGCTGGGGCTCAGGTTGCTGCTGTTCATGGCTGCAACCAGGCTTTCAGGCGGGCGATGGCGGTTTGCAGCTCGGCCATCGAGTTGGCGGTGGAAAAGCGCACAAAGCGGGCCGTCTGGTCGGTGCCAAAGTCGCGTCCGGGCGTGATGGCCACATGGGCGTGTTCCAGCGCGGCAAAGGCAAAGTCCCAGCTGTCTTTGAGGCCCAGCTTTTGGCAGGCGGCGCTGCAGTCGGCCCAGGCGTAAAACGCGCCATCCGGGGCCACGGGCACGTTCAGGCCCAGCGCGTTCAGGGCCGGGATGAAGTAGTCGCGCCGGGCTTTGAACTCGGCGCGGCGGCGTTCGTATTCGGCCAGGCTATCGGGTTCAAAGCAGGCCAGTGCCGCCTGTTGCGCCACGGTGCTGGCGCAAATGAACAGGTTTTGTGCCAGGCGCTCCAGCACGGGTGTGAGTTGCTCGGGCACCACCAGCCAGCCCAGGCGCCAGCCGGTCATGTTGAAGTATTTGCTGAAGCTGTTGATGCTGATGACATCGTCACCCAAAGCCAAGGCGCTTTGGCCGAACTGGTCGTCGTGGCTCAGGCCCAGGTAGATTTCGTCGATCAGGGTAATGCCGCCACGGCTGCGCACAACGTCAAGAATGCGGGCCAGCTCGGCCGGATCAATCGATGTGCCCGTGGGGTTGGAGGGCGAAGCCAGCAAAACGCCACGGGTTTTGGCGCCCCAGGCTGCGGCCACTTTGGCGGCGCTCAATTGAAAACGCTCTTCGGCCGTGGTCGGCACCAGCACGGCAGTGCCTTCTGCCGCGCTCACAAAGTGCCGGTTGCAGGGGTAGCTCGGGTCGGGCATGAGGATTTCATCGCCCCGGTCGATGAGCGCAAGACAAGCCAGTTGCAGCGCCGCCGATGCACCCGCCGTGACCACAATGCGGCTGGCAGGCACTTGCACGCCAAAGCGCTGCGCGTACCAGCCGCTGATGGCTTGGCGCAGGGCGTCCAGGCCCAGCGCGGGGGTGTATTGGGTTTGGCCGGATGCGATGATGGCCTGCGCGGCTTGTTGCACCCGGGGCGGGGCGGTGAAGTCGGGTTCGCCGATGTTCAAAAACACCACGGGTCGGTCGGTGTGCGCGACCTGGCGGGCTTTTTGCGAAGCGGCTTTGGCCACTTCCATGACCCAAAATGGCTCGATGCGCTCGGCGCGCTCTGAGATGCGCATGGCGCTCAACACACCTTCATTTGGCGCGACCGGACTGGCGGTCGGCTTGCACTTCGGCGCTGCGCAGCTCGGGGGCCAGGCCACCCAGTACGGCGTTCACATACTTGTGGCCGTCGGTGCCGCCAAAGTCCTTGGCCAGCTCGATGCACTCGTTCAGCACCACGCGCCACGGCACGTCCAGGCAGTGTTGCATTTCATAAACGCCGATCCACATGATGGCCCGCTCAATGGGCGAAATTTCGGCAAAGCTGCGGTCGAGTTTGGGTCCAATCAAGGCGTCCAGCGCCTGCGCTTGTTCGGTGCAGCCGTAGAGCAGGGCGTCGTAATGGGCCGAGTCGGCTTTGTGAAAGCCCGATAAATCACGGGTGAAGACATCGATGTCTGACGCTTCATTGCGCCCCACGATGTGCTGGTACAGCGCTTGCAAGGCAAATTCGCGCGAGCGGCTGCGGGCGGGTTTTGCCGATGATTTGCGCGTACCGGCTGCTGCAGGCTTGGCACTCTCGGTGGATGAGCCCGTTGTGCTGGATTCGTCGGTCATCACGCAGTCTCTTCGTCATCGAGTTCGTCGGCCAGCTCGGCCATGTCTGCGGCCAGGTCGTCCATGATGCAGGCCATCTCAACCGCCACACGCGCAGCGTCGCGGCCTTTTTCGGTCTGGCGCACGATGGCTTGCTCCAGGTTTTCTGTGGTCAAAATCGCATTGGCGATCGGCAGGTTGTAGTCGAGTGCCACGCGGCTCACGCCTGCGCCTGATTCGTTGGCCACCAGCTCGAAGTGGTAGGTTTCGCCACGGATGATGCAGCCCAGCGCGATCAGCGCGTCGTATTCAGCGCGCTCGGCCATGGCTTGCAGGGCCACGGGCACTTCCAGAGCGCCGGGCACCATGACGTGGTCGATGCTGGTCACGCCCAGGGCTTGCAGCTCTTCGATGCAGGCCTTGGCCAGGGCGTTGGTGATGTCTTCGTTGAAGCGGGCTTGCACGATGCCGATGTGCAGAAATTGGCCGTCGAGTTCTTCGGCTTGACCTTTGTTGGCTTCGAGCATGTTTATTCCTTGGGGATGTAAGCGGTGATTTCGAGGCCGTAGCCGGTCATGCTGGGCATGCGGCGCGGGTTGCCCATGAGGCGCATTTTGTGCACGCCGCATTCGCGCAAAATTTGCGCGCCCACGCCGTAGGTGCGCAGGTCCATCTTGCCGCGCTCGGGCGCTTGCGCCGAGCGGGCGCGGCCTTCAAACTGGGCCAGCAATTGGTTGGCTGACTCGCCGCAGTTGAGCAGCACGGCCACGCCGCAGCCTTGGGTATTGATGTATTGCAAGCTGGTGTCCAGGCTCCAGGAGTGCATGGAACGGTTGACTTCCAGCGCATCCAGCACCGACAGTGGCTCGTGCACGCGCACAGCCACTTCGGCATCCGCTGACCATTGGCCTTTGACCAAGGCCAGGTGCACGGTTTGGCTGGGTTGGTCTCGAAACGCGTGGGCTGTGAATTCGCCGTGCGCAGTTAGCAGTGTGCGGCTGCCAATGCGCTCGACCAACGATTCGTTGCGGCTGCGGTATTGGATCAGGTCGGCGATGGTGCCGATTTTGAGGCCGTGTTCGGCCGCGAAGATCTGCAGATCGGGCAGACGGGCCATGGTGCCGTCGTCTTTCATGATCTCGCAGATCACGGACGAGGCGCTGCAACCGGCCATGGCGGCCAGATCGCAACCGGCTTCGGTGTGGCCAGCGCGCATGAGCACGCCGCCGTCCACCGCTTGCAGGGGGAAGATGTGACCGGGCTGGACCAGGTCGGTCGGCACGGCATTTTTGGCCACGGCCACTTGCACGGTTTTGGCGCGGTCGGCAGCTGAGATGCCGGTGGTCACGCCTTCGGCCGCCTCAATGGACACGGTGAAGGCGGTGCTGTAGACGGTGCCGTTGCGGGCGGCCATGGGGGGGAGCTTCAAGAATTCGCAGCGCTCACGGGTGAGCGTCAGGCAAATCAGGCCCCGGCCAAAGCGGGCCATGAAGTTGATGGCTTCGGGCGTGACGTGGTCAGACGCCAGCACCAGATCGCCTTCGTTTTCGCGGTCTTCTTCGTCGACCAGGATCACGATGCGACCGGCTTTCATCTCGGCCACGATCTCTTCAACGGGCGAGATCGCCACGGGGGTCAGTTGCGCGGGGGCGTTCATGGCTTGTCCTGTTGTGTGGTGTCCAGGCTGAGCATGCGCTCAACATAGCGGGCCACGGTGTCGATTTCGAGGTTGACCCGGCTGCCAGCTTTGAGGCTGCCGAGGGCGGTGTTGTCCACGGTGTGCGGGATCAGGTTGATGCTGATCTCGCAGCCATCGACCAGATCGGCCACCTTGTTCACCGTCAGGCTCACGCCGTTGACGGTGATCGAGCCTTTGTAGGCGAGGTATTTGGCCAAGGCATGCGGCGCCAAAATGCGCAGCTCCCAACTTTCACCGATTTGCTCAAAATGGCTGATTTGGCCCACGCCGTCGACGTGGCCGGAGACAATGTGCCCGCCCAGTCGGTCGTTGGCGCGCAGCGCTTTTTCGAGGTTGACGGTGCCTTGTTGGTCCAAGCCGCTGGTTTTGTCCAACGATTCGGCCGAGATGTCTATGGTGAACTGTCGGCTCTCGGGGCTGAAGGTGGTGACGGTCATGCAAGCGCCGTTGAGGGCGATGCTGTCGCCCAGGCCCACATCGTCAAGGTACCCGGCCGGGGCCTCGATGGTGAGGCGCTTGCCGTGTTGTAAAGAGCGACCCAGGTCGTGAATGGCGACGATTCGCCCCACGCCGGTGATGATTCCGGTGAACATAGCTGTGTATTTTCGCAGGTAATGAGGGTTAATCGGGGGACTTGCCAAAAAAAGCGTTGACGGGCACCTCCATGCACCATGCAGGCCCATCAGGGTAAACCAAGGCGCGCGCAGACTGACGGTGTGCCTAGAATGTTGCATTGCAACAGATTTCTCAATTTCAGTCTGTCACCAGGAGTTCTCATTGCCGGTCAAGCCCTCAGCCAAGTCGATCAAGTCAGTTCAAGATGCCGGTTCGGCCAAACTTGGCACGCTTCGGACGATCAAAAAATATCCCAACAGGCGCTTGTACGACACGCAAACCTCCGCCTATGTCACGCTGGCTGAAATCAAGAAACTGGTCATGGCCGCTTCTCCATTGGTGGTTCTGGACGCCAAAACGGGGGACGATTTGACGCGGTCGATTTTGCTGCAGATCATTCTTGAAGAGGAATCCGCGGGGGTGCCGATGTTCAGCGAGGCGGTCTTGTCCAACATCATCCGCTTTTACGGTCATGCCATGCAGGGGCACATGGGGTCTTACTTGGAGAGCCATGTTCAGTCTTTTATGGACTGGCAAAACAAGTTAGGTGAGTCCAGTCCCGCTTTGAGCCCCGAGGTCTGGGCGCAGTTCATGCAGTGGCAGACGCCGCTGATGCAAAACATGTTTTCCGGGCTGGCCAATCCTTCCCAAAATGTCATGGCTCAGATGCAGGAACAGATGCAAAAGCAAATCCAGAAGAACACGGAGCAGATGCTGGGCGTTCTGGGTTTGCGGTCCTGAAGGAGGCTTCATGCCCTTTTGTCACAAGGCAGTGGTTTTTGCGGGGACAATGCGAGGATGAGTGAAATGATTGCAACTGCACCCCTTCCCACCCCCAAAGTGGGTTTTGTCAGCCTGGGCTGCCCCAAGGCGCTGACCGATTCCGAACTGATCCTGACGCAACTGAGCGCAGAGGGTTACCAAACTTCCAAAACTTTTGAAGGCGCTGACCTGGTCATCGTCAACACCTGCGGCTTCATTGACGAGGCCATCAAGGAAAGTCTGGACACGATTGCCGAGGCCCTGAGCGAGAACGGCAAAGTGATCGTGACTGGCTGCCTGGGGGCCAAAACAGGCGAGGGCGGTGGCAACATGGTGCTGGAAATGCACCCCAGTGTGCTGGCCGTGACCGGCCCGCACGCCACCCAGGAGGTGATGGACGCGGTGCACACCCACTTGCCCAAGCCCCACGACCCGTTTCTGGATCTGGTGCCCGGCGGTTTTGGTGAGGCGGGCCTCAAGCTCACCCCGCGCCACTATGCCTATTTGAAGATCAGCGAAGGCTGCAACCACCGCTGTACGTTTTGCATCATCCCGTCCATGCGCGGCGACTTGGTCTCGCGTCCGATTGGCGATGTGCTGAAAGAGGCCAAGGCTTTGTTTGAGGGCGGCGTGAAAGAGCTGTTGGTCATCAGCCAGGACACCTCGGCCTATGGCGTGGATGTGAAATACCGCACGGGTTTTTGGGATGGCAAGCCGGTCAAGACCCGCATGCTGGAGCTGGTGCAGACGCTGGGCGAGATGGCCCGCGAGCACGACGCCTGGGTGCGTTTGCACTACGTTTACCCCTATCCGAGTGTGGACGACATCATTCCCTTGATGGCGCAGGGCTTGGTGTTGCCGTATCTGGATGTGCCTTTTCAGCACAGTCACCCCGATGTGCTCAAGCGCATGAAGCGTCCGGCCAGTGGTGAGAAAAATCTGGAGCGCATCCAGCGCTGGCGCGAGCTGTGCCCCGAGCTGGTCATCCGCAGCACCTTCATCGCCGGTTTCCCGGGTGAGACCGAAGAAGAATTTGAGCACTTGCTGGGCTTTTTGCGCGAAGCGCAAATTGACCGGGCAGGTTGCTTTGCCTACAGCCCTGTTAAAGGTGCCACGGCCAACGAGTTGCCGGGCATGTTGCCTGAGGCGCTGCGCGAGGAGCGCCGTGCCCGTTTCATGGCGGTGGCTGAAGAGGTGTCGATTGCCCGTTTGCACCAGCGTGTGGGTTCAACCTTGCAGGTATTGGTCGACAGTGCACCAGCCATGGGCCGGCGCGGCGGGGTTGGGCGCAGCTTTGGTGATGCCCCTGAGATCGATGGTGTGGTGCGTTTGTCGCCTCCGGAGAAGCTCAGCAAAACCCTCAAAGTGGGTGAGTTCACGCGTGCGCGCATCGTGCGCGTAGAAGGCCACGATTTGGTGGGGGTGCCTGTTTGAAGGTGTCTGGTACGACGCCGAGCAGCCTTCGGGCTGCCCTGCGATGCCTTGTGGTTTCGGATTTGGATGCGCCGACTTTGGGCTTCACGAATGGTGTTACCGGCAACAAAAAAGCCGTTGATGTGCAATCAACGGCTTATCGTTTTTTTAACTTATCTGATTCGATAAGCTTGGTGCCCAGAAGAGGACTCGAACCTCCACGATGTTACTCGCTAGTACCTGAAACTAGTGCGTCTACCAATTCCGCCATCTGGGCGCCTCAGGGTGAAATGAATTATAGGGGGTTCAAGTCGCTTCTTTGGGCGCGCTGGAAGAAATGTTCAAAATTTTTGCCATGGTCCAAATGCGCCATAAGAAAAAAGCCGATGACTTGCAGTCATCGGCTTTTTGTTCTTCTTATTTGTTTAAGATGGTGCCCAGAAGAGGACTCGAACCTCCACGATGTTACTCGCTAGTACCTGAAACTAGTGCGTCTACCAATTCCGCCATCTGGGCATCTCAGGAATCCAAGGATTGTATATTAAAAAATTAGCTCCAACCAGCGGGATGCTGGACGAAATCGAAGGCCAGGTGCAAGGTCACCGCGATGGCCATGGCTTTCTGATTCGCGAAGACGGCGAGTCGGACATTTACCTGTCGCCCAACGAGATGCGTGCTGTGCTGCACAAGGACCGCGTCAAGGTGCGCATCGTGCGCCAGGACCGCAAGGGCCGACCCGAGGGCCGCATTGTTGAGATTGTCGAGCGCCCTGAGCAGCCCATCATCGGTCGCTTGCTGCACGAGGGAGGTTTGTGGCTGGTGGCACCCGAAGACAAGCGTTACGGCCAGGACGTGATGATTCCCAAAGGGGCGACCGGTACGGCCAAGCCTGGTCAGGTGGTGGTGGTCGAGTTGACCGAGCCGCCTGCCTTGTTTGGACAGCCGGTGGGCCGTGTGAAAGAAGTTCTGGGCGAAATTGATGATCCGGGCATGGAGATCGAGATTGCCGTGCGCAAATACAGCGTGCCGCACGAGTTCTCGGCCGATTGCATTGACCAGGCCAAAGGCCTGCCCGACAAGGTGCTGGCCAAGGACCGCAAGGACCGGGTCGATTTGCGCGATGTGCCCTTGGTCACGATTGACGGTGAAGACGCCCGCGACTTTGACGACGCCGTGTATTGCGAACCGGCCAAGGTCGGCCGTGGCAAGGGTTGGCGTTTGCTGGTGGCGATCGCCGACGTGAGCCACTATGTGCAAACCGGCAGCGCGATTGACATTGATGCCTACGACCGGGCCACCAGCGTGTACTTTCCGCGCCGCGTGATCCCCATGCTGCCCGAAAAGCTGTCCAACGGCCTGTGCTCGCTCAACCCCGATGTGGACCGTTTGTGCATGGTGTGCGACATGCTGGTCAATGCCAAGGGCGATGTGCACGCCTATCAGTTTTACCCGGCGGTGATGCACAGTCATGCGCGCTTCACCTACACCGAGGTGGCGGCGATCTTGGCCAACACCCGTGGGCCGGAGGCGGCCAAACGCAAGGAGCGTGTGACCGACCTGATGAATTTGCAGGACGTGTACAAAGCCTTGCTGGCTTCGCGTGCGGTGCGCGGCGCTGTGGATTTTGAAACCACCGAAACGCAAATCGTGTGCGATGAGAGCGGACGGATTGAAAAGATCGTGCCGCGTGTGCGCAACGAAGCGCACCGATTGATTGAAGAAGCCATGCTGGCGGCCAACGTCTGCAGCGCTGACTTCATCCAGCAGGGCAAGCACCCCGGCTTGTTCCGGGTGCACGAAGGCCCCACGGCCGAGAAGAAAGACATCCTGCGCAATTACCTCAAGGCGCTGGGTCTGGGCATGAGCATTAGCGACGAGCCGCACACCAGCGAGTTCCAGAAAATCGCGCTCGCGACCAAGGACCGCCCGGACGCGCAGCAGATCCACACCATGCTGCTGCGCTCGATGCAGCAGGCCATTTACACCCCGGTTAACAGCGGGCACTTTGGTTTGGCCTATGAGGCCTACACCCATTTCACCAGCCCGATCCGGCGCTACCCGGATTTGCTGGTGCACCGGGTCATCAAGGCGATTTTGTTGGACCGTAAATACACTTTGCCCAGCTTGCCCGTGCCGGGCGAGGCGCATGCCAAGCTGAGCAAACGGCTGGAGAAAAGCCGCGCGGCCAAGGGCGATGCGCCCGAGTCGTCTGCACCACGCGTGCGCATGTCGGCCGCCGATCAGCGCGCCTGGGAGGCCGCGGGTCTGCACTGCAGCGCCAACGAACGCCGGGCCGACGAGGCCAGCCGCGATGTGGAAGCCTGGCTCAAGTGCAAGTACATGCGCGAGCATTTGGGCGAGGAATACAGCGGCGTGGTGTCTGCGGCCACCAGCTTCGGCATCTTTGTGACCTTGGACACTTTGTATGTGGAAGGGCTGGTGCACATCACCGAGCTGGGGGGGGAGTATTTCCGCTTCGACGAGTTGCGCCAGGAGTTGCGAGGCGAGCGCACGGGCATCCGGTACGCCATTGGCAGCCGGGTACAGGTGCAGGTCAGCCGGGTGGACCTGGACGGGCGCAAGATCGACTTCCGGCTGGTGACAGCAGGTGACGATTTGGTGCCGCGTGCGATGCGCGACAAAGGCGTGTCGGCACCGACTGAAGGCGGGCGAGACAAAAAGCGGGGCGTTCAAGACCGTCGCCTGGCCGATGCAGAACGCAATCGCCCGCCCATTCAGGCCCTCAAGGCTTCGGTGAAAAAAGCGGCCGCCAAGAAAAAGGGTGCCAGAACCACCAAGCCCCGGCGCTGAGGCGGTTCAGGCCAGGCTCTGTGTTGAGGCCCTTCAGACCAGGCGCTGAGCCAGTCGGCTGGCGGTGAGGGCTTCGCCTGGTGGCCAGGCGTCGGCCACTTGGCCGTGCTGCGCCACCGCTGCGCAGGCCGACTCGAAGGCGGCCTCGAAAGTGTTTTGGCCTTGCGCCATGCGGGTGGCCACGAGTCCGGCCAGCACATCGCCCGTGCCGCCGATGGCCAGTCGGCCGTTGCCCGTGATGTTGATGCGTGGGGTGAGTCCGGGCGCGGCGATCACGGTGCCCGAACCCTTCAGGACTACGCTGCATTGGAAACGCTCGGCCAATTCTTGCGCTGCTTTCAAGCGTTCGTTTTGCACCTGGGCCGTGCTGCAGCCCAGCAGCCGGGCAGCCTCCAGCGGATGGGGTGTGATCACGGTGGATTGTCTTGAGCCCCGTTGGCGCAGTGCGTTTTGCAGTGCGCTGTCGTTCGCCACGGCGTTGAGCCCATCGGCGTCCAGCACCAGACAGGCGCTGCGCTGCAGCACCTCGGGCAAGACTGCCTCCACAGCGGTGCCGCCGCCGCAGCCACACACCACATGCAGTTTTTCCAGCTCAAGCCGCTTGAATTCGCGTTGCATCACGTCAGGCGGTGCGCTGTCGCTGGCTTGGCCGGACAGCAGGCTCAAGATGACGCGCCCGGCACCTGCGTGCAAGGCGGCTGTGGCCGCCAAAACGGCTGCGCCGCGCATGTCCATGCCGTGTAGGGCCATGCCCTCGCCACCGATCACCGCCACATCGCCGTGGCTGCCTTTGTGGCTGGCGTGGGGCTTGCGTGTTGCTGCGTAGGGCGCATTGAGCCAAGCCAGTGGCGGCATACGGTGCTGGTTGGCTTGGTAGCCCAGGTTTTCGAGCCAGATCTGGCCACTGGCATCGCGCCCATGCCCCATGAGCAGACCGGGCTGCACCGCGATGAGGCTCAAGGTGTGGTCTGCCCGCACGGCCAAGGTGTGGCCGGTTTCAAAACCCAGCCACTGGCCCGATTGCGGGTTCAGCCCGGTGGGCACGTCAATCGCCAGAATCGGTGCCAAGCCATCTTGCATGGCCTGCACGCAGGCCTGCAAGTCAGCGCTCAAAGGCCGCGAGGCACCGATGCCCAGCAGGGCGTCGATGCACAGGTCCTGTGCGTCCATTTGCTGCAGCCATTCGCTGGGCATGCCGGATTCAATGCGTACGCCCGCTTGTTGCGCCCGTTGTAATGCCGCTTGGGCATCTGTCGGGCTGAGTCCAGTTGAGCTCATCAAGCTGACCAGTACTTCTTTGCCCCATTGGTGCAGGTGCAAAGCGGCCTCAAGACCGTCGCCGCCGTTGTTGCCCGGGCCTGCGGCGACCCAGATGCGCCGGGCATGCGGCGCCACGGCCAGTGCCAGCCGGGCGCAGGCCCACCCCGCGCTTTGCATCAGCGGCGTGGGGCTGAGGGTCTGGAGCGCAGGTTCGAGCTGCCGCACCTGCGCTGCCCCCAGGATAGGCCGGGCGTGTGAGCGGCTCAGGAAGTGCATGGTTTCAGTGCTGTTGCAACAAGGGTTCGAGCAGTAAGGCCAGCTGCAAAATGGTGTCGTCGTGCATGGCCGCGTGCCAGGCCATCAAGCCCACGGGTAGCTCACCCGTCGCGTGGCAAGGCAGGGAGATGCCGCAGCCGTCAAGTGTGTTCACGGCGCTGGTGTTGCGCAGCAACAAGCCGTTGACCTGGAAGAACTCGGCATCGCGCTCGGTCCCCGGGGCCACGGCACTGATTGTCGGCGCGGTGATGGGGGTGGTGGGCGAGAGCACAGCGTCGTAACCCACCAGCGCTTTTTCGACGCGGCGAATCCATTGCTGGCGGGCCTGCACCAAATCCATGTATTCATGTGCTTTCATGCCAGATCCGCGCATCAGGCGCTGCAGGACGCGGGGGTCGTAATGGTCACTGTCCCGCTCCAGCCATTCACGGTGCCAAGCAAAGCCCTCGGCCGGGCTGAAGCCGCCCGTGCTCATCATGGGGGCCAACTCGTTCAGCTCGCTCAGATGGATCTCGTCGATGCGTGCCCCGGCAGAGCGCAGCGTATTCAGGCTGCGCTCAAAAGCCCGCGACACCGTGGCGTCCATGTTATCTTGCATCAGGCTGCTGACGACCGCCAAGCGGTAGCCCGACAGGGGGCGCTGCGCCTTGGGCACGTGTCTGGCCGACAGCACTTCGTGGGCCAAAATCGCGTCGCGCACCGTGCGTGTCATGGCGCAAACGGTGTCGAGGGTGGTGGACAGGGGCAGGGTGCCTGTGGTGGGCACCAGGCGGGCGGTGTTTTTAAAGCCCACGATGCCGTTCAAGGCGGCGGGCACCCGGATGGAGCCGCCCGTGTCCGAGCCCAGACCGATGAAGGCGGCACCCGTGGCCACCGACACGGCTGCGCCCGAGCTGGATCCACCAGGCACATAGGGCTGCCCGGGGGTACCGACGGGCTGGTCATAAAGGCCGTCCCAGGCGGCAGGTGTGCCATGGTGGGGGTTGGTGCCCACGCCCGAAAAGGCAAACTCAACCATGTTCGTGCGCCCGACCAGGCCCGCGCCTGCAGCCCGCAAACGCGCCACGGCTGCACAATCTGCGGCCGCAGGGGGCTGATTTTTCAGAACGACCGAGCCGGCCTGGGTGATTTGCCCTTGAACGTCAAACAGGTCTTTGATGGATACCGCGAGGCCAGCGAGCGGGGTTTGGGCCGCTTGGGGCTGGTTGGCTGTTTGTTGCAGCGCCACGGGCGTCAGTTGCATGAAGACATGCTTGCAAGCGGGGCTTTGTGCCACGGCCAGACAAGCTTCTGCGACGGCCTGGGGATTCGTGGACCCAGTCCGGATGGTTTGCCGGGTGGCGATCAGGTCAGCTTTCATGCAAGAGGGCGCTTTCAGGTGGGTCAGGATGCTATAATCCTAAGGCTTTGCAGAGCTCGGGCGCTGTCTTTTGAGTGTCATGTCAAACATGATGCCCAAGCAGTGACCGAAATTCGGCAAAGTACATCCGCGAACCCGTCCCGTCAAGGTGTTGCGCTCCCTGTTTTGCAGGCTGTGCGCGATCAGTGGATCGGGTTTTAGACCTAACCTTTGGAGTATTTTTATGTCCGTTACCATGCGCGAAATGCTGGAAGCCGGTGTCCACTTCGGTCACCAAACCCGCTTCTGGAACCCCAAGATGGCCCCGTTCATCTTTGGTCACCGCAACAAAATTCACATCATCAACCTGGAAAAATCGCTGCCGATGTTCCAGGACGCGATCAAGTTCGCCAAGCAGCTGTCTGCCAACCGCGGCACCATTTTGATGGTGGGCACCAAGCGTCAGGCCCGTGAGCTGGTGGCTGCAGAAGCCCAGCGCGCTGGTGTGCCTTTCGTCGACCAGCGCTGGTTGGGCGGCATGTTGACCAACTTCAAAACCGTCAAGACCTCGATCAAGCGTCTGAAGGACATGAAGGCTCAGCAAGAAGTCGGCCTCGAAAGCCTGAGCAAAAAAGAACAGCTGATGTTCAAGCGCGAGATGGAAAAGCTCGAAAAAGACATCGGTGGCATCCAGGACATGGCGGCTTTGCCTGACGCAATTTTCGTGATCGACGTCGGCTACCACAAGATTGCCATTTCGGAAGCCAAGAAGCTGGGCATCCCATTGATCGGTGTGGTGGACTCCAACCACTCGCCCGAAGGTATCGACTACATCATCCCCGGCAACGACGACTCGGCCAAGGCCGTGGCTTTGTACGCCCGTGGCATCGCTGACGCGATCATCGAAGGCCGTGCTAATGCGGTCAACGACGTGGTCAAGGCCGTGACCGAAGGCGCTGACGAATTCGTCGAAGAAGCCAACGCTTCTGCCTGAGTTCCCAAGACTCGATGAAAGGGGCTTCGTGGCCCCTTTTTTTTAATCTGACTTTTAGACTGAATACGGAGAAATCAAATGGCTGCAATTACCGCAAGCATGGTCGCTGAACTGCGCGCAAAAACCGACGCCCCCATGATGGAGTGCAAAAAAGCCCTGACCGAAGCCGAAGGCGACATGGCCAAGGCGGAAGAGCTGCTGCGCGTCAAGCTGGGCACCAAGGCTGGCAAGGCCGCCTCGCGCGTGACCGCCGAAGGCGTCGTGACCAGCTTTGTCAATGGCACCACAGGCGCCATGATCGAAGTCAACTGCGAAACCGACTTCGTGACCAAGAACGACAGCTTCTTGGCATTGGCCAACGCCGCTGCCAAGTTGGTGGCCGAACACAACCCTGCCGACATCGCTGCATTGGGCGAATTGCCTTACAGCCAGGACGGCTTTGGCCCCACTTTGGAAGAAGTGCGCAAGGGCCTGATCGGCAAGATCGGTGAGAACATGAGCTTTCGCCGCTTCAAGCGCGCAGCCGGTGGTGCCAAGATCGCCAATTACCTGCACGGCACCCGCATCGGTGTGTTGGTCGAGTTTGACGGTGACGAAACCGCTGCCAAAGATGTGGCCATGCACGTTGCCGCCATGAAGCCTGTGTCTTTGACCAGCGCCGAAGTGCCAGCCGAGTTGATTGAAAAAGAGCGCTCGGTCGCTGCCGCCAAGGCCGCTGAGTCGGGCAAGCCTGCCGACATCGTGACCAAAATGGTTGAAGGTTCTGTTCAGAAGTACCTGAAAGAAGTGTCTTTGTTCAACCAGTCCTTCGTCAAGAATGACAAGCAGACCGTCGAGCAAATGCTCAAGGCCGCTGGCACCACCGTCAAGGCTTTCACCTTGTACGTGGTCGGCGAAGGCATTGAGAAGAAAGTCGACGACTTCGCGGCTGAAGTGGCCGCGCAAGTGGCTGCCGCTCAAGGCGCAGCCTGAGTCCATTGCCCTGCTGCGTTGTCACCTCATCATCGTCCACATTGATATTCAAGGAGCCCATCATGTCTTCAGCCAAGCCAGCCTTTAAGCGCATTTTGCTCAAGCTGTCAGGCGAAGCCCTGATGGGGGACGATGCCTTTGGCATCAACCGCGCCACGATCGTTCGCATGGCCGAAGAAATCGCTGAAGTGACCCGCTTGGGTGTACAGGTGGCGGTGGTGATTGGCGGTGGCAACATCTTCAGGGGGGTGGCTGGTGGCTCTGTCGGTATGGACCGCGCCACCGCCGACTACATGGGCATGTTGGCCACCGTGATGAACTCTTTGGCCTTGGCCGACGCCATGGACAAAGCCGGTTTGACGGCACGTGTCATGTCGGCGATTGGCATTGACCAGGTGGTTGAGCCTTATGTTCGCCCGAAGGCTTTGCAATACCTCGAAGAGGGCAAAGTGGTGGTGTTTGCTGCGGGCACCGGCAACCCATTCTTCACCACCGACACGGCCGCCGCTTTGCGGGGCGCTGAAATTGGTGCCGAGATGGTCTTGAAGGCCACCAAGGTGGACGGGGTTTATTCTGCCGATCCCAAAAAAGACCCTTTGGCCACCCGTTACAGTGAAATCAGCTTCGATGAAGCCATTTCGCGCAACCTGGGCATCATGGATGCCACGGCTTTTGCCTTGTGCCGCGACCAGAAGCTGCCGATCAAGGTGTTTTCGATCATCAAGAACGGTGCTTTCAAGCGCGTGGTTCTGGGCGAAGACGAAGGCACCCTGGTTTATGCTTGAGACTGTTCTGACGAGGAGAACCCCATGACGATTGCAGACATCAAAAAAACAACCGAAACCAAAATGGAGCAATCCATGGCGGCTTTCAAAAACAATTTGACCAAGATTCGCACCGGGCGTGCCAATCCAGCCCTGCTTGACACGATCCATGTCGATTACTACGGCTCCATGGTGCCTTTGTCGCAAGTGGCCAACGTGTCCTTGATGGACTCGCGCACGATCAGCGTGCAGCCTTGGGAAAAAGGCATGGGTGCCAAGATCGAAAAGGCCATCCGTGAGAGCGAATTGGGTCTGAACCCCGCTTCCATGGGCGATTTGATTCGTGTGCCGATGCCCCCTATGAGCGAAGAGCGTCGCAAGGAAATGACCAAGCTGGCCCGCACTGAAGGTGAGAATGGCAAGATCGCGATCCGCAACCTGCGCCGTGATGCCAACGAATCGGTGAAGAAGCTGGTCAAGGACAAGGAAGCGTCCGAGGACGATCAAAAGCGTGCCGAGGCCGACATCCAGAAACTGACCGACAAGCGCATGACCGAGATCGATCAGTTGGTGACTTCCAAAGAACAAGAGATCATGGCGGTTTGAGTTTGAATCCCGCGCCGTGGCTTTGCACGGCCTGACTGGCCGCCCATTGGCGGCCTTTTTTTCTGGAGAATCCGTGCTCAAACAACGCGTTATCACCGCCCTGGTTTTGTTGGCCTTGCTGCTGCCAGCTTTGTTTGCGGCCAATCCTTTGCCCTTCATGCTTTTTACTGTGGTTTTGATTGCTGCAGCGGCCTGGGAGTGGGGGCGTCTCAATGGCGTGGGCGCAGTTCAGGCTTGGCTGGGTGCTTTGGTGTGTGCGGCGGCCTGTGCCATTGCAGCGCAAGCAGGCTGGGTGCAATCCACGCCGCCGCAGTTGTGGCTGGTGGCGGGGGCCATGTGGGTTTTGCTTGGGGCCTGGATGATTCAGCGTGGTGTGTCTGGCTGGCTGCTTTGGCCCCGCATTGTGCGCTGGTGGGTCGGTTTGTTTTTGCTGGTTTTGGCTTGGCTGGCTCTGGCGCAGGCCCACCAGCGAGGCGTTAACTTCTTGTTGTCGGTGCTTGTGTTGGTGTGGGCTGCCGATGTATTTGCTTATTTCTTTGGCCGTGCGCTCGGTGGACGATGGGTGGCTGTCAAACTCGCCGCTGCCATCAGCCCAGGCAAGAGTTGGGAAGGCGTTTTTGGTGGCATGCTGGGTGTCTTTTTGGTGGCCTGGGGCTGGTCTGCTTATGACCAAAGCGCTGGGGTTCTTGTGCCCAGTTTTTACACGCTGTTGCTGGCCAAAGGATGGTGGGTGGCGATTCCAGCTTTGTTGTTCATGTCAGCCATGAGCGTTGTCGGTGATTTGGTCGAATCCTTGGTCAAGCGCAGTGCCGGCATGAAAGACAGTTCGGGATTGCTGCCGGGTCATGGCGGCGTGCTTGACCGTGTGGACGCCTTGCTGCCCACATTGCCTTTGGCCATGATGCTCGTGGCCTGGATTTGAATTGGAGAATTCGCGCATGAGCCAAGTACAGTGCATCACCATTTTGGGATCGACCGGATCGATTGGCGCGAGCACGCTCGATGTGCTCAGTCGCCATCCCGGGCAATACCGCATCCATGCTCTGACCGCATCCAGCCAAGTGGATTTGATGCTGGCTCAGTGTGCCCGGTTTCAGCCTGAGGTGGCCGTGATGGTGCAGGAGTCGGCTGGCAGGCTGTTGGCGGACAGGGTTGCGGCCGAGGGTTTGGCGGTGCAGGTGCGTTGGGGCGCAGCTGCTTTGGACGAAGTCGCTTCGGCCCCCCAGGTGGACGCCGTGATGGCGGCCATCGTGGGGGCTGCTGGTTTGTCGCCCTGCATCGCTGCAGCCCGAGCGGGCAAGCGGTTGATGTTGGCCAACAAAGAAGCCTTGGTGGTGGGTGGCGAGGTTTTCATGCGCGCCGTGCGTGAGGGCGGGGCCTTGTTGTTGCCGATCGACAGCGAGCATTCGGCCATTTTTCAATCTTTGCCTGAAGATCCTTCGAGTTGGCAGCGGCGTGTGCAAAAGATCATCCTGACGGCCTCCGGGGGGCCGTTTCGTAGCCGCGATCCGCACACGCTCAGGGATGTGACGCCCGAGCAGGCCTGTGCCCATCCCAATTGGGTCATGGGACGCAAAATTTCTGTAGATTCGGCCACCATGATGAACAAGGCTTTGGAAGTGATTGAGGCCAGTTACTTGTTCGGCATGTCTGCGGAGCAGCTGGAGGTGGTGATTCACCCACAAAGCACCATCCATTCCATGGTGCAGTACCGCGACCATTCAGTGGTGGCGCAGCTGGGCACACCTGACATGCGTGTACCGATTGCCTACGGTCTCAGCTGGCCTGAGCGCATTGAGTCGGGTGCTGCTGCGCTGGACTTTCACGCACTGGCCGCCATGACTTTTGAGGCCATGGATGAGCCGGCGCATTTGCTGCGTTTTCCTGGCTTGAGCCTGGCTTGGGAAACCTTGCGGGGCGCGCCGGGCAGCTGTGCCATCCTGAATGCTGCCAATGAGGTTGCGGTAGATGCGTTTTTGAATAAGCGCATCCGTTTCGACCAGATTCACGAGCTCAATCGGGCCACGCTTGACAGCATGGTTTGCGCAGCGCCGATGTGTCTGGATGATTTGTTGGCGCTGGACGCATACAGTCGCCAGAAAGCCGAACAAAACTTGTCCCGCATGTCATAAAAATACAGGCGGTCATCAAGGGCAGAACAAGGCAGTCGGCCCCGTCACCTGATGTATTATCTTTGGATGCTTGAGCCCGTTTGCCGTGACAAGCAGGCCTACCTGACAGGATGGACGTACATGCCTTGCTGGCTGTTGCGAACGTTTCGGCGGGATTTCAAAGCTGGATTTTCAACCCTGAAAATGGCTTTAGTTTTTGAACGTTTGCACCATGATTTTTCCTGATATTCGCACGACCATTGTTCCTTCTGCCCTGAAGGTCTTGGCATGCGCCATGCTGAGTCTGCCCGCTTGGGCGGTGAATCCTTTCACCGTGCGTGACATTCGTGTGGAGGGTTTGCAGCGCATCGAGCCTGGTACGGTGTTTGCCTCATTGCCACTTCGTGTCGGTGACCAATATTCGGACGACAAAGGGGCCGCGGCCATTCGTGCGTTGTTCGCACTTGGCCTGTTCAAGGATGTGCGACTGGAAACCCAAGGCGATGTTCTGGTGGTGGTGGTCGAGGAGCGGCCCTCTGTCGCATCGGTTGAGTTCATCGGGCTCAAGGAGTTTGACAAGGACGTGCTCGTCAAAGCCTTGAAGGATGTGGGCTTGTCCGAGGGCCGTCCTTATGACAAGTCGCTGGCCGACAAAGCCGAGCAAGAACTCAAACGTCAATACATCAGCCGCAGCCTTTATGGTGCGCAGGTGCTGTCCACCGCCACACCGGTTGATCGCAACCGTGTGAATTTGACATTCACCATCACCGAGGGGGGGCCAGCCAAAATTGGTCAGATCGACATTGTGGGCAACAAGGCCTTCACTGACGAAACGCTTCGTGACCAGTTCAATCTGGACACCGGTGGCTGGATGAGCTGGTACACGAAATCTGACCGCTACGCCCGCACGAAACTCAACGCTGATCTGGAAGCCTTGCGGTCCTTTTATTTGTCAAGGGGTTTTCTGGAGTTCCGCATTGACTCCACGCAAGTGGCTATGTCGCCCAACAAACAAGAAATGGCGATCACCATTAACATCACAGAAGGTGAGCGTTTTGTCATCTCTGGGGTCAGGCTTGAAGGTAATTACTTGGACCGTGCCGATGAGTTCAAGGCCTTGATCAAGATGCAGGTGGGTAAGCCCTACAACGCCGAAACTGTGGCCGAAACCACGAAGGCTTTCACCGACTATTTCGGGAAATTTGGTTTTGCATTCGCACGGGTGGAGGCCAAGCCTGAAATTGACCGTCAAAGCAACCGTGTCCAGTTCGTCTTGCAAGCAGACCCTTCACGCCGGGCTTATGTGCGACGCATTCAGGTGGCAGGCAACAACCGCACTCGGGATGAAGTCATTCGTCGCGAGTTCCGGCAACTCGAGGCGGCTTGGTACGACGGTGACAAAATCCGTCTGTCTCGTGATCGTGTGGATCGACTGGGTTATTTCACCGACGTCAATGTCGAAACGGTGGAGGTGCCCGGTGCACCTGATCAGGTGGACTTGTTGTTCACGGTTGCCGAAAAACCAACTGGCAGTATCTCGCTGGGCGCCGGTTTCTCGTCCGCAGAAAAAGTGGCTTTGAGTTTTGGTATTCGCCAGGAAAATGCTTTTGGATCGGGCAATTACCTGGCGGTTGAGGTCAATACCAGCAAGTTCAACCGCAATCTGGTCTTGAGCACCACGGATCCTTATTTCACGCAGAACGGCATTTCCAGAACCGTCGATGTGTTTCACAGAACTTCTCGGCCTTACTTGGGCGATGTCAACGCTTACAGTTTGATCAACTCGGGTGCCGGTCTGCGGTTTGGGGTGCCCGTCACCGAGTCGGATACGGTCTTCATGGGTATCAATGCAGAGCAAACCGAGATTCGTGAAGGCACCGGGTTGCCGGACGCGTATCGGAAATACGCCGAGAAATTTGGCTCTACCAGTTCAGCGTTGCCATTCACTTTGGGTTGGGCCAGAGATCAGCGCGACAGCGCTTTGGTTCCGACCAAAGGTGCCCTGCAGCGCATCAATGCCGATGTCAGCCTGGCCGGTGATGTCCGCTATGCGCGAGCGAGCTACCAGTTTCAGCAGTATTTTCCGCTCAGCAAAAAGTACACATTGGCATTCAACGCCGATGTGGGTTGGGGGCAGGGTCTCAACGGCCAGGACTATCCGTTGTTTAAACACTTTTACGTGGGCGGCCTGGGCAGTGTTCGAGGTTTCGAGCAGTCCACCCTGGGTCCTTCAGAGGTCACCAATTCAACCAGTGCAGTCCCCGTTTATTTGGGGGGACCCAAGAAATTGGTGTTCAACGCGGAATTCATCACGCCGTTTCCTGGGGCTGGCAACGACAAAACACTTCGGCTCTTTGGATTCACCGATGCAGGTCGTGCTTTTGGGCAGGATGAAACGGTGTCTTTCGGCGATTTGCGAGTCTCCGCTGGTGTGGGTTTGAGCTGGATATCACCAATGGGCCCCTTGCGTTTTTCCTATGCCACACCGATTCGCAAGCAGACTGGCGATAAAATCCAGCGACTTCAATTCCAAATCGGAACATCCTTCTAATGAACTCGTTTCGCCAAAATTTTTCCATGGTTGTGCTGGCTGCAGCCGCCACTCTGACTTGCGTTGCTCAGGCTCAGGATTTCAAGATGGGCTTTGTTAACACGGAGCGCATTTTCCGAGAGGCCGCAACCGCCAAACAAGCGCAGGCCAAGCTGGAGCAGGAATTTTCCCGGCGTGAAAAAGAGTTGGTGGAAACCGGCAACAATCTCAAGCAAGCCTCTGAGAAATTTGAACGCGAAGCGCCTACGCTGGCTGAGTCTCAGCGCACGGCCCGCCAAAAACAACTGATCGAGCAAGACCGCGAATTTCAGCGCAAGCGCCGGGAATTTCAGGAAGACCTCAATGCCCGTAAAAACGAAGAGCAGCAAATCGTGGTCGAGCGTGCCAACCGTGCGGTCAAACAAGTGGCCGAATCCGAGAAATACGATGTGATTTTTCAAGAGGCTGTTTATGTCAACGCCAAGCACGACATCACCGAAAAAGTCATCAAGGCGCTCAACGCCTCTGCTGGCAAATAACCGGTTCTGACCGGTTGGTCACCGTGGCGCTCACGCTGGGCTTCATTGTTGAACGGTTAGGTGGGCGTTTGCACGGGAACCCTGATTTGAGCATTCAGGGCTTGGCACCATTGCAAACGGCTCAGTCGGATCAGATCAGTTTTCTGAGCCATCCCCGATACCAAAACCAGTTGGCGGCCAGTTTGGCCAGTTGCGTGATCGTGTCGCCTGCATTTGAGGCTGCTGTTACCGCCAAAACTGCTGCCATCTTGACCGAAGATCCTTACCTGTATTTCGCTCGATTGACCCGCTTGTGGAAGCAGTCGCACAGCCGAACAGCCGGCCCAAGCATCCACCCTACAGCGGTGATCGACCCTGATGCGGTCATCGCTGATGGCGCGGTGGTCGGCCCTTTGTGTGTGATTGAGCGAGGTGCCAAAGTAGGCCCTGGTACTGTGCTCAAGTCGCGTGTGACCTTGGCTGAGGATTGCACGGTGGGCGCACGCTGCATCCTGCATCCGGGAGTGGTGGTCGGGGCGGATGGTTTTGGCTTTGCCTTGCACGATGGAAAGTGGGAAAAAATTGAGCAGTTGGGCGCTGTGCGGATCGGCGACGATGTGGAAATTGGTGCCAACACCTGCATTGACCGTGGTGCGCTCGACGATACCGTGATTGAAGACGGGGTCAAACTGGACAATTTGATCCAGATTGGCCACAACGTGCACATCGGCGCCCACACGGCCATGGCCGGTTGCGCCGGTGTGGCGGGCAGTGCGCGCATTGGTGCTCACTGTACTGTCGGTGGTGGCGCGGTGGTCCTGGGGCATTTGACTTTGGCCGACCATGTTCATATCTCGGCAGCTTCTGTGGTGACGCGCTCTGTCTTGAAGCCTGGTCATTACACCGGGATGTTCCCGCTGGACAGCAATGTCAATTGGGAAAAGAACGCTGCCAGCCTGAAACAGCTTTCCCGATTGCGCGAGCGCATAAAGGCGCTGGAAATCGATATCCAAAATAACAAGGAAACATGACCATGATGGACATTCACCAAATTCTCAAACAGCTGCCCCATCGCTATCCCATCTTGCTGGTGGACCGTGTGCTGGAACTCGAGAAAGGCGTGCGAATCAAGGCTCTGAAAAATGTGTCCATCAATGAGCCCCATTTTCTGGGACATTTTCCGCATCGTCCGGTGATGCCTGGAGTGCTGATGCTGGAGGCTTTGGCGCAGGCGGCAGCTCTGCTGGCTTTCGACACGCTGGGAACAACCCCTGATGACCAGACGGTTTACTACTTTGCCGGCATTGATGGCGCACGTTTCAAGCGTCCAGTGGAGCCGGGTGATCAGTTGATTCTGGAAGTCGAACTTGACCGCATGAAGGCGGGTATCTTCAAATTCAAGGCGCGTGCCAAAGTCGGCGATGAGATCGCGACCGAGGCAGAACTGATGTGCACCATGCGGAAAATTCCTCAGGCTTGAGCGTCATGAGCAAGATCCATCCTACAGCCATCATCAGTCCGGGGGCTGAACTCGATCACTCGGTGACGGTCGGACCTTATTCGTTGATCGGGCCGCATGTGCGCATCGGTGCAGGGACCACTGTGGCCAGCCATTGCGTCATCGAGGGGCACACCACCATTGGTCGTGACAACCGGATTTTTCAATTCAGTTCCTTGGGTGCGGTGCCGCAGGACAAGAAATACAACAACGAGCCTTGCCAATTGGTGATCGGGGATCGCAACACGATCCGGGAGTTTTGCACTTTCAACATCGGCTCGCCCGGTGATCGGGCTGTGACATCGGTGGGCAACGACAACTGGATCATGGCTTATGTGCACTTGGCGCACGACTGCCAGGTGGGCAACCACACGATTTTTGCCAACAACACCCAACTGGCCGGACATGTGGTGGTCGATGACTGGGTGATCTTGGGCGGCTTCACGGTGGTGCACCAGTTTTGCCGCATCGGAGCGCACAGCTTCACCGCCATGAATTCCTTGTTGTTTGCCGATCTGCCGCCCTTCGTCATGGCGCAGGGCCAGCCTGCCCAGGCGCGCTCGATGAACTTTGAGGGCCTGCGTCGCCGAGGGTTTTCGCCAGAGCGCATCGCCGCGGTCAAGGCCATGCACAAAGCACTTTACCGCGACGGTTTGTCTTTGGCCGATGCCATGTCCTGCATTGCGGCATTGAGCGAGAAAACGCCTGATGCTGCTGAAGATGTGAAGATGATGCTCGAATTTTTGGCCAAGGCATCGCCACAGCGCGGAATCGTGCGTTGAACTCTGACGCTTTGCCCGACATGCAGCAAGCCCCTTCGGGGGCTTTGTCCTTTGCCATGGTGGCTGGCGAGGCCTCAGGTGATTTGCTGGCCGGGTTGCTGATTCAGGGGCTTCAGTCCCGATGGCCGCAAGCCCGGGGGCATGGCATCGGGGGGCCTCGCATGACCGCGCTCGGTTTTGATGCCTGGTGGCCCCATGAGCGCTTGGCCGTTCGGGGTTATGTGGAGGTGCTGCGGCATTACCGCGGCATTGTGGCCATTCGGGAGCAGCTCAAGCAGCGCTTGCTGGCCAAGCCACCTGATGTGTTCATCGGTGTGGATGCGCCAGATTTCAACCTCGATCTCGAAACCCATTTGAAGGCAGCGGGTATCCCGACCGTCCATTTTGTCTGTCCTTCCATCTGGGCGTGGCGGCCTGAGCGCATCGAAAAAATCCGGCGCAGCGTGGACCACATGCTGTGCATTTTCCCGTTCGAGCCAGAGTTGCTGGCGCGAGCGGGCATTGACGCCACTTATGTCGGTCACCCATTGGCCCAGACCATCCCCATGACCCCCGACCGTCAGGCAGCGAGGGCACTTTTGGGTCTGGATTCTGAACGTCCCGTGGTGGCTTTGTTGCCCGGCAGCCGTCGTTCGGAAATTGAACACCTGACGCCCCGGTTTATTCGGGCCGCACAGCTGATGCGGCGTCAAAACCCATCGCTGCAGTTTGTGTTGCCCGCCATCCCTGGTTTGCTGCCTCAGGTGCAAAATTTGGTGGACACTGCAGGGGCCTTGTCTGGCTTGCATTTGCTCAAGGGGCAGTCACATCAGGCTTTGGCCGCATGCGATGTGACCTTGATCGCCAGCGGTACCGCCACTCTGGAAGCGGCCTTGTTCAAGCGCCCCATGGTGATTGGGTACCACATGAATTGGATCAGTTGGCAAATCATGAGGCGTCAAAAGCTGCAGCCTTGGGTGGGTTTGCCCAACATTCTTTGTGAAGATTTCGTGGTCCCAGAGTTTCTGCAGGATCAGTGCACGCCCGAGGCTTTGGCGAAAGCCACGTTGGCTTGGTTGTCACAACCCGATCGGGCCGATGCTTTACAGTCCCGTTTTCAAGCGCTGCATCTGATGTTGCAGCGAGATACAGCCAAATTGTCCACGCATGCCCTCGAAAAAGTCCTTGAGGCCTGAGCAGGCCCCACTCAATTTTGGTGTCTCTGGCCTCGCCGCAGGCGTAGATGAGGCTGGGCGAGGTCCTTTGGCTGGCCCGGTCGTCGCTGCTGCCGTGATCCTGGACGATTTGAACCCCATTTCAGGTCTGAACGATTCCAAAAAATTAACGGCCAAACGTCGCGAGCGCTTGTTTGACGACATCAGGGCGCGAGCCTTGTGTTTTTCCATCGCGCAAGCCACGGTGGAAGAAATTGACCAACTCAATATTTTGCAAGCCACGATGCTGGCCATGAAGCGTGCCGTAGAGGGTTTGCGCCTCAGACCTCAAATCGTGCTGGTGGATGGCAATCGCTTGCCTGCGTTGGACATCCGCGCCGAGGCGATTGTTCAAGGTGATGCTTTGGTGGCGGCCATTTCTGCTGCGTCCATTTTGGCCAAGGTGCACCGAGATCGCCTGTGTAATCTGATGCATGAGCGTTATCCCGTGTATGGTTTTGATCAGCACAAAGGCTATGGCACGGCGCAACATTTGGCTGCTTTGCAAGCACATGGCCCGGCTGATTGTCATCGCAAGACGTTTGCGCCGGTGGCCAGGAGTCTGCGATGAACCTGATTACTTCCCGCGATAACCCGCTCATCAAGGCTTTGCGTCGGCTGATTCAAGACAGTACAGGCTACCGTAAGGCCGGGCAGTTCTGGCTGGAAGGCGATCATTTGTGCCGTGCAGCGGTTGAGCGGGGTGTTCTGCCTCTTCATGCGGTGATGACCGAGTCCTTCTGGGCAGAGCAGGGTGCGCAATGGGGCCATCTGAGCGATCAAGTGATCCTTATGCCTGATGCCTTGTTTTCAAGCTTGAGTGGTTTGGAGTCGCCTGCCCGCATGGGTTTTGTGGTTGCATTGCCCGCGCAAAGTGCCTTGTTGTCTGACGCATCGACGGTGGTGCTGGATCGTTTGCAAGATGCGGGCAATGTGGGCGCTATTTTGCGCTGTGCTTCGGCATTTGGTTACCGACAAGTCTTGGCCATCAAAGGAACGGCTGCATTGTGGTCGCCCAAAGTCCTCAGGGCGGGAATGGGGGCGCATTTCGGCTTGCATTTGGTTGAGTCGGTCAGCCAGAGCGATGTTTCATTGCTGCAAGTCCCGGTGTTGACCACGAGCTCTCATGAGGGACCTTTTCTGCACGAGTTGTTGCGCCGCGGTGATTTGCCGTCACGGTGTGCCTGGGTCTTCGGTCATGAAGGGCAGGGCGTGAGTGCAAGTTTGATGGCGCTGTCGCAGCAAAAAGTCAGAATCGCCCAGCCCGGCGGTGAGGAGTCGCTGAACGTTGCCACGGCGGCTGCCATTTGTTTGCATGCCAGTTCAACGGCGGTCATTTGAGGGCTTGCCCCGCCCGTTTTGAGGACTTTGTGTCAGGGTTTTCGAGCAGTCCTCAGCTATAATGGGAGGCTTTCCCGCATCAACCCGTACGCCACAGCCCATCCCAGGTCCATTCCTCGAACAAGCAGCCAAAAAGAGATCGCATCTCTGATGAGCGCTGAGGCGTACCCGAACTATTCCGGAGAACCCAGTGCTTTTGTCTCTTCAGGGAACCTTCCCGCCCGCCATCTTGGCGCTCGCAGACGGCACGGTCTTTATCGGCAACTCGATTGGAGCCACCGGCTCCACAGTCGGCGAAGTGGTGTTCAACACCTCGCTCACCGGCTACCAGGAAATCCTCACCGACCCCAGCTACTGCCAGCAGATCGTCACCCTGACGTATCCGCACATCGGTAACTACGGCGTCAACGCGGAAGACATCGAAGCTGACAAAGTCCATGCTGCAGGCTTGATCATCAAAGACTTGCCTTTGGTCGCAAGCAACTTCCGCTCTAGCCAAACCTTGTCTGGCTACTTGTCGGATGCAGGGACCGTGGCCATTGCCAACATCGACACCCGTCAACTCACACGCTTATTGCGCACAAAGGGTGCGCAAAACGGTGCCATTGTGGGTTTGGCCAAAGGCCAAGAAGTCACTCAAGCGGTGATCGACCAAGCGGTGGCTGCTGCCAAAGGCGCACCTGACATGGCTGGCCTTGATTTGGCGCAAAAAGTGACGGTGTCCAAGTCGTATGAATGGACGCAAACTGAATGGGCATTGGGCGAAGGCTACGGCAACTTGACAGCGCCCAAGTTCCATGTGGTCGCGTATGACTTCGGTGTCAAGAAAAACATCTTGCGCATGTTGGCTGAGCGCGGTTGCAAAGTCACTGTGGTCCCTGCGAAGACACCCGCAGCCGAAGTGCTCCAACACAAACCCGATGGCATCTTTTTGTCCAATGGCCCTGGCGATCCACAGCCTTGTGATTACGCGATTGCAGCGGCGGCCGAGTTGATTGAAACCGGCATCCCGACATTCGGCATTTGCCTGGGTCATCAGATCATGGCCTTGGCCAGTGGCGCCAAGACCTTCAAGATGAAGTTCGGCCACCATGGTGCGAACCACCCTGTGAAAGACCTCGACTCGGGTCGCGTGTCCATCACCAGCCAAAACCACGGTTTTGCGGTGGACGAAAAATCTTTGCCCGCCAACTTGCGTGCCACCCACGTGTCTTTGTTTGACGGCACTTTGCAGGGTTTGGCCCGCACCGACAAGCCTGCGTTTTGCTTCCAGGGTCATCCTGAGGCATCGCCAGGCCCGCACGACATCGCTTACCTCTTTGACCGCTTCATCCAGTTGATGGCGAGCAAGTCATGAGTTTTTACGGCGTCACCGATATTTGGACATACGTGCTGGGCGCGCTGGGCATCATTTTGCTGCCAGGCCCCAATTCGTTGTTCGTGTTGTCGGTGGCCACGGCCCGTGGTGTTAAAGCGGGCTACCAGGGTGCCTTGGGTGTTTTTGTGGGCGATACCATTTTGTTGGCGCTGACCGCCTTGGGCGCGGCCAGCTTGCTGCGCGCCCACCCGGCATTGTTCATGGTGGTGAAGTATGCCGGTGCGGCTTATTTGGCCTTGGTGGGCCTGAATCTGATTCGTTCTGCATTCCGTGCGTGGCATGCCACAGACGCGAGTTTGCCGAAGACCCCCACGGCCGAAAGTCCGGCGCATTTGGCCAGTCCGTTCAAGCGGGCCCTGGCGATCAGCTTGCTCAATCCCAAGGCCATTTTGTTTTTGTTGTCGTTCTTTGTTCAATTCATCGAACCAACTTATGAAACACCCGCAGTGCCATTTTTGATACTGAGCGTCATTGTCATGACGTTCAGTGCTGTTTATTTGTCTGCCCTGATTTTTGCCGGTGTTCGATTGGCTCAGGCTTTCCGCCAGCGTCAGCGCCTGTCGGCCGGTCTGTCCAGCTGCGTGGGTGGACTGTTTGTGTGGTTTGGCGCCAAGCTGGCCACCGCAAGCCTCAACTGAAGCACAGACTGCACTGTTAAAGAAATATACAAGTACCGAAACATGCCAAAACGTACAGACCTCAAAAGTATCCTCATCATTGGCGCAGGCCCGATCATCATTGGTCAGGCCTGCGAGTTTGACTACTCCGGCGTGCAGGCTTGCAAAGCACTGCGCGAAGAGGGTTACAAAGTCATCCTGATCAACAGCAACCCCGCCACGATCATGACCGACCCGGCCACGGCCGACGTCACTTACATCGAGCCCATCACTTGGCAGACGGTCGAGAAGATCATCGCCAAAGAGCGCCCCGATGCGATCTTGCCCACCATGGGCGGCCAGACTGCGCTGAACTGCGCTTTGGACCTGTGGCACAACGGCGTGCTTGAAAAATACAAAGTCGAACTGATCGGTGCCACGCCAGAAGCCATCGACAAAGCCGAAGACCGCCTGAAGTTCAAAGACGCCATGACCAAAATCGGTCTGGGATCGGCCCGCTCCGGCATCGCCCACAGCATGGAAGAAGCTTGGGATGTGCAAAAGACATTGGGTTTCCCCACCGTCATCCGCCCCAGCTTCACGTTGGGTGGTACGGGCGGCGGCATTGCCTACAACCCTGAAGAATTTGAAGTCATTTGCAAACGCGGTCTGGAGGCATCGCCTACCACCGAGTTGTTGATTGAAGAGTCCTTGCTCGGCTGGAAAGAGTACGAGATGGAAGTGGTGCGCGACAAGGCGGACAACTGCATCATCATCTGCTCGATCGAAAACTTGGACCCCATGGGTGTGCACACTGGTGACTCCATCACCGTGGCACCGGCACAAACCTTGACCGACAAGGAATACCAAATCCTGCGCAACGCCTCTTTGGCTGTGTTGCGCGAGATCGGTGTGGACACGGGCGGCTCGAACGTGCAGTTCTCCATCAACCCCAAAGATGGCCGCATGGTCGTCATCGAGATGAACCCCCGCGTGTCCCGCTCATCGGCTTTGGCGTCCAAAGCCACGGGTTTCCCGATTGCGAAAGTCGCGGCCAAGCTGGCTGTGGGCTACACGCTCGACGAGCTGCGCAACGAAATCACAGGCGGTGCAACGCCCGCGTCGTTCGAGCCTTCGATCGACTACGTGGTCACCAAGATTCCACGTTTTGCTTTTGAGAAATTCCCGACCGCCGACAGCCGCTTGACCACCCAGATGAAATCGGTGGGCGAGGTGATGGCCATGGGCCGCACCTTCCAGGAGTCCTTTCAGAAAGCCCTGCGCGGTCTGGAAGTGGGCGTGGACGGCATGAACGAAAAAACCCAGGACCGCGAAGTGCTCGAGAAAGAACTGGGTGAGCCTGGCCCCGAGCGCATCTGGTACGTGGGTGATGCATTCGCCATGGGCCTGAGCGTGGACGAGGTGTTTGCCTTGACCAAAATCGACCCTTGGTTCCTGGTGCAGATCGAAGAGATCGTGAAAATCGAGCTGGAACTTGAAACCACCACGCTGGAGGCGATCACTGCCGAAGAGCTGCGTGCGCTCAAGAAGAAAGGCTTCTCGGACCGCCGCCTGGCCAAGCTGCTCAAAACGACTGAGCATGTGGTGCGCGCACGCCGCCATGCCCTGAACATTCGCCCTGTGTACAAACGCGTGGACACCTGTGCGGCCGAGTTCTCGACCGACACCGCGTACATGTACTCATGTTACGAAGGTAATGGCAACACCTTCGGCGTGGGCGACGCCGAGTGCGAAGCCGAACCGACCACCAACAAGAAGATCATGGTGCTCGGTGGCGGCCCGAACCGCATTGGTCAGGGCATCGAGTTCGATTACTGCTGCGTGCACGCGGCTCTCGCCATGCGCGAAGACGGCTATGAAACCATCATGGTCAACTGCAACCCCGAGACCGTGTCGACCGATTACGACACCTCGGACCGCTTGTACTTCGAGCCTGTCACCTTGGAAGACGTGCTCGAAATCGTCGACAAGGAAAAGCCTACCGGCGTCATTGTTCAATACGGCGGTCAAACGCCTTTGAAGTTGGCTTTGGACTTGGAAGCGGCCGGCGTGCCCATCATCGGCACCAGCCCAGACATGATCGACGCGGCCGAAGATCGCGAGCGTTTCCAGAAGTTGTTGCAAGCCTTGGGCCTGCGTCAGCCACCCAACGCCACAGCCCGCACCGAGCCCGAAGCGCTGGAAAAAGCAGCCGCCTTGGGCTACCCGCTGGTCGTGCGCCCCAGCTACGTGCTGGGTGGCCGTGCCATGGAAATCGTGCACGAGCAACGTGACTTGGAGCGCTACATGCGCGAAGCGGTCAAGGTGTCGCACGATTCACCTGTGTTGTTGGACCGTTTCCTGAACGACGCCATCGAGTGCGATGTGGACTGTCTGCGCGACCCCGAAGGCAAAACCTTCATCGGTGGCGTGATGGAACACATTGAACAGGCGGGTGTGCACAGCGGTGACTCGGCTTGCTCCTTGCCGCCGTACTCTTTGTCTGCTGAAACCGTGACCGAACTCAAGCGCCAATCGGCCGCCATGGCCGGTGCTCTGAACGTGGTGGGTCTGATGAACGTGCAGTTCGCCATCCAGCACGTCGACGGCAAAGACGTGATTTACGTGCTGGAAGTGAACCCACGCGCTTCACGCACCGTGCCTTATGTTTCCAAAGCCACGGGCATCCAGTTGGCCAAGGTGGCAGCGCGCTGCATGGCGGGCCAGACGCTGGCATCGCAAGGCATCACCCAAGAAGTCACGCCACCTTATTTCAGCGTGAAAGAAGCGGTGTTCCCCTTCGTGAAGTTCCCGGGTGTGGACACGATCCTCGGCCCCGAGATGAAGTCGACCGGAGAAGTGATGGGGGTGGGCAAGACCTTTGGTGAAGCCTTTGTGAAGAGCCAGTTGGGCGCAGGCACCAAGCTGCCACGCCCAACCAAGGCCGACGGCACGCCATCGGGCAAGGTGTTCATTTCGGTCAAAAACAATGACAAGCCGCGTGCCATTGAGGTGGCTCGCCAGTTGGTCGCACAAGGCTTTGCTTTGATTGCCACCAAAGGCACTGCCCATGCGATCAATGCTGCTGGTGTAGCTTGTGCCACGGTGAACAAGGTGACCGAAGGTCGCCCCCACATCGTGGACATGATCAAGAACAACGAAGTCGTGCTGGTGATCAACACGGTCGAAGAGCGCCGCAATGCGATTGCCGATTCACGTCACATCCGTACCTCAGCCTTGCTCAACCGTGTCACGACTTTCACCACCATCGCAGGCGCGGAAGCGGCTGTGGAAGGCATGAAGTACATGGATCAGCTGGGTGTGATTTCCATCCAGGAAATGCACGCGCAATTGATGGCCTGAAACCTTGCCCCTCGCCCTGCACCCTTGCTTGGGTGCAAGGCATAATGCAGACAATGACCGCCGAGTCTCAACACTCGGCGGTTTGCTTTTGGAGAACTGAACATGTCAACCATCCCGATCACCAAACGTGGTGCTGAAAAACTCAAGGACGAGTTGCACCGCCTCAAAACGGTGGACCGCCCTGGCGTGATCCAGGCCATTGCCGAAGCGCGCGCCCAGGGGGACCTGAGCGAGAACGCCGAATACGATGCAGCCAAAGACCGTCAAGGCTTCATCGAAGGTCGGATTCAAGAAATCGAGGGCAAGTTGTCGGCCGCCCAGATCATCGATCCGGCGACGGTGGATGCGGGTGGTCGTGTGGTGTTTGGCACCACCGTCGAGCTGGAAGACGAGAGCTCGGGCGAGGCCGTGACCTATCAGATCGTGGGCGAGGACGAAGCCGATTTGAAGCTGGGCCTGGTCAATATCAGCAGCCCAATTGCACGCGCCTTGATTGGCAAGGAAGAGGGCGATGTGGCCGAAGTGCAGGCTCCGGGCGGTGTGCGCCGTTACGAGATTGTGGGCGTGTCTTACGTTTGAAAAATAAAGGCCGTTGTGAAACGGCCTTTATGGGCGCTATCTGCCCGATTCGGGCAGAAATGCATTCAGTCGTGGCGGCCTTTTTTGACCGACTTTTGCTTGGGCTTGGCCCGTTTGATTTGGCCGCCAGCGGCCAGTCGCTGGTTGCCCAGTACGCGAACGGTTTTGACTTCAGGACGCTGACCGCCGCGTGAGCTGTACTTGAGGATCTTGAAGTCGCGTGGGCCGGCTTTACGGTCTTCGTCAACCTCTTTGATTTTTTCCGGCTGTGGGCGCCAGAGGATCAGCAGTTTGCCGATGTGCTGGATGGGCGCTGCGTTGAGTTGGTCGGCCAGTTGGGCGAACATGGCTTCACGTGCGGCACGGTCATCGCCCAGTACGCGGATCTTGATCAGGCCATGCGCGTTCAGGGCGGCTTCGGTTTCCTTGACGACGGCAGGAGTCAGGCCATCGCCGCCGATCATGACGACCGGATCGAGGTGGTGGGCATCGGCGCGAAAAACTTTGCGCTCGGCAGGTGTGAGTTGTATTTGGGGCATCCCCGTATTATCCCCGCAAGGACGCAAAAGAATGAAAGTCAAAACCAAAAGTAAAAAGGTCAACAAAGCGTGGTTGAACGACCACGTCAACGACACCTATGTGAAACTGGCCCTGAAAGAGGGTTACCGGGCGAGGGCGGCTTACAAACTCAAGGAAATCGATGAAACCCTGGGCTTGATCCGTCCAGGCGATCTGGTGGTGGACCTGGGCTCGGCCCCGGGTGCCTGGAGCCAATACCTGCGCCGCCGTTTGTCGCCAGACGGCGCGGCGGTGGGTGAGCTCAATGGCCGCATCATCGCGCTGGACATCTTGCCCATGGCCCCAGTGGAAGGAGTGCACTTCATCCAGGGTGATTTCCGTGAGAACGAAGTCGCTGCCTTGCTGGAGGCTGCTTTGGAGGGACGCCAGGCCGATGTGGTGGTCTCTGACATGGCCCCTAATCTGTCGGGCATCGAGTCTTCGGACGCCGCGCGGGTCCAGCATTTGATCGAGTTGGCGGTGGAGTTCGCCCAAAACCACATGAAGCCGCAGGGTGCTTTGGTGGTCAAGGTGTTTCACGGCAGTGGTTACAGCCAGATCGTCAAGATGTTCAAGGAGACGTTCAAGGTGGTCAAGCCGATCAAGCCCAAATCTTCCCGGGACAAGTCCTCGGAGACTTTTTTGGTGGGCATGGGCCTGATTCACGGCGTTTGATGTCGTAATTCCTGCCTTTTAGAGGGCCAAAACACCCTCCGGGTGCCATCAGCGCCCTCTACAGGCCTAGAATGAGAACAGTCTTTTTTTTCGATTGGAGCCCCTCTTGAATAACCCTTGGTTTTCCAAAATTGCCGTGTGGATGGTGATTGCCATGGTGCTGTTCACCTTGTTCAAGCAATTTGACAACCGTGGTGTCGCAGGTGCGAACGCCATTGGCTATTCAGATTTCCTCGAAGAGGTTCGCGGTAACCGGATCAAGAGCGCCACCATTTCCGAGAGCCCCGGCGGCACTGAAATTCTGGCCATCACCAACGACGACCGCCGCATCAAAACGACCGCCACTTACCTCGACCGCGGTCTGGTGGGTGACCTGATCAACAGTGGTGTGAAGTTCGACGTCAAGCCCCGCGAGGAGGGCTCGCTGCTCATGACCTTGCTGGTCAGTTGGGGGCCGATGCTGCTGTTGATCGGCGTCTGGGTGTACTTCATGCGCCAGATGCAAGGCGGCGGCAAAGGCGGTGCCTTCAGTTTTGGCAAGTCCAAGGCCCGCATGCTGGACGAAAACAACAACCAGGTCACCTTTGCGGACGTGGCTGGTTGCGATGAAGCCAAGGAGGAAGTCAAGGAAGTTGTCGATTTCCTGAAAGACCCCCAGAAGTTTCAAAAGCTCGGCGGCCGCATTCCCCGTGGTTTGCTGCTGGTGGGCCCTCCGGGTACCGGTAAAACCCTGTTGGCCAAAGGCATTGCAGGCGAAGCCAAGGTCCCGTTTTTCAGCATCTCGGGCTCCGACTTTGTGGAAATGTTTGTCGGCGTGGGCGCGGCCCGTGTCCGCGACATGTTTGAAAACGCCAAAAAGAACGCGCCTTGCATCATCTTCATTGACGAAATCGATGCCGTCGGTCGCCAGCGCGGTGCCGGTTTGGGCGGTGGCAACGATGAGCGCGAGCAAACACTCAACCAGATGCTGGTAGAGATGGACGGTTTTGAGACCAACCTGGGTGTGATCGTGGTGGCGGCCACCAACCGCCCTGACATTCTGGACGCTGCCTTGTTGCGCCCCGGTCGTTTTGACCGTCAGGTGTATGTGACGTTGCCCGACATCCGTGGCCGTGAGCAGATCCTGAACGTGCACATGCGCAAGGTGCCGATTGGTCAGGACGTGAATGCCGGCGTGATCGCTCGTGGCACACCTGGCATGAGTGGCGCTGATTTGGCCAACCTGTGCAACGAAGCCGCCTTGATGGCAGCACGTCGAAACGCCCGTGTGGTCGAGATGGTGGACTTCGAAAAGGCCAAGGACAAAATCCTCATGGGTCCTGAGCGCAAGAGCATGGTCATGCCCGAGCATGAGCGTCGCAACACGGCTTACCACGAAGCGGGCCACGCCTTGATTGGCAAGTTGCTGCCCAAGTGCGATCCCGTGCACAAGGTCACCATCATCCCCCGTGGCCGCGCCTTGGGCGTGACCATGAGCCTGCCCGAGCAAGACCGCTACAGCTACGACAAAGAATTCATGCTGAACCAGATCAGCATGTTGTTCGGTGGTCGTATTGCCGAAGAGGTGTTCATGCACCAGATGACCACTGGCGCCAGCAACGACTTTGAGCGTGCGACCTCGATTGCCCGCGACATGGTGATGCGTTATGGCATGACCGACGCGCTGGGTCCGATGGTCTATGCCGAAAACGAAGGCGAAGTGTTCCTGGGCCGCTCGGTCACCAAGACCACCAACATGAGCGAGTCCACCATGCAAAAGGTGGATATGGAAGTGCGCCGCATCATCGACGAGCAGTACAAACTGGCCCGTCGCCTGATCGAGGAGCACAGTGCCCAGATGCACGCCATGGCCAAAGCCTTGCTGGAGTGGGAAACCATCGACAAGGACCAGATCGACGACATCATGGCCGGGCGCGATCCTTTGCCACCCAAGGACTGGACGCCTCGCACCCCTCCATCCGGTGGCGGTAACGGTGGCGGAACCTCTTCGGTTCAGCCTGAGCCAGCCACTACGGCCGCTTGATTTTTCAAGATCTGCGCAAAAACAGCGGGGCCCTCGGGCCCCGTTTCTCTTGGAATCACCCCGATGTACGCCTTCCAAACCCGCCCAAGAACAGCCATGCGCTGGCAAACCACCCGCTTTGATCTGGACCTGTCTCAGCCCAAAGTCATGGGCATTGTCAATCTCACGCCCGATTCGTTTTCGGACGGCGGACAACATGCCGAGACCACACAAGCCTTGCGCCACGCAGAGCAGCTGTTGCGAGATGGGGCTGACATTCTCGATATTGGTGCCGAATCCACCCGTCCCGGTGCTGTGGTGGTGCCCTTGGACCAGGAGTTGGCGCGGCTGGGTCCTTTTTTGCGTGAAGCGGTTCGCTGGCAGGTGCCGATTTCGGTGGACACTTACAAACCCGAAGTGATGCAGGCTGTTCTTGATGCGGGCGTGGACATCATCAATGACATCTGGGCCTTGCGCCAGCCGGGTGCCCTGCAGGCGGTGGCGGGCCACCCGAAGTGTGGGGTGTGTTTGATGCACATGCACCGTGATCCCCAAACCATGCAGATCGAGACCATGGCGGGCGATGTGCTGACTGAGGTGGAACGCTTTTTGGACCAGCGTGTGAGCCTGTTGTTGGGCTTGGGGGTGTCTGGGGCCCGCCTGATGCTGGATCCCGGCATCGGTTTTGGCAAAACCGTGGCCCAGAATTTTCAGCTGCTGGCCAGACAGGCCGATTTTTTGAGCTTGGGGTACCCTGTGTTGGCGGGTTGGTCCAGAAAATCGGCATTGGGGGCTGCGCTCACCCAGGATGGGCGAGTGCCAGAACCTGCGCAACGACAAGTGGCCAGTGTGGCGGCGGCCTTGTTGGCGGTGGAGCGGGGAGCTTCAGTGGTTCGGGTGCACGATGTGCAGGAGACGGTGCAGGCCCTCAAGGTTTGGTCCGCCATGCGGCAGCAGGACAATGAACATGACCTCTCCAATTGAGGGGAAGTGGACAAGTTCTGAAATTCGAGGGGCCTTGACAATCCGTGGGGAGGCGTACGCTCTCTTGAGGAGCGTCGTCCAAGTTGGGTGTACGACTAAAATTCACAGACTTGTCAGCAATCATTAGGAATCTTCATGGCGCGTCAATATTTCGGTACAGACGGTATCCGTGGCACAGTGGGGCAACGCCCCATCACGCCCGACTTCATTTTGCATCTGGCGCATGCCGTAGGTCGAGTTTTGAAGGCTCAGGACGCACATCCCACGGTGTTGATCGGAAAAGACACCCGTATTTCCGGCTACATGCTGGAAAGTGCATTGGAGTCGGGCTTCAACTCCGCAGGCGTGGATGTCGTGTTGCTGGGCCCGGTCCCTACGCCTGCCGTGGCTTACTTGACCCGAGCACAACGCGCTTCTTTGGGCGTGGTCATCAGCGCGAGCCACAACCCTTTTGCCGACAATGGCATCAAGTTTTTCAGTGCGCAAGGTAAAAAACTGTCGGACGCTTGGGAAGAGACGGTGGAGGCGACCTTGCTGCAAGACCCTGTCTGGGTGGACTCTGCCGCTTTGGGTAAAACCCGCCGGCTGGACGATGCGGCAGGCCGTTACATCGAATTTTGCAAGAGTACTTTCTCCAACGATCTGACCCTGAAGGGGCTGAAGATTGTGGTGGATGCCGCTCATGGCGCGGCCTACCAAATCGCCCCCAAGGTTTTTCATGAACTGGGTGCCGAGGTGATCGCCATCGGCTGCTCGCCCGACGGCCTGAACATCAACAAAGGCGTGGGTGCAACCCACCCGGAGGCGTTGGTACAGGCGGTCAAGGATCACCGGGCCGATTACGGCATTGCCTTGGATGGCGATGCCGACCGGTTGCAGTTCGTGGACGCCACGGGGCGACTCTTCAATGGCGATGAACTCTTGTACCTGATGGTGACCGACCGTTTGGCCCGTGACGAAGCTGTGCCCGGTGCGGTGGGCACCCTGATGACCAATCTGGCGGTGGAGGTTGCCCTCAAGCAACGGGGTGTGCAATTTGTGCGTGCCAAAGTGGGTGATCGTTATGTGCTGGAGGTCTTGCACGACAAAGGCTGGTTGCTCGGTGGTGAGGGCTCTGGTCACTTGCTCGCCTTGGACAAGCACACCACCGGTGATGGCTTGGTCAGTGCCTTGCAGGTGCTTCAAGCCTGTGTGGGCAGTGGCAAGACCATGGCGCAGTTGCTGGACGGCATCACGCTGTTTCCGCAAGTTCTGATCAATGTTCGCCTGTCCCCCGGCTTTGATTGGCAAGGCCATCAGCCGTTATGGGAGGCCACGCGGACGGCAGAAGCCGAGCTGGGCGATTCGGGCCGTGTGCTCATTCGCGCCAGTGGCACCGAGCCCTTGGTTCGTGTCATGGTTGAGGCGCGTGACGCAACTCAAGCGCAAGAATGCGCCCAGCGCATTGCGGCCACTTTGACTTGATGGGCTCTTGACACCGGCGAGGTCCGGCCTGGGGGTTTGGACGGCCGCCCGGCTGAACACCATGTCAGCGCCAAGGCTCAGTAAATCAGCCGTTCCGGTTTGATTTCCTGCAGGATGGTGGTCGCGATCTCTTCGATCGATTTGGTCGTGGTGGACAGCCAGCGGATGCCTGAGCGGCGCATCATGGCTTCAGCTTCCGAGACCTCCATCCGGCAGTTTTCAAGGCTGGCGTAACGCGAGTTGGGTCTGCGCTCTGCGCGAATTTCGGCCAGGCGGTCGGGATGAATGCTCAGGCCGAAGATTTTTTGGCGGTGTGGCATCAGTGCCGGCGGCAGCTGTTTGCGCTCAAAGTCTTCCGGAATGAGCGGGTAATTGGCCGCTTTGAGGCCATGTTGCATGGCCAGGTACAGGCTGGTCGGGGTTTTGCCGCTGCGGCTCACGCCCACCAAAATCACATCGGCCGATTCCAGATCCCGGTTGGACTGGCCATCGTCGTGGGCCAGCGAGAAGTTGATGGCTTCGATCCGGTCGTGGTATTCCTTGCTTTTGCTCACGTCCGAAAAGCGGCCCACCCGGTGGTGCGACTTGATGCCCAGCTCGTTTTCCAGCGGGTTCACGAAGGTGCCGAACATGTCCAGCAGCATGCCCTGGCAGTGCTCTTGCAGGACCTTGAGGACGTCCATGTTCACCAAGGTGGTGAAGACGATGGGTTTGGTGCCTTCGGTGTCGGCCGTGTGGTTGATTTGTCGAACCGCTTGGTGCGCTTTGTCGATGGTGTCGGTGAAGGGCAGTCGCACATGCCGCGTTTTCATGTCGAACTGCGCCAGGATGGCGTTGCCAAAAGTCTCGGCGGTGATGCCAGTGCCGTCAGACACGAAAAAAACAGTGCGTTTGGACATGCGTGCAAAAATTTCAAAGGGCAGGGGCAGCAAGCCCCCTAAAATGATTCGATTATCCATGGCCCCCGGTCGGCGCGCGAACCACAAGAACAACACAGCCCTTGACCTGCCCCATGGCACCTGGTTTTAACTTTGGAGCTTTGCATGTCTGATCTTTTCAGTGAGACCGCCCTGGTCGTCCCCTTTGAACAATTGCGCATGACCGACGTTGAGTCGGTCGGTGGCAAAAACGCCAGCCTGGGGGAGATGATTTCCCAGCTGCCATCGGGTGTGCGGGTGCCCACGGGCTTTGCCACCACCGCCCATGCGTTTCGCCAGTTCTTGGCTTTTGGCGGTCTGACCGAACGCATCAACGCCCGACTGGACGCCCTGGACACGGAAGATGTGCGCGCCTTGGCCGCCGCAGGTGCCGAGATCCGCGCCATGGTCGAAGCCCAGCCTTTTCCGGCCGATCTGGAAAAAGCCATTCGTGAAGAATTTGTGCGCCTGCAGGGCAGCAACCCCGAGGCTTCGTTTGCAGTGCGTTCTTCGGCCACGGCCGAAGATTTGCCTGACGCTTCCTTTGCCGGTCAGCAGGAGACTTTTCTGAACGTGGTCGGCATCGACGACGTGCTGCACAAAATGAAAGAGGTGTTTGCCTCGCTCTACAACGACCGGGCCATCAGCTATCGCGTGCACAAGGGCTTTGCCCACGCGGACGTGGCCTTGTCGGCGGGGGTCCAGCGCATGGTGCGCTCCGATCTGGGCGCGGCAGGCGTCATGTTCACCATCGACACCGAGTCGGGTTTTGAAGACGTGGTGTTCATTACCTCCAGCTACGGCCTGGGCGAGACGGTGGTGCAGGGCGCTGTGAACCCAGACGAGTTTTATGTGCACAAGCCCATGCTGGCTGCTGGCAAGCGCAGCGTGATCCGCCGCAACCTGGGCTCCAAGCTGATCGAGATGGTGTTTGCCACGCCGCAAGAAAAAGCCGCGTCAGGCAAGCTGGTCAAAACCACGGATGTGCCCACCGAACTGCGCAACCGTTACAGCCTGACCGATGACGAAGTCGAGCAACTGGCCCGCTACGCGGTGGTGATCGAGCAGCATTACGGCCGCCCCATGGACATCGAGTGGGGCAAAGACGGCACTGACGGCTTGCTCTACATCTTGCAAGCACGCCCTGAGACTGTGAAAAGTCAGGCCAAAGGCACGCCAGAGCTGCGTTACAAACTCAAGGGCAAGAGCGCCATCCTGGCCGAGGGTCGGGCGATTGGCCAAAAGATCGGCACGGGGCCTGTGCGTTTGGTCCACAACATCAGCGAGATGGACAAGGTCCAGCCCGGTGACGTGTTGGTGACCGACATGACCGACCCGAACTGGGAACCCGTGATGAAGCGCGCCAGCGCCATTGTCACGAACCGCGGTGGGCGCACTTGTCACGCCGCCATCATTGCCCGCGAATTGGGCATTCCGGCCGTGGTGGGTTGCGGCAACGCCACCGAGCAATTGACCGAAGGCACGCTGGTCACCGTCAGCTGCGCCGAGGGCGATACCGGTCACATTTACGACGGCTTGCTGGAAACCGAAATCAGCGAAATCCAGCGCGGCGTATTGCCCGAGATCAAGACCAAAATCATGATGAACGTGGGCAACCCCCAGCTGGCCTTTGACTTTGCCCAGCTGCCCAATGCCGGCGTGGGTCTGGCCCGTCTGGAGTTCATCATCAACAACAACATCGGCGTGCACCCCAAGGCCATCCTGGATTACCCCGCCATCGACGCCGACCTGAAAAAAGCCGTGGAATCGGTGGCCCGTGGCCATGCGTCTCCTCGTGCGTTTTACGTCGACAAGGTGGCCGAAGGCGTGGCCAGCATTGCCGCCGCTTTCTGGCCCAAGCCGGTCATCGTGCGTTTGTCCGACTTCAAGAGCAACGAATACCGCAAGCTCATTGGTGGCAGCCGTTACGAGCCGGAAGAAGAAAACCCGATGCTGGGTTTCCGGGGCGCAGCCCGTTACATCAGTGAAGATTTTGGTGAAGCGTTTGCCATGGAGTGCGAAGCCCTCAAGCGGGTGCGTGGCGAAATGGGGCTGACCAACGTTCAGATCATGGTGCCCTTTGTGCGCACACTGGGTCAGGCCGAGAAGGTCACCCAACTGCTGGCCACGCAAGGTTTGCGTCGCGGCGAAAACGACCTCAAAGTCATCATGATGTGCGAAGTGCCCAGCAACGCCATCCTGGCGGAGCAGTTCCTTGAATTTTTTGATGGCTTCTCGATCGGCTCGAACGACCTGACCCAGCTGACTTTGGGTCTGGACCGTGACTCTGGCATGGAGTTGCTCGCCAGGGATTTCGACGAACGTGATCCAGCGGTGACGGCCTTGATTTCGCAGGCCATCAAAGCCTGCCTGGCGCAGGGCAAGTACATCGGCATTTGCGGTCAAGGCCCTTCAGACCATCCCGACTTCGCGCATTGGCTGATGGACCAAGGCATCAGTTCGATCTCATTGAACCCGGATACGGTGATCGAGACCTGGACCAATTTGGGTCGTTGAGTCGGGTCAGGCCAAGCGATGACGAAGCCAGGGGACGTGGATATTTCTACCGCTTACCGCTGGCGGCTTCATCGCAACTTCCTGATTTACATCCTCATTTTGCTCAGCTTGATGGGGGCCATGGCCTGGGCTGAGCAATGGGGTTTGTCGCGCAATCTGATCGGGCCCATATTTTTGTTCAGCACGGTCATGATCTATGCCTTGATTGGCATCTCGGGCCGAACCAGTGACGAAGACGAGTATTACGTAGCAGGTCGCCGCATCCCCGCCATGTACAACGGCATGGCCACAGCAGCCGATTGGATGAGTGCTGCGTCCTTCATCAGTCTGGCGGGCGCGCTGTACTTGCAAGGTTTTTCGGGCAGCGGTCAGCAACCGGGCGGGCTGGCTTATGTCATGGGGTGGACAGGGGGCTTTTGCCTGGTGGCCTTGCTGATTGCGCCGCATTTACGGGCCATGAAACTGTACACCTTGCCCGATTATTTTGATCGCCGTTATGGTGGGCAATGGCCCAGACTGATCGCCGCTGTGGCTTCGGTTTTATGTTCATTCACCTACGTGGTGGCACAGATTTACGGGATCGGTTTGATCGCCTCTCGTTTGACGGGTGTCCAGTTCGAGATCGGTATTTTGCTCGGATTGGGTGGCGTGTTGCTGTGCTCATTTTTGGGCGGCATGCGGGCCATCACTTGGACTCAGGTGGCGCAATACATCATGCTACTGCTGGCTTTTTTGATCCCTGTTTCCTGGTTGGCCTACAAGCAGTTGGGCTCGCCTGTGGCACCTTTGGTGTATGGCCATCAGCTGTCGCGCATCGCCGAAATTGAAAAGCGTTTGATGGACGATCCTGGCGAAGTTCAAGTGCGCCAAGAGTATGCCCGCAGGGCCAAGTTGTACGCGACGCGTTTGCAAAACGTGGAGGAGTCGATTGTTGAACTGCGTTTGGAGCTGGAGGAGAAAATCCGCAGTCTCAAAGCGAAGGGCGCTGATTTTGCGACGATTGCACAGGTGCGCAGAGCTTTATTGGCCGTGCCCCGGGATCCTTTTGAAGCGCGTGAGCAATGGTCAAAAGCCATGCAAGATAATTTGGAAAAATCGCGTGCTTTGGGGGGCATGCCTGCCCATTCGCAATCTTTCACCGGCGATCCAGATGGCGATGCCGCTGAATCCAGATTGTTTTCGGAGTCGCGTCTGAATTTCCTGGCCCTTGTTTTTTGCCTCATGGTGGGGACGGCCGGTTTGCCCCATTTGCTGACCCGTTTCTACACATCCCCATCGGTTGCGGAAACACGTACTTCAGTGGCTTGGTCCTTGTTTTTTATCGGTTTACTGTATCTCAGCGTGCCAGCATTGGCCGTGATGGTGAAGTTTGAGGTGTTGAATAACTTGGTAGGGCGAAGCTTTGACGACCTGCCTTCGTGGATGGCCCAGTGGGCCAGACTTGATTCTGGTTTGCTCGCATTTTCGGATGTCAACGGCGACGGTATTTTGCAACTGGGCGAGTTGAAATTAGGTGCCGACATGATCATGTTGGCAACCCCGGAACTCGGAGGCATGCCCTTTGTGGTGTCGGGGCTGGTTGCGGCAGGAGGTTTGGCCGCAGCCTTGTCGACGGCCGACGGTTTGCTGTTGACCATCAGCAATGCCTTGGTGCGTGATATGGCGCCCAAGGATGGCCCAGGTCCCAGGTCGGCAGAGGGGCGGGTCATTTTGTCCAAATTTGCCTTGCTGGCCGTTGCCATGCTGGCGGCCGTTGTGGCGGCCTTCAAACCTGCTGAAATTCTGGCGCTGGTGTCAGCATCATTTTCTCTGGCGGCTGCCGCATTTTTTCCGGGCATGGTTTTGGGAATGCTTTGGCCACGTGTCCAGCGCTTGGCTGTGGTCATGGGCATGTTGTCGGGTTTGGGGGTCACGCTTTATTACTTGTTTGTCAATGCACCTTCTTTCAGGCATTTTTGGGGTCTTGACCCCTATGGGGGTCTGTGGTTCGGTATTCAGCCGCTTTCGGCGGGCGTGTTTGGTGTTCCTGCAGGCTTTGCTGTGATCGTGTTGGTTACTTGCTTGACCCCTTCGCGGCAGATGCATGAACAGCGTTGACCTGCTCTTTGAAGGTAACAAGTGAATTCGTTGGCTTGTGAAATCAAGCTATAATAGTAGGCTTCGCCTTGCTGCACCCCGACAGACGCTGGGGGCAGCTATTCCAACCATTTGGGTTAACCTCAAGGAGTCTCAATGCGTCATTACGAAATCATTTTGCTGATCCATCCCGATCAGTCCGAACAAGTTCCAGCCATGCTGGAGCGTTACAAAGGCATGATCACTGCCGGCGGTGGCCAAATCCACCGTGTCGAAGACTGGGGCCGCCGTCAATTGGCATACCAGATCAACAAGTTGGGCAAAGCCCACTACCTGTGCGTGAACATTGAAGCCGACCAAGCTGTCATGGCTGAACTGGAGCACGCCTTCAAGTTCAACGATGCTGTTTTGCGTCACCTGACTGTGCTCAAGAAAAAAGCCGACACCGCTCCTTCATCCATGATGAAGACCGTTGAGCGCGAAGAAGCCCGCAAGTCACAACAAGCCGAATTCGCCGCTTGACACGTGCCTGTTGAGGAGTGAACTGCACAGAACTGACCGCCTGTATTGCCGAGCAAGCCGCTCTGCGATACACCCCCGCCGGTTTGCCCGCTCTGGATTTGATTCTGGAGCATGCCTCTGAAGTACAAGAGGCAGGACAAGCCCGCAAAGTCCAGCTCAAGCTTCGTGCCTTGGCCTTCGGGTCACTGGCTGAAACGCTGGTCAAACAAGCGGTAGGCAGCGTCTGGACGTTCAAAGGCTTTTTGGCCACCCCTCGACAAGGCAAAAGTGTCGTGTTGCACATTCAAGAGTTTCAGCAAGATTAATTTCAGGAGGCCCCATGGCCACGTTCAAAAAATTCAACAAAGACAAGCGCCCCAAGCGCAACACCCAGTCACTGCTGTTCAAGCGCAAGCGCTTTTGCCGCTTCACTGTGACCGGCGTCGAAGAAATCGACTACAAAGATGTGGACACATTGCGTGACTTCATCGCCGAAAACGGCAAGATCATCCCTGCGCGCCTGACTGGCACCCGTGCCATTTTCCAGCGTCAGCTCAACACCGCCATCAAGCGCGCACGCTTTTTGGCCATGTTGCCCTACACCGACCAGCACAAAGTCTAAGGAGTCCAACCATGCAAATCATCCTGCTCGAAAAGGTTGTGAACCTGGGTAATCTGGGCGATATCGTCAAAGTCAAAGACGGCTACGCTCGCAACTTCCTGATCCCACAAGGCCGTGCACGCCGCGCCACCGAAACCAACAAGGCCGAGTTCGAAGCCCGCCGCGTTGAACTCGAAAAAGCGGCTGCCGCCAAGTTGGCCGAAGCCCAAGCCCAAGGCGAGAAATTGTCTGGCCTGGTCGTCAAGTTGTCGCAAAAAGCTGGCGTCGATGGCCGTTTGTTTGGTTCCGTGACCAACCATGACATCGCCGAAGAGCTGAACAAGCAAGGCTACAAGTTGGTCAAATCCCAGATCCGTATGCCTCATGGCCCCATCAAAACCGTGAGCGAGTCCACAGTGTCTGTGGCTTTGCACACTGATGTGGTGGTGGACGTGACGGTGACGGTGCTCGGCGAAACAGCCTGATCACTGCTGAGTTCTGAAGAAAGCCGCCGGGCCTTGCGTCTGGCGGCTTTTTCATTTTTGGCCGTTATTCGTACAGCATTTTTCACCGGATGCTCAGAGCTTATCCACAGGTTTATCCCGGCTCCAATCCGTTTTTGCGACTACCATGACCTTTTGACGCCATCCATCCATGTCCGCCGTTTTTGCCTCCCCATTGAACACATTTCCCTCCGATTTTTCCGGCGACAGCCAGGTGGCCAAGCTCCGCGTGCCCCCGCACTCGATTGAAGCAGAGTCCAGTGTGCTCGGTGGCCTTTTGCTGGACAACGGCGCTTGGGATCGTGTCGGAGATTTGCTGGTTGATGGTGATTTTTATCGCCACGAGCACAAACTCATTTACGCCGCCATCGGTGCCCTGATCAACGCCTCCAAGCCTGCCGATGTCATCACGGTCAATGAGCAATTGCAAAACCAGGGCAAAGCTGAAGAAATGGGTGGGCTGGGTTACCTGAATTCGCTGGCGCAATACGTGCCCAGTGCCAGCAATATCCGCCGCTACGCAGAGATCGTGCGTGAGCGGTCCATTTTGCGCAAACTGGTCTCTGCCAGTGACGAGATCGCGACCAACGCCTTCAACCCTCAGGGCAAGGCGATTGACCGCATCCTGGACGAAGCCGAGCAAAAGATCTTCAACATTGGTGAAGAAGGCTCGCGCATGAAGCAGGGCTTCCAGTCGATGGACACGCTGGTGGTTGAACTGCTTGACCGCGTGCAGGAGATGGCCGACAACCCCAACGACATCACGGGGGTGCCCACGGGCTTTTACGACCTGGACCGCATGACGTCAGGCCTGCAGCCGGGGGACATGGTTGTTTTGGCTGCGCGTCCGTCCATGGGTAAAACGGCTTTTGCAATCAACATTGCAGAGCACGTGGCCTTGAACGAGGGTTTGCCGGTGGCGGTGTTCTCCATGGAAATGGGTGCATCCCAGCTGGCGGTTCGTGTGGTGGGCTCGATTGGTCGCATCGACCAGGGTCATTTGCGCACAGGCAAGCTCAGTGACGACGAGTGGCCACGACTGACTGAAGCGATTGAAAAACTGCGCACGGTGTCCTTGCACATCGATGAAACGCCAGGCCTCACACCTTCTGAATTGCGGGCCAATGCCCGCCGCTTGGCTCGCCAGTGCGGCAAGCTGGGGTTGATTGTGGTGGACTATTTGCAGTTGATGAGTGGCTCGGGCGGCTCTGGGGGGGACAACCGGGCCACCGAGTTGGGCGAGATTTCTCGGGGCCTGAAAATGCTGGCCAAGGAATTGCAGTGCCCGGTGATTGCCTTGTCGCAGCTGAACCGAAGCGTTGAGCAACGCACCGACAAGCGGCCCATGATGAGCGACTTGCGAGAGTCCGGCGCCATTGAGCAGGATGCCGACATCATCATGTTCATTTACCGCGATGACTATTACAACAAGGATTCCAAAGATCCGGGCGTGGCCGAGATCATCATTGGCAAGCAGCGTAACGGCCCGACAGGCACGGTCCGGCTGACCTTCCTGAAGAACCTGACCCGTTTTGAAAGCCTGGCCTCAGGCCTCAGCGACGATTACTGAGACCCGAGGACGGGTTTTTAAAGCGCCTCGCTGGCAAAGTCGGCCAGACGCGAACGCTCGCCACGCGCTAGGGTGATGTGGCCGCCATGGGCCCAGCCCTTGAAGCGGTCCACCGCATACGTGAGGCCCGACGAGCCTTCGGTCAGGTAGGGCGTGTCGATCTGGGCCAGGTTGCCCATGCAGATGATCTTGGTGCCCGGGCCTGCTCGGGTGATCAGCGTTTTCATTTGCTTGGGCGTCAAGTTCTGGGCCTCGTCGATGATCACGTACTTGTTCATGAAGGTGCGACCTCGCATGAAGTTCATGCTCTTGATCTTGATGCGGCTCTTGATCAGCTCGTTGGTCGCAGCGCGGCCCCATTCACCGGCATTGCCGCCTTCGCCCTTGGCCAGGAACTCCAGATTGTCATCGAGTGCACCCATCCATGGGCCCATTTTTTCTTCTTCAGTGCCCGGTAAAAAGCCAATGTCTTCGCCCACGCTGACGGTGGCACGGGTCATGATGATTTCGGTATAACGGCGGTCATCCAGCACCTGGGTCAGGCCAGCAGCCAGTGCCATCAATGTCTTTCCAGTGCCGGCAGTGCCCGCCAGAGTCACAAAGTCGATGTCCGGGTCGGTCAGCAAGTTCATTGCGAAATTTTGTTCACGGTTGCGTGTGGTGACGCCCCAGACCGCATTTTTCTGATGGGTGAAATCTTTCAGGGTGCGGAGTACGGCCGTTTTGCCGCGAATCTCGGACACTCGGGCGTACAAACTGGGCTCGCCAGGGGACTCGAAATACACAAACTGATTCATGAACAGGCTTGGCACGATAGGGCCGCTGATTCTGTAGAAGGTGTGTGTGCCTTGCTGCCAACTTTCCACAGTTTTGCCATGCCGAATCCAGAAGTCCGTGGGCAGTGCCAATGAGCCCGGGTAAAGCAGATCCCCGTCTTCCAGCGTCTTGTCGTTTTGATAGTCTTCGGCCTGCAGGCCCAAAGCGCGTGCTTTCACGCGCATGTTGATGTCTTTTGAAACCAGCACCACTTCTCGTGGCGCATGCATCTGGCCCAAGGCTTTGACCACCCCCAGAATCTGGTTGTCGGCCTTGCCTTGCGGCAAAGCCAAGGGCAGACTCAAGTCCAGTGCCTGGGTCTGGAAAAACAACTGCCCCAGTGCATCCGTGTAACCTGTGGTGTTCAAAGGCGAGCCTTTGTTCAGATCGGAGCCTTGTGCAGAGGCCAAGGCATCGAGCGAGCGACTGGCTTGTCGTGCGTTGCGAGCCACTTCGGTCATGCCTTTTTTGTGCCCGTCGAGTTCTTCCAGCACGATCATGGGCAGAAAGACATCGTGCTCTTCAAAGCGAAAAAGACTCATCGGGTCGTGCATGAGCACGTTGGTGTCAAGCACGAAGAGTTTGCTGGGTCCATTGCGCCGTTTGGCGCGCACGGTCGGTGTTGTTGGTGCTGGGGATGGTACTGAAGTTGCGGGCATTTGCTCAGCGAGGTCAGGCGCAGCATGTGGCGCTTGCGCCTTGCGGCTGCGCGTGTTTCGCTTGGGAGCGGTGGCGCGAGCCAGAGGCTCGGTGGGGGCTGCAGCCAGGACTTTGGTTTCAACCTGCACCAACTCAGGCGCACTGCTTTCAGTGCTGCTTTGCTCGAATGCTTTGTGGGTCAAGCGGCTGGCGCGTTGTGTGGGGGCGGGTGGCAGTGGCATGAACTTAAGCCTCGTGAGGGATGAAAATGCGGACGCCAAAAAATAAAAAGCCGCCAGGAGACCCGGGCGGCTTTTCTGATGAGGCGGTAGGGGGGCTGAAATTCAGCGGCATGAAATCATTATGCACGAGCCGCAAGACACAACCGGCCTTGAACGTCAGGCCACGGCAGCGGCTTTATTCAGGTCTTTCACGGCTTGCAAAACTTCTTCAACGTGGCCCGGGACTTTCAGCCCGCGCCACTCTTGTTTGAGGGTACCGTCTGGGCCAATGAGGAAGGTACTGCGCTCGATTCCCTTGACCTTTTTGCCGTACATGATTTTGTTTTTGACCACACCAAACATGTGGCACATTTTTTCTTCGGTGTCGGCAATCAACTCGAAAGGCAGTTCAAGTTTGGCCTTGAAATCGTCATGTGATTTCATGTTGTCGCGGGATACGCCCAAGACCAACGCGCCGGCTTTCACGAAATCTTTGTATTTGTCACGAAATTGCATGGCCTCAGTGGTGCAACCAGGGGTGTTGTCCTTGGGATAGAAAAACAGGACAACGGTTTGGCCCACATGAGAGATGTTCGAAACTTTCAGGCCGCTGGTGGCGTTGGCTTCAAATTCGGGGAGGGGTTTGTTCAGAACGATCGCCATGGAACTTTATCTCGCTTGACTGGTTGAGCGATTGAAGCCGGTGCCCGGCGTCAGTTTCGCTAAAGGCTGTGAGCCTCGACAACCCAATATTTTACTCTGAAGCAGGCCCCCCATTGGCTCACACCGAAAGGCCAGTGGTGGTTATATGAAAATGAATTCTTTAGGACTCCATCAAAAGCAGCGCCACCACTTTGCGTCCTTCGCTGGCCAGGATGTTGTAAGTGCGGCATGCCGCACTCGTGTCCATGGTTTCTACCCCGATGCCTTGGCTGATCAGGGCTTGCAGCCACTGAGGTTTGGCGAACCTGAGTTTTTGTCCACTGCCAAAGAGAACCAATTCGGCCCCATGGGTGGCAAGAAAGCTGAAGTCATCCGCGCACAGCGACTCGAACGGACCCGCAGCCCAAGGGGCCGGCGGTGTGCCGGGCAGGCTGCTGACCATCAGCGATTGCGAGTGTCGTTCGCCGTTGACTTCAATCCAGCCTTGACCGTATGCACTGATGGTGGGCGCGCTTGATTTGTCGGGCTGAAGTTTCATGGGCTACAAAAATAGGTTGAATCAGGATTAGAGACTGCACTCTGGTCAGGCGCGGCGATTTGGCTTGCGAAATGTGGTCAAATTATAGGTTTTCCCTTATCCACACCGCCTTTGGAGTCACTTTGAAGACCATTCAGAAATCTGCCAAGCTCGCTAACGTTTGCTACGACATCCGGGGGCCCATCATGGACCGAGCGCGCCAGATGGAAGAAGACGGCCACAAGATCATCAAGCTGAACATTGGCAATCTGGCAGTTTTCGGTTTTGATGCGCCCGAAGAAATTCAGCAGGACATGATCCGCAACCTGCCCAATTCGGCGGGTTACTCTGACAGCAAAGGCATTTTTGCCGCGCGCAAGGCTGTGATGCATGAGACCCAAAAGCAGGGCATTTTGGGTGTCACGCTGGACGATATTTATCTCGGCAACGGGGCCAGTGAGCTGATCGTGATGGCCACCAATGCGCTGTTGGACAATGGCGATGAGCTGTTGTTGCCTGCACCCGACTACCCCTTGTGGACGGCTGCGGCCAGTTTGTCGGGTGGCACGCCGGTGCATTACTTCTGCGAAGAATCCAATGGCTGGATGCCCGATCTGGCCGACATCAGGGCCAAGGTCACACCGCGCACCAAAGGCATTGTGGTGATCAACCCGAACAACCCGACTGGCGCGTTGTATTCCGATGAGTTGCTCAAGGGCATCGTGGCGATCGCGCGTGAACACGGGCTGGTGATCTTCGCGGATGAGGTCTATGACAAGGTGCTATACGACGGCGTCAAACACACACCTTTGGCCAGTCTGTCAGAGGATGTGCTGACGCTGACGTTCAACTCCTTGTCCAAGAGTTACAGGTCCTGCGGCTACCGCGCCGGTTGGATGGTGATCTCAGGCGACAAGAAAATGGCACGGGACTACATCGAAGGCCTGAACATGTTGTCCAACATGCGTTTGTGCGCCAACGTTCCCGGTCAATGGGCCATCCAGACCGCGTTGGGCGGCCACCAGAGCATCAATGAATTGGTGGGTGAAGGCGGGCGCTTGCGCAAACAGCGTGACCTCGCGCACCAGTTGATCACGGCCATCCCTGGGGTCAGCTGTGTCAAGCCGCAGGCGGCCCTTTACATGTTCCCCAAGTTGGACCCTCAGATTTACCCGATCAAGGACGATCAGGATTTTTTCCTGCAATTGCTGGAAGAAACCAAAGTCATGCTCGTCCAGGGCACCGGCTTCAATTGGCCTGAGTCGGATCATTTCCGGATTGTTTTCCTGCCGCACGAAGACGATTTGCGCGAGGCAATTTCACGTGTGGCACGCTTTCTGGACGGCGCACGCAAGCGCTTTGGAACCGACAAGCTGGTGGCCTGATTTTTTGAAGAACAGCCTGGACATGCCGGGCGCAACGTTAAAGAGAAGTGAATGAAACCGATCAAAGTGGGCCTGTTGGGCATTGGGACTGTGGGCAGTGGCACTTTCAATGTGCTCAAGCGCAACCAAGAGGAAATCCAGCGCCGGGCTGGTCGCGGCATCGAAATTGCCATGGTGGCAGACCTGGATGTGGCGCGCGCCAAAGCCGTGGTGGGGGATGGCGTGGAGGTGGTGCCCGATGCCCGAGCTGTGATTGCCAATCCGGAGATTGACATCGTCATCGAGTTGATTGGCGGCTATGGCATAGCCAAGGCGTTGGTGCTGGAAGCCATTGCCGCAGGCAAGCATGTGGTGACCGCCAACAAGGCTTTGCTCGCCGTGCACGGTACTGAAATTTTTGCTGCTGCACAGGCCAAAGGCGTGATGGTGGCCTTTGAGGCCGCTGTGGCCGGTGGCATTCCGATCATCAAGGCGCTGCGCGAAGGCCTGACCGCCAACAGCATCCAGTGGGTGGCAGGCATCATCAACGGCACGACCAACTTCATCTTGTCCGAGATGCGCGACAAAGGGCTGGACTTTGGCGTGGTGCTCAAGGAGGCCCAGCGCCTGGGTTACGCCGAGGCCGATCCGACCTTTGACATCGAAGGGGTGGACGCGGCGCACAAAGTGACCTTGATGAGCGCGATCGCCTTTGGTATTCCCGTGCAGTTTGACAAAGCCTATGTCGAGGGCATCACGAAGCTGGGTGCGGCCGACATCAAATACGCCGAGCAACTCGGTTACCGCATCAAGCTCTTGGGCATCACCAAACGCACCGCGCAAGGCATTGAGTTGCGTGTGCACCCCAGCCTGGTCCCCACCCAGCGCCTGATCGCCAATGTCGAGGGCGCCATGAACGCTGTGATGGTGCAAGGTGACGCCGTGGGCACCACCTTGTATTACGGCAAGGGCGCGGGCTCCGAGCCGACAGCCAGCGCGGTGATCGCCGATCTGGTGGACATCACCCGTTTGCACACCGCCGATCCGCTCAACCGCGTGCCACATCTGGCCTTCCAGCCCGACGCGATGAGCAGCCTCAGCGTGTTGCCGATGTCCGAGGTGGTGACCAGTTACTATCTGCGCTTGCGCGTGGCCGATCAGGCCGGTGTGCTGGCCAAGCTCACGGGTTTGTTGGCCGAGGCGGGCATCAGCATCGATGCCGTGCTGCAGCGCGAAGCCGACCAAGTCAGCCAAGCCGGAGAAAACCAGACGGATGTGATCATCCTCACGCATGACACGCGCGAAGGCACCTTGAACGATGTGCTGGCGCAAATGCAAGCCTTGCCCACCGTGATGGCACCGATTGTGCGGATCCGCAAAGAAGAGTTGAACTGATGCGCTACCTGTCCACCCGTGGTCACGCTGACCGCAAACAATTTTGTGAAATCCTCCTGGAAGGCTTGGCCCCCGATGGTGGCCTGTACCTGCCCGAAAACTATCCCCAGTTGGACAGTGCAGCACTGACACGTCTGCGTGGTGTCTGGCAAAGCCAAGGCTATGCGGCTTTGGCTTTTGAGATTTTGTCGCTCTACATTGACGACATTCCAACGGCTGACCTGCAAGCCTTGTGCGCCAAAACCTACACCGAGCAGGTGTTTGGCACGCCGCACATCGTGCCGCTCAAGCCACTCCAAGCTGCCGGTGCAGCCAAGCCTGAGCTGTACCTGCAAGCCCTGTCCAATGGACCGACCCTGGCCTTCAAGGACATGGCCATGCAGTTGCTGGGGAACTTGTTTGAATACGAGTTGGCCAGGCGCGGCGAAGAGCTCAATATTCTGGGGGCGACATCGGGCGACACCGGCAGTGCGGCCGAATACGCCATGCGCGGCAAGAAAGGCGTGCGCGTGTTCATGACCAGCCCGAACGGCCGCATGAGTCCTTTTCAGCAAGCCCAGATGTTCAGTTTGCTGGACGACAACATCCACAACATCGCGGTGGACGGCGTGTTTGACGACTGCCAGGACATCGTCAAGGCCGTGTCGAATGACCTCGATTTCAAGCGACGCTACAAAATTGGCACGGTCAATTCGATCAACTGGGCCCGTTTGCTCGCGCAGGTGGTGTACTACTTTGCAGGGTATTTCCAGGCCACGCAAAGCAACGACCAGAAGGTCAGCTTCACCGTGCCCAGCGGCAACTTCGGCAACGTTTGCGCAGGCCATGTGGCCCGCATGATGGGTTTGCCCATCGATCGTCTGGTGGTGGCCACCAACGAAAACGATGTGCTCGACGAGTTCTTCCGTTCGGGTGTGTACCGCGTGCGCGGCACGGCCGACACGCACGAGACCTCCAGCCCCTCAATGGACATCTCCAAAGCCAGCAACTTTGAGCGCTTCGTGTTCGATTTGCTTGAGCGGGACGGCCCCCAAACCAAAGCCATTTTTGGCGAAGGCCTGAGCCGCCTGGGTTTCTTCGATTTGTCCGGCGATGCACGCTTTGCCAAGGCCGCAACGGTGTATGGCTTTGAAAGCGGCCGCAGCACCCACGCCGACCGCATTCGGACCATTCAGCAAGTGTTTACCCGCTACGGCGTGATGATCGACACCCACACCGCCGATGGTGTGAAAGTGGCCCGGGAGCATCTGAATCCGCAGGTGACTATGATCGTGCTGGAAACTGCCTTGCCCATCAAGTTCGCCGCGACGATCGTGGAAGCCTTGGGTCGCCAGCCTGAGCGTCCTGCGCAGTTCGATGGCATTGAAGCTTTGCCCAAGCGTGTACAGGTCATGAAAGCCGATGCCGATTTGGTCAAAGCCTACATCACCCAGCATTGCGACTGATACGCCATGGTCACCAATGCACCCCGTTCACCCTTGATGTCTCTAGACGATGCCTTGGCCGCATTGCTGACGCGCATCACCCCATTGACTGATTCGGAGTCGGTCGCGACCTTCGAGGCCGATGGCCGCATCCTGGCCGAAGATCTGGTGTCCGCCTTGCAGGTGCCTGCTTTTGACAATTCGTCCATGGATGGCTACGCGGTGCGCTGTGCCGACTTGTTGCAGCCGGGTGCCACATTGCGTGTCAGTCAGCGCATCGCAGCGGGGCATCACGGGCAGCCCTTGGCTGCCGGACAAGCTGCACGCATCTTCACCGGAGCACCAGTGCCGCAGGGCGCCGATGCCATCGTGATGCAGGAACAGGCTGAGCCTGTGCCGGGAGAGACCGATGCCGTGCGTTTTGGCGTCGTGCCTGAGCCGGGTCAGTGGATTCGGCGCAGTGGCGAAGACATTCGCCAGGGCCAGACTGCCTTGCAGCGTGGTCAGAAGCTGGGTCCGGCTGAACTGGGTCTGGCTGCAAGCCTGGGCTTGTCGCACCTGCCGGTGCTGCGCCGTCCCCAGGTGGCCCTGTTTTCGACCGGAGACGAACTGGTCATGCCGGGTGACGTGGCCCCCGCAGACATGCCGCCCGGCAGCATCTACAACTCGAACCGTTTTTTCTTGCGCAGTTTGTTGCAGCGTTTGGGTTGCGAGGTGAGCGATCTGGGCATCGTGCCCGATCGGCGCGATGCCACCGTGGCCGCGCTCAAAACCGCTGCGGACCACCATGACCTGATCCTGACCAGTGGCGGGGTGTCTGTCGGCGAAGAAGACCACATCAAACCTGCCGTGCAGTCCTTGGGAGAGTTGGCCCTTTGGCAAATTGCCATGAAGCCTGGCAAGCCCTTCGCCTATGGTCAAGTCCGTCGCCAGACGGTCCCGGGTGTGGCGCATTTTGTGGGTTTACCGGGTAACCCGGTGTCCAGTTACCTGACTTTTTTGCTGTTGGTCAGGCCCTTGCTGTTGAAGCTGCAAGCCATGGTACCGACGGCACCGCCATGTCTGCGTTTGCCAGCGCACTTTGATTGGCCCAAGGGCGACAAGCGACGAGAATTTTTGCGTGTACGCCGCAACGCGCAAGGTGGCCTGGACCTGTTTCCCAACCAGAGTTCGGGCGTACTGACCTCGGTGGTGTGGGCCGACGGGGTGGTGGACAATCCGGCAGGGCAAACCATTGCCCCGGGTCAAATGGTCGATTTCTGGCCTTTTTCGGAGTGGTTGGCATGAAAGTGCAAGTGCGCTATTTCGCATCCCTGCGTGAATCCATTGGTTTGTCGCATGAAACGGTGGAGACCCAAGTCAGCGACCTGCTCGCTTTGCGTGGCGAATTGATGGGGCGCGGTGCCCACTACCGCGATTGCCTTGCGCCTGAGCGCCCGGTGCGCATGGCGCTTAACCAACAGATGGTGCAAGACAATGCGCCCCTGACGGAGGGCTGTGAAGTGGGTTTTTTTCCACCGGTCACGGGCGGTTGATGTGATGGCAGCCCGTGTCAGCATTCAGAACCATGACTTTGACGTGTCGCAGGAATTGGCGGCACTCAAGGGCCAAGACCTGCGCGTGGGTGCTGTGTGCAGCTTTGTGGGTACGGTGCGCGACACCCGTGCGCTGACCGGTCAGGCGCATGACGAAGTTCAGGCCATGGAGTTGGAGCACTACCCCGGCATGACTGAAAAGTCGATCGAGGCCATGATCGATGAAGCCCATCAGCGGTTTGATTTTTACGCCGCCCGTGTGGTGCATCGGGTGGGGCGTTTGCTGCCCGCCGACCAAATTGTTTTTGTGGCCGTGACGTCGGCGCACCGGGGCGAGAGCTTCAAAGCCTGCGAGTTCCTGATGGATTACCTGAAGACGCAGGCACCGTTCTGGAAAAAAGAGCAAACACCGCAAGGCGCGTACTGGGTCGATGCCCGCGTGTCGGACGATGCCGCCCTGGCGCGCTGGGGCATCCAGGCGTCCAACGCCTGAGCCGCATGGGCCCCCTGTAGGCTACCGCCTGCAGGTCTCAGTGGGCGTAGCGCGGTGGCTCCTGCGGCATCACCGGGCTGGCTTCGCTCGGTACAGATGATTGCCCTGCAGACCCCCATTGGGCTTTTTCGCAGGCTTGTTGAATCAGGTGCACCATGCCATGCACGAGACTCACTTGAAGGTGCAACTGGCAAGACTTGGCTTGAGCGGGGTCGGACTTGTCTTCAAAAGCAATTTGCAGCGCGCCGGAGGGCTTCACGGTCAAATGGGCATCGGTGATGAGCAGGGGTTCTGCCCCCAACGGCCATTGCGTCGCCCGGCTCTCGAACGGCGTCGCAAAATCGGCTTGTTTTAAAAATGCATCGCGTTTGAGCTCAGTCAGCAGGTGTTGAGACGACACATCGGTGGCGGCCACTCCGGGCTGTGCCGCCTCAAGGCGCACCGCAGATTGCTCGATCGCGGGCATCAAGCGCAGCGTCATGCGGCGCGTCAGCCAGAAACGGAATTCCTGCAGATCCTGAGTATTGAGGCGCAACAACAAGCGGTCTTGACGTTCGTCGTGGTGCACAGACAGTTGGTGGATGTTCATGTTTTGATTTTAGGCAATAGGCCCGCACGGTGTGACCCTTGAAAATGTCATTTTCAGCACAAGTTGTTTGGCATTGGAGATCTACACATGCGAATTGACAAACTCACCACCAAATTCCAGGAAGCCCTGTCCGACGCCCAGTCTCTGGCTCTTGGGAAAGACCATGCCTACATCGAACCGGTGCACGTGTTGGCGACCATGCTCAAGCAGGACGATGGGCCCAAAGCCATTTTGCTGCGTGCGGGCGTTCAGGTGCCGGCTTTGCTTTCGGCCGCCGAAGCGGCCGTGTCCCGCTTGCCCCAGGTGACGGGACAAGACCAGGTGCAGGTGGGCCCTGATCTGGTCAAGCTCTTGCAAGCGGCCGAAAAAGAAGCCATCAAGCGTGGCGACGCCTTCATCGCAGGGGAGTTGTTTTTGCTCGCACTGACCGAGAGCAAAACAGAAGCAGGGCGCATGGCCAAAGAGCATGGTTTGAACCGGAAAAATCTTGAAAGCGCCATTGAGGCCGTGCGCGGCGGACAGTCCGTGGGCAGCGCCGATGCAGAAGGGCAACGCGAAGCGCTCAAGAAATACTGCATTGACCTGACGGAGCGAGCCCGTATCGGCAAGCTTGACCCGGTCATTGGCCGCGATGACGAGATACGCCGCGCCATCCAGGTCCTGCAGCGCAGAACCAAAAACAACCCGGTGCTGATCGGTGAGCCCGGTGTCGGCAAAACCGCGATCGTTGAGGGCTTGGCCCAGCGCATTGTGGCCGGCGAGGTGCCTGATTCACTCAAGGGCAAGCGCGTCTTGTCGCTCGACATGGCGGCTTTGCTGGCAGGTGCCAAGTTCCGCGGCGAGTTTGAAGAACGGCTGAAAACCGTGCTCAATGAGTTGGCCAAAGACGAAGGCCAGACCATTGTGTTCATCGACGAATTGCACACCATGGTGGGGGCCGGCAAGGCCGAGGGTGCCATGGATGCGGGCAACATGCTCAAGCCTGCACTGGCCCGGGGTGAGCTCCATTGCGTGGGCGCGACCACCTTGGACGAGTACCGAAAATACATCGAGAAAGACGCCGCTTTGGAGCGCCGTTTCCAGAAGATCATGGTCAATGAACCGACTGTGGAGGCGACCATTGCCATCTTGCGGGGTCTGCAGGAAAAGTACGAAATTCACCACGGCGTGGACATCACCGACCCGGCCATCGTGGCCGCTGCCGAATTGAGCCACCGCTACATCACCGACCGCTTCTTGCCCGACAAAGCGATTGACCTGATCGATGAGGCCGCAGCCAAGATCAAGATCGAAATCGATTCCAAGCCCGAGGTCATGGACAAGCTGGACCGCCGTTTGATCCAGTTGCAAATTGAGCGGGAGGCTGTGCGCAAGGAGCACGATGAAGCATCTCAAAAACGCTTTGCCTTGATCGAGGAAGAGATTGTCAAACTCAAAAAAGAAGCGGCCGACCTCGAAGAAATCTGGCGTGCTGAAAAATCGCAGGCCCAAGGCGGCCAGCAGGTCCGTGAACAGATTGACCAGCTCAAGCAGCAAATTGAAGAGTTGACCCGCAAGGGCGATTTCAACAAAGTGGCCGAGCTGCAATACGGCAAGCTGCCTGCGCTGGAAAAAACGCTCAAAGAAGTTCAGGCCAAGGAAGCTGCGCCCGGCGAGAAGCCGGTTCATCGGCTCTTGCGCACCCAGGTGGGGGCTGAAGAAATTGCCGAGGTGGTGTCTCGCGCCACCGGCATTCCGGTCTCGAAAATGATGCAGGGTGAGCGTGAAAAACTGCTGCAGATGGAAGACAAGCTGCACCAGCGTGTGGTGGGTCAGGACGAGGCCATTGCGGCTGTGGCCAACGCCATTCGCCGTTCGCGCTCGGGCCTGTCGGACCCGAATCGCCCGACCGGTTCCTTTTTGTTTCTGGGGCCGACCGGCGTGGGCAAGACCGAGCTGTGCAAAGCACTGGCCGGGTTCTTGTTTGACAGCGAGGAACACCTGATTCGCATGGACATGAGCGAGTTCATGGAGAAACACTCCGTGGCCCGCCTGATCGGTGCGCCTCCGGGTTATGTGGGCTACGAGGAGGGTGGTTACCTGACCGAAGCCGTGCGCCGCAAGCCTTACAGCGTGCTCTTGCTGGACGAAGTTGAAAAGGCTCACCCGGATGTTTTCAACATCTTGCTGCAGGTGCTTGACGATGGCCGGCTGACCGATGGTCAGGGGCGCACCGTCGACTTCAAGAACACGGTCATCGTGATGACCTCCAATCTGGGCTCGCACCTGATCCAGTCGATGGTGGGCCAACCTGCCGAAGACATCAAGGACGCGGTGTGGGACGAACTCAAGACCCATTTCCGTCCTGAGTTCTTGAACCGGATCGACGAGACCGTGGTGTTCCACGGACTGGACGCCGCGCACATTGCTGCGATTGCCGAGATCCAGCTGCAGGTGTTGCAGACGCGCTTGGCCCGCATGGACCTGAGCTTGAAGGTCAGCCCGGCCGCTTTGTCCGAATTGGCCAAGGTCGGCTTTGACCCGGTGTTTGGTGCTCGGCCGCTCAAGCGGGCGATCCAGCAGCGCTTGGAGAACCCCTTGTCCAAACTGTTGCTGGAAGGCCGCTTTCCGCCCAAGTGCACCATCGAAGTGGCGGTGGACCCTGTGCGCCACCCGGGCCAATTCGAGTTCAAAGTGGTTGAACACGCGGCTTGATGCACCGCGCGGACACAGCGAGGGCTTGGGCGCTTCCTTGCGCGCCCTCGCTGTGATGACCTGGTTTGCGACGGCTGTATCAAGGCTACACTGCGGTTTTTGCAGCGTCGCCAAGCCTTTCATTTCCTGAAAAGTCAGCCCGTTGCAGCCTGGCAGGTGTTTATGCAATCGGTGAATTCTGGCGCTGCCCTTCTGGTGCCTTGGCGGGACGATGCCCGTGTGATGGCATTGGTCGGCTTGGGCCATGCCGGCTCGCATTTTTCGCATTTGCTTTTGCCCTTGATGTTCCCGGTGTTCATCCAGGAGTTTGGCTGGCGTTATGCCGAGTTGGGCATGCTGAGCACCTTGTTCTTTGTGGTTTCGGGCACTGGGCAAGCCGTTGCGGGCTTCCTGGTCGACCGATGGGGGGCCAGACCGGTCTTGTTCACATCGATGGTGCTCTTCATCCTGGCTTGCCTGTGCGCTTACCGTGCCCAGAGTTACGGTGAACTCATGGCGGTGGCCTTGCTGGCGGGGCTTGGCAATGCGCCTTTTCATCCGGTCAATTTCACGATTTTGAATCAGCGCGTGTCGTCCCCCAGGCTGGGCTATGCCTTCAGCGCTCACGGTTTGTCGGGCAACTTGGGGTGGGCCATGGCACCCGCATTTTTCATCCTTTGTTCGGCTTGGTGGGGCTGGCGTCACGCATTTTTGGCGGCGGCGGCTTTGTACGCACTGATCCTGGTGGTTTTGGTGCTGAACCGGGACAGCGTGAAGACCACGCCAGCGGCGGTGGACAAAAGCCGTCCAGGCCAAAGCAACGGCCTGGCCCTGGTGCGGATGCCCGTGGTCTGGTGGTGTTTCATGTTTTTTCTGTTGTCGACGGTCACGTTGGCTGTGGTGCAAAATTTTGCAGTGCCCATCCTCAAAGCCCTGCATGGCGTGAGTCTGGAGGTGGCCTCCATCACACTCACGGCCTATATGTTGTTCGGCGCACTGGGTATGTTGGTGGGCGGTTTTCTGGCCGCACGTTTTGCGCATGCCAGTGATCGCCTGGTCGCCGCATGCATGAGCACGGCGGCATTGCTGATGGCCTTGTGTGCAAGTGGCGTGTTGGGTGACCAGTTCACGCTGTGGGTGCTGGCTGCAACAGGTTTTGCTGTCGGCGTGGGCGGCCCCAGCCGAGACTTGATGATCAAAAAAGCCACCCCCAAAGGGGCGACGGGCCGGGTTTATGGCTTGGTTTATTCGGGCCTCGATGTCGGCTTTGCCTTGTCCCCCTTGGTGTTTGGTTATTTCATGGACCAAGGTTGGTATGCCACGACCCTGTTGGGGGCTGCACTCGTGTTGCTGCTCAGCGCTGTCGTGGCACGCGGTGTTGGCGCGCGCAGTGCGCCGGTCTGATTTTTCACCGTGGCGACATCGGCTTTGACCTGCCTTGTGCAAAATGGGCCAATGACTACCAAAATAGCGGGCCACTTGCTAGTTGAATGCCTCTTGGCCCAAGGCGTTACCCATGCGTTCGGAGTGCCAGGTGAAAGTTATCTGGCCGTGCTGGACGGATTTCACCTGCACCGTGAACACATCCATTTTGTGATTTGCCGACAGGAAGGCGGTGCGGCTTTCATGGCGGAAGCGCAGGGCAAACTGACAGGCCGCCCTGGCATTTGCTTTGTGACACGCGGCCCCGGTGCCACCAACGCGTCCATTGGCGTGCACACGGCTTTTCAGGACTCCACCCCGATGGTGCTGTTTGTGGGGGATGTGGCCAGCGATACGCGCGACCGGGAGGCCTTTCAGGAAATGGACTACACCCATTTTTTTGGCCCTTCAACCAAGGGCATGGCCAAGCGTGTGGAGCGAGTGGATGACCCTGAGCGCTTGCCCGAATATGTGGCCCGTGCTTTTGCCACGGCCATGAATGGCCGGCCAGGCCCTGTGGTTTTGGTGTTGCCTGAGGACATGCTGACCCGGCCGGTCAAGGCGCAGGCCCTGAGTCGAGTGGAGCCTGTTCAGACTTGGGGTGACCCCGGGTCATTGAGCACACTGCGAACCATGCTGCTGGCGGCTTCCAGGCCCTTGGTCATTGCAGGAGGAGGGGGCTGGACGCCACCAGCAGCGCAGGCCTTGCAGCGCTTTGCCGAAAACTGGCAATTACCGGTCACCAACGCTTTCCGCTTTCAGGACACTTTTGACAATCATCATCCGCAATATGCCGGTGATGTGGGCATCGGGATTGCTCCGGCATTGGCCGCACGCGTCAGGGATGCCGACCTGATCTTGGCCATAGGCCCACGTTTGGGCGAAATGACCACCGGCGGCTACACGTTGCTGCAGGCACCCAAAACACGCCAGACATTGGTCCATGTTCATGCCAGTGCGGAAGAGTTGAACCGCGTATACCAGGCTGATTTGGCGATTCAGGCGACCATGAATGCGGCTGCCCATGCACTGGAGGGCTTGACTGCACCGGATGCGGTGCCATGGTCTGAGTGGACCCGATCGGCACATTCAGCGTATCTGGACAACCTGAAGCCGCAAAGCTTGCCCGGCGACATAGACATGCCGGCCATCGTGGCCACCGTTCAAAAGCATTTGCCCGCAGATGCGGTGCTGACCAATGGTGCGGGCAACTTTGCGAGCTGGATGCACCGCTTTTACAGACATCACGGCTTGGTGAAAGGCCACAAAACCCAATTGGCCCCGACCGTGGGCGCCATGGGTTACGGTGTTCCTGCGGGCATTGCGGCCAATTTGCTGACAGGGCGTTTGGCGTTCACCATTGCTGGCGATGGTGACTTCCTCATGAATGGGCAGGAACTGGCCACGGCCGTACAGCACGGCGGTAAAAGCATCATCGTGCTTTTGAACAATGGCATGTACGGCACCATCCGCATGCATCAGGAACGAGAATACCCGCAACATGTGACCGGCTCACAACTGCAAAACCCTGATTTTGCGGCGCTCGCTCAGGCTTATGGCTATGCGGGCGTGCGCATCCACCGCACTCAAGAGTTTGAGCCCGTCTTGATCGCCGCACTCCAGCGTGAGCAAGGTACGCTGATCGAAGTGATGCTCGACCCCGAACTGATCACAACCCGTGCAACCCTGAGCACCATCACCCAGGCGGCATTGGACAAACAAGCCCAAAGTTGATGTTGGACGGGTGCCTGATGGGCACCCTTGCTGAGACGCAGACATGAAAAAACCCGCCAAGGCGGGTTTTTTCATGTGCGGCTTTGAATTACTTCAGGTGCTTGCCAATCAGGCCAGCCATTTCGAACATGGTCACTTGCGCTTTGCCAAACACAGCTTTGAGCTTGTCGTCGGCATTGATGGCGCGGCGGTTGACGCTGTCTTGCAAGTTGTGCTTCTTGATGTAGACCCACATTTTGCTCACAACCTCGGTGCGAGGCAGAGGGGCGGCACCCACCACAGCGGCCAAAGCCGGGCTGGGTGTCAGGGCCTTCATGAATGCGGCATTGGGTGTACGCTTGGCTGCAGGGGCAGCTTTCTTGGCCGGTGCTTTGGCCGCTACTTTCTTAGCAGGTGCAGCAGCTTTTGGAGCTGGAGCAGCTTTTTTGGCCGGTGCTGCTTTTTTAGCTGGAGCAGCTTTGGTGGCCGGGGTTTTTTTCGCAGTTGCCATGATGAAAATTCCTTTGGTCGGAAGTTGATTCGCCGCTGAGAAACAGTTTGTTTACAGCTGTCTTGATGCTACTGGAGAAAGTGTCACTTTCCAAGCATAAAAATCATTTTTCTCTAGGTGTTGTTGCTGATTTGGCTCTGATATTGGGCTTTTTGCAGTCCTGACATCTTGGCGTTGGGCGGTGTGGGTTCTGCTCGCAGAGCTGGTGTTCAGATCGAATGTGTTGCCGGCTTTTTGTGACCCCGTGACAGGTCTGGCTTTGCATGTCATGCGGGCATTCTTGGGGTCTTTGACGCCGGGTTGCGGTGTTGAGCCATTGACAAATATTTTCTTTTTTTCACACTGCATGCGTCTTGTTTTGTATTGTGAAATAGAAAAGGATTTTGTTCAGTTCGATCGTGTCAAATCATGACTTTGTTTTTTGCATTGAGAAATGATGTTCGTAAGTTATTGATTTTAAACAGTTAAAAATATGTCTTGTATAAGACATAAGATAGAAGATAAGTCTTGTACAAGAGTTAGAATAGATGCAACGACATGGCAGAAATCGCTGCCTTGATCGCCAGATTTTCAACTTGACCCAAGGAGCATTGACATGCCAGCCAACCTCAACCAACAACTGAGCCGTGAACAGCAAATCGCCGCACTCGAAAAAGACTGGGCGACCAACCCACGCTGGAAAGGCGTCAAGCGCGGCTATTCCGCAGCCGACGTCGTGCGTCTGCGCGGCAGCATGCCCATCGAGCACACCTTGGCCAAGCGCGGCGCAGAAAAGCTGTGGGACAAAATTAACGGTGGCGCCAAAAAAGGCTACGTCAATGCTTTCGGTGCCATCAGCGCCGGTCAAGCCATGCAGCAAGCCAAAGCCGGCCTGGAAGCCGTGTACCTGTCGGGCTGGCAAGTTGCCGCCGACGGCAACACATCCGAGACCATGTACCCCGACCAGTCGCTGTACGCGTACGACTCGGTGCCCACCATGGTGCGCCGCATCAACAACACCTTCAAACGCGCGGACGAAATCCAGTGGGGCCGTGGCATCGAGCCAGGTTCCAAGGACTTCATCGACTACTTCTTGCCCATCGTGGCCGATGCAGAAGCCGGTTTCGGTGGCGTGCTCAACGCTTTCGAGCTGATGAAGAACATGATTGCCTCCGGCGCAGCTGGCGTGCACTTCGAAGACCAACTGGCTGCTGTTAAAAAGTGCGGCCACATGGGCGGCAAAGTCCTGGTGCCGACACAAGAAGCTTGCGAGAAATTGATCTCTGCACGTTTCGCAGCCGACGTGATGGGCGTGTCCACCATCGTGTTGGCCCGCACCGATGCCGAAGCCGCCAACCTGATCACCTCTGACCACGACGCCAACGACAAGCCTTTCCTGACTGGCGAGCGCACACAAGAAGGCTTCTACCGCGTCAAGAACGGTCTGGAGCAAGCCATCAGCCGTGGCGTGGCTTACGCCCCCTACGCCGACTTGGTGTGGTGCGAAACTGGCGTGCCAGACATTGGCTTTGCCCGCGAATTCGCGCAAGCTGTGCACGCTGCTTGCCCCGGCAAGCTGCTGTCGTACAACTGCTCGCCTTCGTTCAACTGGAAGAAAAACCTCAACGACAGCCAGATCGCATCCTTCCAGGACGACCTGTCTGCGCTGGGCTACAAGTACCAGTTCATCACGCTGGCCGGTATCCACATCAACTGGTTCAACACCTTCCAGTTCGCCCACGCCTATGCACGCGGCGAAGGCATGAAGCACTACACCGAAATGGTGCAAGAGCCTGAGTTCGCAGCACGCGACAAGGGTTACACCTTCGTGTCGCACCAGCAAGAAGTCGGCGCAGGCTACTTTGACGACGTGACCACTGTGATTCAGGGCGGTTCGTCTTCTGTGAAAGCCTTGACTGGTTCGACTGAAGAAGAGCAGTTCCACTGATCAACTAACCACTTGGGCGCCCTTGATGGGTGCCTGGTGGGGTTGTAAAGCCATCTGAGGTGAGAGCCTTGGGTGGCTTTTTTGTTGGTGATTTGGTGGAATGCCGTCAGTGAGTTGGTGGTCGGTGGGTAATTTTTAATCGATGTAGCATTGACCTATGAGCGAATGAGCATCTACACTTAGATAAAGGTTATGAAGACAATAGTGAAGATGATTGAAAATGCACACCCAAGTTTTCACATAAGAATGCATATCCAATTTATGAATATGCTTTAATAAGATTTGTTATTTGAAATAATTGGCAGCAAAAAAATTATAAAGGCGAATTTTGTATGAAAAGACTATTGATATTTATTTCTGTTTTTGCACTCATGGGTTGTGAAACAGCAAGTGAGCAAAGACAAGTTGTTTGGAAACATATTCTTGATGGGAATTGCACTAGTGCGGAAAGCTACGCCATGCAAAATTATACAGGTGAATATTTGTACTGGTGGTATGGAACTATTCAGCAGCATTGTAGAAAAAATAGAAGCAAAGCTATTGAGTATTTTAAGGCAGGAGCGAGAGCGAATTCTGAATATAGTAATCTGTCAGTTAAAGCATTGATTGAACTTGGTGAAAAACCGCCTGAGCCTACAACAAGGTACATAACAGTGCCTGTACAGCGACAACCACAACCTCAACCTCAACAAATAATTATTCAACAGCAACCAATGAATAATCCAAATGCTTGTATTCAAGATGGTGGTGGAATTTATTGTCCTAACTATAGAAGGTAGTATTAAATTTATCTTTAATTTCAAAGCTGCACAATGAATTTTAATCAATTGAAAAATATTTTAAGTAAAGTTGGTAGTAATGGCTCCACACTTAAAATCTATATATCTGAAATTCAGAAAAACAAAGTTAATCTTTGGAATTTTGAGCATCTTGAAATAAAAATTGAGGATGCCGGAGCACAGAACAGTAATTATTCATTTAAATCTTATGCGAAGCGTGCTGGTGATTGGGTTTTGTTGAATGAGCAATATCATTTTGACTCGCCCGAAGCTGCATTTGCAGAAGTCACTAAGCAAGTTCTGCAAGTTATAAGTAACGATGAAATAAGAACTATTATTGCAATTAAAAAGTTTCATAAAGACTCTTTAGTTGAGTATTGTTATTGGAATTTTGACGAAAACAGATGGAAAAATATGACCAGAGAAGAGTGGATTTCAATTGGGTAATATTCAACCTTATTTAACAGATTGCTAAGCTAAGTTAAACTGTAATGGGTCTTATCAGTGAAAAAAGGATCGTATGGGAATGGCTTTGGCGATATTTTTCGTAATTTGTATTGTTCTTATCGCTATCAATCAAAATAGTGAAGAGTCTGCAGCGATCAAAAGTGAAACTCAAAAACTCCCTGAAGGAGCTTTTATATCATTTGAAAAAAAATTATCTGGTCGCTCGAGAAAAGGTGTTGTAACCTATTACAGTCACTTTGTAAGAGCTGCTTATAAGTGCCCTGATGGAACATCATTACAGCAAGAATTCCCATTCGATCATCACGATCATCTAAAAAAAGCTTCGGCGTGGGGCCGAGCTCATGAATGGGTGATTGCCACCCATAGCACGGTCACTGCAAATTTCCTCCCTGAGGTTACGTCTGGTGGGCGATTTGAGCCAGGAGTTACGACATTGGATCAGCTGATAGAGAGGCTGGGTAAACCAGAAACTACTACAGGCACTTCGGATGGCCACATTGCGGTGGTATGGTCTAGACCCAAAGCTAGTTTGGATGCTACCCATACAAATGGGGTAACAATTATTTTCGATAATGAATCGAGAATGATTCGAATAGTCAAGAGAAATGAAATGGGTTCTGAGCTTTGAAGTTGCCAGCATCAAGCGCCCCTCTGTGGGGACCTGGTGTACGGTGTAAAACCATATGGTCTAAATGCATGGGTCAACTTAATGACATGGCTCTGCTGAGACTACAGATCGGCAGTGAGGTCGAGATTCGTGCTCGAGTGGATAGTTCGGACTGCCTTGCAGCAGAGTTGGTTCGTTGACCAGACTCAGACGTCTGCAATGTGGGCCATCAGCACGTCCACTTTTTGTCTTCGTGTCTGGCTTGGGATCTTGTGCAAGGCCAGCAATAGGTCGGCAATGTCCTGTTCTTCGCAGTACATGTAGGGCGGAGGAACATCCAGAACAGTAGCCAGCAGCTTGACAGTGGCAAATGGCGGTTCGTGCACGCCAAGTTCATATCGACTGATCCGTGCCCTGGCACTGGACTCGTCAAGGCCGATAGCCACCCCTACCTTTTCCTGAGCAAATCCCAAAGCTTCACGACGTTCGCGCATGCGGCGACCGACGATGGAGATTTGATGTTTTTTGTCTTCTTGCACGTCACGAGTTTCGTGACAGTAGTCATAATTGTCGTCACGAAAGTCGTGACACTGGGTGTTGTGCTCATGGAGCGGGTAACGAAAGGAGCATGAAATGTGGATTTGTATGAAATGTACTGAAAAAATTGAAGATCAATTTGATGCATGTTGGAGCTGTGGAAAAGAAAAAAGCGGTCTTGGCTTTAACGGTAAAAAACAAAAAAGTACATTGGGACAGAAGAGTGGCAACCTAAAATCAAAGTCGATCCCTAAAGATATTAAAAATGAGCTGTCAGATCAGCATCAAGAAAAAAATCCTGCCATAACCATTTGTAAAGATTGTGGAGGTATGGTTAGTAAGAAGGCCGAAGTTTGTCCTTCCTGTGGTGCAAAACGAGGACAAGGTAAGAAATTTTTTGCAGAGTTGTTTGGAGGTATTGTTTCCCTGATTATTCTCGGGGTAATCGCTCTGGTATTCATTGGAATGTTTTCTGGCGGGACACAGAAAACTGAAGATGAACTGAAAAAAGAGTTGATCGATAGATGCAACGAGGTGGCCAAGTCAGCTCCACAGGGGGTGGATAAAAAATCATTTTCTACAAGCTGTATTCAAGGTGGATTGGTCCAATTGAAAAATCAAGGGCAAATAAAATAGAAGGAGGTGATGTGCGAAAAAATGGAAACGCCAAAAAACATTTTCAAGAAACGCGACAGCAGTATAGATCTATTGAATTAACCAGAGATGTTTATTCATCTATCAGGGAGGCGAACAGGCTGCTTAGAAAATACAAAGCTTTGGAGCGTGGCGTATCCTGGGATGAAAACCCATCAGGCTGGGCATGGGTTCGATTGAAGTTGGTTGAATTGATGGAGTACCTTGGTTTTGAACTACTGCTGATGTTCAGAAAGGTGCTGTTCGGTCTTGCTGTTTTGGTTGGTTGGGTTTTGGTGTTGGGATTTTTGATTATCTGGTTAAGGGACTTTAAATAAAAATTTGGTAACTTTGGGTGGCCCGTACTGAAGCGATTCAGGGTGGGCTTTTTCATTTTTTAAATGAAAGAAAAAAAATATGCAGATATTGAGAACGGCAGAGGCCGTACAGCATTATTTCGAGAACAAGATTGATGCTGAAGTTGGCAGATTGGTTGTAGAGCGCATGGAAGAACTGACCGACGAAGACTTCAGCATGGAGGACTTGGTGGTATTAGTGATCCTCGAATCCGGTGACGGCATCGAGCAACTGCAGGACCAACTGAACATGCGCGTGATAACCGATCTGGGAAGTCCTTTGTGGGAAGTGATTGAGGAACACAGCACCTGTTACGAGCTGGTGTTCGTGCTGTCCTCATCGGGCTACGGAACCTTGGTCTTTGCGTCTAAGGCAGAAGCTGCCCCGGACATCTTGGCTTTATGCCAGGAGCATGCCTACCGAAGTCCCCCGGACGTACCACCCGGCGCAATCGACGCATCTGTCGACAACGACACCGCCCACCGAGGCGGTTTTTTATTGCCTGTTCAGAAAGGTAACCAATGAAACCAGTCTATGAGCTTGTGGCCGCCATGGTGGCATGCCTGACGTATGACCTGTATGAACTGTTTCAGGAGCGTGCAGCCATTCGCCATTACGACGGTGGCCAGAGTCGTGAATTGGCCGAAGCCATGGCCGTTTTGGATGTGATTCACCTGAACCGCAAGCAGACCTGCAATTGCTGGCAATGAAAGGCACTGCGGGAAACGAAGCATCTTATTTGAAAGCAACCCCCGCGCCATGTGCGCACAACCCTTTGAAAGGAAAAAAAACCATGGAAATTGAAAATGAAGTCACCGAGGCTGAACTGTCTCCCATCGAAACCATTCACACGGGTGAATGTCAGTCCTTGTCAGGTCAATCCAGTTTGACCTATGCCATTGGCAGAAATCCCGAAGACCAGTCATTGCATTTGCGCATAGTTGCCAATTCAGGCGGCGGGATGTTCTGCGATGAATGGGCCAGCGGTGTGGATATTGACGACTTGGTGCAATCCCACCTTGTTTTGATCTCACGCTCGATGTGCGAACTGCATGCCGGGCGAAGCATCAATACAGGTGGTTTTGTTTTGGCCATTCTCAAGCATTTGGGCTTGGTCCGCGTGAATGCAGAAAACAGTCGTCATCACGAAATGGTCCCCGACACCACCTTTGAGCGGGTGGCAATGGATGCCATGGATCAAGCCGATAAACGAAAGACCATCAAATCAAAGAAAGCCAATATTTGAAAACTGAATCTATTAATGCTGCTTTGATAGCCGCCGGACTGCTGGGTTTGTGGTTTCCATCGACCAGATTGATGTCCATTGGCGCATTTTCCGCCCTCTGTTTTTTGTATCCATCGCTGGTGGTCATTGTCATTTTTGTCGTGGCCATCTCTTTTTATTTCAAAGTCCGTAACCACAGGAACTAAACCATGAATTACCACGAAATTATTTCCACCGCCATGCAACGTGCCCTCGATTGGGATGACATCCCCGATGATCTGTTTCCACTTGTGATCGTCTCGGAAGTGGCCCACCTGAGCGCCAACGACTCGGACACCATGGGCGGCGCGACCTGGCACTGAGCAGGGGAGCCAGACCCAGCCCCGAACCGGCCCGCATGCGGCCAACCTGCCCACCCCTCGGGCAACCCCCGGCCCCCAGCGGCCAACGCCACCGGCACCACCCGGCCCCGGCTTGAATCCCCTCCTTCGGTCTGACCCCAAAAGCACACAACAGTATCTGCAACAGCAGAGGTCTTGGTGCGCCTGGCGTTGATTGGGGGAGGGGTTCTTTATCACCCTATTTTTTTGGATTGAATCATGACAACAAACATCATCACAAACACCATAGTCCCTGAGTCTGATCGTATGGCCATTGTTGACCGTCTCTTTGGCCTTGCCTACGTGCTCAAGCTGGAACCTGCAGTATTCAGCATTGCTGAGGCTTTGTCGGAAGAATACACAGGAGGCTTCTGGGAGTTCCATGAACTCACAAACGGTGGCTTTTACGTGGCGCCGCGCTTTGACACAGAGTTCACCCTAAGCTGCGAGAACGGCTTTCAAGGCAAAGTATCCCCAGATGCTTTCGGGATCACTGTTTGTCTTTACGCCTACAGCGAGTTGTCCTTTGGCGAAGATCGATTGGCGCAGGTCTGTGCAGAGCACTACCACCTGCTGCGCGAATATGCATCCCAACATCCCGAGGCCAAGCTGATCTATCAAGCCATCGACTGATATTTCTCTTGGGCATGCGATGCGGCCCAGTCGTTCACCTCTCTTTTGGATTGTCGATGCCGAAAATCTGATGCTCCAAATCTGCTGACGGTGCCGTCGGTGGTGACGCAAAAGTTGGCGGCGGTCATGGGCGGTAGCTCGGGTCGTCGGCAGCGACAGCAGCGTCGCCAGTTTTGAGTCCGCCAAATTTTTCTGCGCTCGGGCTGGATCGGCGTTTACGGTTTCATTGGGCGAGGCTGCAGCTCGATGTGCCCCCATGATGAACGTCTTGAAATTCGTCGATGAGGTTCATCCTTGGGGGCATTCTCTCTGCCAGAGAAATGGCCGAAAGCTATTTCTGCTGTCCTTCAGATGTGCGCGATTGCAATGACCCAAGAGCCGCCACCAATCTTGCCGGATGCATCAAGTTGCAAATTGCTGTACGATTTAAATTGTGCCGATTAAAGGGCACTCAGATAAGTTTTTTTAGTTATTGCTTTTTTTATAGACAAGCTCTAAGCCTGTCACCTCTACCCCAAGGTCATGTGGGGATTCTTTTGAAAATTTGTGGCGGCATTTTTGTGCGGTGGCTATCGGTCCGCAGCTGTTGTCGTCATCCGTCCTTTTGTTTGTTCTTTACTTCCAAGTGGAAACGATAGTGCTTGTTGGCGCTTCTCGTCACGCCATAGGCATGGTCATCAACAACGACGATCTATTTTTCAAAGGTATTTTTAATGCTACCCATACCTATCCCAGGGCATTCTCAGCCGGATGTTCAACCTAAAGCCAATCCAGAAGAGCAAGTCGCTCAACCTGATGTGACCAGCATCCAGCCACCTGAGTCAAATTTGGTGGATTCTGTTTTGCTGGATTTTGATGATGCAACGACGGCGGAGTCAGCGCAACTTCACGAATCTGCCGACGGTGCTGACGGTGCTGCCGCTTCAGATGTTGTAAACGAGCCTCTTGATGCTGACGATCCTGTTGCAGCGGAGGAAGCCGAAAACGTTACACCTCCTGCCACAGCCCCTGCTACACCTCCTGTCACAGTCCTTGTCATACCTACAGTCACTTCGCCGGTCACACCACCAGTCGCAGCGCCAGTTGCACCACTCACCATCAATTTGCCAGCAAGTGCTGTTCATGTTCCCTTGGCCAATGGGCAAAGTGCATCAAAGTCAGTGATTGTTCAGTCAAGTGAAGAACCCTCAAGATTGGGTCCATTGACTGATGCATCCCTACAATTTTTGAAGAACAAAAAATCTGGGCGTAACTTCGTTGCTTGGAAAACCAAAGGTGTGCCATACCTCACCGCGATAGGTTCACCTGATTTCAATTCAATGGTCAGGGCTTTTTATCGCCAAAAGAACCGTACCCTTAAACAACGTGAATTTAATGAAATTGTTGAGGAGCTCAATTCGATTGCCGATGAAGAAGGTCGCGAAGTTGACCTGTATGTTCGGGTGGCTCCGGCCAAGGGCAAAGGCATCAACATTGACTTGTGTGATGAATACGGCAGGTACGTTCATATTGACGAAACTGGACCATCGATTTGTGAGCCCAGATCGGATGTCTTGTTCTTGCGGACTGCACATTCGCGTCCATTGCCGACACCTGATTTCAAGGGAAATTACGTAAGCCTTGCGGAATTTGTCAACTTGCCATCAACTGAGTTCCACCTGTTGTGTGGGTTGATGAGTTACACCATTGCTCACCCTAAAGTTGATTCAACGAACTATGTCTTTGCCGTGTTGAAGGGTACTCAAGGCAGTGGCAAAACTCAAGCATCCAAGACCATCCAGAAGTTAATTGATCCATCAGCAACAGGCGCACAGACGCTGCCTAGCTCTGATCGTGAATTGGCCATCTTGTCTCAAAACAGCCACCTCATGGTGTTTGACAACATGCGCGATCTGAGCAACAAAATGAGCGATGCTTTGTGCATTGCCGCCACCGGAGGTGCGGTGGGTGGTCGCCAACTCTACACTGATGATGGTCAGAAAAATTTGTATCTGCACAGCGCTATCTTGCTCAATGGGATACATCCGTTCATGGGGCAAACAGATTTCGCGGACAGGTGTTGCGTGTTTGAGCTGCAGCAGTTCAGACCAGGCCAGCGCAAAGATCCGGCCGAAATGCAGGCTGACTTTGACCGTTTGTACCCCGAGATTTTGGGTGGCTTCTACCAGTTGATCGCAGACATCTTTAGGGTGTTGCCCAATGCCACTCCAACAAATCCTGGACGCATGATCGGGTTTTGCAAATGGCTCGCCGCCATGGAGCAGGTCATCAACTTGCCAGAAGGCTCGCTTCAAGATGCGTATCGTTCCGGCCAGCAAGACATGCAGCTGGAGTCCTTGCTTGACAACCCACTTGCGGCTGCAATTTTGGACTTCGCGGAGCGTATGAAGGAAAGCTCTTTGACATTGAGCCCATCAGACCTATACAACCGCCTCAGCCTTTTGGCTCAGTTTACAAACAACCGCTCTGCGGCGTGGCCAAGCTCTGCTGCATCGATGTCAAAACGGCTTCATGGATTGCAGGCACCGTTGCTGTCGCAGGGCATCTTGATTGAATGGACTCGTGGCAAAGATCGTTTCATCACTTTGCGCAAAGTTGGCGATCCTGTCCAGGCCCCCGCCCCGGAGGTTGAAAAAAATGCCGAGGCCGAGCGTCCTGTCGGTGCTGACGATGCCGTCGCCAGCGGTGACCCCGTCGGCGGCGACAACACCGTCGGCAGCGTCGGCAGGATCGACATACACACAAACACCATCTCCTCGTTTTGAGGGGCTGGGGCCAGCGGCCCAATGAGGGCACCCATCCGTCAGGTGGACCCTTATTTTGAAATCCAGCAAGTCCACGTCACGCATCGACTTTCGCGTCGAAGTGGCAGTTTGGGACTGTGTTTTCGGGCCATCTGACCACAAAGCTTGATCGTGTTCCATGTCCATGGTCATTGCCTCTCGTCATCGAGCCTTTATCCGGCACGGCTGCTGTCAGTTGTGCCTTTTTTTTCCACCAATCGTTGTGCCATCAATTTCGATGTGCATATCACTCAAAAAATTTGTAATAGGAAATCACAAATGCCCGTCGTCCAAATGACAAGCTCGTTTTGCCAAGCCGCTGTTTGCATCCAAGGCCGTTCAAAAACGGATTACTACGATGTTGCCGTTTCTGGCTTCATCCTCACCGTGTCTGCTTCTGGCTCCAAGGTGTTTTCGCTTCGCTATCGCGACAAGTATGGCAAGCAACGCCAGCACAAGATTGGCAATGCAAAGGTCGTTACATTTGAAAAAGCTCGCCAAGCCGCAAAACAACTGGCCTCAAAGGTGTCTCTTGGTGACAGTCCTGTTGATGAAAAACAGGCCTTGAAAAAAGTGCCCACCTTGGCTGAATTCATTGCCGATACATATCTGCCACACATCCATCAAACCCGAAGGAATTTCCAATCGACCATCAGCTTTTTGAATCATCACATCTTGCCCAGTTTCGGCTCCAAGCATCTCGACGAAATCACGTCGGACATGATCGAGGAAGCACATCTGAATTTGAAAGCAAAGGGGTATGCCTTGGCCATGGCCAACAAGCTGCCTGTTTTGTTCAAGATCATGTTCAACTTGGCCAAGAAGAAGGGTGTTCATGGTGCCAGCTCCAACCCAGCTCTCGGTGTTCAATTGTTCGTCACCAACAATGCCAAGGAGCGGTATCTCACTCAATCGGAAACAGAGCGGCTTCTTATGGCCATGGAGCAGAGTGATAACAAGCAATTGAAATACATTGTTCCGTTGATGCTCATGTTTGGGTGCCGCAAAAGGGAGCTGCTGGATGCACAGTGGAATGACTTTGATTTGGTTCGTCGCAATTGGCACATCCCCATGTCCAAAAACGGCAAGCCACGAAACATTCCGATATCGTTGAAGGCGTTAGAGTTGCTTGAAAAGTTGCCCCGTTGGCCTGGATGTACCTACGTGGTCCCCAATCCTTCAACAAAGAAGCCGTTTGCGAATCTGTTTCACAGCTGGGACAAAGCTCGGAAACGGGCAGGATTGGGCGATGTTCGCGTACACGATCTCCGGCACACCTTTGCAAGCAATCTGGTCAATTCTGGGCAGTCAATCTATGTGGTCAGCAAGTTGCTTGGGCATTCCCAAATCAAGACAACCACAAGGTACAGTCATCTGTCCGATGCAACACTGTTGAGTGCGGTGGATTCTGCGGCCAACGCCATGGACTTCAAGTCACAGGACCGCCACCAAGGTGCTGGGCATTGAAAATCTGACTTCAACCAAGTGCAGCCACACCGCCCATCCGATGCCGGTTTTCGGTGTGGGTGGGTGGTGGCAGAAAAATGGGCATCCCGTTGTTGCCAAAGCACTTTCGGATTGGCAATGTCGAAGTTCCAGTTTTCCACGGGGTGGGCATTCGGTGGGAAGGGCAAAAGTTGGGTGAAAAAAAGAGAAAAAACCCTTTAAAAACATCGACTTGCAAAACTTTGTGCCTGTTCAACACCTTCCAGTTCGCCCACGCCTATGCACGCGGCGAAGGCATGAAGCACTACACCGAAATGGTGCAAGAGCCCGAATTCGCAGCACGCGACAAGGGTTACACCTTCGTGTCGCACCAGCAAGAAGTCGGCGCAGGTTACTTCGACGACGTGACCACCGTGATCCAAGGCGGTTCGTCTTCTGTGAAAGCCTTGACCGGTTCGACCGAAGAAGAGCAGTTCCACTGATCTTTGAGTTGAAGTCAAGCGTCCGAAAAGACGCTTTGATCAAAAGCCATCTGAGGTGAGAGCCTTGGGTGGCTTTTTTATTTATAGCGCGGTTGCTCGCATTTTTTGAATCGTTGAAGGGCGTAAAATTATCGATAAAATCAAAAACAACATTTAAAAAAGGAAATTCATGAAAAATAACTTGTTGCTTTCTGGCATTGCCCTCACCCTGAGCTTGACCGGTATATCGAATGCTGCCGATGTTGGGGGGAAAGCCATTGAAGGTGTTCACAAAGCCGATGCGGCAACGATTGATGCACAGAACGCTGCCTTGACCAGCAGTACAAATGGCAAAGGGTATGGCCCACAGTCACCTCGTGATTTGACACAGGTTAAAGGGTTGAACCCGGTTGTCTTTTTGCCTGCACCAGCATTCAGTCAAATGAACCTTTGCAATATCCATTTTCATGAAAATGCTGAACACAAGGGTGGGGAGTTCACAAAGTTCGCGGGTCATGGTGATGGCCACGGGTACGGTACTGGATACCGTTATTCAGGAAAGTTGAACGCGCGGGAGGCCAAGCCTCTCGACGAAGAAGTCTGCGTGGGCAAACACGGAGGTTTGCAAAGCGGCGATACGATTGAATTGCACTATGTGTTCAGCACGGCACAGGTTAAGCCCGGAGCTACCTTAGCCGCTTGCTTGAATGAGGCGGCGGCGAACCCACAACTTCGTGTTGAAGCGCAGGTATTTGTGTTGGTGAACGATCAAAAAGCTGCCGATTTTCAGCGTCTTACCGAGGTGGGTCAGGTCAATGACTATCACCAACCATTGCATATGCCCAGCAACACTGGCATCCCCATCCGCTATGCGGGTTCTACAACAGGGCCTGCCTACAACGAAAAAGGCTCGCCTTTACAAGTCTCTTGGAGCGTCAGGCCCAAGGTGCTGAAGGTTAATGTGGCTTCTGTGGGGCAGTGGTGCAAAGCCAATGATTTTGCTGAAGACCACGCTCACGGTGTGCGCAATCTGGTGATCGATCCAAAGTTGCTTTCTCGCGTTAAATAAAAACCAAGGGCTATCAAATTGCTGTTGGCCCAAGTACGGCTTTCTTTGACGATGTGACGACTGTGATCCTGGGGTGGGTCTTCTTGCGTGAAAGCTATCACAGGCTCTACCGAAGCGCAGCAGTTCCACTGATCGGTTTCTGCCACTAACCTTGAGCGCCCTTAAATGGGTGCCTGGTGGGTTGAAAAGCCATCTGAGGCAAAGCCTTGGGTGGCTTTTTTCTTGGGTGTGGGAATGGTGCCTGCTGCGCGCAAGTTTTCAACATCAGGCCTTGGCAGTCCGTAGCATTTGCAAACTTCAAGGCGGTTTGAAGACCAAGGATCGATGCATGCGGTGATTCAAGTTCGTGAAACCCGACACCCTACCAGCCGCAATTGCAGCCGCTCAGCCAAAGTGCGGGTCAGATTCTCCAAAGCCAGTGCGTCTTGCGGATCACTGGAAGGTGCTGCCCGGAACAGAGTAAGCACAGGCCCTCGCGTGGGGTGCGTGATGTCGATCTGTCGGTGGTGCGCCAGCAATCCCAGTTCGGGCGTCAGTTGCAAAGTTTTTGGCTGTTTTTGCCGGATCGCTTGCAGATGCTTTGGGTTCATGTCGATCAGCCAACCAGGTTGCGGACGAAGGCGTCGCCAGAACCAGTAGGCCGTGTAAAACGGGAGAACTGGCAGCAACAAAAACCAAAGCTCAGGGACTGGCAGCGTGTTTGTGAAAAGATCGGACAGACTGGCCCGAAACGCCGCTTTGGAGCACCGATCCGCACAGGGCAGGAACCATGTGCCCGAAGTGTCCGCCTCCAGGCGGGCCAGGGCCAGGCGCTGTGCCGTGTGCGTCCACAACGGTTGTTTGTTGGGGTTGGATGTCATGTTGCGGGTCCAAATTTGGGTATTTGTAAACTCATTTTGCTATAGCCATCTGCCTCGCAGGCCTACCCCCAAACCCCTACACTAACGGGTTATCCCGATATCAAGCCCATGAACGCCTTCACCGACGTCTCTTTCTTCCCGCGCGACGCCAAACCGCTGACCAGTTACCGCAAGTACTGGGCACAGCGCTTTGGCACGGCCCCGTTTTTGCCGATGAGTCGCGCCGAAATGACCCAATTGGGCTGGGACAGCTGTGACATCGTGTTGGTCACAGGCGACGCCTATGTGGACCACCCCAGTTTTGGCATGGCCGTGATTGGCCGCATGCTGGAAAACCAGGGTTTTCGGGTCGGCATCATCGCCCAGCCCGACTGGACCAGCGCCGAGGCCTTCAAAGAACTGGGCCAACCTAACCTGTTTTGGGGCGTGACCAGCGGCAACATGGACTCCATGATCAACCGCTACACGGCGGACCGCAAAATTCGCACCGACGACGCTTACACCGCGGGTGATGAGGGCGGCAAGCGGCCGGACCGCGCCGCCATCGTCTACAGCCAGCGCTGCCGCGAAGCCTTCCCCGAAGTGCCCATCGTGCTGGGCGGCATCGAAGGCAGCCTGCGCCGCATCGCGCATTACGACTACTGGTCTGACAAAGTTCGCCGCTCGGTGGTGGTGGACAGCAAGTGCGATTTGCTGCTGTACGGCAACGCCGAGCGGGCGATTGTCGAGATTGCCCACCGCCTGGCCGCCCGCGAGCCCGTAGCCCAGATCACCGACGTGCGCGGCACCGCCTTTGTGCGCCGCGAAACGCCGGAAGGCTGGTTCGAGATCGACTCCACCAGCGTGGACACGCCCGGACACGTTGAGGCGCACATCAACCCGTATTTGATGATTTCGGACCAAGCGCGGGAGCAGGGCGCCACTTGCGCCCGCGAAGAAGAAGCCAAAGAAGTGGCTGATGGCCACAACGCTAAAAACGTTGAAGCTGATTTGTCGGCTGCTGTGGCCCAGGCCCGCACCGTGCAAGCGGCTATTCAGCCCATCACTCAGCCGCTCACCTTTGTGCCCAACCCCGCTTTGCGTGGCAAAGGCACCCACAAAGTCCCGCCCCGCGACAAGAGCGTCATCCGCCTGCCCAGCTACGAGCAGGTCAAGCAAGATGCCGTGCTGTATGCCCACGCCAACCGCGTGCTGCACCTTGAGACCAACCCCGGCAATGCCCGCTGCTTGGTGCAAGCGCACGGCGAAGGCCACACCGCCCGTGACGTGTGGATCACACCACCGCCCATCCCGCTGACCACGGCCGAGATGGACCATGTGTTTGACCTGCCGTATGCCCGCAGCCCGCACCCGCGCTATGCCGACGAAAACGGCAGCCACGACCACGCGACCAAAATCCCCGCCTGGGAAATGATCCGCTTCAGCGTCAACATCATGCGCGGCTGCTTTGGCGGCTGCACTTTTTGCTCCATCACCGAGCACGAAGGCCGCATCATCCAAAGCCGATCCGAAGAATCGGTCATCCGCGAGGTGGAAGACATCCGTGACAAGGTCAAAGGCTTCACCGGCGTCATCTCTGACCTGGGCGGCCCCACTGCCAACATGTACCGCCTGGGCTGCCGCAGCCCCGAAATTGAATCGGCCTGCCGCAAACCCAGCTGCGTGTTCCCCGGCATCTGCCAGAACCTGACCACTGACCACGGCCCCTTGATCAACATGTACCGCCGGGCGCGCAACCTCAAGGGCATCAAGAAGATCCTGATCGGCTCCGGTCTGCGTTACGACTTGGCCGTGCAGTCGCCCGAGTACGTGAAAGAACTGGTGCAGCACCATGTCGGCGGCTACCTGAAGATCGCGCCCGAGCACACCGAGGGCGGCCCGCTGTCCAAGATGATGAAGCCGGGCATTGGCACCTACGACCGCTTCAAGTCGATGTTTGACAAGTACAGCGAAGAAGTGGGCAAAAAACAGTTCCTCATCCCGTACTTCATCGCCGCCCACCCGGGTACCAGCGACGAAGACATGATGAACCTGGCCATCTGGCTCAAAAAGAACGGATTCCGCGCCGACCAGGTGCAGACCTTCTACCCCAGCCCCATGGCCACGGCCACGGCCATGTACCACTCCACCCGCAACCCGTTGCGCAAGATCACCCGCGACAGCGAAAAGGTGGACATCGTCAAAGGCGACAAACGCCGCCGCCTGCACAAAGCGTTTTTGCGCTACCACGACTCGAACAACTGGCCACTGTTGCGCGAGGCGCTCAAGGCCATGGGCCGGGCAGATTTGATTGGCAACGGCAAGCACCACTTGATTCCGAGCTGGCAGCCGCTGGCGGATGGCGGCTACCAAAGCCCGCGCCGCGCGAACAGCACGCAGGCACCCAGCAAAGGGCAGGGCATCGCGCTGGCGGGCAAAGGCAAGCCGTCAACCGGCCTCAAAAAGCCCGGTCAGGCGCCGCGCAAGGGGGCAATGCTGACGCAGCATACGGGGCTGCCGCCGCGGAAGAAGGGATGATATTGAATCAGTGGTTTGTTCGATTCATTGCCATCAATGTCGATGCAGCACCTTAAACGGGGCTTCCGATGGTGTGTTATCTCAGCAGCCTGCTTGATCATCCGATTAGATGTGATTGATCCAGTTCCTCCGCAAGAACACAGCAGGGAGTTTTTGTCACCGCTTAGCGGCCCAGTCTGCAGCATCGACCTGTAACAAATTACTTGATCCTTTGACGACGACGGTCTTGCCAGTAAGAGTGAAACCGTCAAGATTTTGTGCAAACCGCAAATACGCTTTGCTGCCCGCATGAATGTTGATGGTGTGACTAGCTGTTTTACCGTCCTGGAAGCCCAGAAAAAATCCCTTGACCTCTACTGCATGTGTACCTTCGTCAAGGTTTAACGTGAAAGAACAACAACTGCAGACAAGCCTGTGCCTGGCCTCGGCGAAGGCCAGCGCCGTTGACCGCCACGTGTTCTGATCAGATTGGCCTGGTTATGAATTCGTGTTTGACCAACATTTGTA
>NZ_NESL01000004.1 GCF_003063435.1 Limnohabitans sp. 2KL-1 | reverse complement strand
ATGGCGTGCCAAGTTAGCTATCGGGGTTGTGGTCCCCAAAAAAGTTTCTCGGCATCTACCCTTGGCTCCTCCACCCTCAAGTTTCTTTCATCATTCGGGGCGTCGCTCTGGATTCATGACAGTTAGCGGAGGCACCGAATACCGCACCAGGGCAAACAGCAAAGCACCGGGGGCACCGTGCAGGCGTGTGGACAGCCGCACCGCCAACACCGCCCGAAAACGTCAAAACCATGGGCGGGTCGTTGCTCACTGGAACAAAACACCAAAAACGAGCACCAGCGCCAGCGATTCAGGCAGGCGAGGCAAAAACCAGCGAAGGCAAGGGGCGAAGGCGAAAAAAACCGGGGGGTTATATGTAATTGATTGAAAAACTCTCTGTATCTGTATCTGTTCCCGTTCTGTTCCCGTTCTGTTCCCGTTTGCCCTACCCCCGTCAAACCCGCATATTTCCTAAGTTTTTGCCTTTTTGTTCCCGTGTTCCCGCCGTTCCCGCTGTTTTTTGTTTTTGGCGGTATCAAAAGCAGTCATTCAGGCATCAATCGGGCGTAAAAAAACCGCCTCGGTGGGCGGTTTTCGCTGGGGCTTGGCACCCGGGCCGGGCTGCATCACGCCGCCCTGTGCGCTTCCAGGTCGATCACGTTCCCCTGTGTCAGCCGGTCCACGTAATCGGCCCACAGTTGAATCTGTTCAAACCGCTTCTTGATGTATTGGGTCCGGTTGTAGCTTCGCCCGTTGGCATCCTTCACGGCGTGGGCTAGGTTCGCTTCAATGGCCAAGGGGTCAGCGTCCAACTCATCCACCAACATGGTGCGGGCGCTGGCCCTGAAACCGTGCCAGGTCTGTTCCTTGCCAAACCCCAGCGCATACAGGGCGCTTCTGACGGAGTTTTCAGACAGCGGGCGGTCATGGCTTCGCTCACCGGGGAACACGTACACCCCGCCGCCCGTCAGGGCTTGCAGGTCACGCAGCAAGGCCACCGCCTGCACGGGCAAGGGCACCACATGAGGTAAGCCGTGTTCCTTGTCTTTCTTGGTGCGCTTCATCTTGGCGCTGGGGATCGTCCACAGTGCCCCGTCCAGGTCGAGTTCTGCCCACTCCATCGCCCGCAGGTTGCCGGGGCGTTGGTACAGCAGCGGGGCCAGTTGCAGGGCCGTGCGAACCAGCGGCCCGCCCTTGTATGCCCGGATAGCCCGCATCAGTTCACCAAAGCGGCCCGGCTCGGTGATCGCTGCAAAGTGGCCTTTGACCCGTGGCGTCAATCGGGCCTTCAAGCCCTCGGTAATGTTCCTGTGTTGGGGCGGGGCCATGGGCAACCAGTGTTTGAACACCTGCCCCGCCGTGTCCAGCACTCGCCGGGCCGATTCCATCGCGCCCCGTTCCTCTACCTTTTTGACAGCCTGCATCAGTTCCATGGGGTGAATCTCGGTCATGAGCTTGGCACCGATAGCGGGAAACAGGTCTTTTTCAAGATTGCGCCGGGTCCGTGTGGCGTGGTTCACACTCCAGCCGGGTTCCTGCACAGCGAACCATCCCAGGGCAACAGACTTGAAGGTGTCGCCGTCCGGGTTGCTGGCCTTCAGCTTTTCCAGCTTCCTCGCTTGGACTGGATCAAACCCCTCCCCCTTCAGCGCCTTTGCAGCGTCACGGGCTTTGCGGGCCGCTGCAACACTGACAGCCGGGTAAGACCCCAGCGCCATGCGTCCTTCTTTGCCGTCTTGGTAGGTCTTCCAAAACCAGCGTTTTGACCCAGCCGGGGAAACCTCCAGGTAAAGGCCCCCGGCATCGGTCAGGCGCAGGCGTTTTTTGTCAGCGGGGCAAAGGGCGTTTTTGCATTGAACATCGGTCAGCATCGGGGGCGTTCTCTCAGGTGTCCGGGGGGCAAACCGGGGAACGTTCCCCGGTTTTTTGGATTTTGCCCCGGTTGTTCCCCGGAATGTTCCCCGGTTTGGTCCCGGCTGTCAACGAACGTTAATGAACACCCTTGGACTACAAACCGTTGATTTACCAATGAAAAAGGGCGTTTACTGGAAGCCAGTAAACGCCCTTGAACTTGCATATGGTGGTGGGTGCGGACCCGGGTTCAATTCCTACAAGCTAGGAGCATGCTGACACCCGTTACGACCCTGCGGAAGGTTGCGGAAAGGTGCTTGCACCTGCCACCCCGTCCTCGACGCCTGCAACCTTCCGCATCCTTACGAACCAGTCTTTCGAATCGATTCAAGGTCGCGTTTCGACCCATTGCAGCCGGTCACATCTTTTAAGACGTTGACTTGTTTGTAGCGGTTGCTGCCGGTCGTGTCCCGCAGTCATTTGTGGGCTTTCTGCCAGTAGCGGTCGGTCGATCTTTAACCATCAGGCTCGGCAGCCGGTCAGTTCGGTCATAGGCCAATGACCGCTACCACACATCCTATCCAGTGCTGACGGATAGGATCCATTGATGCATGGGCCAATTTGCACAACAGGCTATGACGCCCAATGAACAGGGAGCCCTGCACATTTTCGATGCAGCGACGTTTTCTTACTGAACTAGCTGGATGTCAGTGACGATCATCTTGCCACCTTCATTGATCACCATAAACTTAATTTTTTCGCCTGGCTTGATGCTGGTCAATAAACTCTTATCTTTAGCAGTAAATACCATTGTCATTCCCGGCATATCCATATGTTTGATTTCGCCGTGTTTGATCGTGACCTTGCCAGTTTCGAGATCAATTTTCTTGACCTCTCCGTCGGTTAAAGACGGCGTCATTTGAGACATGTTCATCTTGCTGTGATCCATGACAGCTTGGGAAAAACTGCTTAAGGGAAGAGCCGCACCAATGGTCAATAGTAAAGTTGCAATTTTGGTTTGAATATTTTTCATATTTTCCTCATGAGTAAGAGTTAAAAACTTTTGATGATCCGTCTTTTTGGATTAGCAAGACTTGATACGCGTCACGCCTTGCGCCGTAGACAGGACCGTCCATTCCAGGAGATCCGATAGGCATCCCCGGAACGGCAAGACCTAACGCTTGTGGTTTTTCTTTGAGTAAACGTTGAATGTCTTCGGCTGGCACATGCCCCTCAATCACATATCCACCGACCAGAGCTGTATGACATGAAGCGAACTTTTGAGGCATACCCAGTCGAGCCCGCGCTGCGTTATTACCTTGATCGTTTACTTTCAAAGAAAAATTATTCTTTTCTAAATGAATAATCCAGTCTTTGCAACAGCCACAGTTAGGGTCTTTCCAGACTTGTATAGCTATAGCGTTTGGGCTGGCTGCAATAGCAATTGAGGACGAGCACATTGAAGCTATTCCCAACAATAGCAACCGCCTCGTTGAATTTTTTGAACTGTTTTTGTCAGTCATTTCAGCAGCCCTTTCCTGTAATGAAATTACTTCTTGCCAACCTTGATCGCGCCCTTCATCCCAGCTTCGTAGTGGCCTGGCATCAAGCAGGCAAAATTTACGGTTCCAGTCTTCGTGAATTGCCAAACAATTTCGCCTTGCTGTCCTGGAGATAGTGTCACTTTGCCAGGTTCGTCATGTTCCATATCTGGGAATTTTTTCATCTGCTCCAGATGCTCGAGCAATTCCTTCTGGGTGCCCAGACTCAATTCGTGCTTGACCTTTCCTTGATTCTTGACAACAAAGCGGACCGTCTCTCCTTGCTTGACCTGAATAGATGAGGGTGTGTAACGCATGTTATCCGTCATATCGACATTGATGGTCTGCGTTACCTTGGAGGCAACACCTGGTTTGCCAATTGCGGTTTCCTCGTCAGCATGGCCATGCCCACCGGCGTGCTTTCCAGCCGCAAAAGCCGACGCTGACAGGGTCAGAGCAACCAAAACAAAGATTTGGCGAGAAGTGATGTACTTGGGTTTCATTCGTTAACTCCGGAAAAAAAATTCAGTGATTGCTATGTGATGAGGGCTTGCGCACCTTGACTTCGGTCGTTTTGGCGGGCATCTGGGCGCGAGGCATGGACTGCCCACCCTCCGCCTTGAAGCGCGCTGGTTCAGTCAACGGCCCGGTGTACTCATGGGCTACCGTGCCTTCGGGATGCTTGTACCAACCCGGGTCCTTGTAGTCCCCCGGCTTTTGATTACGGCGGACCTTCAGAACGCTGAACATGCCACCCATTTCGACCGATCCGAAGGGGCCTTGGCCAGTCATCATCGCAGCGGTGTTGTCAGGGATGGGCATTTCCATCTCAGTCATGTCGGCCATACCACGCTCACCCATGACCATGTAGTCTGGAATCAGGTTATTGATCTTCTTGGCGATGCCACGGTGATCCACACCAATCAATGTCGGAACGTTATGGCCCATGGCGTTCATGGTGTGATGGCTTTTGTGACAGTGGAAGGCCCAGTCCCCTTCCTCATCTGCCAGAAACTCGATCTGTCGCATCTGACCGACGGCCACATCGGTCGTCACTTCATGCCAGCGGGTGCTCTTGGGTGTCGGGCCACCGTCCGTACCAGTGACGAGGAACTCATGGCCGTGCAAATGTATGGGGTGATTCGTCATCGTCAGATTGCCAATGCGAATACGCACCTTGTCGTTCAGGCGAACATTGAGGCTGTCAATGCCTGGAAATATCCGGCTATTCCAGCTCCACAGGTTGAAGTCCAGCATTGTCATGATCTTGGGGGTGTAGCTGCCCGGATCGATGTCATAGGCGTTGAGTAGGAAGCAGAAGTCTCGCTGGACCTCATCAATCAGATCATTCTTGACCTTAGGATGGGTCACCCAAAAGCCCATCATGCCCATGGCCATCTGTGTCATCTCATCAGCATGCGGGTGGTACATGAAGGTGCCAGGCCGGCGCGCGACGAACTCGTAAACAAACGTCTTGCCGGAGGGAATAGCCGGCTGGTTCAGTCCGGCCACACCGTCCATGCCGTTGGGCAGGCGCTGCCCGTGCCAGTGAATGGAGGTATGCTCTGGCAGCTTGTTGGTCACGAAGATCCGTACGCGATCGCCCTCGACCACTTCAATCGTGGGCCCCGGGCTCTGGCCGTTGTAGCCCCAGAGATGGGCTTTAAAGCCAGGGGCCATTTCCCGCACTACTGGTTCGGCGACCAGGTGAAATTCCTTGACGCCTTGATTCATGCGCCATGGCAAAGTCCATCCATTCAGCGTCACCACCGGGTTGTAGGCGCGTCCGCTGTTGGGGACAAGCGGCGCCATGGTGTTAGGGCTGGTCTGTATTACAGGCTCAGGCAGAGCGGCCATCGCCACGCGGCTGACCGCGCTGGCGGCCACGGCACCACCAGCAATCCCGGCGTACTTAAAAAAGTCTCTTCTGGAAGTCATCGTTGTATCTTTCATTCAATGAGGCGCAGCGCCACCGGCTGGCGCACTGGGCATGGCTGCCAGCGGAGTGTTCATCGGTCGCCCGACCAGTGAGGCTTGTAGCGCGGCATCCGCTAGCCAAAACTGCTGCTCGGCTCCGATCGCAGCCATGACCGTAGAGACCTGATCACGTGAGTCCGCCAGCAACTCGAAGATGCCGATGATCATTCCGTTGTAGCGCAGTTGGTTCTCTTCTGAGATCACCTTACGAAGCGGTATCACCTCGTCCCGGTTGTGCCGTGCAATGTCATAAGCCGTGCGATAGGATGAGTAGCTTTCTCGCAAGCTTGAACCCGCCGAGCGGACGGTCGCCTCAAGCTGATTGGCTGCGGCCAAGGTGCGTGCGTTCATGGCATCGCGCTGCATGCCCCCCCAATCAAAGATGGGCAGGCGTACCGCGATTTCATACCCTCGCGCTACGCTGCGCTCACCTGCCACACTGTTCGTGCTGGTGTTGCGCATGGCGGTCAGTTCGATGTCGGTGATGCTGGTGACCATGTTCAAACCCTGGGCTCTGGCGGAAGCATCCAGTGTGCTTTGGGCAAGACGGATGTCGAGGCGGTTACGCGTAGCAAACGTCGCAACGCCCTGCGGATCGAGCGCCTGTTTGGGTAGTTCAGGCAAGCGGTCCGGTAGTTTGAGCATCTGTGCCTGTTGGGCATCCAGACCGAGTACGCGTACGAACTCTTCGCGGGCAGCCGTTACTTGGTGAGTTGCTGTTGCCAATCGGGTCCCTGCGTCCGCATAGAAGGCCTGCTCACGAGCCCGTGTGAGGCGGTTGAAGTTGCCTATGGCCTGCATCCTGCGAGCCAGTTCGGCACTCGCTGCAGCGCTTTCATACACCTGCTTGGCATACTGAAGCGTCTGTTGGGCAGCCACGGCGCGGACCCATGCCTGGCGCACGCGGGTGACCTGGTCGACCACATCACTCGACAGTCGCAGATGGGCCGCTTCGATGCGACGGTTGGCGATTCCCTGGCGACTAGGCAGTGTCAGGATATCGAGCAGGCCGAAGGAAAGCGCACGGCTCAACTCCAACTCATCACCGGCCACCATGCGCTCCAGGGAGAAGAACGGGTTTGCAATTCTGCCCACCTGTGCCGCATCTGCGGACTCCGCCCAACCTTGAGCCAGCAGCGCCTGGAGCGACGGGCTGTTGACGAGCGCCAGCTGGACCGCCTCGCGCTGACCCAGAATGTTTTGAAGCAGCTTCTGGGCCGCCTGCGCACGCTGTTCGCGCTCATCGGCAGTCCGCGCGAGAGAAATCTGCCCTTCGGCAAAACTCTTGGCCTCCTCGTTCACCCGGGCAACGTTTTGTTCGAGGCTAACAGTGGCGCAACCGGCAAGCGTGGCCAAGGCGATCGCGGATAGCGCCAGTTTCCCTAGCGAGGTGCTTGGGATGCGCTTCATGGCTTGACTCCCCCATGATGACTAGATTGCGTATCAGGCACTTCAGAGGCATCCTTTAGGGCCTCACCTGTCGCGACCTCCTTGGCATAGCTGCGCCAGCCTCCAATACGACCTACCAAGTCGTTGGCTTTGACCCAGGACTGAATGGCCTGGTCGTTGTAGGGGCGGAAGTCACTAAGTGCAGACTTGTACTCAACTTCCACCACCGAAAGATTTTTCACGGGCTCTTTGTTGGCTTGGGCCGCGGCTACACCAGCTAACATGGCACAACTCAGGGCGAGACATGTCTGTGCGAATAATAGTGAACGTCTGACGAGCATGGTTTCCTCAATGTGATCGGTAACATAGACAGGGGGAATTATTAAAATACCAAGTCGTCAGCACGATGTCGAAAAGATTACATATTTGTCATCTCGCCATCGCAATAAATGGAAGTCGTCATACTCAGGTCTGCCAAAGAGGGTCAGTTGCCAATGAAAATTTTGATTGTGGAAGATGAGCCTAAGACCGGGGCATATCTGCGCCAGGGACTGATCGAGGCCGGTTTCGTTGTGGACTTGGCCAGAAATGGGCCCGACGGCCTTCACCTAGCTCTTGGCGGTAACTACGATCTCGCGATCCTGGATGTGATGATGCCGGGCATGAGCGGTTGGGAGGTCCTGCAGGCGATACGTCATGAAGGCCTACAAGTGCCAGCCATGTTTCTCACCGCCCGCGATCAGGTGGAAGATCGCGTGAAGGGGCTTGAATTAGGCGCCGACGATTACCTCGTCAAGCCGTTTTCCTTTGCCGAGCTCTTGGCCCGAGTTCGCACCATTGTGCGCCGCGGTCGTAGTGGCACCGAATCCACGACCTTGCAGGTGGCAGACCTCCAACTTGATCTGCTACGCCGCCGCGTCACCCGAGACGGCAAGCGCCTTAATCTTACCGCCAAGGAGTTTGGATTGCTGGAACTGCTGATGCGTAGGCAGGGAGAAGTCCTGCCCAGGTCGCTGATCGCCTCTCAGGTTTGGGACATGAACTTCGACAGCGACACTAACGTCATCGAGGTGGCCATGAGGCGTCTGCGCGTCAAGATCGATGAGGATCACCAGATCAAGCTGATCCAGACTGTACGCGGCATGGGCTACGTGCTCGAAGCGCCGGAGGGTCGCTAGGTGCTTCGCACGCTATCACTGACATCCCGCCTCACCATCTTTTTCATAGCGCTGGCCAGTTCGGTCATCCTGGGCTTGGCACTTCTTTTCATGGTGGAGGCTGATCGGCACTTCGTCGACCTCGATAGCGCCGCCTTGGATGACAAAAAGCACCTGGTCGAGGGCATCCTGGCCAGTTCCCGATCCCGTGAAGAAGCTCGCAGTCGCCTGAACGAAGCCTTGAAGCATCACCACGGCCTTTACGTTCTGATCAAAGGACCACAGGGTGAAAAGCTGTACCAGACCAACGGCTACAGCGGCCCCACTACGCAAGCATCATTCATCACGACTGACGACGGTCGCGAGCTTCAGTCTTGGAGGAATGGAGGGCGCGAGTTCCATGAGATGAGCTTTACTGCTGGCATGGTTCAGGGGGCGGCCGGGCCGCTCCAAGTATCAATCGCCGTCGATACGCAGCACCACCAAGAATTCATGAGAGAGCTCCGGCGCAGCATTGCAATCTATGCTGTGCTGGCGATTCTTCTAAGCGGATTTTTAGCCTGGTTCGCGGCTCATCAAGGCATGTCTCCGCTGCGCGCAATGAAACGTCGTGCCGCTGCAGTGACAGGCCAACAGTTGCAAGAGCGCATGCCCGAGGATGCCGTCCCGATTGAAATGGCAGATTTGGCCCGGGAGCTCAATGAGATGTTGGGCCGCCTGCAGAATGACTTCAAACAGCTTTCTGATTTTGCGGCGGATTTGGCGCATGAACTTCGCACACCCATCAGCAACCTCCTCACCCAAACACAGGTGACGCTGTCCACCCAACGCGACCTTAAGACATACCAAGATACGCTGGCGTCCAACGCAGAGGAATTGCAGCGTTTGGCTCGGGTGGTGTCAGACATGCTATTCCTCGCAAAGACAGAGCGGGGGGTAGACCTGCCCCATAAGGAGTCTTTCTCGGCAGCACAAGAAGCTCGTGAACTCGTTGAATTTTATGAAGCCGTTGCGGACGAAAAGCGCATCTTGATGAGCGTGGAAGGTGATGGGCGAATCTATGGCGATCGTTTGATGTTCAGACGTGCCGTGAGCAACCTCCTATCCAATGCGCTCAGGCATGCACCAGTCGGCGGTGTAGTGTCCGTCAGGATCGAAAGTTCGTCGCGCGAAATCGGGGTCACTGTCGAGAACACGGGCAAGGAGATCCCCCCGGATGTCCTGCCGAGACTCTTCGACCGCTTCTATCGCGCAGATTCGGCACGCAGGCACCCGGCTTCTGACGGGGCAGGCTTGGGGCTGTCGATTACCAAAGCCATCGTCGAGGCCCATGGCGGTGCGATCTCAGCTACGTCAGACCGGGACTGGACACGATTCCGGCTTGTTTTTCCAGAGCGACGGTCGAAGGCTGAGGCAACCGCCTGAACTACTCAATCCACACCTTGCCGGCCCGGGCTTAAGGCCGACTCCTACAGTCTTAAAAACTGCCGCGATTTAACTTGGTTGAGTGATAAGCCCGCCTGAGCGTGTGGGCTGGCACCTGATGCGTTCCCAGTTGGACCGTGCAGCTTCACAACCGAAGGAGATTTCAATGCCCCATCAGCAATTTTCGTCGTGCGTCACCACTTGCTACGAGTGTGCGCAGGCATGTAATCACTGCGCAGCGTCTTGCCTTCAGGAGCAAGAGATAAAGGCAATGGCCAAGTGCATCGCACTGGATATTGATTGCGCGGAAATCTGCGCACTTGCCGCTTCTGTGATGGGACGAGCCAGCGAAACGTCGAAGCAAGTCTGTTCTGCCTGTGCTCAGGTATGCCAAATGTGCGGCGACGAATGTGCCAAACATCAGATGCAGCACTGTCAAGACTGCGCACAAGCCTGCATGCGATGTGCCGATGAATGCCGGAAGATGGCCGAGATGGCTTGATCGCTGCAGGACATTGAGCCATCGGCCCCAGAGATAAAAACGACACTCTTGCAGCACATGTCTGTTGGGGAGCCTTCGTCCGGCGCAAGAGCTTGCTTCTGGCTTTTCAAGCAAGAGAGCACAGAAGCTTGACGCAGATCAAAGAGCAACTGCACTGAGGCACGGATAGTGCAGTTGAAACTCAAGGAGAAACTCATCATGCGAACACGAATTCTTGCTGCCACCACAGTGGCCACAGCTGTCATCTCTGGAATTGCCTTCGCGCAAACACCCAAGGCCGAAGAGGATCATTCGGCACATCACCCAGCCGGCAGCACTGCTGCAGCAAATTCCTCCACGCCTAGCGCAGCACCCAGTCCCGAGGCCATCAACCAGCAGATGAAGGCCATGCAGGACATGCACCAGAAGATGCAGGCCGCCAAGAGCCCGGCCGAGCGGGCCAAACTGATGGACGAGCACATGAAGTTGATGCAGTCCGGCATGGCCATGATGGGCCGGATGGGCGGTGGCCCCGGCGGCTCGGCGCCGGGGGGCATGGGCATGATGCCACCAACAGCCCAGGCTGGCACGGGCCAAACGCCAGCGGCCAGTGCAGGTGGAGCGTCCGGCATGGCGGGCATGAGCGGGATGATGAACATGCACATGCAGATGGAGCGCCGCATGGCCATGATGGAGCAGATGATGCAGATGATGGTGGACCGCGAGGCGGCCAGGCCCGGCAAGTAACTCGGCAATTAACTCGGCTAGTAACTTGTCACTGACAGGAGGCTTTCATGAACCAATCCCAGCCTGACGGCCCCCCGTCCTTTTGGAAGTCGCCCGCCGGCTTGAGCCTGCTGGTCGCGGCCCTGGTGGGTGGCTACTTTCTACTCACGGAGCACCGGGCTCACCTGTTCGGCGCGCTGCCCTACCTGCTCTTGCTGGCTTGCCCCGTGATGCATCTATTCATGCACAAGGGTCACGGGCACGGGGGTCATGGGGGATCCGGTCAGGGCCACAAAGACCACAAGGAAGGACCTAGCCGTGACCAGCGCGAGCAATGACTATGGGCTGTGGGGGCTGGTGTTCCTCAACGTGGGCGTGTTCGTGGGCTTTGCCTACAGTTTTTTCAAGCCCACCACCCTGCGCGATTGGCGCAGCTTTGGGGCCTACACCGGCTTCATCGTGGCACTGTTCGCCGAGATGTATGGTTTTCCGCTCACGATCTACCTACTTTCGGGTTGGCTGGGCCAACGCTTTCCGGACGTCAACCTCTTTGGACACGAGGCGGGCCACCTCTGGTGGCTGCTCACCGACCAGCAAGGCGACCCGCACGGCGGAGTGATGCATATCCTGAGCTTTGTATTCATCGGGGGCGGCTTCTGGCTGCTATCTAATGCCTGGCACGTGCTCTACCAGGCCCAACGCCGACATGAACTGGCCACGACAGGCCCCTACCGCGTCGTGCGTCACCCTCAGTACATCGGTTTCGTTGCCATCATGGCGGGATTCCTTCTGCAGTGGCCCACGCTGTTGACGCTGGCCATGTTCCCCGTGCTGGTGGTCATGTATGTCCGCCTGGCCATCAGCGAAGAGCGCGACTCTGAAGCAGCGTTTGGTGAGGCTTGGCAGCGCTATGCAGCCATCACGCCCCGATTCATTCCTCGACGCGCCAAGCATGAGAAGTCCGTCATCGACCATCAAGGCCGCTGAGCTCGCCTCCGGCTTGGGCGCCATCGTCTTGGGGGCGGGGCTCGCACTGCTCGTGCCTAAAGTGCTTCAGCGCTTCGCGGTGGCGCTCTTGATCGTGGGCCTGCTGGTGCACGGGGCGGGCATGACCCTCAAGTACAGGCTGGAAAATCGTGCAGGCCCGCCACTGCGGTGGGAACGCGCCCTCTTCTGGCTGTGCTGGGCTTGCCTGATCGGTCTGGCCGGCTGGATGGGGGTACGCCTACTGGCCAGTTAGAGATCGGCCCCGAAGACGTTGAAGCCAGCGAGAAAAACCACAAGGAGAACGGCGTGCAACGTCACCCTGACTTGAAAAGTACTTCCGAGCCGGGCGCTCCTGACCGGCCCCTCATGACGCACCAGGCCAGCACGGTCGCCGCTGGACAGGCCTACACCTGCCCCATGCACCCTGAAGTTCGGCAGCCTGCGCCGGGACAGTGCCCGATCTGCGGCATGAATCTGGAGCTTGAGGGCACCGGCTCCAGTCACATGGCAGACCACCATCACCATGGGCATCACAAAGCAGTGCCTCCATCCAAGCCCGTCAGCGATTCGGTAACCGCTGCGGACCACGACGTCGCGTTCACCTGCCCTATGCATCCCCAGGTGCGGCAGATGGGTCCGGGCAACTGTCCCATCTGTGGCATGGCGCTGGAGCCGGTGATCGCGACAGGGACGTCCGGCGAAAGCGCCGAATTGCGCGACATGACGCGGCGCTTCTGGATCGGCCTGGTGCTGTCCTTGCCCGTGCTGGCGCTGGAGATGGGGGGGCACCTGCTCGACATCAAGCATCTCGTCGGAGCTCAGACTTCCAATCTGATCCAGATGCTGCTGGGAACGCCCGTCGTGCTCTGGGCCGGCTGGCCCTTCTTCGTGCGGGGGTGGGCCTCCATCCAGCATCGCAGCCTCAACATGTTCACGCTCATTGCCATGGGCACGGGTGCGGCCTGGATCTACAGCATGTTCGGCACGCTCGCGCCTGGCTTGTTCCCGGCCGAGTTGCGCGGCCAGGAGGGTGCCGTCGCGATCTACTTTGAGGCCGCTGCCGTGATCACCGTGCTGGTGCTGCTCGGGCAGGTGCTCGAACTCAGGGCGCGGGAGAAAACCTCCGGGGCCATCAAGGCCTTGCTCGACCTGGCACCCAAAACGGCGGTTCGTGTGTCGGCCAGCGGTATCGATGAAACGGTGCCTATCGACACCATCCAGGTGGGCGAACTGCTGCGCGTGCGCCCCGGCGAGAAGGTACCGGTGGATGGTGAACTCACTGAAGGCAAGGGCACGGTGGACGAGTCCATGGTCACGGGCGAGCCCATGCCCGCGGTCAAGGCGCCGGGTTCCAAAGTCACGGTCGGCACTATGAATCAGACCGGCGGCTTCGTGATGCGGGCTGAGAAAGTTGGCGCCGACACCCTGCTCTCGCAGATCGTGCACATGGTGGCCGCCGCCCAGCGCAGCCGCGCCCCCATTCAGCGGATGGCGGACATGGTCTCGGCATGGTTCGTACCGGTCGTGATTGCGGTTGCTCTGCTCACATTTGTCGTGTGGCTGCTGTGGGGGCCGAGTCCGGCATTTTCCTATGCGCTCATCACCTCTGTGGCCGTGCTCATCATCGCCTGCCCCTGCGCACTGGGGCTGGCCACACCCATGTCCATCATGGTCGGCGTGGGCCAAGGTGCCCTGCATGGCGTGCTGATTCGCGACGCTGAGGCTCTGGAGCGCATGGAAAAAGTCGACACGCTGGTGGTCGACAAGACGGGGACGCTGACCGAGGGGCGTCCTCGCGTGGTTCACATCGAGCCCGCGCCCGGGTTCTTGCCCGATGATCTCCTGGTCAAGCTGGCCAGCGTAGAGCGCGCCAGCGAGCATCCGCTGGCCATGGCCGTGGTGGCTGCCGCGCAAGAGCGCCACTTGCCCCTGGTCGAGGTCACCGACTTTGACTCGCCCGTGGGCAAAGGCGTGCTGGGCAAGGTGGGCAACGTGGCTCTGGTATCCGGCGCTGCCAAGTTCCTGGCCGAGCATGGTGTCGATGTGACTCCGCTCCAGGCCGCCGCCGAACTGCAGCGTACCCAAGCGGCCACGGTGATCTTCGTGGCGCTGGACGGTCGGCTCGCCGGCTTTGTGGCCATCGCCGACCCCATCAAGGCCACGACCCCTGCCGCCCTCAGGAGTCTGCGCGAGGCCGGCGTGCGCATCGTCATGCTCACGGGGGATGGCCGCACGACGGCCTTGGCGGTAGCGAAGGAACTTGGGATCGACGAGGTGGTGGCCGAGATCTTCCCCGAGGACAAAGCCAAGATCGTGCAGCGGCTGCGCAGCGAAGGCCGCGTGGTGGCAATGGCCGGTGACGGGGTCAACGACGCGCCAGCCCTGGCTGCCGCCGAGGTGGGCATTGCCATGGGCACCGGGACCGACGTAGCCATGGAAAGCTCGGGAATCACGCTGCTAAAGGGGGACCTTATGGGCATCGTGCGGGCACGCAAGCTCTCGCACGCCACCATGAAGAACATCCGGCAGAACTTGTTTCTGTCCTTCGCCTACAACGTGGCAGGTATCCCAGTGGCGGCCGGCGTGCTCTACCCTTTCTTCGGGCTGCTGCTATCTCCGATCGTAGCGGCTGCAGCTATGGCGCTGTCGTCGGTAAGCGTGATTGCCAACGCGTTAAGACTTCGAGCCGCGAAAGTCGACTGACGCCGCCCGGTTCTAGACCGAGTCATGACGGGGATGAAAGACACCCGAGCGTGGCGGCCACCTTCGAAGCTTGGGATCATCACTACACAGCGAGTAGTTCTCCTGAGATCCCCTCAGGGTGACTTGCGTTTCCCGGAAACCTTGTGGGTTCCATGTACGTGACCATCGTAGGGCGTATCAGTCGCAGGCTCGGCAAGCGATGCCCGCGACAAGCCCGAAAGTACGCCGCACTCATCGACCGCGCCACCGCCTGCACAACTGTTACGCAGGTCGACCAATTGCTTTTGCAGGGATTTCAGTTCCTTGATGCGGACTGCCACGTGCTTGATGTGCTCGTCGACCAAGTTGTTGATGACGGAACAGTCCTTCGGCGGCGAGTCTTTAAATTTCAACAGCGCGCGAATCTCATCCAATGTCATGTCCAACCGTCGGCAATGCCGGATGAATGACAAACGCTCTACATGCTCAGGTCCGTACACGCGGTAGTTACCTTCTGTCCGGGCGGTTTGAGCGAGTAGTTCCTCACGCTCGTAGTACCTGATGGTCTCAACTTGCGTATGAGCTGCCTTGGCGAGATCTCCAATTTTCATGAACACACCTCGGTGAGCGACTTGGCTTTGATTCTCGAGCGATTTTAGCCACTTGACACTGAAGTGGCTACAGGGTTTCTAATACCTCAACGAGGAAGAAATCATGATTACATCTTGCGAAAGCACAAAGCCACAGATCTGCCAGAGTGAAAACTGCTGTTCAGCAGTGGCATGCACGACCATGGCGCAACCTGACCAGGACATGGCACAGATGCACTCAGACCATCCACAGAAAAAGTTCCGTATCTCCAACATGGACTGCGCCTCAGAGGAGTCCGAGATCCGGCGCGCCGTGGATAGCATCCCGGGAATCGAAGCCCTGCGATTCGATCTTGGGGCACGCCTACTCACCATTTCCGCGAGCCAAGCTGCACTGCCAGACGCACTGCAGGCGATTCGAAAAGCGGGCTTTAAGCCTGAGCCCATCGACGAAGACGCCAACACCCCTTCGGTTACGCGTACTGCGGCTGCGACGTTTTTGGACGTATGGGGAAAACTTCTGGCCGCGCTCGGCCTGGCATTGGCAGCAGAGTCGATCGCGTACGCCTTCCCTGCAACGACCTGGCTCAAAGCCCTTGGCATGGGCATGGCATTGGGTGCCATTTTCCTTGCGGGCTTTGGAGTCTACGCAAAGGGGATGGCTGCGCTTCGGCAAGGACGATTGAACATCAACGCCCTCATGTCGGTAGCCGTCACAGGCGCCTTCCTGATCGGTCAGTGGCCCGAGGCAGCCATGGTGATGGCGCTCTACGCCATTGCGGAGGCCATTGAGGCCCGCGCGGTCGATCGTGCGCGAGGCGCTATCAAGAGCCTCTTGGCTCTGTCCCCCGAGCAAGCCGAAGTGCGCCAGGAGAACGGTGGCTGGCTTCGGATTGGCGTCAAATCTGTTGCGCTGAACTCCGTGGTACGTATCGCTCCGGGTGAGCGTGTTCCGCTTGATGGCACCGTACTGGCGGGTCAGAGCGCAGTCGATCAGTCACCTGTGACAGGCGAAAGCCTGCCGGTGGACAAGGGACCTGGTGATGAGGTTTTTGCCGGAACCATCAACCAGGCATCTGCTCTGGAGATCCGGGTCACGTCTGCAGCCTCGGACAGCACGCTCAGCCGGATCATTAAAGCCGTCGAGGAAGCTCAGGCCACCCGCGCACCGACGCAGCGATTCGTTGACCAGTTCGCCGCGATCTACACACCTGCGGTCTTCGCCCTTGCACTGCTGGTTGCCGTCCTGATGCCCTGGGTGGCAGGGCTCACGTGGCTTGAAGCGGTCTACAAGGCTCTGGTCTTGCTGGTGATTGCATGCCCTTGCGCCTTGGTCATCTCCACACCTGTTTCGGTGGTGAGTGGTCTGGCCGCCGGCGCACGCCGGGGCATCTTGATCAAGGGAGGGGTTTACCTGGAGGAGGCCCGAAAGATCAAAGCCGTCGCCCTGGACAAAACTGGCACCATCACCGAAGGGAAGCCCAAATTAGTGGCGTTCGAGCCCATCGCGCCCGACGAGCCTGAGCAACGGGTAGAACTGCTCGCAAAGAGCCTGGCTGCGCGTTCAGACCACCCCGTCTCGAAAGCGATTGCTCAAGGCCTAGCGGTACAAGCCCAAGAAGTCGAAGCATTTGAAGCTGTCGCAGGTCGTGGCGTCCAGGGGGTTATCGATGGCCACCCCTACATCCTGGCCAATCACCGCTGGATCGAAGAGCGCGGCCAGTGTTCTGCGCCATTGGAAGCACGCCTCGCAGTTCATGAAGAGGCAGGACGAACTGTGACCATTTTGGCCAATCGGGACCGGGTAATCGCGCTCTTCGCTGTAGCGGACACGATCAAACCGTCATCGATCGAGGCCATTTCCGAGATGAAGGCGCTGGGGGTCGTTCCCATCATGTTGACCGGTGATAACGCCGCAACGGCGCGCACCGTCGGACACTTGGCAGGCATTTCAGAAATCCGAGGCAACCTGCTGCCTGAGGACAAGCTCAAGGCGATTGAAGAGTTACAAGGAAGATACGGTGTGACGGCCATGACCGGTGACGGCATCAATGATGCCCCGGCACTTGCAAAGGCGAACATTGGCTTTGCGATGGGCGCTGCGGGCACTCACACGGCCATGGAAGCGGCCGACGTCGTCGTCATGAACGACGACCTGCGCCGCTTGCCCGAGACGATTCGCCTCTCCAAACGTACCCATGTCATTTTGTGGCAGAACATCACCCTGGCTCTGGGCATCAAGGCGGTATTCCTGCTCATGGCCATCTTTGATGACGCGTCTATGTGGATGGCGGTCTTTGCCGACATGGGCGCAAGCTTGTTGGTGGTTTTCAACGGGCTTCGGCTTCTCAAGGCAGTCAAGTGATGGCTCCTTGGCAGCTGTAAACCTCTTCCATTTCCTCAGGATTACTGAGGCCAACGCCTCGTCCCGTGATCAAGCAAGCCTGAAGCGACTAAACTATCAACTTATGAAAAAGTTCTTGGCAATTTTCTTGCTGGTTCTGTTGCCCTTGCAATACAGCTGGGCAGCAATGGCAAGCTATTGCGAGCACGAAACCAGTGCGACTGCCAAGCACCCTGGTCACCACACACATGACCATGCGGCAATTGACCAGCAAGATTCCAGCAAAAATGCACCTCAATCGGCGGGCATGGACCATGACTGTGCCACTTGTCATATGGGTTGTGCCGCTGCCCTGGTCAGCGATCTGAGCAAATCCACATTAGCGGCCTCTGACGATCACCCACTTCACCTTCAGGTCATTGCTTCGCATATGTCTAGTGAACGTCCTGAACGGCCTCAATGGCCCGTGCTTGCCTGATCGGCGAGCCTCGGGTTTCTTTACCTTTCCCTCTTTTCGAATCCCCTGTGTGCGGATGCACATGACGCTTTGCGCGTTGTGCGTCATCGCCTAGCGACGTGTTGTCGCTGCTCGCTGATCTCCTTGGATGTTTTCACCATTGGAGATGAGCTATGAGTTTGTACAAAAAAAGATCGGCACCGATTCGAATCGCGCTGTCGGTCATGACCCTGAGTGGCTTGGTGCTGACGGCCCAAGCACAAGGCACATCCGCCGCCGCGTTGAGTGGCTCGGTGTCCTTGAAAGATGTTTTCGAAACGGCGTGGCAAAGGCAACCCGAGGCGCACGCGCTTCAATCGCGTCGCGATGCCGCCCTGGCCCAGGCCAAAGCCGCGTCGATGCTGTCCCCCGAGCCGCCCTCGCTGGAGATAAGTCAGCGATCAGACCGGATGACAGGCAACAGCGGTGCGCGGGAAGCTGAGGTGGGTATCGCCGTTCCCATTTGGCTACCCGGACAACGCACAGCCAGTGCCGATCTGGCGCAAGCTGAAATCTCGTTGGTTGAGCGCAAGCTGCTCGCCTCACAACTGCGGCTCGCTTCTTCCGTCAGGGATGCTTGGTGGGGCTGGTTGCGAGCTCGCGTCGATGCTGAACTGGCGAGCGAACAACTGGCCAATGCACAACGTATCGCCGCTGATGTAGCCAAACGGACCAACGCGGGTGATCTGGCAAAGTCCGACCAGCATCAAGCCGAAGGCGCTGTCGCTGCGGCCCAAGCGCATGCCGCCCAAGCTCAAGCTGCATCTGCCGCAGCCTTGGCACAAGTGATGGCGCTAACAGGCAGGACGGCACCGGCAGACTTGAAAGTCAACGCGGCGGTGGAGCCAACGCCAGATTCGACCCCACATACGGGTGCGTCAGTGGGGCATCCCTTGTTGGCTGAACTGGAGGATCGCATCACGATGGCCAAGCGGACGGCTCAGCTGATCAGCGCCCAGAGGCGATCCAACCCGGAACTCACGGTGGCCACCACGCGCGGCCGTGGGGCATTTGGAGAACGCTATGGCCAGACTGTGCTGATTGGCATTCGCGTGCCCTTGGGTGCAGGCCCTAGGCATGACGCCCGTCTTGCGACTGCACAAGCCGAAGCGATAGAAGTGCAGTCACAACTGGTCCTCGAGCAGGCGCGCATTCAAGCCGACAAACAAGGCGCTGCTGCTCGTCTGGAGGCCGCACGCACTCAACTTGATGCTGCGCAGCGACGAGCCCAGCTGGCCAACGAGTCCCGCAGCTTTTTTGACAAGTCGTTCAGGCTGGGCGAGTCGGATCTGCCCACCCGCTTGCGCATTGAAGCAGAGGCTGCAGAGGCCGCGAGACAAGCCGCTCGAAGCCGAATTGACCTGGCCTCCGCCATTTCGGCATTGCGGCAGTCCTTGGGCCTGCTGCCTCAGTGATGCTGACACCCCTCAAAAATTCAAGGAACACCATGAAGATCATTCATTCAACAGTCGCCACCTTTATGGCGCTGATATTCACATTACTCAGTCCTATGGCCATTGCCGGTGCGGGTCACGATCACGCGGAAGCTGCGCCAAAAACCCAGGGAACAGCACTGCCGCGTTTCGTCGCGGTTTCAGAGGATCTGGAAATGGTTGGCATCGTCAATGGCAAGCAGCTGACGATTTTCCTGGACCGTTTTACAGACAACAGTCCGGTTAATGACGCTCAAATTGACATTGACATCGAAGGCAGCAAATACAAAGCTGAAAAACACGGCGTAGGTGAATACGAAGTCATCCTCAAGGACACGCTCAAACCTGGCGTCATTGCCATCACCGCAACCATTCAGGCCGGTGAACTGAACGACCTGCTGACTGGCGAACTCGATTTGCACGAGGACGAAGATGAACCTGTCAGTGGTTCTTCTTGGAAAGGCATCGCCCTGTGGATCGGCGGGGGGTTATTGGCCCTGATGGCATTAGGCGCGATCGTTCGCTTTCGTCAACAAGCTCGTACGGCCTAAGGAGCCTCAGCATGAAAACAATCAACACTTCAAAAAAACGCCACTGGATGGCACTGGCCACTGCTTTGACCCTTGCAGGTGCTGCGCTGCCTACGTACGCGGGCGAAGGCCATGACCACGGCGCTGCGCCTGCGACGGCCAATGCCAATGGTCCACAGCGCATGGCCGATGGCAGCGTGTTTCTGCCCAAACCAGCCCAACGCCAACTGAATGTGCGCACGATGGTGGTGGAAACCGCTGAGGTGCCACGCGCCTTTGAACTCAATGGTCAGGTACTGATGGACCCCAACGCTGGGGGCAAAGTCCAGCCCATCAACGCCGGACGCATAGAACCCGGCCCCAATGGCTTGCCCAACGCAGGGCAAACCGTCAAGAAGGGTCAGGTATTGGCCTACGTGGTCCCTGCGGTCGCCCCCCTGGAGCGGGCCAGCCAGTTGACTCAATTGGCCGAATTTCGCGCTGCCAAAGCGCTTGCTGAAAAGCGTTTGGCACGTTTGCGCGAGTTATCAGATACCGTACCGCGCAAGGAAGTGGAAGCCGCAGAGAGTGATGTGCTCAGCCTGACCGACCGCATGTCGGCCGTTGGTGGCGGCCTCAGCAGCAAAGAAGCACTGGTCGCGCCCGTTTCTGGCGTGATTGCCTCGGCGCATGTCGTGGCAGGCCAAGTGGTGGACACGCGGGAATTGATTTTTGAAATTGTCGACCCGAAGCGGCTGCGCATTGAAGCCTTGGCTTTTGATATCTCAGTGGCCAACAACATCGGCGGTGCCACATTGGCTGTCGGCGACCAGCGCACGCCACTGGTTTTCATGGGTGCAGCGCGCAGTTTGCGAGAGCAAGCTCTGCCGCTGAACTTCCAAGTGCAAAGCCCGGAACTATTAGGCCTGGCCGTTGGACAGCCCGTCAAAGTCTATGTGCAGTCCAAGCAAAAGACACAGGGTATTGCGGTCCCCCAGTCGGCACTGATGAAAAACGCTGCCAATCAGAACGTGGTGTGGGTCAAGTCTGCAGCTGAGCAGTTTGAACCCCGCACGGTGACGTTCGAGCCCCTGGATGGAGCGCGCGTCACGGTGATCTCGGGCTTGAAGTCTGGCGATCGTGTGGCGACCCAAGGTGCCACGCTCATCAATCAAGTCCGGTAAAGGGGTCACGATATGTTCAAGTGGCTTCTCGAAAATAGCCTGACCAACCGGCTTCTGGTGTTGATAGCGGGTGCCGTATTGATGGCTTACGGGGCATTCACATTGTCTCGAACGCCAGTCGATGTCTTTCCCGATCTCAACAAACCTACTGTGACGATCATGACCGAGGCGGGTGGCATGGCGCCTGAAGAGGTCGAGCAACTGATTACCTTTCCTCTGGAGACGGCCATGAATGGCTTGCCTGGGGTCGAATCGGTTCGTTCGACCTCTTCTGCTGGCCTGTCCTTTTTGTATGTCACCTTCAACTGGGACACGGAGATTTTTCGGGCACGCCAACTGGTGTCTGAACGCCTCTCGTCCATGGAAGAAGGTTTGGCTGCCGGGGTAATACCACGGATGGGGCCGATCAGCTCCATCATGGGTGAGATCATGCAGATCGCTATTCCTGTCGATCCGCAGAAGATCTCCCCTATGGCCGTGCGTGAGTACGCCGACTGGGTGCTCCGGCCTCGACTCCTGGCCATCCCCGGCGTCGCACAGATCATCCCCATTGGCGGCGAAGTGCGCCAGTTTCAGGTGCAGCCCAACACAGCGCGCCTGTCGGACTTGGGTATCTCCTTGGACCAGTTGGAGTCGGCGTTGCGCGGGTTTTCGGCCAACACCTCGGGGGGGTTTCTGGAACTCAACGGGCGCGAGTACCTGATTCGAAATCTTGGTCGCACTTCACGCCTGGAGGACTTGCGCAATCTGGCCATCACCGCCAAGAACGGTCAGCCCATCTTGTTGCGCCAGATCGCTGAGGTCACTTTTGCCGCAGCCATCAAACGTGGGGATGCAGGCTTTGAGGGCAAGCCCGCCGTGATTCTGGGCGTTCAAAAGCAACCCACCGCTGACACGACCCGTTTGACACAGTCGATTGAAGAAGCGATTACGGATCTCAAGGCATCCCTTCCTGAGGGGATGGAGGCACCCCGTGTGACCTTCCGCCAGGCCAGCTTCATTGAGGCGTCGATCTCGACGCTGCAAGGCAAGTTGATCGGTGCGTCGCTGTTTGTGGCCGCGATCCTTTTCTTCTTCTTGGGCACAGTTCGACCCACCATCATCGCGCTCACCGCCATCCCAGTGTCCATCTTCATCACGGCACTGGTGTTCAAGTATTTTGGCTTGTCGATCAACACCATGACGCTTGGAGGACTGGCGATTGCCATTGGCGGACTGGTGGACGATGCCGTGGTGGATGTGGAAAACATCTTGCGGCGCATGAAAGAAGACCGTGCCAAGGACCCCAGTCAGCGCCTGTCGCTGCTCGCGCTCGTGGCCAAGGCGTCCATGGAAGTCCGCTCGGCGATCCTCTATGCGACGGTGATCATCGTGCTGGTCTTCCTGCCGCTTTTTGCTTTGCCGGGCCTGGAAGGCAAGTTGTTTGTGCCGCTGGGCATTGCCTTCATCATCTCGACACTGGCCTCTTTGTTGGTGTCGGTAACGATGACGCCGGTGCTGAGCTACTACCTCTTGCCGGGCATGAAAAACCTGGACCATGGCGACACCAAAGTGCTGGCATGGCTCAAGCAAGGCTACAAAGGCAGTTTGCAAAAAGTGCTGGACAAGCCACGCGTGGCGATAACCAGTGCATGTGTGGCGGTGGTGTTGGCTGCGGCGGCTGTTCCGTTTTTTCCGACCACCTTCTTGCCTCCTTTTAATGAAGGCACCTTGCTGGTGGGCATACGGCTGAACCCGGGCGTGACCTTGACCGAGTCCTCTGACCTGGCGCGCCAGGCCGAAGTGCTGGTCAAGCAGGTGCCCGAAGTGCTGCATGTGGGCAGGCGCAGCGGACGTGCTGAACTGGATGAGCATGCCGAAGGTGTTCATGTCAGCGAATTGGACGTGGGCATCAAACCCTCAGGCGAGTTGACGCGCTCAATGGATGAGGTCCGTGCCGACATCCGTGCACGCTTGGTCAACCTGCCTGCTTCGATTGAGGTGGGGCAACCCATCTCACACCGCATCGACCACATGCTGTCTGGGGTGCGCTCCCAAATCGCCATCAAGATTTTTGGCGAAGACCTGGACGTGCTGCGCGGGCAAGCCGATGCGCTGCGCTCACGGCTGTCAGGTATCGAGGGCATAGCTGACCTGCAAATCGAAAAACAAGTTCTTGCACCCCAGATCAAGGTACGGTTGGACTATGCGGCAGCGGCGCAATACGGCCTGTCTGGCGCGCAAGTGCTTGCCACACTGCAGACCCTGGTGGAAGGTGAACGTGTCACGCAAATCATGGAGGGAGGTCGCCGCTTTGCGTTGGTTGTGCGTTTACCAGAATCCGCACGATCGCTGGAAGGCTTGGGCCAGGTGTTGATCGAAACACCCTCGGGCAGAATTCCGCTGTCCAAAATCGCAACGATTGAAGACGCCGATGGTCCCAACCAAATCAGTCGGGACAACGGCAAGCGGCGTATCGTGATTTCTGCCAACGCTTCGGGCCGCCCATTGTCAGAAGTTGTGGCCGACATACGCAAAGTGACGGCGGATTCTCGATTGCCAGAGGGCTACTTCATCACCCTTGGAGGACAGTTTCAGGCGCAAGAAGAAGCCTCGCGCCTGATCTCTTTGCTCTCGGTGGTCTCTGTGGTGTTGATGTTTGTGGTGCTTTACAGCCGCTACAAGTCCGCCGTTTTGTCGGCCTTGATCATGGTGAACATTCCCTTGGCGCTCGTGGGTGCCGTGTTGGGTCTTTGGCTGTCAGGTCAGCCCTTGTCGGTGGCCGCCTTGGTCGGGTTCATCACGTTGGCTGGCATTTCGGTGCGCAACGGCATTTTGAAAGTCAGCCATTACATCAACCTCATGCGCTTTGAGGGAGAGTCCTTCACCAAGCCCATGATCTTGCGCGGTTCGATGGAACGATTGAGCCCTGTGTTGATGACGGCCTTGGTGACTGCCTTCGCATTGGCACCCTTGCTCTTCGAGGCCGAACGCCCCGGCACCGAAATTTTGCACCCGGTCGCCGTGGTGATTTTCTCGGGCTTGATCAGCTCTACGCTGCTCGACACCTTTCTGACGCCTGCCATGTTTTGGCTCTTTGGCCGCAAACCTGCCGAGGCGCTTTTGCAAGACAAAGATGCTGAAGCGTTCTGACAGATCACGCGCTACCTCCACCATAAACTCAAAAGGAAATCTCATGAAACTTCGTACTTTCTTAATCACCTCGTCGCTGGTCCTGGGCGGACTTGCCTGGGCTGGTCCCAACGATGGTGATCACAAACCCGTGCACGGTGGTGTTCTAACCACTGTCAAGGATATCGACTATGAATTGGTTGCCTCGCCCACGACTCTGCGTCTGTACGTGCGTGACCACGGCAAAGCAGTCGATGCGTCGAAGGCCTCGGCTAAATTGACACTGCTCACTGGCGCTGAAAAGCAAGAGGTCGACCTCAAGCCCGCCGGAGACAAGTTAGAAGCTACCGGCAGCTTCAAGGTTGGTCCGGGCACCAAGGTCGCGGCCATCTTGACGGTCGCGGGTAAGCCAACGACGGCACGTTTCATCATCAAGTGAAACTGCTAGCCCCATGAGCAGCACGTACGGTGGGCACACCGGTCCATTCCCAACCAGATCAAGCACCGGGTGGGTCTTGCTATCCGCTGCCTGGGCGGCCGCACTGGTGTCGACTTTTGCCGCGCTGTTCATCGGCGAAGTGATGGGCATGACCCCCTGCCAGCTCTGCTGGTACCAGCGCATCCTGATGTTTCCGCTGGCGGTGATGTTGGGCATGGCGGCCTACTGTAACGACCGCCGCGGAGCGGTCTATTCATTGCCGTTTGCAATGGGTGGCATAGCACTGGCTAGCTACCACAGCGCGCTCGTTGCAGGCTGGGTACCGCAGTGGTGGATTCCCTGCGGCGCCGGCCCATCCTGCAGCGATCAGAAGCTGGTGATCCTCGGCGACATTCAGATTCCGTGGCTGTCACTTCTGGCTTTTGCCGCAATCGCGGTTCTACTGCTCGTCTACCTGAAAAAATCCGCACATGAAAACCAATAAAGTGGCTGTCGCTGGCATCCTGCTCTTCGTTGTTGCCGCGTTTGCTCTGGGGGTGAGCCTGTATCGCAAACACGTTCACAGCGCCCAGGATCAGACAGTCAGCGCCGAGCAGACTCGCCTCGTGCGCATGCACTCGCCGATACTCGGCCCGCAGGGCGCGCCCGTCACGATCGTCGAATTTTTTGACCCGGCCTGCGAGACCTGCCGTGCGTTCTATCCCATCGTGAAGAGCCTGATGGCTAAGTACCCCGAGGATGTCAGACTGGTCATTCGCTACGCGCCCTTCCATCGGGGATCCGATCAGGTGGTGAAGTTGCTCGAGGCTGCGCGGCGCCAAGGCAAGTACCAACTGGTGCTGAAGGCTGTGTTGCAGGCCCAACCGACCTGGGCTGACCACAGCCAGCCCAATCCTGATCTCACCTTTGAGCTATCAAGGGCCGTCGGTCTGGACATCGAGCGGGCTCGGCAGGATATGGCCCGACCCGAAATGCAGGCACTTCTAGACCAGGATCTTGAGGACCTGAAAGCGTTACAAGTCAGCCGGACACCGACGTTTTTTGTCCAGGGGCGCAGCCTGCCCAGCTTCGGGCCAGACCAGCTAGCTGCCCTTGTGGCGGAGGAAGTCGCGAAGGCAAAACGATAAGTCAGCCGCGCCAGACTCGTACGAGTTTGATCGTCCAAGAAAGAAGTAGATGAACCAGTCTTTTCGCAAAGCACAGTGGCATTGCCTCGCGATCGTCGTGCTCGTTGCCGACCAGATCGCCAAGAGCTACATCGATATGACGACCCCGTTGGGATGGTCGCATGAGGTCACGTCGTTTTTTAACCTGGTTCACGTTCTCAATCCTGGCGCAGCGTTCAGTTTCCTCGCGGGCGCAGGTGGCTGGCAGCGTTGGTTCTTCCTTGCGATCGCCCTCGCGGCGTCAGCGTGGCTGGTATGGCTGCTGGCTCGGCCCCTGCGAGAATTCGAAGGCCTTTCGTACAGCCTCATTCTGGGCGGAGCCCTCGGCAACGCGTTCGACCGTGCCGTGCGGGGGCAGGTCATCGACTTCCTGGACTTCCACCTGCGCGGCTGGCACTGGCCGGCCTTCAACATCGCCGATATGGCCATCGTGGTCGCAGCCATCGCGCTAGTGCTCCAGTCGCTGATGAGCGTCGAGAACTACGTCACAGCAAAAAATTCTCGGTGACCTGAGGCGACCCGGAAACTTTAACTCGGACACAGCGCGGGGGCAGGCTGCACAAGCGCGCCAGGGGCCATCGATGGACCTGACGCTACATTGCGAATAGGACGGGTCAGGGAAAAACGGGGGCAAGACCATGTCGCAGCTTGACTCAAGGAGTCGTCGTTAAAACAAGTACCTGACCCAAACCCAGCTCGCTGAACGCTGGGTGTTGACGTATTAGCGTAAGCGGCTGGGCATCCCGTCTTGACTGTGTAGTGCAGTTTGCTGGAGGCTGTTAAATACAGAGTCTATGCACTTGGCCGACCTTCGCACTTGGCAAACAATGCAATCGCCCGGTCGCAATACTTGCAATGCCCCTGGCAGCAGTCGTGCATCAAAAAAGCCACCAAGTCGGATAGCACTGAGAATTTTGCGCTGTAGATGATGGAGCGCCCTTCGCGGCGGCTTTGCACAAGACCAGCTTTTTCTAAATGCCCTAGGTGAAACGAGACGCGCGAGGATGCTGCGCCTCCCAGCTGTTCGCCGATGGCTCCCGCAGCCATCCCGTCCGCGCCCGCGACCACCAGCATGCGAACAATACGCAGCCGCGTCTCCTGTGATATTGCACCAAAGCCTTCTACGGCTTGCTGTTCTTGCATCATTGTTGTTTCCTCTGGCTTCGAGTGTCGCGCAAACCAAGCCCTCAAGATGGCCAAGCGCCTCACAAATCAATATCTCAAGAGATGTTGAGATGACGATACACTTCATCATCGACGTGGGGGCTGTGCGACTGTTTTGCCCTCTAGCGCCTCCCATCCAACCGCATTGAACCAACTATGACTGACCTCCGAGAGCGCTTGGAAACCCACCAGGTTTCCATCTACTTTGCCGCGATTTGCGTTGCTACGTTATGTGCACTGGCGCTACCGAATACTGGCTGGCTTGCGCATGCCATAAACCCGGCGCTTGCATTCATGCTCTTCGTGACGTTTTTGCAGGTGCCCATGGCGGAGCTCACCAGGGCATTTACGCGACTCCGCTTTCTTGGGGCGCTGCTGTGCACCAACTTTGTTGCCATCCCTCTCGTGGTGGCGGTACTGCTCCAGTTTCTGCCAGATGACCCATTGGTTCGACTCGGTGTCCTTCTCGTGCTTTTGACCCCGTGCATCGATTACGTCGTGACGTTCGCGCACCTTGGTCGGGCCGACGCCAAGCTGCTGCTGGCGGCGACGCCTGCGTTGCTGGTATTGCAGATGGTGTTGCTGCCTGGCTACCTCCATCTGCTTCTGGGCGATACCTCTGCAGACTTGGTGCGCCTCGGGCCTTTTGTGGAGGCATTCGTTTGGCTCATCGCTGTGCCGCTGGCCTTAGCAGCTCTGGTACAAGCGTGGGCAGCCCGCAGTATCAGGGGCGCAAGATTGTCACAACAGCTCGGCGTCCTGCCGGTTCCAGCCACAGCGCTCGTTTTGTTTGTCGTCGTCGCGGCTGTGGTACCCCAGCTGGGCGCTGCAGGCGCTGCTGCCATCCGGGTCATTCCAATCTATTTGGCTTTCGCAGTGGCTGCGCCGTTGGTTGGCTGGCTCGTGGCGCGTGCGTTTGGTCTCGGTGCCGCTGCGGGGCGGGCAGTAGCTTTCAGCGCGGCCACCCGCAACTCCCTGGTGGTCCTGCCGCTAGCTTTAGCGGTGCCAGGCGCGGTGCCCATCCTGCCGGCCATCATCGTCACCCAAACCATGGTGGAGTTGGTTAGCGAACTGATTTACATGCGTGTGCTTCCGGCGCTTGGACGTGGAAAGCTAGCTGACTAGCAATGACCTCGGCGGTGCGACAGGATAGGTTTGAGGCTGCCAGCGATGCGGCAACAACTCATGGACCAAGCTGGCCCGTTGGGTTGGCAGGCGCGTCAGCACATCTTTGAGATACGCGTACGGGTCATGCCCATTGAGCCGGGCGCTTTGAATCAGGCTCATCACAGCGGCACCGCGTTGGCCCGCACGAAGCGAGCCGGCGAACAGCCAGTTGTTGCGGCCAATAGCTATCGGCCGGATTTGGTTCTCGATGTGGTTGTTGTCGACGGGCAGTTGCCCGTCATCCACGAAGCGGGTCAACGCCTGCCAACGCCGCAGGCTGTAGTCCAAGGCTTTTGCGGTGGCTGTGCCATCGGTGACCTTCTGCCTGGTTTGCATCAACCACGCATGTAACGCATCAAGCAGCGGTTTTGAGCGCTCCTGACGTGCCCGTTGACGCTCGTCGGCGCTGCAGGCTTTGAGCTCTCGTTCAATCTCATAGACCTGCGCAATGTGCTCCAACGCGCGCTGCGCCACCGGGCTCTTGGTCGCCGTGTGCAGGTCAAAGAATTTGCGCCGGGCATGGGCCAGGCAACCGACCTCGGTGACGCCCTGCACCATGAGCTGTTTGTAGCCACTGAAGTCGTCACATACAAGGCTCCCGCGCCAAGTGCCCAAGAAGGCTTTGGCGTTCTCCCCGGCGCGTGATGCACAGAAGTCATACACCACCGCCTTGGTGTCTTCGAACGCACCGGCGGCGTACGCCCACAGGTAGGCGCGGTGGGTCTTGCCGTGTCCTGGTTGGAGCATCTGCACCGGCGTCTCATCGGCGTGCACCACCCGGTGCGTCAGGATGTCTGCTTTCAAGGCGTCGACCAGCGGCTGAAGCTGCACCCCACAACTGCCCACCCAGGCGCCCAGCGTCGAGCGTGGAATGGCCAAGCCGGCGCGGCCAAAGATGGCCTCCTGGCGGTACAGCGGCAAGTGGTCAGCGAACTTGGCCACCAGCACCTGGGCCAGCAGGCCCGATGTGGGTGTGCCTTTGTCGATGACGTGCGCCGGCACCGGCGCCTGGATCAAGGTTTTGCACTGGGCGCAGACCCATTTGCCACGGATGTGGCGCTCCACCGTGAACACGCCAGGCGCATAGTCCAGCTTCTCGGCCACGTCCTCGCCTATGCGCTTTAACTGACAGCCGCAGCCACAGGTGGTGGACTCGGGCTCGTGGTGGATCTCCCGGCGCGGCAGGTTCCCGGGCAGCGGCTGGCGCTTGGGGCGCTGTTTGTCGCTGTCGTCCTTGGCGGGCGGCTGCAGCGCATCGAGCTCCTGCTGCAGCGCCTGCATGTCAGCATCGATGGTCTCGTCCAGCAGGCTCTTTTGCTCGGCGCTGTAGCCTTCAGACTTGGCCGCGAACTTCAGCCGCTTGAGCACCGCTATCTCGTGCGTGATCTTGTCGATGACAGCCTGCTTGAAGGCGATCTCGCGGTCCTTGCGCTCGATGACGGCGCTCTGGCTGGCCATCGTCTCCACCAAGGAGAGTACCGCCTGGCGCAGTTGCTGCGCGTTGAGTTGGTCCAGGTGCGTGGTATCGATCACGGAAGTCAATCATGCCGACCTCCACGCCAATGCACATTGGCGGTTTCGCCAATTGCAAGGTGCATCACGCTACTTCTCTACAGCACCGTGATGACGCCAGCCTCGCCTATGCGCTGCCACGGCAGGCCCAGCACGAGGGCGTCAAGCTGCTCGCGTGTCAGACCCAGGGTGGCTCCTGAATCGTTTGGCCAGACGAACTTGCCCTGGTTCTGCCGCCTGGCGGCCAGCCACACGCCTATGCCGTCGTGCACCAGAACCTTCATCCGGTTGGCCCGGCGATTGGCAAACAGGTAGGCATGGTGCGGGCGGGCCGAGCCAAACACGCCCACCACGCGTGCCAGCGCTGCTTCGCTTCCCGAGCGCATGTCCAGTGGGGCAACGGCAAGCCAGACGGCATCAACCCGGATCACCGCAGCAACTCGCGCATCCACACCGCGCACTCAGCAGCGCTCGCCACTGGCCAGGTGATCGTCATGGCTGTGGCACCCCGGCGAAGTTCTACTCTGATTTCCTGGGACGCCGTGGCCACCGGCGCTGGCAGCGCGATAGGGATGAATGCCGCGTCCGCCAACGGCGCAACCCCCGCATTGGCCTGTCGGCGCCACTTGTGCACCACGTTGGCATTGATCCCATGCGACATCGCCACGCTCGCAACCGACGCTCCGGGCTGATCGCATTCGCGAAGAATCTTTGCCTTCAGGTCGGGGGCATGACGCCGCCGGGTGATCTTCTTGGAGTCTGTAATGGTGTCCACTTAAATTCCTTGGTGGACACCATCTTTGCCGCTTACCCGGTCAAGTTCAAGAAGGGGTTGGCCGGACGCTTACCTGCCACGGGCCACCAAGTGGTTTTCTGCGAAGCGGGCTGGAGATCTCGCGGTTCGTCGGTCTTCTGCACCTCGGTTTCCATGCCAAGTGACTCAATCGCTTTGACCGAAGGTTTGAGCGCATCGGGCGCGGGGCGGACTGTCAAGGTACGTTGCATCAGATTGAAGTCCAGGCCCTGCACGCCGGGCATACCCCGCAGCTTGCCCCGAAGCAGGCCATATTCAGTCGGGCAGTCCATCTTCGCGATGCGAAACTCCAGTCTGAGATTTCGCCACGCATCGGTTGTTATGATGGGAAATGCGCGTTACTCGGCTGTAACCATTCCAAGGAGAAGACCATGCGGACCAACTGGAGAGAAGTCGCCAAGTTTTTTTCCGGATTCGAAACGTTTCATGCGTTGTTCCACGCGGGTCTGTTGGTGTCAGGGACGGCTTTCACTTTGTTTGGCATTGCCGTTACGCCGAACCTCAGCACGATAGGTGTTGTCTTGCACGGAGCTTTGGCGGTCATTCTTGGCGTCTACGCATGGGGGCCAAAACGGCCATAGAAAAGCGCTCACGGGGCGTTCCCTGCCGGTGATCGGCCACCGCAATGACTCGCATCGTCACTGATGCTTGCATCAATTGCAAGTTCACTGCCTGCGTCGGCGTGTGCCCCGTCGATGCGTTTCGCGAAGGAATCAATTTCTTGGCGAACAATCACTGCCCCTTGCCTACAATTAAGGAGCTTCAATAAGGGGTAATTCACCCCGGCCTAATCTTCGTTTTGGCAATCAAAGAATACCTAGAGGCGTCAAATGCAAACAACTGTACCTACGAGTCAACGAGTGAGGGCGCTTATAACCCAAGCGACGGAGTTCAAGCAAACCAGCGATAACTGCTCGGGCCAGAGCGAATCCTGGAGCGAGCTAAATTTCGACAAGTTTGCTCAGATGTTTGTTGATGAATGCGTCAGCGTCATTGAGCAGCACTGCCTAAGAGTTGATCCACGTTCGATCAACTGCCAATCGCTGAAGGTGGCCCTGCGTGCTCATTTTGGAACTCAATAGCCGACGACGACTTGCCACACTTAAGCAATGGCATGACACACCACAATCCTCTTGGTGGCTAGATCGAGTCAGCGCGTTGCGCGTTTGACTCACGGCGATTAACCTTCCCGGGGCCCCAGATCAATGTTCTCACTGCGGGCACGAGTCGGCGACTAATGCGGCAGTGTGCTTCGGCGCCTGAACCAGGCTGGTCGGCAGAAAGTGCCAAGTAGGCGTCGTGGTCGCGGCATTCCTCCTCGCCCGTTCAACCCAAAATGGCGCCCCTAAATACCAGCTCGCGTCTCGCGGCTGCAGGGGACGGCGTGAATTTCGGTGGGCATAGCTGGCACCTTACAGATAGCCAGGGCCTCAAGCACGGAATTTGAGTTGTTGATTTCGCGTACAAACTGAGCCAGTGGCTCAGATTTCATACGCAATCAACAGCTTAGCGAGCCTTCTTGGCCAACGCGATCAAGTGGTCGACTACAAGCAGGGAGCGCGGGTTGGTGCCGGCCAGTGAACCGGAAGTGAGCCATCTGCCGTCCACGCCCAGCGACGGTGTACCTTCGATCTTGTAGCCCTCGGCCAGCGCCTTTGCCTGCTTGACCTTGCCTGCAACGCTAAAGGAGTTCATCGTTTCTACAAGACGCTTTCCATCGACGCCGTTCTTTGCCGCGAAGGCGGCAATGTCCGCGGTGGTTGCCAGGCGTTGTTTCTCGGAGTGGATGGCGTGGAACACCTTTCCATGCAACTTCTCGACAAGGCCAACCCCTTCCAGCGCAAAGTAGAGCTGCTGGTGGATTACAAAGTCCTCGCGAAAGGCGACCGGTATGCGGCGGAAAAGAACATCTCGCGGCAACTTCTTTAGCCAAGCCTCCAGCGATGGCTCAAACGAATGGCAGTGCGAGCAGCTATAAGCGAAAAATTCCAGCACCTCGACCTGCTTCTGGTCTTTGGTCGGCTGACGTGGAGAAACCTCCAGGTAGTGCTTGCCTTCAACAAAATTTTCCTGGGCGCGCGCGGCGGTATGGGCGGAGAGGGTTAGCGGGAGAGCGAAGCTGCAAAAAGTGCGTCTTTTGATCATGATGGAGGGTTGGTGAGATTAATGGACCCGCTCAGCTTTCAGCGAGCAGCCGGTCGATGAGTTGATGGAGCTCGGCGAAGTCCGGCTTTCCCACAAAGCGCTTGACAATCTCCCCGCGCTTGTTCACGAGGAAGGTTGTAGGTGTGACGTTCACATCGCCCCACGCCTTTGCCACCGTGCCGGTATTGTCAATGGCCACCGGGAACGGCAGCTTGCGTGTTTGCGCGAAATTGACGACATAGGCCGGCGGGTCGTAGCTCATGGCCACAGCGATGGTTTCGTAGCCGCGGCTGCGGAACTTCTCGTAGGTGCTCACCAGCATGGGCATCTCCGCGACGCAGGTGGTGCAACTGGTCGCCCAAAAGTTAATCAGCGCCACTTTGCCTTTGAGGTCGGCAGTGGTCCGCGACGAGCCATCCAGCAGCGTGAAAGAGCTTTGTGGGGCGCCCGAGGAGTTCAGGCAGCCTGTTAGTGCCAGTGACACTGCGACAAAAGCCAGCAAATTTCGGAAAATCGTCATGTGTGTTCCCAGTTTGTTCGTTGGATATCGAAGCCTGTCCATTGGGTCTTTCAGGCCACCGTTAGTTCACCGAGACTGTTTCGCCGCAGGTGGCTTCTCCGCGCCCACCAGCGACTGAAGCACCAGCGCAATCGCCCCGCCTACGATGGCCATGTCGGCGATATTGAACGCGGGCCAGTGCCAACCACGCAGGTGGAAATCAAGGTAGTCGATGACTTGCCCGCGCACAGCGCGGTCGAATCCGTTGCCAAGGGCGCCGCCCAGGATGAGGCTGTAGGAAAGCGCCTCCAGTCTTCGGAGCGGCCGAAATAACATCCAAGCGAGCCACACCGAAGCAGCCAGAGCGATCGCAAGGAAGAACCACCGCTGCCAGCCACCCGCCCCGGCGAGGAAGCTGAACGCCGCACCGGGATTAAGGACATGAACCAGATTGAAGAACGGCGTGACGTCGCGTGACCACCCCAAGGGGGTAGTCATGTCGATGTAGGTCTTGGCAGCCTGGTCGGCGGCAAGTATTCCAATGGCAAGTGAATACCACTGCGCTCTTTCATGGGGATGACTCATCTACTTTTTCTCCTGTTCAGAAAATTCTGGTTCCGTCGAGGCTTGGCGGGAGCGGGCCGCAAAGCGTTCTCGATTCCCTGATCGGTCGCCTGCACCTGGACTTGCTGCGTGTTCGCGATACCGGGAAAGACAACTAGGATACCCACAAAGGCGAGTTGCCGGTTGGCCCAGTCGATGCCGTTGGCCACGCCCAGCGCCGCGTGAAAGGCGGGCTTCATCGCACAGCTCCCGCGAGTGGCAGGCTCTGCGCAACGCGTCTCGTGCCCATGGACCGACCACGGCAACGCAGGCCCAGCCGAGCGCAAAGCCGGCAATGACATCGACTGGAAAGTGCGCGCCTAGCACGATGCGCGACCAACCGACCGCCACGGCGAACAGAAGCACCCCAATCCTGCCGGTTCGGCCCAACACGGGCCAGAGCGACGCCGTCAGGACGCCCATGTAAACCGCATGGCCGCTTGGCATGGTGTAGCGGCTGTCGGGTGCGGACGCGGCGCGGTACATAGAGTCGCCAAGCAGGACGAACGGGCGCGGCAGGGCGAACCACGTCTTGGTGAGCGCTGCAGCGGCAAACGAAAGCGGTAACCCGAGCGTGAACCTCCACAGGGCCACCCTTGAAGGAATAGCCGCGCGCCTAACTGATATGTGCCCCCAAACCAGGAACAGGACCACGACGGCTGGTGCTCCCCAGTAACTGCCAACTGCACTCAGGAACTCGGGCAGCCAGATCCAGCCGTCGGGCAAGGTGCGCTGAATGCCCAGGAAGAGATCGACATTGGCCCCACTCCAGTCATAAAGCCAGTGTTTCATCCACTGCGTTGCGGTGCCGGGCGCCTGCATTTGGTTTTCAGATGGTCTTGAGTTTTAACAGTCGCAGACCATTGAAGACGACCAGCAAGCTGGCCCCCATGTCGGCGAACACGGCCATCCACATCGTGGCCTGCCCAGTGAACGTCAGAGCGACGAACACCACCTTGATGCCCAGGGCCAGAACAATGTTTTGCGTCAGGATAGACGCGGTGGTGCGCGACAGCCGGATGAAGGTGGGAATCTTGCGCAAATCGTCGTCCATCAGGGCAACGTCGGCCGTTTCGATAGCGGTGTCGGTGCCGGCCGCGCCCATGGCAAAACCAATGTCGGCACGCGCGAGCGCGGGCGAGTCGTTGATGCCGTCGCCGACCATTCCGACTTGCCCTTCACCGCCGATAAGGCCTTCTACGGTTTTGAGCTTGTCCTCGGGCAACTGGTCGCCACGGGCTTCGGAGATCCCGACCTGGGCAGCGATGGCGGCGGCCGTGTGCTGGTTGTCTCCGGTCAGCATCAGCGTGCGCACGCCCAGTGCCTGCAGGTCGGCCACGGCTTCGCGACTGGTTTCCTTCACGGTATCGGCCACGGCGAAGATGCCCAGCACGGTGGCCTCATCCATCAGCAGGATCGCTGTCTTGCCCTGGCGCTCTAGCGTCTCCAATTGCGACTGAAGAGCGGCTTCACTGAGGCCGAGCTCCTTTGCGAGCCGGTGATTGCCCATCTGTAGCATTCGGCCGGCAATGCGGCCGCGCACGCCGCGTCCGGGCAACGCCGCGAAGTCGTCTACTTCGCGCAGCGAGACGCCGTCACGCATCGCCTTCCGGGCAATCGCTTGGGATACTGGATGGTCCGAGCGCGCCGCCAGACTCGCTGCCCAGACGGCAACTTTCTGCGCATCACCTAGCAAGGGAACAAAGTCAGTCTGCTCGGGCTTGCCGTGGGTGAGCGTGCCGGTTTTGTCCAGGGCAAGCACCTTGAGCTTGCGCCCGCCCTCCAGGTAGACTCCGCCCTTGATCAGAATGCCGCGCCTGGCCGCAGCTGCCAAGCCGCTGACAATGGTGACTGGCGTAGAGATGACCAGCGCGCACGGGCAGGCTACCACCAGCAGTACCAGCGCCTTGTAAATCCAGTCAAACCAGGCGCCACCGAAAGCGAGCGGCGGAACAACAGCAACGAGCATGGCCACCGCAAACACGGCTGGCGTATAGACCCGGGCGAACTGGTCGACGAAGCGCTGGGTTGGCGCGCGGCTACCTTGGGCCGACTCGACGGCATGGATGATGCGTGCCAGCGTCGAGTCATTGGCGCCCGCGGTCACTCGGTACTCGAAGGAGCCGGTCTCGTTGATGGTGCCTGCGAACACCTGGTCGCCTTCGGTCTTCTCGACCGGCAGGCTTTCGCCGGTGATGGGCGCCTGATTGATGGCCGAGCGTCCCATGGTGATCAAGCCGTCCAGCGCAATCCGCTCCCCGGGCCGCACTCGGACCACCGCCCCCTTGGCGGCCTCTTTGGCAGGGATTTCTTTCCATGAGCCGTCGGCCTGTCGCACGGTCGCGGTCTCCGGCGCCAGATCCATCAAACCGCGAATGGCATTGCGGGCCCGGTCCAGAGACTTGGCCTCGATCACCTCGGCCAGGGCGAAGAGGAACATAACCATGGCAGCTTCGGGCCAGTGGCCGATTGCCATCGCTCCCGTGACCGCGATGGACATCAGGGCATTCATGTTCAGGTTGCGGTTCTTCAGTGCGATCCAGCCTTTTTTGTAGGTGCTGAGTCCGCCGGTGAAGATGGAGACCAGGGCCAGTGCGACCACCGCCCAGTGAAGTCCGTCGTTGGCCCAGTACACGCCCTCGGCAAGCACAGCCGTGATGCCGGAGACCGCCATCGGCCACCAGTTGGTCTTTTGCGCTGGGGCCTGGAGATCGCGCGGCGCATCCGTTTTTTGCACTTCGGTTTCCATGCCCAGTGATTCGATGGCTTCAACTGCCGGTTTGATCGCGTCCGGCGCGTGCCGGACGGTGAGCGTGCGCTGCATAAGGTTGAAGTCCAGGCCCAGTACGCCCGGCATGCCCTGCAGCTTGCCCCGGATCAGGCCTTCCTCAGTCGGGCAGTCCATCTTCGCAATGCGAAGCACTGTGGCAACTGCCTGTGCGTCCTGCCGCTCGGCCCGCATTCCAATGGAAGCAAGCGCCTTCTCGATAGGAGCCGTGGACGGCAGCGTGTGCTGGACACCCAGTACCCGTTGCATCAGGTTGAAGTCCATCGTTATCACGCCCGGCTCCTTGCCCAGTCGATCGCGGATCAGTGCTTCTTCCGTCGGGCAATCCATGTTCTCGATGCGATAGGTCACGCGCTCGCCGGCTGGGGTGGCCGGTGCCGTTACCGACGGCTGTAACTGCGGGATCGGCGGTTTGACGGCGGGCGCTGCTGCGGCAAGCCCGGTGCCGGCGGCGGTCTGCTCCTTGGCTCGCATGCCGATCGAAGCCAGGACCTCTTCCATCTGCGCGCGTGCCTGCGTCAGATGCTTTACCGACAGCGTGCGCTCGCGCAGGTCGAAGTCCAGCTCCTGGACCCCCTCGACCGTCCCAAGGTGCGTGCGAATGAGTTTCTCCTCGCTCGGGCAATCCATATTCTCGATGCGGTAGGTCGTGAGCACCGCAGTATCAAGGACGGTCTGTGTCTTCATGCCGACCAAATTCAGCGCCCGCTCCAGGGTATCGGCCGAGACCATGCGGTGCGAGACGGTCAGCTTGCGCTGCGGAAGGTCGAACTCCAGCCGGTCGACCCCGGGCATTGCCTCCAACGTGCGCCGCACCAGCGCTTCCTCGTTGCGGCAGTCCATGTTGCTCACGTGGAAGACGGTGGTCGCTGTACTGGTCTTCTCCTGGGCGCAGCTGGCCGGTTGGTTATTGCCGCCGGAGCAGCCGCATGAATTGGAAGGGTCTTTGTTCATAGGTGGCTCTCGATTGGAAAGGAGTTCTTCGCTTGCGCCATGATTGAAGAATCTCTAGTTGGTGTAGTGTCAAGTGTTTGGTGATCATGCGCGCTGTAGGAGCCGTAATAAATTTGGCACTTCCATGGTGTTCTAGTTGCGGGAAAGATAAATGAACCGCAAGAGCTGCTTGTAAGCAATTGCCAAGAGGCTGCCGAGCGCTTGGCTGTTATCACTTGGTCCTTACGCACTCAGCTTGTTTACTAGTGGGACGATAGTGTCGCGAACTACCTCTGGTGTCAGTTGTCCGATGTGCTTGTGGCGGATCACGCCATCCCGGTCAATGACGAAGGTTTCTGGCACGCCGTAAACCCCAAAGTCGATGCCGACCAGCCCGTCTGCGTCCACCAGCGACTGTGTGTACGGATCGCCATACTTCACTAGCCAGCGCGCCGCGCTGTCGTTTTTGTCCTTGTAATTCAGCCCGTAGATTGGCACGATACCCATACGGGCTAAGTCCATCACCACCGGGTGCTCCGACTGACAGGCTATGCACCATGAGGCCCAGACATTAAGCACCCAAACCTTACCGCGCAGATCCTGGGCGGAGACGAAAGTGCCGGGCGCATGTAGCGTTGTAAGGCGAAAAGCTGGTGCTGGTTTGTCGATCAACGGCGATGGGACTTCGCGCGGATTCAGGGTGAGGCCGATCCCTAAAAAGCCTATTAACACCAAGAAAGTAATTAGGGGTATGTAGCGTTTCATAATCTGTGTGTCGTGATCAACTGGCCGCAGTCGCCAGTTGAGGGCACTGGGAACTGCGCACGCAATAGTTGCTTATGGTGGTATCGATCAATATTGCAAGCAGTCCAACGACGAAAATTTTTTTCTCATAAGTCTTTTCTGTTTGATCGTAAATGTATTGCCTGTATGCATTGATTAACTTACCTCTAGTTGGTATAGAGTCAAGTCTTTGGAGATTGAGCATGCTGCAGATCGGTAAATTGGCTAAAAAGGCAGACTGCCTCGTGCAGACGGTGCGTTTCTATGAGTCCGAGGGATTGCTTCCCGAGCCTGCCCGCAGCGAGGGCAACTTCAGGCTGTACGACGACGTGCATCTGCAGCGCTTGCTGTTCATCCGGCGGTGCCGGGCCAAGGACATGACACTGGATGAGATCCGGCAACTGTTGAGCTTCCGGGATCGACCGGATCTGGACTGCGGTGAGGTGAACACCTTGGTGGACTCTCATATCGTTCAGGTGCGGGCCAAGATCAAGGAGTTGCGCGAATTGGAACGCGATTTGATGGAGTTGCGAAGCTCCTGCGATTCCGGTCGCACTGCGGGTGAGTGCGGAATTCTCAGCAGCTTGGCTGAGCCTGCCTGAAGCTCAAGTGGGCCGCCAGGGGGCCGGGACAGCAGGTAGCGTCCTCTTGTGGGCAGTGCGGCGAAAGGTCTGCACAATGACCTCCGCGCTTGCCGAGTCCACCTCCTGGCCTTCGAGGAAATCGTCGATCACGTCGTAGCTGACGCCGAGTGCCTCCTTATCTGGGCGCAGGGGGCGCATGGATTCCAGATCTGCGGTCGGCACCTTCTGCGCCAAACCCTCGTCACCTCCGAGGGCGACAGCTAAGGCGCGGACGCGCCGCTTGGTGAGGCCGCCCAGCGGACTCAAATCGAAACCGCCATCGCCGAACTTGGTGAAAAAGCCCATGACCGCCTCGGCGGCGTGGTCCGTTCCGACCACCAGCCCACCTGTTGCGCCTGCAACTGCGTACTGCGCAATCATGCGTTGCCGCGCCTTGATGTTGCCAAGTACGAAGTCTTCCTGCCACTGATCGTTGAACGTGAGCCCGCTGGCTTTCAACTGTTCGAGCATGGCGTCGGCCGCGGGCTTGATGTCCGTGACCAGAGTCTCGTCAGGATCGATGAAGGTGAGTGCCCGTTGCGCGTCCGCCTGGTCAGCCTGCACCCCATAGGGAAGCCGCATCGCGATGAACCGGATTTGCATCCCCGAGGAGCGCAGGTGCTCCACGGTGACTTGGCATAGGCGACCGGCAACGGACGAATCCACTCCACCGCTGATTCCGAGCACCAGTGATCCTGCATTGGCGGTTCGCGCGTACTCCGCGAGAAATCGCATGCGCTTGGCGATCTCCGCCGATGCATCGAAATGCGAGTCAACACCCAGCTCGGCGGAAATGCGGCTCTGTTCTTCTGTCATGCTTCGATCTTAGCGGAGCAGGGAAAAAATTCGGGTTCTAGCTCTCCGTTATTCGTGGTCTGTCACGAGCATGGGCTGAAGTGGATTTGGCCACAATCTCTTATACAAGCGGCGTGTGAGACGCGTTGTCTCAGCGTTCTGATGGCCGTCGAAAAACGGCGGCGCCAGCTTCCTCGGGCTGCTGTAGCTTGACTCTCTACCCGGTAGAGAGGTCACAATAAAAATTGTCTGTGCCAGTTAAAAAGGTGCACGGCCAAATTAATCAAATTTTTGTACCGACAAGAGGTCCCAGATGAAGTGTCCAACGTGTCCTGACTCCGTCCTGACCATGTCCGAGAGGCAGGGCGTGGAGATCGATTACTGTCCGCAATGCCGGGGTGTCTGGCTGGACCGCGGTGAGCTCGACAAGCTGATCGAGCTTTCCGCTAGACCGGTCCAGTCCATGCAGGATTCCCGGCCTCGGCACTCCGATTTCGAGTCCCGAGATCACCAACGCCGCCGGAAGTCCTGGCTTGGAGAGATTTTCGATTGATAGTGCGGTAATTCGCGTGAAGTCGCTGGCTACGCTGCGCGCCGTTTCGGCCCCGGCGTTGGCTTTCGTTGCTGGCTTCATGCACGCGTGGGCCATTGCTTCGCCCTTGGGAGGACAACCTGTTTGGTGGTTGCAGTTGATGGCACTGACGCTCCTGGTAATTCTGCTGGACAGATGTCGGTCTGCAACCGCTGCCGCCTGGCTTGGTTCGCTGTTCGCAACATGCTCAATCGGCGGGTCTGTCTGGTGGCTCTACATCTCGCTGCACGTGTACGGAGGGCTCTCTTCCGCCATGGCTGGACTGAGTGTGCTGGGTCTTTCAGGCTTTTTGGCCGTTTACTATGCACTGGCAGGCGCCGTGTTCTGTCGGCTTCGCCCACGCGGGCCAGCGTTCCGGTCTTGCTTGTTCGCCGCAGTGTGGCTGGCTGCAGATTTGCTCCGCGCCACGCTACTCACTGGTTTCCCGTGGGGAGTTGGGGGTTACGCCCACATCGATGGCCCTTTTTCGGCACTCGCGCCTTGGGTTGGAGTGTACGGTATAGGTGCGGCGGCGGCCTTTGTTTCCGCGCTGCTTGCCGCCGTGCTGGTACGCCCAGCCCAAATTTGCGGTGCTTGGCAACCTCTGTTAGTCGTCGTTCTCGTCGTCGTTGCCCTTGGGCGTTCGCATGAAGCGCAAGACCTCGAGCGGGCTCCGGCCGTGTCTGTGACGTTGTTACAGGCAAACATTGCGCAGGAGCAGAAGTTCGAGTCGGCAACGGGCGTGCGCGATGCACTAGAGTGGTACGCCACACAACTGATGGCAGCAAGCACCGCGTTGGTAGTGGCTCCCGAAACTGCGATTCCGCTATTGCCCGACCAACTGCCGGCCGGGTATCTGGAAAAGCTGCGATCACACTTCGCTACGGGGCAGCGGGCGGCGCTCATCGGCATCCCGATGGGTCGAATAGTGGAAGGATATACAAATTCAGTCGTTGGACTAGGGCCCGGCGCAGACGAATACCGCTACGACAAGCATCATCTCGTGCCTTTTGGCGAGTTCGTCCCTCCCTTGTTTAGGTGGTTCACTCGAATGATAAAAATTCCATTGGGGGATTTCGAGTCCGGAGCGGTGGGGCAGTCCTCCTTTCAATGGAGTGGCAACCGCTTTGCCCCCAATATTTGTTATGAAGATCTGTTTGGGGAGGAACTGGCTGCCCGTTTCCGTGACAAGGCTTATGCGCCGACCGTTCTAGTTAACGTGAGCAACATTGCTTGGTTTGGCAATACTGTTGCCATCGATCAGCACCTTCAAATCAGCCGTATGCGAGCGCGTGAGTTCGAAAGGCCGATGCTGCGTGCGACGAACACGGGCGCCACAGCCGTGATCGACCGTTTTGGCCGCGTTACCGATTTGTTACCTCGACATACCAGAGGAGCTCTTGTCGCGCAGGTGCAGGGGAGCAAGCTGATCACTGCGTATGCGTGGTGGCTGTCGCGCTTGGGGTTATGGCCGTTCTGGGTGCTGGTCGCGGCGGTGCTGACCGTGGCTGGCAGGGCGTCTCGCGAATAGTCGTCTATGGCGTCTCCTGCGAGTCCGATAATTTTGATGGCGATATACATGTGGGTCTCCCCACCTGCGACAAGTCCTCATTTCGCAGATGCTCGGGGTGCAGGTCCGTCCGAAACGCGATGCGGAGAGGTCGTCCCTCTGGAAGCGTAGAGGCCAAACCCCACTTCTTGCCTGCCGGGGTCCGCGGCGTTCGGCTGGGGTTATCGGCGCTGGAAAGTGAGCGGGTCCAGTTCCGACGGCCATGTGCCGCGCTCCATCACCCTAAAGCGCCCCGTGCCGACGTTCTGGGGCGGAGTGCGCCCAAGGGCGTGACCTACTGGGGCCAGCGCGAGACGAAGCACCTGGGCCAGCACTTCCGAATAATCGCGACTCCTCCACGCCAAGCCGAGCATCGCCGTGTGGCTAAGCAAGTGCAAGCCAAGGTAGGGCTGGCACACGATGTGTCCAAGCTCATGGGCGCGCCACGCGGCACCCAAGTCCCCAGCGGCCTCGCTGGAAACTGCCATGCCGGTCTCGCGCAAGAAAGCGGCGCGGGCGAGCGCATAGTCACCTGAGGAAGTGCTGGCCGTCGCTGGCCGACGACTGAAGGGATAGACCAGCTGCGAACCATAGTCCATTGGAAAGTCTGTCTCCTTCAAACCCACTTCGGTGGCGCCCAGTTGGCGATTTGGAAGACGGAAGGTACCGAAGAGGTGGTCCCAGAGCATCCAGAACTCCCCGTAGTTGACTTGCGCGTCCTCGTACTCGCGCTTGTGGTGCCACCGGTGGACCTCAGCGGCCCCGATCAGGAATCGCAGCGGCCCAACCCGGTAATCCAGGTTGGAGTGCTGGAATGCGAGGTGGACGGCGAGCAGGCCGAGCCACGCTCCGACGGCAAGTGCCGGTGCCCCCATCAGTACCACTGCAACCAGGCCAGGTGCGGCCATCATCCCGGCCTGCAGAGGGTGCCGGCGTTCCCCGTTTGCCCATACAGGCGTTCCGAGCTGTGGTGGATCGCATGGAATCGCCAGAGCCAGTCCACACGGTGACTTACCCAATGGATGCTGTAGAGGCTGAAATCCAGCACCACACCGACGGCAAGAGCCTGCGCCCAAAGCGGCCACTGGTCCGGCCACCGTACCCCGGCCGACCATAGAGGCGCCAAGGCAGCCACGATCCCATGGACAGTGAGAAGCACCGCGAGGTTCACCACCGCGTGGATTGCATCGCAAACGCTGTCGCGGTGGTCCTGTTGCCAGGCCGTGTGAAAAGGCAGTCGCCTCTCCAGCAAGCCGACTGAAGCAAGGGCGGCGGCAACTATGAGTGGCACTGTGGGGAAATACGGCCAGCCGGCAGCAAGCCCGCCGAAAAGCACTATGGCGGTTGCGCCAAGGATCAGCGGGTAGCTGCCGTATCGGATGAGCGCCTTAGTGTTTTTGGGTTTCATTTTCCAGTTCTGACAATGATTTGGTCAGATTGAAAACCCTCTAGCCACAGTAGAGTCAAGCGCAGCGAAAAGAGTCCCCTGGCGAGCCAAGGCTGCTAACCAGCCTTGCCCCGAATACGCCTATAGTTCGCCCGACGGCGACGGGTTTGCCGCGTCGCAAAGCTGTACTTCTATCCATTTTTATGCAATCTGTATCTCTCATTGCTCGCCTATTCATGCTGCTGATCCTGCTTGGGGGAGGGGTCGCATCGGCTCAGCCCGGCGGCAAAAGCGTGGTCGTGACCGAGCGCACCCGCGCCGAACTGCTGACCCATGCGCCCGAGGGCTTGGAGCCGGGCAAGCCAGTCTGGGTCGGCCTGCAGCTTGCGCATCAGCCAAAGTGGCACTCGTATTGGAAAAATTCCGGCGATTCCGGGCTCCCAACCAAGCTCGAATGGAAGCTGCCCGCCGGAGTGATGGCGGGCGAGATCGTATGGCCAACGCCCGGCAAATATTCGATCGGCACGCTGATCAACTACGGCTACGAGAACACGGTGCTGCTGCCAGTACCCCTGATCATCACGCCGGAGTTCAAGCCTTCGCTCTTGGGTGGCGCGCTGGAGGTCAAGCTCAAGGCGCAGTGGCTGGTGTGCCGCGAGCAATGCATACCCGAGGAGGGCGAATTCTCGCTCTCGATTCCTGTCAGGAGCGCGACGGCCTTGCACGGTTCCGTTTTCCAGGCGAGCTTTGCGGCACAGCCCAAGCCGCTGACGGGTCAGGCAACCGCCACGATCGATGGGAATGCTTTGCGGCTTCGGATCAATGGGCTACCTGCGGGCCTTCGCGGCAAGCCGTTGGAGTTTTTTCCAGAAACGACGGAGGTTATCGAGACTTCCGCGAAATGGAGCCAAGCATGGGACGGCCAGGTCTGGACCGCGCAGGTCCCGCTCTCGCCTCAGCGCAGCCAGAGTCCCGACGTGATGCCGATCATATTGACACAGGGAAACGAGGGCTGGAGCATCGACGCGCGGGTGCAAGGCACGTGGCCCGCGACCGCCGCACCAGTGGCCGTGTCGCCAGCTTTGCAAGAAGCGCTTCGCAACAACACGGCCGCGGCCGCATCGGGAGCCGGGCTGACGTTCACGGCTGCCTTGCTGGGCGCGTTGCTTGGCGGACTGATCCTGAACCTGATGCCTTGCGTCTTCCCAGTGCTCGCGATCAAAGTAGTCGGCTTCACCCAGCATGCAGCCGATCAGCGCGCCCGGCGCCTCGACGGGGCCGCGTATTCCGTGGGAGTCATTGCCTCGTTTGCGGCCCTTGGCCTGCTTGTCATTGCGCTACGCAGTGCGGGGCAGCAGCTCGGTTGGGGGTTTCAGTTGCAGATGCCCGGTGTGGTCGCTGCACTTGCCGTGTTGTTCACCCTGATCGGCCTGAACCTGGCCGGCGCGTTCGAGTTCCGCCAGTTCATTCCCTCTCGCCTGGCATCTCTCCAGAGTAGCCATCCTGTCCTTAACTCCTTCCTGTCCGGCGTGCTGGCCGTCGTTGTCGCGTCCCCCTGCACCGCGCCGTTCATGGGCGCTGCCTTGGGATTCGCCATCGGCCTGCCGGCCGTCCAGGCACTGCTGATCTTTGCGACGCTGGGCCTCGGCATGGCCCTGCCGTATCTGGTTGCCAGCTGGGTTCCGGCAGTTGCACGCTTGCTGCCTCGGTCTGGCGAGTGGATGGTGACTTTCCGCAAATTGATGGCCTACCCGATGTTCGCCGCAGTGGTGTGGCTGTTGTGGGTGCTGGGGCAGCAAAGTGGCATTGATGCGGCGAGCGCTCTGCTGGTGGTCTTGATCGCCATTAGCATGCTGGCCTGGAGCATGGGTTTGGCGGGGCGCGCGCGAGTAATCGTCGGCGTGATTGCGGTCGCTTGGGCGGCTGGATTCGCTTGGCTTCTCGGTGGTCAGATCGCTGCAGCACCACTACAGCGGGTTGTAGCGGTGAGCGACGGGGTCTGGCAGGCCTGGGAGCCGGGCCGGGTGGAGCAACTGCTGGCCAGCGGACGTCCTGTGTTTGTGGATTTCACCGCGGCATGGTGCGTCACCTGCCAGTACAACAAGAAGACGGTGCTGCAGAGCCCTGAGGTGCTCGCCGATCTCGCCGCCAGGGACATCACGCTGCTGCGCGCGGACTGGACGCTGCGCGATCCCGCCATTACCGCCGCACTGGCTGCGCTGGGTCGCAACGGCGTACCGCTGTACGTGCTCTACAGCTCAAACGCTGCCCCGCGAATTCTCTCGGAGATACTGAGCCGGTCAGAGCTGCGGGAGGCTCTGACAGCCGTACCCCTGGCAGCACGCTCTTCGGCGGTCGTGCCGTCGCTAACCCCACGTCCCGAATTGCGCCGCAGCATCTCCGCTCCATAGCACTTGACTCTCCAGTCCCTATAGGCCTGAGGATGACGGAACGTAAAAGGAATACACATATGGCTGACACCGAGGAAGACGACGAGCTCGGCGGGCTGGACGCGAGCAACGCGACCGACCGCAAGATCCTGCGAACCGTGTTGCTGATCAACCTGGGACAGTCCGCTGCCGGCATCGGCCTAGGCATGTGGGCTGCCTCCACCGCACTGATGGGCGCCGGGCTGGACAACCTCGCCGATGCTTCGGTCTACGCGGTTAGCCTTTACGCCGTCGGGCGGGCGGCAATGGTCAAGGTGCGTGCGGCGCGTTTGTCGGGCTTCTTGCTCATCGGCCTTGCCGTGCTGTTGCTGGTAGAGGTCCTGCGCCGCTTCGCTGGAGGGGAGGAACCTGTCGGTCCGGCCATGATGGCCATGGCCGCTGTGAACGCGGCTTTGAACCTGGTGTGCCTGAGGCTACTGCGCCGCCATCGCGGGGAGGATGTGAACTTCAAGGCGTCGGCGATCTTCACAAGCAATGACTCCATCGTCAATGGAGCCATTGTGCTTTCCGGCGCGCTCGTCATGTGGCTGGGATCGAACGTGCCAGACCTTTTGCTGGGTCTCGTTGTGGCCGGGATCGCAGCGAACGGCGGCCGGGAGATTCTGCGCGAGGCATCGGAAACGGCTCAACGTGAAGCAAGCACATGAGGTCGATGACCGTGCCGCTGTAGCTAGCTGCCGTGGTGCCCTGCGCCGGGATGGCTTGCATGGTCGTCCCTCTCCGAGCTCCTCGCCAAGGTCTTGAGGCGACCGATCTGGCTTCCGGTCGCCGGCGGCCCTTCATGCGCATGCCGGCGCGTCCGCGTGGAAAATCCGATGTTGCCCAAGGTTTGGCCTTCTGCGAGTTGACGGCGATATGCCTAAACGGGCATAATTGAAACAATGCTGAAGCAAGCACGCAAGCCCATCAAGTGGGTCAGTTCCGCCAAGCGCGATCTGGATGCGATGCCAGAAGACGTCAAAGACGTTTTTGGCCATGCCATCGACCTAGCCCAGGCTGGCGGCAAGCACCAGGATGCCAAGGTGATGACGGGTTTCGGTTCGGCCGGCGTGCTGGAGGTGGTCGAGGACCATCAGGGCGACACCTTCCGGGCCGTCTATACCGTCAAGTTCGCCGGGTGGGTTTATGTCCTGCACTGCTTCCAGAAGAAGTCCAAAAGCGGCATCGCCACGCCGAAGCCGGACATGGACTTGATCAATATCCGCCTGAAAGCCGCGAAGCAGGATTTCGAAGCATGGCAAGCACAGCAAGGAGCACGCAAATGAATGGTCACAACGAAATCATGATCGAAGAAGGCGGCACCAATGTCTATGTCGACCTGGGTTATACCGACGCTGCGGAAATGCAGCGAAAATCCCAGCTTGCAGGCGAGATCGCCCGCGCGATCAAGGCGCGCCGCCTGACGCAAGAAGATGCGGCGACGCTGCTGGGAATCGATCAATCCAAGGTCTCGCGCATCACGCGCGGCAAATTCCGCGGGGTCAGCGAAGCCAAGCTGTTGGAGCTGGTAGCCAGGCTGGGTCACGATGTGAAGATCGTGGTCGGCCCGGTGCGGCGCCGCGCCGGCAAGATCGAGCTGCAGTTTGCCTGAGCTTGCCCTGCAGCGCCAGGCGCAACCAAACTTGCGGCACTCTTGCCTGTCAGCTGTAGAGCTTGCATGTGGACCGGCGGGCGCCTGACGACAGTGACATGACTCGTCTCGCCCAATACATCGAGGCTGCTGAACGCGACAACACGCGGCGAAGCTACGCTTCGGCCATATGGCATTTTGAAATAGAGTGGAAAGGCTTGTTGCCCTCGACGGCTGACGCCGTTTCCCGCTATTTGGCCGACCACGCGGCTACCCTGGCCATGAACACACTGCGCCAGCGGCTCGCGGCGCTGTCCCGCTGGCACACCGACCAAGGTTTTGCAGACCCTACCTATGTTGATAGGTTGCTCAAGAAAGAACTCGAAGAACATGCAAATGATATGCGGCGGATGCGCGAGAAAATGCTGGCCTCTACCGGCAGTATTTTCGATCAGGTTCGCAAGAGTTCGTCTGCCTTGGGCTCGACCCTGACTGAGTTCGAACGACTGACAAAAAGATCGGCGCATGTCGAGATCCATGCACCGAACATGGATCACTTCCACGCGATGAACGAGCAGTTTGCTCGGCAGGCGCGTGAGCGGGCGGAAGAGCTTGAGATGGTTCGCCTGACGGGAAAGATGACAGCCGATTCGGCCAAGACCCTCAAGGATCTAGCAGAGGCGGCAACAGTCCTACTGGAGCGACTGGACGAGCGTGACGAGAAGGCTGATAAATCCACAAGGACCCAAATCAACATCGCCGTCTGATGGTTGGTGTTTCGGCGGTGCTAGCCTTGTTCGCATTAATCTTCTCAGGTCTCGCGTATTTTCAAGACAGAAACAATATCGACGCTGGCGACAGTTGGCAGGCGAAGCTGCTTACGACCATCAGCGATGGAAACCTGAGGCGCGATGCGTCTGAAAAAGAAAATCAGCGGCTGAGCGATCAGGTCACGGCCCTCGAAGCAAAGATCGACCACATTGAAGAAGCTCAACGCATTGAACCGCACAGAAAGAGCGATGCTTCAGCGGCACGTCGGGCGACGAGTCCTGGAAGCACCTTACCGCTGCCATAGACCCACCGGCGCAACTCCTGAACAGCGCCCGACCAATCCTGCTGGTTTATCCGCCGTCGCAGCGTTGATGTCTGCAGCCGACCCGCGCCAAGGTTGAAGGTGAAATCCACGATGGCAGCCAGCCGCGATTCAGATTCCGTGGCCAGCACTGGGCAATAACGCAGGGTCGCTGCGAGCGCCGTTTGCAAGTCTAGCGCCAGATAGACCTCGGCTTCAGTCTCCGTGATCGGCGGATGCTTCGGATCGCAAAGGTGTCCGTAGCCGATGGTCCAGTAGCCAGCCGGGCAGACGTAGGGATGCGCGCGGCCGGGATCGGCCCGCGGCACCCGATGGAACCCCTCGAAGCGCTTGGCGAGATCGATGGCCGCCTGCGGCACTGCGATCACGGCCGCACCCGGTCGAACACGCGCCCCAGGAACCAGAAGTTCAGCACCCCGGCCCATAGCGCCTGATCGGCCTCGGTCCAGGCGTGCAGGATCGCCGCGCCCCAATCGGCGCCTCCCGACATGGCACCGACGAACGCCGCCGTCTTTGCCGCACAGTACAGCGCCATGAACCAGTAGGTGATCACTGGGCGAACAGTGCTGGAAAGTGCATCGGCCCAGGCCACCCCAATTTTTTCACCCTGGGTGCGCACGGCATCTCGCAGGGTTTCGATTGCGCCGGTGTTCCATGCGCCGTCGGCGGCCGCGCCGATCTCGGACATGCGCTGGGCACCGCGCAGTTTCTCAAACTCCAACGCCTTGTCCTGCATAGCCAATTCATGTTCACGCTCGCCTTGGCGGTCGAACCATTTCAGGACCTCGGGAGCCAGGCGAAACGCGCCGCCCAGCAAGCCACCCAACAGTGTCTCGATCATTGGGGACCTCCCATCAGCCGTAACTTGATGGCGATGCCGACCAGCAGTGCAGCCAACACGCCGGTGGTCAGCACCTTGATCGTGGTTTGCCAGGCCGTTCGGCGCGCTTCCCGCCACGCATCGATGAGACCCCGCAGGTCGCGGATGTCGGCGGCGGCGTGGCCGTTTTCAAGGCCAAGGCAGGCCAATGCGCGCTCGGCACCTCGCTCGGCGGCGCGGGTGAGCAACTCATCAAGGTCCTCCGGGCGCAGGTTCAGGATGTCAGCACTGTGGTTGCTGGTGGATTCTTCTGTCATGGGCATCTCCAAAAAGAAAAAGCCCGCACTGGAGTGAACCAGGCGGGCGATTGATAAAAGGGTTTTTTTTGCGGCTTAAGCTGTTTGCTGCGCTGCAAGGATTGGAATTACGCGCCTTACTGGCGGCGACTCCACGGTGCTCTTTGCAAGGCCAAAGATGTCCTTGCGCTCTGGCGGTAAATCGCCGTCGATAAAGACCGGCATGCATCCCGTGAGGAACTCAATGGCCGCCGCAAAGAACACCAAGTTGTCCGAATAGGCGGCGGCGCACCCAGCATCCCAAAGCGGCCCTTCCAAGAACATGCACGAGCCCTTGCACATTTGCAGGACTGGGCAAGACGAGCAGCCTTGGCGCTGGCTCCAGTGCGTGGCGCTTTTCATGCGCACGGCTGGCAGGTCTGAAAGGTGGCCAATCAAATGACTCTGGCCATTTGGAGCAAAGGCAGCAGCGCTCACGTTCTGGCAGGTCACGACATTGCCCTTGAGATCCACAGCCAGGTTGTTGCTGCGGTCCATGCCGCACTTTTGCCCAAGCGCAGAGGCTGGGCGCTGGTAGCGAATGGAATCGATGAAGTCTTGGATCTTTTGGTTGGTGAGGTCAAAGCGACTGGCAAGGCCAGTGCGAATCTCGCCAAACCCTTGCCTGCGAAACTGTGCGTGCTCAGCGGTGGTCTTGAAGGTGGCAGCCAGCCCACCTTCATCGTAGGGGTCAATAAAAGCACCTTCACCAATCTGAACATCGGCATCAAAGCGTTCTTGCAGCCAAATCTGTACTGCTGCCCTGCTCGAATTTTGGCTGCTAATCATCGCGTTGATGCTGATGCGGCCCTGCGGTTGGAGGCGCGCGTACAAATCCATGATGGCGGCGCGCTGCTGCGGATCATCCAGCGGGTCTGCCCCGCGTGCGTGGTGTCCAGGCCCATCGTGGGATAGCCCGACGACGAAGCCCATGCGGTCCAGCCACTCGTTGGTCTCAAGACTGAGCAATGAGCCGTTGGTGATGATCAAGAACTCAGCATCCGGGTACAGCACTCGCAGGCGCTCAGCCAAAGGCTTCAAGGTCTTGATGTACACCAGTGGTTCACCGCCCCAAAATTCAATGCGCTCGGGAGCCTGGCTCAGGCTGGCGATCAACTGCTGCAGAAAATTCTCTACATCCTCGGGGTTGGTGCTTTCAGCGTGGGGCACAAAGCGCTGGCTGCAGTAGTTGCACTCGTAGTTGCAGGACAAGCCGAGGCTGATTTTGAGGGTCTTGATCAGGCCTTTTCGGCCTGGCTGAGTGGTACTCACGACCGTGGCGTCCTGAAACGTATTGGGATTGACTTCCAGTACCGGGGAGCCAAACCCATCCGCTCCCCAGGTCAGGCTACTGGTCTGGTTGTCGTACAGCAGTTCGCGCTCTGTGTTGTCCGGCGCGATAAGTTTGATCCGAAACTGTGCCATCAGAGCACCTCCATCTCGAGATGAATCTCGACGCTGGGACGCTCGCCCAGGTAAACATGCCCGAAATGCAGCAAGTGGCTCGGAAACACCAGAAGCAAATCCGGCTGCGGATCGACCATGGTCACGCGCTCTTCACCAGGCAGCGCCTTGCTGCCAAAGGGTCCGATCGGACTTTGCAAAACCAGTGCGCCATCATGCTCGCCGCGCTTATGGTCAGAGTGGGCATCCCCATCGATCCAGTAAATGGCAGAAAGGTGTGCCGACTCCACATGGGGCGGCACAAAGTCGCCTCTAAACTGGACCAACTCCCTGCCAGTGATAGATGCGATGCCAATACCGAAAGCCTCGCTGGTAACGGCTTTGATTCGTGCGAACAGATCTGCAAATGCAGGGTCCATGAATTCGAGTGACTCGCGGGTCGAGCGGCTCCAAGGTTTTCTCTTGGAGTTGAGTTCGCCATAGACGGCGAGCGTCTTGTCCTTAAGGACCTGGCGCTCCTCATCCGTCAATCCAAGTTGGGTGCGAAAGACCGGAGTTGGGAAAAGCAGTTGCATCATGCAGCCACCACCGCAATCCGCGCATCCTCTGCGCCTGGAAAATACTTCCAGCCGAACTTCACCCGGATTTCATCTCCAGCAGACATGCCTGCCGCCGAGACGGGAACCGAAGCCAAACCATGAGACGCACGCACACGTGTAAAAGGCACCAGCCCACTCACAGCTTCCAGGTAGACAACAGCCTCCCGGTCAAGCAGTTGACCAGTTACATCCTCGATGCGCAATTCGATCAAGGCACTGCCGCCTGCTGCAACACTGGCAGGCGCTTGCACATGAATGAAGGGAAACGCCATGGTGCGGACAGCGCCGCTGCTGGCCGCATCGCTCCAGACCAACGCGCAGTGCTCATCGACCTGAATGTTGGCATCCGTCGCCTGCGCGTTGAGGTTCACCGTGATGAACAACTCATCGTCACTGGCCGCTGCGAATGGCACGTTGATGCCCACCAACAGATTTCTCTTGAGGCGTTGGGCGTAATCGACCGCTGTCTCGCGATTGGGGAGTGTCTCTGGGTACAGCGCAAAGACAGGAAGAAACGCCCCGGCATGAACAGCCACAAAGTACGTCTGGTGATCGCACCAGTCGTAGCGCTTGCGCAGGTCACCAACGTTGACGACCACGGACTCGATCAACGACAAGCCTGCATCACCACTGGCCGCTTCATCGGTCGCAGGTGGAGGCAGATACAAGGAAACGCTCAGGTCGCTGGTGGCGGGGTCGAAGCCAAGATGAACGGTTGGTTGAAACTGGGGATGAATTTGTGCGTTGCGCACTGCAATGATTTTCATGGGATGGGTCCTTAGCAGCAGCAATCGCAGTTGCAATTGCAGTTTGTGTTTCGATAAATGCGCACTGTGTTGTCAGTCGCGACCTGAACCAACGCAGTGGCTGCTAAAGCGCCACCAACGCCATCGCCAACGTTTCCGCTGTACTGGAATGCCGCCACTGCAGTAGGACGTCCGCTTACCCCTGTCCATGGCACAGTGCCTGCGCTACCCGCGTAGTTCACCGAGAAGTTAGACGGGTTGTAGACATAGAAATTGGTTCCGTCGTTACCACCCCAAACCCAGGTCGGCTGACCGGACTGCCCCGTCCAGTTGTACGTGCCAGCGCCCGCCGTTGAATTGAGTTTGGATGCGGTGGCCGCATTGCCGCTTACGCTGATAGGCCAGGTCCCTGATGCGCCGGTGCCACCGGGTTGCGGAGGCGTGAAGCCGAGTGCGGCAATCACCTGCGCATAGGTCGGCGCTGTGGCGTTGATCACACCCAGCGCCGTTCGTGCTGTCGCGGCTGTCCCGTCGGTTCCCAGTAAACCAGTGAGGTAGTCGTTTAAAGAATCAAGGGCAGTCTTGAACTGCCCTTGGGTTACGGTAGTGCCAGTGAAACTGGCCTTCGATGGAATAGCTGCCATGAATGTCTCCGGTTATTTCCACATGGGCGCGGAGTTCCCCTGGCCCGGCACATAGCCCGGCTCAAAGGTAACGATCACGCCGTCTGCGCGTTTAAGGTAAATTTTTCCGTCCGCCACGTTGAGTACCAACTCACCCAGCGTGACTTGCGCAGCGGTGGGCACAGCGGCTGCCGTACTGCTGCGCTTGTGCAGGATGGTGTTGGGCATGGTTAGAACGAGCCTCCGTCAATCGTGGCGCTGGTGGACAAGGCGTCCGTGATGCCAAAGCCAGACAGGGTTGTAGGTTTGCCACTGACGCTGGTCCATGCGGGCGTGACCGTGACAGCCGCACCAATGGCTGTGACTCTGCCTTTGGCATCAACGGTGAATGGCGTATGCGCCGTGGCTGAATTGTTGTATGTGCCCGCCGTCACGCCGCTGGCAGCTAGGGTGAGCGCCATCGATGTTGTGCCCGAACCAGTGACATCGCCTGAGACCGTGATGTTTTGGTTGGCTGTGATGTAGCCTGGGTTGGTGCCCCCAGTGACCCGTCCGGTGACGTCCACCGTCATGCTGGAATAGGTGCCAGCCGTGACGCCCGAGGAGGTCATTGACAGCGTATTGCCGGACTTGGTCAGGCCTGTGCCCGCAGTGAGTTGTCCCAGACCGTTGAATTGCTGAAACGTCAAGGCGGTAGTGCCGATCGTGATCGGGTTGTTGCTGGCAAGCACCCAACCTGAATCAGCGTAGGTAGTCCCTTCCTCTATAAAGGTGTACAACCCGGAGGAGACCTCGCCTGCAGGAGAGTTGTCGGCGTCTGCCGTGCGCGTCCATGCGCCTGCGGCCACTAAATACAAACCGTTCTGGCTTCCAGTCGTCTGGTCTTTGACCAGCACCCTGTCACCTGCGATGAGCGCTACACCGTCAATCGTTTGTGTTCCTGAGAGCGTGATGTTGGCCGTGGTGGCCGCGCGAACCGACGCTTTGAAGTCCAGCCCGGTGATGGCGTTGTCCACGTACTGCTTGGTTGCTGCGTGAAGTGCGTTGGTAGGGTCCGCCGCTAAAGTCAAAGCGCCAGTGAGCGTGCCTCCGGTGAGCGCCAGTGCGTCGGTGATCCCGTAGCCAGACAGCGTAGTTGGCTTGCCGGTGACACTGGCCCAGGCGGGCGTCACTGTTACGGCTGTACCGATGGCGGTAATGCGGCCTTTTGAATCAACAGTGAATGGCGTGTGCGCCGTGACGCCGTTGTTGTAAGTCCCCGCCGTAACACCGCTGCTGGCCAGAGTCAGTGCAATCGCTGTTGTGCCTGAACCCGTTGCATCACCAGACACCGTGATGTTCTGGTTGGCAGTGAGGTAACCCGGATTTGAGCCGCCAGTCACGCGTCCCTTGGCATCCACCGTGACGTTGGAGTAACTGCCAGCAGTGACACCACTGGCCGCCAGTGCCAGCACCACGCCGCCCGACAGAGTACCTGTGCCGGTCGCATCTCCACTGACTGCGAAGCTGTCAGCCTTCTTGGCAAAGACTCCCGAGCCAGCGGCGGCAGTGACAACACTGCCAGACTCGCCAATGAACAGCGTCTTGCTGACTTCGGACCAGGCCAGTTCACCCACTGCCAGCGTTGGAGGCGTAGCGGTGGTGGCGGATCGTTTGATTTGAATGAGGTTGGGCATAAGGTTCTCCGTTGGAATTTAGAAATAGCCCGCGTCCAGGGCCAAGGTGCTGACATCAGGCAAGGGACCGGGCGGGCCGACCGCACCCTGATCGCCCTTTGGACCTTGAGGTCCGGGAACGGTGAGCGTGACTTCGACCGAGGTGCTGTCCCATTGCGGCTGCAGGGTGAGGCTGACTTCTGTGGTGGCTGCAATCGTTGTGGTCATGGATCGGCCTCCATTTACTGGCTCACATCGGGCACGACCGGCACGATGAATGTTTCAGTCGATCGCACCGTCCCGCCGCCATGCACTTCCACATCGCAGTACAGATTGGCGGGGGCTGGGAATGTGGCCGACTGCGCCGGATCAACAAGCGAGAGGTAAAAGCGGCCAGGGTTCAAGGTCTGGTCGGGGTCAATCGCCGCCGACAGATTGGCAACCAAGCCTCCAACGCTGGTGCGCAATTGGGATCGAATGGTTTGGTTGGTCAACTGGCTCGCCACACCATTGATGCGGTAAACGCCAGACAAAGCGAAGGTATCGCCCCGCTTGAACGGGGGCGTTGTTTGTGCAGTCATCTCAATATCCTTGAACGTAGGCGTCAACCGTACCAGCGGTTGCAGCGCCACTGGCGTTGAAACACTGGATCAGCGGACCCGAGGTTGATTTGTCGACCACGCGGGCCGTGGTGGCAGAGCCACCGTCTGAATGCAAAGTGAGACTCACGATCACCACGTTTCGCCAGCCGGTGCCAATCGACAAGCGCGAACCGCCCGAGGTAATCACCACATCGGGCAGGCGAATCGTTTTGTCGGGGACATCGATTTGCGCCACCACCGAGCCAATGAGGCCCTGCAGATTGCTCTGGTCGACGTCGATACGGAACTGGTAAGTTGTCCCTGCGTCAGCCCAAGCCCGCCCCGGAAATGGCACGTAGGCCACGTCCGGTGACTTCTTCCAAGTGATCTTCCAGGCATACCCACTGACGGTGGCCGCGATCGTGAGACTGCCGCTCTCGGTAAATGTGACGCTGCCGGTCCAGAAAATCGCCTGGTACTGAGGTACCAGAAACACCGCCGTAGTGTTGGTCCAGAGTTGAGCAGAATCGTTGCTCCACATGCGCGATGAATCGGGTGCCAGCACCGGCGTCGTGTTGAGCGTGTAGCTTGCAAACACGTTCTCCACCGGCGCATCACCTAAGTTGCACGCAATGGCCGTGACGTTCAGGCTCTCATTGCCGGTGGTATCGAACGCTTTGATCAAGATCTGACCTGCACCATAAGGAATGGTCACCAAATCCCATGGGGAGACAGCCAGCAGGCCGGTGTGCAATTCCAGCGCGTCCGACCAGGAACGGCTGCCACCCGGCTGCCAACGCACGCGGTAACCGGCAAGATCGATATCTGAGACTGGCCCCCAAGTCAAGCGCTCGCCGTCCAGGCGCAGCCAAGGAACGTCTGACGGAGGCGCTGTTTTGCCCACCACCTGCACGGTTCCCTGGCTCCATGCTCCGCGCACGCCGATCGAATTGATCGCCCGAATGCGCACGTTGTAGTTGGCTCCGTCTTGCACCGGCGACACCCAAGCCACACCCAATTCGGCAGCAACAATGTCCACCGGCGACCATCCCAGGTCGGTCGTAGCTTGGGTCTGAACTTCGACCTGCCCCTTCTGAGCGTAGACCTCGGTAGGTGCGGTCCAGCCCACGCGGATGCGCGAAATGACAGAGCCATCGGACAGACGCAGCAACTCGGTCGTTCCGGAGGCCAGCGTGAGACCCGACACGGCAGGCACGCTGAACGGGTCAGGCAAATTGGACTGAGCGATGACGGCGGCAGGCGACAAGATCGCTTGTGTGTAAACACTGGCGCTGTATTCACGGGCTACGACATAGACCTCGTCGTTGTCCTTGATCTCGATCTGCATGATCCGAAACAGCTTGGCGCTCCAGCCCGGCGTTGAATGCGTGATCGGCACTACGTCCCCAACCTCGCAGCGCAAGCCCTCCTGAAAAGCGGAGAACTTCACCACCAAGCCGTAGCGGCTCTGGTTTAGCGTCAACTGACCGATGTTCTGCGCCCGGTAGCTGTTGGCTGTGAACGGCAGGTCGATCTTGGCTTCCAAAATCAGACCGTTATCGGTGGCACGCAAAGCTGTGGACTCGACCATGGCCAGATCGGGCTGCCACTTCTTGGCTGGGTTATAAAAACCAGCGGTGACCCGGTTGTACTTGGCGCGTTTACCGGCTTGGCTGATGACCCAAGAGCCGGTGATGTTGCTCTCAGTAAACCCAAAGCTTGAGGCCGTGGTGGCAACGTCAAGCACCAACCGGTACTTGCCGCCGCTAAAAACCAGCATGCCCCGGCACGCGGTGAGCAAAGCGCGCACATTGTCATACGCGGTCTGGTTCGTGTCGATCGTTCCGTCGCAGGCGTAAGCCGCGTAGTTCACCTGGGCGAGCGTGTGCTGCCCAGACCCTGCTGAAATCAGATCGATGGCCACACCTGCGTAAGCATTGGCCAGCGTGGTGGCGAGTTGGTAGCTGGTGTCAGTTGCCTTGATCGCGTAATAAGTTGTCCCTACCACCAACGGGCTGGGCACGGTGGCGGTACTGCTCACCTTGACGCCATCCCCTGTGTCGATAGGTATCGGCTGGGCGAAAGTCAGCGCTTCAGTGGTGGTGCTGACAGTAAAGATGTCAGAGAAACTTGGAGCTGTTATCCGAATATCGCAGGCGTTCGCAGCCGCTGCAATGCTCGTGTCATCGATTGCGCTGGACGCAATACCGCGACCGTAAATGGCGTTGCTCAGGTAGTCCCGGATGACGAGTGCCGGATTGTTGGAGTACCGGGTCTGGCCGTCGCGTGGGTCGTACAAAGTCCTGCCACGCACATCGGCGGTGATTGTGGGGAGGCCAGAGAAAGCGTTGCGGTCGTATTTGAGCTTGACGTACAGGTAGGCGCAGTTGGAAAGTTTGCAGGCGCTGGTCCACTTGGGTACATCGGCGGTTAGTGCTGCATCGGCTGCTTCACCGGGTGTACCTAGATGCTTGGTGACAGTAAGCAACCCGGTGAACTTGGCGTCCGTAGAAAGCACATCGTCCAGATAAACGTTATCGATCGCGGTCACTGGGCCTTCTGAGAGCACCAGCACCAGATGCAGGTATTCGTTGCTGCTGCCGGAAACTTCAATGAACACCCGTGTGCCACCCACCCGGCGGCGACCGTAAATCACTGGAATGGGGTCGACATTGCTCTGAGAGTTGATCAGGATGCCTTGCGCCTGGGCCGAAGACAGCGCTGACTGCGCGCTTGATGGCGAGTTCGAGCCGATCAGTGACTGCACCGCCAAGTTGGCAACACCACCGGCGACCAAACCGGTCGCCCCGCCGATGAAGCTGGCAGTGGCAAGCGATGCGCCAAGAACGTCAGCCGCTGCAGCCGTAATGCCCGACTCAATGACCATGCCAAGTACGGCATCGGCCACCACCGCACCAACGGCCTCAGACACCACCGATCCAACGATGGCTCCAATGACGATACCTGCCATTACCCGACTTCCCTGTCCCGAACTACCTTGGCGTACATGCGTTCAACGTCCTGGTAGCCCAGGTGTTCGAACAGGCGACCGAAGTCTTTGGTCTGTTTGACGTGGTAATAAATCTTTTGCACGCCCTGGGCTTTGAGGCCCATCTCGGCAAAGCGCAGCAGCTTCAGAACGACACGCCCGGCCCTTACCTCGGGCACGGCATACACAGCGCTGTTGGCAGCGACCAGTGCGTCCTGGTAATGGATGTGGGTCTGCACGATGAATGCGGCGTAGCCCACGATCACGCCATCACGTTTGGCGATGAAGGTGGCGAGTTTCCCGGCGGCATCGAGTTCGCCGTACCGAGCCCAGTCGATGTTCAGGCGTTCGAGATCCTTTTGGCCGACTTCTTCGTACTCACGTTCGGCCAGGACTTGCAGTTCTTGGGTCGCCGTCGCAATCGGAATACGCGCATATGTGTAGAAAGATCGTCCGCTCTTCACAGGGATCCCCACTTGATTTCCCGGTTGATGTTGGTCACAAACTGAAACCCCCGGTCGCCCGGAAACCAGATCTGCTCTTCCGGGTCATTGGTGTGTCTGCCCGGCGTGCGTTGGAAATCCACCCACTGGGAGCTGGCAGTCACTGCGATCGTGCAGGTGCCGTTGTTGGGGTCGTCCGAAATTTCCATGCTGTCGATCCGACCATCGAACACCAGCAAAGGGTTGCTGATGATGGCCATGCGGTAATCCAGAAAACCCTTGTAGATGGCAATTCGCCGGTCGATATAGGGCTTGGACAGCGCAATCGAGATCCAGGTCTGGTCTACTGCCGAAACTTGCACCGTGACGTTGGGAATGCTCATGTCGCTGGTCTCTGACAGGCCGGAGAACCCGAGGAAGTACCCGTTGGCCGTGTAGGTGTTGGTGCTCCACAGCACATTGATCCAGGCATCCGTCATGCGGATGGTGCCGTCGTCAAACCAGGCCTCAACCAAATAGACAGGCTGGTTGCTTGACTTGAGGATCTCGGCGATGAACTCTGAACTTGCTCCACGATCCATAAAAATTGACCTTAAAAGGCCTCCACCAACTGCAAGCTGAAGTTGTAAATCGACCCCGGAGCCACGGCAGACTCCATCGTGTCCGTACCCAAAGCCAGCGTGAACGGCACGTTGCGCACGGTAATCACTGCGCCATCGGCAGGAACAGCCAGTAAGGCAGGCTCAATCGCCACGGTTGCCAGGCCAAAGGCATCGGCATTCACATCAGCGGTGACCATGTAAACCTTGGTCTGACCAGTAACGCCAATGAAGTCACCCGCTTTAAGTGCGCCGGAAAGACCTGCCGTCCAGCCGCGCGTGGAGATGCTTCTGCCTTGCTGGTTCGCTCCGTTGATCTGCGGTGTGCCGGTAGCCGCCCCTCGAGGCAGTTTGTGCGCAGGCAGCACAGCGGTGAAGCTGTCCCACTGGCCGCGCTGGGCTACAACAAAGGCCTGAATCGGCGCGAATTGAGCACGGGTCAAGCCCACCCAGTCGGCAGTAATCACCCAGCGCTGAGCGCCATTGGTGCGCACACTGCGGCGCAGGTTGTGTGAGATCGAGACGCGCGTGGGCTGATAGGACTGAATCTTGATGGCGCTGGGCGCGGGGGTCAGAGGAAATGTTCCGCTCATGACTTATCCCGTGATTCCGTAGCGCCCGCGCATGTTGAGCGCCTGGTTCACGATGCCCACCACCACGGCCTTGTTTTGCACCATGGCAGACTGGAAACTGCGTGCATCCATGGCACGCACCGAGAAATTGATGTTGATTGGCGCTTGGGCTGTGGCCGTACTGCTGTCGCTGCTGCCGGGCGATGATGTTGTGCCAGCCGACTTCCCGTTGGGGACGATCGTTCCCGCGCCGTTGGGCACGAACCACTCGGGGCCTTGCTCGCCCACGATGTAAGGCTGGCCACCGGCGACCGGACCGCCGTCGGCCTTGAACAGGCCCGACAGAAAGTTTCCCGCGCTACTGAACATCCCTGAGAGCGACAGGCCGCTGGTCGCTTGCGCCAGTGGTTTCATGATGCTGTTTTGAATTTGGATGCGAATCAGGTCCGCGATGATGGAATTGGCCAGGCTCTTGAAGTCGAGCTTGCCCGTCTGCACAAAGCTCACCAGCGCGTCTTCCATACCTTTGAACGCATTGGTAAAGAGCCGCTCGGACTGGGCTGCCGCGTTGGAGACGGTTTCGATGTAGTTGTTCAGTGCCTTGGTAACGCCCGTCTCCCAAGAGCGCTCAGCATCCCACCGGGCTTCAATCGCTTTGATCATGACCGCCGTGGACTTGACGGCCTCATCGCGCAGGCGCTGCTGGGTATCTGCTGTCAGTTTGGTGCCGCTTTGCTCGGCATCCCAGATCTGCTGCTCGACGGCAAGGAAGTTCTTGCGCTTGACGTTTGCAATCTCCTGCGCCTGGGCGTTCATGCCAATCAGCTTGGTCTGGAAGATGTACTGATCGTTGGCCTGCTCCAAGCTGTAGGTGAAGGCATTGATGCGCTTGGTCTCATCAAACTTTTGTTGGGCATCGAAACGATCATTCACCGCCTGGACCAAGGTCGCGGTCGACTTGATTGCCTCAGAACGAAGACGTTGTTGAGCCTCAACGGACAATTTGGTACCGCTCTTTTCTGCATCCCAGATTTGCTGTTCAACAGCCAAGAGGTTTTTGCGGCCCTCGGTGGCCAGTGCCTGATCGCGGGCATTTTGGCCAATCAGCGTGTTCTGAAATTGGTACTGCTCGTTGGCCTGCTCCAGGCTGCGGGTGAAGGCATTGATCTGCTTGGACTCATCGAACTTTTGCTGTGCATCGAAACGCTGATTGACGGCCTGCACAAGGGCGGCTGTCGACTTGGTAGCCTCGGCGCGCAATCTCTGCTGCGCCTCTGAAGACAACTTGGAGCCGTTCTTTTCTGCATCCCATATTTGCTGCTCAACGGCCAGAAAGTTCTTGCGTCCTTCCGTGGCCAAAGCTTGATCGCGAGCGTTCAGACCAATGAGGGTGTTTTGAAACAAATACTGTTGGTTGGCCACATCCAGGCTGTGAGCAAAAGCATCAATACGCTTGCCTTCGTCAATGGACTGGATGCTTGAGACAGTGGCCGTCACCTTGGCCATGTCACCCAGACGGCCTTCCTTGACCGCCAGCAGGCGGCCTTTTTCGATCATGGCCTCGTACTTGCCCAGTTTGTCTTTGATGGCCTCGACGTTGAGGGAGGCCAGGTAGGAGTCAAACGGGCTGGTTTTGTCGGGACGCTGGTCTGGAATAGCAAACGAACGCTTGGGCGAATCGACGGGTTTCTTCAAACCTGCATCCCGTTGGGCAAACTGCTCGTCGAGTTTGGTGAGAAACAGCGGCGCGGTCCAAATCTTGACCATGTCCTGGTTGAAGGACTCGGCGTGGCTCTTGAGGTCAGAGGTCAGCGTCGCAAAGCGGCGCTTGACCGGATCGAGTGACTTTTCACTGATCATCTCTGCGCCAATGCCGTCCATGAAGGCCAGGACCGAAACGATGTCCGCACCGGTGGCAGCAATGGCGTTACCGGCAATGCGCACAATACGAACGCAGGCGTCAAAGATGTCGATAAAGGCAGCCACAGCACGCAAGCCTTCACGCGCCCAGGTCTCAATCACGTTGTCTTGCTTTAGTTGCTTGGCCGTGTCGTTGAGCCGCTCGGTCATGCTGCCTGAATCCAGCAAGGCGTCGGTGAAGTCACGCATGACAGGTAGCAATGCCGAGGCAATGGTGTTGTAAAGGGATTTTTTCCTGCCCTCCAGGCGCACCAGGTTCTTTTCGTACAGGTCTGCTTCGGCCGCCATCTCGGACGTGACCTTGGCGTTGAGTTCGCCGATTTCTGCCAGGTCTTGCATGAACGGCAGCAGCTCTGCGCCGCGCTTGCCCAGCAGCATCTGGGCAGTGGCCACCGCCTGAGTGCTGCTGTCCATGGAGTCAAGCTTTTTGGCCAGATCCAGCATGACTTCACCCGAGTCGCGCAACTTGCCAGAAGAGTCGGTGACCTCAACGCCCAGTGATTTGAACAAGTCAGACTGCTTTTGGCTGCCGCCTGCCGCCTCGAACATGGCTTTGGAGAGCTTTTGCAGCCCGCCCCCGACCTCTTCCAAACTGGTACCCGAGAGTTTGGCTGCCGACTTCAAGCCAGAGAGGGCTTCCACCGTGGCACCGGTCTTCTTAGCCATCTGGTCGAGCTCACCCGCCGACGCAATCGCCCCCTTGATGCCGTCGGCAAAGGCGTCAAAGGTGTATGCCGCCGCCATGGCCATCACTGCGCCTTTGACCGTTTTCATGGCGGTCTCCGACACATTGCCGATGGTGTCCATGGCTTTTTTGGCCATGAACTCGGCCTTGTTCAGGTCGGATTCAAAGCGAGCGACATTGGCCTCGAGGCTGACCACGAGACTGGCGAGGGTTGCCATGATGGATTTATTCCTTTTTGCCCAAGAGGGCTGAGATCAAACGGCTGTGCGCCTCAACATCAAAGACTTCATCTGGCGGTGCATCGGCGTCATTGGTGGCAGTAGGCTCTGAAGTACGCAGTCCCGGCATAAAGTCATCGGCCTGGTACGCGTCCTGACCTTCGCGGCGGTGGACGTTGGCCAGCGTGGCGCAGACCTGACCGAAGCCAAAGTCGGCTCGCATGTCCGGCAGGCCTTCCAGAGAGGCAAACGCCATCCACTCCGCAACCTGCTGCGAACTCAGGCTTGCGAGGAGATGGTCAGGGTGTTGGAATCCAAGGGCAAGGCAGAGTCGGAAGTAGAAACGGCGCTCGGGACGCCGCTGGAGTTTTTTGTGAGTTCCTCCACATCCGCGCCGGACAAGCCATTGAGCTTTTGCGCAATGGCAAACACCCGGTCCAGTGCCGCACCAGATTTGGCACCGAGCAGATCAACCTCATCGTCGGTGAACAGACGCTGTCCACCTTCATCAATCACAGTCAGCCCCACCAGACGCGCACGCATATTTGTGAGATCAACCTTGCGGTCCTTGCCCTCGCCACGGACCATGCTGGCCTCAAAGGCATCACGCTCGCGACCGGTGAAACTGCGCACGCGTACGGCACCTCCCCATTCGGGGACATCGACGTCCTCTGTTTGAAGGTCGTTGGCGCAAAGGATGGCAGTTTTGGAAAGTAGTGTCATAGGATTCCTTGGAAAAATTAAGCCCAGGTGATCGAGCCGGAAATACGCAGTTCAGCCGAGCGCCGGATCGCCTGATCCACCGCGCCCTGGCTGTTGAATTTCTTCACGTAGGCGGTAAAGGTTGCGGTGTTGCCGTTGGGCAAAATCAACTTGAAGCTCTTGGCCACACCGGTCACCAGCGCAGTCATCAGGGCCAACTGACCTGCATCGCTGTTGTCCTGGTCGACCTCGATGGCAAATGCACCCGGATCAAAAAGACCCAGAATGAATTCCTTAGCGGTCGAGTCAAAGTTGGTTCGCTCAATCTCGGAGGCAGAGCCGTCAAAGCCGCTGTAGCTCTTGACGTTGGATATCTTGGTCCACTGCACAGGGGTTGCAGTACCGCCACTGGTGTAGGTCGTAAAACCAGTCGCATCCAGTCCAGCGAGGGTGACGATCTTGGTCGTAGGTTCGATGTACTGCACAACGAAGCTGTTGCCGTTGAGTTGCGTGGTGCCAACGACCCCAGCGATGGTGATCACATCACCCTTGTTCAATGCGGTGACCGCTGAGAGCGTGACCCGGCAAGGGTTGGTGAGCGAGACAGCAGTGATGGTGAGCGCCGACCCGGTGGTCGTGCCAATACTGACGGTGGAGCCTTGGGCTGAGATGGCGGTGCTGGGCATAGAGTTCTCCTAAAAGTTAGTGCCAGATCGAAAAATCCAAAATCACCCGGTGCAGCAATGCCTCGGGCTCGAATTGGTCTTGCTCAAGGAGCAAAACGTGGGTGATGGCGCTGCTTTTCATGGCGGCTTTGACGGTCTCGGCCAAGGCAACGGCAGCGGCGTAGGTGGTGTCAAAGCAGTCCACCTGCAGGCGGGTGTTTTCAATGGGTGCGCCGTCGGCCAGGGTGTTTTCTGGTGCGCTGGATACGCGGGCATAGACCACGTAGGGCTTTGACACGTTGTTGGGTGCCACGTTCGGAAACACCCTTCCCACGGCCACACCTGCGAGGGCCGCGAAAAGGTCTTGTTGAATCATTTTTTAAGTTCGCGTGCGGCTTGCTCGATACGCTCAGCAAGCCGGGTCTTGATAGCGGTTAGCGCATCGTTTTTCTTCATGTCAAAAGCAGGCCGCAGAAACGGGCGCGCAGACATCTTTACGGTCCCGAACTCCACAAAGCGCCAGTACCAGGCGTCCTGGGACAAGTTGCCCTTCTTGCCTTGCTTGCGGTACTTCTTGCCATGCCGAACCGTGACAAAAAAGATCTGCTTGTTCTTGTTCGACAACTCAGGGATTTGTTTCAAAATCACCGAGCGCTTCAAAGTGCCGGGTGGTGGCTGGTTGGGCCCCAGATCACCCGTGGCAACAGGTGCCTGCAACTTGGCTTCATCACGGATCAGTTTTGCTCCGGCATAGACCGCAGCACGCAGGCCGTTCTTGGCCACGCGGTCAGGCAACTCTTTCAAGGCCTTGGCCAAAGCATCAAGGCCCTCGATCTGCACGCTCTCGTACTTAGCCATTCAATCTAGGCCCTCAGAGGCAAGCAGCGTGACCAATACATTGCTCTCGTCCTCGTTCAACGCCGCGTGGATGTTAAAGATGCGGGATTTGTAAATCGCCCGGTAGCCCGATACCACGCGGGTATCGGCGAGACTTGCCTGATAACGCACCGTGATTTGGTGCGAGATTTCGCTGGCCATGTGCTGCGCACTTTCCAGCTCGCGCCCCGTCAAGGGCTGTATGTCGGCCCAAATGGTGGCCACGTTCAGCCAAGTGCGTACCGGACCGCCATAGCTGTCTTGCACATTGCTTTGTCGCTGCAAGGTAATGCGCCGGTTTAATTGACCCGCTCGTAATGAACTCATGGGATCGCCCTCATACGAAAGCGACCTTGTAGGGGTCAAGCAAACCATCAATGAATGAAAGCGTTTCCACACGGCCGCGACTTAGAACTGCAATCTCTTCGCGGTGGGCATAAAGGCTGCCAACACGCAGCTTGATCCAGCTCTTGATTCCCTCTGGTACCTGGGCGGCACCGCCATACCCGGCATCGAAGGTGACCGATACCGCGCCAATCTGAGGCAAGCAGATCGGCCAGATCTGACCAAACACGGGGGTGATGCGTGCTGGCTCACACGCAGTGTCCACCGTGTAGGTGGCCCCGGGCATGACCTGCAGCGCAGATCCCATGTCCAGGTAGTTGATCGAGACGACAGACTGCACCGGCGTCTTGAACAACAAAATGGCGTGCCCCGGCAAGCTGAAAGCTTGACCTGCGGGTACGCCCATCAGAGACGGTCCGGGAAAGCAGTCGAGCACTTGCTTCCAGCGGGCAGTAGTGAGCTGCCTGCCGGTCAGTGTCTCGGCTGCTTGACGGGCAGCAGTGATGAGCGATGCGATCAGCATGTCATCCTCGTCAAAATCCACCCGCAGATGGAGTTTGGCTTCCCACAGGGACACCGGCTCCTCTGAAGGTTGGCTGACGAGTTGCAATGGCATTTAGATCACCTGAACCACAGCAGCCTGATTGCCCACCTCAGCCGGTGCATAACGGGGGTTGACCCCGAGCAGCTGGGTCGAGGTGATGCTGGCAGCCACGCCAACGGTCACTGTGACACGCATAAAACCGAAGCCGTTCACGGTGTCGAGCTCTTCAGGCTTGACATTGACAAGCACCTGTTTGTTGTCACCCGTGGCTTTGACGATCTGGGTGATCGCTTTGCCGCTGATGTCTTTGGCACCGGTGCCTGAACTGTCCAGCGCCTGCTGCAACTTAGCGTCGACAGTGGCCGAGGTGCCAAGCACGCCGGTTTGCACCAACGCCAGAAAGCCAAAGTAGTTGGCGACTGACACCCAGCCGGTACTGGCTGCGCCAGCGGCCTGCGAAGCAGGATCAATCGTGGCGAGCACTGAAAGCAGTTCACTGCCTTTTGCATTGGGAAACATGTGTTTTCTCCTTTGAGGTTCTGGGGTTTAGCGAGCACCAAGTTGAATAAATGGCGACATCGTTGCGCTGCCCTTGGCAGGCGTGATGGCTGTAGAAATCTTCGATTGGCCATCCATGCGGAAGGTGGTTCGAAACGCCGTGAGATCGGCATCAAAGTACAGGTGCATCGACGTGGCGGTCTGCATGCCACCCGCTTTGGTGATGGTCTGGTAATACTTCAGGTCCACCAGCAAGATGTCACCCTGAGCGGAGAAGGTGTTGGCGTGTTGGGACACAAACACCGGGCGACCCAGCAGCGTGCCGTAGGGAGAGACCTGAATACCGCCAACGTTCAATCCGGTAGGCAGGTAGATCGGGTAGTTACCCAAGGTCAGAGTGAACAATGCTGGCAACACGTCGTTGTTGACTATCCACACCGCATTGGCGAATGAGCCCGTTGGCAGACGCGCAATCATCTTGGCCAAGTTTTGTGGAAGCAGCGTTTGCGTCAACTGCCCAGTCTCCTTGGCCACACTGACCGTAGCGCCAGCATTGAGTGCACCTACCGGTACGCCAGAGCCCGAGCCGAACAGGATGGATTCATTGGTTTTCCAGCGAATCGACAATGCAATTTTCTCGGGCAGATAGGTCGACAAGGCATTGGCATCTTCCAGCAACTCATCGGTCGTGGGCACCAGGGCCATCAACTTCTTCAGCCGCAAAGTAGACAGTCCCAAAACGGGCTTGGTGGTGACCGCTGGAGCCGCTTCGCCTTGCCAGTAAGCGCGAATACCGTTGGTGCCCCAGGGTGTGGTTTCATCCTTGGGGAACGCCATGGTGTTTCCGCTGATTTCCACGTTATCGGTCAGCGGCAGCAAAGAGTCTTCGCCCAAAGACAGCTGAAAAATCTCCTTGGAGAACTGTGGCGGGACAAAAAAGCCACCGTCCTGACCGGAGCCTTCACTGCCAAAGGTGGCTGGAGCGGCAGCACCACGACCGCTGCCAATCAGCAGGCGATCGTCAATCGGGTTGCCTGGCTTTTGCGCATGGCAGACGTTTTGCAAAAAGTCGCCCAGGCTTTGAAAGCCATGTTTGGGATCAAGTTCGCGGTTGTCGCTCACCATCACACTGGAAAAAGCGGAACCATGACCAGCGCCTACATGGTTGCCCATATGCGTACTCATCTGGGCTTCCTCAGAAATCAATGCCGACTCGCGGTCAATCGCCGCCGAAGTGGCTTCGATTCGACTTTTAAGACCATTGAATTTGATGACATCCTCATCCGACAGATCACGGTTTTCTTGGGCGGCGATGTCGGTTAAGGCACGCGCCTCTTTGACAAGATCAGACTTGCGAGCTTGAAGCTCGCGCAATTGCTTACTCATTTGGGTTTCTCCAGACGTAAAAAAGCCACCTCTTGGGTGGCGGGATTGAAAAGATTGAAAAATGCGCGAAGCTAGTCACGCATCAGAGTTGCGACCTACGGGTCGCCGTTCGGACTGGAGGCGCTCAACGGAGCAACTCCTGAGCAGTCCAAATTACAAAATCCCAAGCTCTGAGCGGGCTTGAGCCAAGCGGGAGGTTTTGGGTTTGACAGTTGGACTGGACTTAGCACTTGACGCTGCGTCTTTTTGCATCTTGCTCAAGACCTGATCAAAGCTGGCAATACCGTCCACCATGTTTTGCGCCAAAGCCGCATCAGCGCCCAAGACCCGGCCCTGGCCCATGCCATCTCGTACCTGAGTGATGGGCACACCACGCCCCTTAGCCACAGCCTTGGTGAACGATGCGTAATAGTCATCAACGCGGGACTGCATAAATCCTTGTGCTTCTTCGTCCAGCGGTGCATATGGATTGCCCTCGACCTTGAACTTGCCCGCCGATATGAGCGTGGTCTTAACGCCTGCCTCGTCCATGGCTTTGCTGTAGTCCTGGTGCGCCTGCCACACGCCAATTGAGCCGACTTCTCCACCGGAGGTGATGTAGAACTCACTGGCTTGGGAACCGACCCAGTAAGCAGCCGAAGCTGCCAGACTGTTCGCAATCGCCACCACGGGCTTTTGTGCACGGGCACTCAAAATCGCATCACTCAATTCAGAAACGCCATAGACACTGCCGCCAGGGCTGTCGATGTCCAGCAAGATCTGACTGACCGCATCATCGGCAACGGCTTGCCTGAGCATTTGGGTAACGATCTGGGTGCTGACCATGCCAGGGCCGGAGACGTCATCCACCATATTTCCACGCTGTGTGATGACGCCGTAAATTGGGATGACGGCAATGCCGCCACCCGAAATGGCAGCCGAGGTCTGTCTGCGAGTGTCGCGCAGCACACGGTCTGTTTGGACCTGAAACCTGGCGGCGTCGCTGGCAGGCGCACCTTGCGACCACCGGGAAATGACAGTGGCCAGGGCACTCAAACGCTCGGGCATCAAGGCCCATGGCGTTGCCAAAAATTCAGCAACTAATAGTTGGTTTTTCATAAATTCTGTCCGAGAGTGATAAGTGATTCGGTGAGCCTTTTTTGATCTATCGGCTCGGCTATCTGGTTTGACCAAAGCTGAACCCGGTCAAGCGGTACGGCCAAGGCTTGGGAGATCAACAGGATGTCTTTTTCTGCCAAATGACCTGATCGGCCAATTCGGCGGGCAAGTCGCTCAGAGGTCGTTTGAACAAGTGCGTTAAATCTCCCATTGAGACGGGCAACACTCTCATCCTCCGCAGGCTCGATCGCTTTTTGCTCCGGTGGCTCTGCTGCTTCTGCTTGTGTATCGATTTCCAAATCCTCTGCCGCGTCCTCCTCGACCATATTGAGTGGACGTAGTGGCTGATCCAGTCCGTCAATCGGATTCAAGTTTTCTGCAATCCGTGCCTCATTTCGCGTGAGCCATCCATTCTGAATTCCGCTTTGGTAGTAACTCGAGCGGCTGGCAGCATCACCGCGCATCAGGTTGGCGAAGTCAAATTCGATCTCGATGTCATCGCCCGCAAGCAGCAACTCCGACTCGATGCTGGCCTCCCAGCGCTCAGCCCACGGCGTCATGGTGTGCATGACAAACTCCAGGCTTTGCTGCTCAATGTTGGAGAACGTTGCACGCTCAAGATCGGCAATCATGTGCGGCGGCACGCGAAAGAGGCGTGCGATATCAGTGATCTGAAACTTACGCAACTCCAAGAACTGGGCGTCTTTGTTGGTGACACCCACTTCGTGGAACTTCATGCCGTTTTCCAGCACCAGGACCTTGCCCCGGTTGGCACCAGACTGAGCCTGCTGGTAGGACTCACGAAACACCTTCTTGGCTTCGGAGTCCTTGAAGGAGCCGGGAAATTCAATCCAGCCGCCGGTCGGCTTGGCGTCGTTGGCAAAGAAGCGTGCGCCGTAGTCCTGGGCGGCCAGCGCCATGCCGAGGTTTTCTCGTGCAAGCTCAATCGGGCTCATGCCCATCAACCCATCTGAGGACAGTCCGCGCAGGTGCCAGACATCGCCTCTGGGCAAGATCACCTCCTTACCGGACCTGTCAGTAACCCGGTAGCGGTATTCACCAGAGGGCAGCAACTCGATCTTGACCCGGTCCGGATGGATCGGCATCAACTCGATGATCTCGCCACGCGGGTTGGTGATGATCTGGTTGTACGCGTTACCGCGCAAAGCCAGGTGGCCTTGCAGCATCTCACGCCACTCGAAAGGATTTTGAAACCGGTTCGGCCGCTTGGCCATCAAGCGATAGAGCCAATGGTCCGTGACCTTGTCCTTGCCGCCGTCTGGGCGGCGCTGGTAAATCACCAAAGGCAACGATGCCATGGTTTCAGCCAGGATTCGCACACAGGCATACACCGCAGCCACGCGCAGCGCGCTGTCGGGCGAGACACGCATACCGCTGCCAGTCCGGGCAGAGACCGGCTCAAACCAAAATTCGCCGTAAGGGCTGCGGTCACCGCTGGAGGCACCGGGTTCACCGGATCCGCGAAAGCGATCAAAAAAGCTAAACAGTCCCATCAGTTCAGAGCAACATCAACTCGTAGTCGGATCCCAGCACCACCGAGTCCCCCGGTTTGATCGCGCGCGACAGCGCCATGATCAGTGCCACGACGCCGTCGATCTTGTTTTCTGCTCGCTCCTTGCGTGGGTAAATGTTGTCTTTGGCGTCCAGATGGGCCACCACGTTGCTGACCATCCAGCCCAGCACCGGGTCGCCGTCGTGAACCAATTTCTTTTGAAGCACTAAGGCTTCAAGCGTCTTCATCGGTTCTGAGAAATTCAGCACCGTCGGACGCACTTCAATCATGGGCAGACCCTCACTCATCATTCGAGTCGAGAGTTGCGTCGCCTGAAACGGATCAAATGCAACGGCCTGCACCGCAAAGCGAGAGGACAGATCATTCAGATCCGCTTCGATCCAACTGAAATCAATCACATTGCCCGGCGTCACCGTCAGGCGTCCGGTGTGCATCCAGCCAGGGTACTGGCTGTTGCCATTGGCGTTGACCGTATCTTCCGGCAGGTAGTACTTGCCAAAGACAGCGAATGCATCGGCAATTTCAGGATGGACAAACACAATCACCAAGGCGGCAATGTCCGTCTTGCTGGCCAGGTCCAGGCCCACCCAGCAGGGCTGGCCCACAAAGGACTCGATGTCCAGGTCCTGATCAGCACAGGCGTCCCAGGAGCGCATGTCCATCCATGCGGTGTCGGCGTTGACCCACTCGTTCAAGTGTTTGGTCTTGAAATTGTTCATCGCACTGGGCAACTGCATGGCCTTGGCCTGCAGCGGTCCCAGAATTTCCGGGCGCACCGAGATGCCCCAGTTGGGGTTGGCCTTCATCAGCGAGTCTTCGCTGGTCCAGTCGTCCCCATCGTCCAGCCCGTAGACGATGCCAAACTGGCTGTCGTCCTCGAACACGCCATCGAGCAGCCGGGTCACAAAGGTGCGCACCTCGTAGCAAATACCTGAACGGTTGCTGCCTGCGGTGGTGATCACCCACAGAAGTGAGTTGTCTCGTTTACCGGTCCCGGTCTCCACCACGTCATAGACGGTGCGGGTTTTGTGGGCGTGCAATTCATCAATGCAGCCGAAGTGAATGTTCAGGCCATCAAGCGTCGAACCCTCTGCAGAGAGCGCTTCAAACTTCGATCCCGTCTGCAGCACGTTCATGTTGTGCGCACCGACGTTGACAGAAAACCGGCTGCGAAAGCCCTGTGACCTGCGCGCCATGGTCTGGGCATCTCCAAACACAATGCGCGCCTGGTCGCGGGTGGTGGCCAGAGAGTAAACCTCTGCACCACCTTCACCATCGGCGGCCAGCATGTACAGCGCAAGCGCAGACGACAGGGTCGACTTAGCGTTGCCACGTGGCACCTCAATGTACGAGCGCCGAAAGCGGCGATTACCGTCAGGCTTGACCCATCCAAATACGGTGGTCAGGATGAACACCTGCCAAGGCTCCAACTTGATCGTCTCGCCTGCCAGCGGCCCCTTGACGTGGGGCAGGCGTTCAATGAACGCGCACAGGTTGTCAGCGGGATGGAATTCCCGCCCGTCCTTGTCGGTGAGCTTTGGGTTGAACTGGTAGGGACTTGCCTTGCCCTTGAACTTTGCCAGATCGTTCAACTGCCGTTGGCATGCCCGCTGGACCCATTTGCAGGTCAGGATGTCACCGGCAACGACTGCCTGCGCATACTTGCGGGCAACGGCGGCGTAGTTATCTGCTGCCAAAGTTCAGTCTCAGCCTGCTATGTCCGCCCAAGGATCGAGATCGATCTGGGTATCTGTGGGCTGTGTGATACGCGAACGAGAGGCTGGCGTAAATCCCATCTCCACCGCCGCCTTGGTCATGATCTGGGCCTGCTTGTTCGCGATGGCCAGGTACGGCGACTGCATTGGCACACCGGTGTTCGGCGCTTTGATCAGCAGTCCCGTCTTGGTGATTCCTATCTGAGCCTTGCGGTACAGGTCAGCGGCGCATGACCAAACCTCCAGCACCGACATATCGAGTTTGCGCAGCAAATGCTCGGGCGCGCTGTCAATGGCATAGCGCCAGGCCTGCTTGGCTCCGTCCGACATGTACTCGGGCGGCGCAACCAGATCCCCTTGGGGCTGTGGCTCATGCGGGTTGGTCCTGCACTTTTGCAGGGTTCCCCTGAGCTTTTTGATCTCCGTGGGGAGTGGTTTTCGTCCGGCCATCTGGGTTCAGTCGTTGGTAATCGTTAATATGGAGGCTTCAAACCCACCGGAAAACTCCCAGTGCGCAAAGCCGACGTCATCGCAAAATGCCTCGTTCAGTCCGCTCTGGCGGCTGATATGAAAGCTGGGCGTGAGGCGGTACGATCTGCTTTTGACAAGAGCGTGACGGACAAGAGCTTTTCCAAATGGAACAGCGTCGTTGAAGAAAACGTCGCCAACTCCATCATTCGCTCGGTGGGGAAATCCAAAGCCATCAATATCGAAAAGTTCATCGCCGATCTCAACTGATCGGCTCTTAGCCCCGACCGGCGAAGCCCGGCATTAGGCTGCCTTCGGGGTAACCCCCCTAGGTTTCAATTTGCACGCGCAAAAATCTTGGCAGGCGCACGCATCGTGGCTCGCCATCCCTAGAGATTCACCCCCCCTGGGGGGCTACTGACCGCCCTGCTGACTCGCGGGCGGTCTTGCGGTTGTGACAAGACACGCACAGCGACTGCAGGTTGCTCACATCAAACCGCGCGCCGCCGTCCTTGATCGGCCGCACGTGGTCCACGACACGGGCCGCCACCAGCAAACCTTTGGAACCACAGGCGCAGCACAGCGGGTGCCCGCGCAAGAACATGGCCCTCACCGAGCGCCACGGCTTGGACTGATAGAAGCCCGCCTCCGCATCGAACCCACGCCGCGCACGCCCGTAATCGCGATGAATCAAGGGCCTGTGAGCGTCGCAGAACCCGGGCACCGTTACCACCGCGGCGCATCCCGGATATCGGCAGGGAGTGGGTGCGCTTAGGGGCATCTGCAGCGGCCTTCGAACTGATTCAAGAAAGAAGCAACTGCTTCGGAGATTCCGCTTGGCTTCCTCGGGAAACAGAGCGTTCATACGAACACCATCAACAAACCAAGGAAATTGCCAATGACCTATCGAAGCACCGAATTCACCGTCGACGAGCTGGGCTTCATCCAGATCGCGCTGAACAAAGTCCTCGCTGCCGCGGCACGCGGAGAGTTGGACCTCAACCAACTGGCCCGGGAGGAAATGGCCTCAAGAGGCTTGGATCTCAAAGGCGACTGGGTCGGCTTTGATCGCGCCCGCCAGATCCATCAAGTAGAGGCGCCCAAGTGAAGGCAGACAAGAAGCTCGAACAGCTGCTCGACCAGATCGCCAAGCAACACCTTTTCATCGAGACCCTGGAGACCCAGCACAGCGACCGGCTCGACTTTCACGACGTGAGCGTCTGGGGCATCAAGGCGGCGCTCGAAGCTGCCTATGAAGCTGGTCGCAAGTCCGCCAGGGTCAATCCAACAACCAATCACACACAACCTTAATCAGGAGAACACCATGACCATTCAACTCACCCCTTCCCAGCGCGCCATCCTGACTCACGCCCATCAGCACACAGAGGGCAAGATCATCTGGTTCCCCGAGAACATCAAGGGCGGTGCTCGCCAAAAGGTGATCGACGGCTTATCCAAGCGAACCCTGATCACCGAGGGCGGCAAAGACTGGCTCATGACTGCCGAAGGCTACGAGGCCCTAGGTGTCCCTCTCAAAGCGCCAGTGAGCGCCCAAGTACTCGCAGAGATCATTGAAGTGGCGGAGCAATCCAAGCCACGCACCCGAGACAACAGCAAGCAGGCGCAGGTGATCGCCATGCTCAAGCGCCCCGAGGGCGCCACGATCGAACAGATTTGCGAGGCCACACAGTGGCAAGCCCACACGGTCAGGGGAACGTTTGCCGGCGCATTCAAGAAGAAGCTCGGCCTGGAGATCACCTCGACGAAAGAGGCTGGTGGACAGCGGATTTACCGCGTCGCCTGACCAGGAGCCAAGCCATAAAAACAATGACCATCACGATCGAGAGAAAGCCCCTGACCATCACGTTCGATGGCCAGGAGATGCAGGTTGAAGAGTTGAGCATCCGACTGTCCTTCGGACGCAAGCCCACGGACATCACCGAAATCGCCGCCACGGGTGATTACGTGGTCTATGTGACCGAGACCCGGGTGATGGATCCAGAGGAATTCGATGGCTTTGCCAAAAACCTCTACAAGTCACGCGACTGGCTTAAGGGCAAGGGCGGGTATTTCATGTTGGGCCGGTTGTGCGTAGAAGTCCACGCACCGGGTCGTCCATACCTGTACGTGGATCCGTCCGGCGGGGACAGCGGCCGTTATGTGGCCAGGCTGGGCTGATCGGGATCAGCTACGGCCTCACCTTCAGGGATGGGCTCGCCCACCCGGATGGCCTTGCGACCCGTGAACTCCTCCCAGCGCTTGACGATCACATCGACGTACTTGGGATCGAGTTCAATGAGTCGGGCGCGACGCCCTGACTTCTCACAGGCAATCAAGGTGGAGCCCGAGCCGCCGAACGGATCAAGCACCAGGTCTCGCGTCTTGCTGCTGTTGCGCACCGCACGCTCGACCAGTTCGACCGGTTTCATGGTCGGGTGCAGGTCGTTCTTGGCCGGCTTTTTGACGTTCCAGACGTCACCCTGATCACGGGCGCCACACCAGAAATGATCTGTGCCTTCGCGCCAGCCATACAGAATCGGCTCGTATTGGCGCTGGTAATCCGCGCGCCCGAGTGTGAAAGTGTTCTTGGCCCAGATGATGAAGGTGGACCAGCGACCGCCCGCTGCACGGAAGGCAGATTGCAGCGTGTCCAATTCCGACGAACTCATGGCGATGTAGACCGCACCCTTGGTGTGGGTGAGGATGTTCATGCAGGCGTCCAGCAGGAAGCTGCCGAAGCCTTCACCCAGGTTGTCATTCATGATCGGGCGGTTCTTGCCCCGCATCTTGTCCTTGGCCGTGTTGGCGTAGTTCACGTTGTAGGGTGGGTCGGTGAAGGTCATGTCCACCAACTCCTCACCCAACAGGGCTTTGAAGTCATCGGGCTTGGTGGCGTCGCCGCACAACAGCTTGTGCTCGCCGAGGATCCAGATGTCTCCGGTCTTGGAGATGGGCGTTTCACTGACCTCGGGCACTGCGTCCTCATCGGTCAAGCCATCCGTCGTGGCATCTTCACCAGCGATCAGGGCTTCCCACTCCTCTTGCGAGAAGCCGGTCAGGCCCAGATCGAAGCCAGCGTCCTTGAGGTCGGCCAACTCAATGCCCAGCAACTCGTCTTCCCAGGATGCGTTCTCACCGATCTTGTTGTCGGCCAGGATCAGGGCGCGGCGCTGCGTGTCCGACAGGTGTTCAAGGGGCACCACAGGCACCTCGGGCAGTCCGAGCTTGCGTGCTGCCAGCAGGCGACCGTGACCAGCAATCACGTTATTCTGTCCATCAATCAGGATCGGAGCGCCCCAACCGAACTCACGAATGCTGGCCGCGATCTGGGCCACCTGTGCCTCCGAATGCAGCTTGGCATTGCGGGCATAGGGGATCAGTGCTTCGACCTGGCGGTACTCGATGTGAATAGGATTCATGGGGACCAGAAATGAAAAAACCCGCCGGGTCTTGCCACATGGGCCACCGGGCGGGTTCGTGAAATCGTGTGATCGGAGACGCATCTCTCGCGACCGTAGACAGAATTTATCGCGAATCCGGGTAAAACGCGACACACCCAAATTCGCGTTTTTTCCGCATCTGTTCGGATCGCTTCGCATGGGTCAGTGGTGACACGAAACGCCTATCAACCTCCACGCGAAATATGGTCCGTGATCACCTGAATTGCGACTTCCCAGTGGCGCTGGGCCGTTCGCGGTGCCACCCCGAAACGCTTGCCGATGTCGTACCAGCGCCAGCGTTCGGCCCGCATCCACACCAGCTTTCGCTGCTCCACCTCCAGACACCGGACCCACTGCATGACCACGAGCATGCGTTCAACCTCTGCAGGCGTGGGCGGAAATCGGTAGACCGGCGCATCGTCACTGGCCATACGCTCGTACTCCGTGCGAACGATGGTGGGCCAGACGTTGAAGTGGCCCTGCACCCTCACCGGTGGCAGGCGATGTGCCGTGCGTGCGGCCTCGATGAGCCAGTTGGCGACGTCGTCCGTCGTCCATGCGAGTGTTGCTGCAACCATGTCATCCCTCCTGTGTGTCCAAAGCCCAGTGCAAGAGCGCCAAGGCATCCGCTTCGTTGTCGTCGGTCACCGGGTGCCCCAGTGCCCGCATGGCCTGCATGACCTCGTCCTTGCTGGCGTTGCCTTTGCCGGTGGCGTGGCGTTTGATCGTTCCGACTGGTACGCCCTGGTACGGCAGGTTGTGGTGCTCGCACCAGGCGGTCAGCGTGGCCAACAGGCCGCCATAGACATGGGCTGCATCCACCCCGGCATGCCGGCGCACCTCTTCGAAGTACACGCTGTGGATGTCGCTGGCCAGGTGGCGCATGTCGCTGAGCCAGCGCTTGAATCGCAGATAGCGCATGCCACCGCCCTCATAGCGGCTGGGCCGGAAGCTGGTGAATCCATGGGCGAGTTGACCGTCCATCGTTCGCATGGCCCATCCGGTGGTGGTGCCCAGATCGATCGCAAGGACCACGGTGCGTGATGCCGGCACCGGATCGACCGAGTGGGCAAGATCCCTACGTAACGGAGAGAGGGCATCAGCCCCCTCTCCTACGTAGTAGGAGGGGGAGATTTCGCCAACTTCAGAAGTGGCAGAAAGTGAATAAAAACAAGGACTTGGCTCAGTTGGCAACTTTTGCCAACTGCCAACTGCCAACTGAACCGGAAAATGGCTAAGTCGTTGATTCGTAATGGAATTAAGTTGGCAACGGTCTGCCAACTGAATCCAGTTGGCAAAACTTTGCCAACTTCCGCCCCTGTTTTTGCCAACTTGCTCCTGCGTGCTCTTGTGTGTGCCATCGCACAGATGCTGGCCAAAGCGGGCATTTTCCAAAGCGCGGCACATGATGGCGCGTGCGTGCGATTGCGCACCAATGCGTGCGCTCGCCAACGCGCCAACCGTGATGTCTCTATCTTGGCAAATCGTGTTCATTCGGACTCCTGTGGGTCATTGCTGGTTTCGGGGTAGACCCACACTTCCGGGTTCTCGACGGGCATAGCCGCCCCGGAAAGCGGGCACTTGTAGTGGGTGGGAAGGACGCGATGCGGCACCGTGGGCACCTCGCCGGTGTCCGGATCTGGGTCGCCCTGGGGCAGGTTGACCACCATGTCCTCGACGCACAGGTAGCCAAACTTGGAACGCCCAATCGAGGGCAGCCCGTAGTCCTGTGCGTTGCGGAAATACTTGATGTAGCCCTGTGTGGCCAGGGCAGACAGACGCTCGCGGATGGTGCGCTCGCCGCCCAGGCCGGCCTTGCCTTCGAAGGCTTCGGCGAACTGGTTGGCGGTGTAGCAGTTGCCCTTTAGGCTTTCGTCGAGCAGGATCTGCAGGATCACATCGAGCTTGCGCAGTCGCTCGGCATCAAGCCGATGACCATATTCCTTGAGGACCAGCCGCTCGCTGCCGTTCACGATCATCCACTGGTTATCGACCTTGTCGACGCAGCGGGTTGGCAGTCCAGGACCGTTGCGCAACTCGAAAATCAGTTGACGCACCGTACTAGCCTCATCAGGCCGGTGCAGCATCAGGCTGGCGGAGTAGTAGCTGCGCAGGCTGCTCGCGCCGGCAAAGGCCTGGAACGGATCTTCTTCGAACTGGCGTTTGGTGATTTTCTTGGTGTGATGGACCAGGATCACGCCCGCGTCCGGATTGACCGCAAGGTGCAGCTTGGCCACGCGACGCGTGAGGAAAAACATCATCGCGTCGTTGTCGTTCTCACCGCCAACACCGCCGCCGTCAAACACGTTTCGAATCGGATCGATGGCAATGATGTCTGGAGGCTCGCCAGCAAAGTGGGCGCTGATGGACTGGATCAGTTGCTCCAACCCCTCGTCGTTGAGGACCAGTTGCAGCTGGGGCGTGACCATCAGATTGCGACGGGCAAGCGCCAATGCTTCCTTGGGCAGGACGATGTTGTGCATGCGCTCCTTGAGGTACGGGTAGCGAACCTCGGCCTGGATGTAGACAACCTTGAGCGGTCGCGCAGGCACCATGTCCAAAAACGCCACGCCAGCGGCCATGTGGGCAAGCCACGCCAGCAGGAAATCGCTTTTCCCGACCTTGGGCGCACCGCCGAACACGGTGACGCAACCGTGCATGACGATCCGGTTGGAGACGAGATCAGTTGGCACAGGGGTGTCGTCATCCAGGATCTCGCCCATGGTGTAGATGGGCAGAGCCGAGGTGCTGGTCTTGACCGTGATGCGGTCGCCAGCTGAGATGAAGGCCTTGCAGTCAAAGCCTTCGGCGACCGCATCAGCTGCATCCCACTTCTCTGGTTTTGATTCGGGCGGCACAACGATGGCGACCGAGCGACTGCCCGCCGCGACGCAGGCCTTGGCTGCACTTTCTGCGTAATCCCAGCCGGGGAGATCCCGGTCAGGCCAGATCACCACATCCTTGCCCCGCAGGGGCGACCAATCGGTCTTGTCGATGGGCGCGCGCGCGCCGTTCATGGCGGTGGTGGCCACCACCCCAAGCTCAATCAAAGCCTGGGCGCACTTCTCACCCTCCACAAGCACCACCTGCCTGGCTGACGCCATGGCTGGCTGGTTGTAAAGCGGACGCGGATCAGGGGCACGCCACATCCGGGCGCGCACATCCCAGGGCCTGAACTCCTTGCGGCCAGGCTCTGGGTCATAGCGGTAGACCCGGGCGATCAGCGTGCCGTCGGCAGTTTGATAGTCCCAGATGGCGGTGTAGGGGCCAAGTTCATCGACCGGCTGCTGCCGGACGTCGCGCTTGATGGATTTGCTGATGGGTGGCGCCACGCCACACCATTGCCGAACCTCTTCAAGGATCCGGGTGAAATCTGTCTTGACGGACAGGTTGCGCGACAGGCCCCAGGCATCGAACACATCGCCACCCATATCAGTGGCGAAGTCGAACCAAAGCCCGCGTCGCGCGCCCTCCATCTCAACCACGAGGCTCTTGCCGGGTGAACCGTCAATGTCACCCACATAGAACTTCCCACCCCGGATACGCCCTTGGGGGAACAGGAACAGCAGGACGGACTCGAGCCGATCGATCAGCGCATGGCGCAATCCTTCGATATCTTCTGTCGTCCCGGGTAAGCGATCCGCTGCATCGTTGAAGTCGAAGTAGCTAGACTCATGCATCAAGACCCACCCCAGCAGCGTTCCTGCCATGAACAGAAGCGGCACTCCTGGTGGGTTGGCGTGGTCGAGAATCGGGGAAGAACTTCCCCCGCATCGGTGGCCGTGATGACACGCACCGCCCGATCGGACATGCGCTGAGCGAGGCCACCATCGAAGGGGACCAACTCGAACCAGATTTCCTGGCTGTCCTTGTTGATGGCTGTGAAGAGCGCAGGGTTCTGCGAGATCCCCGGAATGCTGGCCTCCATGTAGGCCTGATAGATCGCCATCTGCGCGGCATAGACGGGCTTGGACTTGGCCACACCGTTCTTGACTGTGTCGCGCCAGGACTTGTCGTTCATGGTCTTGCATTCCCACAGCGCGGGATAGCCCATACCCAGTGACGCCGGTCCGCTGTTCAGGATGCCGTCGACGTGTCCCTTGATGCGGCCGCGCGCCACGGAAAATCCGAACTGACCACCCTGAGCTTTGCGGGTGTACAGGTCAAACCCGATCAGGCGCAGCCAACGGATGGCGAGGTCTTCCAGTTGGTGGCCCACCTCGAATACCCGCAGCAGTCGACCAGAGAACTCCCGGCCTGGATCCACAGGCGTGCGGGTGTACTCGAACTGGAGCGCACGCTCGCAGGCGACTCCCAGGCGTGAAGCGCCCAGATAGTCACGCCGCGTTTGCGCGTCGCGCTCCAGCGCCAGCGCGTCATCAATGAGCGAGCCGACCTGTTCATGAAATTTGGGACGGTGATTGAAGTCCAGCATCACACCCGTCCTTGCTGCCGGCCTGCAGCCTGCGTGGCAATACGCTGCTCAAGGAAGGCACGGTCCTTGGCAGCCATGCGTTCATGCTCTTCGAGCATGCGGTCCTGATAAGCGGACACGACCACATCGATGAGTGTGAGAACCTCCTGCCGGCTGTAGTCGGCCAGTGGCCGTTGCATGCCAATGGAGCCCACGTACTCACCCAGCGGGGCCAGGCAGGACTGCATGGCGGCGATCTCCATGTCACTGGGGTCGATCATCTGCCCCTCCGTTTTGTTCATGAGCTTGGAGAAGGCCTCCTGACAGCGACGCGAGCAGAACACCCACTTGTCGTTGTGGCGAGAAGGATCCGAATGGGGCACACGAGGGTTGAACCAGCCGAACCCTTTGGCTTTGCGGTGACAGACGGCACATTTCACGCAGCCTCCAGAACCTGGTGGGCGTGGGCATCGTTGGCCGCATTGACCAGACGAACGATGGCGTTGCGGTTGAACCGGAAGGACAGCAGCGCCGAGGCCTGGTAGCGGGTCAGACCAAAGTCAGCCCTCAACTCTGGCGGCAGATACTGGAGCTGCTTTGGTGTGGGCGATTCGTTGAGCCAGCGACGGGTCTTGTGCGCCGAGTCCTCGGATTCGTGGTCGTTCAGCCAGTCGTCGGCCTTGGCCATGCATACCGTGCGCTCACCCACCGCCAGCAGACAGGTGTTGATTCCCTTGCCGCCACCGATGGCATGCCAACGACCGTTGAGGAAGAAGATCCCGCCCCAGGCATTGAAACCCGTGGCCATGAGCGCGTCATCTGCGCCGAAGAGGTCGCACCAGCGAAAGTTCGAGCGGCTGAGCAAGTCGATCTCGCTCATCACGAACTTGTCGAGCACACCAGCATCCGGGGTCTCCGAGCGCTCCCATACGTGGTCACAGAACGGACACTCCATCACGGCCAGAGGCACGATGGCGCCGCACTCCGGGCAATCCTTGGTGGGTGCTTCCCCATCGTGGTCATGCCCTTCGAGATTGACCTCTTGCTCCAATGCGCCGTGCATGAGGCTGGCCGTGCCGAAGTCCAGCACGATGCAGTCGGTCTTGACCAGACCCGGGAACTCCTGCGGATCAACCGTGCGCAGACCCCGGCCCACCATCTGGATGAAGGTGGACTTGTAGGAACTCGGGCGCAACAGGACAACACAGGATGTGGGCGTGTAGTCGTAACCCTCGGTCAGGACCGCAACATTGACCACCACCTGGGCGTTGCCGTTTTCATAGGAAGCCAACCGATCCTTGCGCTCGACATCAGACAACTCACCATGAATCAGGACGGCATTGATGCCCGCTTGATTGAATGCCCTGCAAACATCCGTGGCGTGCTCAACGGTTGAGCAGAACACGATGGTCTTGCGGTCCCGCGCCTTGGCCTTCCAATTTGTGATCACGGACTCCGTGATCAGGGTCTTGTTGAGGATGGACGCGACCTCGTTCATGTCGAAGTCGATGGCGGTGCGGCGAACCTTGCGCAGGGCTTCCTGCGTGCCGACATCAATGACGTAGGTCCTGGGCGGCACCAGATGACCGCTGGCGATCATCTCGCCCAGGGTGATCTGGTCGGACAGGTTACTGAACACCTCACGCAGCCCCTTTCCATCACCCCGGTTCGGGGTAGCGGTCAGGCCACAGATGGCCGCCTTCGGGTTCTTGACCAGCACCTGGTCGATGACCTCGCGGTAGCTGGGCGAAACAGCGTGATGCGCCTCATCAATGACCAGCAGGTCCAAGGTCGGCATCTGCTCCAGATTGGCCTTGCGCGAGAGCGTTTGAACCATTGCGAAGGTGGCGTTGCCATCCCAGGACTTTTCGTTGGCGTCGTAAACCGAGGTCTTTAGACCAGGATTCACGCGCTCGAACTTGGACCGGTTCTGACCGGTCAGTTCGGTACGGTGGGCCAGGATGCAGGCCTTGGCATCGGGCTCAGCCAGGAGGCTGCCAGCCACGGCCGACAGCATCACGGTTTTGCCCGAACCGGTGGGCGCAACGGCCAGGGTATTGCCATGCTCGCCGAGGGCCGCAAGGGTCCTCTGCACAAGCAAGGCTTGGCGGGGGCGAAGAATCATGGCATCTCCCCCTTACTGAGCCCAGCTGGGACGACCCGGCACCGGTGCGCGTCCGGTGGCCTGCGCATAGGCGTTGGCAGCCGGCGCACTGGGTGCCGCAGGCGCTGCGCCGTTCATGTGCGCCGAGTACTCTTTGTGGTCAGGTGTGACGGCAGACTTGATGACGCACTTGTCCTGGCCGTTCTGGTCCTTCTCCCAGTCGACCTTGCCGACGAACTCAATACCCTCCAGGTCGGAGAAACCGCTGATGCGACGGGCGTTTTGAGCGGACGGGCTGCTGTCGCTGGGGTTGATGCCGCGAGCGGAGTTTAGGATGGCCTTGATGAAGGTCCGCCCCATGTTGGTCCACTCGGCACCCTTGGCGCTGTACAGCCCAATGAGGGACCACATCTTGCGACGGGCGAACGGCCCCTCGAGCACTACGAACTCGCAGTTCAGGTAAACAGAACCGGTGGTCATGCTGCGGGTGGCATAGCCGCCGGTCCAGCCCTGGGACGGGTCGTCATAGCCACCCGGCTTGATAGTCATGCGAACGCGCACCACCGTGCCTTTGGGGATGAGGTCGTAGCTGGATTGCTCGGCGGCAGAGTTGAAATCGAAGAAAGTCATGATCAGGACTCCTGAGAGGTAATTGCGGGGGTGGTGTTGGAAGCCGGTTCAGCGACGCTGGCCTGTGGACGGGCAAAGTCCAGGCGCTCGCTGGCCGGACGCGCGGGGCCGGCGATCTTTCGCATGAGCCGGCCGAGGTCTGGCTCCTCAATGGCATCAAGGCGACCGCTGCGGTCCTTGGCCGGGTAGCCCCACTGGTTGAGCGTTTGGCACACAAAGGCGCGGTAGCTGCTGCCGTCATCGGCCTTGATCTCAGCCAACGTGATCACCTCGTCGACGATCCCGGGCAACTCCAGGCCGGTCTTGGAGCCATCAATCTGAAGCGTGAAAACACGGCGATTGAAATCGTCCAGGGCCTCGTTGAGGATCCCGACAAACCAAACGTTCTTGCGCCGGGTGTGCTGCAGATGGGTGAGCCAGCCGATCATTTCCTGGCCCATCAGGCCGTAGGCGCCACGGCTGTCGGGCTTGCCGGTTTTCTCGGAATAGGCCTGTGGCTGGCCCTTGCTCCATTGCAGGCAAAGTCGGCCGGCCACGGTGATCGAGTCAACGAATACCGTCTCGTACTTGTCCAGCGCGGCTGGATCACCAAAGCGCTGGCACACGGCCTGGAAATGAGCCTCGCTGTAGGGCTGGTCATCTCGCAGGGCCGGGTTCGGCCCACCGATGAAGACGGCGAAGTCGCGGCACTCCTGCCATGTGCGGGGACGGATGGTGTCGCCTGCATAGCCCTCGACAGCCAGGTCACCGGCCTCAAGATCGAAGAACAGCGTGGATGCCGGGGGCAGCGTCCAGAGCTGGGAGGTCTTGCCGATGCCGGACTTGCCGACCAGGACGCCCTTGACGCCACGGCGCTCTGCCAGGCGTTGGTCTGCGGTGATGATGGGCAGGTTCATTTGGCCACCTCCGCAAATTCGTCGGTGAAGAACACTTCGGACACCGTATTGGCGCCGCTGCCTCCGCGTTTGCGGGCTTGCTCATAGAGTTCACGCAGGCCACTAAGACCACGACGGGCTTGTGCCACCTGGGCTTCAATGCCAACGATGGCAAAGGCCAGGTCGTCCAGCGTGGCGTCTTCCAGCGCGATGGTCATGTCATCTGGGCGATGCCCATCAAGTGCCGGAACGAAAATTTCCTCGGGCAGTTCGCGCACGTACCAGTCAGGGCGCTCACGCAATTTCTGAACAGCAGTTTTCTTTTTGAAGAACATGGCAATTACTCCTTCATGAGGGCGAGGCGATACGAGGGCTTGCCGGTCTTGACCGTGCGGGCAACCTCGAAGGCGGACTTGAGGGTTTCGGGCCAGGCGTTGAACTTGGTCTCGCTCACGCGATAGGTGATCTCGACGTACTGCCTGGGGTCATCACCGCTCTCGGTAATGCGACGTGTCATGTCGGCCAGGCGGGTCTGGTCCCACTCGACTTTCTTGGGCAGTTCTGCAGTGACGCGCACATCGCCGTCATCGAAATGCACGACCCCGGTGTCCTTGCCAGCGTCGTGGCGCAGGTTGCGGGCGCGCTCGCCCCACTTGAAGTCGATGGCCTGATCGATGTGATCACTCAGGGCTTTGCCAGCGGCCAACAAATCAGCGGCGGCGCTCTTGATGCTGAAGAGCAGTTCAGCCGGTTGCTGCGCCAACGTGCCTGCCGGGGTGGCCAGCACCTGTTCGGGCGTGAAGGTCAGATCGGTGCTCATGCTGCACCTACGATTACTTCACGCGTGGATGTGCTCCGGCGCAGGCTGTTGACTTCGAAGGCTTCAATGTCCTCGATCCGGTAACGGACCTGGCCTTGCAGTTTGAGGAAGACAGGACCGATGCCCTCAGAGCGCCAGCGTTCCAGCGTGGCCTCGCTAAGGTCCCAACGGTCAGCCAATTGCCGTTGATTGAGGTGTTTAACACTCACGTTTTTCTCCTTTCAAGTGATTGCGAAAACGTGAGGAAAGTTTCGGAAACGACCGGTGGGCAAAGGGGTGGGCAAAGAGGCCTAAAGGGGTGGGCAAATGCGGCAAATACACCTGCCAGAAACAAAAAGGCCCGGAGGGTTAGTCCGGGCCGTTCTTGAAGGTCGCTTATTGGGCAAATCAGCCTTTGGGCGGTGATGGATCGTTGCCATAGCTGTTGCGATCGCGAATGCGACCGTCTCTTCCATGGATCAGAACCTCGCTTTTCTGGTTGATCGCGATCTCGCGCGCTGCGCGCTCTGCCTCGGCCTGCGTGTTGTGCAGCGAGGTGTCACGGGTATTGCCTTCGCCACGGACGGCCCATTGGTCGTCACGTCGAACTACGTGTTGGTTTTTTCCAGTCATTTGTTGTCTTTCAAAAGTAAGCGGTTGATATTGAGGGGGTTGAGTGCTGATCGGTTCACCCCCCTTCGGATAGCAGGTAGTCGGGGTGCAGCCAGTAGTAGCCCTTCTGGTCTGATTGCACAAAGGTCTCGAACACCTCAGCGTGCCGCTTTTTGATGTTGGCAAACTTAAAGTTTTCTGGAATCTCAAGCGCTTTGGCAAGCAGACGCTTGTGAACCTCATCGCCTTCAGCGTCAAGCAACACCTTCAGGAATTTGAATACCTGCGGTGAGAGCGAGACTTCGGCACCGCCGATCAATGCCACCCGTTTGGTTTCCAAAAGCCGCAGCGATGTTTCGTCTGAGACGACGAGAGGGGCAAGGCCATCGATATAGGCTTCAAGGTTTTCAATGACCAAGCTGCCCTTGCGAAGTTGCGCAACGGCTCTCAGGGGCACCAACAACCGACGACCCAGTCGCCCAGGCTGTAGAGCTTCAATGTCACTGGTGGTGATGGTCAGATCCATGCCGGGTGCTGCAGCCTTATCAAGGGCTTTGTCCACTTCGGCTTGGTTTGCTGCCAGTTGGCATCCAAAAAACAGGCTGTGACGATGCCGCTTGTATTCACGCTCCCCCAGATGCCACAGCACGCCGTTGACAATCTCTGTGACCGGATACCGCGACCTCAATCCCAATGACGCGTTGAGCCAGTCGGCAACCTTGGCAGGGCTCGCCTGCCAAAGACGCGCGCGCTCTTTCGCCAGCGGCACCCAGCCGCACTCGCCACAGTAGGCCCGAAGCTCAATTTGTGATCCATGTGCGACTTGTTCGGGCTGGATTGCACCGCTCATGCAGTCTGGGCACAACACGCCGTCGGCCAATTCAGGGCCAAGACTCAGCGCCTGAACATCCCTCAGATGCTTGAACACCTCAGCTTGGCCACTGACCCACACTGCATCTGGCAAAAGATGATGCCCAGGCTGCTCCAGCAACCTGGACAGCTCCGCCAATGCAGGCGCATTGATGGGGCCCACGATCAGGCGCCTTCAACGGCAGTTGCAGGTTGATCGGCTGCTTCTGCGGTCGGTGGCTGCTGCATTACCCCCAATGCCAGTACGAGCTTTTCCGCCAGTCGGGCATCCTCTTCATCCATGTCCCGCAGGTTGCTGATGCCCGTCGGCTTCAAACCGATGTGCAGCGCCCGACCTTTCTTGGAGTCCCCCTCTGGCATGAAATACAGACTCACGGTTGCGCTGATGAAATTGAAGCCAGTGCCCATGAGCGTCGCTGTGTGTTGCACACGCACACACTCCAATGCATCAGGCGCATCTTTGTCCGCTGGCGGCTTGACTACGTAATCACACATGGGCCTTTGAACCGAGCGGAGGCGGCACTCGGAGAGCCGGACCTTCATCACCCCATGGTCATGCAGATCCAGTCCGCTGTGCTCGTCCGGCACGACACCTTCACGCAATCGGTTGAGCAGAAAGAGCGGCTGATTCACAGCCATCGGCTCCAGGGGCTTTTTGAACACATGCGTGCCCAGGGGGCCAATCAGCTTCTGCCGCGCTTTCTCACCACCCACCACCAACAAGTCAATTACCCCACTTTCTGAGTAGATGATTGCGGTCATACGAAGGGGCGGACGCACGTCACGCCACATCGTCTTGTCATCGGCCCCAAACTCAAGGCTACGCTGAAGGTTGTCCTCCACGCGGATGTCCAACTGAACCCCACCGTCGAGATGGCGTGTCAGCACGTCAATCTCGCATGCACGGGGTCGGCCTTTCTTGGGTGTGAAGGCTTCAGCCAGGGCCTTGCGCAGGGGGTCGATGTCGACAGCCTCATGGTGCAACTCTTGCCCAGGCGGAAGCTGGATACGACGCCATGAGCGCTTTCCAATTTCCGCATCGGCCTGCATGATGGACTCGGCTTCAGCAAGTTTGGTGGGCCAGTTGATCAACGCCCACAGCGCCCGCTCGGCGTCACTGATGTGGTGCTCAAAGTCGTCCAACATCGCATGCCCCAATGGCACCGTGTTGCGCAGGGCCTGGACCCCGCGCACAGTGGCCAAGAACTTCACTCGGCGCAGTTCAGCGTAAACGGAGTCCAGCCGCCCCTCATCCAAGGCTTCGAAGCCGTTTTGAATGTTGGCCTGAACGTCCTTTTCGGGTTGAGACCACGTTGCCCCTTCGGGCAATTCGATTTTTCGGGCCTGGAAGTAGAACTCCCAGTACTGGTTGCGCACCTGGCGCACGAGATCGCGATAGTTGAAGGCTGACATTTGTTTTTTCCTTGTCGCTATGGCCTGCGTGCGCATCCTTGTCTTGCGCATCCATGGCCTTGCCACCGTAGAGTCAGGGGAGCCGAAATACTCCACCGACCGGAATCGTTCGTTAAAACGAACTTGTGCGGATTATTACTGGCGGCTGCTGATCATGTCAAGCAGGTACGGATTCGTTCGATATGGTGGTATCCTGTGGGTATCCATGTGGACAAGTTAGGAGCGACAAGTGGCATCACCTCTCGGTGAAAAAATCAAGCACCTTCGTAATTCAAAAGGGTTAAGTCTTGAGCAGTTGGCCCAAATGACCGATTCCAGTAAGAGCTACCTATGGGAGCTGGAAAACAGGGAACAGGCCAATCCATCCTTGGAAAAAATCAACAAACTGGCTGTAGCGCTCGACGTGACTGCTGAATTTTTGGTCAGCTCTCCAGAGCCAACCCCCAACAACAAAGTAGCTGACGAAGCTTTCTTCCGCAAATACCAATTGCTGCCAGACCTCGAAAAGAAGAAGCTGCGAAAAATCCTGGACGCCTGGGAAGACGAATGACCAAGCACAAGCGCCCGATGGCTGTTGCCAACCAAATCTCGGAAATGCTCAACCAGGTGTTGGGCATTAATCGATACCCGGTGGACGTACAACAGTTGGCGCTTGAATACACGCACCAGCGCTTCCCAGACTCCCCTATCACCAAGATCCAGGGCGAGCGCATTGATGGCTTCGAGGGAATGCTCAAAGCCAACAAGTCAAAGACCAAGTGGCTCATCGTTTACAACGACGGCAACGGCTCGGAGGGGCGGCAGCGTTTCACGGTCGCCCACGAATTGGGGCATTACATGGTGCATCGGGAACTCCAGAATGAGTTCGCCTGCCTCGACGATGAGATCTCAACGGGTGAACGCAGTAAACGGGACATCGAAGCCGAGGCAGATCAATTCGCATCGACACTGCTGATGCCGTACGATGACTTCCGTAGACAAGTCAACGGCCAGCCCATCAGCTTTGATCTGATAGGACATTGCGCAGATCGATACGGCGTCTCGCTCACCGCAGCGGCTCTGCGGTGGATCGACATCGCGCCAGAGCGCGCGATCCTGATAGCAAGCCGTGACGACCACATGCTCTGGGCCAAATCGAACGAGGATGCATTCAAGTCAAGGGCATATTTCGCCACCCGAAAGAACGTCATTGAGCTTCCAAGAACGGCGTTGGCCCACAGCACCAATGCAGAAACGACCGTTAGCCAGCAAGATGTTCGAGCCAACACTTGGCTCGCCAACGAACCAGGCTATGTCCGCGCTCAAGAGCTGGTCAAAAGCGCTGGTCAATACGACTACAAGCTCACTTTGCTGCTGCTGCCTCAGGCTGAATGGCGACGCCCGACACACGAAGATGATGAGGCAGAAGAGGATACGTTTGATCGGTTCACGCGCAATGGTCAACCTCTGAATCGATAGCGCCATCAATTCTTGAAGTCAATGCCACCCGCTTTTTGCGGCCGTCGGCAATTCTCCGCATCTCTCCGAGCCAGTCCCAAACTTCCCACTGGCCTTGCCATGGTCCCCCGGGGACAATTTTTTCCTTCGATCGTTGAACATCAAGGACTGGCAACCAATGCAAGAAATCAACCGCCGCCCACCCGACTCCATGACCGTATCAGAGCGCATGGATGAGGTAACTGCCCTGCTGGCGCGGGGCGTATCCCGTGTGTGGGATCAATCTGTCGCGAAGTCCGCAAATGCGGCCTCCAAGAGCCATTTAGGACTTGGCTATTCCGGCCACCAGAGCGTTCATACGGACCCGTCAACCAAAGTCACGGAGTCCAAATGACCACCACGCAATCACCCTATGCCACGCCTCCGTCGGTGCTGGCACAAATCACCTCCTTGCCCGATTTGTCGATGTCTGACATCAAGGCCCTCTGGAAGAGCCTGTTTGGGGCAGACAACCCGACCCACAACCGCCAGTTCCTAGAACGGCGCATCGCTTTCCGACTGCAGGAGATCGAGTTCCGCAAGATCGATCGCAACATGGTCGACCGCAACAAGCGCAGGATCCAGGCCATCATGGATTCCGGCCAGAACAAGAAGCTGGAGCGCGATTTCCATCTAATGGCGGGAACGATCCTCACCCGCGAGTACCAAGGCAAGGAATACCAGGTGATGGCCACGGTCGAGGGCCACTACGAATATGAGGGACGCCCGTACCGCAGCCTCTCGCGCATCGCAAAGGAGATCACCGGCACCGCTTGGTCTGGGCCGGTGTTCTTTGGCCTGAAGACCACCGCAGTACCTAAAACGCCGGCGAAGAAGGGAGCACGCAAATGAGCGAGGTTCTCAAGCGCCGCCAGCGGTGCGCCGTTTACTGCCGCGTGTCCAGCGACGAACGCCTGGACCAGTCCTTCAACTCCATCGATGCCCAGAAGGAAGCTGGTCACGCCTACATCGCCAGCCAGCGCAGCGAGGGCTGGATTCCGGTAGCAGACGACTATGACGATGGCGGTTTCTCTGGCGGCAACATGGAACGCCCTGGACTGCGTAGGCTCATGAATGACATCGAGGAAGGCCGCGTTGACATCGTGGTGGTCTACAAGATTGACCGTCTCACTCGCAGCCTGGCCGACTTCTCCAAGATGGTCGAGGTATTCGAACGTGCCGGTGTGTCCTTCGTTTCGGTGACACAACAGTTCAACACCACGACCAGCATGGGCCGGTTGATGCTCAACGTGCTGCTGTCCTTTGCGCAGTTCGAGCGGGAGGTGACCGGAGAGCGCATCCGCGACAAAATCACGGCGTCTAAGCGCAAAGGAATGTGGATGGGTGGCGTGCCACCTTTAGGCTACGACGTGAAGGACCGCCGCCTGATCCCTAACGAGCGCGAGGCCAAGATCATCCGGCACATCTTCACGCGGTTCGTGGAACTGGGCTCCACCACCAAGCTCATGAAAGAGTTGCGTATGGACGGGGTCACATCAAAGGCCTGGACCACCCAGGACGGCAATTTCCGCGAGGGAAAGCTGATCGATAAGGGCCTGATCTACAAACTGCTGGGCAACAGGACGTACCTTGGCGAGTTAAGACACAAGGAAGAATGGTTCAAAGGTGAGCACCAGCCTCTGATTGAGCCCAGCACCTGGGAGGCAGTGCAGTCCATCTTGAAAGTCAGCCCGCGCACCCGAGGCAACAACACCCGCGCCGCCATTCCCTTCCTGCTCAAGGGCATCGTTGAGGGCGCCGATGGTCGGGCGTTGACCGTGGCATGGACCCGTAAGGGCGCAGGCAAGCTGTACCGGTACTACATCCACACACGCGAAAACAAAGAACACGCAGGAGCTTCCGGTCTACCACGGTTGCCAGCAATCGAATTGGAAGCAAATGTGGTCCAGCAGCTGCGCTTGATCCTCCGCGCCCCGGATCTCAAGACCCGAGTGGCGCAACTTCTGACTGCAACGGACAACCAGGCAGACGAAGCCAAAGTTTGCATCGCCATGCTGCAGATTGAAAAGGTCTGGGACCAGTTATTCCCAGCCGAACAGGAGCGCATCGTCCGCCTGCTGATCAAGAAGGTGGTGGTCACGCCACACAACATTGAAGTGCAGTTCCGGCCGAATGGCATTGAGAGGCTTGCTGCGGAGATCAAACTGCCGGACCACGAGCAGAAAGTTGAGGAGGTAGCAGCGTGAACGAGATCAAGATCAAAGCGACTGGCGATGCCGATGTGGTCAGCGCCAGCAATGGCAGCCTGAACGTGACCATCCCCATCAAGATCACGAGGCGCGGTCGGCGCAAAGCGGTGACCCTGCCGGACGGCACGGCCTTGCAGCCGCGCGCGTGGGACAACCAGCCCACCCCGATGCAGTTGGCCCTGGTTCGTGGCCATCGATGGTTGGCCATCCTGGAGTCCGGCAAGGCACGGAACCTGGCCGAGGTTGCCGAGATGGAAGGGATGGACCGCGCCTACGTGAGCAGGATGGTGAACCTCACCACACTGGCCCCGGACATCGTGGCAGCCATCCTGGACGAGTCATTGCCGGACCATGTCACCCTGTTCGATCTGGCATCCGGAACTCCACTGCTGTGGGATGACCAACGGGCGCTTCTCTGTTTGTGATTTGCATGGCAATTTGACTTTTGCCCTTTACGGCTGCCTTGGTAGCATGGAGCCATGTGCAGCCACTTTGAATCCGTTCGCGATCGCCAAATACTAAAGAGCCACTTTCGACTGGACGATATTCCGGAGGGTGGCAAGTGGGATATGTGGCCTGGCTACTTGGGACCGTTCGTGCGTCGACATGAATTCGCGGACGTTGGTGACGAGGCTGTGCCGGAGCGCGAGGCACTGCTGGGATCTTTCGGTCTGGTCCCACACTGGGCCACGGACACCAAGATCGCCAGGCAAACCTACAACGCGCGCACTGAGACCGTGGCCTCCAAACCGAGCTTCCGTGATGCGTGGAAAAAGGCGCATCACTGCATCATCCCTGCGGACGCTATCTATGAACCCGATTGGCGATCTGGGAAAGCTGTTCCCACTCGCATTTCCCGCTCAGATGGTCAGCCCATGGGGATTGCGGGTCTGTGGTCATGGTGGAAGTCGCCCAAAGGGGAAGTACTCCATAGCTTCACGATGTTGACCATCAATGCGGACCAGCACCCGCTGATGAATCAGTTCCACAAACCGAATGATGAGAAGCGAATGGTGGTCGTCTTGCCTGAGCACCGATACGACGACTGGCTGAATGCCGATTCCCAGCAAAGTGCTGATTTCCTCCATCTGTACCCAGCCGAGGCGCTCAAGACGGATGTGGCGCCATCGAAGATCAGGTCATTGCTGGTGGATTAACCAAAATTCTCACTGAACAAACGGCAGTTCATCCCAACGGGTCGTGTAGCGGGGCGATCGGTTTTCAGCTCGCATCGCCCAACGTTGCACTACTCCACTGGCACCGGACCGGACCATCCCACGTCCAAACTCGCGATTGATCGCATCCATCGTCGCCATCAATCGTTCCGACTTTTCCCGAGCGACTGGGTCATCAAAAAGCGTGGTCTGCCGCGCGGTCTTGTCGGAGAGCAAGGTCAACATCACACCTGTCTTTTTGTAGCGAAATCCTTGGCGAAAGATTGCGGCCAGTCCTTTCAATGCAGCGTCCGTCAGCACCAGCGTGTCATCCGTTGCGTCAGGCATCGGCACTGTGATTCCGGCGTTGTACTGAGGCTCATCCTCCTTGAAGCGGTTGGTGAGCAGAAATACATAGACGGCACCGGCTGCTGATTTTTGCCGACGCAACTTTTCAGCCGCTGTTGCGAGGTAGCTGGCCACCGACTCACGCAACTCTGCCAAGGTTTCCACTGGCGCACCGAAGCTGCGCGACGACATGATCTGTTTTTTCGGCTGCGCAATGTCTTCGAGCTCCAGGCACGAGATGCCGCGCAGTTCGTTGCACGTTCGTTCCATCACGACGCCGAAGTGGGTTCGCATCTCCTTGGGAGATGCATTGCGAAGGGCCAGTACGGAGGTGATGCCCATCGCGGCCAGACGCTTCGTAATTCTTGGTCCTACACCCCAAACTTCACCAACTTCGACGCCGTGCATCCATGCCAGTCTCTCCGGCCGAGACAATGCATGCAGGTCACACACCCCATCGAACACGGGGTTCTTTTTGGCCAGATGGTTGGCAAATTTCGCGAGAGTTTTGGTGGGGCCAACCCCGACACACACAGGCAGTCCAGTCCATTGCTTGATGCGGTTGCGCATTTGATGCCCCATTGGGATGGCACCCCCATAGAGGTGTGCGACGGACTCAATGCGCAGGAATGACTCATCGATGCTGTACACCTCCAGATCGGGTGCAAAGTCTCGCAGCACCGTGGTCGCCCGGTTGCTCATGTCTCCATATAAAGTGTAGTTCGATGAGAACGCACGAATCCCATGTTGACGAGCGAGATCCTTCATCTTGAACCATGGCGTGCCCATCTTCACGCCCAGCGCCTTAACCTCATTGCTACGGGCGACGGCACAGCCATCGTTGTTCGAGAGCACCACAAGCGGGATGCCCTCAAGACGGGGTTGAAAGACCCTCTCGCAGGAGACGTAGAAGTTGTTGACGTCCACCAGCGCAAACTGCGGCGCGGCCGTCATGGTTAGCCTCTTGAGCTGTAGCGCCGAACCACACCCACCACCACGCCCCAGACCAGTAGCTCGCTCCCATCACTGAAAACGATGGGGCTGTATGCAGGGTTCTCGGCACGTAGTTCAACCCGGCCCATGTGCTTGTAGAGGCGCTTGAGCGTGTAGTCACCTTCGACCACGGCGACGACGATGTCGTCGTGCTTCGGCGCGAGGGCTCGATCTACGATAACTTTGTCGCCTTCTTCAATGCTCGCGCCGATCATGGAATCGCCCTTGACCGTGAACAGGAAGGTCGCAGGTTTGTTGCGCACCAGGTAGTCGTTGAGGTCGAGCCCCTCCTCAACATAGTCCGTGGCCGGCGACGGAAATCCTGCGCTGATCCTGTGCGACAGGAGCCGCAACTCGCGCGCAGCCGGCTCCAGGGCCAGGTCCACAGGGACTTGGCTCAAGGTCGGGGCTGGTCGGATCAGGTTGAGGATTGGCATCTAGATACTGTGTTTTTGACCAGTATAAATCACTGCCGCATTTCAGGTTGTTATTTCCGCGCGCCCGCCAATGCTGGAAATAAACCGATCTATTCGTCCACTCGTAAGTCGTTGATCTTGTTGACCTCAGCCGGAGGCTCTTGTGGACTTCGACCCATTCCCGGGCGTGAGGAATGCAGAGAGAAATGGCCGGAAGAGAGAGAACCAGGCGGAGAACCGGCCAGGTGGTGCGGTGGGCGAAGTCCGCAAGTTTCCGCACGAACCCGCAAGAACACGGGGCAACACGCGCGATCGCACAAGAAAAAACCCCAACTCAGACGAGTTGGGGTTTTGGTATTGGTGGAGCTGGGGGGATTTGAACCCCCGTCCATAAGCCTTTTTCGTACAGTTCTACATGTGTAGTCGTCTGATTTGAGTCTCGCCAAATGAACCGCGCAGCGACACGCTGAACACCCAGCCAGCACCCTTTTTTCTCACACCACCCCAAGGTACCCGAGGTGATGCCAGCCCATATGTTTTACCTTGCAGCTAGGACTTTGGAGGCTTTAACACCCCCATCACCCTAACCCAGCCTATCGGCCAACTGTTGCAAGGCTCACCGGATTAAGCGGCGAGTGCGAAACGTTCGTCGTTTGCAGTTAGTTTTTTTTCCGAAGATTAACGAGGATCAGAACCTCGACATGCCCTGCCACGCGTCCGAACCCATGTCGAAACCAGTGCAGCCCCTGAGCGTCCTATTTTAGGCGCTCTGGAGGAATTTCAAGAGGTCCATAGGAGAATCAATGTGCAAATGGGCATTCCAGCGCGAAATATCGGTCTGTTGGCCCAAATAACCATAGGTGGCGGCCACCGTGCCCATGCCTGCAGCCAGGCCTGCGACGATGTCGCGCTCGTCATCGCCCACATAAACACACCGGGCAGGATCGACCGACAAACGCCTTGCCGCTTCGAACAAGGGCTCGGGGTGGGGCTTGGCATGTGGTGTGGTGTTGCCGCTGACAATCGCGCCTGCTGTTGAAAAAAGCGGCATGGCCGCAGTCAGGGGATCTGTGAAACGGCTCGACTTGTTGGTGACCACACCCCATGCCAAACCTTGCGCCACCAAGCGGGCGATCATGTCAACCACGCCATCAAAGATGCGGGTGCGCTCGGTCATGCAGGTTTCGTAGTTGACGAAAAACTCCTCCCGCATGGCTTCAAAGTCAGGGTGTTCGGGCGTCAAACCAAAAGCGATACCGAGCATGCCGCGCGCGCCCGCCCCAGCCATGTGGCGGTAGTTCTCCAGAGGAAATGAAGACAAACCCCGATCGATCCGCATTTTGTCTGCCGCTGCACCCAAATCGGGCGCACTGTCAATCAGTGTGCCGTCCAAGTCAAACAATACGGCTTCTACATTGTGGAACATGGGTTCGTCAGCCTTTGCGGCACGCCAGCAGATAGTTCACGCTGGTGTCCTGGCTGAGCCAGTAGCGCTTGGTGAACGGGTTGTATTCCATGCCCTTGAAACCTTGGGCATTCAGTCCAGCTTCACGCGCCCAGGCACTGAGCTCACTGGGTTTGATGAGACGAGCAAATTCGTGGGTGCCTTTGGGCAGCAACTTGAGGATGTACTCTGCCCCCACAATGGCAAACAAAAATGATTTCGGATTGCGGTTGAGGGTTGAAAAGAACACCCAGCCGCCGGGTTTGACCATTTGCGCACAGGCTTTCACCACCGAGGCCGGATCGGGCACATGCTCCAGCATTTCCATGCAAGTGACCACGTCAAATTGCGCCGGTTGTTCAGCCGCGAGGGCTTCGGCACTGATTTCACGGTATTGAATGCCCTTGGTACCGGCTTCGAGCGCGTGCAACTGAGCTACTTTGAGGGATTTGGTGGCCAGATCAATGCCCAAAACCTGGGCGCCTTTACGCGCCATTGCATCGGCCAGGATGCCGCCACCGCATCCGACATCCAGCACATTCAAGCCCGTTAACGGCACCAGGCCGTGGATCCATTCCAAGCGCAGGGGATTGATCTGGTGCAGGGGACGGAATTCGCTTTCAGGGTCCCACCAGCGGTGAGCCAAATCGGAAAATTTGGCCAGTTCGGCCGGATCAACGTTAGAAGCAGATGAATTCATGGCCTGAATTGTCGGTCAAACCACCCATGACAACAAAGTGGGGACGAAAAAAAGCCCCATTGCTGGGGCTTTTTGCGTGATCCGGTGAAGGATTACTTGTTAGAGCGTGTACCCACCACTTCGATTTCCACGCGGCGATTCTTCGAACGGCCAGCAGAAGTCTTGTTGTCGGCCACAGGCTGCTTCTCGCCTTTGCCTTCGGTGTAAACACGGTTCTTCTCAATGCCTTTGGAGACCAGATAGGCTTTCACAGAGTCAGCGCGCTTGACAGACAGCTTCTGGTTGTAAGCATCGGTACCGATGGAGTCAGTGTGACCCACAGCGATGATGACTTCCAGGTTGATGCCCTTGACTTTGCCAACCAGATCGTCCAGTTTGGCTTTGCCTTCGGCCTTGAGGACCGACTTGTCGAAGTCGAAGAAGGCGTCAGCTGCGTAAGTCACCTTGGTGGCGGCTGCTGGAGCAGGTGCTGGAGCAGCTGCCTTGGGAGCTGGTGCAGGCGCTGCAGCAGGCTTGGGAGCGGGTGCGGCAGGTGCTGGAGCAGCTTTGGGTGCAACGATGGCACCATCGCAACCAGCAGCGGCGGTTGCAGGTGTCCAGTTGGCATCACGCCAGCACAGCTCTTGGGTACCGTTTTTCCAAACCAGCTCGCCGGATCCGTTGCGCCAGTTGTCGATGGTTTGCGCGCCAGCGGCGGTTGCGAGAGCTGCGGAGGCCAACAACATCGCCACTTTGTTCAGTTTCTTCATGGTCTTCCTCTTGAGGGATAAAGCCGCAGCCTCGCTGCGAAAAAATGACGCTGCGGATGACCGTCACCCGCTGCGTTGAGTTTTATTGTGCCATAGACAAGGGGGGACTCTGTCAAATGCAAGACTGACAGGAAAAGCCATCGTTCAAATGCACAACAAATGTTGCATGGACGCTACACCCGCTTGCACCTAAAATGACAGGTTTACACCGCGTCACCCTTCCCGCCCTATATGACCCAGTTCGCCAAAGAAACACTGCCCATCAGTCTGGAAGAGGAAATGCGGCGCAGCTACCTCGATTACGCCATGAGCGTGATCGTGGGCCGCGCACTGCCTGATGCACGCGATGGCCTCAAGCCCGTGCACCGCCGGGTTTTGTTTGCCATGCACGAGCTCAACAACGACTGGAACCGCCCTTACAAAAAGTCGGCCCGTATCGTGGGTGACGTGATCGGTAAATACCACCCACACGGCGACCAGTCGGTGTACGACACCATCGTTCGCATGGCGCAAGACTTCTCGATGCGCCACATGTTGGTGGATGGCCAAGGTAACTTCGGCTCGGTGGACGGCGACAACGCGGCGGCGATGCGTTACACCGAAATTCGATTGGCCAAGATCGCCCACGAGATGCTGGGCGACATCGACAAGGAAACCGTCGACTTCGGCCCCAACTACGACGGCTCTGAAAAAGAACCCCTGGTCCTGCCTTCGCGCCTGCCCAACTTGTTGATCAACGGCTCGGGCGGTATTGCCGTGGGCATGGCCACCAACATCCCCCCACACAACCTGAACGAGGTGGTGGACGCCTGCCTGCACTTGCTGCGCAACCCTGAAGCGTCCATCGACGAACTGATGGAAATCGTGCCTGCGCCCGACTTCCCGACGGGCGCCATCATTTACGGGATGACCGGCGTCAAAGAAGGCTACCGTACCGGGCGCGGCCGCGTGGTGATGCGTGCCAAGTGCCACTTTGAGGACATCGACAAAGGCCAGCGCCAGTGCATCGTGGTCGACGAGTTGCCCTACCAGGTCAACAAGAAGACCCTGCAAGAGCGCATGGCCGAGCTGGTGCACGAGAAGAAAATCGAGGACATCAGCCACATCCAGGACGAGTCCGACAAGTCGGGCATGCGCTTGGTGATCGAGCTCAAGCGCGGTGCGGTGCCCGAGGTGGTGCTGAACAACCTGTACAAGCAGACCCAGCTGCAAGACACCTTTGGCATGAACATGGTGGCCCTGATCGACGGCCAGCCCAAGCTCTGCAACCTGAAAGACCTGATCCAGGTCTTCCTGCAGCACCGCCGCGAAGTGGTGACACGTCGCACGGTGTTCGAGCTGCGCAAAGCGCGCGACCGCGGCCATGTGCTGGAAGGCCTGGCCGTGGCTTTGGCCAACATCGACGATTTCATCGCGATCATCCGCGGCGCGCCCACTCCCCCCGTGGCCAAGGCCGAGTTGATGACCCGAGCCTGGGACAGCCAGATGGTGCGCACCATGCTGACCCGCGCACGCGATGACGGCTCGGTCATCAACGCCGACGACTACCGTCCCGAAGGTCTCGAGCGCGAATACGGCATGGGCCAGGACGGCCTGTATCGCCTGTCGGACACACAAGCGCAAGAAATTTTGCAGATGCGCCTGCAACGTCTGACCGGCCTGGAACAAGACAAGATCGTCGCGGAATACAAAGAGGTCATGTCTGAGATCGAAGACCTGCTGGACATCCTGGCCAAGCCCGAGCGTGTGTCGACCATCATTGGTGACGAGCTGGGCACCGTGCGCCAGGAATTCGGTCAGACCAAAATCGGCGCACGCCGCAGCGAGATCGAGCACAGCGCGCAAGACCTCTCGACCGAAGACCTGATCACCCCCACCGACATGGTGGTCACGCTTTCACACAGTGGCTACATCAAGAGCCAGCCCCTGAGTGAATACCGCTCACAAAAACGCGGTGGTCGCGGCAAGCAAGCCGCCGTCACCAAAGAAGACGACTGGATCGACCAGCTGTTCATCGCCAACACACACGACTATTTGCTGTGCTTCTCGAACCGGGGCCGTCTTTACTGGCTCAAGGTCTGGGAAGTGCCTGCGGGTTCGCGTGGCTCACGCGGTCGCCCCATCGTCAACATGTTCCCGTTGCAAGAGGGCGAGAAGATCAACGTGGTGCTGGCCCTGACTGGCGAAGCGCGCACCTTCCCCGAAAACCAGTACGTTTTCATGGCCACCTCCATGGGCACGGTCAAGAAGACCTCGCTGGACGAATTTTCAAACCCACGCAAGGGCGGCATCATTGCCGTCAACCTCGACGAAGGCGACTTTTTGATCGGTGCAGCCCTGACCGACGGCCAGCACGACGTGATGCTGTTCAGCGACGGCGGCAAGGCCGTGCGCTTTGACGAAAACGATGTGCGCCCGCTGGGCCGCAGCGCCCGTGGCGTGCGCGGCATGATGATCGAAGAAAGCCAGAGCGTGATCGCCATGCTGGTGGCGGGTGACGAAACACAAAGCGTGCTGACGGCCACCGAAAACGGCTACGGCAAACGCACCTCGATTGCGGAATACACCCGTCATGGCCGTGGCACCAAGGGCATGATCGCCATCCAGCAATCCGAGCGCAACGGCAAAGTGGTGGCAGCCACCTTGGTGCATGCCGATGATGAAATCATGCTGATCACCGATACTGGCGTTCTGGTGCGCACCCGCGTGGCCGAAATCCGCGAACTCGGCCGTGCCACACAAGGCGTGACCTTGATTGGTCTGGACGAAGGTGCCAAGCTGTCCGGCTTGCAACGCATTGTCGAAAACGATGCGAATGTGCCCGAAGGCGATGCGGTTGATGGCGATGCCACACCGGACGACGGCGCAACTGCAGCGGAATAAGTGATGGGGCGCGCTTTCAACTTTTCGGCGGGTCCCGCCGTGATGCCCGAGGCTGTGCTTCAACAAGCCGCTGCAGAGATGCTCGACTGGCACGGCTCGGGCATGAGCGTGATGGAAATGAGTCACCGGGGCAAGGAATTCATCAGCATCTACGAGCAGGCCGAAGCGGATCTGCGTGAATTGCTGGCCGTACCTGCCCACTTCAAGATTTTGTTCATGCAAGGCGGTGGCTTGGCTGAAAACGCCATCGTGCCCTTGAACCTGTCGCAAGGCGGGGCCATGGACTTTGTGCTGACAGGCAGCTGGAGCCAGAAGTCACTCAAGGAAGCCGGCAAGTACGGGCAAGCCCGCGTCGCCGCCAGCGCGCAAGCCGATGACTTCACCACCTTGCCCAACCCGGCATCCTGGCAAATCGGCCCCGACAGCCGATACGTGCACATCTGCGGCAATGAAACCATCCATGGCGTGGAGTTTCACGAACTGCCCGACCTCAAAGCCCTGGGTTGCAATGCACCTCTGGTGGTGGACTTTTCCTCGCATGTCGCCTCGCGCACTGTGGACTGGTCACGCGTAGGTCTGGCTTTTGGCGGAGCACAAAAAAACCTCGGCCCAGCGGGTCTGACCTTGGTCATCGTGCGCGAAGACCTGATCGGCCACGCCCTGCCCCATTGCCCCAGCGCTTTCGACTACAAACTGGTGGCCGACAACCAGTCGATGTACAACACCCCCCCGACTTACAGCATTTACATCGCCGGGCTGGTGTTCCAGTGGCTCAAGAAAAACGGCGGCATTGCCGCCATGGAGCAGACCAACATCGCCAAAGCGCAGCTGCTGTACGACTTCCTTGACAGCTCCGGCTTTTACGTCAACAAAGTGGCCCACAACTGCCGCTCGCGCATGAACGTGCCCTTCTTTTTGCGCGACGAGTCGCGCAACGACGCCTTCCTGGCGGGGGCCAAAGCCGCGGGTCTGCTGCAACTCAAGGGCCACAAATCGGTGGGCGGCATGCGCGCCAGCATTTATAACGCCATGCCCCTTGAAGGCGTACAAGCCCTGGTGGCCTACATGCGCGAATTTGAAAAAAAACAGGCCTGAACCAGGCCGCCAGAAAGAGACTTGCGGACATGAGCCAACAACCCATTCAGTCGGATGCCCTGGGTGCCCTGCGCGTGCAAATTGACGCGCTGGACAAACAACTGCTGAGCCTGCTGAACCAACGTGCCCATGTGGCCGAGCAAGTGGGCGAAATCAAACGCGCCGAAGGATCGCCCTTCTTTCGTCCCGACCGCGTGGCGCAAGTGATCGACAAGATCACCCAAGCCAACCCCGGCCCGCTCAAAAACGAACACGTGGCCTCCATCTGGCGCGAAATCATGTCGGCTTGCCTGGCGCTGGAAGCCCCTCAGCGCGTGGCGGTGCTCGGCCCGCAAGGCACATTCTGCGAGCAAGCGGCCATCGAATTTTTTGGCAGCGCCGCCAACCTGATTTACTGCGCCAACTTCGACGAAGTCTTCCACGCCACCGCCGCAGGCACAGCCCAGTACGGCGTGGTCGGCATGGAAAACTCCACCGAAGGTGTTGTGGCCCGCTCGCTGGATCTGTTCTTGCGCTCGCCTGTGCATGTGGTGGGCGAAGTCAGCCTGCAGGTGCGCTTTAACTTGCTGCGCCAGCTCAACTCGGACGCAGGCATCGAAGTCGTGATGGCCCACCCCCAGGCCCTCGCCCAATGTCAGGGTTGGCTGTCCAAACACCTGCCGCATGTGGAGCGCCGCGCTGTTTCCAGCAATGCCGAAGGCGCGCGCCTGGCGGCCACCAACCCGGCCTGGGCCGCTTTGGCCAGCGAACGTGCGGCCAGCCAGTTTGGCTTGCACATCGTGCACCACGCCATCCAGGACGAAGCCTTCAACCGCACCCGCTTTGCCGTGATCGCCCTTCCGCAAACCCTGGCCACGCCCCCGGCATCGGGCAAGGACTGCACCAGCCTCGTGGTGTCGGTGCCCAACCGCCCGGGCGCGGTGCACGATCTGTTGGTGCCGCTCAAAAACAACGGCGTGTCCATGACCCGCTTCGAGTCACGACCCGCCAAATCGGGTCAGTGGGAGTATTACTTCTACATCGACCTGCAAGGCCACATCAGCGAGCCCCATGTGGCGGCTGCCCTGCAAGAGCTGCAAGGCCTGTGCGCGTTCTACAAGGTGCTGGGCTCTTACCCGGTTTCTGAATAATCTGCCCATGAAGTTCCAACGCCTGGCCCTGATCGGCTGCGGCCTGATGGGCGGCTCGTTTGCGCTCGCCTTGCGCAAAGCCGGCCTGGTGCAGCACATCACCGGCTTCAGCGCCTCCGACAAAACCCGACAACGCGCCGTCGAACTCGGGGTCATTGACCAGGCCTGCACCAGCGTGGCCGAGGCCGTGCAAGGCGCAGACCTGGTGCTGCTGGCCGTGCCCGTGGGCGCGATGCACAGCAGTTTTGCCGCCCTGCAAGAGTCACTGGCACCGCAGGCCCTGCTGATGGATGTGGGTTCCACCAAATCCGATGTGATCGCTGCGGCCCGAGCCGCTTTAGGTGACCGCCTGCCCTGCTTCGTGCCCGCACACCCGATTGCGGGCAAGGAAGTCGCAGGCATCGAACACGCCGAGGCCAGCCTGTACCAGAACCGGCGCACCATCCTCACCCCGCTGCCGACCACGGGCATCCACCGCCTGCACACCGCGCACGAGGTTTGGACGGCCATCGGCAGCCATGTCAGCACCCTCACGCCCGAGGCCCACGACGCCACCTTTGCCGCCGTCAGCCACCTGCCCCACCTGCTGGCGTTTGCCGCCATCAACGCCCTGACCGCCCAACCCCAGGGCGCGGCCTTTCTGGACATGGCGGGGCCGGGTTTTCGGGATTTTTCGCGCATCGCGGCCAGCGACCCGGCCGTCTGGCGCGACATCTTGAGCGCCAACCACGCCGAAGTGCTGACCCAGATCGCCCACTTTCGCGCTGCACTTGAGCAATTTGAAACCAGCCTGAAACAGGGCAACACCCCGGCGTTGCAACAGCTGATCGAACAAGCCAGTGGCGTGCGCTCGGCCTGGACACTGCAAGCGGGCAACGCCTGCAACAAAGCTTCTGAAACCCAGCCTTCATGAAGGTGCGCAACAGCTGCACCCTGAAGGCGCTTTCACGTTAAAACCATGTTCTCCACCGCCTTCCTTGACCTCCCCGCGCTGCAAGGCGCGTCCGGCACCGTCACCCTGCCCGGCTCCAAAAGCATCTCCAACCGCGTGCTGCTGCTCTCGGCCCTGTGCCAAGGCACCACCGTGGTCCACGACCTGCTGGACTCGGACGACACCCGTGTGATGCTGGCCGCACTGCGCCAACTGGGCTGCGGCGTCGAGGTAAAAGGCACCACGGTGACCATCACCGGGCTGGGCGGCCGCGCCTGGCCCACCGAGGCCATTGAATTTTTCATGGGCAACGCGGGCACGGCCATGCGTCCGCTCACAGCGGCATTGGCCGTGAAGGGCGGCGACTTCACGCTCAAAGGCGTGCCCCGCATGCACGAACGCCCGATTGGCGACCTGGTAGACGCCCTGCGCGAACTCGGCTGCGCGATCGACTACCTGGGCAACGAAGGTTTCCCGCCGCTTCGTGTGCGGCAGCCCACACTCCAGCTCGACAAGCCCATCCCCGTGCGCGGCGATGTATCCAGCCAGTTCCTCACGGCGCTGCTGATGGCCTTGCCGCTGGCAGCGCAGGACCGCGCCATCACCATCGAGGTGGTCGGCGAACTCATCAGCAAGCCCTACATTGAGATCACGCTCAACCTGCTGGCGCGCTACGGCATTGCCGTGGAGCGTCAGGGCTGGGAACGCTTTGTGATTCCCGCAGGCAGCCGCTACCAGTCGCCCGGCAGCATACACGTCGAAGCCGATGCGTCTTCGGCCAGCTATTTCATTGCGCTGGGGGCCATTGCCGCAGGCGATCCTTCTAAAGGCTCCCAAGGCAAAGGCATCCGCATCCAGGGCGTGGGTGCCGACTCGATCCAGGGTGACATCCGCTTCATGGACGCGGCAGCGCAAATGGGCGCAATGATCACCAGCGGTCCCAATTGGCTGGAAATCCAGCGCGGTGCCTGGCCCCTCAAAGGCATCACCCTCGACTGCAACCACATCCCCGATGCCGCCATGACGCTGGCTGTGATGGCGCTCTATGCCGACGGCCCGACCACGCTGCGCAACATCGCCAGCTGGCGCGTGAAAGAAACCGACCGCATCGTGGCCATGGCCGCCGAAAGCCGCAAGCTGGGAGCCACCGTCGAAGAAGGCCCGGACTGGATCACCATTCACCCTCTGCCTGCTGGAAAGTGGCAACGCGCCAGCATCCACACTTACGACGACCACCGCGTGGCCATGTGTTTCTCACTGGCCACCTTCAATCCCGATCAGGTCCCGGTGCGCATCGAAGACCCCAAGTGCGTGGCCAAGACCTTCCCGGACTACTTCGAGGCTTTGTTCTCGGTGGCGCACACGGCAGCCACCAACATCCCGGTCATCTGCATCGACGGCCCCACCGCATCGGGCAAGGGCACGCTCGCCAGCCGGGTGGCCGCCCAGCTCGGGTACCACTACCTGGACTCGGGTGCACTCTACCGCGTGACGGCTTACGCAGCTTTGCAAGCGGGCCTGACGCTCGAAGCCGCCGACGAAGCCGCCATCGCCAACCTGGCCCGCAGCCTGCCCGTGCGTTTTGAAGGCGAGCAGGTCTTGCTGGACGGCGTGGACGTAACCGATGCGATCCGCAGCGAACAAGGCGGCATGAACGCCTCCAAGGTGTCCGTCTTGCCCGCCGTGCGAGATGCTTTGGTCGACCTGCAACACAGTTTCCAGCGCTTGCCGGGTCTGCTGGCCGACGGCCGCGACATGGGCACGGTGATCTTTCCGAACGCCCCTTTGAAGGTGTTTTTGACCGCCAGCGCCGCCCAACGCGCCGAAAGACGGCATAAGCAATTGATTTCTAAGGGTTTTTCGGCTAATATCGATGCTCTTTGCGCTGACTTGGAAGCGCGTGATGCCCGGGACATGTCCCGCAGCGTTGCGCCTCTCAGGCCCGCACAAGATGCCTTGCAACTGGACAACTCGCAGCTCTCCATCGAAGCCTCGGTGGAACAGGTGATGGTCTGGTGGCAAAGTCGGCAGGTTTTCGGTTGAAAGACTGAATCACCGGCCACCCGGCCCGCCCTGCGCGGGCTGATTGAAGGTTCCACGCCGCTCCCCTCGTGCAGCTTGCACACCGGCAGTGTGGATTTTTGAAACCAACCGCAGCTCACGCTGCACAACCAACCGCCACAGTCAGCTCCTGGAAACGACGCATACCGCGCTCGTCAGTCCTGTTTTGTGGATGAGGAAATTTCATGTCTGAATCATTTGCCGCCCTATTCGAAGAATCACTGACGCGCACGGAAATGCGCCCAGGTGAAGTCATCACCGCTGAAGTCGTGCGCATCGAGCACAACTTCGTTGTGGTCAACGCCGGTCTCAAGTCCGAGTCGTATGTTCCCCTCGAAGAGTTCAAAAACGACCAGGGTGAAGTCGAAGTCCAGGTCGGCGACTTTGTCTCCGTGGCCATCGGCTCCATCGAAAACGGCTACGGCGACACCATCTTGTCCCGCGACACCGCCAAGCGTTTGGCTTCGTGGATGTCCCTCGAAAAAGCCCTGGAATCCGGCGAGTTCGTCACTGGCGTGACCAGCGGCAAAGTCAAGGGTGGCCTGACTGTTTTGGTCAACGGCATCCGCGCTTTCCTGCCCGGCTCTTTGGTCGACACACGTCCCACCAAAGACCTGTCTCCCTATGAGAACAAGACCCTGGAATTCAAGGTCATCAAGCTCGACCGCAAGCGCAACAACGTGGTGCTGAGCCGCCGCGCTGTGGTGGAAGCCTCGATGGGCGAAGAGCGCGCCAAGCTGATGGAAACATTGCGCGAAGGCTCCATCGTTCACGGTGTGGTCAAGAACATCACCGAATACGGTGCGTTCGTGGACTTGGGCGGCATCGACGGCCTGTTGCACATCACCGACATGGCATGGCGCCGTGTCCGTCACCCTTCCGAAGTGGTCACTGCCGGTCAAGAAATCACCGCCAAGATCCTCAAGTTCGACACCGAGAAAAACCGCGTGTCCTTGGGCCTCAAGCAAATGGGCGACGACCCATGGATGGGCGTGAACCGCCGCTACCCACAAGGCACCCGCATGTTCGGCAAGATCACCAACATCGCCGACTACGGCGCGTTTGTGGAACTCGAACCCGGCATCGAAGGTCTGGTGCACGTGTCTGAAATGGACTGGACCAACAAGAACGTGGCCCCTTCCAAGATCGTGGCTCTGGGCGACGAAGTCGAAGTCATGGTCCTCGAGATCGACGAAGACAAGCGCCGCATCAGCTTGGGCATGAAGCAGTGCCGTGCCAACCCATGGCAAGAGTTCGCTCAGAACACCAAGCGCGGCGACCGCGTGAAGGGCCCAATCAAGTCGATCACCGACTTCGGCGTGTTCGTGGGCTTGGCTGCCGGCATCGACGGTTTGGTGCACTTGTCTGACTTGTCTTGGAACGAAACCGGCGAAAACGCCGTGCGCGAATTCAAGAAGGGTCAAGAAGTCGAGGCTTTGGTCTTGGCTGTGGACGTGGACCGCGAGCGCATCAGCTTGGGCATCAAACAGCTCGACTCCGATCCTTTCACCACCTTCACCTCCATCAACGACAAAGGCCAAACCGTCACCGGCAAGGTCAAGACTGTGGATGCCAAGGGCGCTGAAATCGACCTGGGCGAAGACATCGTCGGCTACCTGCGCGTGTCTGAAATCTCGCGTGACCGCGTGGAAGACGCCAGCCATGTGCTGAAAGTCGGCGACGAAGTCACTGCAGTCGTGGTGAACGTGGACCGCAAGACCCGCAACATCCAGCTGTCGATCAAAGCCAAGGATCAGGCTGACCAGCAAGAAGCCATGGCTTCGCTGTCGCAGCAATCCAAGACTGAAAACGCTGGCACCACCAGCCTGGGCGCTCTGTTGCGCGCCAAGCTGGACAACAACTGAAGTGACCGTTAAGCGTTGAGCGTTTGACGTTGAGCGAAGTGCAGGGGTTAACTGCCCTTTTCGCTCAACGCTCAACGCTCAACGCCCAACGTCCAACGTCCAACGCACATGACCCGCTCCGATCTGGTTGAAGAACTCGCAGCCCGCTTTGCACAGCTGACCCACCGTGACGCCGAACTGGCCGTCAAAACGGTGCTGGACGCCATGAGCGATGCACTGGTCAAAGGCCACCGCATCGAGATTCGCGGCTTTGGCAGTTTTTCCATCAACCGCCGCCCACCTCGTGTCGGCCGCAACCCCCGCTCCGGCGAGAGCGTGCAAATCCCGGAAAAACGGGTTCCCCATTTCAAACCCGGAAAAGCCCTGCGCGAGGCCGTGGATGCGGGTACCTTGAGCCACATCACAGCCACAGCACCGCCAAAACCATGAAGCCCTGCATGTGCTTCTGAAGAACTGCGCATTGGCTTGAATGGACAGACCGTCCGATTCAAGGTGCCCCTTTAGAATGGTTTCAGTCCCAGAGGTCCATTCATGAAACGCCTGATCCGGTTACTTCAGTGGCTGCTCAAAGCCGCTGTTTTTTTTACCCTGTTTGCTTTCGCGCTGAACAACCAGCAAGAAACGCGTGTGAACTTCTTTTTCAGCACTTACTGGTCTGCGCCCATGGTGCTGGTCGTGCTTTCAGCTTTCACGCTGGGCGTGGTAGTCGGCGTGTTGGGCATGGTGCCACGCTGGTGGCGTGAACGCCAAGCCGTCAAACAGAACACGCCTGCCGCTGCCGCTGCCACTGGCAACACAAAGGTGCTCCATGGAGCTTGATCTGACTTGGATTTTGCTGGGTCTGCCAGCCGCTTTTGCTTTGGGCTGGATCGCATCCCGCATGGATTTGCGCCAGATGCGCATGGCCAACCGACAAGCTCCGCGCGCCTATTTCAAGGGTCTGAACTACCTGCTCAATGAGCAACAAGATCAGGCCATTGACGCCTTCATCGAAGCGGTCCAAAACGACCCTGACACCTCGGAGCTGCACTTTGCACTGGGCAATTTATTCCGCCGACGCGGTGAATACGATCGTGCCGTCCGTGTTCACGAACATTTGCTGTCCCGCGCCGACATCAGCACTGCAGACCGGCAAAGGGCGCAACACGGTTTGGCACTTGACTTCCTGAAAGCAGGCCTGCTCGACCGGGCTGAAGAAGCCCTGCGTAAACTCGAAGGCACGGCTTACGAAGGGCAGGCGCGTCTGGCGCGCATGGCCATTTATGAGCGCTCGCGCGAATGGCCCGAGGCCTTTGCGATGGCGCAACTGCTGGAAACTTCGGGTGAAGCCAACTTCGGTATCCGCATGGCGCATTACCGTTGCGAGCAAGCCCGTGAAGCGGTACAACAAGGCGACATGGACAAAGCCATGGACTTGCTGACACAAACCCTGAGAAAACAGCCAGAAGCGCCCAGACCGCGCATATTGCTGGGGCAACTGCAAATGAACCAAGGCCAGGCGCAGACGGCTTACGCTACTTTGGTTGGCCTGTTTGAGCGCAACGACACGGCCGCACCACTGGCTGCAGCGAGCTTCGTCAAGGCGGCTCAAGCTTGTGGCATGTTGGAAGCGGCACGCGATGTGCTGCAAACCCATTACCTGAAGCAGCCTTGCATTGATGTTCTGGACGCCATCACTGCACTCGATCACGCCCTGCAGGCAGACCCTGCCTCTTTGCACTCTGCAGCGTCAGAGCGCTATCTGAACCATCTGCAAAAACAGCCTTCATTGATGGCAGCCACACGCTGGCTGATGGGTGATCGAGAGGGCAGCGCTGATTTACCCGCTCCGGTTCAAAAAGCACTGGAACACGCCACCAAGCCACTGGCTCGCTACCGCTGCGCGGCATGTGGATTCGAAGCCAAAGAACACTTCTGGCATTGTCCCGGCTGCCAAGCCTGGGACAGCTATCCCCCCAGACGCGTCGAGGAACTCTGAAAAAACCGTCAGCAGTCCGGCACCCAGTGCCATGACTGCCGACCACGCGGCTCATTCGCCGAGGTAGGCTGCACGCACCTTGGGGTCTTCGAGCATGTCCTTGCCCACGCCGGTCATGGTGATGAGGCCGGAGTCCATCACATAACCGCGATCGGCAATGGCCAAAGCACGGCTGGCGTTTTGCTCGACCAGCAGGACCGTGACGCCTTGGGCGTACACATCGCGCACCACTTCGAAGATTTTGTCGACCATGATGGGCGACAAACCCATGGACGGCTCATCGAGCAGCAGGACCTTGGGGCGGCTCATCAGGGCGCGGCCCATGGCCAGCATTTGCTGCTCACCACCGGACATGGTGCCCGCCAGCTGGTCCTTGCGTTCGCGCAGACGCGGGAAGATGGTGAACATCTTCTCGATGTCATCCGCAATGCCTGCGGCGTCCGAGCGGATGTACGCGCCCATTTGCAGGTTTTCGGTGATGGTCATGCGGGTGAACACGCCACGGCCTTCCGGCACCATGGCCAAGCCTTGCTTGACCAGGTCCCACGGGCCCTGACCTTGGATGCTCTTGCCCAGGTACTCGATGTCACCGGCCTGCAAAGGCAAAGTGCCCGTGATGGCTTTCATGGTGGTGGTTTTGCCCGCACCGTTGGAGCCGATCAGCGACACCAGTTCGCCTTCGCGCACTTCGAGGCTCACGCCCTTGACCGCCTGAATGCCGCCGTAGCCGACTTGCAGGTCTTTGACTTTCAAAAGAACATTGGCCATCTCAGTGCCCTCCCGTGCCCAGATAGGCTTCAATCACTTTTTCATTCTTCTGCACATCGGCAGGCGTGCCCTCGGCAATCTGTTTGCCGTAGTCGAGCACGGTGACGCGGTCACACAGGCCCATGACCAGCTTCACATCATGCTCGATCAGCAAGATGGTGCGGTTGTCCTTGCGGATTTGGTCGATCAGCTCGCGCAGCTGCACTTTTTCGGTGGCGTTCATGCCGGCAGCGGGCTCATCCAGCGCGATCAACTGCGGGTCGGTGGCCAAAGCACGGGCAATCTCCAGGCGACGTTGATCGCCATAAGACAGCGTACGGGCCTTGTAGTCGGCATATTTGCCAATGCCCACGTAGTCGAGCAACTCTTGCGCACGTTGGGCAATGGCCGCTTCTTCGGCCTTGAAGCTGGGCGTGCGGAAAATCGCGCCCAGCAAACCCGAGTGGGTGCGCACATGGCGACCCACCATCACGTTTTCGAGCGCCGTCATTTCAGCGAACAGGCGGATGTTCTGGAAAGTACGGGCAATACCGGCCTTGGCGACTTCGTGCACGGCTGTGGGCTGGTAGGGCTTGCCTGCCAGCTCAAAGGTGCCACTGTCGGGCGTGTACAGGCCCGTGATCACGTTGAAGAACGTGGTCTTGCCTGCGCCGTTGGGCCCGATCAGGCCATAAACCTGTCCGCGTTGAATGGTCATGCCCACGTCAGTCAAGGCTTGCAAACCACCAAACCGCTTGGAAATGCCCGAGACGTTGAGGACGGTGTCTTTGTTGGCTGTTGGATTCATGTTCTGCTCCTTCATTTCGTCTTGAGCGATTTGCCATGCTCAGGCGAAGGCCACAGCCCACGAGGACGCATCAACATGATCACAATCATGGCCAGCGCCACCAGCAATTGGCGCAAGATGGCCGAGTCCAAACGACCACCCGTCATTTCCTGCAGTGGGCCTGCCACGTAACGCAGCACCTCGGGCAAAGCGGACAGCAAGATCGCACCCAAAATCACGCCAGGCAAGTAGCCCAAGCCACCCAGCACCACCATGGCCACGATCATCACCGACTCCATCAAACTGAAGGACTCGGGCGAGATGAAGCCCTGAAAACCAGCAAACATGGCCCCCGACACACCGCCAAAAGTGGCACCCATGCCAAAAGCCAGCAGCTTGAGGTTGCGGGTGTTCAGGCCCATGGCTTTGGCGGCAATTTCGTCTTCACGAATGGCCATCCAGGCGCGGCCAATGCGGGAGACCTCCAGGCGGTGCGAAATCACAATCGTCACCAGCACCAGACTCAAGAACAGGTAGTAATAGAGCGAGACCGAAGCGATTTCAAAATCGCCAATCACCAGCTTCTTGCCCAGATTCAGGCCAAAAATCGAGATCGGATCAATCTGGTCCAGGCCTTTGGGGCCGTTGGTGATGTTGACGGGGTGGTCCAGGTTGTTCATGAACACACGGATGATTTCGCCGAAACCCAAAGTCACGATGGCCAAATAGTCACCGCGCAACTTGAGCGTGGGCGCCCCCAGCAGCATGCCAAACAGACCGGCCAGAGCCGCTCCCACCGGCACGATCAGCCAGATGGGCATGTGCATGCCCTCCGGGAACATGGCAGCCATGGTGGTGAAAGTGTTGGTCAGATGCGGCGACGAGAGCAAACCGTACATGTAGGCCCCCACCGCAAAGAAGGCCACATAACCCAAGTCCAACAAACCGGCATAGCCCACCACGATGTTCAGGCCAATGGCCAGCAAGATGTAGAGCAAGGCCATGTCGGCGATGCGCACCCAGGCGTTACCGAAAATCTGCAGAATCAAAGGCAAGGCGATGAGCGCTGCACCGATCAGGATGGTTTGAAGTGTTTTGTTGTTTTTCATGTTCGCCTCCATCAAGCGCGATCGGCCACACGCTCACCCATCAGGCCCGAGGGGCGCAGGGTCAACACGATGATCAGCACAATGAACGCAAAAATATCGGTGTAGTGGCTGCCCAAAACGCCGCCCGTCAAGTGGCCGATGTAACCCGAGCCAATCGCTTCAATCAGACCCAGCAAAATGCCGCCTATGACCGCACCGGACAGGTTGCCAATACCGCCAAACACCGCAGCGGTGAAAGCCTTGAGGCCAGGCAAGAAGCCCATGGCGTGTTGCGCCGTGCCGTAGTTGGAGGCGTACATCACGCCCGCAATGGCCGCCAAAATGGCCCCAATCACGAAAGTGGCCGAAATCACCATGTCGGGTTTGACGCCCATGAGACCCGCCACACGGGGGTTCTCGGCAGTCGCCCGCATGGCGCGGCCCAGGCGGGTGTAATTGACCAGCCACATCAAGATGGCCAACGACACGGCCGTGACGCCCAAAATCATGATTTGGGTGGGCGTGATGACCACGCCACCCATGTTGATCGGGGTGCTGGACAGCAGTGTGGGGTAGGCCTTGTAGTTGGGCTTCCAGATGATCATGGCCAGGGTCTGCAGCAAGATGCTCATGCCGATCGCAGTGATCAGGGGGGCCAGTTTGGGGCTGTTGCGCAAGGGCCGGTAAGCGATTTTTTCAATCGAATAGTTCAAGACCACGGCCACCACACACGCAATCAGCGTGGCCAGGATCAGGATGACCCATCCTGGTGCACCGGGCATGGCGTCACGCATCATGCCGATGGCGGACCAGCTCGTCAGAGCCCCCACCATCAGCACTTCACCGTGTGCAAAGTTGATCAAGTTGATGATGCCGTACACCATGGTGTAGCCCAAGGCCACCAAGGCGTACATGCTGCCCATGACCAGGCCGTTGATGACCTGCTGGAAGAAGACGTCCATATATTTCTCCGTGTTTTGACCTGCGCTTAGCGGGTCTACGCGTCGGTTGTTGTTCTCATATCAAGAATCACCTTTTGGGTGGGTCCTGACAACTAGCAAAAACCCCGCCAGATTTACGCGTCATCGGGCGGGGTGGCGGGATTGTAGTGAAAGAAAGTATCGTGTCAGCATTCAAGGGGCTCAGGACTTACCCTGTGCCGACGTTTTTCTTTCGCAGTTCTTCCAATTTGTCGGCAATTTTGATTTCCAAGCCCCTGCGTACCGGTTTGTAGAAGCCGGGTTCAGGCATGCCTTCTGGCAAATAACGCTCACCCGCGGCAAAACCATCCTCTTCGTCATGGGCATAGCGGTAGCCTTTGCCGTAATCCAGCTGCTTCATGAGTTGGGTGGGCGCATTGCGCAAATGCATGGGCACCGGGCGCGTGCCGTCTTTTTTGACCCAGGCCTTGGCTTGGTTAAAAGCCTTGTAAGCGGCGTTGGACTTAGGGGCAACGGCCAGATAAATCACACACTGGGCCAGCGTCAACTCGCCCTCTGGGCTGCCCAGGCGCTCGTACACCTCGGCCGCGTCCAGGGCCATGCGCAGCGCGCGCGGATCGGCCAGGCCAATGTCTTCGCTGGCCATGCGGATCAGTCGTCGGGCCATGTAGCGTGGGTCCGCACCGCCATCGAGCATGCGCACGAACCAATAGAGGGCTGCATCGGGGTCGGAACCGCGCACCGATTTGTGCAGGGCGCTGATCGTGTCATAAAACTGTTCGCCGCCTTTGTCGTAACGGCGCATGCGCTCGCCCAACACGCGCATCAGCCAAGCGTCTGTCACCGGGTCAATGGCCTCTTGCTTGGCGGCCATGGCCAAGGTTTCCAGCGTATTGAGCAAGCGCCGGGCATCGCCATCGGCATAAGCCAACAGCCGGGCCAGCGCTTCGGCCTCAATGGCTGGGATCGCGTGGATGGCCTGCGCCCGCACGACGATGCTGCGCAAATCGTCCTCGGACAAGGGCTGCAGCACATAAACTGCCGCCCGTGAAAGCAAGGCCGAGTTGACCTCGAACGAAGGGTTCTCGGTGGTGGCCCCTATGAAGGTGAACAAGCCACTTTCAACATGGGGCAAGAAGGCGTCTTGCTGGCTTTTGTTGAAGCGATGTACCTCGTCCACAAACATGATGGTGCGTTGCGGGTGCAGCCCGGTGCGCGCCGCCTCGGCCTTTTCAACCGCTTCGCGGATGTCCTTGACGCCGCCGAGCACGGCGCTGATGCTCAGAAACTGCGCGTCGAAGGCATCGGCCATCAGGCGAGCGATGGTGGTTTTGCCCACGCCGGGTGGTCCCCACAAAATGCAGCTGTGCGGCTGTCCGGATTCAAAAGCCAAACGCAGGGCCATGCCCTCGCCCAGCAAATGCTGCTGACCGATGACTTCACCCAGGTTCTGGGGGCGCAAGCGTTCGGCCAGTGGCGCGTGGGGTGACAAGGGGGCGTTCATCACAGGACCCTGCACGCGTCAAGGCTTGATGACATCGGCACCCGCCGGGGGCTTGAAAGCAAAGGTACTGGCGGGCAAATTCGGGTTGAGCTCAAAGGCGGAAAAGGTCAGCAAAGAGCGTTGTCCGAGACTGTCTTGCACGTCAAGCACGGCCAACTCGGGGCCGACGGCGCTGACACGTAAACCGACCATGACCGAGCGAATGGGGCCATCCCGCTGCACAGGGGTGGCGCGCACCCATTGCAAACCACCCTGCTCAGGCTCGGGACTGAACTGAAAGTCGGCTTGCAGGGCCTGCAAGTCGGAGGCGGCCGTCAGCAAAGCAGCCGGGGTCGAACCCAGCACCTGCGATTGCGCACGGGCTGTGACCTGATTCAGATCCACATCGTGCAACCACAGGGTCTGACCATCGGCCAGCAGGGTTTGCACAAAAGGTTTGCGGTAATCAAAGCGGAACTTGCCTGGGCGCTGGAATTCGAAACGGCCACTCGATGTTTTGGCACGCGGAGTCTGGCCCGCACGGCTGGGTGAGGAGACGACCTGGGTGAAGTCGGCACGACCGCTGCGGGCCTGCTTCATGAACTGGGCCAAAAGATCGACCCCATCGGCCTGAACGGGAACGTTCAAGGCCAGCACAGCCACGGTCAACAGGCCCTTGCCCAGAAAGGCGAGCGCAGTGCGGCGCGACCAAAAATGACTTTTCATCGGTTTCACTCTGCCCGTGCGGGCACCAAAATTTCACGCTGACCACTGCCGCTCATGGCACTGACCAGACCGGCTTTTTCCATGTCTTCGACCAGCCGCGCTGCGCGGTTGTAGCCGATCTTCAGGTGGCGCTGCACCAGCGAAATGCTGGCCTTGCGGTTCTTCAAAACCACCTCGACGGCCTGGTCGTACATCGGGTCTTTTTCGGCGTTATCGCCTTCGCCCAGCATGCCACCGTCGTCGTCGGTTGTGCCGCCTTCCAGCACGCCTTCAATGTAATCGGGCTCGCCCTGGCTCTTGAGGTAGCTCACCACGCGGTGCACCTCTTCGTCGCTGACAAAAGCGCCGTGCACCCGGATCGGGAAACCCGTGCCCGAGGGCATGTAGAGCATGTCACCCATGCCCAGCAGGGCTTCCGCTCCCATCTGGTCGAGGATGGTGCGGCTGTCGATCTTGCTGGACACCTGGAAGGCGATGCGGGTCGGGATGTTGGCCTTGATCAGGCCGGTGATCACGTCCACGCTGGGGCGCTGGGTGGCCAAAATCAAATGGATACCGGCGGCGCGGGCCTTCTGGGCCAAACGCGCAATCAGCTCTTCGATCTTCTTGCCCACCACCATCATCAGGTCGGCCAGCTCGTCGATCACCACCACGATGTGCGGCAAGCGCTTGAGGGGTTCCGGATCGTCCGGGGTCAGGCTGAACGGGTTGTAGATGAACTCTTCGCGGGCCGTGGCTTCGTCGATCTTGACGTTGTAACCGGCCAAGTTGCGCACGCCCATCTTGCTCATCAGCTTGTAGCGCTTTTCCATCTCGGCCACGCACCAGTTCAGGCCGTGCGCGGCCTGTCGCATGTCGGTGACCACCGGGGCCAGCAGGTGCGGAATGCCTTCGTAGACAGACATTTCCAACATCTTGGGGTCGATCATGAGCAGACGCACATCACGCGCTTCGGCCTTGTAGAGCAGCGACAAAATCATGGCGTTGATACCGACCGACTTGCCCGAACCGGTGGTACCGGCCACCAGCACATGCGGCATCTTGGCCAGATCGGCCACCACCGGGTTGCCGATGATGTCTTTGCCCAAGCCCATGGTCAGCATGGACTTGGCTTCGTGGTAGACCTGTGAGCCCAATATCTCGCTCAGCTTGATCGACTGGCGTTTGGCGTTGGGCAATTCCAGCGCCATGAAGTTTTTGCCGGGAATCGTCTCAATCACCCGGATGGACACCAGACTGAGCGAACGCGCCAGGTCTTTGGCCAGATTGACCACCTGGGAGCCTTTGACACCGGTGGCCGGTTCGATCTCGTAACGCGTGATCACCGGGCCGGGGGCGGCCGCAACCACGCGCACTTCCACACCAAAATCCTTGAGCTTTTTCTCGATCAGGCGGCTGGTCATCTCCAGCGTCTCGGGGGACACGGTTTCTTGCCGGACATTCAACGCATCGAGCAAATCTACCTGCGGCAGCTTGCTGTCAGGCATGTCGGTGAACAAGGGTTTTTGCCGCTCCTTGACCACCCGTTCACTGCGGGGCACGTCCATCACCCCGGGCTCGATCACACGGGGCGCGGACTTGACCGGCGGCACAGGCACACCGGGCAAATCCAGTTGGCCCTCGGACGGGGTGTTCATCACTGTGTCCAAGTCCCACTCTGGTTCTATCGCCAAAGGGGTCAAGGCCTGTTCTCGTTCGCGCAGAGCCTGCTGACCCAAAGCCATGTCCTCTTCGATCTCGCGTTTCTCATGGCGTGACTGAATCAGGGCATCCAGACGGGCACCAATGTTTTCTGCCACTTGCCCCCATGAAAACCGGAACACCAAGGCCACCCCGACCAGTGCCGACACAATGCCCAGCAAAGCTGAACCGTTGAAACCCAGCCACATCACCGTGGCCGAACCCACCAAATACCCCAGCACCCCGCCACTGTGTCCCGGCAAACCCGACTCCAACCGATGCAGGCGAGACCACTCCATGGCGCAACTGGACAGCATCAATATCAGCAGGCCGAGCCAAAACACCCAAAGACGTCCCTGCCATGCAGTTCGTTCCGGGTGTGCGTCCTTGGGGGGTACACCGCGCAACCATCGCGCCAGAGCCACCAACCAGACCCGAAAACCAGCGGCCAGGCACCACCACACCGAATACCCCATCAAAAAGTAAGCCAAGTCGGCCACCCAGGCCCCCCATTTACCCACCCAATTGCGCACGACTTCACCACTGCCCGAGGTGGACCAAGCCGGGTCTTGGGGCTGGTAGCTCCACAGGGCCAAGACCAGCCATAACAGCAGCCCAGCGCCCAGCAACAGGAGGATTTCCTGGGCAAAGCGAGACCACAGGGACTGCGGCGCTTGCGCAACCGCTGGGCCCGTGGCCCCGTGGGTCAGTGTGTTCAATGAATAAGTCATAAATCAGGTTGCGAGCTTACCCGATCAATGGCTTGGGCATCGCCGTCATGAGGTCCAAAGCATTTGTTACCAAAGTTACGTCGGCAAAGCCTTCGCGCCCACTGTTTTTGTCCGTTTCTTACAATAGACATTGATTGTTTTATTCGCTCTTAGTTTCTCCACCGGATGGCCCATTCCATGTCGACCACTACACAACACGCACAAGTCCTGATTCTCGGCTCCGGCCCTGCCGGTTACACCGCTGCCGTTTACGCCGCCCGTGCCAACCTGAAACCCCTGCTGATCACCGGCATGGCCCAGGGCGGCCAGCTCATGACCACCACCGAAGTGGACAACTGGCCCGCTGACGTGCACGGCGTGCAAGGCCCCGAGCTGATGCAGCGTTTTCAGGAACATGCCGAACGCTTCAACACCCAAATCGTGTTTGACCACATCCACACCGTCAACCTGACCCAACGCCCTTTCACCCTGACCGGTGACAGCGGCACCTACACCTGCGACAGCCTGATCATCGCCACAGGCGCTTCGGCCAAATACCTGGGCCTGCCGTCCGAGACCGCCTTCATGGGCCGGGGCGTGAGCGGCTGCGCCACCTGCGACGGTTTCTTCTACCGCGAGCAACTGTGCTGCGTGGTCGGCGGCGGCAACACCGCCGTCGAAGAAGCGCTGTACCTGTCCAACATCGCCAGCAAGGTCTATCTGATCCACCGCCGTGACAAATTCAAGGCCGAACCGATTTTGGTGGACAAGCTGATGGAAAAAGTCGCCGCAGGCAAGATCGTTCTCAAAACCTTCCAGACCCTGGAAGAAGTGCTCGGTGACGCGACGGGTGTGACCGGCGTGCGCCTCAAAAGCACGGTGGATGGCAGCCTGGAGGACATCGAACTCAAAGGCTGCTTCATCGCCATCGGCCATGCCCCCAACACCGAGATTTTCCAGGGCCAGCTGGAGCTGGAAAACGGCTACATCGTGACCCAGAGCGGCCTCAAAGGCTTTGCCACCCAGACCTCGGTGCCCGGCGTGTTTGCCGCTGGCGACGTGCAAGACCATGTGTACCGCCAGGCCATCACCAGCGCGGGCACAGGCTGCATGGCGGCGCTGGATGCACAGCGTTTTCTGGAACAGAACAACAGTTAAAGCCCTGCAGCCATCGCGCTAGCAACGAATCCTTAGCCCTGCGGACCGTCGGTTTTCAGCCAACGAATGCCGAACGGGCGCTGGGGGTGCCTGCCGGGGTGATGTGGCAAAGCGAAGCGCCTCTGAACCCCGGCAGGCACCCCCAGCGCCCACCCACCAAGAGCAAAACTCCCCAAGGTTAAGGACACCCCCCAAAAAGCCCCCGCTTTCTGGCTATAATCCAAGGCTTTGCTGGATCTGCCTGGATTGTCATTCGGGATCACAGGACCAGCGATCTGGGATACCGCCACCCATCTTGGCGAGGTGAGGCTGGAACGCCAGGCCCTATGCACATGTGCATGAGACCCATCGGCACCAGCTGTTTTAAAAGTATCGGAGTGTCCACATGGCACGCGTTTGCGACGTAACGGGCAAAGGCCCAATGACCGGGAACAACGTTTCCCACGCCAACAACAAAACCAAGCGCCGGTTCTTGCCGAACCTGCAATACCGTCGTTTCTGGGTAGAAACAGAAAACCGTTGGGTGCGTCTGCGCGTTTCCAGCGCTGCTCTGCGCCTGATCGACAAAAACGGCATTGATGCCGTGCTCGCAGACCTGCGCGCACGCGGTCAAGCCTAAACCCAGAACATTAGGAGTCATCTACCATGGCAACCAAAGGCGGACGCGAAAAAATCAAGCTGGAATCCACAGCTGGCACTGGTCACTTCTACACGACCAGCAAAAACAAAAAAACCATGCCCGAGAAAATGTCGATCATGAAGTTCGACCCCAAAGCTCGTAAGCACGTTGAATACAAGGAAATCAAGCTGAAGTAATTCGGCCTGAGCCTTCAATGCAAAAACCCGCTGCATGCAGCGGGTTTTTTTACGTCCAATTGGGCATCCTCGGTTGGCTCTTGCAGAGCTCGCAGCTTTAGCCCTCAACGCGCCTCGACCCATCGACACCAGAAACACACAGCCTGGGTTGACCCAACAAACATGCATTGCCCTTGTTGACAAAACACGCCAGCCCCAAAACAAACAGGGCCCGAAGGCCCTGCTGGTTGAAAGGGTGCGAAGAAAATCAGGCCATCTGACGCACTGCGCGCAACTTCACAGAGAAATCACGCAAGGCGGCGATACCGCTTTCTTCGGCACGACGACACCACGCTTGCAAATCGGTCGCCAGTTGCTCACGGGAATGCGAGGTGTTCAGCCAGATCTGGCTGAGTTCTTCACGCATCTGAACCATCTTGTCGAGCACCGGGCTGGCAGCACGGGCTTTACTGAGCTGAGCCAAAGCGTCTGCGGGCACTTTGGCCACATCACGGTGCAACCAACGGTTGGCCGCCTGTATGACGCTGGCATCCACCTTGAGCTTGCTCGCCTCTTGCTGCAACACGCTGTGCAGGTTACGGGCGTAATTGGCCATGACTTCGTAACGGTTGGCAATCAGGGCCTCCAGCGTCTTCTCATCGGCCACAGGACGGATATCGCCGTAGGCCAGTCGAGGGGCTGTCTTTTTAACCGTGGCCAAACCCAAGGTTTCAAGCACCCGGATGTAAAGCCAACCAATGTCAAATTCGTAAGGCTTGACCGACAGCTTGGCCGAGGTGGGGTAAGTGTGGTGGTTGTTGTGCAACTCTTCGCCACCGATCAGGATGCCCCAAGGCGAAATATTGGTGCTGGCGTCGTGCGCCTCGAAGTTGCGGTAACCCCAGTAGTGGGCGGCACCATTGATGATGCCGGCCGCCGTGATTGGGATCCAGGCCATTTGCACCGCCCAAACCGTCAAGCCCAGGAAGCCAAACAAGGCCACATCAATGATGAGCATGAGGGCCACACCTTGCCAAGAAAAGCGGGTGTAGAGATTGCGCTCGATCCAGTCGTCGGGCGTGCCATGGCCGTAACGCTTCATGGTTTCCAGATTTTTGGATTCCTTGCGATACAACTCAGCCCCGGTGAACAGCACCGTCTTGATGCCGTAAACATGAGGGCTGTGAGGGTCTTCGGCTTGTTCACATTTGGCATGGTGCTTGCGGTGAATGGCAGCCCACTCCTTGGTGACCTGACCGGTGGTCAGCCAAAGCCAGAAACGGAAAAAATGTGAAGGAATCGCATGCAAGTCCAGGGCGCGGTGCGCCTGATGGCGGTGCAAGAAAATGGTCACACTGGCAATGGTGATGTGGGTCAGGGCCAACGTGATCAGCACCATCTGCCACCAAGACAAATCGAACAGGCCATGGCCCATCCATTGAACCAACGCATCTAAAAAAGCCCAATCAGGCAACAACATGAGTCTGTCTTTCTACTGGCGCCTGAATTCAGGCAATTCTTCGATTTTAAGATTTCTGCCCCAAAAAGGACAGCCATTTCGACCGAATTGGCAAACAAAGAGTCAAAAAGGATTTACTTTCTGACCCATGCAGCGGCAAAAAAGCCGTCTGTAGCATGGCGATGAGGCCACAGCCTGAGGAACGTACCGGCAGGCGAGGCATCGGGGTGGGCATCGCCCGATGGGGCCGGTGAGCAAAGGCTGGCGGCTTGAGGCACCTTGAGCCTGTCGAGCTCTTGGGCCACGTTCAACGGCACAAAGTCAGGATTTGCAGCACTGAAAGCTTGCGCGACCCGCTCGTTTTCTTCTGGCAACACGCTGCAGGTGGCATACACCAAACGACCGCCCGACTTGACCATGCGGGAAGCACTTTGCAAGATGGCTTGCTGCTTTTCAGTCAGCTCTTGCACAGCTTGGGGCTTCTGGCGCCATTTCAAGTCCGGGTTGCGGCGCAAGGTACCCAGGCCCGAGCAAGGGGCATCGACCAGCACGCGATCGATCTTGCCGGCCAGTCGCTTGACGCGGTCATCGCGCTCGTGCGCAATGGCCGCCGGGTGCACATTGGACAGGCCACTGCGGGCCATGCGGGGTTTCAGCGCGTCCAGTCGGTGTCCCGAGACGTCAAATGCGTACAAACGGCCGGTGCTGCGCATGGCCGCGCCCAGTGCCAGCGTTTTGCCGCCTGCACCGGCACAAAAGTCCACCACCATTTCACCCCGGTGCGCGTCGACCAGCAAGGCCAGCAACTGCGAGCCCTCGTCTTGCACCTCGATGGCACCGCGGGTGAAGGCATCGGTCTTTTGCAAAGCCGGTTTGCCTTGCAGACGCAAACCCCAAGGGGAATAAGGTGTGGGCTGCGAGGCAATGCCGGCCTGGGCCAGCTCTTTTTGAATGTCACTGCGCTTGGCGTTGAGCATGTTCACACGCAGGTCCAGCGTGCCGGGTTGCTGCAAATGCTCTGCCAAGGCCCAGAAGTCTTCGCCCAGCTGCGCTTGCAAGGCTTGCGCCATCCAGTCGGGCAGATTGTGGCGGTGCGGGGCCATCAAGGCATCGGCAGGAATGGCGTCGCAAGCGGCCAGCCATTGCTTTTCGGTATCGCTCAGCGCGGCCGCCAGAAAATCACGGGGGCCAAAAAAGCCCAAAATTGCCAGCTTGCGCTCTTTGGCACCTGACCCCGATCGGGCCAGCTGCTCAAACAGTAATTTTTTGCGCAAAACTGCAAAAGCGGTTTCGGCCAGGGTGGCGCGTTCGCGAGGCCCCAATGCGCGGTGTTCGCGAAAATAACGCGAAACCACAGCATCGGCGGGATGTTCAAATTGGAGAACCAGCCTGACCAGATCGGAGCAGGCGTCTAAAAGGGCTTTTGGATGCATAAGCCGTATTGTCCCATCCCTGCCCTTGCCGCCGATATGTCCCCTGATCGACCTTTTTTCAAACTGCCATACCAACCGCCATGTCCGAACCCCTTTCACCCCTGATCGAAACGCCCAAAGGCCTGTACAAGCATTACAAAGGTGGCCTGTACCGTGTATTGGGCACCGCCCGCTACAGCGAAGACCTGCAAGCCATGACGGTGTACCAGGCACTTTATGGCGAACAAGGCCTCTGGGTGCGGCCTGCGGCCATGTTTGCGGATGTGGCCGAGTTCAACGGAAAGGTACAGCCACGCTTTGAGCGCATTGGCGACTGAATACCAAGCAGACACTGGCTTTTGCCCCACAGGACGGGCTCACGAAGGGCATGCTTTCAGAGGCAACCACCCAAGAAGCCGCCTCATGACAAGGCAGGCGCTTGGACTGCGGTGTGCTGACGCTGGCCGTCAGCGCAGGCTGAGCACCCGCCGTTCGGCAAAGCGCCATTGAAAGGCCACAGAAGGCAACTCAGTGCGCCTGCTCCCAGTTCGGTCCAAAGCCCACCTCGGCCAAAAGCGGCACCTTCAGATCGGCCACGCCCGCCATGATGCGCGGCACCTCGGTGCGCACCCACTCGACTTCTGATTCGGGCACCTCAAACACCAATTCATCGTGCACCTGCATGATGACTTTGGTCGCCTTGCCTTGTTCGTCCAGCGCCTTTTGCACCGCGACCATGCTCAGCTTGATCAGGTCAGCCGCCGTGCCCTGCATGGGCGCGTTGATCGCGGCGCGTTCGGCCCCTGCGCGGCGCGGGCCGTTGGGGCTGTTGATCTCGGGCAGCATCAGGCGGCGGCCAAACACGGTCTCGACATAACCCTTGGCCTTGGCTTGCTGACGGGTGTCGTCCATGTAACGCTTAACGCCCGCAAAGCGCTCAAAGTAGCGGGTGATGTAGTTCTTGGCCGCCGTGTTGTCGATGCCCAAAGCCTTGGCCAGACCGAAGGCACTCATGCCGTAGATCAGGCCGAAGTTGATGGTCTTGGCGTAACGGCGCTGCTCGCTGCTCACCGTGTCGGGCGTCGCGCCAAACACCTCAGCGGCAGTGGCTTTGTGCACGTCCAGACCTTCATGAAAGGCTTTGAGCAATGCCGCATCGTCGCTCAGGTGCGCCATGATGCGCAGCTCAATCTGGCTGTAGTCGGCGCTGGCAATCACGCAGCCTGCAGGGGCCACAAAGGCCTCGCGCACCTTGCGCCCTTCGGCGGTGCGGACCGGGATGTTTTGCAAGTTGGGCTCGTTGCTCGACAAACGGCCGGTGACGGCCACCGCTTGGGCGTAATTCGTGTGCACACGGCCCGTGCGCGGCAAAGCCAGTTGCGCCAGCTTGTCGGTGTAAGTGCCTTTGAGCTTGGCCAGGCTGCGGTGCTCCAGGATGCGGGCGGGCAGAGGGTAGTCTTCCGCCAATTTTTCCAGCACTTCTTCGTCGGTGCTGCGCGCGCCCGTGGCGGTTTTCTTGATGACGGGCAGGCCCAGCTTGTCAAAAAAGATCTCGCCCAGCTGCTTGGGGCTGGCCAGGTTGAAAGGCTGGCCGGCGATCTCGTAAGCCTCGGTTTCGAGCTGCACGATGCGCTCGCCCAGCGCCTGGCTTTGCGCGGCCAGTGTGGGTGCGTCGATCAGCACGCCGTTGCGCTCAATGCGGTACAGCGATTCGCTGGTCTTGATTTCGAGGTCGTAAACGTACTTCAGGCCTGCATGCGCCTCGATCTGCGGCCACAGCGCCAAGTGCACGTCCAGGCACTGGTCGGAGTCTTCGCAGGAGTAGTGCGCGGCTTTGTCCACATCGACCTGCGCAAACGGGATCTGGTGCGCGCCCTTGCCGCACAGGTCTTCGTAAGTCACGCCCCGGCGGCCCACATGCCGCTCGGCCAAACTGCTCAGGCCGTGTGGCTTGTGCACTTCGAGCACATAGCTTTCCAGCATGGTGTCGTGCGCGTAGCCCTGCACCTCGATGCCATGGTTGGCAAACACATGGCGGTCGTATTTGATGTTCTGACCCAGCTTGTGGCGGGCAGGGTTTTCGAGCCAGGGCTTGAGCTTGGCCAGCACATCGGCCAGCGGCAGCTGCTCGGGCGCACCGGGGCCGTTGTGGGCCAGCGGGATGTAGGCCGCCTCGCCCGGCGTAACGCTCAGCGAGATGCCCACGATCTCAGCGCGCATGGCGTCCAGAGACGTGGTTTCGGTGTCGATGGCCGTGAGGGGTGATTGCTCGATGCGGGCCAGCCAGGTGTCAAAAGCGGCCCAGTCCAGCACCGTGTCGTATTTCAAGTCGCCTTGCACGGCGCTGGCGGCACTGTCCAACTCAGGCAATGCCGCAGGTTCGTCGGCCGAAGCCTCGCCAAACAAATCTCCCATGCCTGTGTCTTTGGGCTTGATGGTTTTGGCCTTGGCCGCAGGCGCAGGCATGGCCCCACCCAGCGATTGCACCAGCCCTTTGAAACCATAGGTCTGGTAAAAATTCAGCAGCTTGTCTTTGTCAGGCGCATGCAAGTGCAAGCTGGCGAGCGACGGCAGATCAGGCACCCAACCATTCAGGTCGCAGTCGGTTTTCATGGTCACCAGCGCCCGGCCCTTGGGCAGCCAGTCCACCGCCTGGCGCAGGTTCTCACCCGCCACGCCCTTGATCTCGTGGGCGTGTTCCATCAGCTTGTCGAGCGAGCCGTATTCCAGCAGCCACTTGGCAGCGGTCTTCGGGCCTACCTTATGCACACCAGGCACGTTGTCCACCGGGTCGCCCACCAGGGTCTGGTAGTCGATCATCAGCGACGGCGGCACACCAAACTCTTCGGTCACGCCCGCCACATCGCGCACCTTGCCGTTCATCGTGTCGATGATGGTGATGTGCTCGTTGACGAGCTGGCTCAGGTCCTTGTCGCCGCTCGACACCGTCACCTCAACGCCCTGCTGGGCCGCGATGTGGGCCAGCGTGGCGATCACGTCATCGGCCTCCACCCCCGGCACGTCCAGCACGGTCCAGCCCATCAGGCGCACCAGCTCATGGATCGGCTCGATCTGCGTGCGCAAATCGTCGGGCATGGGGCTGCGGTGGGCCTTGTACTCGGGGTACATCTCGTCGCGGAAAGTCGGGCCTTTGGCGTCGAACACGCAAGCGGCATAAACGGCGGGCACATCCTTGCGCAGCCGCTCCATCATGTTGATCATGCCGCGAATGGCACCCGTGGCCGCGCTCGTCGGGTCGCCGGGCACGGCCCGCAGATCGGGCATAGCATGGAAGGCGCGGTACAGGTAGCTGGAGCCGTCGACCAGCAGCAAGCTGGGTTTGACGGGGATGCTGTCGGGTGTCGTGGCGGGGGCGGTGCCGGGGGTGTTTTCACTCATCCCCCGATTGTGCATGCGTCAAAGTGAGTGTCACGCACTGCTGAATCGAATAATGATCAGGTGAATTCGCTTTACATTAAGGAAACGCCATTTTTAGCCCCATGACACAAGACTTGTTTTCCCAAAGCTGGCTCAATAACACCTTGCTTGACGATGGTTTATTGCCCAAAAAGCCACCCAACTGGTCTCAACACACGCCCACCATGGTCTGCATACATGGCTACAGAGCCACTTTGCTGCATCCACGCTAGCGGTGTACAACGAAGCGCAGCTGGAAGAAAAATTCATCGCACCTTTGTTGACGCACCTCGGATGGGGCAAGTGCTACCAAGTTGGCATCACCGTGCAAGGCAAATTTGCCAAACCTGACTACTGCTTAACGGTCGACCCCGCGCAAGAAACCGCACTCATTACGCACAAAGATCACAAGCTGATTACCGCCATTTGCGAGTCCAAGGCTTGGAACAAAAAACTCGACACCGGCAAAGCTGACGCGAAAGACAATCCGCACCACCAACTGCAGGGCTACCTCAGCACATTGAGGGTGCGCTTTGGTTTTTTGACCAATGGACGCCATTGGCGCGTTTACGACACAGACAAAATCACCGCCAAGAAAACCTACATCGAATTTGACCTCGAAGCCATCGTGGCGCTCGATGCCGGACCTGAACAAGATAAAGCGCTGGCCCTGTTCGCCTTTTTCTTTGGCAAAGACACCTACACCCCGACCACGCCTGGGGGCCAAGCCAGCGCCATCTCGCAAACCATAGCCGCCTCAGCCGACTTCACCTTAGAAGTCGAAGAAAACCTCAAAGCGGTGATTTACGGCTACGCAGGCGAGGATTCGCTGTTCCAAATCATGGGCAAAGCCATCGCAAGGGCCAACCCCAAAGCCAATTTGAGCCACGTTTACGAAAACAGTGTGGTGCTCTTGTTTCGCTTGCTCTTTGTCGTCTACTTTGAAGACAAAAATGCCGCCTTGCTGCAAGCCCACCCGTTCTACCAACGCTACAGCTTGGCCCAAATCTTTCAAAGCCTGCGACATCAGCCCGCTGAACGCGAAGCGCTGCACGATGGCGTTTACGCACTCAAACAACTGTTTGAAATGCTCGACGAGGGTGCTGAAGACATTGACATTCCCCTTTTCAACGGTGGCCTGTTTGACCCCACGCGTGCACCGCTGCTGCTGACCCCAAAAATATTTGACAACGCCACCCTGCGCCAACTGCTAGAAAAGCTGCTCTACAAAACGCACCGTGGCGACACCCTGTTTGACACCAAGCGTGACTTCAAAAACATGAGCGTCACCCATCTTGGTCGCATCTACGAAGGTTTGTTGGAATTTCGTTTTGAACGTGCGACCGAAAACGCCGTCTACCTCGAATACGAAAGCAACACCACCAAAGGCAAAACCTTCGAAGCCTACTTTGACGCCTACGACCAAGCCCTCATTCGCAAAGAAAAAGGCTTCAAGTCTTGGCGCGAAATCAATATCAAAAAAGGCGAGGTGTTTCTCAAGAGCGCCAACAACTCCCGCAAAACCACCGCCAGTTACTACACCGAGCCAGTACTGTCACAGCCCTTGGTCAAAGCCAGCATTGATCGCGCCCTGCAAACCGCCCAAACCAACGGCAACAACGATGGCCGCGCCTTCATGGACTTGCGCATCCTAGACAACGCCTGCGGCAGTGGCCACTTCTTGGTTGAGCACTGGGCCACCTCACCGACTTGGCACTTGCCCGCCTTGACACCGACACGGTGCTGCAAGAACTGGTCAGCCAAGAGCGCAGCAAAATCAGCAAACAGCTCAAATTCTTAAACCTCGCCTACGAGCCCGAAGACGCCCAAATTTTGAAACGTGCGCTGCTCAAGCGCTGCATCTTTGGTGTGGACTTGAACCCGTTCGCAGTCGAACTGGCCCGCCTGTCGTTGTGGATGGACAGCTTCATCTTTGGCACGCCACTGTCGTTCATCGAGCACCATGTGCAGCACGGCAACTCGCTCATGGGGGCCAGCGTTCAAGACTTTATCAACTTCAACGCCACAGAAGCCAGCCAAGACGACTTGTTTGTGGAGAACCTGGGCGCACGCTTTGACGACTTGCGTAGCGTCATGCAATCGCTGGACGCCATGCGCGACACCACGGCCGAAGAGGTGGAGCAGTCCAAAGCGCTGTGGAAAAACGACATTGCCCCCAAACTCAACTTGCTCTCGCGTGCGCTGAGCTTTGTGTGCACAGGCCGCGCCATGCAAGCCGAAGGCAAATTCAAAGAGTGGGAAGCACTCAAGAAAACCCCCAACATCCTGAGCCAGTTGTTTGACGAAAGCACCAAAAAAAGCGCAGCGCTCAAACAGGTCGAAGCCTACGCGGCCCGCTACCATTTCTTTCATTTTGAAGTGGCCTTCCCCGAAGCCTTTGCCGGTGGCAAACGCGGCTTTGACATCATTGTGGGAAACCCGCCTTGGGACAAAACCAAGTTTGCCGACACCGACTTTTTTCCGCAGTACCACAGCAACTACCGCAGCCTTAAAAACACAGAAAAAGCAGCGGTACAAAAACGCCTGCTGCTCAGCCCTCACATTGCCGAGGCCTACGAAGCAGCACAACGTGACATGGCAGTGGCGGACGATTACTACACAGCTGCTTCACCGCTCAACAAAGGAGCTGGCGATGGCAACTTGTTCCGTTTGTTTGTAGAGCGCAACTTAGGGCTGCTGGTGCACGGTGGAAATTTAAGTTATGTGCTGCCCAGTGCTTTGATGTTTGAGGAGGGTTCAACGATTCTTCGAAAACACATTTTCAGACATTGCCAGATACCGTTTTTCTACAGCTTTGAGAACCGCAACAGTCTCTTTTCCGGTGTGGACTCGCGCTACAAATTTGCCTTGATGCAAATCGTCAACACTCCCCCCAGCACCGAAGCGGGTCAACCCGATGCGGTGATTGACACAGCCTTTTACGTGCTCGACCCAACTGAGCTCGACAGACCTGAGCGCCACGTGCCTTATTCACTGGCAACGGTCAAGGCGCTATCGCCAGAACATTGCGCACTGATGGAACTGCGCGATGGCAGCGACTTGCCCATTTTGAAGAAGTGCTACGCCGCGTTTCCAGCTTTGTCTGAAAGCTGGCTGAATTTCAGGCGCGAGCTGCACATGACCGACGACAAAGATTTATTTGTCGAACAAGCCGCCACGGGCCTACTGCCCTTGTACGAAGGCAAGATGATTTGGCAATACAGCCATGTGTTTGATACGCCGCAGTACTGGCTCAACGCAGACGCTTTTGACAAACGCATGCACAGCAAAGAACTACACCGCATGGCCCAAGATTTGGGCGTGCCCAAAACCGAAATTGCGAAACATTCTGATGCCGTGCGCTACGACCGCGAATTCATGCGAATCGGCTTTAGAACTGTGGCGCGTGACACAGACGAGCGCACTTTGATTTTTTCGTTGCTACCGAAAAACAGCGGCTCTGGACACTCGATGTTTCTGAACACGCCCAAGACCTATGCGCTCAATGCAGAAGGTCACGTCATTGTGCAAGCCGTGTCACCACTTCGCCTGCTGTTTGCATTGGCGTGGTTCAACAGTGTGCCAATGGATTGGCTGGCGCGGCAAATGATTCAAATCAATGTGAGCCAAACCTACCTCTATCGCCTGCCCATGCCCCAGCCCACGGACGAGGAAATTCGCAGCAACCCTGCCTACGCCCAGCTGGCTAAAAATGCGTTGTTGCTGACGTTGGCAGCTCCCAGTCCGCAAGTGTGGAACGACTTCTGCGAACTTGCCCCCTTGTTCAATGTGCACAAGAAAGATGTGCCAATGACCGCCAAAGCCCAAGACGTCCTGCGCGCTGAAAACGACCAACTGGTGGCCAAGGCCTATGGCATCACCCCATCCGAGCTGGCCCACATGCTGGCCAGTTTCAAAGTTATGGCCAATAAACGGCCTGAATACGTGGCCCTACTTGAATGATGTTCACCCTGAAGGGCTGGGCTCTAACCGCTTTGTTTGGCGTTGTGTGGCGTTAAAGGGGATTACAAACAGCACCCTTTCACCATGGCTGACCTTGTCCTGCAACGAACTGGCCAGACGGCCAAATCAGCCCGGAATATCGGGCTCCACCAAGTTGGCCAGCTGGGCCAGGGATTCTTGGCAACCGAGGTAACACATCTCCAACGGAATCACGTCCGGAATGCCGCTTTGGGTGATGCTGACCTCCGTTCCGCAAAGCACAGGCTTGAGAGAGATGGTCACTTCCAGCACGCCCGGCAGATTCGGGTCGTCGAACTTGTCCGTATACCGAATGCGTTCATGGGGAACGCGTTCAAGATACTCTCCGCCAAACGAATGGCCGTTGCCCGTCGAAAAATTGTGAAACGACATGCGGAACGTGCCGCCCACACGCGGCTCCATGTGGTGGACCTTGCAGGTAAAACCATAAGGTGGCAGCCATTTACCCATCGCATCGGCATCGAGAAAGGCGCGATAGACCTTCTCGGGCGAGGTTTTGAGCACCCGATGCAGGCGAACGGTGCGGTCAGATGTGCTGTCGGATGGGTGGTCTGGCATGGGTAACTCCTGTTTGCAGTGGGCGTGAAGTGAATGAAGTTAACACGCGCAAGCCAACCACCCGGCCTTTCTTGTCCAGTGTTGAGACAGTAAAATGCATTACATACAATGCAAAACTTAAAAATACTCTAAAATGCATTGCATAGGATGCAAAAATGAACCTGAATGACATTGGCCAACACATCGCACAAGCCCGCAAACGCCAAAAACTGACCCAAAGCAGTCTGGCAACCCAACTGGGCATGAGCCGCGCCACGCTGTCGGGCATCGAAAATGGCACCGTGGCTGAAATCGGCATCCGCAAAGTACTGTCTCTTTGCGCCGCCTTGGGTCTGGAGCTGGTGGCCCAAGAGAAAACCCGCCGACCGACCTTGCAACAACTCATGAAAGAACAAAGCGATGCTTGACGTTCATGTGGCATCTCAAAAAGTGGGCCGTGTGTTCAAGCCCGAGTCCGAACCGGACAAATTCCACTTTGGCTATGAAGACGCCTGCCCGCCAGAAATGGCCGTGTCGCTGAGCATGCCCGTGGTGCGCGAACACTACGCCTCGGCCAACAAATCGCTGCACCCCGTCTTTGACATGAACTTGCCCGAAGGTGCTCTGGCTGAGCGCCTGCGCCTGGAGTTCAGCAAAGTCATACCCCGCTACGATGCCCTGGCTCTGCTCCAAATCGTCGGCCGCTCCCAAATTGGCCGCCTGCGCTTTGCCCTGCCCGGCGACAGTGCTGTCGATGTGCCCGGTGAAAACCTGAACGACCTGCTGGCCCACGATGGGGCAGAAGGCCTGTTCGAAAGCCTGCTCAACCGCTACGCCGTGCATTCCGGCGTTTCAGGGGCCATGCCCAAAGTGCTGGTGCGCAACGCAGACCTCGGCCGTGTGACCCATCGGGGTGCCACACACATCGTCAAAGCCTGGACACCCGAACACCCCCGACTGGCCGAAAACGAATATTTCTGCATGCGAGCGGCCCTGCATTCAGGGCTGGAAGTGCCGGAGTTCGAACTGTCCCAAAGTGGGCAATTTTTGGTGGTCAACCGTTTTGACCTGACAGACAGCGGCTACCTGGGCTTCGAAGATTTTTGCGTGCTCAACGCCAAAACCGCGATCCAGAAATACGACGGCTCTTACGAAAACATCACCCGGCGCATCCAGGACTTTGTCTCGCCCGAAAACGTGCGCCCGGCCCTGGAAAGCTTTTTCAAAGCTCTGGCTTTGTCGTGCGCTTTAAAAAATGGCGATGCCCACCTGAAGAATTTTGGTGTGCTTTACGACAACGCCGAAAGCGCTGTCCGGCTGGCCCCGATTTACGATCTGGTGACCACCACCGCCTACAAACCCGCCGATATTCTGGCCCTGACCCTGGGCGGCACCAAGCGCTGGCCAAGCGCCAAAGCCCTGATCAGCTTTGCGCGCACCCAATGCCACATGACAGAAAGCCACGCACGGACCCTGCTGGCCCAAGTTGCACAAGGCATGCGACAAGCCCGCGAAGAAGCCCAACGCCACATGGACCAACATGCCGCATTCCAGGCCGTTGGAACAGCCATGCTTGCGCAGTGGACTCAAGGACTGGCGCATTCGCTGCAAACAGCGGGCTCTAGCGACTGACGGGAAAGGCAAACCAACATGGACAAGAGTAACTTCAAGCAAAGCCCCAAGATGGCCGCATGAAGTTCCTGGATGGGAGAGTCCTTCATTTTCAGCCCCCCGCCCCCGCCTACAATCACCGCTTTCATCCACCTTCTGGCCAGCCTACAGGCCCACCGATTGCAACCATGGCGGTATTCACCGAAGTCACCAAAGCCCAGGCCAACGACCTGATGCAAGCCCTGAATTTGGGCCAGCTCACCGCTTTGCGCGGCATCGAAGGCGGCATTGAAAACACCAACTACTTCGCCACCACCGATCAGGGCGAGTACGTACTCACCTTGTTCGAGCGCCTGACCCGCGAGCAGCTGCCGTTTTACCTGTACCTGATGAAGCACCTGGCCGGACGCGGCATCCCGGTGCCCGACCCTGCGGCCAACCGCGACGGCGACATCCTGCACACCGTGAGCGGCAAACCCGCCGCCGTGGTCAACAAACTGGCGGGTAAGAGCCAGTTGCAACCTCAAGCCGTGCATTGCGCCGCTGTGGGCGGCATGCTGGCGCGCATGCACCTGGCGGGTGCCGATTTCAACCGCAGCCAGCCCAACCTGCGCGGCCTGCCCTGGTGGAACGAGACCGTGCCGGTGGTGCTGCCTTATTTGGACGAAGCGCAAGCCACCCTGCTGCGCAGCGAATTGGCTTACCAGAACCACATCGCCAGCGGTGCCGCCTACGCCGCCCTGCCCCAGGGCCCGGTGCATGCCGATCTGTTCCGCGACAACGTGATGTTTGACGGCGAGCAGCTGACCGGCTTTTTTGATTTCTATTTCGCAGGTGTGGACACCTGGCTGTTTGACTTGGCCGTGTGCCTGAACGACTGGTGCATTGACCTGCCCACTGGCGTGCACGACGCCGAACGCGCCCAGGCCATGGTGCGCGCCTACAACCAGGTGCGCCCTTTGAGCGCGGCAGAGCGTGAGCTGCTGCCTGCCCTTTTGCGCGCAGGGGCTTTGCGCTTCTGGATTTCACGGCTGTGGGACTACCATCTGCCGCGTGAAGCGTCCATGCTCAAGCCCCACGACCCCGCGCACTTTGAGCGCGTGCTGCGTGCCCGGGTGAACCACCCTGTTTTGGCTTCTGGCCTTGTCTGACACCATGAATCTGCAAATCGTTCCCGCGCGCACCGGCCTGCATTGGGCCATCCAAGGCGTGCGCACGTTCTGGCGGCAACCCTTGGCCATGTCCGGCTTGTTTTTTCTGTTCATGGCCACCGTGTCGCTGGTGTCCATCGTGCCCTTCATCGGCGGGGCCTTGGCCCTGGTGCTGCTGCCAGCGCTGACGCTGGGCATGATGGCTGCCACACAAACTGCCATCCAAGGCAAGTTCCCCATGCCAGGCATTTTGTTTGCTGCGCTGAAAGCCGGCCCCCAGCGTAAAGCCATGCTCCAGCTCGGTGGATGGTATGCCGTGTTGTTTTTGGGCGTGATGGTGATTTCGATGTTGGCTGACGGTGGCACTTTTGCCAAAGTTTATTTTGGTGGCAGCCCCATGACCCCTGAAGTCGTGAACAGCCCATCGTTTCAAGCCGCTTTGTGGGTCTCGATGGTGCTCTACATCCCGGTGTCCATGATGTTCTGGCACGCGCCCGCGCTGGTGCATTGGCAAGGCCTGCCTGCTGTCAAAAGCCTGTTTTTCAGCCTCGTGGCCTGCTGGCGCAACCTCAAGGCATTTTCGGTCTACCTCCTGGTCTGGATCGGCATTTTCACCGGCTCGGGCATCCTGGCCTTGTTGATCGCGAGCTTGCTGGGTGATCCTCAGTTGATGATGGCGGTTCTGATGCCCATGGCCTTGATGGTGGCGGCCATGTTCTTCACATCCATGCTGTTCACCGTGCAGGACTGCTTCAGCTTCAGCGAACCTGCCTGACCGAAAAACCACCGCTGACCACACAGGTCAATGGCGGTCGCTGGTGATCAATGGTGGTGCCCATGCGCGCCGTGCGCGTGGCGGTGGGTGATTTCTTCGGCCGAGGCGGCACGCACTTCCTGCACCGTCAAAGTCAGCGTCAGATGCTGACCGGCCCAGGGGTGGTTGGCGTCCAGAATGACCTTGTCGCCCTTGATCTTGACCACGTTGAAGACTTGTTCATGGCCTTCGGCCGAGCGGCCACGCAGTTGCCCGCCCACTTTGACGCCCGGTGGAAACTCACTTTTGGGGATGGTCTGTACCAGCGCCTCGTCGCGCTCGCCAAAAGCATCGGCCGGGGCCAGCTTCAACGTGGTGGTGAAGCCCACTTCCTGCCCTTCCAGCGCTTCTTCGATTTTGGGGAACGTGTTGTCATAGCCGCCGTGCAGGTAAGCGGTGGGCTCTTGCGTCTTGTCCAGCAGCTGGCCCTGGGCGTTCACCACTTTGTGGTGCATGGTGACAACGGTGTCTTTGGTGATTTTCATGGGGGTACTTTCAAAAGGAAATCTCAAAGGTCAAGGGTTTGCAACCTCAGACCACGGTCAGTTTGGCCACGCTCAACGCCAGCCATTTCACGCCATGGCGCGGAAAGTTGACCTGCGCCCGGGCATCGGTACCGACGCCTTCGACGGCCAACACTTTGCCTTCGCCAAACTTGGTGTGGAACACCTGTTTGCCCGCCGTGATGCCGTGCCCGGGCGCGGCTTTTTGCACCGGCACGGGTGGGCTTTTGTAGGTTTCGGTGCTGAGGCTGCTCTGGCCCCAGGCGGGGCGGGCGTGGCGGCTTTGCGCGGGCGTTTGCCCCCATGCACCTGCGCCGCCCAAACCACTGCCGCCCGTCGAGCCCAGGTTGGAAAAGCCCGCGTTCTTGGGCGTGACCCACTTCAGACATTCTTCGGGCAACTCGTCCAGAAAGCGGCTTTTGAGGTTGTAGCGGGTCTGGCCGTGCAGCATGCGGGTCTGCGAATGGCTCAGGTACAGGCGTTTGCGGGCCCGGGTGATGGCCACATACATCAGGCGGCGCTCTTCTTCGAGCCCGTCAAAATCGTTCATCGCGTTTTCGTGCGGAAACAGGCCTTCTTCCAGGCCGGTGATGAAAACCGCGTCAAATTCGAGGCCCTTGCTGGCGTGCACGGTCATGAGCTGCACCGCGTCTTCACCGGCTTGCGCCTGGTTGTCGCCGGCCTCCAGTGAGGCGTGGGTCAAAAAGGCGGCCAACGGGCTCATGATCACGCCGTCTTCACTGAACTCATCGATCGTGCCCAAGCCAGACTCGGATGAACTGCTCAAGCCCTGGCTGGCCGGGCTTTGCCCCAGGCCTGAGGTGCCTTGCGGCAAAGCCACCGCGCTGCGGCCAAAGCCTTCTTGCGTGACAAAGCTCTCGGCCGCGTTGACAAGCTCTTCCAAGTTCTCCACCCGGTCCGCGCCTTCTTTTTCGGCTCGGTAATGGGTGAGCAAGCCGGTCTTGTCCAGCACCAGGTCGATGATCTCGCGCAAGGTCATGCCCTCGGTCTGCTCACGCAACACATCGACCATGGCCACAAACGCCGCCAGATTGGCCCCGGCCTTGCCCGTGGTGGCGCTCACCGCGTCGTGCAGCGAACAGCCTGCGGCACGCGCCGCGTCTTGCAGTTGCTCGATGCTTCGCGCACCGATGCCGCGTGGCGGAAAGTTGACCACCCGCAAAAAGCTGGTGTCGTCGTTGGGGTTCTCCATCAGGCGCAAATAGGCCAGCGCGTGCTTGATCTCGGCCCGCTCAAAAAAGCGCAAACCGCCATACACGCGGTACGGGAACCCAGCATTGAACAGTGCGGTCTCCAGCACCCGGCTTTGGGCGTTGCTGCGGTACAGCAGCGCCACTTCCTTGCGCTCAAACCCGTCTTGCTTGACCAATTGGCGCAACTCTTCCACCAGCCACTGCGCTTCGGCAAAGTCAGACGGCGACTCCACCACCCGCACCGGCTCGCCCGCGCCTTGGTCGGTGCGCAGGGTTTTGCCCAAGCGGGTTTTGTTGTGGCTGATCAGGTGGTTGGCCGAGTCGAGGATGTTGCTGAAACTGCGGTAGTTTTGCTCCAGCTTGATCTGGTGCTGCACCTGAAACTCGCGCACAAAGTCGGCCATATTGCCCACCCGGGCACCCCGGAAAGCGTAAATGCTCTGGTCGTCGTCGCCCACGGCCAAGATGGCGCACTCGCCACCCTCGCCCGGCAGCCCGGCCAACTGCTTGAGCCAAGCGTATTGCAGCTTGTTGGTGTCCTGAAACTCGTCCACCAAAATGTGCTTGAAACGCCGGCGGTAATGCTCGCGCACATGCACGTTGTCACGCAGCAGCTCGTACGAGCGCAACATCAGCTCGCCAAAATCCACCACGCCTTCGCGCTGACACTGCTCTTCGTAGAGCTGATAAAGCTCCACCTTGCGGCGGGTCTCGTCATCACGCACCGGCACATCGCCGGGGCGCTGGCCGTCTTCTTTGCAGCCCGAGATGAAATACTGCACTTGCTTGGGCGGAAAGCGGTCTTCGTCCACATTGAACTGCTTGCACAGCCGCTTGATAGCCGACAGCTGGTCTTGCGTGTCCAGAATCTGAAAAGTCTGCGGCAAACCCGCCAGCTGGTAATGCGCCCGCAAAAACCGGTTGCACAGCCCGTGGAAGGTGCCAATCCACATGGCGTTCACATTGACGGGCAGCATGGACTGCAAACGCAGCTTCATTTCTTTGGCGGCCTTGTTGGTGAAAGTCACCGCCAAAATGCCGCCGGGCGAGACCTGAGAGGTTTGCAGCAGCCAGGCAATGCGGGTGGTCAGCACCCGCGTCTTGCCCGAACCTGCGCCCGCCAAAATCAGGGCGTGCTCGGCAGGCAAGGCCACCGCCCTGTGCTGCTCGTCGTTGAGCTGGGCGAGCAAGGGGGAAGAAGTGTTCAGGGCGGTTTCAGAAAACATAGGGGGAGATTGTAGGAGGGGCGCTCACCTGAACGAATACAGAACGACGCCCACCCCAAACGCCGTCAATCCTTCAACTGATCAACAAGCCAACGAAGACTTTAAACCCGCCCCGCCAAACTCAGCGCAGCTCGTAAGGTGTCGTTGATGCGCGTCTGCCAGCCCTCACCGCTGGCACGCAGCGCGGCCAGCACATCGGCATCCAGACGCAGCTTGACAGGCTCTTTGGTTGTGACTGCTTTGGGGCGGCCACGCGTTTTGAGTTGGGCGCCCTCGTACAGGTCGGCAGCTTTGAAAAATGCTGCCGTCAATTCCGGCGCATCATCTGGGTCATTCCAGGTAACTGGCGTAGAGCGTTTTTTCGCGGTCATTGGCTTTCCTCATGCTGATGATGCGGCGCACCTCGCCGCGCGGTGTCCAGACCAACACCACCAGACGGGCATCCAGCCAGCCCACCGTGATGAATCGATCTTCTTCATAGTCCACTCTTGTGTCCTGAGCCGTGAAATGCACGCCCTCAAAAACGGCATTGGCTCGCGCAAAGTCCAAACCTCGCTCCAACAGCGTTCTGTCTCGCTTGCTGTCGTCGAACTCGATGTTCATTGAATTATTGTACCCCCAATAAATATTGAATACATTTTGCACACCATCACGCGATTTTCAAAATTCAACCACCACCCATCCACAATCACAAGCCCTCATGAAGTGATTGGTTGCAGCAAGTCAGGTATGTGCAGCATTTTGCGCAGGGCTGCCGTGACCAGCTCAACGGATTTTTGGGCTGTTAGGGCAGCTATTGCTCCGACTGAAGTGGACCCCGAATTTAGGACAGGTGTTTAAGTGGGACACTGTCTAAAGAAACGGGTTACCAATGACTGAGTCAAAAAAGCGAAGAGTTCATCCGCCGGAGTTCAAGGCCAAGGTGGGCCTGGAGGCTCTTGGTGGGATGAAGACCATCAACCAAATCGCCCAAGAGCACGGCGTCCATCCAATACAGGTCGGCCAATGGAAACGAGAGATCCAAGCCCAGGCCAAAAGTCTTTTTGAGGGCAAGCGCGGGCCACAACCGGTATCTGCCGAGAGTGCGCCAGACCGGCTCTACGGTGAGATCGGGCGCTTGAAGATGGAGCTGGACTGGCTCAAAAAAAAGTCCGGGATCAGCCTGCCATGATCCGCCGTGCCTGGATTGGTGCCCATGCCGATGTCACGCAAAAGCGCCAGTGCGTGCTCGCTGGCGTGTCGCGCACGACGGTCTACGTCAAGCGCAAACCCGTGGTGTTTGTCGAGGCGGACGAGCTGCTCAAGCGCTTGATCGACGAGGAATACACGCGCCACCCTTTCTACGGCAGTCGCAAGATGGTGGTGTATTTGGGGCGCTGCGGGCACCGGGTCAACCGCAAGCGGGTGCAGCGCCTCATGCGCAGCATGTCGCTGGCTGGGATGGCACCAGGGCCCAACACGAGCGCGGCGCACCCTCTGCACAAGGTGTACCCCTATCTCCTGCGCGGCGTGCCAGTGGTACGGGCCAATCAGGTCTGGAGCACGGACATCACCTACGTGCGGCTGGCGCGCGGCTTTGCTTACTTGGTGGCTGTGATCGACTGGTATTCAAGGCGGGTGCTGAGCTGGCGAATCAGCAACAGCATGGAGGCTGCCTTTTGCGTGGACTGCCTGGAGGACGCCTTGCGCGAGCATGGCAAGCCCGAGGTGTTCAACAGTGACCAGGGCAGCCAATTCACCAGCGTTGCCTTCACGGGCGTGCTCAAGCGCGAGGAGATTGCCATCAGCATGGACGGCCGGGGCCGGGCGTATGACAACATCTTTGTGGAGCGGCTTTGGAGGAGCGTCAAGCATGAAGACATCTACCTCAACGGCTATGCCACGATGGGCGAGTTGCTGGTGGGTCTGACGAAATACTTTGCTTTCTACAACACCGAGCGCCCGCACCAATCACTGGACAACCAAACACCGCAAGAGGTTCACCAGACGTCAAGCGGTGGTGGTGCGATGATCGTGGACAAATACCGGACTCGAGAAAGACTCCCAGTTGCGCTGCGCTCCAGCGGGACTGGGGCCGGGGAAGTCAGGATTGAGATTGAGCCTGCAATACAAAAGGCAAAAACCGGGGCAGCGCCGTCCAGCTGCGAGAAGTTGAGTGCAACTTAAACTGCCATCAAGTCTGTCCTGACTTTGGGGTCCACTTCAAATCCCGCATAAGCGCTAGCCAAGCGAGCAATGACGGAGTTGTTCTTTTTGCCGTTAGTAGGGGCCTGTAAGCGGGCGAGAGACCATGGTGAGTCAGGATTCGCGGATGAATACTTCAGCTGTTCGACCACTACTTTTGTCGCTTTGGAAAGCTGGGACCCGCCAAAGTACTGAGCGCAATCTACTCCCAGCCACGCATCTGCAGGTGCACCCGTTTCGTCGATAGCAAGTAAACCCTCGACGGTCAGTGCTACAAGGTCATTCATGCCAGTGAGAAGGGGTAAGGCGTGCCGTAACGCCCACCATTCGTGAAAGTCGTCTCCTGCTGAGGAGCCCCGAGCGCCTCCAAAATCTGGCTTTGCCATTTGCTTTTCCGATTTGCTGTTTTAAATAACTATAGGTCGCGCGGATGGCATTGCCATGCATCGCTTTAGTTGGGTAAAGCTCACACCGCCCCATGCCGACCTACTCCAATTACCAACCTTTGCTTAGTCCGCGTCGTTGCCACATAAAACAACACCCGCACGGCCTCTTGTTCGTCTTTGCCAGTGGCAGGCATTAGCCCCACCCCGGGCAGGACCACAACGGGTAACTCCAGGCCTTTGCAGCCCTTCATGGTTATCACTCGTCATCCAAGTCCACCAACAACCCCCACGCCGCGCCAGCCGCTCTTCTAGTCAAAGCGAGATTCAGAGAAGTCAAAATATGTGCAAAAAAGTCCACACAAGCATATTCTGAATTTGGCCCTTAAAAACCCAACTCAGCACAAATTTGGATTTTTGACGCCTGTTGGGCTGGACTTTGCCCTGAGCCACGAAGGCCAGTTAAAGCTTCATCCGGCTTCAACGATTCCTTGCCTGCCCCTGCACCAGCAGATCAAACACAATCCGCGCAAAGTTGGCTGCTTTGCTGGGGTCGCCCAGTAGCTGCATCATCTGGTTCTGGTGGGCTTCGCTGCAGTCCATGATCGCGTCGTCAATGGCCTTCGAGAAGTCACCCAGCAGGGCCTGCTCGGGCGAGTTGTTCTCGATCTGCTTCATCACCAAGATGTTCTCGCCCACCTTGTAGCGGATTGTGTAGGCGTAGTTCACCATGTCCTTGTCGGTGAGCTGGTCGGTCACAAACACCTCGTTCAGGCGGTTGATGATCTGCGACAGATACTCTTCTTTCTTGTCCTGTGGCTTGGCCGTACCCAAGGCTTCGCCCGGCTCCAGCTTGTACTCAGCGGTATTTTCTTTGAGCACCAAATCCTGCTGGCGTATTCACTGCCCACAAAAATGAAGTCGCGCTAAAGTTCAAGCAGGAATTGGCGCAGTTGCACCAACAGGCCGCGTTGCAGGTCGCTTTCAAGGTGGGTAGCGGGCAGGTCCAGAAATTCGACCAAGTAGCTGTCTTTGAACACGCTGGCCGCGCCGGGGTGGATTTGTGTCACCAGTGGTGACACTTTTGCCGGGCTGAGGGCGACGCGCTCAAAAAGGACCGTGTCAAACTGCCGCATACGCCAGATGTTTTGAGTGGAAAGACCGCGCAGTCCACGCTGCGTGCTCCCCACAAATTACAGCCTATATTGTGTAAATCCAAAATACAACACATAATGTGTAAAAATTAAATACATATCAAATGCTGTATGAAAAACTACCCTCTCCAAACGCCTGACCAACTGCAGCCCATCCTTGCAGCCTTTCGTAAAACAGCGGGCCTGACTCAGGCAGAACTGGCTGTTCGGCTGGGCGTCACCCAGCAAACCTATTCCGCAGCCGAACGCAATGCGGCCAACATGAGCGTGGCCAAGCTGATGGCCGTGCTCAATGCCCTCGATGTTGAACTGGTGCTGCAGCCTAAATCAGTCCAGACCGCGCTCGCACCGTCAAACCAACCCACTGCGCAGTGGTGATCGCCATGAAACGCCTTGTTTTGTGGATGAATGGCGAGCGGGTCGGTGCCTGGACGGTTACACAAGGCAAAGACCAACTTCAATACGATGACCGTTGGCTGCAGTCACCACAAGCTCGCCCGCTGTCACTCACACTGCCCTTCACGCCGGGCAACCAGCCGCACCGTGGTGAACAGGTCGGTGCATGGTTTGACAACCTGCTGCCCGACAGCCAGCGGCTGCGCGACCGCATCGCAACACGGTTCAAAACCAAGGGCAAAAGCACCTTTGACTTGCTGGCCGAAGTGGGTCGTGACAGTGTGGGCGCCATTCGCCTGCTGCCTGAAAGCCTTTCGCCCAAAGAAGCCCCAGGCGATGGTCAAAGCATTGCCGCCCAAGCCATGAACGAGGCCGAAGTGGCCCAACTGCTCAGAAGCACTGCCAGCACGGGGCCAGGAGATGCGCTGCATGCCGACGACTTTCGGATCTCTTTGGCGGGTGCACAAGAAAAAACCGCCCTGCTCCAGATCAACGGCCAGTGGATGCGCCCCTTGGGTGCCACACCCACCACCCACATTCTCAAGCTGCCGCTGGGTTTGGTGGGCAATCTGCAAATGGACATGGCCACCTCGGTGGAAAACGAATGGCTGTGCGCGCAAATCATCAAGGCCTATGGCCTGCCCGTGGCCAACTGCACCATGGCGCAGTTCGAAGACATCAAGGCCCTGGCCGTCGAGCGGTTTGACCGCGCCTGGTCTGCCGACCGTTCATGGCTGATTCGCCTGCCGCAAGAAGACATGTGCCAAGCACTGGGCTACCCGAGCCACCAAAAGTACGAATCCGATGGCGGGCCGGGCATGGACAAGATTCTGAATTTGCTCAGCGGCTCCACCCAGGCCGTGCAGGACAAAAACAACTTCATCAAAGCCCAATTCTTGTTTTGGCTGCTGCGGGCCAGCGATGGCCACGCCAAAAACTTCAGCATTCACATCAAGGCCGGAGGCAGCTTTGCCATGACGCCTGTGTATGACGTGCTCTCGGTCTACCCCGTGCTGGGCGAAGGCCCCAAGCTCGTGTCGCCGCACAAAGTCAGCATGGCCATGGCCGTGAGGGGCAAAAACGCACACTACAAAATGCGCGACATCCAGCCCCGCCATTGGCGCGAGCTGGCCAAGCGGCACGGCATCGCCCCAGAGGGCGTGGGCAGCCCATTTGAGCAAGTTATTGAACAAACATCGGCCGTCATTGAAACTGTGCAACGCTTGTTACCGGAAGGGTTTCCACTGCAGGTCAGCGACGCCATTCTGAATGGACTGGCTGAGGCTGCGAGGGAGTTTTAAAACCAAGCGACTTTGCACAGGCCTGCGCCGAAGCCACTGGGAAGCGCTACGACAGCCTGTCTGCGCAAATCCTGAGGCCAGCCATAAAGAAAGAAGCCGCCAACCCTTTCTGGTTGGCAGCTTCTTTGTTTGCAACGCGAAGCGTTTTACTTCTTGCCAGGCGGCAAGTCCGTGCAGCTACCGTGCGCCACTTCCGCCGCCATGCCGATGCTTTCGCCCAGCGTGGGGTGTGGGTGGATGGTCTCGGCGTGTTCACGCCCAAAAATGCACCACCGGCACTCGATCTTCCTTGGAATTCAGGAGGGGATAAACCCCCGTGCGTAAACGGGCCTTATCAGGATGTAATTCGCAGCACGCCATCGTCAAGAAAAGCAAGGAACATCGATGTACCTGACAGGCAAGCAAACCCAATTGTTGGGTCGAATCATGCAAACACTGGCAGAACCCCATGAAGAGAAGGAAATTCGGGAAATCATGGGCGACTTGGTCATGCAATTGTTGCAAGCCCAGTTTTATGCAAGCTTTGTTTGGCAGCCAATACAGCAAAGTTTTGGGCACAGCACGCAGATCAACATGGAGCCGCTCAACTTGCGAGCCTATGAAACCTATTACCAATTCCATGACCCGATCACTCCTTTGATGCAGCGCTACCGTGTAGCGGTCAGGGCCACGGATGTTTTACCCCATGAATATCTGCGAAAAACCGAATTTTTCAATGATTTCCTGATGAAGGATGGCTTGTACTGGGGTGTCAACCTCTATGCCTGGCACCAGGGGAATAACCTGGGTGATATGCGCATTTGGCGCGATCGTCGACGTGAGAACTTCAGTGCCGACGAGATGCGTTTACTGGACATGCTGCAACCGGCCTTTGTAACGGCGCTGGCACGGGCGCAGCGCCCAGGTCACGATGCGCCTGAGACCATGAACCTCTTTGCCCAGCGACTGACAACCCGCGAGCAGGACACTGCGCGCTTGGTGATGCTGGGTTTGCCAGACAAGGAAATTGCACGCCAGCTGGAGATTTCCACTACCACTGTGCGCACGCATCTGGAAAATGCTTTTCGCAAAGTGGGTGTTAACAGCCGCGCGGCGCTGGTGCATAAATTGAGGCTTTGAGAACCACTGAAGCCTCCTCAGTTTGCAGGATGTCTGTAAGTGATCGGTGTTCTTAGCATGTCATGAACGTCAATCGAGACGTTAGATTCCCATTTCAGGAGACACACATGACCCTCAATACTTCTCGTCGTCAATTTTTCAAGAATACCAGTGCAGTTTCTGCCGCCGCATTGCTGGGCGGGACGGGCCTCACCGCTTGCGGTGGCACGAGTACCGCAGCAACTCTGACCACAGACGAGCAACTGGCCCTGACTGCCACACAGGCATTGGCTGCACTCAAGGCAGGCAGCCTGAGCGCGACAGCGTATGTCACGACCCTGATTCAACGTGCCAAATCCGTGTCCGACCTGAACGCCATGATCACCTTGGACGAAGCAGGTGCACTGGCGGTGGCCAAGCAGGTGGATGCCGATCGTGCTGCAGGCAAAACGCTGGGCGTGCTTGCGGGTTTGCCCATCGTGGTCAAAGACAACATCAACAGCAAAGCCCTCAAAACAACCGGCGGGACTTCTTCGTTGCGCAATTTCCAGCCCGCCAACAATGCCCCTTCCTTGCAAAAATTGATCGATGCCGGTGCCATTGTTCTGGGCAAGTCCAACTTGCATGAATGGGCATTTGGCATCACCTCCACCAACTTCACTTTGGGTATTGACCCCATCACGAAAGCAGCCACCCGCCCCTGCAAGAATCCGTATGACAGCAGTCGCATTCCGGGTGGCTCTTCAGGTGGAACCGCTGTGGCGATTGCCACACGCTTTGCACCCGCCGGTTTGGGCACCGACACAGGTGGCTCGACGCGTGTGCCTGCTTCATTTTGTGGCATCGCCGGTTTTCGCCCTTCTGTAGGTGACGGCGTTGGTAAAGGACGACGCTACCCGGACACAGCCAATGACGCTTTGCCCATCAGCACCACGCGTGACACCTTGGGGCCCATGGGGCGCACCGTGGCCGACCTGGCCTTGCTTGATGCCGTGATCACAGGCACCGCTTTACCTTCCGCGAAAAACCTCAAAGGACTGAAAATCGGTCTCCCTGCCAGCTTTTGGGCTGGACTCGATGACAGCGTCAAGGCCGTGGCCGTGGCCGCCAAACAAAAATTGGCCGATGCGGGCGTGGTGTTTGTCGAGGCCGATCTGGACGGCATCATGGCGCTCAACGACGCGATTTCATTTCCCATCGCATTGCACGAGCCCGTCGCAGCCATTCCTGCTTATCTGGTGGCCAACAATGCGCCCGTCAAAACGGTCAAGGAAGTCAGCGACCAACTCGCCAGCCCCGACGTTCAAGGCGCATTTGGTGCCATCGCTGGAGATGTCTTCGGCGCGGCTTACCCTGATGTCATGGCCACGAAGCGCCCGGCTTTGCAAAAACTCTACAAAGATTACTTTGCAGCGCAAGGCGTGGAAGCCGTCATGTTCCCCACCACGCTGCTGGCTGCGCCCAAAATCGATGCAGCCAATGGCTCCAAAACCCTCAGCTACACCGTGGGGGGTGTGGAGCAAAAGGACAAAGACACCTTTGGCACCTGCATTCGCAACACCGATCCTTGCACCAACGTGGGCATTCCGAGCGTGTCCATCCCTGCGGGCTTGACGGCTGGCGGTTTGCCGGTGGGTATGCAAATCGATGGACCCTTGGGTTCGGATGCCAATTTGCTGGCCATTGGCATGGGCATGGAAGCCGTTTGGGGTTCGATCAAAGCACCTGTGATGGGATGATGACCGGCACCCAGTCAGTTTGACACAACGGTTATGGCCAAGTGGACTTATTCCACTTGGCCATTTTTGATTTGAATTGAGGGGTGTATCAGTCGGCCGTGAAACCCGAGGCCTTGACCACGGGTGTCCAGCGGGCGGTCTCCGTGGTGATCAGCGCTTGCAGGTCTTGAGGATTGCCACCACCGATTTCCAGGCCCATTTTGGTGAAGCGGTCTTTGAGCGCAGGGTTTTTCAAAGCGCGGTTGACTGCAGCGTTCAAGGTGTTGATCTGCGTTGAATCGGTGCCGCCTGGTGCGAACAAAGCAAACCAGCCCACGCCGACCAAATCCTTGAAGCCCGATTCGCGCAGCGTGGGTACATCTGGAAACAAGGCATTGCGCTGGGGTCCTGATGTAGCCAGGATGCGACTTTTGCCTGAGCGGTGCATCTCGCCCTGGTCCACCAGCGTATCAATGCCCAGGGTCACTTGATCCCCGATGAGCGCGGTCATCAATTGCGCGCCACCGTTGTAGGGAACATGGGTCATGTCCAGACCCGTTTTCTGGCCAATCATCACGCCAAAGAAATGCGGCAAGCTGCCAGGCGCAGGCGAGCCGAATGTGCCCAGAGCAGGGGTCTTTTTAACCACCGACACCAAGTCGGCAATGCTGCGAATCGGACTGTCGGCCTTGACCGACACACCAAACTGGAAGTCGGCAATGTGCGCCACAGGCGCAAGGTCTTTTTGCACGTCGTAGTTGAGTTTCTTGTAGACCAGCGGTGCCAGTACGGGCACCACAATCGGAGCCAACATGACTGTCGCCCCGTTGGGTGCAGCGTTCTTCAGGGCTTCAGCAGCGATGCGGCCGCCCGCGCCCACGCGGTTTTCAACGACCACAGGACGCCCCAATTCATCCTTGAGGCGCTCGGCCAACAGACGTGCTGCCAGATCAGCCGACCCGCCAGCCCCAAAACCCACCAACACTTTGAGGGGCACCGGGTCGCTGGCGTGTGCCAGCCCAGACAACAGCAGAAACACGCTGCTCAACCAGATTTTCGTTTTCATCACGGCTCCTTGAAAGTCAAAAAAAATAAAACACTGCGAGACTTTAGGTTTTTCGGTGCACTTGGAACACCCTCAAGATTGATGGTCGAGTCGTCAAGAGGAACAACGGCAAAGGGTAATCTCTCTTGACCTTGAAGAGTGATTTGATAACTTTGGAAACTCCTGAGAAGTCCAACACACACCATGTACCTGAACACACAACAATCCAAAATGCTGGCAGACCTGTGCGCAGTGATGGCCTCGGATGTCTCGAAAGCACAATTACTCCAAACGCTCGCGCAACCCTTGGCGCAGTTCATGCAGGCCGATCATCTGGTGTCGCGTCAATGGAGTGCCAAAACGAATCGGTACACCATTTGCGCGTCCTACAACGTCAAGCCCTCCAGAATCCGAGCATATGAGGACCACTTCCAGTTTTGTGATCTCATCACACCGCGCCTGCGGGCCTTGCGCTCACCCGCGCGGGTCAGCGATGTGTGTTCTGCACAAGAACTTGAAGGCTCCGAGTTTTACAACGACCACCTGCGTCAGGACGGTATTCACTGGGGCGTGAACCTGTACGCCTACCGTGGTGATGCGTGTCTGGGCGATTTGGTCATTTACCGCGCAAAGGGACGAGAAGACTTCAGTCGGCAGGACATGGCTTGCCTGAACATCCTTGCCCCGGTATTCACGGCGGCATTGAGTCGCCTTGAAGCAGTGGAGACCCCCAAGACCGCTTGGAGGGGTCATGACGAATCCGAGCTGCGCCAAGTCTTGACTGGACATTGCCAGCTCAGCCAGCGCGAGGCCGATGTGGTGGTGCATTGCCTGAACGGTTGCTCAGACAAGGAAGTTGCACGCCAGCTCCAGATTGGCTTTACCACCGTGCGTTATCACCTGAGCCATGCGTTTGAAAAGCTTGGCGTTCAGGGGCGCAACAAACTGGCCGCCCACATCGGGCAGCTTTTGCATCAGGCATAAGCCAACGGTGGGCGTGGCAGGGGTGGCAAAGCCCGTTCAATGGCCGCAGCCACACCCAAAAGGTGGCGATCCGTGCCCAAGGGGCCGTCCAGCTCCAGCCCCACCGGCAAGCCCTCTGCCGTCAAACCCGCCGGGAGGCTGATACCGGGCAGTCCCGCATTGCTGCCGGGATCGGTGTTGCGGATCAAGGTTTTGAACGTGGGCACTTGTTGCCCATTCAAATCAACCCTGTCGTCATGCCCCACAGGCGGAGCGGTCATGAGGCAGGTAGGAAATGCCAGGGCATCCAGACGGTGGTCGGCAAAGTGGCGGGCGTAAGCGGCTTGCAGTTTTTGTCGCCTGGCTTGTGCCGCAGCATAGGCCGTGGCCGTGACGCGCTCATGGCCGAGTTGCCCTGACAAGAGCAGGGCCACGTCCGGGCTGCCCACGCCTGCCAGCAGGGCCTCCATGGACAGCCCTTGTGCCTCGGCATAAGCAGGCAGACTTTGCATCATTTCGAACATCACCAAGGTCGAACCCGTGGCATCGTTGTGACGTTTCAGGTCTGGCACATCCAGCGGCACGCACACAACGCCTTCAGAGACCAGCGTATCCAGCGCTTGCTCAATGACCACCAGAACTTGCGGGTCGGCACCTTCGAAAAAGTCCCCTCGCAGGATGCCCAGGCGCAGGCCCTTGAGCGACACACGAGGCATGTCCAGTCGGTCTTGTGCCAAGAGACTGTCGAGCCAGGCTACGTCTGCAACACTGCGAGCCATGGGCCCCACGGTGTCCTTGGTGGGTGACAAGTGCAAGATACCTTGCGATCCGTAGCGGCCCTTGCTGGGCCTGAACCCGACCACACCACACAATGCAGCAGGCAGACGCACTGAGGCGCCTGTGTCTGTGCCCAGTGCAGCGGGCACCATGCGCGAGGCCACTGCCACTGCAGAGCCGCCACTGCTACCGCCCGGGATGAGCAAGGGGTTCCAGGGGTTGCGACAAGCACCTGTGACCGCGTTGTGGTTGGTGCCCCCCAAGGCCAGTTCGTGCAGATTGGTTTTGCCCGCGATCAAGCCGCCCGACTGCAGCAGACACTCGACCACGGCGGCATTGCGCGTGGGTCTGGAGGCCAGCAATGCCCTTGTGCCACCACTGGTCGGCAGATCAGCGGTGTCGATGTTGTCCTTGATCGCCACGGGCATGCCCGCCAAAGGTCGATGATCAGGCTGCGCACTTGAGGCTTGATCGAGGACCTTGGCTTGCTGGATCAATCGCTCAGGATCACGGCTGATCCAGGCATTCAGATGGGCCAATCGGTCGGTTTGCGCAAGCAAGGCGTGGACATATTCCAAGTGCCCGAGTTGTCGTGTGTGCAGTGCTGCGGCCGCTTCCATCAGCGTGAGTTCAAGGGGGTCCATACAGAATCAATGTCAAAGCGCTGACTCTATGAGGTGATCGACTTCTTGAATACCCCCATGAATGACGGTAAACACCCTGCATGAAACAAAGCCGCCAACCCTCGCAGGCTGGCGGCTTTGTTTGGAAGCGACAACGCTTACTTCTTGCCAGGCGGCAAGTCCGTACAGCTGCCATGCGCCACCTCCGCCGCCATGCCGATGCTTTCGCCCAGCGTGGGGTGGGGGTGGATGGTTTTGCCAATGTCCACAGCGTCTGCGCCCATCTCAATCGCCAAAGCGATCTCGCCAATCATGTCGCCCGCATGCGTGCCCACCATGCCGCCGTCCAAGATCTTGCCGTGGCCGTGGGCCTCGGGTGAATCGTCAAACAGGAGTTTGGTCACGCCTTCGTCGCGGCCGTTGGCAATGGCGCGGCCAGACGCTGTCCAAGGGAACAAGCCCTTTTTCACCTTGATGCCTTGCGCTTTGGCTTGGTCTTCGGTCAAAAGCCCTTCAAGCCGCGCCGGGTGCCGACTTCGCCAGTGCCAACGCAGCCCTTGTCTGCCAGCCTTTGCCACTGGCACGCCAGCGCTCCAACACATCGGCATCGAGGCGCAGGGTGACAGGCTTCTTGTGCTCGGCCTGTACGGGCCGTCCGCCTAAGCGCCGCGCCATGATCTGCTCTGGGGTGTTGACGCGCCCTTCACCGCGTGCGGTCTGCGCAAGCCCCCGCTCAATCGATGCGAGTAGGGACGCAGTATCGGTATCAACTTGTCTTGCTGCATCAGACATCGTATTTCTCCTTCAAAGCGCGCAACAGGTGCGCAGGAATGTTTTCAATACGGCCCTTGGTGTAGACCGTTACCAGCACCAGCTCACCGCGGGCATTGCGCACGAAGTAAATCACCCGCGCCCCGCCTTTTTTCCCCATGCCAGCACGCACCCAACGCACCTTGCGCAGACCACCAGTGCGGGGTATCACGTCACCCGCATCGGGGTTGTTGGCTATCCAGTCCACAAAGGCATGGCGCTCGTCTTCGCTCCAAATTTTGGCGGCACAGTCCATAAATTCGGGGCTTTCGATGACGGTGAGCATAGGGTTATTGTGCATCGAATAACTAAAATTGCAAGCATCCCATCAGGCTTTTTCCGAGTGGAACCGATCAGCCCCATACACCGATGGAAGATACACAGCTACGCATTGCGAGTAGCCAGTAAGTAAGAAGCCCGAACCGTTGCCTGTTCGGGCTTCTTACTTTCAAAGCGCTGCCGCTTATCTACTTCTTCGACGGCGGCAAGTCCGTGCAGCTACCGTGCGCCACTTCTGCCGCCATGCCGATGCTTTCGCCCAGCGTGGGGTGTGGGTGGATGGTTTTGCCGATGTCCACCGCGTCTGCGCCCATCTCGATGGCCAGAGCAATCTCGCCAATCATGTCGCCCGCGTGCGTGCCGACCATACCGCCGCCCAAGATCTTGCCGTGGCCGTGCGCTTCGGGGCTGTCGTCAAACAGCAGTTTGGTCACGCCTTCGTCGCGGCCGTTGGCAATGGCGCGGCCCGAGGCGGTCCAAGGGAACAAGCCCTTTTTCACCTTGATGCCTTGCGCTTTGGCTTGGTCTTCGGTCAAACCCACCCATGCCACTTCGGGGTCGGTGTAGGCCACGCTGGGGATGACGCGTGCGTTGAACGCCGCTGCTGCCAGCTCTTTGTTGCCTTGCAGTTCGCCCGCAATCACTTCGGCCGCCACATGCGCCTCGTGCACAGCCTTGTGCGCCAACATGGGCTGGCCCACGATGTCGCCAATGGCAAAGATGTGCGGCACGTTGGTGCGCATTTGAATGTCGACGTTGATGAAGCCACGGTCGGTCACAGACACACCAGCTTTTTCAGCGGCGAGTTTTTTGCCATTGGGCGTGCGGCCCACGGCTTGCAACACGAGGTCGTACACCTGCGGCGCGGGGGCGGTGCCACCGGGTTCAGCGCTCTCGAACGTGACTTCAATGCCTTCTGGCAAGGCGCGTGCGGACACGGTCTTGGTCTTGAGCATGATGTTGTCAAAGCGCTTGGCGTTCATCTTTTGCCAGATCTTCACCAAGTCGCGGTCAGCGCCTTGCATGAGGCCGTCCATCATTTCCACCACGTCCAGGCGTGCGCCCAACGTGCTGTAAACGGTGCCCATCTCTAGGCCGATGATGCCGCCGCCCAAAATGAGCATCCGCTTAGGCACTTCTTTGAGTTCCAAAGCGCCAGTGCTGTCGACCACGCGTGGGTCGTTGGGCATGAAAGGCAAACGCACAGCTTGCGAACCTGCAGCGATGATGGCCTTTTTGAAGGCGATCACTTTTTTGCTGCCGTTTTGTTCTTGCGCGGTGCCGGTGGTCTCAGACACTTCAAGGTGGTTGGCACCCACGAATTGGCCCAAGCCACGCACGGTGGTGATCTTGCGCATCTTGGCCATGGCAGCCAAGCCGCCTGTGAGCTTGCCAATGACTTTTTCTTTGTGGCCGCGCAGCTTGTCGATGTTGACCACCGGTGCACCGAAGTCAACACCCAAATCGGCCATGTGAGCCACTTCGTCCATCACCGCTGCGACGTGCAGCAAGGCTTTGGAGGGGATGCAACCGACGTTCAGGCACACACCGCCCAAGGTGGCGTAGCGCTCAACGATCACGACTTTGAGGCCCAGATCGGCTGCACGAAACGCCGCCGAGTAGCCGCCGGGGCCACCGCCCAACACGAGCACATCGCACTCGATGTCGGCCGAGCCGCCGAAGGACGAGGCAGTGGGTGCGGGTGTGGCTGCCACGGGCGCAGATGCGGCTGGCGCGGAGGCTGCCGCAGGAACTGCAGAGGCAGGAGCGGCTGAAGCGCCCTCACCTTCCAGCACCAACACCACCGAGCCTTGCTTGACCTTGTCGCCCAACTTGACCTTGAGTTCTTTGACCACGCCACCGTGGCTGCATGGAATTTCCATGGAGGCCTTGTCGCTCTCCACGGTGATCAGACTTTGGTCAGGTTTGACGGTATCGCCCACCTTGACCATCAACTCGATCACCGTGACTTCGTCGAAGTCGCCAATATCGGGAACTTGAATATCTATCAGTGCCATATCAAGTCCTTAGAGCAACACGCGACGGAAGTCGCTGAGGATTTGACCCAGGAACGCGTTGAAGCGTGCCGCTGCGGCGCCGTCGATGACGCGGTGATCCCATGTCAGGCTCAAAGGCAGCATCAGGCGCGGCACAAACTGCTTGCCGTCCCAGACGGGTTCCATGGTGCTCTTGCACACACCCAAAATGGCCACTTCGGGCGCGTTGATGATGGGCGTGAAGTACTTGCCGCCAATGCCGCCGAGGCTGGAGATGGTGAAAGTCGCGCCGGACATTTCGGCTGGGCCGAGTTTGCCGTCGCGGGCTTTCTTGGCCAATTCGCCCATTTCCTGGCTGATTTGCAGCACGCCTTTTTTGTCGCAATCGCGGATGACGGGGACCATCAAACCATTGGGCGTGTCAGCGGCAAAGCCGATGTGCCAGTAGTTTTTGTAGACCAGCGCATCGCCGTCGAGCGAGCTGTTGAACTCGGGGTATTTCTTGAGCGCGGCCACGCAAGCCTTGATCAGGAACGCCAGCATCGTGACCTTCACGCCGCTCTTCTCGTTCTCTTTGTTGGTCGAGACGCGGAAGGCTTCGAGGTCGGTGATGTCGGCGTCGTCGTGGTTGGTGACGGCCGGAATCATGATGGCGTTGCGGAGCAAATTCGCACCGCTGATCTTCTTGATGCGGCCCATCTCTTTGCGCTCGATGGGGCCGAACTTGGCGAAGTCGACCTTGGGCCAGGGGATCAGGCCCAACTCGGAACCACCACCGCCCGAAGCCGCAGGGGCTTTGGCCGCTTGCGCTTTGGTCTGCGCAGCGCCAGACATGACGGCTTTGGTGAAGGTTTGGACGTCATCGGCCGTGATGCGGCCTTTGAGGCCGGAGCCTTTGACTTCGTCGAGCGGCACACCCAGCTCGCGTGCGAACTTGCGCACCGAGGGCGACGCGTGGGGCAAGCCCACGGTGTTGCCACCGGGTGCGTGGGCAGGCGCTGCCACGGCAGCGGCGGCCGCCGCGACGGGCGTTTGCACAGCCGCTGGGGCCGAAGCCACGGCAACAGGAGCAGCCGCAACAGCAGCCGCTGCGGGTGCAGCCGCAACAGCTGTGCCTTCCAGCACCGCCAGCAGGTCACCAATGTTGACCGTGTCACCCACTTTGACTTTGAGCTCTTTGAGCACGCCAGCCGCCGAAGACGGGATTTCCATCGAGGCTTTGTCGGACTCGACGGTGATCAGCGATTGCTCGACCTTGATGGTGTCGCCGGGCTTGACCATCACTTCGATGACGACCACGTCTTTGAAATCGCCAATGTCGGGCACAAACACTTGCACGGGGCCAGATGCAGCAGGTGCTGCGGCCACGGCAGCCACCGGGGCCACCGCAACAGGCGCAGAAGCAGGCGCTGGTGCGGCCACAGCAGCAGCCGGTGCAACAGCTGGAGCGGCAACTGCGCCAGCGGCTTCGACCACCAGCACGATGGAGCCTTGCTTGACCTTGTCACCCAAAGCGACGCGCATTTCTTTGACGACGCCCGCCGTGCTCGATGGGATTTCCATCGAGGCTTTGTCAGATTCGACCGTGATCAGCGATTGCTCGGCCTTCACGGTGTCGCCCACTTTGACCATCAATTCAATGACGGTCACTTCATCAAAATCCCCGATGTCCGGGACTTGTACTTCTACCAATGCCATGTGTGTCTCCCGGATTTATGCGTACAGCGGGTTGATCTTGTCGGTGTTGATGCCGTACTTTTTGATGGCCTCGGCCACTTGCGTGGCGGGCACTGCGCCGTCTTCGCTCAGTGCCTTGAGTGCCGCGACCACGATGTAGTGGCGGTTGATCTCGAAGTGCTCGCGCAGCTTGCTGCGGAAGTCGGAGCGGCCAAAACCGTCGGTGCCCAGCACTTTGTAGGTGCGACCCTTCGGGATGAAAGGACGGATCTGCTCGGCATAGGCCTTCATGTAGTCGGTCGAGGCCACCACGGGGCCGCTGTGCTTGGCCAGTTGTTGACCCACAAACGACACACGGGGTGTTTCCAGCGGGTGCAGCAGGTTGAAGCGCTCGGCGTCTTGGCCGTCGCGGGTCAGCTCGTTGAAGCTTGGGCAGCTCCACACGTCGGCCTGGATGCCCCAGTCGGTGGCCAGCAGGGTTTGTGCGGCAATGGATTCGCGCAGGATGGTGCCCGAGCCCAGCAACTGCACGCGTTTGGTCCCTTCCGCACCCGGCTTGCACAAATACATGCCCTTGATGATCTGCTCTTCGGTGCCGGGGGTCAGGCCAGGCATGGCGTAGTTTTCGTTCAGCAGCGTCAGGTAATAGAAGACGTTGTCTTGCTTCTCAACCATGCGCTTGAGGCCGTGGTGCAGGATGACGCCAACTTCGTGCGCGAAGGTGGGGTCATAAGACACGCAGTTGGGGATGGTGTTGGCCATGATGTGGCTGTGACCGTCTTCGTGCTGCAAGCCTTCGCCGTTGAGCGTGGTGCGGCCCGATGTGCCGCCGAGCAAGAAGCCGCGTGCCTGCATGTCGCCCGCCGCCCAGGCCAAGTCGCCAATGCGCTGGAAGCCAAACATCGAGTAGTACACGTAGAACGGCACCATGATGCGGTTGCTGGTGCTGTAGCTGGTGGCCGCAGCGATCCAGCTGGACATGCCACCGGCTTCGTTGATGCCTTCTTGCAGGATCTGACCGGCTTTGTCTTCCTTGTAGTACATGACCTGGTCTTTGTCGACCGGGGTGTACTGCTGGCCCGCAGGGTTGTAAATACCGATCTGGCGGAACAAGCCCTCCATACCAAAGGTACGGGCTTCGTCCACCAAAATGGGTACCACACGTGGGCCCAGGGCCTGGTCGCGCAAGAGCTGCGTGAGGAAGCGCACATAGGCTTGGGTGGTCGAGATTTCACGGCCTTCGGCAGTGGGCTCCATCACGGCCTTGAAGGTTTCCAAAGACGGCACGGTGAAGTTTTCTTCAGCCTTGACGCGGCGCTTGGGCAAGTAGCCGCCCAGGGCTTTGCGGCGCTCGTGCAGGTAGCGCATTTCGGGCGTGTCTTCTGCAGGCTTGTAGAAAGGGATATTGGGCAACTCGCTGTCAGGGATTGGCAGGTTGAAGCGATCGCGCATGTACTTGATGTCTTCGTCCGTCAGCTTTTTGGTCTGGTGGACAGTGTTTTTGCCCTCGCCCGCTTTGCCCATGCCAAAACCCTTGACGGTCTTGATCAGCAACACGGTGGGCTGGTCTTTGGTGTTCACGGCTTCGTGGTAAGCGGCATACACCTTTTGCGGGTCGTGGCCACCGCGCTTGAGGTTCCAGATGTCGTCGTCTGACAAGTGGGCCACCATTTCCAGCGTGCGGGGGTCGCGGCCAAAGAAATGCTTGCGCACATAAGCGCCATCGTTGGCTTTGAAGGCCTGGTAGTCGCCGTCCAGGGTGTCCATCATCAGCTTGCGCAGCGCGCCGTCCTTGTCGCGGGCCAGCAAGCTGTCCCACTCGCTGCCCCACAAGAGCTTGATGACGTTCCAGCCGGAACCGCGGAACTCGCCTTCGAGTTCTTGCACGATCTTGCCGTTGCCGCGCACCGGGCCGTCCAGGCGCTGCAGGTTGCAGTTGACGACAAAAATCAGGTTGTCCAGCTTCTCGCGAGCGGCCAAGCCAATCGCGCCCAGCGATTCAACTTCGTCCATCTCGCCGTCGCCGCAGAACACCCAAACCTTGCGGTTTTCGGTGTTGGCAATGCCGCGGGCGTGCAGGTATTTCAAAAAGCGCGCTTGGTAGATCGCCATCAATGGGCCCAGACCCATCGACACGGTGGGGAACTGCCAGAACTCGGGCATCAGTTTGGGGTGCGGGTAGCTTGACAAACCTTTGCCATCGACTTCCTGGCGGAAGTTGAGCAACTGCTCTTCGGTCAGGCGGCCTTCCAGATAAGCGCGGGCATACACGCCGGGCGACACATGGCCTTGGATGTAAAGGCAATCACCGCCGTGGTTTTCGCTCTCGGCGTGCCAGAAATGGTTAAAACCTGCACCAAACATGTGGGCCAGCGAGGCGAACGAGCCGATGTGCCCGCCCAGGTCGCCACCGTCAGCGGGGTTGTGGCGGTTGGCCTTGACGACCATGGCCATGGCGTTCCAGCGCATGTAGGCGCGCAGGCGCTCTTCGATCTCGATGTTGCCGGGGCAACGGGCCTCTTCGTTGGGCTCGATGCTGTTCACGTAACCGGTGGTGGCTGAAAACGGCAGATCGATGCTGTGCTGGCGGGCTTCTTCCAGTAGTTCTTCAAGCAGAAAGTGGGCGCGCTCAGGCCCCGCTTTTTCGATCACGGCGGACAAGGCGTCCATCCATTCCCGGGTCTCTTGTGAGTCCAGATCTTGCTTCGGCTGTTGAGGTATGGCCGCTGTCATGCATGTCTCCTATGAAGGTGTTGTGGTTTGAATGATGCCGCAATTTTCACATATATTCGCTCACATTTCAAATCGTGCGCACTGATTTTGTATTGTGAAATTTTCAACGCAATGGATGGGCTCACAAGCAGGCTATTCGGGGAATCACGCAAGGGTTGTCACCTAAACTCCCGGGTATGGAATTGAACAAAGCAGCAGCCGTCGTGAAAAAAGTCGGACCTTGGGCGTGGTGGCGCTCGTGGTGGCTACGCCAATCACCCAATCGACAAGACCGTTTTGCCAACTTGGCCCCGGTTGCGGCCGTGGTTCTTTTTTTGGCCGCCATTGCCAGTGCTTTCTGGTACCTGCGCGTCGAAGAAATTGAACGCGAACAAGAAGCCATCAAGCGCGATGTGGAATATGCGCAACAGCGTTTGAGGCTGAGACTGCTGGAACGGCAAGAGCAGGTCATGCGCCTGGCCCGTGACGTGTCGAACAAGGAGATTCGCACCGATCAGTTTTTGTCTCGGGCGGAAGCTCTGGTTCAGCAGTACCCGGAATTCTTGTCGCTCACCTGGATCGATGACCGCAGGCGCATCATCGCCAACCAAAGCGTCTCCAGCATTTCCCCCAGCCAACACATGCGCACGGGCACCGTGCTGAAAGTGGGTGAAACCGAGAGCCACTTCAGCTTGGCGCGTGATTTGATGCAGCCCATTTACGGCCAATTGGATGCCGAATCAGACAAAGACGCCCAAGTGCCCGTGCTGCAGTTGCACACCCCGCTGAGCAACGACCAAGGTCGATTCAGCGGCGTGATCCTGGCCGAATACAGCATGGAGGGCTTGTTGCGCTACGGCATCCCGACCGAGATCCTGGCCAAGTACGCCGTGGCCCTGCAAGACGGCAAGGGCCGCTTGCTGGCCGGACAAACCATTCCCGGGCGAATTGCGCTGTGGCGCTTGTTGCCCGGCAGTGACCAGCCCAACAACGACTACGAGGTGCCGGTCTCGCCCGTCGGCAATGATTTGATCCTGCGCGCCCAAGCCTGGCGCACATCTCAGGGGCTGGTCGGCAGTGGCTTGTTCTGGCTGGTCAGCGTGCTGAGTGTCATGACCGCTTGGATGCTGATCGGCAACTGGCGCCACACCCGCCGGCGGCTGCAGGCGCAAAAAGCGCTGGTGGCAGAAACCAACTTCCGCCGCGCCATGGAAAACTCCATGCTGACCGGCATGCGGGCACTGGACATGCACGGGCGAATCACCTACGTGAACCCTGCGTTTTGCCAAATGACCGGCTGGAGTGAGTCGGAACTGGTGGGGGCCGTGGCCCCCTTTCCCTACTGGCCTGACCAGGACAGGGAACTGCTGATGAAACGGCTGGAGGAGGAAATCAGCGGGCAACATTCAGCCGGTGGTTTTCAAGTGCGGGTCAAGCGCAAGGATGGCCACGTGTTCGATGCCCGCATGTACGTCTCGCCCCTGATCGATGCAAGTGGCCGGCAAACCGGCTGGATGACCTCGATGACCGACATCACCGAACCCAACCGGATTCGTGAACAGTTGGCCAGCTCACACGAACGGTTCACCATCGTGCTCGAAGCGCTGGATGCATCCGTGTCTGTGGCCCCCCTGGGCAGCGAGGAGCTGCTGTTTGCCAACAAACTGTACCGACTCTGGTTTGGTCAAAACACGCAAGGTCACCTGCGCCTTGTCCAGCAAGCGGGTGCCAGCGAAGACACCAAGCGCTCGGACGATGTGGACGAGATGGTCGGGCTGCCTACCGAGAGCCTGACCGTGGCGCGTTCGGAAAACGCCGAAATCTTCGTGTCCGAGCTGGGCAAATGGCTGGAAGTGCGCTCACGCTACATCAACTGGGCCGATGGGCGACTGGCGCAGATGGTGATTGCCAGCGACATCACCCCGCGCCGACAAGCCGAAGAACTGGCCGCTCAGCAGGCCGAACGCGCCCAGACCGCCAGCCGCCTGATCACCATGGGCGAGATGGCGTCCAGCGTGGCGCACGAGTTGAACCAACCCCTGACGGCCATCAGCAATTACTGCAGCGGCATGATTTCGCGCATCAAGTCACAACAGGTGAAGGAAGAAGACCTGCTGTCCGCGCTGGACAAAACCGCCCGGCAGGCTCAGCGTGCAGGGCAAATCATCTTGCGCATCCGCAGTTTCGTGAAGCGCAGCGAGCCCAACAGAACCCTGTCCGACGTGTCAGCCATGGTCAGCGAATCGCTGGAACTGGCCGAAATCGAAATGCGCAGACGCCATGTGCGCCTGACCCACCATGTGGCCGCCCGCTTGCCGCAGTTGATGGTCGACCCGATCTTGATCGAACAGGTCTTGATCAACCTGATGAAAAACGCGGCCGAATCGATCGACAACGCCAACCGCCCCGCCGGTCAGCGCCTGGTGGAATTGCGCATCGTGCCCAAGCAAATCGACAACCAATCGGTGGTGGAGTTTTCCGTCACGGACACAGGCCAGGGCTTGCCGCCGGAAGACACCGAGCGGGTCTACGAGGCCTTTTTCTCCACCAAGGTGGAAGGCATGGGCATTGGCCTGAATTTGTGCCGCAGCATCATCGAATCGCACCAGGGCAGGATCACTTCAGAGAACCTCTACAATGCCGGCGAGGTCACAGGATGTCGATTCTCTTTCTGGATTCCGGTCGAAACCGCTTGACCACACAACAACCCATTGGGGTAAACGAATGAGTTTGATACCAAAAAAAGGCACGGTTTATGTCGTTGACGACGATGAAGCCGTTCGCGATTCCTTGCAGTGGTTGCTGGAAGGCAAAGATTACCGGGTGCGTTGTTTTGACAGTGCCGAGTCTTTCATCAGCCGCTACGACCCCCGCGAAGTGGCCTGCCTGATCGCCGACATCCGCATGGGCGGCATGACCGGTCTGGAATTGCAAGACCGCCTGATCGAGCGCAAATCCCCCCCTGCCCATCGTGTTCATCACCGGCCACGGCGACGTGCCCATGGCCGTGAACACCATGAAAAAGGGTGCGATGGATTTCATCCAGAAGCCCTTCAAGGAAGAAGAACTGCTCAGTTTGGTTGAGCGCATGCTGGACGAAGCCCGTGAAGCGTTTGCAGGCTATCAGCAAGCCGCCAGCCGCGACGCGCTGCTGTCCAAGCTGACGGGCCGCGAAGCGCAGGTGCTGGAGCGAATCGTCGCCGGTCGCCTGAACAAGCAGATCGCCGACGATCTGGGCATCAGCATCAAAACGGTCGAAGCGCACCGCGCCAACATCATGGAAAAGCTCAACGCCAACACCGTGGCCGACCTGCTCAAGATCGCGCTGGGGCAAAACGCACCCAAGGCCTGATCCACCCCGCCACACCCGAAACGCCCGCACCCGTCGGGCGTTTTGCATTTTTTCTCTGACTTTTCGAGTATTCACACATGACCGCACAACTCATCGACGGCAATGCCCTGTCCAAACAACTGCGCACCGAAGTCGCCACCCGCGCCCAGGCCCTCAAAGCCAAAGGCATCACCCCGGGTCTTGCCGTGGTGCTGGTGGGCGACAACCCGGCCAGCCAGGTTTATGTGCGCAACAAGGTCAAAGCCTGCGAAGACAGTGGTCTGCATTCGGTGCTTGAGAAATACGAAGCCACCATGACCGAAGCGGACTTGCTGGCCCGCGTGGAAGCGCTGAACAACGACCCGGCCATCCACGGCATCCTGGTTCAACTGCCCCTGCCCGCCCACATCGACGCGCAAAAAGTGATCGAAGCCATCAGCCCGGCCAAGGACGTGGACGGCTTTCACATCGCCAGCGCCGGGGCCCTGATGACCGGCATGCCTGGCTTTTGGCCCTGCACGCCCTATGGCTGCATAAAGATGCTGGAAAGCATCGGCTACGACCTGCGTGGCAAGCACGCCGTGGTCATTGGCCGCAGCAACATCGTGGGCAAGCCCATGGCGCTGATGCTGCTGCAAAAAGACGCCACGGTGACGGTGGCGCACTCGCGCACCCAAAACCTCAAGGCGCTGACCCAGCAAGCCGATGTGATCGTGGCGGCCGTGGGCAAACGGAATGTGCTGACCGCTGACATGGTCAAGCCCGGCGCCGTGGTACTGGACGTGGGCATGAACCGCAATGACGAAGGCAAGCTGTGTGGCGATGTGGACTTTGAAGGCGTGAAAGAAGTCGCCAGCCACATCACCCCCGTGCCCGGCGGCGTGGGCCCCATGACCATCACCATGCTGCTGGTCAACACCCTTGAAGCGGCTGAACGTGCCTCCAAGTAAGTTGTCATCCCGGGCTTGACCCGAGATCCATGCAAGTTGTCATCTCGGGCTTGTCCCAGAATCCATGTAATCTGTCATCCCGGGCTTGACCCGGGATCCATGTCTTCAACATCTGCCGCCCCTGATCTCTCTGTCTCTGGAAAACCCATGACCAACCCCTTGCTCGACACCTCTGGCCTGCCCCTGTTTGACCGCATTGCCCCCGAGCATGTGGCTCCGGCCATGGACGAACTGCTGGCCGCTGCCGACCAGGCCCTTGAAACAGTCACGGCAGACGACTTTCCGGCTGACTGGAAAGCCATCGCCCGCACCCTGGACGTGAGCACCGAGCGTCTGGGCATGGCCTGGGGCGCGGTGAGCCACCTCAACAGCGTGGCCGACACGCCCGAACTGCGCGCCGCCTACAACGCCGCCCTGCCCCGCGTGACCGAGTTCTGGACACGCTTGGGCAGCGACGAGCGCCTGTACGCCAAATACAAGGCGATTGACCCCACCAGTCTGAATGCCGAGCAAACCCAAGCCCACAAAAACGCCCTGCGCGCCTTTGTGCTGGGCGGTGCCGAGCTGCAAGGCGCGGCCAAAGAACGTTACGCCGCCATCCAGGAACGGCTGGCCGAAATCACGCAAAAATTCAGCGAAAACACGCTCGATGCCACTGACAGCTTTGCCCTGTATGTGAGCGAAGATCAGCTCAAGGGTGTACCCGCCGATGTGGTGCAAGCCACCCGCGATGCTGCCCAAAAAGAAGGCAAAGAGGGTCACCGACTGAGTCTGAAAATGCCGGTTTACCTGCCCGTGATGCAGTTTGCCGACAGCGGCACCTTGCGCGAACAGCTCTACAAAGCCCACGTCACCCGCGCCTCTGACCAGGCCCCCGAAGAGGCCCGTCAATTCGACAACACCGCTTTGATGCAGGAGATTCTGGCGTTGCGCCAGGAAGAAGCGCAGCTGCTGGGTTTTGACAATTACGCCCAAGTGTCGGTCGTGCCCAAAATGGCCGAGTCGCCCGAAAAAGTCACCGCCTTTTTACGCGACCTGGCAGTCAAAGCCCGCCCCTTTGCCGAAAAAGACCTGGCTGACCTGCGCGAATTCGCCGCCAACGCCCTCGGCATCACCGGCCCGCTCAATGCCTGGGATGTGCCCTACTTGAGCGAAAAACTCAAGGAAGCGCGCTACAGCTTCAGCGAGCAAGAGGTCAAGCAGTACTTCACCGCGCCCAAGGTGCTGGCCGGGCTGTTCAAGATCATCGAGACGCTGTTTGAAGTCAGCATCCACCCCGACCAGGCCCCGGTCTGGCACCCCGCCGTCGGTTTTTACCGCATCGAGCGTGAAGGCCAACTGGTGGGCCAGTTCTACCTCGACCCACCGGCCCGCGCTGGCAAACGCGGCGGTGCTTGGATGGACGATGTGCGCGGCCGCTGGCAGCGCCCTGACACCGGCGTGCTGCAAACACCGGTGGCGCACCTGGTGTGCAACTTTGCCGAAGGCGTGAACGGACAGCCCGCCTTGCTGACGCACGACGACGTGATCACCCTCTTCCACGAATTCGGTCACGGCCTGCACCACATGCTCACCCAAGTGAACGAGCGAGATGTCTCGGGCATCAGCGGCGTCGAGTGGGATGCGGTCGAGCTGCCCAGCCAGTTCATGGAAAACTTCTGCTGGGAATGGTCGGTGTTGCGCCACATGACGGCCCATGTGGAAACCGGCGAGCCCCTGCCGCGTGCCTTGTTCGACAAGATGCTGGCCGCCAAAAATTTCCAAAGCGGCCTGCAAACCCTGCGGCAGATCGAGTTTTCGCTGTTCGACATGCTGGTGCATGCCGAACACGACCCGGCGCAAGACTTCATGCCGCTGCTCAGCCAGGTGCGCAGCGAAGTGGCCGTCATGCAACCGCCCGCATTCAACCGCATGGCCCACACCTTCAGCCACATCTTTGCGGGCGGTTACGCGGCAGGCTATTACAGCTACAAATGGGCCGAGGTGCTGAGCGCAGACGCCTACGCCGCGTTTGAAGAAACCGCCGCAGCCGACGGCACGCCCAGCGTAGAGACAGGTCGCATGTACCGCCGGGCCATTCTGGAAGCGGGCGGCAGCCGCCCGGCGCTCGAATCGTTCAAAGCCTTCCGGGGCCGCGAACCCAACCTGGACGCCTTGCTGCGGCACCAGGGCATGGTTGCGGCCTGAGGGACCTGGGCAAGACATCAAGGGGAGCTTCGGCTCCCTTTTTTGTTGTGCGCCCAACATCGGCCCAAAACAAAAAAGCACTTAACGTTGCCGTTAAGTGCTTTTTAATCCTACCAAATTTGGTAGGCGCGACTAGATTCGAACTAGCGACCCCCACCATGTCAAGGTGGTGCTCTAACCAACTGAGCTACGCGCCTGTTGAGCTTCGAATTATAGCAGTAAAAATCCCCGTTTTTTCAGGAGTCTTCAACGTCTTCGTGCGGCCCTCACACCTTTGACACCACGCACGCTGCCCAAAACCTTGTTCAAGGTGGCTGCATCGTGGATCTCCACCGTGAACGTCATCCAGGCCGAGCCCTTGATGGACTGGGTTTGTACACCGATCACGTTCATTTTTTCCTTGGCAAACACTTCGGAGATATCGCGCAGCAAGCCTTGCCGGTCAAAAGCCTCCACCGCCACATCGACCGGATAGACCGAGGCATCGGGGCCTTTGCGCTCGCCCCAACGCACTTCAATCACGCGTTCGCTGTGGCGCGACGCCAGTTCGCGGAAGTTGCTGCAGTCCTGCCGATGGATGCTCACCCCTTTGCCACGCGTGACAAAACCACTGATCACATCGGGCGGCGCGGGTTTGCAGCAGCGCGACAGCTGCGTGAGCAAGGAATCCACCCCCACGACCAGCACGCCCGAGGGCGATTTGCGGGCGACCGCGCCTTTGAACTTCTTTTGAAAGTACTCGTCGGGCTCCAGCTCTGGCTCCGGGGGATTCAACAAAACTTCGATGTTGCGCAGCGAATATTCGTCTTTGCCCACCACCTCGAACAGCCCATCGGCCGACTTGAAACCCAGTTGACTGGCCAGGTCGTCCAAACGGATCGCCGTGCGGCCCAGTCGCTGCAGGAATTTTTCAACCGCCTCGCGTCCACGGGCGATGGTCTCTGCACTCACCTGCGCATTGAACCAGGCCCGCACCTTGGCCCGCGCACGCGGGCTGGCCAGGTATCCCAGCTCGGGGTTGAGCCAGTCGCGCGATGGCCCGCCCTCCTTGATGGCGGTGATCTCGATCGTCTGGCCGTTGGCCAACTGGGTGTTCAGCGGCACCATGGCCCCGTCTACCTTGGCTCCCCGGCAGCGGTGGCCCAGGTTGGTGTGCACCGTGTAGGCAAAGTCGACTGGGGTGGCGCCTTGCGGCAGCTCGACCACGGCGGCATCCGGCGTCAGCACATAAATGCGGTCGTCAAACAAACTGCTGTCCTGCGTTGTGGCTTGTGCCGCGCCCGACAGATCGCGCTCCCAGGCCAGCAACTGCCGCAGCACGGCAATTTTGGTGTCGTATTCGCTGTTGGCCGAGACCCCCGCATAGCCTTTGGCCCCTGCCTCTTTATAGGCCCAGTGCGCCGCCACGCCATGTTCGGCATGTTCGTGCATGGCCCGGGTGCGAATTTGTACCTCGATCGGGCCCCCATCGGCATCGCGCACCACCGTGTGCAGCGACTGGTAGCCGTTGGCCTTGGGCTTGGCGATGTAGTCGTCAAATTCTTCTGCAATGGGCACAAAGTGCTCGTGCACCCAACTGAGCACCTGGTAACAATCGGCCACGGTGGGCACCACCACGCGCAGCGCGCGGATGTCGAACACACGCTCAAAGGGCAGCGCCTTGCCTCGCATCTTGCGAACGATGCTGTAAATGTGCTTGGGCCGTCCTTCGACCAAGGCCTCAATGCCCTGGCTGGCCAGTGCCTGCTGCAAGCGCTCGCGCAGCGCCAGCATGTAGCGCTCACGCTCGGCGCGCTTTTCATCCAGCAGCCGGGCTATGTCCTTGTAAGTCGTGGGCTCCAGAAAACGAAAGGACAGGTCTTCCATTTCCCATTTGATCTGCCAGATGCCCAAGCGGTTGGCCAGCGGCGCAAACACCTGCAGGGATTCGCTGGCCAAAGCCGGTGGCACCGGCAATTTGGTGGCCGCGTAATGACGCAGGGTTTGCAAACGCGAGGCCAGGCGCAACATGACCACCCGCAGGTCGCGGCTGAACGCCAGCAGCATCTTGCGCACGTTCTCTGTCTGCAAACGGGGGCTGAGCGGCGTGTTGTTCGGCCCCTGGGTGTTGACCTCGGCCGCACGCGAGAGGCGCTGCACATGCACCAGCTGGTTGGTCTGCATGGCCAGCTGTGCCAAATGGGGGCCAAAGGCCTTGGCCATCACCTCTTCCGGTTTGTTCAAGTGCGGGCAGGCGTAGACCAGGTAACTGGCCGCCTGCATCGCGACCGAGCCGCCAATGTCGGCCAGGATCGCGGCCACCGCATCCGCATGGGCCAGGATGTTTTCTCCGGTGTCCAACGCTTCACCTGCAATCAACGGCTCGGCAAAAGCGCGTGCCTTGGCCAGGGTTTCGGCCTGTTCAGCCGCATCTGCCGTGGCCAGCATCACGGGCGGCAGGTTGGCGAGTGGGGCCGTCGGCGCGTGCAGGCGCGCCGACGCCGACATCGAGCTCGCAGAATGGCTGGAGGTGGGACTGACCATGGTGTCAAACCGCCAACAAGAACTTGGCCACCACCGCGATCTGATCGTCCCCCGTCAAGGTGGGCGCATGCCCAAAACCGGGCCAAGTGTCCAGCTGTGCATGGGGGCCACGCTGCGTCATCTCGGTGGCGGTTTCAGGCGTCAGCAAGTCCGAGTCCTGTCCACGGATGAGCAGGGTCTGCGCCTGGATCTGGTCGAACAAAGCCCACAAAGTGGCCTCGCCTGCAGCGGCGGCTTCAACCGTCATGGCACGAATGGACGCGCCAATGGCCGGGTCGTAATGCAAGGTGAATTGACCGTTTGTTCCGGGGCGCAGCATGTGTGTGGACATTTCGCGCCATACGCCGTCAGAGACCGGACCAAAGCCTTGCGACAAAGTCCAAAGGGCGGCGGCGGCCTCATCAAGATCGCGATATTGCCCATATTGGCCCACGTAGCCCTGCATGCGCTGTACCGAACTCCAGGTGATGGCCGGCCCCACATCGTTGAGGACCAGGCGGTGAATCGGCGCGGGCAAAGGCAAGCCAGGCTGCCCGGCCAGCACCATGCCGATCAACCCCCCCATGCTGGTGCCCACCCAGTCCAGGGTTTGGATCGGCCGATCGGCCCCGAGCTGCGCTTGAACCTGGCCCAGCATGACCAGCATGTCCGCCGCGTATTGGGGAATTTGGTAGAGCGCAGGCTCGCTGAGCCACTCGCTGCGTCCGCGCCCTGCCACATCGGGGCAAATGACCTGCAAGGGTTTGGGGCTTTGTGCCACCAAGGCCTGGGCCAGCCGGTCAAAGTCACGCCCCTGTCGGGTCAAACCATGCACACACACCACGACATGGTCAGCCTGCGCGTCACCCCAGCGCCAATAGGCCATGCGGTGCTGTCCTTGAGGATGAGGGCAAGACACAAACTCAAGCGCAGGCTGCTCGGTCAAGGTGGCAGAGGTCGCGTGAGAGGTGGATGTGTGGAGGGTGGTCATGACAATCGGAAACAATCTGAAGGCGACGCTGCGGAAACCGGGCTTTGACAGCGCCATAATGGACTTTTGAACATCCTAAATCATCTTTCGGAGTGGAAATCATGTTGCAAGGTAAAACAGCGCTGGTCACCGGTTCAACCAGCGGCATCGGTCTGGGCATTGCCAAGGCATTGGCCAAACAAGGCGCCAACATTGTGCTGAACGGTTTTGGCGATGCCGAAGGCCCCAAGGCCGAGATCGCTGCGCTGGGCGTCCAAGTCGCTTACCACGGTGCCGACATGAGCAAGGCTGGCGAGATCGAAGCCATGATGAAGTTTGCCGCCGACACGTTTGGCCGCGTGGACATCCTGGTCAACAACGCTGGCATCCAGCATGTGGCCAAAATCGAAGATTTCCCGGTCGAGCGCTGGGACGCGATCATCGCCATCAACCTCTCCAGCGCCTTCCACGCCACGCGTCTGGCACTGCCTGCCATGAAGGCGGCCAATTGGGGCCGCATCATCAACATCGCCTCCATCCACGGCCTGGTCGGTTCGGCCGAAAAATCGGCCTATGTGGCCGCCAAGCACGGTGTGGTGGGCCTGACCAAGGTCACCGCACTGGAAAACGCCACCACGGGCGTGACATGCAACGCCATTTGCCCCGGCTGGGTGCTCACGCCGCTGGTACAAAAGCAAGTGGACGCCAAAGCGGCCGCCATGGGCTTGTCCAACGAAGAGGCCAAAAAAGTTCTGTTGCAGGAAAAAGAGCCCTCCATGCAGTTCACCACCCCTGAGGAGTTGGGCGAGCTGGCGGTGTTCTTCTGCTCGGCGGCAGGCAACAACGTGCGCGGTGTGGCCTGGAACATGGACGGCGGCTGGACCGCCCAGTAAGAACATGAGCACCTCTGCACGTCTGGACAAAATCGTCATCGTCGACGACGACGCCCGCATTCGCGACCTGCTGCGCCGGTTTTTGTCGCAGGAGGGTTTTGACGTTTTGTTGGCCGAGGATGGCCGCGCACTGGACCGCATCTTGCTGCGCGAAACCATTGACCTGATCGTTCTGGACCTGATGCTGCCCGGTGAAGACGGCTTGAGCATCTGCAAGCGTCTGCGCACCACGGGCACCAAGACGCCCGTGATCATGCTGACCGCCAAAGGCGAGGATGTGGACCGCATCAACGGACTGGAAATCGGCGCCGACGATTATCTGGGCAAGCCTTTCAACCCTCGTGAGTTGCTGGCCCGCATCCATGCCGTGTTGCGGCGCAGGCCTGCCACGGAATTGCCGGGCTCGCCCTCGTCCGACGACGAAGTCATCAGCTTCAGTGCCTTCAAGCTGGACCTGGGCGCACGCTCGCTGAGCAAGAACGGCCAGAGCATCCCGCTGACCACGGGGGAATTCGCCATGCTCAAAGCACTGGTTCGTCACCCCCGGCAATCGCTGACCCGGGACAAACTGGCCCAGCTCGCCCGTGGCCGCGAATTCGAGCCCTTTGACCGCAGCCTCGACGTGCAGATTTCACGCTTGCGCAAGATGATCGAAGTGGATCCGGCATCGCCCAAAATCATCCAGACCGTCTGGGGCGTGGGCTATGTGTTTGTGCCCGATGGTCAAGCGTGACGGATGCGGACATCCACGCGGGCGACCATGCACTTCATCCCGCGCCCGGCCCACGTCTGAAGGTCAGTCTTTTTTGGCGCACCTTCATTTTGTTGGCCATGCTGATTTTTTTCAGCAGTGTGGCCTGGTTGCAGATGTTCAAAACGCAGGAATACGAACCCCGCATCTTGCGCAATGCACACCAAATCGCCACGGTGGTCAACCTGACCAAAACCGCGCTGATGCACAGCGATGCCATCGCACGGGTTTATTTGCTCAAAATGCTGGCCGACGAAGAGGACGTCCGACTCAAAACACGTGAACCGGGCGACCAGATCGAGGTCTTCTCGGCCTCCGGCTTGGACAGCCGACTGGCCGAAGAAATGATCAAGCGACTGGGCACCGGCACCGTGGTGGCGTCCCGGGTCAACGATGAAGAAGGCCTGTGGATCGGCTTTCAAATCGAACGCGACAGTTACTGGTTGCAAATGGACTCGGCCCGCCTCAAACCATTGGGCGGCAGTGCCTGGGTGATCTGGCTGAGCGTGACCACTGCGCTGTCATTGCTGGGTGCCGCCATCATGGCGGGTTTGATCAATCGGCCGCTCAAGCGTTTGTCTTATGCCGCCAGCCAAGTGCGCGAAGGTCACTTTGACGGCCCTACCCTGGACGAAAGTGCCGCCACCAGCGAAATCCGTGAAGTCAACATCGGCTTCAACCGCATGGCCGAAAGGCTGGCCAAGATCGAAGCCGAACGCGCCTTGATGCTGGCGGGTATTTCACACGATTTGCGCACACCTTTGGCACGCCTGCGGCTGGAAACCGAGATGAGCGTGGCCGACGCCGAAGCGCGCGAACTGATGGCCGCCGACATCGAACAACTTGACGAGATCATCGACAAATTCCTCGATTACGCCCGCCCTGACGCCACCGAATTGGGCCCCGTCCTGCTGACCGGGGTCATCAGCCGCTGCATCGCGCCCTGGCGTCACAACCAGCGCTTTGAAATTTCAGTCGATGTCGGCGAGGACCTGCAAGTCATGGCCGAACCCGTCGAGTTGGGCCGCGTGATGTCCAACCTGCTGGAAAACGCCCGCCGTTATGGCCAAAGCCCCAGCGACGGCATCACCCGCGTCGAGATCGTGGCGCGGGTGCACGACGGCTGGGTGCTGCTGCGGGTGCGCGACCAGGGTCCCGGGGTGTCAGAAGACACGTTGAAAAACCTCACCCAACCCTTTTTCAGGGGCGATGCCGCCAGAACCTCTGCCACCGGCTCTGGCCTGGGCCTGGCCATTGTGGAGCGATCTGTGCAGCGCATGGGCGGCACGTTTTCGGTGTTCAACAACAGCGCAGGTGGGCTGATGGCCTTGATGAAATTCAGGCAGGCACCGGCGACCTGAACTTGTGGGCAGGAGGGTGACCGGTGCCTCGGTGTCTCGATCACCGTGCTCAGCGCTTAGCCAACAAGGCCACCGCCCTCGCCTCCATGCTTTGGCCCATGCCGATCGGCCCCAGCTTTTCGGCCGTCTTGGCCTTCACATTGACCTGATCGGCTGGCACGCCCAGCGCCTTGGCCACGCCAGCGTTGATGGCCGCCATGTGCGGGGCGAGCTTGGGGGCCTGGGCCACGATGGTGCTGTCCACGTTCACCAACTCCCAGCCCTTTTCGCGCACGCGGCGCATGGCCTCTTGCAAAAGCACCGACGAGTCTGCGCCCTTGAACTGCGCATCCGTGTCCGGAAAATGCCGCCCAATGTCGCCCAAACCCGCTGCGCCCAGCACCGCATCGGTGATGGCGTGCAGCAGCACATCGGCGTCTGAATGGCCGAGCAGGCCCGTAGTGTGGGGAATCTCCACCCCGCCCAAAATCAGTTGGCGACCCGGCACCAGGGCATGCACGTCCCAGCCTTCTCCAATGCGGATGTTCATCACGCTCTGCTCCTCAAAATGGCTTCGGCCAACGCGAAATCGGCCGGGTAAGTGACTTTGAAATTCTGCGCCGAACCTTCGATCAGTCGGGGCATCAAACCCCACCGCTCGATGGCGCTGGCCTCGTCGGTGATGCCCGCAAAGCCACTGCCCGCCACATCGGCCAGGGCATCGTGCAGCATCTGCAAGCGGAACATCTGCGGCGTTTGCGCCAGCCACTTGTGCTCACGCGGCACCGTGGCCGCCACGCGACCGCCCTCCTCGCTTTTGAGCGTGTCGGGCAAAGGCAGGGCCAGCAGGCCGCCTACCGCGTCGTGCTGGCACGTGTCGATCAGGCGGCTCACCGATTCGGGCGAGACCAGGCAACGCGCCGCGTCGTGTACCAGCACCCAATCTTGCGGGTCAAGGCCTGCTGCCAGCATGGCCTTCAGGCCATTGAAAACGCTCTCGGCGCGGCTCGCGCCACCGCAAGCCACCCGCCTGAAACGCTCGGGCCAGCCTTGCTCGGCCCAGCCATGGTCATCGTCGGCCGACAAAATCACCCAGCCACTGGCCAGTTGAGGCACCTGCGCCAAGGCCTGCACCGTGTGCATGACCATGGGTTGTCCGGCCACCTGTTGGTATTGCTTCGGCTGGGCGGTGCCTGCACGGCTGCCCGTACCGGCACAAGGGATGAGGGCGTGGAAACGTGCCAAGGCAATGCGTTCGGTCATAAGCTGACATTGTAGTTTTGTAGGTCGATGGCTTCAGCCCCGACAAATGCCTGCGTTACAGCAGACCCTGTCGGGGCTGAAGCCGCCGACCGAACACAGTGCTTATCGCGCACCGCCGACCTGCCGAACGACGCAAAGCCTCTAAAATCAAAGCCAATCGACATTCGCACACCCCCCTCCTTTTCGGCGGGGGGTGTTCTGCTTTTTTCATCGCCATTGCCCATCGCCACCATGCAACTGCCCAGCTTGATTACCGGCAAACGTTTCACCCTGCCCCGCCCCGCCGGCTCGGCCGATGCCGTCTTGCTGGCCCAACTGGCCCAGCGCGAAAAGAAAGCAGGCAAGCTAGTCGCCATCGTCACCAGTGACGCGGCCGATGCCCAGCGCCTGATGGACGAGCTGGTGTTTTTTGCGCCCGACCTGCGCTGCGTGATGTTCCCCGACTGGGAAACACTGCCGTACGACACGTTTTCGCCGCACCAGGACCTGATCAGCGAGCGCTTGGCCACGCTGTGGCGCATTAAGCAGCGCAACCACGCCGAGAGCGCCGACGTGGTGCTGGTGCCCGCCACCACAGCGCTGTACCGGCTGGCCCCGCCGTCCTTTTTGGCGGGCTACACCTTTGAATTCAAGGTCAAGCAAAAGCTCGACGAAGCCCAACTCAAGGCCCAGCTGACTTTGGCGGGCTACTCACACGTCAGCCAGGTGGTCAGCCCCGGCGAATACGCGGTGCGCGGCGGCCTGATTGATTTGTTCCCCATGGGCTCGCTGGTGCCTTACCGGGTGGACCTGTTCGACGACGAAATCGACAGCATCCGGACCTTTGACCCCGACAGCCAGCGCAGCCTCTACCCCGTACCCGAGGTGCGCTTGCTGCCCGGGCGTGAGTTCCCCATGGACGAGGCCGCCCGTGCGCGTTTCCGAAGCCGCTGGCGCGAACTGCTCGAAGGAGACCCGACGAAAAGCCGCATCTACAAAGACATGGGCAACGGCGTGGCCACGGCGGGCATCGAGTATTACCTGCCGCTGTTTTTTGAAGAAACCGCCACGGTGTTTGATTACCTGGGCGCTGGCCAAGCCGATGCGGCCACCGTGGTGCTGCACGGCGATCTGGAGCCCGCCTTTCAGCGCTTTTGGCAAGACACCCGCGACCGCTTTCGGCTGGTGCAGGGCGACCCCGAGCGGCCCGTGCTGCCGCCCGATGCGCTGTTTTTGAGCGCCGAGCAGTTCTACACCCTGACCAACGGCCATGCACAACTGGCCCTGCGACCCGGCACCAGCGATGTGGCCGACAACGCCTTGGCCCAGCCCCTGCCCGAGCTGACGGTGGTGCGCGGTGCCGAAGATCCGCTGTCGCGCTTGCAAGCCCACATCCGCAGCAGCGCCAGCCGGGTGCTGATCCTGGCCGAAAGTGATGGCCGCCGCGAAAGCCTGCTGGACTTCGTGCGCTCCAGCGGCCTCACGCCCCCGGTGTTCGACAACCTGCAAGAGTTTTTGACCAGCGACGAAAAAGTCGGCATCGCCACAGCGGCGCTGGTCAGCGGTTTTCACTGGTTCGAGCACAACATCGACCTGGTCACAGAAACCGAACTCTTCGCCGCAGGGGCGGTCACCCGCCGCCGCAAAAAGCAAGAACAGGTCAGCGACGTGGAGGCGCTGATCAAAGACCTGAGCGAGCTGAATGTGGGCGACCCGGTGGTGCACAGCGCGCACGGCATTGGCCGTTACCGGGGTCTGGTCAACATGGACATGGGCCAGAAAAACGAAGACGGCACGCCCGCCCTGCAAGAGTTTTTGCACCTGGAATACGCCGACAAAGCCACGCTCTATGTGCCTGTGAGCCAGCTGCAGCTGATTGGCCGCTACACAGGCGTGAGCGCCGACGAAGCGCCACTGCACAAGCTGGGCTCGGGCCAATGGGAAAAGGCCAAACGCCGCGCCGCCGAGCAGGTGCGCGACGCCGCCGCCGAGTTGCTCAACATCTACGCCCGCCGCGCTGCACGAGAGGGGCACCCCTTCCGCTATAGCCCGCAGGACTACGAGACCTTTGCCAACGACTTTGGCTTTGAAGAAACCGCCGACCAAAAGGCCGCCATCCACTGCGTCATCCAAGACATGATCAGCCCCCGCCCGATGGACCGCCTCGTGTGTGGCGACGTGGGCTTTGGCAAGACCGAGGTGGCGCTGCGCGCTGCTTTTGTGGCCGTCACGGGCGGCAAGCAAGTCGCCCTGCTGGCCCCCACCACGCTGCTGGCCGAGCAGCACTACCAAACCCTCAAAGACCGCTTTGCCAAATGGCCCGTCAAGGTGGCCGAAGTCTCGCGCTTTCGCTCGGGCAAAGAAGTCACCGCTGCCCTCAAAGGCATTGCCGACGGCACGGTGGACATCGTGGTCGGCACACACAAGCTGCTGAGCGAATCCACCAAATTCCACGACTTGGGCCTGCTCATCATCGACGAGGAACACCGCTTTGGCGTGCGCCACAAAGAGGCCATGAAAGGCCTTCGGGCTGAGGTCGATGTGCTCACGCTCACCGCCACACCCATCCCCCGCACCATGGGCATGGCATTGGAAGGCCTGCGCGATTTGAGCGTGATTGCGACTGCGCCGCAACGCCGCTTGGCCATCAAGACCTTTGTGCGCAACGAAGGCACGGGCGTGATCCGCGAGGCGGTGCTGCGCGAACTCAAGCGCGGCGGCCAGTGCTACTTTTTGCACAACGAGGTCGAGACCATCGAGAACCGCAAGCAAAAGCTCGAAGAAATCCTGCCCGAAGCCCGCATCGCCGTGGCCCACGGCCAGATGCCCGAGCGCGAGCTGGAGCGCGTCATGCGCGACTTTGTGGCCCAGCGCTACAACATCTTGCTGTGCTCGACCATCATCGAAACCGGCATCGACGTGCCCACGGCCAACACCATCGTGATCTCTCGAGCCGACAAGTTCGGCCTGGCCCAACTGCACCAACTGCGCGGGCGCGTGGGCCGCTCGCACCACCAAGCCTATGCGTATTTGATGGTGCCCGAGATCGAAGGCCTGACCAAACAAGCCGCCCAGCGGCTGGACGCGATCCAGCAAATGGAAGAACTGGGCAGCGGCTTTTATTTGGCCATGCACGACCTTGAGATCCGTGGCGCGGGCGAAGTGTTGGGCGAAAACCAGAGCGGCAACATGCTCGAAGTGGGTTTTCAGCTCTACAACGAAATGCTGTCCGAAGCGGTGCGATGCTTGAAGTTGGGCAAAGAGCCCGATTTGCTCAACCCGCTCACCGCCACCACCGACATCAACCTGCACGCCCCCGCCCTGCTGCCCAACGACTACTGCGGCGACGTGCACCTGCGCCTGAGCTTTTACAAAAAGCTGGCCACCGCCAAAACCAGCGACCAAATCGACGCCTTGCTCGAAGAACTGGTGGACCGCTTTGGCAAGCTGCCCCCGCAAGCGCAAACCCTGGTGGACGTGCACCGCCTGCGCGTGCTGACCCAGCCCTATGGCGTCATCAAGGTCGACGCCGCCCCGGGCGTCATCCAGATCACATTCAAGCCCAACCCACCCGTGGACCCCATGGCCATCATTGGCCTGATCCAGAAAAACAAACACATCAAGCTGGCGGGCAACGACAAACTGCGCATTGAGCGTGAACTGCCTGACCCCAAGGCGCGGGCGCAGATGGTGCGGGATGTGCTCAGGAGTTTGGGGACGCCGAAGGTTGAGGTGGCGGCTTAAGGGAACTGGTGAAATCAAGGCTTGGGCACATCACGCGGCTGATGCATGCCGGGCCGCAGGCACGTCTGGCCGTGACCGGACGCTTGGCAGATAAGCCCGTGCGTGATGAACCATTGAACGAGCAAACTGCTCAGGCGCTGCGCATCGCCTGAGCAAGAGGGGATGCCATCGGCGGTTTGCTCCCTGATCCATGCAGCTCTGCGAAAATGAATGCCCCATGACCCTTCGCCTGACCACCGCCCTGCTTGTTCTGAGTCTGCTGATGCCCGCCGCTTTTGCGCAGCGCGTGTATGACAGCAACGGTCGGGCTTTGGGCCGCGTGGATGCCGAGCGTTTTTACAACGCGTCGGGCCAGCAGATCGGGCGGGTCGACGCAGAACGCGTGTATGGCGCTTCGGGTCGGCAACTGGGGCGCATCGATGGGGACCGTGTGTACAGCGCCTCGGGCAGTCAGATCGGCCGCATCGATGGCGAGCGGCTGTACAGCGCTTCGGGCTCGCTCATGGGCCGCATGGACGGCGAGCGGCTCTACGATGCGTCGGGTCGCCAGCTTGGCCGTGCCGATGGGCTGCGGCGCATGCAGATGATTGTGTTCTTTTATTTTTTCATGTGAGACCTGACCATGACCGTTCGTGAGATCCTCAAAATGGGCGATGCGCGTTTGCTGCGCGTGGCCGAGCCCGTGACCACTTTTGACTCGCCCGAGTTGCATGCCCTGATTGCCGACATGCGCGAGTCCATGGCGGAGGTGAATGGCGCGGGCCTGGCTGCGCCGCAGATTGGCGTGAACCTGCAAGTCGTCATTTTTGGCAGCACCGCCGTCAACCCGCGTTACCCGGACCGCCCGCTGGTGCCGCGCACGGTGCTGATCAACCCGGAGATCACGCCCTTGGGTGCCGAAGAAGAGGACGATTGGGAAGGCTGCCTGTCGGTGCCCGGCTTGCGCGGTGTGGTGCCGCGCTGGGCGCGCATCCGTTACACCGGTTTCGACGAAAAAGGCACGCCCATCGACCGCACGGTGGACGGTTTTCATGCGCGCGTGGTGCAGCACGAATGCGACCACCTGATCGGCAAGCTCTACCCCATGCGGGTGCGCGACTTCAGCCGCTTTGGCTTCACCGAAGTGCTGTTCCCCGAGATCAGCGCCGCCGAGGACGATTGAGTTTTCCCGGGGCTGTTTGGGGTGCCGGTGGGTGTCTCGGTGTCGGCCTTGGAGTCAAAAGCCGCACCCACGAACCTCTAAGGCTTTTGACCGGACAACAGCAGCGCCAGGCCTGCATCGTCGAGCACCGGCACACCGAGTGATTGCGCTTTGTCGAGCTTGCTGCCCGCCTCGGCACCGGCCACCACGTAGTGGGTTTTCTTGCTGACCGAACCGGCCACTTTGGCCCCCAAGGCTTCGAGCTTTTCCTTGGCTTCGTCGCGGCCCATGCTTTGCAAGGTGCCCGTGAGCACCACGGTGATCCCGGCCAGCGGCATTTCAGTCGGTGCCAAGGCGTCGCCTTCGGGCCAGTGCACGCCGGCATCGCGCAGGGCTTGCACCACTTCGCGGTTGTGCGGCTGGTCAAAAAAGGTGCGGATGCTGTGCGCCACCACCGGGCCCACATCGGCCACTTGCAGCAAGGCATCTTCGCTGGCGGCCATGACGGCGTCGAGTTGCCCAAAATGGCGGGCCAGCTCTTTGGCCGTGGCCTCGCCCACATGGCGGATGCCCAGGCTGAACAAAAAACGGCCCAGCGTGGTGGTTTTGGATTTTTCCAATGCTTCGAGCAGGTTGACGGCCGACTTTTCGGCCATGCGGTCCATGTCGGACAGCGTCTCCAGCTTCAACTGGTACAAGTCAGCCAGGGTTTTGACGTGGCCCAAATCCACCAGCTGATCGACCAGTTTGTCACCCAGACCGTCTACGTCCATGGCGCGGCGGTGCGCAAAGTGCCAGATGGCCTGTTTGCGCTGGGCGCTGCAAAAAAGCCCCCCCGTGCAACGGTGGTCGGCTTCGCCCTCTTCCCGCTCGGCCAAGCTGCCGCACACCGGGCAGTGCGTCATCATGGTGAATTGAGGCGCATCGACCGGGCGGCGGTCCAGCACCACCGACACCACCTCGGGGATCACATCGCCCGCACGCCGCACGATCACGGTGTCGCCCACCCGCACATCCTTGCGGCGGGCTTCGAGTTCGTTGTGCAGCGTGGCGTTGGTCACGGTGACGCCGCCCACAAACACCGGGGCCAGTTTGGCCACGGGTGTGAGCTTGCCCGTGCGCCCCACCTGCACGTCGATGGCCAGCACGGTGGTCATCTCTTCTTGCGCCGGGTATTTGTGGGCCACGGCCCAGCGCGGCTCGCGGGTCACGAAGCCCAGCCGGGCTTGCAGCGCGAGGTCGTTGACTTTGTAGACCACGCCGTCGATGTCGTAGGGCAAAGCGTCGCGCTCAGCCGCGATGCGCTGGTGAAACGCCACCAGACCGGCCGCACCTTGCACGCAGGCGGTTTGTTCGGCCACCGGAAAGCCCCAGGCCTTGAGCTGCATGAGCAGGTCAAAGTGGGTGCGCCACTGCGGGCCGCCCTGTTCGGCGGGGGTGATGTCGCCCAGCCCATAGGCAAAAAAGCTCAAGGGCCGCTCGGCGGCAATGCCCGAATCCAGTTGGCGCACCGCACCGGCTGCGGCATTGCGCGGGTTGACGAAGGTTTTTTCGCCCTTCATACCGGCCGCGATGCGTTCGCGCTGGCGTTCATTCAGGCGTTCAAAGTCGCCACGGCCCATGTAGACCTCGCCGCGCACTTCGAGCACAGCGGGTGCGTCGGGCGGCAAACGCAGCGGGATTTGCCCGATGGTGCGGATGTTGGCGGTGACCTCTTCGCCGGTTTCGCCATCGCCCCGGGTGGCGGCCTGCACCAGCACACCGTTTTCGTAGCGCAGGCTCATGGCCAGGCCGTCAAACTTGAGTTCGCCCACGTAATCCACAGCCGGATCGGCATCGGTCAGACCCAGCTCTTTGCGGATGCGGGCATCAAACGCCTCGGCCCCGCTGGCTTCGGTGTCGGTTTCGGTGCGGATGCTGAGCATGGGCACGCGGTGCGTGACCTGCGCAAAAGCGTCCAGCACCGCGCCACCCACGCGCTGGGTGGGCGAATCGGACGTGAGCAATTCGGGATGGGCCGACTCCAGGGCTTTCAGCGCCAGAAAGAGCCGGTCGTATTCGGCATCCGGCACCTCGGGCGCATCGAGCGTGTAATAAGCGTGCGCATGGCGGTGCAGCTGGGCACGCAAATGGGCGGCACGGCCGGATGGGCTGTCGGCTTGTTCGGCAACGCTGCGCGCCTCAGGCACGATGGGCTCGGGTGACAGGTCGCCAAACAGGTCTGGCGTGGTGGTGTTCAAGGCCAGGCTCCGTCAAGAAAACAGGCGACGCGCTTGGGGCGAACCGGCAGACAACTCGCGGGCATCCAGCGCATCGTAGAGTTGGCGCAAGTCGTTGCCGATTTGGTCCAACTCGGCTTCACTCAGAACCCGTCCGCCGCCATCGGTCACCAAACCGTCCATGTTGTCCGCCAGCGACCGGGCGGCTTCGCGCAGTCGCTCAAAGGCCTGGTCTTCACGGGCGATCTGAGGCACATCCAAGGTCAAGGCAAACGAACGGATGGCGGACAAAGCAGGGTCTTCGGCCATGGCCGCTTGGGTGTCAAAGGTCAAGGACAACACAGCCGGGGTGCCTGCCGTTGCGCTGGGCAACACCATCCGCCCGGGCATGGAGCCGGGCAGGAACCCCAACCGGGCCGCATGCTGCTGGATGTAACCGGGGCTCCAGGCGGCTTCGCGCGCGTACAGGGTAAAGCTCAACAGGGCGTCGTGCACGTTGGCAAACTGGTCCAGTTCACGCGCACGACCGACTTCTTCCAGCATGTCGCTGAAAGTGGGGGTGCCGCCCACCGCATCGGCAAAAGCCTGGGTTTTGACCACAAACTCTGAAAACTCGATGTTGTTGAGGGCACCCACGCGGTTGGCCAACTGCACACCCGCCTGAAAAGCGGTGTAACGGCGGCCAGGCATCAATGGTGCCCAAGGCCCGCCTGCTTGCACGCTGCCTTCGATAAAAAATGGTTTGGTGCCCACGCGCCGGGTCACCGGCATGGCCGCCAAAGCGGCTTCACCCGAAACCGGCTGGTCCACCTCAATGGGCGCGATCACATCGATCAAGGCGTCCAGGTGGGTTTTGCGCTCGGGTTGCGGCAGGTTGGCAAAGTCGTCGGTCATGGTCGGCTCAAGGGGCTCGCGCAGCGGGCTGACCGGCTCCATGTCCAGCCGCGGCTCCTGGGCCAGGGGTGCGAATTCGCGGTTCGGTTCGGCCTGACGGGGGGAATTCTTGCGGGAAGTCCAGTAGTTGTAGGCCACCACGGCCACCAAGGTCAAACCGCCGATGACCGCCAGACTGACTTGCAAGGAGCTCATTGAATCAGACATATGCTCAAAAACCTCAGGCCACGTCGGCCATAGAAACGGCGGACTCCATGTCCACCGCCACGATGCGTGAAACGCCCTGCTCCTGCATGGTCACGCCGATCAACTGCTCGGCCATTTCCATGGCGATCTTGTTGTGGCTGATGAACAGGAACTGGGTCTCTTTGCCCATGCCCTTGACCAGTTTGGCGTAGCGCTCGGTGTTGGCGTCGTCCAGCGGCGCGTCCACCTCGTCGAGCAAGCAAAACGGGGCCGGGTTGAGCTGAAAAATCGCAAACACCAGCGCGATGGCCGTGAGGGCTTTTTCGCCACCCGACAGCAAATGGATCGTCTGGTTTTTCTTGCCGGGCGGCTGCGCCAGCACCTGCACACCCGCGTCCAAAATTTCGTCGCCGGTCATCACCAAGCGGGCATTGCCACCCCCAAACAGCTCAGGGAACATGCGGCTGAAGTGCTCGTTGACGATCTTGAAGGTGCCGCCCAGCAGCTCGCGCGTCTCGGCGTCGATCTTGCGGATCGCGTCTTCGAGCGTGTTCATGGCGTCGGTCAGGTCGGCGCACTGCGAGTCCAGGAACACCTTGCGCTCGCGCGAGGTGGTCAGCTCTTCCAGCGCGGCCAGGTTGACCGGGCCAAGCGCTGTGATCTCGCGGTGGATGCGGTCGATCTCGCCTTGCAGGCCGGTCACGCGCACCTGACCCGCCTCAATCGATGCGGCCACGGCCTCCAGATCGGCTTGCGCATCGGCCAGCAGCTGGGTGTATTGCTCCAGGCCCAGGCGGGCGGCTTGTTCCTTGAGCTGCAAATCGGTGATGCGCTGGCGCAAGGGGTCGAGTTCGCGCTCAAAGCTCACGCGGCGTTCGTCGCTGGCGCGCAGTTTGGCCGTCAGGTCGTCGTAGGCGCTGCGGCAAGCGCCCAGTGCTTGCTCGCGCTCGAGCTTGACGGCCAGCACATTTTGCAAACCCGCTTGGGCTGCGGCATCGGTCAAGCGGCTGAGTTCGTCGCGGGCCCGCTGCATTTCGGCATCGATGCTGGTGACCTGCTGCTGCGCGGTCTCGATGGTGCGGTTCAACTCGGCGCGGCGGGCGTCCAGGCTGCGCTGCGAGAACTGGGCTTCTTGCGCCCGGCGCTCCAAGCTGCGCTGTTGCTCGCGGCATTCGGACAGCTTGCGCTCGGCTTCGATCACGCGTTCGTCCAGCTGGGCGTGGCGCTCTTGCGTGTCGGCCAGCTGCATGTCCAGCTCTTCAAAGCGGGCTTCGGCCGTGACACGGCGCTCTTGCAACTCATCCAGCAAGGCCTCGACTTCGGCCAGGTCGTTGTTGATCTGCTCGCTGCGGGCACGGGTTTGCGCCACCAGCTGCGACAGGCGCAAGGTCTCCACCTGCAGCTCGTGCGTGCGCGACTGGCTTTCGCTGGCTTCGCGGCGCACGGTGATCAGGCGCTGCGAAGCGTCGGCATAGGCCGCTTCGGCCCGCACCAAAGCGCTGCGGCTTTCTTCTGAAATCAGGGTCTGGGCGCGCAGCTGCTTTTCCAGGTTTTCGATCTCTTGGGCGCGGCCCAGCAAACCGGCTTGCTCGGAGTCCTGCGCGTAAAACACCACGCTGTTCAGGTCGACCGCATGGCCGGCCTGCACAAAAAGCGTCTCGCCCGCTTGCAGCTGGCTGCGCCAAGCCAGCGCGTCTTCGATGTTGGGGGCGGTGTAACAGCCTTGCAGCCAGTCGGCCAACAGGGCCGACAAACCGGCATCGTGCACACGCAGCAACTCGGCCAAAGGCTTGCAGCCTGCGGGCATGCCGCTGCGTGGCGCAGCCTTGGCAGCCAAAGGCGGGCTGAAAAAGCTCAGTTTGGCGGGCGGCGCGTCGTTGGCAAAGGCACGCACCATGTCCAGGCGCGAGACTTCCAGGGCCGACAGGCGCTCACGCAGGGTGGATTCGAGGGCGTTTTCCCAGCCCGGCTCGATGTGGATGCGGCTCCACAGGCCTTCCAGCCCTTCCATGCCATGTTTGGCCAGCCAAGGTTTGAGCTTGCCGTCGGTGCGGACTTTCTCTTGCAAGGCCTTGAGCGCCTCGATGCGGGCGCTCAGGTCGGCCAGCTTGGACGACTCCTGGTTTACAGCGGTTTGGCGGGTGCGGCGGTCTTCATCGAGTGCGGGCACCTGTTCTTGCAGGTCTTGCAAGCGGGCTTCGGATTCGGCCGACAGAGCTTCGGCCTCGGCCAGTTGTTCTTGCAAGTGGCCAAGGCGGGCCTCGTCGGGGGCGGCCAGGGCATTGCGGTCGGTCAGCAGGCGTTCGCGGCGGGTGTCCAGCTGGCGCGATTGTTCTTCGACGTTGCGCTGGTCAGCGGCCAGCACGCCAATTTGCTGCTGCACCTGCACCACGGTGGCGCGTTGGGCGGTGGCGTCGTTTTGGGCTTTGCGCAAGGCTTCTTCCAGATCGGGCAGCGCCATGGCCTGGTCTTCCACCTGAGCCGCCAGTGTCATGCTCTGGTCCTCGGCCATCGCGGCTTGCTCGGACAGGGTTTCCAGTTCGGCCTGCGCATCTTCGCTGCGGGTGCCCCATTGCGCGGTTTGCTCGATCAGCTGCTGCAGGCGCTGCTCAGCGCGTTGGCGGCCTTCCACCACAAAGCGAATTTCGGCCTCCAGCCGCCCCACTTCGGCGCTGGCTTCGTACAAAGCGCCTTGCGCCTGGTTGACCTGGTCGCCCGCGGCGTAATGCGCCTGGCGGATGGTTTCCAGATCGGCCTCGACATGCCGCAAATCGGCCATGCGCGACTCCAAGGCGTTCACAGCTTGGTCCACGTCGGCCTTCATGCGGCCTTGGTCGGTCTCGGCGTCGCGGCGTTTCAAAAACCACAGCTGGTGCTGCTTGAGCGTGCTGTCGGCCTGCAGGCTGTTGTAGCGGTGGGCCACTTCGGCCTGTTTTTCCAGCTTTTCCAGGTTGGCATTCAGCTCCCGCAGGATGTCGTCGACGCGGGTCAGGTTTTCGCGGGTGTCCGACAAGCGGTTTTCGGTCTCGCGGCGGCGCTCTTTGTATTTGGACACGCCTGCGGCTTCTTCGAGGAACAGGCGCAGCTCTTCGGGGCGCGACTCGATGATGCGGCTGATCGTGCCCTGGCCAATGATGGCGTAAGCGCGTGGGCCCAGACCCGTTCCCAAAAACACGTCTTGCACGTCACGGCGGCGCACCGGCTGGTTGTTGATGTAGTAACTGCTGTTGCCGTCACGGGTCAGCACACGCTTGACGGCGATTTCGGCAAACTGGCCCCATTGGCCACCGGCCCGGTGGTCTTCGTTGCTGAACACCAGTTCCACGCTGGCGCGGCTGGCGGGTTTGCGGGTGTTGGTGCCGTTGAAAATCACGTCCTGCATGGACTCGCCACGCAGCTCGGACGCTTTGGACTCGCCCAGCACCCAGCGCACCGCGTCCATGATGTTGGATTTGCCGCAGCCGTTGGGGCCGACCACGCCCACCAGCTGCCCGGGCAGCAGGAAGTTGGTCGGTTCGGCAAACGATTTGAAGCCTGAAAGCTTGATGGAGTTGAGGCGCACGGCGGTCAGGTCGGTCGAAAATGAAAACAGGGGCCTGGCAAAGCTCACAAATCACCGCCAAAACCCTCAAAAAGCTCAAATTAATGGATTCAATCCACGCTTTTGAACAGCCTTCAATATTAACCCAGCTGCCCCCTGAAACCCGCAACGGCCACACAGCGCCATGCTGGCGAATTGAAAGGTGCTCAAGTGCGCATTGGAGGGGGGCGCGCCATCCCGGATAATCGCGACATGAATCCCCTTCTCGCCAAACTGCAACCCTATCCGTTTGAACGGCTCAAACAGCTGTTCGCCAGCGTCACGCCCAACCCCGCCTTGAAGCCCATCAGCCTGGGCATTGGCGAACCCAAACACGCCACGCCCGCTTTCATTCAAGAAGCACTCAAGGCATCTGTGGCCACCGGCTTGTCGGCTTATCCGGCCACAGCGGGCGAGCCTGCCCTGCGCAAGGCCTGCGCCGCCTGGCTGCAAACCCGTTACCAGCTGACGCTGGACCCGGCCACGCAAGTGCTGCCGGTCAATGGCTCGCGCGAAGCCCTGTTTGCCCTCACGCAAACCGTGATCGACCCGACCCGGCCCGGTGCCACCGTGGTCAGCCCCAATCCGTTCTACCAAATCTACGAAGGCGCAGCCCTGCTGTCCGGGGCCACGCCCTATTACGTGCCCAGCGACCCGGCACGCAACTTTGCCAACGACTGGGACAGCGTGCCCGCCGAAGTCTGGGCCCGCACCCAGTTGCTGTTTGTCTGCTCGCCCGGCAACCCCACAGGCGCGGTGATGCCACTGGCCGAGTGGGCAAAACTGTTTGCCCTGTCCGACCAGCACGGTTTTGTGATCGCCTCGGACGAGTGCTACAGCGAGATTTACTTCCGCGAAGAAGCGCCCTTGAGCGGCCTCGAAGCCGCCCACCAGCTGGGCCACACCGACTTCAAACGCCTGATCGCCTTCACCAGCCTCAGTAAGCGCAGCAACGTGCCTGGACTGCGCAGCGGCTTTGTGGCGGGTGACGCGGCCATCATCCAACAGTTCTTGCTCTACCGCACTTACCACGGTAGCGCCATGAGCCCGGTGGTGCAAGCGGCCAGCGTGGCCGCCTGGGGTGACGAAGCCCATGTGGTGGACAACCGCAACCAGTACCGCACCAAGTTCGCCCAGGTCACACCCGTGCTGGCCGAGGTGCTGGATGTGAAACTGCCCGACGCCAGCTTTTACCTGTGGGCCGGTGTGCCCGCAGGCTGGCAAGGTGACGACGCTGCGTTTGCCCAAGCGCTTTACGAAGCGGAACACGTCACCGTGCTGCCCGGCAGCTATTTGGCGCGGGATTTCAAGGGCAGCAACCCGGGCCAGGGCCGCATCCGCATGGCGCTGGTGGCCGAAACCGCCGAATGCCTGGAAGCGGCCGAGCGCATCGCCCGCTTTGTGCAGGCACACCCTATTGATCCAGCTCTGTGAAGTCTGCCCGATGACTTCAATCTTGCACCTTGTGGGAGCCAGCCCTGCTGGCGATCGGACGCTTGTGGACCGCAGGTTTTTCGCTTGCAGGGCAAGCTCCCACAAAATCCTCCCACCTGGCAACACACGGCTCAGACTTCATCGGGCCGAATCACTAACAAGGTCTGAGCCATGAACGCCACAACTTGCCACGACACCCTTCGCCTAGCCGAACAACTGATCGCTCGCCCCTCCGTCACACCCGACGATGCGGGTTGCCTGGACCTGATCGCAGACACCTTGAAACCATTGGGTTTTGACTGCGAATTCATGGACTCCGGCCCCGAGACCTTCCGCGTGCGCAACCTCTGGGCCAAGCGCGCAGGCACCTCGGGCCAGACCCTGGCCTTTGCCGGGCATACCGACGTGGTACCCACCGGACCCCTGACGCAATGGGACAGCGATCCCTTCACCCCCACCCACAAGGACGGCAAGTTGTTTGGCCGGGGCGCGAGCGACATGAAAACATCGCTGGCGGCCATGGTGGTCGCGGTGCAAGAATTTCTGGCCGCCAACGCCAACCCCGCTTTGGGCATCGCCTTTTTGCTGACCAGCGACGAAGAAGGCCCGGCGCTTGACGGCACCGTGGTGGTCTGCAAACAGCTGGTGGAAAGGGGCGAGGCGCCCCAGTTCTGCATTGTGGGCGAGCCCACGTCGGTGCAGCAAACCGGCGACATGATCAAGAACGGCCGACGCGGCACCCTGAGCGGCAAGCTCACCGTCAAAGGCGTGCAAGGCCACATCGCCTACCCGCACCTGGCCGACAACCCGATCCACCGCCTCGCGCCTGCGCTGGCCGACCTGGTCGGCATCCGCTGGGATGAAGGCAACGCCTTCTTCCCGCCCACCAGCTGGCAAGTGAGCAACATCCACGCTGGCACGGGCGCGAGCAATGTGATCCCCGCGGACTGCGTGGTCGACTTCAACTTCCGCTTTTGCACCGAATCCACGCCCGAGAGCCTGCAGCAGCGCCTCACGGCTGTGCTCGACCAGCACGGCCTGACATACACGCTCAGCTGGACCATCGGCGGCCTGCCGTTTTTGACCACACCCGGCACTTTGGTGGCCGCTGTTCAGCAAGCCATTGCTGACGAAACCGGCCTCAAGACCGAACTGTCCACCACCGGTGGCACGAGCGACGGCCGCTTCATCGCGCAAATCTGCCCGCAAGTCATCGAGTTTGGTCCGCCCAACGCGACCATCCACAAGGTGAATGAACATGTGGCGCTGGCCGACATCGCGCCACTCAAAGCCATTTATCGGCGGACGCTGGAGCAACTCAACATGGGCTTGTCCGCATGAGCGTTTTGCCCACCCTGTGCCGGCACGCACACCGCCCTGTGCAGCCCTTGGCCTTTGCACGCCCTTCACGTCACTGCGAGCGAAGCGCGGCAATCCAGGAATTCCCATGCATCTGAACGAACTGATCGCCCAAGCCGCTGAGCGCCTGACCCACGCCCAAGTGGCCTTTGGCCACGGCACCCAAAGCGCCTTTGACGAAGCCGTCTGGCTGGTGCTGTGGCGCTTGGGCCTGCCGCTCGACACCGACCTGGACGAAGTAGCCCATCAAGCCGTGACGCCCGAGCAGCAAGCGGCTTGCGCCGCGCTGATCGAAGAGCGCATCACGACCCGCAAGCCCGCCGCCTACCTGACGCAAGAGGCCTGGCTGCAAGGCGTGTCGTTTTACATCGACGAGCGCGCCATCGTGCCGCGCAGCCTGATCGCGGAGGTGCTGGCCGACGGGACGATTGACGCCTGGCTCTCTGACCAGACCCGGCAAGTGCTGGACCTGTGCACCGGCAATGGCAGCCTGGCCGTCTTGGCGGCGCTGGCTTGGCCTGAAGTGCAGGTCACCGGGGCTGACATTTCAAATGACGCTTTGGCCGTGGCCGCCATCAACGTGGAGCGGCACGACTTGCAAGAGCGCGTGACGCTGGTGCACAGCGATGGCCTGTCTGCACTGCCCGGCCCGTTTGATTTGATCCTGTGCAACCCGCCTTATGTGTGCCAGGCCAGCATGGACACCCTGCCCGCCGAGTACCGCGCCGAGCCTGAGCTGGCGCTGGCTGGCGGCACGGACGGCATGGACTTTGTGCGCCAACTGTTCAAGGATGCCCCCTCACGCATGAGCGAAAACGCGGTGCTGGTGCTGGAGATCGGCAACGAGGTGGATCACTTCATCGCGGCTTTCCCTGACCTTGAAGTGGCCTGGCTGGACACCAGCGCGGGCGACGATCAGGTGCTGCTGGTCACCCGCGAAGCCCTGCTGCCCCCGTAGGAGCCAGCCTTGCTGGCGATGACCTGCCATGTTCCATCGCTTGCAGGGCAAGCGCCTACACGAACAACACCAACCGAGCCTCCTTTGTAGGAGCCAGCCCTGCTGGCGATCAGGCCAGCGGGCCAGGACCCGTTGCCATCGCTTGCAAGGCAAGCGCCTACAACCCCATTTCCCGTAATTTCAGATGATCAACCTCAAAAACGTCACCCTCCGCCGCGGCACCAAAGTGCTGCTCGACCAAGCCTCGGTCACCCTCAATCCGGGGGAAAAGGTCGGCTTGGTCGGGCGCAACGGCGCGGGCAAGTCCACCTTGTTTGCGCTGTTCAACGGCACGCTGCACGAAGACGGCGGCGACTTCGACATGCCCAAAGCCTGGCGCATGGCGCAAGTGGCGCAAAACATGCCCGAGACCGACCAACCTGCCGCCGACTTTGTGCTGGAAGGTGACACGCGCTTGGCCGAATTGCGCCAGCGTTTGGTCGCGGCCGAAGAAAGTGGCGATGGCATGGAAATGGCCCATGTCTACACCGACTTGGCCGATGCGGGTGACCACGATGCCCTGCCCCGCGCCGAAGCCTTGATTCTGGGTCTCGGCTTTCGGGTGGACGAACTCAACAACCCGGTCAACAGCTTTTCGGGCGGCTGGCGCATGCGCTTGCAACTGGCCCGGGCCCTGATGTGCCCGTCGGACATCCTGATCTTGGACGAACCCACCAACCACCTGGATTTGGACGCCTTGGTCTGGCTCGAAGCCTGGCTGCAGCGCTATGCGGGCACCATGATCGTGATCAGCCACGACCGCGAGTTTTTGGACGCGGTGACCAATGTCACGCTGCACATCGACCACGCCAAATTGACGCGTTACGGCAGCAACTACAGCGGCTTTGAAATCCTGCGCGCTCAGCAGATGGAGCTGCAACAGGCCTCGTTTGCCAAGCAGCAAGACAAAATCGCCCACCTGCAAAAGTTCATCAACCGCTTCAAGGCCCAGGCCAGCAAGGCCAAGCAGGCGCAAAGCCGTGTCAAAGCGCTCGAACGCATGGAAAAAGTGGCCCCGCTGCTGGCCGATGCCGAGTTCACCTTTGGCTTCAAAGAGCCCAACAACCTGCCCAACCCGATGCTGGCCATCAGCGAAGCGAGTTTTGGCTACACCGTCGAAGGCGATACCAAGCCCATCTTGCAAGGCGTCAGTAAATCGGTGCTGGCAGGCCAACGCATTGGTATTTTGGGGGCCAACGGTCAGGGTAAATCGACCCTGGTCAAGACGATTGCCCGCACCATGCCGCTGCTGGCAGGCACGCTGACCGAGGGAAAGGGCCTGAACATTGGTTACTTTGCGCAGCAAGAACTCGATGTGCTGCACCCGAACGACAACCCGCTGGAGCACATGATCCGCCTGGCCAAAGAGCTGGGCCCGAACAGCGGCGAACCCAGCCGCGAGCAAGACCTGCGCAACTATCTGGGCACCTTCAACTTCTCCGGCGACATGGTCAAACAGGCCGTAGGCTCCATGAGCGGCGGCGAAAAAGCCCGCTTGGTGCTGGCCATGATCGTGTGGCAGCGGCCCAATTTGCTGCTGCTGGACGAACCCACCAACCACCTGGACCTGGCCACCCGCGAAGCGCTGTCCATGGCGCTCAACGAATTCGAAGGCACCGTCATGCTGGTCAGCCACGACCGCGCCTTGCTGCGTGCGGTGTGCGATGAGTTCTGGATGGTGGGCCGGGGCAAGGTCGAGCCGTTTGACGGCGATCTGGACGACTACCAGCGCTACCTGCTCGAAGAATCCAAACGCCTGCGCGAAGTGGCCAAAAATGCGGCGAGGGAGGTGGTGCGGGAGGCCGTGGCCGAGGCGCCCGCTGCAACTGTGGCCCCCGCCGTGGTGCAGCAACCGGTGGCCACCGAAGCCCCGGGCAGCGCCGTCAGCAGCGGCGAGCAACGCAAGCTCGACGCCCAGCGCCGTCAGCAACTGGCCGCGCAAACCCGCCCGCTGAAAAAGGAACTGGAACAAAACGAGCAGCGCATGGCCGCCATCGACCAGGAAAAAGCCACGCTCGAAGCCCTGCTGGCCACACCCATCGCGCCGGCTGAAATTGCCGACGCTGGCCGCCGCCTGAAAGCCCTGGCCGACGAAGTGGCCACGCTGGAAGAACGCTGGCTGGCGCTGACCGCTCAGCTTGAAGCGGTCGCTTGAAGAAAAAACAAAAAACCGGGCACCCTGCAAAGGGCACCGGTTTTTTTCAATGGGTGCGCTGAGATCAGCCGCCGACCACCGTCCAACCCGCATGCTGGTCGGCCTTGTTGTTTTCATATTCCCACGAAGTGCCGCAGCGGTCGCAGCGGTAACGGGTGATGGTCACAGAACCCTTCTCGCGTGTTTCCTTGCGGTTGCTGCCTTGCACCAGCTCAGCATGACCGGGGGCGCGACGCCAGTTGCGCTGAATGCCCGAGCAAGGCTCGCAAAGCACCATTTTTTTCAACTCATTTTGGATGTTCTGTTGGGCTGACATGTCGGTCTTCTTTCGGAAGGGCAGGCGATCATTTCGCCAACGCCAGAAAATAAGGATTGTGCAGGCACTGGCAGCAGCACCCTGAGCCGAATCGGCGCACGCAAATGAAAAAAGCACTTTGTACCGAAATACAAAGTGCTTTTAAATTGGTGGGACCAGCGGGGGTCGAACCCACGACAAACGGATTAAAAGTCCGCTGCTCTACCAACTGAGCTATGGTCCCTTTGCTGCTGTGCATCGCACTGCAGCAAGACTTAGATTATAGCCTTATTTTTTGAGCTGCTTTTGGTCGCTGGCCAAAAAATTCAAAATTTCTGAAGCTGCGCACATCCCGAAAGTGGCGGTCACACTGACGACCGATCCATAACCATGGCAATTGAGCGAACCGTCGCCTTCAATGGCGCAAGAGGCATCGGGCGGTGCCACCGACTCCCGGCTGAACACGCCTCGAATGCCCATGCGTTTGTCGCCTCGTGCAGCACCGTGGTGCTTGCGCAGTCGGTAGCGCAGTTGAGACAAAAGCGGGTCGTGGGTGATGCAGGACAAATCATCCACATCAACTTTATGCGCCAGGCGTTTACCGCCAGCCGCCCCCACCGTGATGAAGCCTGCCGAGTGGCTCATGGCCCAATGCGCCAGGGTCACCTTGGCTTTGACCTGGTCGCACGCATCGATCAAGGCGTCAGGCATATCGGTCAACAAGCCCGGCCAATTGTCAGGACCGACGAAATCATCCACCACATCCACGCGACACTCGGGGTTGATGAGGGCAATGCGCTCTTGCATGGCCAACACCTTGGCCTGACCTGTCGTGTTAGTGAGCGCATGAATTTGCCGGTTGATGTTGGACTCTGAAATATGGTCCATGTCGATCAGGGTCAAACGCGCAACGCCGCTGCGTGCCAAAGCTTCGGCCGCCCATGAACCAACACCCCCAATGCCCACCACCGCCACATGGGCTTGCCGTATTCGTTCAGCCCCCTGTACGCCATACAAACGCTGCAGACCACCAAACCGCCTTGACTGGAGATCACCGGGGTGTTCGGGGACGAGGTTCATGGAGGGCCGCAAGTGAATTCAGGCTTGGCGTATTTGCCACTGCAATGCAGCCGCCGCGCCCAAGGCGATGCCCAGCACGGCCAGCACACTGCCCAAGCTCAGCGTGGACAAGCCACTCAAACCCTGCCCAAAGGTGCAGCCCATGGCCAGGACCCCGCCGACCCCCATGAATGCCCCCCCAGCCAAGTGGCGCATCAGGTCGGAGGTTTGGGCAAAGCCTTCCCAACGAAACGTGCCTTGCAGGCGGGCATGGAGTGCCGCACCCGACATCACCCCAGCCACGGTGACCATGCCCAGACTGAGTCGTTTGCTGCCATCGCTGTAGTACATGAAAGCATCGAGCCAATAGGCCAGTGGTGCGGTGAAGCTCATCGCTTCCATGCGGCCGCTTTGGGTGGTCAGGAATACGGGTTCCAGCGACTCCGGGTGCTCGGGCAAAAACCCCAGCACACCACTGACCCACCACAGCGCGACCACCAGCAGGCCCAGGCCCGCACCTGTGACCAGGTTCAGTGGTGTGTTGAAACTGCGCTCCTTGAGAACCCAGACCAACAACAGCAAAGACACCAGCACGGCGCTAAGGCCCACCCCTGTGGCCAAAGACACGCCCAGCAGCGCCGCCACCCATTGACCGGCAAATGGACCATGGCTCAAAGCCATACCCACCGGGTCCATGTAGCTGACGCGCCACACCGCAGTCAGTCCGCGCAGGGTGGCCAGGGCAAACACGGCCATCGTGATCAAGACGACGAGGGATTTCAGATTGCCCGCCCCCAAACGGACCAAAGACTTGCTGGTGCAACCCGAGCCCCAGACCATGCCCACGCCAAAAAGCGCCCCACCGACCAAGCCGGACAACCAACTCAGGCGTGGCGATGCGTAGATGGTTTGCAAGGGGCTGATCCAGCCGGCCCAGGACATCAGGCCAAAACCCAACGTGGCCACAGCGAGGGCCAAGGCCCACTGCCGCAGACGTGTGGCATCACGCATGACGACCCAGTCACTGATGGCACCCATGGTGCAAAAATGACCACGGTGGATCAGCACACCCGCCAAGACGGCCAACACAAATGCGGCGATCCTGACGACATGGCTCAGGTTCTGAACTTCATCCAGGGTCATCAAGGACATGGATTTCAGCGCAAACGCGAAAGGCGATCACGCGCGGTGGCCGCAGTCTCGGATGCGGGATAGTTCTTGATCAGATCATCCAGGGTCTTGCGCGCGGCCTTGAGGTCTTTCAATTCAATCTGCACATTGGAGATGGCCAACATGGCCTCAGGCGCGCGCGGGTGCGCGGGGGCCACGGTCAACAATTTCTGGAAATTGGTCAGTGACTCCTTGTAGGCCTTGTTGGCGTATTGCGCATTGCCCAACCAAAACAAGGCGGAAGGCACATAGGCACTGTTGCCATAACGCGAGACAAAGGCAGCAAGCGCCGTTTGAGCGGTCACAAAATCGGCCTTGCGGAATGCCTCCATGGCGGCATCAAAGTCACGTTTTTCAGCGGGATCGACCAGCAGTTCCCGGCCATCCACCGTCACTTTGATGGGCTCGAAACGGCGCAAACGGTCATCGACGGTGCTCAAAGCATCCTTCTGGCGCAATTGCAACTCGGTCAAATCACGGGCCAGCCGCTCCTGAACGCCCATGCTTTGCGCCAATTCTGCTTTGAGGCTTTCAATTTGGGTTTGCAAGTCCAGCAAAGCACGCCTGAATTGCGCATTCATCTGGTTTTGAGCCTGCACATTTTCTTCCAACAAGGCTTTGCTGGCGTTTTGGGACTGCTCCAATCTTTGGCGTAAATCCAGAATGGCCCTGCGGGCTTCGTCATCCCCAAAAATGGCCGCCTGTGCGCTGCCCCACAGGCTACCCAAGGCCCAAAGCAGGCCGATGGCCAGCCAAGCCGAATGTGAACGGTGTCGGAACATGACCGACCTCAATAGCGGATTTCAACGCGGCGATTTTTGGCCTGATCGACTTCAGAGCCTCCGGTTGTCGATGGTTTTTCTTTGCCAAAACTCACCGCTTCCAGCTGGCTTTCAGACACGCCCAGCAAACTCAGCGCCTGGCGCACAGCGTCTGCACGCTTTTGACCCAGCGCGAGGTTGTACTCACGCCCACCACGGTCATCGGTATGGCCTTCCAGATTGGCCTTGCGTTGCTTGTTCGCTTGCAGGAACTGCGCATGGGACTCGATCACCGGGCGCGCTTCGGCACGGATCACGAAACTGTCGTAATCGAAATAAACCACATGGGCCACGCCCACAGGGCCCTGACCTTGACCGGCTTTGTAAGCGGTCAAACTGACCACGCCAGTCTGGGCACCGCCCTGCCCCACACCAACGCCTTGCACCGAAACACCGGAAGATGTGGCCGATTTGTCCTCGACCGGGACATCGTCGAGCTTCACGCCCGAAGCACAACCGGCCAGAACCAGAGAGACCAACAAACCAGACCAAAACAACTTTTTCATGCTCAACCTCATCGATAAAAAAATGTCAAAAACTCATGCTCAAGGACGCACCGGGCCCCAATGAGGCTCTCGGATGTCCCCACCCTGACCTGCCAGACGGGCTTTGACGCGTCCATCCAGGGTGGTGGTCATCAGGGCCTCCTGGCCTTGATGCTCGGTGGCGTACACCAACAAACGGCTATTCGGGGCAAAGCTGGGGCGCTCATCCCCGTTCGTGTCGGTCAGCGCGGTGACCTGCCCTGTACCCAACTCCATCAACTGCACACGGAACCCGCTGCCGGTACGCGAGGCATAAGCCAACCAGCGACCGTCCGGGCTGATGGCTGGCGAGATGTTGTAGTTGCCCACAAAAGTCACCCGCTCAGCAGGTCCGCCTTGGGCGGACATTTTGTAAATTTGAGGGTTCCCGCCCCGATCGCTGACGAAATACAGCGTGTTGCCATCGGGCGAAAAAGCAGGCTCGGTGTTGATGCTGCCCGACTGGGTCAGTCGCTGCGGTTCCCCGCCTTGCACCGGGATGCGGTAAAGCTGTGATCCGCCGTCACGGGTCAGCGTGGCCACCAGCGAGCGTGAATCGGGTGCCCAGGCTGGGGCGCTGTTGGAGCCCTTGTAATTGGCCACCACCCGCCGCTGGCCACTGGCCAACTCGTGCACATAAACCACGGGTTTGCGCGACTCGAACGAGACATAGGCCAGGTGGGTTCCCGAAGGTGACCAGGATGGGGAAATGATCGGCTCCGGGCTCATCAGTGCGGAACGCGCACCTTCACCGTCGGAGTCTGCAATCCACAGGTTGTAGCGTCCTGCAGACTTGGTGACATAACTGATGCGCGAGGTGAAAACGCCCACCGATCCCGTCAACTGTTTGTAGACCCAGTCTGACACACGGTGCGCCGAAAGACGCAAATCGGCGGCCGACACGGTGTCTTTGAAATCGGCTTTTTCCTGGCCTTTGACAGCGTCCCACAAACGCGCACGCACGTCATAACGACCATCGGCCAGGCGGGTGACCGAGCCGGCCACCAGGGCTTCTGCGGACAGAGGCCTGAAAACCGCCCAATCCGGGCGGCTCATCTCGTCCAAGGCCATGGCGGGCGCGCTCAGGGCTTTGAACTGACCGCTGCGCTCCAGATCTGATTGCACGATGCCAGCGATTTTTTGGGGGGCTGCCATTTCCCCCTTGAAAGGCACCACCACCACAGGCAATTGGGTCATGCCCACACCCGTGACTTCCACCCGGAATTGGGCACAAGCGGTCCCCGCCAGAGCGAACAGCACGAGAAAATTCAGCAGCTTGTAAAACCATCGCACAGGAAAAAACAGCAGATTCATGTCCATCAACAATTCGAGTGGCCCAACGAGGCATTGATCGTACACCGGACAGACACCTGTTTTACCCCTGCAGGGTCCACGGAAACAAGTCGAAACACACACGCTGGTCTTTTTGGGCGCGCCCAGAACCTGCGGGGCGGCAAACCTTCAGGTCTCGCGGTGGGCCTGCGGCGGCCTGAAAAAGTCTGCGGGCTTCGGTCCAAGGCCGGATAACGGGCTTGCTTACAATGCCTGAGCCCATGCAACCACCAGCCCCTGACACCACCGCGCCCACCGCCCAACCAGCCATCCGTCAAAGGTTGATGCGGTTGAGGCCTTATTTCGTGCAGCAGCGCGGCGTTTGGGCACTGGCCATTGGCGCGACGTTGCTCGCGGCGCTGACCGAACCCCTGATTCCAGCCTTGTTCCAGCCCTTGCTGGACAGCGGTTTTGCTGAAAACAAACTGCCCTTGTGGTCCATTCCACTGACGGTCATTGGCCTGTTCAGTTTGAGGGGGCTGGCCCATTTTGTGGCGCAGTACGCGCTGGCCCGTGTGACCAACGACGGGATGGAAAAGCTGCGCAGCGATCTGTTTGGCAAGCTGGTGCGGGCTGATTTGTCGCTGTTCAACCGCCAATCGGCCAGCGCCTTGTCCAATACGGTGGTCTACGAGGTCCAAACCGGCGCATCCCAGCTGGTTTCGGCCTTGATCGGCTTGACCCGCGATGGCTTCACACTGCTGGCGCTCGTCGGTTACCTGATGTGGCTGAACTGGCAACTCACCCTGGTGGTGTTCACCGTTGCCCCCGGTCTGAGCTGGATCATGAAGGTGCTGTCCAGACGCCTTTACAACCTCACCAAAGAAAGCCAGAAAGCCACCGACGATCTGGCCTATGTGGTGGAAGAAAATGTCCTGGCCCACCGCATGGTGCGGCTGCACGGCGCGCAAACTCATCAAATCGGGCGCTTCAATGCGCTGGGGCAAAGGTTGCGACGCTTGGCCCTCAAATCCACCGCCGCCTCGGCGGCCATGACGCCGCTGACCCAGATCATGGCCGCGGTTGCCCTGTCCCTGGTTTTGGTGATCGCCTTGGTACAAAGCCGGGAAGCGGGCTCTGGCGCGACCGTGGGCGGTTTTGTGGCCTTCATCACGGCCATGCTGATGCTGATCGCGCCCATCAAACGCCTGGCCGATGTCGCCAATCCCATCACGCGGGGCTTGGCCGCACTGGAGCGGGGACTGGCCCTGATGCACGACGCGCCGGAGGAAACCCAGGGTGAACACCAGGTCCACCGGGTTCAGGGTGCCATTGAATGGCAAGACGTGAGCGTGCAATTCAACCCGGACAGTGCCCCCGCATTGGCGCACCTCGATTTGAAGGTGCAGCCTGGCGAAACCGTGGCCTTGGTCGGCACATCGGGCGCAGGCAAAACCACCCTCATCCAGTTGTTGCCCCGATTTTTGAATCCCAGCAGCGGCCAGGTGTTGCTCGATGGCGTTCCCCTGCCAACGTGGCAGCTGGACAGTTTGCGCAGCCAATTGGCCATGGTCAGTCAGGACGTGGTCATGCTCAACGACAGCCTGGCGATCAACGTCAGCCTGGGGCAGACGCCCGACCACGACAAGGTGCAGCAATGCCTGCAAGCGGCCAATCTGTGGGCCCATGTCCAGACGCTGCCCGAGGGCATGGACACCCGTCTGGGCCACAACGCCAACCAGCTGTCTGGCGGCCAGCGCCAGCGCCTGGCGATTGCCCGCGCCCTCTACAAGGACGCGCCGATTTTGATTCTGGACGAAGCCACATCGGCGCTGGACAACGAGTCCGAGCGCCTGGTGCAAGACGCCTTGCAAAAACTCATGCTAGGTCGCACGACCTTGATCGTGGCGCACCGCCTGTCCACCATCGAACACGCCGACCGCGTCATCGTGATGGAGAGCGGCCGAATTGTGGAGCAAGGTGCACCCGCCGAGTTGCTGGCACGGGGCGGCGCTTATACGCGGCTGCACCACCGGGGCGAATGGACCAGCGAAGCGCCTGCCCAGACCTGAGCGCCCACCGGAGACGACTCAGAGCAGCACGATGTCGTACTGCTCCGGCCCCAAGGACGCCTCGACCTGCAGCGAAATCGGCTTGGCGATGAAGTCCGACAGGCCCGCCAGATGCTGGCTTTCTTCGTCCAGCAGCAAATCAATGACCGCTGAGGTGGCCACGATGCGGAATTCACGCGGGTTGAACTGACGCGCTTCGCGCAGGATCTCGCGCAGGATGTCGTACACCACCGAGCGCGGCGTTTTGACGATGCCCTTGCCCTGGCAGCTGGGACAAGGCTCGCACAGCATGTGGGCCAAAGACTCACGGGTGCGTTTGCGCGTCATCTCCAGCAAACCCAACGACGAAAAGCCGCCCGCCATGGTCTTGACTCGGTCTCGCGCGAGTTGTTTGCGGAACTCGGCCAGCACGGCATCCTGGTGCTCGGGGCGGGCCATATCTATGAAGTCGGCGATGACGATGCCGCCCAGGTTGCGCAGGCGCAGTTGCCGCGCAATCGCTTGGGCTGCTTCGAGGTTGGTCTTGAAAATCGTGTCCTCGAAATTGCGCGCACCGACATAACCACCCGTGTTCACATCCACCGTGGTCAACGCCTCGGTCTGGTCGATGATCAGGTAACCGCCCGATTTGAGCTCGACCCGCCGGCCCAGCGCCTTGGCGATCTCCTCGTCGATGGCATACAGGTCAAAAATCGGCCGTTCACCTTTGTACAGCTGCAAGCGCTCAGCCGCTTTGGGCATGAACTCGCGGCCAAACGCCTCCAGCTTGGCAAACTGCTCTTGCGAATCAATTCGGATGCTTTGGGTGGCCTCGCCCACCAGATCGCGCAGCACGCGCTGCAACAGCGTCAGGTCCTGGTGCAACAAAGACGCCGGCGGCAAGCGCATGGAGGCGTCCTTGATGCGCGCCCAGGTCTTGCGCAGGTAGGCGATGTCGTCTTGTAATTCCTCGTCGCTCGAGTCTTCGGCGTTGGTTCGCAAAATGAAGCCGCCCCCGGCAGGCCCCACCAGCGACTGCACCCTTTTGCGCAGCGCATCGCGCTGATCGGCTGGTATTTTTTGCGACACGCCAATGTGGTCGTCTTGCGGCAAAAACACCAGATGACGGCCCGCGATGCTGATTTGCGTGGACAGCCGAGCGCCCTTGGTGCCCATGGGGTCCTTGATGACCTGCACCATGATGGCGCGGCCCTCGAACACCTGCTTTTCAATCGGCACCAGCGGCTGGCCCGTGCGGGCGGCAGCGGCCTCACCTTCGGCATGCTTTTGCCAGACATCGGCCACATGCAAAAAGGCCGCTTTGTCCAAGCCAATGTCGATGAAGGCCGATTGCATGCCCGGTAGCACACGGGCCACTTTGCCCAGGTAGACATTGCCCACCAGGCCGCGCTCGAGCGTTCGCTCGACATGCAGCTCCTGCACCGCGCCAAACTCCACCACCGCGACCCGAGTTTCCTGGGGCGACCAATTGACCAAAATATCTTGTTGCATGCAGGGCATCAAACGGGGAAAAGTGGAAACAACTTGGAAAAGGACGCAGCGCCGTCAGCGCTCTGGCGGGCGTGAACGCTCAACAGCGCACGCCCAAGGACCGCAGCAAGGCGGCGGTCTCGAACAGCGGCAAGCCCATGATGCCTGAATAACTGCCCCGGATCTGTTCAATGTGGGCAGCCGCCCTGCCCTGCACCCCGTAGGCCCCCGCTTTGCCCATGGGCTCGCCCGTGGCCACGTAGGCACGGATCTGCGCGGTGGTCATGGGCGCGAAGTGCACCCAGGATTGGGAAAGGGCCGAAACCCGTTTGTGCCCTTTTTGTACGGAAACGGCTGTCAGCACGCGGTGGGACTGGCCAGAAAGCAATTTCAAGATGCGCATGGCATCGGCCTCATCTGCTGGCTTGCCCAAAATATTCCGCCCCAAACACACGGTGGTGTCAGCGCACAGCACGGGCGCTGCAGGCAGGCCATGACGCTTCATGCGCTGCACGGCGGCGTCGAGTTTGAGCCCCGTGACACGCGCCACATACCGCGCAGGCGCTTCCGCGCCGCGCACATCTTCCAAGGACTCGGCATCTTCGCCAGGTTCTGCCAACAGCAAGGTGTGGGCCACACCGATTTGGTCCAGCAACTGGCTGCGCCGAGGACTTTGGGAGGCGAGGTAGATGAAATCGCTCATTCGCGGTGGTACGGGTGGTTGGCGTTGATGGACCAGGCGCGGTACAGCTGCTCGATCAACAGCACCCGTGCCATGGCGTGGGGCAAGGTCAGGTCGGACAGGCGAATGCGCTCGTGTGCGGCTTGCCGGAACTCCGGCTCCAGACCGTCGGGGCCGCCAATGACCAAGGCCACATCGTCGCCACCGAGCTGCCAGCTGGTCAGGCGCGTGGCCAGGGCTTGTGTGGTCAAGTTGGTGCCCCGCTCGTCGAGCACCACGATGCGGGTGCCGCGGGGGATGGCCGCCTCGATGCGTTGTCGCTCGGCGGCATACAGATTGGGCAAGGTTTTGGAGCCCCGAGGCTCGGTTTTCACGGCCTTGAGCTCGACCTTGAGCTCAGGCGGAAAACGTTTGGCGTAGTCGTCCCAAGCGGTCTGGGCCCAATCGGGCACGCGCAGGCCGACCGCAACGATCAGCAGCTTCATGCAGGATCAATCGGCTTTGCGGCGGGTGGCCGCTTGCACGGCCTTGCGCGCCGGTGCCTTTTTGGCAGCTGTCTTAGTCGCAGCTTTGGCTGCAGGTTTGGCCGTCGGCTTGCCTACGGTTTTCACCGTTGGCTTGCTGCTGGGGCTGCTGGCTTTGGGGGCCAATTTGGCTGTCGTTTTGGCTGTAGTTTTGGTGGCGGTTTTGACGGGCGCCTTGACTGCGGGTTTGGCCGCTGGTTTGGCCGATTGGGCCGGAGCCTTCAAGGCGGGTTTGGCCTTGGCTGCAGGTTTCGCAGCTGCTTTCTTGGAAACGGGTGTTTTGGCTGCCGTGGTTTTGGCCGTAGCTTTTTTCGCCACCGAGTTCTTGATGTGGCCTTTGACTTCAGCCGTCGCCGCAGGTTTGGGGGCACCGAACTTCAGGCGCACAGGCGTGCCGCCCCAGATTTCTTCCAGGTTGTAATAAGTGCGGATGGTCGGCTGCATGACATGCACCACCGCCTGACCGCAGTCCACGATGATCCATTCGCCGTTGTCTTCACCTTCCATGCGGGGCTTGCCAAAACCGGCGTTGCGCACTTTGTCGCGCACGCTGGCGGCCAAGGCCTTGGTCTGGCGGTTCGAGGTGCCCGAGGCAATGATGACCCGCTCAAACAGCGAAGACAGGTGTTCGGTGTCAAACACCTGGATTTCTTGGGCCTTGACGTCCTCCAAGGCGTCCACAATGGCCCGCTGGAGTTTTTGAATGTCTTTTTTGGCGGCGTTTTCGGTCATCAATGGGGCCTGTAAAGGTGGTGTTCGTGAATATAACGCTCAACAGCGGGGGATACCAGACCGGTCAGGGCCTGCTGTGTGGCCGCCAGCACACGGATGTCCGTGGCACTGTGGGGCATCAGCGGCATGTCGAGGGGGCGAATGCGCGCTTGCAGCGTGTCTGAAATGGGGGGGAGTGAATCAGGCGCATCCGAACGGTCGGTCCAGGCACGCACGGCCATATCACGACCTGCGGCGCAGATTATAGCGATGCGGCCAATTTCACCGATCTGGTGCCAGGCGGGCAAGGAGCGCCGCTGGTCATCGCCGAGCAGCAAATACAACTGTGCTTGCGGGTATTCGGCCTGCAACTCGTGCAGGGTGTCCACCGTAAAGCTGGGGCCGGTGCGCAGGATTTCACGCTCGTCCACCCTCACTTTTGGCACATGCGCAAAAGCCAAACGCGTCATGGCCAAGCGGTGTGCGGCATCGGACAGCTGACGCGGCTTGTGCCAGGCCTGGCCCGTGGGCAAGACCTGCACTTGATCGAGCTGCAGCTGGGCGATGGCCGCTTCCACCAAGGCCACATGGGCCAGATGCGGCGGGTCAAAGGCCCCGCCAAAAACACCCAAGCGCTGAACGCTGGCTTGAGGCTGCACAGGCGGCAGGCTCAAACCCAGTCCTTGGGCACCAGAAAGTGGCTGAGCAAACGCGCCTCGGGCGAGCCTGGCTCGTCCTGGCGCTGGTAAGACCAGCGCACCTCGGGGGGCATGGACAGCAAGATGGACTCGGTGCGGCCACCCGACTGCAAACCGAAATGCGTGCCCCGGTCCCAGACCAGGTTGAACTCCACATAGCGGCCGCGGCGGTAGAGCTGAAAGTCACGCTCGCGCTCACCATAAGGCGTGTCCTTGCGGCGCAGCACGATGGGCATGTAGGCCGTCAGCAAGGCATCGCCCACGCTTTGCAGCATGGCAAAGCTCTGGTCCATGCCCAGCTCGGAAAAGTCGTCAAAGAAAATGCCGCCCACGCCGCGCTGCTCGTGGCGGTGTTTGTTGCAAAAGTAATCGTCGCACCAGGCCTTGAAACGCGGGTGCAAGCCCTCGCCAAACGGCGTCAGCGCGTCTTTGCAGGTCTGGTGAAAATGCACCGCGTCTTCGTCAAAACCGTAATAAGGCGTCAAGTCCATGCCGCCACCAAACCAGGCCACGGGTGCCCTGCCCTCGGGCTTGGCGGCGATCATGCGCACGTTCATGTGCGCCGTGGGCACATAGGGGTTGCGCGGGTGAAACACCAGCGACACGCCCATCGCCTCAAAGGCCGAACCCGCCAATTCGGGGCGGTGCTGGGTGGCCGAGGGTGGCAATTGCGGCCCGGTGACATGCGAAAAACCGCAGCCCGCCCGCTCGAACACGGGGCCACCCTCCAAAATTTGCGTGATGCCATTGCCCTGGAGTTTTTCGCCCGGGTCTTTTTGCCAGGCATCGGTCAAAAAGGGGGTGCCGTCGAGGTCGGTCAAGGCCCCTGTAATGCGGGACTGCAAACCGACAAGGTAGTTTTTGACGGTGCCGAGTTCAAAGGGGGTGCTCATGGGAATGGGTCCGAAGTTGAAAGGTGACAGGCCAGGGATGCTCAATGCTGCAACGGTGGGGACTTGGCAGGCGCTGTGGTCTGACCAGGACGCCAAGGGGTGATGGGCCCCATCTGGTGCACATGAAAGCCCTTGACGCCTGTAAAAACCTGAGCGATGTGGGCGTAATCCTGCTCAACCTGTCCGGTCAGATCGTAAAAGTCGACCACACTGAAGCGGCGTTGACCCCAATCGAGCTTGACCAAGGCCACAGGCACCTGAGCACCCAGCGCCAACTGGTAAAAACCGCTGCGCCAGCCTGGGGTGTGGCTGCGCGTGCCCTCCGGGGCCAGGCCCAGCCAGAGCAACTGGTCGTTTTGCTTGTGTTGTTCGAACACATGCACCATCTGCCCCACCACGCCACGAGAGGAACTGCGGTCGATCGGGATGCCACCCACCCAGCGCATCCAAGCGCCCACCAGCGGAAACTTGAACAGCGAGTCCTTGCCCCAAAAGTGCGCCGGAATGCCCAGCGCCCATTTGGCCAGCATGCCAATCGGGAAATCCCAATTGCTGGTGTGCGGGTACACAATGGCCACGCCCTGGCGGGTGGGAAAGCCCTCAAAGTCCAGACGCCAACCGAGCAGTTTCAAAATCCATCGGGCCAGGCGAGAGCCCTTGAAGGTCACGGGATGGCGGGTCAATGTACGCATGAGGGTGCCGTCCAGTGCTTCAGTTTTTGATGGCGCGGTAGCCAATGTCCCGACGCATTTGCATGCCGTCAAAGGCAATTGGACTGGCTGCCTGATAGGCTTTTTGCTGCGCCTGCTTGACCGAGTCGGCCAGCGCGGTGACGCAGAGCACGCGCCCACCCGAGGTGAAGATTTGACCGTCTTTTTCGATCGTGCCGGCATGAAAGACCATGGCCTCTTCGCTGTCTTTGGGCAAGCCGGTGATGACATCGCCTTTGCGCGGATTCATCGGGTAACCGGCAGCGGCCATAACCACCCCCAAAGCAACCCGGCGGTCCCACTCCATTTCAAAGTGATCCAGACCTTCCGATGTGGCCGCCATCAGAACTTCAAAAAAGTCCGATTTCAAGCGCATCAAGATCGGCTGTGTCTCAGGGTCGCCCATGCGGCAGTTGAATTCGAGGGTTTTGATGCGGCCCTGCGGGTCAATCATCAGGCCTGCGTACAAAAATCCGGTGTAGGTGATGCCGTCTTTTTCCATGCCACGGATGGTGGGCAAAATGACCTCGCGCATGGCGCGTGCGTGCACTTCGGCCGTGACCACCTGCGCGGGGGAATAAGCCCCCATGCCGCCCGTGTTGGGGCCCTCATCGTTGTCCAGCAGTCGTTTGTGGTCCTGGCTGGTGGCCAGAGCCGCCACGTTTTTACCGTCGCACAACACCATGAAACTGGCTTCTTCGCCTTGCAAGAACTCTTCGATCACCACCCGCGCGCCACCCGCGTTGTGGGCCACACCCAAGGTGTTGTCCAATAGCATGAAATCGATCGCCTCGTGGGCCTGTGCCAGCGTCATGGCCACGACCACGCCTTTGCCAGCAGCCAGGCCATCAGCCTTGACCACAATGGGCGCCCCCTTGCGGTCCACATAGGCGTGCGCCAGAGCCGCGTCGGTGAAGGTTTCGAACTCTGCCGTCGGAATGCCATGGCGCTGCATGAAGGCTTTGGAAAAGGCTTTGGAGCTTTCCAGCTGAGCTGCAGCCTGCGTGGGGCCAAAAATGCGCAGGCCATGGGCCCGAAAATCGTCCACGATGCCTGCAGCCAAAGGGGCTTCGGGGCCCACCAAGGTCAGGCCGATGCCGTTGTCGATGGCCCACTGGCGCAACAGCAGCGAGTCGGTGATCGGCACATCGACAAGATTTTTGTCTTTGGCCGTGCCACCGTTGCCGGGTGCCACATAGACCTGCTGCACTTTGGGCGACTGGGCCAGTTTCCACGCCATGGCGTGCTCGCGGCCACCACTGCCGACTACCAATACTTTCATCAAACTTCCTTAATTTTCAATTTCGGCGTTGTGGAAGACGTTTTGCACATCGTCCAAGTCTTCCAATACATCCAGCAACTTCTGCATTTTGGCAGCGTCTTCGCCCGCCAGCGTCACGGTATTCTCGGCACGCATGGTCACCTCCGCCATCTCGGCCACCAAACCAGCGGCCTCCAGCGCGTTTTTCACAGCTTCAAAATCAGCAGGCGAGGTCAACACCTCAATGGCCCCCTCTTCGTCGGTGATCACGTCCTCGGCACCCGCTTCCAGCGCCACCTCCATGACCTTGTCTTCGCTCGTGCCTGGCGCAAAAATCAGCTGACCACAATGCTTGAACTGGAAAGCCACCGAGCCCTCGGTGCCCAGGTTGCCGCCGTGCTTGCTCAAAGCGTGGCGCACTTCGGCCACCGTGCGCACGCGGTTGTCGGTCATGGTGTCCAAAATGATGGCGGCTCCACCAAGGCCGTAGCCTTCATAGCGGATTTCCTCGTAGCTCACACCTTCGAGGTTGCCGGTGGCTTTGTCCACGTTGCGCTTGATGGTGTCGGCCGGCATGTTGGCCGCTTTGGCTTTCTCGATGGCCAAGCGCAAACGAGGATTGGCACTGACGTCACCACCGCCGGTGCGGGCGGCCACCATGATTTCGCGCACCACCCGGGTCCAGATCCGTTGTCTTTTTTCGTCTTGTCGGCCCTTGCGGTGCTGAATATTTGCCCATTTACTGTGGCCAGCCATCGGGAATTCCTTGAATGTTGATTTAACCTAGAGGCTGGATTTTACTTTTCACACGAGGGAGGAGATTTTCGATGGCTGAACCCATGCTCATTGCTCAAAACGACCAGGCGCAGTGCCACTTGCTGCCGGGCCTGGCCAACCGCCATGGCCTGATCACAGGTGCCACCGGCACTGGCAAAACCGTGACCTTGCAGACCTTGGCCGAGAACTTCTCGCGCCTGGGTGTGCCGGTCTTCATGGCCGACGTCAAGGGCGATCTGACCGGCATCAGCCAGGTCGGCAAAATCGGCGAAAAACTGGCCGCCGTGCTCAAAGACCGCGGCCTGACGCTGCCCGAACCCATCGCCTGCCCCACCACCGTCTGGGATGTTTTTGGCGAACAAGGCCATCCGGTGCGCGCGACCATCTCGGACATGGGGCCCTTGTTGTTGACCCGCATGCTCGGCCTCAACGACACCCAGGCAGGGGTTTTGAACCTGGTGTTCAAAATCGCTGACGACAACGGTTTGTTGCTGCTGGACATGAAAGACCTGCGGGCCATGCTGCAATACGTGGGGGACAACGCCAAACAGTTCACCACCGAGTACGGCAACATCAGCGCCGCCAGCATCGGGGCCATCCAGCGCGGCCTGCTGCAGATCGAAAGCCAGGGCGGCGACCAATTCTTCGGCGAGCCCATGCTCAACATCGAAGACTTCATGCAGACCGATGCACAGGGCCTGGGTGTGGTGAACATTTTGTCGGCAGACAAACTGATGAATTCGCCTCGCCTGTACGCCACATTTCTGCTGTGGATGCTGTCGGAGTTGTTCGAGGTATTGCCTGAAATTGGCGACCCGGAAAAACCCAAGCTGGTGTTCTTTTTCGACGAGGCACATTTGCTGTTCAAGGATGCGCCAGCGGCTTTGGTCGAGCGCATCGAGCTGGTGGTCCGCTTGGTGCGATCCAAAGGCGTGGGCGTGTATTTCGTGACGCAAAACCCACTGGACATTCCCGACAGCGTGTTGGGGCAACTGGGCAACCGGGTACAGCATGCCTTGCGCGCCTACACCCCACGCGATCAAAAAGCCGTGGCGGCCACGGCACAAACCATGCGCCCGAAAGCCGGCCTGAACATCGAAGCCGCCATCACCGAATTGGCGGTCGGTGAGGCGTTGGTGAGCTTTCTGGATGCAAAAGGCCGGCCTTGCGAAACCGAGCGCGTGTTTGTTCTGCCACCAGGCAGCCAATTGGGGCCCATCTCGCCCGAGCAACGCCAGGCGCTGATCGCGGTATCGCTGGTGGCTGGGGTCTATGAGCAAACACTGGACCGCGAATCGGCCCATGAACGGCTCAAAGGACAAGCCAGCACTGGCTCCAATGCGTCTGCCCATGGCAGCACCCATGCCGGGTCTTTACCCGGTCAATCGCCAGATTCGGCTGAGAAAGCGTCGGGCGGCTTGATGGGGGGCTTGTCTGAACTGCTGTTTGGCAGCACCGGCCCACGCGGTGGCCAGCGCGATGGCGTGGCCCAAATGGTCGTCAAAAGTGCGGTACGTACCGTGGGCTCAGCGGTCGGCCGCGAAATCGTGCGCGGCGTGTTGGGCGGGTTGCTGGGCGGCGGTCGCCGCAAGTGAATGGGATGCGCGCTGCGCGCGCTGCGCGCGCTGCGCGCGCTCGCAGCGATCGCCGTCGTGCTATGGCGATACCCCACAAAAAAAGGCCCAAAGGGCCTTTTTTTGCGGGTGCCCGATCGGTGAAACAGGCACAGAACATCCGTCAGTTGGCGACTTCAGCCTGCGGTGGCCTCTTCGGGCTCGGCGGGCTCTGAACGCGAAGCGCGGCTTTCCTTCTTGGGGTTGGGCGTGATGTCCAGCAGCACCTCATCTTTGTCGTCGATGTCCACCGTCAGGCGGCCACCCTCGGTCAGGCGACCAAACAGCAGCTCGTCGGCCAGGGCTTTGCGGATGGTGTCCTGAATCAGGCGCTGCATTGGGCGTGCGCCCATGAGCGGATCGAAACCCTTCTTGCCCAGGAACTTGCGCAGTGCATCGGTGAAGGTGACTTCGACTTTCTTTTCGCCCAGTTGTTGTTCCAGTTGCAGCAAAAATTTGTCCACCACGCGCAGGATGATCTGCTCGTCCAGCGGCTTGAAGCTGACCATGGCATCCAGGCGGTTGCGGAACTCGGGGGTGAACAGGCGCTTGATGTCGCCCATTTCGTCCCCGGCCTGACGCGGGTTGGTGAAACCAATCGTGGCCTTGTTCATGGTCTCGGCACCCGCGTTGGTGGTCATGATGATGATCACGTTGCGGAAGTCGGCTTTGCGCCCGTTGTTGTCCGTCAAAGTGCCGTGGTCCATCACCTGCAGCAACACGTTGAAGATGTCCGGATGGGCTTTTTCGATCTCGTCGAGCAAGAGCACGCAGTGCGGCTTCTTGGTCACGGCTTCGGTCAACAAACCGCCCTGGTCAAAGCCCACGTAGCCTGGGGGCGCACCGATCAGGCGGCTGACCGCATGGCGCTCCATGTACTCGGACATGTCAAAACGGATCAGCTCAATGCCCAGGATGTAAGCCAGTTGCTTGGCCGCTTCGGTCTTGCCCACACCCGTGGGGCCGGAGAACAAGAAGGAGCCAATCGGCTTGTCGGTCTTGCCCAGACCCGAGCGGGCCATCTTGACGGCCGAGGCCAGCACTTCCAGCGCCTTGTCCTGTCCGAACACAACCGACTTCAAGTCGCGCTCGATGGTTTGCAGCTTGCTGCGGTCGTCGTTTGAGACGTTGGCAGGCGGGATGCGGGCGATCTTGGCCACAATGTCTTCGATCTCGGTCTTGCCAATCGTCTTTTTGCGTTTGGACGCGACCTGGATGCGCTGGGCAGCCCCGGCTTCGTCGATCACGTCAATCGCCTTGTCGGGCAATTGGCGGTCGTTGATGAACTTGGCCGACAGCTCGGCGGCGGCCTGCAAGGCGGCGATGGTGTACTTGACGCTGTGGTGGTCTTCAAAACGGCTCTTGAGGCCTTTAAGGATGTCCACCGTCTCGGACACGGTGGGCTCGACCACATCCACTTTCTGGAAGCGACGCGACAGGGCCGCGTCTTTTTCGAAGATGCCACGGTATTCGGTGAAGGTGGTCGCGCCGATGCACTTGAGCTGGCCGCTGGACAGCGCAGGCTTGAGCAGGTTGGAAGCGTCGAGCGTGCCGCCCGATGCCGCACCGGCACCGATCAGGGTGTGGATTTCGTCGATGAACAAGATGCCGTTGGGCTTGTCCTTGAGGGACTTGAGCACGCCTTTGAGGCGCTGCTCGAAGTCACCCCGGTATTTGGTGCCTGCCAGCAGTGCGCCCATGTCGAGCGAATACACCGTGGCTTCGGCCAGGATCTCAGGCACAGTGCCCTGCGTGATGCGCCAGGCCAGGCCTTCAGCAATCGCGGTCTTGCCCACACCGGCCTCGCCCACCAGTAGCGGGTTGTTTTTGCGGCGGCGGCACAAAATCTGAATGGTGCGCTCGACTTCGTACTCGCGACCGATCAGCGGGTCGATCTTGCCGTCTTTGGCCGCCTGGTTCAGGTTGTTGGTGTATTGCTCCAGCGGTGATGCTTTTTCATTGCGCTCGCCGCTATTGCCGCCCTCTTCGCCTTCGCTGCTGGAAGGGTTTTCGGCCGATTTGGCGGCTTCTGGCGGGTCGCTCTTTCGGATGCCGTGGGCAATGAAATTGACCACATCCAAGCGCGTGATGCCTTGCTGGTGCAGGTAATACACGGCATGCGAGTCTTTTTCGCCAAAGATGGCGACCAGCACGTTGGCACCGGTCACTTCTTTTTTGCCGTTGCCGGTGGACTGCACATGCATGATGGCGCGCTGGATCACGCGCTGAAAACCCAGCGTGGGCTGGGTGTCAACCTCTTCGGTGCCAGCCACCTGGGGGGTATTGTCTTTGATGAAGTTGCTCAAGGCTTTGCGCAGGTCATCGATGTTGGCCGCGCAGGCCCGCAAAACTTCGGCGGCGCTGGGGTTGTCCAGCAGGGCCAGAAGCAAGTGCTCGACCGTGATGAATTCGTGGCGTTGTTGCCGGGCCTCAACGAAGGCCATGTGCAAGCTGACTTCCAATTCTTGGGCAATCATGTGATTTCCTTATGCCTTGCTGAGAGATTGATGTGAATGAGATATGAGGCGTGCTGGCCACTATTCAATGGGTTCACTGACACATTGCAGTGGATGTCCTGCTTGCTTGGCCGCGTCCAGCACTTGATCGACCTTGGTGGCGGCCACGTCGCGCGAGTAAACCCCGCAGATGCCTTTGCCGTCCAGGTGGATCTTGAGCATGATTTGGGTCGCAGCTTCACGGTCTTTGCTGAAAAACTCCTGAATCACCGCCACCACGAATTCCATGGGGGTGTAGTCGTCGTTCAACATGGCCACCTGGTACATCTGGGGTGGTTCAATTTTTTGGGCACGTCGCTCAAGGACCACCGAATCGCCGCCATCGGGCATTCGGGGTATCAAGGTCGGCAGCGTGGGGTTCACAGGTTTTTTCGTTGCCATGATTTCATTCTATCGAGGCTTTCAATCCCTTCGGGCGGAAGGCGTGAAAAGTCTTTGCCGTTCACGGCCAAAACAGCACCCCGGGAAAACCTTACATTGACAAATTCGCTCTGAATTACTCAAACTGATTCGTCTGATAAAAACACGGAGACATCGCATGTCCAGTGGTACGGTCAAGTGGTTCAACGATGCCAAGGGCTTCGGGTTCATTCAGCCTGATGGCGGCGGGGAGGACGCGTTTGCGCATTTTTCTGCCATCCAGATGGAGGGATTCAAAACCCTCAAGGAGGGCCAGCGTGTCCAATTCGAGTTAACCGCGGGTGCCAAGGGCTGGATGGCGGCCAACATCCAGATCGAAACGCAAGCCCTGCCACAAACCGTCAACTTGACAGAGGTCACGACTGGCCATTTGTCACCCACGGACGACGCATCGACCGTCAACAGCACGACCTGATACGCAAGCGGCCCACGCGGCCCAAAAATTCTGAGTCATCGCTCGCCTTCGCGAGGGCTGCGGTCGTTGCTGGACAAAGGCACTTCGATGGTCGGCACCGTTCGTGCCCATGTTCGAACGCCCAAGGCGTTATCCTTAGGCCTTGGACCTCGCAAGCTTGACTTCATATGACCCTATTGACCCGGCCGGTTTCCGCCTTCTTTTTTCCAACCCAACGCCATGTAACTGGCGTTCTTCGGTGGCTGGCATTGACCTTTACCTTGCTGTTATTTCATGTTCAAGCGCCCGCCCAATCGGCTCAGGGAATGGGGCCGCAATTGAATCTGGCACGTACACAGTTGAGCGCAGGAATGCACAGACTGGATGTGCAACTGGCCCAGACTCCGCAGCAGCGCCAAATCGGGCTGATGTGGCGTCAAGACATGCCACAACACGAAGGCATGTTGTTTGTTTTCGAGCAAGCGGCCACCCAGTGCTTCTGGATGCGCAATACGCTCATCCCCTTGACTGCGGCCTTTGTGGCGGACGACGGCACCATTGTCAACCTGGCTGACATGAAAGCCCAAAGCGATGACTCGCACTGTTCTGCACAACCGGTACGCTTCGTCCTGGAAATGAACCAAGCTTGGTTTGCTAAAAGACAAATCAAACCCGGCTACAAACTGGGCGGAGAAGTCTTCACACAGCGCCCCCGTTGAGGCTCAAACACCCCAAACCAAATCCGAAGGGTCGGCCACACAGTGCTTGAGCAGCTTGACCATCGGGCTGGCGCGCTGCGCCAAGCGCACCGGGTCTACCATTCCTTCGGTTAAATCTTTCGCAGGGTCAGAAAGATACCCTGAGCCTGGTTTTTGCGCCTCCTGAGAACGTTGCAGACGCGCCGCTTCGTCCTGAGCCACTGCAGATTCAAGTTTGGCGATCGCGGCGGGCAAGTCTTGGACCAAGATGATGCCTTTGGCAGGATCATCCCCCAACATGATTTTGAGCAGCCTGCGCGCATCATCTTCCAGCATGATGAGATCGCTGGTCACCTGGGATTTGAACTTGAACAACATGGGGGCTCCAATCAAATGGTTCAGCGGCCCACCGTCTCTACACCGTCGTCTTCCACAGCATCGCCCTGAATCAAGGCTTTGAGTTTATGGCTGGCATGGAAGGTGGCGACACGACGTGCATCAATAGGGATCAATTCTCCTGTGCGAGGATTGCGTCCGGGCCGTGCGGCCTTGGTGCGGATCTGGAAGTTGCCAAAGCCTGAAATCTTGACATCATCCCCTGCGATGAGGCTGTCCACAATCAAATCAAAAAACGCGTCCACCATGTCTTTGGATTCGCGCTTGTTCAAGCCGATCTGCTCGAACAACAAATCGGCCAGGTGCGCCTTGGTCAGGGCCGGAGTTTCCAGGGTTTCAAAGCTGATTTGCATGACGGCGTCCCGCGGAGGATTAAGCATGTTAGCCGCGCAGGCGGGCCGTCACTTGACGCGAGAGCTGATCGACCACAGCCGCCATGGCGACGTCGATCTGGGCATCGGTCAGCGTTCCCTCATCGCTGTGCAGGGTCAGGCGCACAGCCAGGCTCTTCTCACCTGGTGCCAGACCCGTGGCATCGGCCTTGGGGCGGTAGATGTCGAACAGCACGGCATCACGCACCAGGCCCTGTGTGGGTGCAGCATGGATGGCGGCCATCAGTTGGGCGTGCGTGACCTGCTCGGCCACGATGACGGCGATGTCGCGCAGGGCCGACTGGTGTTTGGCCACGGGCTGGGCCACAGGCACTTGGCGTGCGGTCACGGCCGCCAGGTCCAACTCAAACACGACCGGGGCCTGGGCCAATTCCCAGGCCTGACGCCAACGGGGATGCAACTCACCCACATGCCCGATCACCTGGTCATTCAGGCGCACTTGCGCGCAACGACCAGGGTGCATGGCGGGATGTTCTGCGGCCACAAATTCGGCTTTGGCTGGAGCCAACAAGGCTTCAACATCGGCTTTGGCATCGTAAAAATCCACCTGGCGTGACTTGCCGGTCCAGCCCAACGGCTCCAGCGGGCCCCAGGCCATGCCGGCCACGCGCATGGGCTGGTCAAAGCCCTCGACAGTGCTGTCGCTGCCCGGAACCGAGGCGTTGCGCAAGAACACGCGGCCCAGCTCGAACACGCGCACGCGGTCGGCCTTGCGGTCGGCGTTGAACTTGACGACCTGCAGCAGCGAGCCGATCAGGCTGGAACGCATCACGCTCATCTGGCTGGCGATCGGGTTGAGCAGGAGGATTGGATGGGTCTGGCCCGCCAGATCGCGCTCCCAGCTTTCCTCGACAAAGCTGTAGTTGATGGTTTCCTGGTAGCCCAGTCCAGCCAGCAGACGGCGCACGGCAAACGGGCTGCGCTCGGTCTCACGGCGCATGCTGGCGGTGATGGGGGCCAGCGGCGGGTTCGTGGGCAGGTTGTTGTAACCCACCATGCGGGCCACTTCTTCAATCAGATCTTCTTCGATCTGCAAATCGAATCGGAAGCTGGGCGGCGTCACGGTGACGGTGCCTTCGCCCTCAGCCACTTGCAGGCCCAAGCCGCGCAGCGCGTCGGCGCATTGCTGCTGGGTCAAAGGCATGCCAATGACTTTGACGGCACGGGCCACGCGCAGCGTGACGGGCGCGATCGCAGGCACATTCACCGTCTGGTCGTCGATGGGGCCGACCTGGGTGTCAGGCGTGCCGCAAATGTCGAGCACCAGCTGGGTGATGCGCTCGATGTGCTCCACGGTCAACTGCGGGTCCACACCGCGCTCGAAACGGTGACCGGCATCGGTCGCGAAGTTGTAGCGACGCGAACGGCCCGCAATGGCCGTGGGCCACCAGAAGGCGGCTTCGATGTAAATATTTTGGGTGTCGTCGGACACGGCAGTGGCGTCGCCGCCCATGATGCCAGCCAGCGACTCGACCTGGCTGTCGTCGGCGATCACACCGACTTTATCGTCCACGGTGACTGTGTTGCCGTTGAGCAGCTTGAGAGACTCACCTGCTTGGCCCCAACGCACTTGCAGGCCGCCGTGGATCTTGTCGAGGTCGAAAATGTGCGAGGGACGGCCGAACTCGAACATCACGTAGTTGGAGATGTCCACCAGAGGGCTCACGCTGCGCTGACCGCAACGCGCCAAGCGGTCCACCATCCACTGCGGCGTTTGGGCCTTCGTGTTCACGCCCTTCACCACCCGACCGCTGAAGCGGCCACACAAGTCAGGCGCCTGCACCTTCACAGCCAACTTGTCGCTGATTTGCGTGGCCACGAGAGGGAAAGTCGGGGCCTTCAAAGGTGCGCCGGTCAGAGCCGACACTTCGCGGGCAATGCCGTACACGCTCAGGCAATGCGCCAGGTTGGGCGTGAGCTTGAGCGTCATCAGGGTGTCGTCCAGATTCAAATACTGGCGGATGTCTTGACCCAGAGGCGCGTCTGCAGGCAACTCCAGCAAACCGCCATGATCGTCGGCAATCTGCAGTTCTTTGGCCGAGCACAGCATGCCCTGGCTTTCGACGCCACGCAGCTTGCCGACCTTGATCACGAAAGGCTTGCCGTCTTCACCCGGGGGCAACTCGGCCCCCACCATGGCGCAGGGCACGCGGATGCCCACGCGGGCGTTGGGCGCACCACACACGATATTCAGCAGGCTGCCCTGCCCCACATCCACCTGGCACACGCGCAAGCGATCGGCATTGGGGTGCTGCACGGCTTCCTTGATTTCACCGATCACGATTTGGGTGAACGGCGGGGCCACGGGCTCCAGCTCTTCCACTTCGAGACCGGCCATGGTCAGGGTGTCGGCCAGTTGCTGGGTCGTCAGGGACGGGTTGCAGAACTCGCGCAACCAGGATTCAGGAAATTGCATACACAGGGCTCACTTCGGTTCGCTGCACGGCACGCACCGGGCAGCAGCATTCAGGAATGGCGGAAATGGGGTTTACTGGAACTGGCTCAGGAAACGCACATCGCCGTCAAAGAACAGACGCAGGTCGTTCACGCCGTAGCGCAGCATGGTGAAGCGGTCCATGCCCATGCCGAAGGCAAAACCGATGAAGCGTTCGGGGTCCAGGCCCATGTTGCGCACCACGTTGGGGTGCACCTGGCCGGAACCACCCACTTCAAGCCAGCGACCGGCCAGCGGGCCGCTCTGGAACTGGATGTCGATCTCGGCGCTGGGCTCGGTGAACGGGAAGAAACTGGGACGGAAACGCAGCACCAGATCGTCGCTTTCAAAATAGGTGCGGCAGAAATCGGTGACCACGACCTTGAGGTCCTTGAAGCTCACGTTCTCGCCGATCCACAGGCCTTCACACTGGTGGAACATGGGCGAATGGGTGGCGTCGCTGTCCACGCGGTAGGTGCGGCCCGGCGCGATGACGCGGATCTCGGGCATCGCTTGACCCGCATCAAGCAGGTTCTTGTAGCGCTTGACGTGCTGCACCGCATGGCGGATCTGCATGGGACTGGTGTGCGTGCGCAGCAGATGACCACCTTCAACATAGAAGGTGTCGTGCATGGACCGGGCCGGATGGTCTTCGGGGGTGTTGAGTGCGGTGAAGTTGAACCAGTCGGTCTCGATCTCAGGGCCCTGAGCCACTTCAAAACCCATGGAGCCAAAAATTTGTTCGACACGCTCCAGCGTGATGGAGACCGGGTGCAAACCACCCTGCCCCGCTTGACGCCCTGGCAGAGTCACATCCAGCGCTTCGGCTTTGAGCTGGGTTTCCAACTCGGCATCGGCGAGCGCCTGACGGCGGTCATTGAGGGCCGCCTCAATCGCCTGCTTGGCGATGTTGATGGCCGCACCACGGGTTTTCTTGTCTTCCACGCTCAAACTGGCCATGCCCTTCATCAGCTCAGTGATGCGACCGGCTTTGCCCAGAAACAGGGCCTTGGCGTTTTCGAGGTCGGCAGGTGTCAGTGCCTGCGCAAAACTCTGGCGTGCGGATTCGACCAGGGTGTCCAGCTCGTTCATGGTGTGGGGATCGGTGGAAGATCGTTGAATGGGGGAATAAAAAAGGGACTGAAGCTGTTGCGAGCCTCAATCCCTTTGATCGAGTGCGTGGCACAGACCCGAGGGCCCGTGTCACTCATGGACTCAAGCTGCGGCCAGTTTGGCTTTGACTTGGTTCACGATGCCAGCAAAAGCGGCCTTGTCGTGCACAGCGATGTCCGCCAGCATCTTACGGTCGATTTCAATGGCAGCCTTTTTCAGGCCGTTGGCGAACTGGCTGTAGGTCAGACCGCATTCACGCGCAGCGGCGTTGATACGGGCAATCCACAACTGACGGAACACACGCTTTTTGGTGCGACGGTCACGGTAGGCGTATTGGCCAGCCTTCATCACCGCCTGTTTGGCGATGCGGAAGACATTGCCGCGGCGACCGCGGAAACCTTTTGCAAGGGCCAGAACTTTCTTGTGACGGGCGCGTGCCGTTACACCACGTTTAACGCGAGGCATATTTTTTCTCCTTGTTCGTCAGTGAATTACAGGCCAGCCATGGGCAACATTTGTGCCATGTGACCCATATTGGTCTCGTGAACAGACACTGCACCGCGGAGGTGGCGTTTGTTCTTGGTCGTCTTCTTGGTCAGAATGTGACGTTTGAAGGCTTGACCGCGTTTAACGGTACCACCTGGACGAACACGGAAGCGCTTCTTGGCGCTGCTTTTGGTCTTCATCTTGGGCATATCAATGCTCCTTTATTTGTGCTCGTGAGGCGTCTGCAAAAACTTTGCAGCCTTGATGGCCCCGAGCCACTTTTAACAAAAACCACCCGAAGGCGGCTTTTGATTCGACCCGCCCGAAAGCGAATCAAACTCTCTTAGGCCGCATCGGTTGACGCAGCAGCATCTGCTGCTTTGCCACCAGCGGCAGGTTTTTTACGCCCTGGCGCAATCATCATGATCATTTGCCGACCTTCAAGCTTGGGAAATTGCTCGACGATGATCGAATCCGCCAATTCATCACGGATGCGGTTGAGCAAAGCCAAACCCAATTCTTGGTGCGTGATCTCACGGCCACGGAAACGCAAGGTGATTTTGCATTTGTCGCCATCTGCCAAAAACCGGCGGATGTTGCGCATCTTGATGTTGTAGTCACCGTCATCGGTGCCCGGACGGAACTTGACTTCTTTGATGTCAATGACCGTTTGCTTGGCTTTGGCTTCCGCCGCACGCTTTTGCTCTTGGTATTTGAACTTGCCGTAGTCCATCAAACGACAAACAGGCGGGTTGGCGGTAGCGGCAATTTCTACCAGATCCACATCCATCTCACCTGCCATGCGCAGGGCTTCGGCCAAGGACAAAATGCCCAATGGCTCGTTTTCAGGGCCGGAAACACGCACCTCAGGGGCCATGATTTCACGGTTCAAACGGTGTTTGCGTTCTTCGCGGTGGCGACGATCACGAAATTCGGTAGCGATGACTCAATCCTTTACGGAACAAAACTGCGACATGCAGCCCATCCATCTTTGTGCCCACGGGCCAAAGCTTGTGGCGAAACTCACCTTCAGGCTTTAGAAGCGATGTCGGCTGCAATGCGTTCAATGAACGCATCGATCGACATCACACCGAGGTCTTTGTTGCCTCGGGCGCGCACTGCGACGGTACCCGCTGCCTTTTCCTTGTCGCCTGCGACAAGGATGTAAGGCAGCTTTTGCAACGAATGCTCACGTATTTTATACGTGATTTTCTCGTTACGCAGGTCCAAATCGACTCTAAGGCCTTGATTTGACGCCGATTTTTGCAATTTTGCAGCAATTTCGCGACAGTAATCGGCTTGTGCATCGGTGATATTGAGCACAGACACCTGCACAGGGGCCAGCCAAGTGGGCAAAGCACCAGCGTGCTGCTCAACCAATATGCCAATGAAACGCTCCAGACTGCCCACAATGGCGCGGTGCAGGATCACGGGACGCTGGCGACTGCCGTCTTCGGCGGTGTATTCGGCATCCAGGCGCTCAGACAGGTTGAAGTCAACCTGGATGGTGCCGCACTGCCACTCACGGCCGATGGCGTCTTTCAGTGTGTATTCAATTTTGGGGCCGTAGAAAGCGCCGTCGCCCTCAGATATCACAAAGTCACACCCGGAGTGGCGCAAGCTGTCCATCAAAGCTTTTTCTGCTTTGTCCCACAACTCATCAGAGCCAATGCGCGCAGCGGGTCGGGTAGAGACTTTGTAGAGGATATCGGTGAAACCGAAATCAGCGTAGACCTTTTTCAATACCTTGGTAAAAGTATCGCATTCAGGCAGGATCTGGTTTTCGGTGCAGAAAATGTGCCCGTCGTCTTGCGTGAAGCCGCGCACGCGCATGATGCCGTGCAGGCCACCCGAAGGCTCGTTGCGGTGGCATTGTCCGAACTCTCCATAGCGCAGGGGTAAATCGCGATAGCTCTTGATGCCCTGCTTGAAAATCAGGATGTGGCCCGGGCAGTTCATCGGTTTGAGCGCGTAATCACGCTTTTCCGACTCGGTGGTGAACATGTTGTCGCGATATTTGTCCCAGTGACCGGTCTTTTCCCACAGGGATTTGTCCAGGATCTGCGGCCCCTTGACCTCTTGATAACCACTGTCACGGTAGACCTGGCGCATGTATTGCTCCACCGTCTGCCAAACCGTCCAGCCCTTGGGATGCCAGAACACAAGGCCCGGCGCGTGCTCGTCAATATGGAACAAATCGAGTTCACGGCCAAGCTTGCGGTGGTCGCGTTTTTCCGCTTCTTCCAAGCGGATGAGGTATTGCTGCAAGTCTTCCTTGCTGGCCCAAGCCGTACCGTACACACGCTGCAACATCTCGTTTTTGCTGTCGCCACGCCAGTAAGCACCTGCCACCTTCATCAACTTGAAATGCTTGAGTTTGCCGGTGCTGGGCACATGCGGCCCGCGGCAAAGATCCTCGAAATCGCCTTCCCTGTACAGGCTGACCTGCTCACCCGCAGGAATGCTGCCGATGATTTCAGCCTTGTAGTGCTCTCCCAAGCCCTTGAAATAGGCCACGGCTTCATCACGAGGCAAGACACGTCGCACCACGGGCTCGTCCTTGGCTGCCAATTCGGCCATGCGCCTTTCAATCGTCACCAAATCTTCCGGTGTGAAAGGCCGGGTGTAGGAAAAGTCGTAATAGAAGCCGTTCTCAATCACAGGACCGATGGTCACCTGCGCATCAGGAAACAGGCCCTTGACCGCATAAGCGAGCAAGTGCGCTGTCGAGTGACGGATCAACTCCAGGCCCTCGGGGTCTTTGGCGGTGATGATGGCCAATTTGGCATCAGAACTCATGCAATGGCTGGTATCCACCAATTCGCCATTGACTTTGCCACCCAGGGCTGCTTTGGCCAGGCCTGTACCAATGGAGGCGGCCACCTCAGCGACAGTGACCGGGCCAGAAAAATCGCGCAATGAACCGTCGGGAAGCGTAATTTGAACCATTTGATTGGAATGCAAAAGCGCGGTCCCTGGACCGCGCTGATTGAATGTAAGAAACAAAAACAAACTTGATTTTCCCACAAATCATGGGCTCACCGGACCATGGCCAGCGCGCACCGCATACCGCTGCAACTTTTCATGCCTGCAAGCGCACATCAAGCCTTTCGTCAGCCACATGTCGGGATGCTTGGTTTAAGATAGTGGTCTTCTTTTTCATCTCGTAAAAACCTATACCACGATGACCATGCCTGCAGCACGCTCCAAAATCATTTACACCTTGACGGATGAAGCCCCTTTGTTGGCGACGGCGGCCTTTTTGCCCGTCATCCGAACCTTCACTCAACCTGCTGGCATTGACGTTGAAACCAGCGACATTTCGGTCGCAGCCCGTGTCCTCGGTGAGTTCCCTGAGTTTTTGACGCCTGAACAAAAAGTACCGGACAACCTCTCTGAGCTCGGCCGACTGACGCTGTTGCCAGACACCAACATCATCAAGCTCCCCAACATCAGTGCCTCGGTCGGCCAGTTGGTGGCCACCATCAAGGAATTGCAGTCCAAGGGCTACGCCCTGCCCGACTACCCAGAGAACGCCAAAACTGACGAAGAGAAGGCCCTCAAGGCCCGTTACTCCAAGTGCACGGGCTCTGCCGTGAACCCCGTTCTGCGCGAAGGCAACTCGGACCGCCGCGCACCACGTGCCGTGAAGGAGTTCGCCCGTAAAAATCCGCACAGCATGGCCGAGTGGAGCCAGGCCTCGCGCTCGCATGTGTCGCACATGCACGCCGGCGACTTCTACCATGGCGAAAAGTCCATGACCTTGGACCGCGCCCGCGACGTGAAGATGGAATTGATCACCCAAAGCGGCAAGTCCATCGTGCTCAAGCAAAAAGTCTCTTTGCTCGACCGTGAAGTCATTGACAGCATGTTCATGAGCAAGAAGGCCCTGGTCGAATTTTACGAAAAAGAGATTGAAGACGCCCGCAAGACCGGCGTGATGTTCTCGCTGCACGTCAAAGCCACCATGATGAAGGTCTCGCACCCCATCGTGTTTGGTCACTGCGTGAAGATCTTCTACAAGGACGCCTTCGAAAAACACGCCAAACTGTTTGAAGATCTGGGCGTGAACGTGAACAACGGCATGGCCGATCTGTACAACAAGATCGCCACCCTGCCCCAGTCCAAGCAAGACGAGATCAAGCGCGACCTGCACGCCTGCCACGAGCACCGCCCCGAGTTGGCCATGGTCGATTCGGCCAAGGGCATCACCAACTTCCACTCGCCCAATGATGTGATCGTGGACGCCTCCATGCCCGCCATGATCCGCAACGGCGGCAAGATGTGGGACGCCAACGGCCGCCTGAAGGACGTCAAGGCCGTGATGCCCGAATCGACTTTTGCCCGCATTTACCAAGAGATGATCAACTTCTGCAAATGGCATGGCGCGTTCGATCCCAAGACCATGGGCACGGTGCCGAATGTGGGCTTGATGGCCCAGCAGGCCGAAGAATACGGCTCACACGACAAGACCTTCGAGATCACCGAAGACGGTGTGGCCAACATCACCGATCTGAACACCGGTGAAGTTTTGCTGTCACAAAACGTGGAAGCCGGCGACATCTGGCGCATGTGCCAGGTCAAAGACGCAGCGATCCGGGACTGGGTCAAGCTGGCCGTCACGCGTGCCCGCAACTCCGGCATGCCCGTGGTGTTCTGGCTCGACCAATATCGCCCTCATGAAGCGCAATTGATCACCAAGGTCAAGATGTACCTGCACGAACACAACACCTCAGGTCTTGACATCCAAATCATGAGCCAGGTGCGTGCGATGCGTTACACCCTGGAGCGCGTGGTGCGCGGTCTGGACACCATCAGCGCGACGGGCAACATCCTGCGCGATTACCTGACCGACCTGTTCCCGATCATGGAATTGGGCACCTCGGCCAAGATGCTGTCGGTCGTACCTTTGATGGCCGGTGGCGGCATGTACGAAACAGGCGCAGGTGGCTCGGCGCCCAAACACGTTCAGCAATTGGTCGAAGAGAACCATTTGCGCTGGGATTCACTGGGTGAATTCCTGGCACTGGCCGTCTCACTGGAAGACCTGGGCCTGAAGACCGGTAACAAAAAGGCGGTCGTTTTGGCCAAGGCGCTGGATGCCGCAACGGGCAAATTGCTCGACAACAACAAAAACCCCTCTCCCAAAACCGGACAGTTGGACAACCGCGGCAGCCAGTTCTATTTGGCCATGTACTGGGCACAGGAAATGGTTGCACAAACCGAGGATGCTGAACTGGCCGCCCAATTCACCTCTTTGGCCAAGCAACTGACGGATAACGAGAAAAAGATCGTGGAAGAACTCAATGCTGTACAGGGCAAGCCGGTGGACATTGGCGGTTACTACTATCCTTCACAGGAAAAGATCAAAGCCATCATGTGCCCCAGCGCAACGCTCAATGCCGTATTGAGCGCTGCAGCCTGAACTGCTGGTTGAAAAGCCTTCAAAGCCATCCGAAAGGATGGCTTTTTTCATTGAAACCTGTACAAACATTCAGAATGCAGCAAATAGAAACTTTTGGCATGACATTTTTTCCAGCCAAAGTCTCTCAGACGTTGAAGGACGCCGTCAAGCTCGGCAACATGCCACACGGCATCCCCAACGACTTGTCAATCGCATCGGTCTGCTCAGCACCGACCTCGACTGGCGCAACGACCATAGGCACCGAAGCGCCTCGCCCGTCCTGATTGCCCATGTCCCACTCCCTCGCCGCCCCCGCTCATCACGAGTTGGTCATCAAAAAAAGCCGCTTCATCGCCTGCATTGAGCCCGTGACGGGTCGCGAGCAGGCACAAGCGCGGGTAGCCCAGCTCAAAGCCGAACACCCGGATGCCGCCCATGTCTGCTGGGCCTTGCTGGCAGGTGGTCAATCGGCCGCCAATGACGACGGTGAACCTGGCGGCACCGCAGGACGACCCATGCTGGAGGTGCTGCGTCATCAGCATCTGGAAGGCGTGATGGCCTCGGTTGTACGCTATTTTGGAGGCGTCAAACTCGGCGCGGGTGGGCTGGTGCGCGCCTATACCGACGCCGTGGCACAGGCTCTGTTGACGGCTGAGAAAATCCCGCTGATCCAACAAGTGCAGCTGACTTGCAGCGTGCCTTATGCCCTTGAGGGTCTGGTGCGCCGCGAACTGACGCTTGTCCAAGCCGAGTTGCATGAAGTGACACATGGCAGCCTGGTCACTTTGCGCTTTGCCATGCCCGACCATCGGGCGGCAGACTTGGTCGAGCGCCTGAATGAAAGTGGTCGCGGGCAACTGGGGTGGGGAGCGTGAGACCACTGTGTGAGTGGATGGGACAATGCACAGGGATAATGCACCTATGTCCGAAGAACTGCCGTTGAATCGCCCCCGGTCCAAGACCGATTTGTTTGTTTCTTTCACCTTTTTGGCCTTGCAAGGCTTTGGTGGTGTTTTGGCCGTCGTGCAACGCGAAGTGGTGGAGCGCAAGCGATGGATGACCCAGGCGCAGTTTGTCGAGGACTGGGCGGTCGCGCAAATTTTGCCTGGTCCGAATGTGATCAATTTCTGCTTGATGATTGGCGGACGTCATTTTGGTGTTGCCGGGGCATTGGCCGCATTGGCGGGCATGCTGACAGCGCCCACGGCCGTTTTGTTGTTGTTGGCAGTGGCTTTTAACGGGGTGTCGGATTTGGCTTGGGCACAAGGGGCCTTGCGCGGCATGGGTGCCGTCGCGGCGGGGATGATTGCAGGCACGGGCATCAAACTGATGTCGGCCTTGAAATTCAACGCCATGGGTCTGGTGGTGTGTACAGCGGTCATGCTGTGTACATTCGTGGGCGTCAGCCTTTTGCGCTGGCCCCTGATTGGGGTGTTGTTGGGCATCGGCAGCCTTTCCTGCGCTTGGGCCTATCTTCAGTTGTCACGCCAGGCTGCGGGCAAAGAAGTCCAATCATGAGCCTCAGCTTGCAACTGAGCGTCAGCGATTGGCTGGCATTGTTCAACCACTTCTTATCTCTGTCCTTGTTGGCTGTTGGGGGCGCGATCATCACGGCGCCCGACATGCACCGATTTCTTGTGGATGAACATCACTGGCTCACAGAACAGCAATTCAGCTCCTCGATTGCCCTGGCCCAATCGGCCCCCGGACCCAATGTGCTGTTTGTGGGCCTGATGGGCTGGAACGTGGGCCTGAATGCCGGAACAGGTTTAGGCGGTGGCTGGATCAGCGCAGCCCTCGCAGCGCTGGGCATGGCGTTGAGCTTGCTGGGCATCATGCTGCCCTCTTCCATACTCACTTACACCACCACACGTTGGGCGCACCGCCATCGTGATAAGCAAGCCATCAAAGCCTTCAAGCTGGGCATGGCACCGGTTGTGATTGCGCTGCTGGTGTCCACCGGTTGGCTGCTGACAGCAAGCCACAGCCAACCCGCACGGGACTGGCCGCTGTGGCTTCTGACACTGGTGGCCATGGGGCTGGTTTGGCGCACCCGCATCCACTTGTTGTGGCTGATTGGCGCGGGCGCAGCAATGGGCGCTTTGGGCTGGGTGTGAGCCCAGCGGCTTTCAGCGTGGGTTCTCGAAAAATACAGAATTAGAGTAATCGCTGATCTCGAAATACACTTTTTTCTCTGATGGATCGACCTGCATGTTCAGGTTTTCATCGAGAACGCCATAACCATAGCGGTAAGCACGAGGCTGCTTGTCATCCGTGCCCAAAGCGGTGCTGATTTTGTCCACTTTCAGAAAACGACGAACCACTTTATCGCCGGCATAAACCTCCAGCACGCCATTGGTACCGGTCCAGTTCTGGATGTCGCGGCTGATCTTGTTTTGCTGTTCTTGCGTGCAAGCGACCAGCAAACCGGTGGCCAAGATCGTGGTAATCAGTCCTAGACGTGTTGTATTTTTTGACATTGCAAACTCCCTTCGTGAAATGAATCGGTCGTGTTCGGTGTGCCAGCGAGAAGCGCTGGCAACTTCAACTGCGCTGGCGCAGTGCCTCGTACAGGCACACACCACTGGCCACCGACACGTTCAGACTCTCTACCGCCCCGCGCATGGGGATGCTGACCAGCTCGTCGCAGTTTTTGCGGGTCAGCTGGCGCATGCCCGCGCCTTCGGCACCCAGCACCAGGGCTGTCGGCACTTTCAGGTCAGCTTGGTAAATCGTCCGGGGAGCGTCGTCACTGGTGCCCACGATCCAGATGCTGCGTTCCTTGAGCTCGCCCAAGGTCCGCGCCAGGTTGGTGACCATGAAATAAGGCATGGTTTCGGCCGCGCCGCTGGCCACTTTGGCCACAGTGGCATTGATGCCGGCCGCGTGGTCTTTGGGGGCGATGACGGCATGTGCGCCCGCGCCATCGGCCACGCGCAGGCAAGCGCCCAGGTTGTGCGGATCGGTCACACCATCCAGCACCAAGAGCAAAGGCGGGCCTTCGACGGTGTCCAGCAGGTCGTCCAGCGAATGGTTCTGCGGAATGGGCGCGACCATGGCCACCACGCCTTGGTGACCATGGCCACCAGCCAGCTTGGCCAGTCGCTCGCCATCGGATTCGATCAGGCGCATGCCCGAATCACGGGCCTTGTCGATGAACTGCCGCATGCGGGCATCGCGGCGCGTGACCTCGTAATGGATTTCAACAACGGATTGGGGGGCGATCTTGAGGCGAACGCCCACGGCATGAAAGCCGAACAGCACTTTATGGGATGACATCCGGGGATTATCGTTGGTCTGCCGATGCGCCCGACGCCTCAGACAGCCGCCCCGCCTGAATCACCAGGCTGCGCTCGCAACGCGCAGCCAACTGCCGGTCGTGCGTAACCAACACCAGGGTTGTGCCCTGCTCGCGGTTGAGCGCGAACATCAAATCCATGATGGCCTCGCCCGTGGCGTGGTCCAGGCTGCCCGTGGGTTCGTCGGCCAAGAGCAAGTCAGGTTGAACCACAAAAGCGCGGGCCAGGGCCACGCGCTGTTGCTCGCCACCTGACAGCACTTTGGGCAGGTGCTTGAGCCGTTCGCCCAAGCCCACGCGCTGCAGCATGGCCGTGGCGGTGCTGCGGGCGTCTGGGCGGTCGGCCAACTCCAGCGGCAGCATGACGTTTTCCAAAGCGGTGAGGTTGGGCATGAGCTGAAAGCTCTGGAACACAAAACCGACGTGCTGGGCACGCACCGCCGCACGTTCATCCTCCGACAAATCAAACAGCGATTGCCCGGCCAAAACCACTTGCCCGGCGCTGGGCGTGTCGAGGCCCGCCAAAATGGCCAGCAAGGTGCTTTTGCCCGAGCCGGAAGCACCGACAATAGAGGCTGTCTCGCCCGCGTTCAAAGAGAAATCGATGTCGCGCAAAATGTCCAGTTGCCCACTGGCATCTTGCACACTTTTTGAGACGCCACGCACGGCAATGATGGATTCAGGCATGCACAAACCTTTGTTAAGACGACGTCACTTTAACTGGACCCTGCTGGCCCTTGCCGGCTGGGGCTTTGTGGCACCCGCGCATGCGGTAACGCCTCAGCGCATTTTGGTGGTGGGTGACTCCCTGAGCGCCGAATACGGCTTGGCCCGGGGCACGGGTTGGGTGGCCTTGCTGCAAAAGCAACTGACCCAACAAAAGCCCGGCGTGGAGGTGATCAACGCCAGCATCAGCGGCGACACCACCTCGGGTGGCCGCTCACGCTTGCCCGCCCTGCTGCAAAAGCACCAACCGAGCCATGTCGTGATCGAGCTGGGCGGCAACGACGCCCTGCGCGGCCTGCCTATGGCCATGACCCAAGACAACTTGCAAGCCATGACACGCCAAGCCCAGGCGGCAGGTGCCCAAGTCACGCTGCTCGGCATGCAAATGCCCCCCAATTACGGCCCCGACATGGCCCGCCAGTTTGAAGCGGCCTATGCGCAGGTGGCCAAAAGCCAAAAAGCTGCGCTGGTGCCTTTCTTTTTGAAAGGCATTGGCGATGACCCGGAACCCCTCAAATGGTTCCAGGCCGACCGCATCCACCCCAATGAAGCCGCGCAACCGCGCATGCTGGCCAATGTCTGGCCCACTTTGAAGAAACAACTGAAATGAGCGTTCACCTGATCTCGGCCTTTGACGCCATGGCCAAACTCAACCAGTTTGACGCCATCCTGGACGCACGGTCTGAAGGCGAACACGCCGAAGACCACCTGCCGGGGGCCCTCAACTGGCCCTCGCTCAACAACGAAGAACGCATCCGCGTGGGCACGCTGTACAAGCAAGTCAACCCTTTTGAAGCCCAAAAAGTGGGCGCGGCGCTGGTGGCCAAAAACATCGCCCGCCACATCGAAACCCAGGTGATGGACAAGCCCCGCAACTGGCAACCGCTGGTGTATTGCTGGCGTGGCGGCAAGCGCAGCAACTCGCTGGCGCTGATCTTGGGTCAAATCGGCTTCAAGGTGCACCTGATCGAAGGTGGCTACAAGGCGTTTCGCAAAGAAGTGATGGAAGACACGCCGCGTCAGGCGCAGCGCCTGCAGTTTCAGGTGCTGTGCGGCCCGACCGGCTCGGGCAAAACCCGCTTGTTGCAGGCTTTGGCGCAAGAAGGCGCCCAGGTACTGGACCTGGAGGCCATCGCCTGCCACCGCAGCTCGGTGCTGGGCTTGATTCCGGGCACGCCGCAACCCACCCAAAAAGCCTTTGACACGCAAGTGTGGGATGCGTTGCGCGGTTTCAGCGCTGACCGCCCGGTGTTTGTGGAAGCCGAAAGCAAAAAAGTGGGCAACCTGACCGTGCCTGCCGAACTGATGGTGGCCATGCGAGCCAGCCCCTGCCTGCGGGTGGACCTGTCGCTGGACAACCGGGTGAATCTGCTGCTGGAAGACTATGCGTTTTTCACGCAAGACCGCGCCCTGTTTGCCGACCGGTTGGAGCGCTTGACGGCCTTGCGCGGCAAAGCCGTGGTGCAAGGCTGGCAAGAAAGAATCGAACGGGGAGAAATGCGCGAGGTGGTGACCGAATTGCTGTCAGGCCACTACGATCCGGGCTACGAAACCTCGACGGGGAATAACTTTGTGCATTACGCCCAAGCCCCCTTGATCACGCCTGCCAGCCACAGCATGGCAGACATGCTGGCACTGGCCCGCGAACTGGTGGAGGGCTCGCCTGGAAGCGGCCTATGAGCTTTCGGTGAGCGGTCGCAGCAGGCGTTCAGACGGTTGGCGTTAGACGGGAGGCGTTAGACGGGAGGCGTTTGCGCGTCAGCCGCATCGGGCGCGGCAACGGCGCTGTCGGCATCGTCGGCAACATCCGGGTCGGACCCGTCTTCGGGTAAGAGGCCTGATTTGCGGTCAGACTTGGCTTTGAGCTTGTCTTCTTTTTTGCGTTTCTTGGCCAATTCTTTCTGGCGCTTTTCGAATCCGTAGTTGGGTGTGGCCAAGATGGCTCCTTTAATTTGAGCTGCCCAATGTAACAGCTTCCGACGCGGTTTCTTCCCACTCGACGCTGCCACGGTAAGCGTGCCAACTGGCATGGCCCAACCAAGGCCCCACCACAATGATGCCCAAGGCCCATGGCCACAAGGCGGCCAGCACCAGAACGCTGAGCAACAAGCCCCACAAGAGCATCACACCGGGATGGGAAAAAACCACCCGCATGCTGGTGAGCACAGCCGATATCGCATCGGTGTCGCGGTCCAAAATCATGGGAATGGACACCACGGACAGCCCATAGACCAACGCGGCAAAGACGCCACCAACCCCGAGGTAGACCAGCAAAAATTCGATGTTTTGCGGATTGAACACGGCTTCGATCACACCGGTGGTCGAAGGCATGCCGGTGTTGAAGAACACCGCAAACACCACCAGCGAAGCCCTGCCCCACAGCAACTCCAGCACCATGAGCACCAGAATCAACATGGCCATGCTGCGGATGTGCTGGTCCCAGCACATCAGCGATGTGGCCATGTCGGGCACTTCGCCCCGCGCTCTTTTGCGGCTGACTTCGTACAGACCCATGGCCAAAAATGGTCCTACCAGCAGACAACCCGACACCAACGACAAGGTGTATTCGGGCTTGTGCTTGAACACCAGGGCCAACACTTGCGCCATGAACCAGAAGCTCAGGCCATAAAACAGCGCGATGCCCGGATGACGGATCAGGTCTTGCCAGCCTTGGGCCAGCCAACGAAAAGGATCAACCCAACCCAGTGGCCGCATGTGAGACTGCGGGCCTTTAGGCGGTGGCGGCACATAAGGTGCGGCCATGGTGGGCAAATCAGCGCTGTCGGCAGCGACTGGGGCAACGGACTTGGCGTCAGCGGTCATGGCAATCCGGAAATCTATGATGAGTTCAGATTACCCGGCCTGCTCTTGCTTGAACAGTCAGGAAACTACCAAGATGGTGAACAAATAGCAGGTATGGCCAGCCCGACAAAGGGCTTTGTGGCTCAGGCCAAGGGCAAGTGGGCTTGCGCAGATTGATGCAAGTCAAGAATCAAATCGTGCGCAGACTCCAGACCCGTCGAAAAACGCACCAAGGTGCCACGCTTCAAATGCGCAGGCCAGCTCTGGCGCATGGAGCCCAGGTCATAAGGCACGACCAGGCTCACCGGGCCACCCCAGCTGTAGCCAATTTTGAACAATCTCAAGTTGTCGCAAAACGCATCCACCTGCGCTTGGCTGTAGCGCGTATCGATCATGACGCTGAACAAGCCTGCCGCCAGGCCTGTACCGGGCGTGCGATCACACACCGCTTGCCAATGTGCGTGCCCGGGTGATCCCTCAAAAGCCGGGTGCAGCAACTGTGCGCATTGGGACTGAGCCTGCCACCACGCGGCCAACGCACGGGCAGTCTGGTCGTGTGCTTTGTAGCGCAAATCAATGCTGGGCAAAGAACGCAACACGGCTTCGGCATCGTTGGCCGCCACGCCCAAGCCCAAACGCATGTGGCACAGTTTGATTTTCAGATGCAACGCCGGGTCTTGGGTGATGATGCTGCCCATCAGCACATCGCCACCGCCGCTGGGGTATTTGGTGAGCGCATGGGCGCTGATGTCCACAGAAAGACTGCCCTGCCCGCCAGCGCCAAGCGCGTCCTCCAGCAAGTCAAAGGGCTTGAACGCCAAGCCCGCTCCCCAAGTGTTGTCCAGGGCGCACAGCACGCTTTGGGCCTGACAGATGCGCACCATCTCTGGCAAATCGGGAAACTCCATACTGACCGAGCCGGGTGACTCCAACCACACCAGGCGTGTGCGGGGGCTGATCTTGCTGGCCAGGTCTTGCGGACTCATCGGGTCATAAAACTGGTGCGTGATGCCGAAATGCCGCAACTCGCCTTCGGCCAGGGCCTTGTTAGGGCCATAGGCGTTGTCCGGAATCAGCAACTCATCACCCGTTTGCAACATAGCCAACGCCACCGTGGCCAACGCCGCCAGGCCACTGGGCACCAGCACGCACTGGCGACCGCCTTCGAGTGTGCACAAACGCTCTTCCAGGGTGTACGTAGTGGGCGTGCCGTGCAGACCGTAGGTATAGGCCGACTTGTCTTTCCATTCGCGCTGGCGCATGTCGGCCACCGTTGGAAAGTAGACCGTAGAGGCCTTGAAGACACCTTGCTGGGGCGCGTTAAAACCGGCGGGAGGGGTATAAGGATGGTGAATCAGGCCCGTGATGTGGTGAACGGGCGCAGCACTTTGAGGTTCGTCTTGCATCTGCACATCCTAATGCAAACAGCCTCCCAAAGGAGGCTGTTTGAAGGTCATTCAGGGTATGTCCGAAGGCGCTCAGACGCTCCACTTTTCCATCAGTTTTTCGGGGCGCATGCTGTCATACGGCTCGAAGGGCTGGTGAATCCAGGGGTTGGTCGGCAGGTCTTCGATCGAGTAATCGGGCTTGAAGGTGGACACGCCCTTGGTCCAGATCACGGCCGTGCGCAGTTCGGTGATCGGCGCGTAGTTGTTTTTGAGCTGGTCCACCACCGCACGCAGGGTGTGGCCGGTGTCGGCCAAATCGTCGACCAGCAACACGCGACCAGCGATTTCGCCTTTGGGCGTGGTGATGAAACGGGCGATGTCCAGGTGGCCCTGCACCGTGCCTGCATCGGCGCGGTAAGAGCTGGTGGACATGATGGCCAGTGGCTTGTCGAACACGCGCGACAGGATGTCACCGGGGCGCATGCCGCCACGGGCCAGACACAGGATGGTGTCAAACTGCCAGCCGGACTGGTGGATTTTGATGGCGAGTTTTTCGATGAGGTTATGGTACTCGTCGTAGCTCACGTACAGGTGTTTGCCGTCTTCGGTCAACATGGGGGGGCTCCGGTCAAAAAAGGGTTGAGGTCAGTGGGTTGGCGCTGAATCAGGCGCCAAAGGGGTTGTGCAGCAAGATCGTGTGGTCACGGTCAGGGCTGGTGGACACCACGTGCACCGGCACGCCGGTGACTTGCGCGATGCGCTCCAGGTAGCGCCGCGCTGTGGCGGGCAGCTTGTCCATGTCGGTCACGCCCACGGTGGTCTCGGTCCAGCCGGGAATCACTTCGTAGATGGGCTTGCAACGGGCAATCTCGTCCGCGCCCATGGGCAGGATGTCGATGATTTCACCGTCCAATTCGTAGCCAGTGCACAGCATCAGCTCTTTCAGGCCGTCGAGCACATCGAGTTTGGTGATGCACAGGCCCGACAAGCCATTGACCTGCGCGCTGCGCTTGAGCAAGGCCGCATCGAACCAGCCGCAGCGGCGTGAACGGCCGGTGGTCACGCCTTTTTCAGCGCCCACGGTGGACATGTGGTAGCCCGGTGTGCCGGGGGTTTCCCAGTCCAGCTCGGTGGGGAATGGGCCGCCGCCTACACGGGTGCAATAAGCCTTGGTGATGCCCAGGATGTAATGCAGCATGCCCGGGCCCACGCCGGAGCCTGCAGCGGCATTGCCCGCCACGCAGTTGCTCGATGTCACAAAGGGGTAAGTGCCGTGGTCCACGTCGAGCAAGGTGCCTTGCGCGCCTTCAAACAGCAAATTGGCACCAGCCTTGTTGGCCTCGTTCAGTTCACGCGAGACATCGGCCACCATGGGCAACAGCGCTTTGGCGTAGGCCATGGCTTCGTTGTAGGTGGCATCAAAGTCAACCGGCTCAGCGCCCAGAAAATTGACCAGCACCTGGTTGTGCAGGGCCAGGTTCTCGCGCAGCTTGGTGGCGAAACGCTCGGGGTATTTGAGGTCTTGCACGCGGATGGCGCGGCGGGCCACTTTGTCTTCGTAAGCTGGGCCAATGCCGCGACCGGTGGTGCCGATCTTGGCCGTTCCGGCTTTTTCTTTGGCGGCTTCACGGCCCACATCCAATGCTACGTGGTAAGGCAAGATGAGTGGGCAAGCTTCGCTCACGCGCAGACGCGAGCGCACTTCGACACCGGCTTTTTCAAGACCGGCAATTTCTTCGAGCAGCTTGGGCACCGACAGCACCACACCGTTGCCGATGTAGCACTTGACGCCTGCACGCATGATGCCGCTGGGGATCAGGTGCAAAGCGGTTTTGACACCGTTGATCACGAGGGTGTGACCGGCGTTGTGACCGCCCTGAAAACGGACCACGCCCTGGGCGCTTTCGGTCAGCCAGTCGACCAGTTTGCCTTTGCCCTCGTCGCCCCACTGGGTGCCCACGACGACCACGTTACGGCCTTGCGTCTTGTTCATGCTTGAAATCTTCTTTCTCAAAGAGCCTGTACCACCCACTGCCCGGCCGCTTCAGTCAGCTCGCGGTCGCAGTGGAATTCATCAACTTCGCTTTCATGGCCGGGCAAGACGCAGACCACGGTTTCGCCCCGGCGACGCAGCGCCGCAATGGCGGTGCGCAAAGTGGCCGAGTTGCCCCAAGGGGCCCGGATCGCTGCGCGCAAAGCCAATGGCTTGACGGCTGCGACCACTTCTTTCAAATCAAGGCTGAAACCCACCGCCGGACGATCGCGGTCGATGCGGTGACCGAACACTGCACCCACCCCGTCGTAACGACCGCCGCGGGCCAGGGCATCGGATGCCCCTTTGGCATAAATGGCAAAGCGCATGCCGCTGTAGTAGGCATAACCGCGGGAATCACCCAGGTCGAAACTGATGGCCGCACCCGGCACCTGCTCGGCCAGCCAGCGCAATTGCGCCAGCGACTGCGTGATTTCGGCCGTCGCAGGCAAGCGTGCAGCGGCTTCATCGAGCACATGCACATCGCCATAGAGCCCCACCAGAGCGCGCAGACCGTCACGCACGACAGGTGCAAAGTCAGACGTCAAGCGGTTCAGCGTACTGGCGTCCTTGATGGCCAAAGCCGCATGGATCTCGTGGCGCTGCGCCTCGGACGTGTCCTGGGCTTGCAACAAACTGGCCGGGATGCGGGCATCGGCCAGATCCACCTGCAAATCGCTCACACGGGCAACACTCAGGCAATCCAGGGCCAACTGCAACACTTCCAGGTCAGCCTCGGGGCCGGCATGGCCGTAAATTTCGGCACCCAACTGCAAGGGTTCACGCGTGGCGTGAGGCCGTGCCGGACGGGTGTGCAAGACGGGGCCGCAATAGCACAGGCGCGTCAGCGACGTACGGCCCAGCAGGTGGGCGTCGATGCGCGCCACCTGAGGCGTGGTGTCGGCGCGCAAGCCCAAGGTGCGTCCCGACAGCTGGTCCACCAGCTTGAAGGTTTGCAAATCAAGCGCTTCGCCCGTGCCGGTCAGCAAGGACTCCAAATGCTCCAGCAGCGGCGGCATGACCAGCTCGTAGCCATAGCCACGGGCGGTGTCCAGCAATTCGCGGCGGAGTTCTTCGATGTGACGAGCCTCGGAGGGCAAGACATCGGCAACGTGATCCGGGAGGACCCAAGCAGACATGAGGGATGGGGGAGACTGTTAAAAATGGGATTTTACCGGGTTGGCATGGCCATTTCCGGGAATGCGAAGGGCAAATCTGCCCCATGCCATTGAAAGTGCCTTTTTGGGTGGCACCTCGTGGCTTCAAGCCACGAGCCAAAACAAGACCAAACCAAGCAAAACCATGAACATGCCGAAGAAACGGATCTGTCCATCATCGAGTTTGAGAATTTTCTCAAACCATTGACGCCAGCTGCCGGGCGACAGCATGGGCATCAAACCCTCCAAGATGAGCATCAGTCCCAACGCCAGCAGGAGGGTGTCAAGCAAGGCTTACTTTCTGGCTGATGAACCTGTGCCTGCGCTGCGCATGCCTTTGAAAAACTCGGAGCTGCCCGGATCAAGCACCATCACGTCGTTTTTGCTGGCAAAACTGGCTTTGTAGGCTTCCAGGCTTCGGTAAAACTGGGCGAACTGAGGATCACGACCAAAGGATTCGGCATACAAGCGCGCGGCCTGAGCATCGCCCTCGCCTTTGATTTTTTGCGCATCCCGGTAGGCATTGGCCACAGCCACTTCCCGCTGACGGTCGGCATCGGCCCGGATTTTCTCGCCCTCGGCCCCACCGGTTGAACGCAATTCGTTGGCCACCCGCTTGCGCTCGGCTTCCATGCGTCGGTAGACCGACTCGGTGATGGTGTCCACATAGTCGGCGCGGGTGATGCGCACATCGACCACATCCACCCCCCAAGGCTTGGCACCCTTGACCACATCCAGAACGGCTTTTTTGACATCGTTCATCAGCTCTTCACGCTTGAGGGACAGCAGCTCCTTGACGGTGCGCTTGTTGATCTCCTCCTGGAAGGCGTTGCGCACCACCCGATTGAGCTGGTTGGTGCCGGCTTTTTCATCCAACCCCACGTTGCGAATGTAGGCCTGCGGATCGGTGATGCGCCAGCGCACGTACCAGTCGATCACCACCCGCTGTTTTTCTGCCGTGAGCATGGGCTCATTGTCTGGGCTGTCCAACGTCAGCAGGCGCTTGTCGATGTAGTTGACGTTTTGCAAAGGCGGCGGCAACTTGAAATGAAGCCCCGGCTCGGTGATGACTTCCTTGATTTGACCCAAGGCATAGACCACGCCAAACTGGCGCTGGTCCACGACAAACAGTGTGGAGCTGAGCAGCACAAACGCCACCAGCAAACTTGAAACCCACAATCCGATGCGATTCATTTTGTTTGTCCTTATCGTGGGTCGCGATCACGCGAACGCTGCAGGTCGCGTGAGCGTGTGTCGACGGCACCGGTGTTGGCGCCGTTGGTGTTGGCTGTTGAACTTGCGCTTGGCGTGTCCACGGCCGGAGGTGCCACCGCAGTCACCTGTTGCATGATTTTGTCCAGCGGCAAGTACAGCAGGTTCGACCCCTGTTTGCTGTCCACCAAGACTTTGGTCACACTGCTGTAAATTTGCTGCATGGCATCGGTGTACATGCGGTCACGCATGACTTGTGGGGCCTTTTGGTATTCGGGCAGGATGGTCTTGAACCGCTGCGCATCGCCTTCGGCCTGCGCCACAATCCGCTCGCGGTAAGCATCGGCCTCTTCCTTCAGACGGGCTGCGGCACCCACGGCGCGCGGAATCACATCGTTGGCATAAGCCTGCGCCTCGTTCTTGGCGCGCTCTCGCTCCTGACCGGCCTTGAGCACATCGTCAAAAGCGGCTTGCACCTGCTCAGGCGGACGCACGCCGCCTTGTTGCAAGTTGATGCTGACCACTTCAATGCCGACTTTGTAACGGTCCAGGATGGTCTGCATTTTTTCACGCACACGGGGCGCAATCTGGTCACGTTCTTCAGCCAGGGCCGAGTCCATCTTCATTTTGCCCACCACCTCGCGCACCGCTGTTTCGGCAGACTGCACCACGGCTTCTGTCGGGTTGCGGCTTTCAAACAGGTAAGCACGCGCGTCATTCAGGCGATACTGCACCGCGAATTTGATCTCAACAATGTTCTCGTCTTCGGTCAGCATGGCCGATTCACGCAGACCCGTGGCCTTGATGATGGTGTCGCGCCCAATATCCACCGAGCGGATCTGGGTCACAAAGACCAATTCATGGCGCTGAATGGGGTAAGGCATGCGCCAGTTGAAACCCGCCCCCACTGTGGAGTGGTACTTGCCGAACTGCGTGATGACCGCCTGCTGACCTTCTTGCACGATGAAAAAGCCCGTGCCCAGCCAAACCAGCAAGGCAGCGGCCAAGATCACACCCACACCCAGATTTTTGAAGAAAACAGGGATACCGGGTCCTCCAGAACCGCCGCCCGGGCCGCCAGAAACCGGGGGCTTTTGTTGGCCACCTTTGCCGCCAAAGATCTGGCCCAACTTGCGGTTGAAATCACGCCACAGTTCATCCAGATCGGGTGGGCCGTTTTGTTGTTGCTGTGAACCGCGCCCGGGCGGTTGTTGCCAAGCATCCGGCTTGGAACCTGGCGGCGCATCTCCTGCAGGCTTGTTGCCCGAGTCAGATGCAGATTTGTCGTCGTCCCGACCCCAACGTGGGTCATTCAGATTGAACATGCCTCGGATCTTTGCAGGAAGCAAGGACCATCTGAGGGCTGGCAGTTGAAAATTCATAGTGAAGTGTCTTTGTCAGAATGACGAATCTGCATTGTGCCGAATTCGGTTGAACTTCAATGCAGATCACCAGGATATTCCCGGGCCAAGTCACGGGGATCTGCGGCGTCTGGAGCCACAAGCGGCATGGCCGCTTTGACGATATCCGACAGTGCCGAACGCAACAGGTCCAGACCTTGGCCGGTTTGTGCACTCAAAAACACGCGGGGTGTGGCGAGACCGTCAAGCTCGTACTGATCCTGCATCTGCAAAGGATAGCGTTCGGCGTCCATCGCATCGAGCTTGTTGAACACCAGCAACTGAGGAACCGTATCGGCGCCAATTTCAGCCAGCACTTTTTGCACTTCGGCCATCTGCTCAGGAAAATCCGGGTTGGATGCATCGACCACATGCAGCAGCAAATCGGCCTCGGTCGCTTCTTGCAATGTCGCCTGAAAGGCCTCCACCAGACCGTGTGGCAAATCACGAATGAAACCCACCGTGTCAGACAAGGACACCGAACGCCCTGCTTCGCCCAAGTACAACTGGCGCGTGGTCGTGTCCAAAGTGGCAAAGAGCTGGTCGGCAGCATAAGCGCGGGCCTTCACCAACGCATTGAACAACGTCGATTTGCCCGCGTTGGTATAGCCCACCAGCGAAATATTGAAGGTGTCGCGCCGCTCGCGTTGGCGGCGCTGGGTGTTGCGCTGTTTTTTGACCTTGACCAGGCGTTCCTTGATGCGCTTGATCGAATCGTTGATCATCCGGCGGTCCAGCTCGATTTGCGTCTCGCCCGGGCCACCGCGCATGCCGATGCCTCCGCTTTGCCGTTCCAGGTGCGACCAGCGGCGCACCAAGCGGGTGCTCAGGTACTGCTGACGGGCCAGCTCAACCTGCAGCTTGCCCTCGTGGCTGCGTGCACGCTGACCAAAAATTTCCAGGATCAGCAAAGTGCGGTCGTTCACCGGCAAGCCGATGTGCCGCTCCAGATTGCGCTGCTGCGCCGGGCTCAGGGCTTGGTCAAACAAGACCTCGACAGCCCCGTGCATCAGAGCCAGTTCCTTGATTTCGTCGGCTTTGCCGCTGCCCACAAAAAGCGCCGGATCGGGTGCTTTGCGTTTGCAGGTCAGGCGGGCCACAGGCTTCAACCCACCCGATTCGGCCAGCAGCCCCAGCTCCTGAAGTTCGCCATCGAAATGCGGCAGCCCAAAGTCAACGCCGACCAATAAGGTCGGCGCGGGCTTGTTGGAAGATGTTTCAGACAATGTCAGCAACCTGCAGCGACGGGCTTGAACCCGCCGTTCGAAAAAAACCGCATCAAGCGGTGATTTCACCCGTTTCGGGTGTGCTGAAAGTCACAGAACGACCGGGAACGATGGTCGAAATAGCGTGCTTGTAGACCATTTGGGTCACGGTGTTGCGCAAGAGAACCACGTATTGGTCGAAGGATTCGATCTGGCCTTGCAGCTTGATGCCGTTCACCAGATAAATCGAGACAGGCACATGCTCTTTGCGCAGTGCGTTCAGGAAGGGGTCTTGCAAAAGTTGACCTTTGTTGCTCACGATATTCTCCGTGTTCAGAAGTTTTGAAGCCGTGACCTTACCACAGGGCAAGGTGCTGAGATTTGATAGAAACCGATTTCCTCAAATATCAACTGGATTCCTTGTCGGCATACGGGTTGGTGGATGTTTTCATCTCAATGCGCAAGGGCGTGCCCGACAAATTGAAGGCTTTGCGAAAGCGGCCTTCCAGAAAACGCTTGTAAGTGTCGGTGACGTGCTCCAGCGAATTGCCGTGGATCACGATGACCGGCGGGTTCATGCCCCCCTGGTGGGCATAGCGCATCTTGGGGCGGAACATGCCGCCGCGCTGTGGGCTTTGGAACTGCACGGCTTCGAGCAACAAGCGCGTCAGAATCGGGGTGCTCATCTTGCACATGGCCGATTTGTGGGCCTGGACGATAGAAGCCCAGACAGGGCCCAATCCCTGGCGTTTTTTGGCCGAAATGAAGTGCATGTTGGCAAAGCTCAAAAACGGCAAGCGGTTTTCAATCGATCGCTGAACCAACTGGCGCTGGTATTCTTCGATCGCATCCCACTTGTTAATGGCCAACACCATGGCGCGGCCACTTTCAAGAGCGTAGCCCGCAATGTGGGCATCTTGATCGGTCACGCCCTGCTCGGCATCGAGCAAAAGCAAGACCACGTTGGCCGACTCGATGGCCTGCAGGGTTTTGACGACCGAGAACTTCTCAATGGCTTCAAACACTTTGCCCTTGCGGCGCAAACCGGCGGTATCGATCAGTTCGAACTTCTGGCCTTGGCGCTCAAAGGGCACCGAAATCGCATCACGCGTGGTGCCCGGCATGTCAAAAGCGACCAGTCGCTCTTCACCCAGCCAGGTGTTGATCAAGGTGGACTTGCCCACGTTGGGACGCCCGGCCACAGCCAACTTGATGACCGAAGGGTCTTCCTCGGTCTCTTCCGGTTCGTCGGGCAGGTTGAGCAACTCGAAAGCCAGCTCCACCAGTCCGCGCGTGCCTTGGCCATGGGCTGCCGAGATGGCTATCACCTCACCCAGACCCAGCTCATAAAACTCGGTCAGCTGAATGCCTTCGAGCATGCCTTCGGCCTTGTTGGCCACCAGCAGGCAGGGCTTGCCGATCTTGCGCAAGTATTTGGCGATGTCATGGTCCTGGGCGGACAGGCCGCCCCGGGCATCGACGACAAAAATGACCACATCGGCCTCAGCCACCGCTTGCTGCGTTTGCTTGGCCATCTCTTTGTAGATGCCGCTGCTGGCGTCGGGCTCAAACCCCCCCGTATCGATCACGATGAATTCTTGACGACCTTGCTTGCCATTGCCGTAATGGCGGTCACGGGTCAAGCCAGCAAAGTCGGCCACGATGGCGTCCCGGCTCTTGGTGAGGCGGTTGAACAGCGTGGATTTGCCCACATTGGGGCGGCCAACGAGGGCCAGTACAGGTTTCACTTAAAAATTTTCCGATCCATCATTCAGGGCGAAATCCGAAGACGCCCCCGGTGCGTGTCACCACCACCAAAGTTTGGCCAGCGGCCACCGGTTTGCCCGTGATGGCACTGCCATCGGTCGAGATACGTTGCAAGGCTTGGCCATCCGAAGGCGACAGGAAATGCACCCAACCGTCCTGGTCGCCCACCACCAACGTGCGACTCCAAGCCAACGGCAGGCTCAAACCCCGAAAACGCAAGGCATCTTGAGTCCAAAGGGGCGCGCCTGTGGCACGTTGCCAAGCCAACACCTTGCTGTCCGACTCGACGCCCCACAAGGTTTGTCCGTCGCCGTCCAACCCCTGATGCCCCTGGGCTGAACGGCTCCAGGCCACCCGGCCGTTGAGACCATCCAGACAGGCCACCGAGGCCTGAAAAGCACGCACGCAAACCGAGTTGCCCGAGCGACTGACTCCGGCCACCAAATCGACCAAGCGTTCAACTTCATTGGTCCCCCGGGTGGTGCCGATCAGGGTCTCCCAGCGAACGGCACCCGTCAGCGGGTTCAGTGCCACCAGCCGCCCACCCCAGCCCACCAGCAATTGATCGCCCACGGGCATCAGCAAACCTGCTTGGCGCAACACCAGTGGGTCACCAGGGCGCTGTTGCGTCCAGAGTTTTTGGCCTGTTGCCCCATCAAAAGCAGTCACAGCCCGATCACCAGTCAGCACGAACACCCGCTCACCGGCCACCAGCGGCGGCGTGTAAGACAAAGCGGACAATGCCTGGCGCCAGATCACTCGGCCCGACTCGACAGCCACCAATTCGTTGTTTTGTGTGACCACGGCAAAACGCTGGCCATCACCGCCCACGCCAGCCTGAATGGGTGCACCCAAATTCAGACGCCAGACATCGCGCCCGCTGGACGCATCCAACAAAGCCAGCTGACCCGAGGTGGAGGCGACCGCCAGCTGCTGGCCATGCACCGAAGCGAAGAGGGGCGTATTAACCACGCCCACCTGATTCGACCAAACCTTTTGCACCTTGAACGCCCCACTCAGCGCAGGCAAAGGCGCAGGTTGGGGTTTTTCCGGCGCGCTGGAGCAAGCCGACAACACCCCGAGGCTGGCAATGGTCAACCAACGGGTCCAGGTGGGTAGGAACAAGGAATTCACTTGGTATTTCCAGTCGTGGCATCGGAAGCTGTGGCTTGAGGATCCACACCCAAGGCATTGAGTTTGGCTTCAACCACTCGGCGGTAATCCGCGCTGTCGGTCAGTTGTTGCCATGCCGTTTGGTACGCTGCAACGGCTTCGGTTTTTTGTCCTTTGGCCTGTAGCACATCACCTCGCAAATCGGCGGCCAATCCGGCCATGGCTGGCGTAAAGGGCAACGCCAGTTGAGCCAACGCGTCATCGTTCGAACCGGCATCGAGCAGCAAGGCCGACAAGCGCAAGCGCGCAATGTCACGGTAAGCGGCATCCGACGCACCATCGGCCACCCACTTCAGTGCTGCGCGGGCGGCATCGGCCTTGCCTTGAGCCTGCAAGCTCTTGGCGGCCAACAAACCGGCCTGGTGAGCGTAATGCGTGCCACCGAATTTGTCTTTCATGTCAGAAAAACTGCGCTCTACCCGGGCGATGTCTCCAGAGCCCACGGCACGCTCGACTTCGTCAAACAAAACCGCAGCCTTGCCCGCCTGATCACGTTGCCAATAGTGGTAACCATTCCAGGCCGCGTAACTGCCCAATACGGCAATCAAGGCCCACAAAATCAGGTTGCCATACCTTTTCCAGAAATGCTTGAGTTGGTCAAGTTGTTCTTGTTCTTCAAGATCGAGTGCATTCGCCATGGTGTGTTTACTGCTGTGGTCGCTTCAAAGCGTGGATTGTAGGCTGTGGGCCCAGTCGGCCACGGTGCTCAAAGACGCGGTGCGCTGGGCACCTTCGCCGTCGCGCAGTGACTTGATGGCCACCAGCCCCTGAGCCAGTTCTTCGGCCCCGAAAACCAGGGCAAAACGGGCACCCGAGCCATCGGCCTTTTTGAACTGGGACTTCATGCTGCCCATGCCTTCTCCGCTGCCAGCGTGCATTTGCGCCGACACGCCACAGGCGCGCAAGGTCTGCAGCACCTGCATGGCCACCGGCAAAGCAGCGGTTTCGGGAATGATGGCGTACACATCGGGGGTCAGATCGGGCAAAGCCTCGCCCTGCTCCTTGATGAGTTCGAGCACGCGCTCCACCCCCAGCGCCCAGCCTACGGCGGGCGATGGCTTGCCGCCAATTTGCTCAATCAGGTAGTCATACCGGCCCCCGCCGCAAATGGTGCCCTGCGAGCCCAGGCTGGTGGTGATGAACTCGAACACCGTGAGGTTGTAGTAGTCCATGCCCCGCACCAGACGCGGGTTGATGCTGTAGGCCACGCCGTTGGCATCCAGAATGGCCTTGACCGCATTGAAGTGCGCCAAAGACGCCTCCCCCAGAAAGTCGAGCAATCGGGGGGCGGCCTCGACCACGCTTTGCATGGCCGGGTTCTTGGTGTCCAGAATGCGCAGCGGGTTGCTGTGCAGGCGGCGCTTGGCTTCTTCGTCCAGCACATCGCTGTGTTTTTCCAGGTGGGCAATCAGCGCGGCGCGGTGGGCCTGACGCTCGGCAGGCTGGCCCAGGCTGTTGAGTTCCAGGCGCACATCCTTGAGACCCAGCACTTTCCACAGGTCGTTGGCCAACAAAATCAGTTCGGCGTCGACCTCAGCCCCGCCAAAACCCAGCACCTCGGCACCGATCTGGTGGAACTGGCGGTAGCGGCCGCGCTGCGGCCGCTCGTGGCGGAACATCGGTCCCATGTAGTACAGGCGCTTGCCGCCTTCGTACAGCAGGTTGTGCTCGACCACAGCGCGCACCAGACCGGCCGTGCCTTCGGGGCGCAGGGTCAGTTGCTCGCCATTCAAGCGGTCTTCAAAGGAGTACATCTCTTTTTCGACGATGTCGGTCACCTCGCCCAAGCCGCGCACAAACAGCGCCGTAGGCTCGACGATGGGCAAGCGCACGTTGCGGTAGGCGTAACGCGCCATCAAAGAGCGCACCTGGCCCTCCAGCCATTCCCAACGGGCGGAGTCAGGCGGCAGGATGTCGTTCATGCCCTTGACGCCGACCAGCTTCTGGGGCTTGGCGACCTTGTCGGCTTTCAGGGGGGCGTTTTCTTTCAGAGACTCGCTCATTTTTTCTCAGCAGATCCGGAACCAAAACGGTTCTCAATGTAGTTTTCAACCAGCACCTGAAACTCTTGCGCAATGCCTTCGCCGCGCAAGGTCAGGCGCTTTTCGCCGTCGATGAAGACCGGGGCCGCAGGCGCTTCGCCCGTGCCAGGCAAGCTGATGCCGATGTCGGCATGCTTGCTCTCGCCGGGGCCGTTCACGATGCAGCCCATCACCGCCACTTTGAGGTTTTCCACCCCGGGGTAGCGCACGCGCCAGACCGGCATCTGGGCACGCAAAAAGTCATCGATCTGTTTGGCCAGCTCCTGAAAGGTGCTGCTGGTCGTGCGGCCGCAGCCGGGGCAAGCCGTCACGCTGGGCACAAAAATGCGCAAGCCCAGCGACTGCAAAATTTCGGAGGCGATCACCACCTCTTGCGTGCGCGCTTCGCCCGGCTGGGGGGTGAGCGAGACACGGATGGTGTCGCCAATGCCTTCTTGCAGCAAGATGGACAAGGCCGTGGCGGAGGCCACTGTGCCCTTGGTGCCCATGCCCGCTTCGGTCAGGCCCAGGTGCAGCGGGTAATCGCAGCGGCGTCCCAACTCGCGGTAGACAGAAATCAGATCCTGCACGCCCGACACCTTGCACGACAAGGCGATTTGCGCGCCGTTCATGCCCATGGCTTCGGCGCGTTGCGCAGAGCTGATGGCCGAGGTGATCAAGGCTTCGTACATGACCTGCCGCGCTTCCCAAGGCTGGGCACGCTGGCTGTTGGTGTCCATCAGCTCGGCCAGCAGCTCTTGATCGAGGCTGCCCCAGTTCACGCCGATGCGAATCGCTTTGTCAAAACGCATGGCCGCTTCGATCATCTGACCGAACTGAACATCGCGTTTGTCGCCCTTGCCCACATTGCCGGGGTTGATGCGGTATTTGGACAGCGCTTCGGCGCATGCCGGGTAATCGGTCAGCAGGCGGTGGCCGTTGTAATGGAAGTCGCCGATCAAGGGCACATCGATGCCCATTTTGTCGAGCTGGTCGCGGATGTGCGGCACGGCCTCAGCGGCTTCAGGCGTGTTCACGGTGATGCGCACCATCTCGGAGCCAGCAATCGCCAGTTCCTTGACCTGGATGGCGGTGCCGATCACGTCCACCGTGTCGGTGTTGGTCATGGACTGCACGCGCACGGGTGCGCCACCGCCCACGGTGACCACGCGCGAACCCCAGACCACTTTGGACTGGCGGCTGGTTCGGACGGCAGGTCTGGCGATGGCAATCGCGGACATGGGCGTGGGAGCAGCGTCAAATGACATGGTCATTCCTTCACTTCAAAACGGGCAACAGTCACCTGCGTGTGGGGCTTGAGGTCAAAAGGCTGCCCCCGTAAAGTCACGTTGACCGCCTGGGCGCGGCCAATCACCACACTGACAGGCAAGGGACTCTGGATTTTGCTGGTTTCACCGGCCTTGAGCACCCCCATCCAGACCACGGCTTTTTGCGCGTTGCGCATTTCAAGCCAGCTGTCGTCCTTGGCGGTAAAAACCCAGTCAGAAACCTGCCCAGAAGCCATTGACGAAGCCGCTGCCGCGCCAGGTGCCGTTGGCACCGCCACAGGGGCCGTGGTCTTGGGCGTCTGCGCGGCCGAGGCAGACACGACGGGCATGGTCGCGACAGGACTCTGAGCCAGACTCACCACAGGGCTCATCGGCGCGCCAATCACCGTCTCATCCGAAGGAGGAGGTACCTGGGCTGCAGGCGGAGGCATCAACGTATCGGTCGCCAACGTGGCCACGGCCGCAGGCGGTGTGGGCACCACCACGGACGGCGTGGTCAGCTCGGACATCCTGGCTTTGGCAGCGTCCAGCCATGACCATTGGGCAGGCGCGGGCATCCAGACCAGTGCCCCGATCAATAACAGCATGGAGGCAGCCCCCCAAAACACCCGCGAGGACTGAAACCGCCGCAAACTCGGGCCACTGATTTTCAGCGTCCGCTCGGGCATGGACGGTCCAGCTGCAGTGTGGTACGGCTCGAGTTGCCCGCTGGGTTGCGGCAACAGGGCCAGAACCGGTGCCGGATCGGCATTCAAATGCCGACACACGCTGGAGGCCAACCCACGCAAAAACACAGCGCCTTTGGCAAGATCCAGCCGGTCAGCTTCCAAAGCCTCCAGCTGGCGCACGGGCACCTTCAAAGTCACCGACAAAACCGCCAGGTGAACGCCCGCCTTCAGGCGGGCTTCCCGCAACAACTGACCAGCGGTCTGCGGCTTGGCTGCGGCATCGGCGCTTTCCGTCATGGAGACAGGTTGATCATTCTGGTTTGTTGCGGTCATGACGAGGCTCTGGGTAGGACACGGAAGACACAGGCACCAGTGCAATGCTGCGTTGCTGGGCCATGCGGGATTGCACTTGCGTTCGGTCTTTCACATCACCGGCCAACTGACCGCAAGCGGCGTCAATGTCGTCACCACGGGTCTTGCGCACGGTGGTCACGAGGCCGGCATCCTGCAATTGCTTGGCAAAGGCCTGCACACGGGCATGGGGCGATCGCAGCAAGCCCGAAGCCGGGAAAGGATTGAAAGGAATCAGGTTGAACTTGCAACGCAAACCCTGACGGGCATGCCGTTGCACCAGATCAATCAGCTGACTGGCGTGCTCGGGCTGGTCATTGACGCCATCGAGCATGCAGTATTCAAAGGTGATGAAGTCGCGTGGCGCATGGGCCAGATAGCCGATGCAGGCTTGCATCAGCTCATCCAGCGGGTATTTGCGGTTGAGCGGCACCAGGTTGTCGCGCAAAGCGTCATTGGGGGCGTGCAAAGACACCGCCAAAGCCACCGGGCAGTCGGCCGACAGCCGCTCGATCATGGGCACCACACCCGAGGTGGACACCGTGACGCGGCGACGCGACAGGCCATAGCCATGGTCATCGAGCATGGCGCGCAAGGCAGGCACCAATGCCGAATAGTTTTGCAGCGGCTCGCCCATGCCCATCATCACCACGTTGGAGATGACGCGCTCCTCGGTGTTCAGGTGCTTGCGCAAAAAGTGCTCGGCAAACCACAGCTGGGCGAGGATTTCGCCGGTGGTGAGGTTGCGACTGAAGCCCTGATGACCGGTAGAGCAAAAACGGCAGCCCACAGCGCAACCGGCCTGCGAAGACACGCACAAGGTGCCCCGGTCGTCTTCGGGAATGAACACGGATTCGATGGCGTTGCCATCGCCCACATCGAACAGCCACTTGATGGTGCCGTCGGCCGAGATGTGTTGACTGATCACGGACAGCGCCGAAACGTGCGCGTGAGATTTGAGCTTTTGGCGCAAGGACTTGGCCAGATCGCTCATCTGATCGAAATCAGAAGCGCCCCGCTGGTGAATCCAGCGGAACAATTGGGTGGCTCGGAAGCGCTTTTCGCCCAGACCGTCACAAAAAACGGCCAGACCTTCCAGGTCAAATTCGAGAAGGTTGGCCGTCATGGTGTTCAAGGTCGCGCTGGAGCCGCGACGCGATCAGCGTGCGTAAACGTTCATGCCGGGGAAGAAGAAGGCAACTTCAGCGGCAGCAGTTTCAGGAGCGTCAGAGCCGTGCACAGCGTTGGCATCGATGCTGTCAGCGAAGTCAGCACGGATGGTGCCAGCAGCGGCTTTCTTGGGGTCGGTAGCGCCCATCAGGTCACGGTTCTTGGCGATGGCGTTCTCGCCTTGCAGGGCTTGAATCATCACGGGGCCGGAGATCATGAAATCAACCAGATCCTTGAAGAAAGGACGCTCTTTGTGCACTGCGTAAAACTGCTCGGCTTCGCCGCGCGACAGGTGAGCCATCTTGGCGGCGACCACTTTCAGGCCAGCAGCTTCGAAGCGGGCGTAGATCTGACCGATCACGTTTTTGGCGACAGCGTCGGGTTTGATGATGGAGAGTGTGCGTTCGATGGCCATGGTATTTCCTGTAACGAGGGTGTTTTAAAGCATTTTTGCCCTGCGGCAAAGCCCACTATTCTAACCTGAGCGAGACAACCACAAGGCCTGGAATGACCTCGCGAGCAAGGGGTGTAAGGCAGACCATCCGCGGGACGGCCTGCACACGCACTCAACGGCTGCGACCTGCGCCGCCTCGACCGCCACGTCCCGGGCCACCCGGGGCTTTTTTCAGACGGTTGAAACTTTCTGCGCCGATGTATTTGGCCTCGGTTTTCGGGGCATCTGACTTGGCGTGCAGGCCTGAACCTCCAGGGGCCTGGTTGGGTTTGGCGGCGGGTTTGGCACGCGGCACGGCCGAACCCGCCCTGCCCTGTCCGCCAGTGCGGGGACGACGGTCGTTGCGGTTGGTGCGTGCGGGATGGTCTGTGACGGGACGCGGGCGCTCGGCGGAGCCCGCTGCACGCATCAGCGAGCGGATGTCGGCTTCGTCCAGCTCCAGCCAAGCGCCGCGGCGCAGGCCGTGCGGCAGCACCATGGCACCGTAGCGTATGCGGATCAGGCGGCTGACGGCGTGGCCCACAGCCTCCATCATGCGACGGACTTCGCGGTTGCGGCCTTCGGAAATCGTGACGCGGTACCAACAGTTGGAGCCCTCGCCACCACCGTCCTCGATCGAGCCAAACTGGGCCGGACCATCGTCCAGCATCACGCCATCCAGCAGTTTTTGCTTTTCGTCCTTGCTCAAAGCACCCAACACGCGCACGGCGTACTCTCGCTCCAGGCCAAAGCGCGGGTGCATGAGCTGGTTGGCCAATTCGCCCGAGCTGGTGAACAGCAGCAGGCCTTCGGTGTTCAGGTCCAGACGGCCCACCGACTGCCACTTGCCATTTTGCAAGCGCGGCAATTTGCGAAACACCGAGGGACGGTTTTGCGGGTCGTCGTGACTGACGATTTCACCGGCCGGCTTGTGGTAGGCGATCACACGGGCAGGTGGCGGGTCAATGCGAATGCGAATGGGCTTGCCATCGACCTTGATCTGGTCACCATATTGAACACGCTGACCGACGTGGGCGGGTTCGTTGTTGACCGCGATGCGGCCTTCGGTGATGAGCTTTTCCATCTCCAGGCGTGACCCCATGCCGGCCTGAGCCAGCACTTTGTGCAACTTGGGCGAGTCCATCTGAGGGGCCAGCACGCGCTTGCCAAGGTCTTGCGCCACCGCCTCGGCGGCCTCTTCGTCATCGAACTGGCCGGACACCACATCCGCCAATGCAATCGCCTTGTAGGGGGCAGATGAAGCTGGCACCATCCCGTTTTTTCGGGATGCGTAGATGCCCGCAGATGCATCTTGGTCGTTTTGAGGTGTATCGGTCATGGGTTGAGGGGTTCTTCACCCTTGTGTGAGTTTGCGGGGTCCACATCCGGCAGATGGGGATGGGGCGGAATGTCTTGTTCGATTTCCTGCTCATCGCGAGCAGGCAACTCGGCCAGGGCTGCTTCCAGCGACAAGCTGCCCTGGGCCGGCACGTCGTCGAGCATGCCGGCCAGTGCCGACATGGGCGAATCAACCTGCGTAAGCAAGGGCAATTGGTCCAAAGAAGCCAGCCCCAGATCGTCCAGAAACTGGCGAGTGGTGGCAAAAAGGCTGGGGCGGCCGACGGTTTCGCGGTGGCCAATCACCTCAACCCAACCCCGATCTTCGAGTTGCTTGAGGATCTGCGAACCGATGGTCACACCGCGGATGTCTTCCATGTCGCCCCGGGTCACCGGCTGGCGATAGGCAATGATGGCCAGGGTTTCCAGCACGGCGCGGGTGTATTTGGGTGGTTTTTCGGGATGCAAGCGGTCCAGATAGGGGCGCAATTCCGGACGACTTTGAAAGCGCCAACCACTGGCAACTGTAGTGAGCTCCAGCCCTTTGGTGGCCCACTCCAGCTGCAGCTCCTGCAGCATTTGCCGCAAAGTATCTGATCCAAGCGCATCGTCAAACAAACTGCGCATGTCACGCAAGGACAAGGGCTGGCCTGCCGTCAGCAGGGCCGTTTCCAGGACACGCTTGGCTTGCGCCGTATTCATGGTGTCGGTCTTTCGGAAAAAAACGCCTCACGGCGTGTGGAGGAATAAAGGCAAAACCGAAGGATTGCCTCCAATGCGGCAGCAGCCACAAATGAGACCACTGATCCACAAAAAGAACAAGGCCAGATGGACTGGCCTCAGACTTGGGGGCTCAATTGTAACTGAGGCCCAAATTTTGCATGGCTTGGGCCATGTCCTCGGGTGGTGGGATGGTCAGATCAATGCTTTGGCCTGTGATCGGGTGCACGAAGGCCAGCCTCCAGGCGTGCAAAGCCTGACGGGTCATGCCCGCCAAAGGGGCCCCGCCGTAAACCGCATCCCCCAACAAGGGGTGACCCAGGTGTGCCATGTGGACCCTGATCTGATGGGTGCGCCCGGTGTGCAAGGTGCACTGCACCAAACAACAACGCTCTCCCTGAGCCAGCAATTGAACCGTGGTCGCTGCGGTCTTACCCGATTGGTGGCTCAGGTCCACCACAGCCATGCGCAAGCGATGGGTCGGGTCCCTGCCAATGGCCGCATCCACCGTGCGCGGCGATGGTCCGGTCCAGTTTTTGTGCGCCAAGGCCAAATACTGACGGTGCACGTCACGCGCGGCGATTTGGGCCACCAGCGCATCCATGGCCTGGCGCGTGCGGGCCACCACCATCAGGCCACTCGTATCCTTGTCCAGCCGGTGCACAATGCCCGCGCGGGGAACTTCGCTGGCCTGCGGGTCCAGGGCCAACAGGCCATTGAGCAGCGTGCCGCGCCAGTTGCCTGGTGCGGGGTGCACCACCAAGCCGGCTGGCTTGTGGATCACGCGCAAGTGTGCGTCTTCGAACACCACCTCGATGGGCATGGCTTCGGGCACAAACGCCGTCGACTGAGGCGTGGCCCGCAAAGTGATCTGCAGCTGATGCCCCCAGCGCACCTTGGCCGAAACCTTGGTTGTGACACGACCATCGACCAGGGCATCGCCTTGTTCGATCAATTGCTGAAGGTAGCTGCGCGAAAACTCGGGCACAAGTTGGGCAAAAACCCGGTCCAACCTTTGACCGTGCAAGGCCATGGGCACCGCCACCGTGCGCACCTCTTCCAGCGAAGCGTCTGCCAAGTGCTCAGCGTCCTCAGGCTGCTCGCCGGGGTCATGCATTTCGGGGTCGGTCGATATAATCAAAGCGTTCAACAATCAAGGTGTCACAGATGCGAAGCTTCAGATTATCGACGGTTCCAGCGGGCCTGGTTTTGGCCACGGGACTCTTTCTGAGCGGCTGCGCCACTACCCCCAAAGACCCGACCGCCGGCTGGAGCCCTGAAAAAATATACAGCGAAGCGCGTGATGAAGTGAACGCCGGGGCTTGGGACAAAGCGATTGGCTACTACGAAAAGCTCGAAGGCCGTGCTGCAGGTACCGCGCTGGCCCAACAGGCCCAGATCGACAAGGCCTTCGCCCAGTACAAAACCGGCGACAAAATCCAGGCCATTGCCACGCTCGACCGTTTCATCCGTCTGCACCCCACCAGCCCGGCGCTGGACTACGCGATCTACCTCAAAGGGCTGGTCAATTTCAACGACAACCTGGGCCTGTTCTCCTTCATCACGCGGCAAGACCTGTCCGAGCGAGATCAGAAAGCGGCCAAGGACTCTTACGAATCCTTTCGCGAGCTGACCACCCGTTTTCCAGACTCCAAATACAGTGCCGATGCGCGCCAGCGCATGACGCACATCGTCAACGCGCTGGCCGCCTATGAGGTCCATGTGGCCCGTTACTACGCCAGCAAAGGGGCGCATGTGGCGGCCGTCAACCGCGCTCAGCAAGCCATCGCCGACTACCCGGGTGTACCAGCGGTTGAAGAAGCCCTGGCCATCCTGGTCAGCTCTTACAAGGACATGGGCATGGGCATTCTCAGCAACGATGCCAAGCGCGTCCTCGAAAAGAACTTCCCCCAGTCAGCGTTCCTCAAAACAGAAGGCGCAGAAATCAAGCCTTCCCGCTGGTGGCGTCTGTGGTGAGCTGACGCAACGCGTCCAGAAAGGCAGCGTGGTCTTCCAGGCGGCGCATGGCAGGCAAGCCCCGCACCAAACGCCGGCCATAGGACATGGTGCTCAAACGGTTGTCACACACCACCAGAATCCCGCGATCGGTTTCACTGCGAATCAAGCGCCCTGCACCCTGTTTGAGTGACACAGCGGCCTCTGGCAAAGCGTGATCGGCAAACGCGCTCTTGCCCTGTTGCTCGATGCGCTGACTGCGCGCCTCGAACAAAGGATCTCCGGGTGGCGGAAAGGGCAATTTGTCGATGACCACGAGTTGCAAGGCATCACCTGGCACATCAAAACCCTCCCAAAATGAGGCCGAGGCCACCAGCACGCAGCCAGCACGCCCTTCGCCCCCGCCTTCCCGAAAACGCTCCATCAAGCGGCGCTTGGGACTTTGCCCCTGCACAAGCACCTCGATGTTCATGGCCGCATCGCATTGCGAATGAAGCTGCTCGCCAATGCTGCGCATGGCGTTCAAGGTGGTGGTCAGCACCAGCGTGCGCCCCCCCAAAATGGCCAGCGCTTCCATGACCAGCTGCCCCACCTGACGGGCATGTCCCGGATCGCCCGGACGCGGCAAATGCGGCGGCACATACAGGGCCGCTTGCTGCGCATAGTCAAACGGGCTGCTGACCTGCATGACCTGGGCCGATGTCAGACCACAGGGCTCTGTAAACCAGCGCAAACTCGGCTCATCGCCCAAGGTCGCCGAGGTGAAGATCCAGGCGCGCTGGCCCACGCCTTGCTCGGGTGATGACTCAGAGGGTGGCGAGTCCATTTGATCGGCCATGCGCGGCGCAAGCCACTCAAGGCCCTCCACATGATCCACCGGGGCATCCAGTGCGTTCAGTGCGTTCCGAAACAACGCATTGGCCTGCTCTTCGGACGAATCAGAAATCACAGCGGTGTCAACGGGCGGCAAGCGCTTGGCAGGCAAAGGCCGTGTCAGCGCTTGAAAAGTCTGCGCGATGTCCAGCGGTGCCTCCACCAGCCGCAGCTGCGCACTGACCTCGGCCCAGCGCACCCCTTCCGGGTTGGGCGCTTGGGCAAACAAGGCGCTGCGCTGGGAAAGTTCACGGGTGCGATCGGCCAGGCGCTGAAAGTCAGGGGCCAGCTCGCTGACCGTGTCCAAGCCGTTTTGCATCTGCAGCAATGCCGCAGACACAGCCTGCAATGCGTCAGCCCATTCAAAGGCATCCACCCCTTCTGGCTGCGAACCGGTCCAGCGCAATCGCACCGAACCTCGGTGCATGCCGGCAGCCAATCGCCAATCTCGGGCCGCTTTTTCCAGCTGGGCAGACAAGGCTTGCCAATCCACCAGGCCTCTGGCCAATTGCAAACCCGTGGCCAGCACATCGCGGCACAACTCGTGCAATTGCACCGTGGACAGCTGCTGGCCCAGAAAATTCACGCCGATCTCGTTGAGTTGGTGCGCCTCATCAAAAACAGTCACACGCACCGTCGGCAACAATTCGGCCACGCCCGACTCTCGCACCGACAGGTCGGCAAAAAACAGGTGATGGTTGATGACGACCACATCTGCGGCCATGGCCTCCTTGCGGGCCAGATTGACGTGACAAGCGCGGTAGCGCGGGCAAGTCGAGCCCAAACAGTTGTCACGGGTAGAGGTGACCAGCGGCCACAGCGGTGAACGCTCGTCCAGCCCGCTCAGTTCCGCCATGTCGCCCGTGCGGGTGGACTGAGCCCACGTCTCGATCTTGGCCAAGGCCCGCTGCGCGCCGGGTTGCGCCGATTCTGGGCTGTGGCGCGCCTGCTCCATGCGATGCAGACAAAGGTAATTGGACCGCCCCTTGAGCAAGGCCACCCGAATGGGCAGGCCGAGCACCTCGACCAGGCGCGGGATGTCACGGGAAAACAGTTGATCCTGCAACGCCTTGGTCGCGGTGGACACCAAAGCCCGCTGACCGCTGAGCAAAACAGGCACCAGGTAGGCATAGGTTTTGCCTGTTCCCGTGCCCGCCTCCACCACCAGCTGCCCCCCCTCCTGCACCGTCTGGCTGACGGCCATGGCCATGTCGGTTTGACCCTGCCTGGGCTGAAAACCCGGGACCGTCTGGGCCAGCACCCCATGGCCCGACAAGGTCTCGGCGACTCGCTGATCGAGCAAACTCAAGCGGGCTCCTTCGGTGCCAGCTGACGCTGCAGCTGGACCATCTGGTCCCGCAATGCCAGGCGGCGTTTTTTCATTCTGCGCAGGCGAAGTTCGTCCACCGTGCCATTCAAGGCACCCGCTTGATCAATCAGGGCATCCAGATCGGCATGCTCAATTTGCCAATCGATCAGCTGACGCTGGGGTGAACGCAGATCCTGGGGCCACTGCACGGGCTGGTCAGCGTTCATGGCCGCCCTGTCTGATCGGCCTGCTTGCCTTGCAAGCGCAGCTCGCGCTGCTCGGTACGCCAGGCACGCTCTTGGGCGTTCAGAGCCAACTCTTGCTGCCTGACCGGGTCCAAAGCTTGCCTGCGCGCACGGCGGGCCTCGGTCAGACAGGCATTGACTGCAAATTTTTGCCAGCAGGCCTGTTGCTGCTTTTCATACGCCACCAGTATCTCTTGGCGCTGCAGGGACAGCGCCTGTCTTTGACGGGCAAACTCTGCAGGAAGACCTGCCTCAAAAGTCGGCACAGCGCCTGCGTCCACGGGCAGCGATGCAGCCTGTGCCAGGAGCGGGCTTTGCGCCAAGCCAGCGAATCCGGTTTGTGCATGCAGGTTGTGCCCGGCCAGGCCGGCACCCCATAAAACCATCCAAAAAAGCCGCTGGCGTGTCATGTGATGTGTGTGTCCACAGTGCGATGCTCGAGCGCCAAAAACTCACTGGACTGCATTTCGTGCAGGCGCGAAACCGTTCGGGGAAATTCGTGCGACATGGGGCCCGATGTGTACAGCCCCTCGGGCGGCACCGCAGCCGACATGATGAGCTTGACGCGGCGGTCATACAGCACATCGATCAGCCAGGTAAAGCGCCGCGCCTCGGAGGCCATGCTCACAGGCATGTGCGGCACGTTGCTCAATAGCACCGTGTGGTATTGCGTGGCGATTTCGAGGTAATCGTTTTGCGAGCGGGGACCGCCGCAGATGGCCCGGAAGTCAAACCAAACCACATCACCGGCGCGGCGTTTGGCCATGATTTCGCGCGCCTCAATGTGCAACACCGGGTCTTCGTCCGGGCCCGTAGCCAGGCGGTTGAAGGCATCGTTCATCTCGGCGTCGGCCTGCTCGCCCAGCGGCGAGTGATAAAGCTTGACCATCTCCAGCGTGCGGCGGCGGTAATCGGTGCCGTTGTCCACATTGAGCACCTGCATCCGCTCGTTGAGCAAGGCGATGGCAGGCAGGATGCGGTCACGGTGCAGGCCGTCCGGGTACAGCCCATTGGGCTCGAAGTTGGACGTGGTGACAAAGCCCACGCCGTTGTCAAACAGCGCCACCAGCAAGCGATGCAGGATCATCGCGTCGGTGATGTCGGCCACATGGAACTCGTCAAAGCAAATCAGGCGGTATCGCTTGGCCATGCGCTTGCCCAACTCGTCCAGCGGGTTAACGGTCCCCTGAATGGCCGTGAGTTCGCGGTGCACTTCGCGCATGAACTCGTGAAAATGCAAACGAGTCTTGCGCTGAATGGGCACCGCTGCAAAAAAGCAGTCCATCAAGAAGCTTTTGCCTCGCCCTACCCCGCCAAACATGTACACCCCTTTGGGAATGGCGGGCCGACTCAGGAATTTACCAAGAAGACCGGAGCGTTTGGACTTGTACGCTGCCCACTCGCTGGCGCAGCGCTCCAGCGCCTCAATGGCGCGCAATTGAGCGGGATCGCTCTGGTAACCACGCTTTAAGAGTTCTTCTTCGTAAACGGCACGAACGGACATGGGTGGCTTGCTCTTCTATTCAAAACAAAACCCGGGACCAGGCCCGGGTTTTCACGGATGCAGAACTTTAACGCAACTGACCCGACACCGCAGTGCCGGGCATGTCTTGGGCTTAGAAGTTCAAGGTGCGCTTGTCCACCGCCAATGCGGCTTCCTTGGTGGCTTCGCTCAAGCTGGGGTGCGCGTGGCAGATGCGGGCGATGTCTTCGGCGCTGGCGCGGAACTCCATCGCCACCACCGCTTCTGAGATCAACTCGGACACCTGTGGGCCCACCATGTGAACGCCCAGGATTTCGTCGGTCGTGGCATCGGCCAGGAACTTCACCATGCCGGTGGTATCGCCCAAAGCGCGGGCACGGCCGTTCGCCAGGAACGGGAAGGTGCCGGCTTTGTAAGCCACGCCGTCGGCCTTGAGCTGCTGCTCAGTGCGGCCCACCCAAGCGATTTCGGGGCTGGTGTAGATGACCCAAGGGATGGTGTTGAAGTTGACGTGACCGTGTTGGCCAGCGATGCGCTCGGCCACGGCAACGCCCTCTTCTTCGGCTTTGTGCGCCAGCATCGGGCCACGCACCACGTCACCCACCGCCCAGACGCCGGGCAGGTTGGTTTTGCAATCAGCGTCCACCACGATCGCGCCGCGCTCGTCCAGCTGCAAGCCCACGGCTTCGGTGTTCAACCCGATGGTGTTGGGCACGCGGCCAATCGACACGATGAGCTTGTCAGCGTCGAGCACAATGGCTTCGCCTTTGGCGTTGGTGTAGTTGACGGTGACGCCTTTTTTGCCGTTGACGATCTCGCCGACTTTCACGCCGAGTTCGATCTTGAGGCCCTGCTTGTCGAAAGCCTTCTTGGCTTCTTTGGCGATTTGCTCGTCCACCGCGCCGAGGAATGTCGGCAGGCCTTCGAGGATGGTGACTTCTGCGCCCAGACGACGCCAGACCGAGCCCATTTCGAGGCCGATCACGCCAGAGCCAATGAGGGCCAGCTTCTTGGGCACAGCGCCCACGCGCAGTGCGCCGTCATTCGACAACACATTGACTTCGTCAAACGGGGTGCCAGGCAAAGCGCGGGCATTGGAGCCGGTGGCGATGATGACTTGCTTGGCCGTGATGGCCTCTTCGGTCTTGCCCGCCACGTTGATGGTGTAGCCGCCTTCGGCCTGGCCCGCAAAGCTGCCGCGACCGTGGAAGAACGTGACCTTGTTTTTCTTGAGCAGGTACAAAATGCCGTCGTTGTTTTGCTTCACAACGCTGTCCTTGCGGGCAATCATCTTGGCCACATCCATCTTCACGTCCTTGGCGGTGATGCCATGGTCTGCGAAGTGGTGGTTGGCATGCTCAAAGTGCTCGCTGGACTGCAACAAGGCTTTGGACGGGATGCAACCCACGTTGGTGCAGGTGCCGCCGGGCGCTGGGCCACCGGCAGCGTTTTTCCATTCGTCGATACAGGCGACCTGGAAACCGAGTTGTGCAGCGCGGATGGCTGCGATGTAGCCACCGGGGCCACCGCCGATGACAACGACGTCGAATTGTTTGCTCATGGTATTTGTCTTTTGGATGAAAAACGCCCCCTGTGCAGGGGGCATTCAAAACAAGGGAGTTTAGATGTCGAACAAGAGGCGGGCTGGGTCTTCCAGCGCTTCCTTCATCGCCACCAAGCCCAAGACGGCTTCGCGTCCGTCAATGATGCGGTGGTCATACGACATGGCGAAGTAGTTCATGGGGCGAACCACGACCTGGCCGTTTTCCACCATGGCGCGGTCTTTGGTCGCGTGAACGCCCAAAATCGCGGACTGGGGTGGGTTGATGATGGGGGTGGACATCATTGAGCCGAAAGTGCCACCGTTGGAGATGGAGAAGGTGCCGCCGGTCATCTCTTCGATGCCCAGCTTGCCGTCTTTGGCCTTCTGGCCGAATTCGGCGATCTTCTTCTCGATGTCGGCAAAGCTCATCTGGTCAGCGTTGCGCAAAATCGGCACCACCAGACCGCGAGGCGAGCCCACAGCGATACCGATGTCGAAGTAGCCGTGGTACACGATGTCGTTGCCGTCCACCGAGGCGTTGAGCACAGGGAATTTCTTCAGGGCATGCACAGCGGCCTTGACGAAGAAGCTCATGAAGCCGAGCTTGACGCCGTGTTCCTTCTCAAAACGCTCTTGCATGCGCTTGCGCATGTCCATGACCGGGGCCATGTTGATTTCGTTGAAGGTGGTCAGGATGGCGTTGGTCGACTGCGATTGCAGCAGACGCTCGGCCACGCGGGCGCGCAGACGGGTCATGGGCACGCGCTGCTCAGGGCGGTCACCCAGAGCAACAGCAGGCGCGGCCACCTGGGGCAAGGACTTGGTCGGTGCGCCTGTTGGGATGACAGCGGCAGTGGACTTGACGCCACCAGCCACAGCCGACAGCACATCGCCCTTTGTCACGCGGCCATCTTTGCCAGAGCCTGACACCGAGCCTGCGGCCAAGTTGTTGTCGGCCATCAGCTTGGCGGCGGCGGGCATGGCCACGCCAGCCATGTGGCCACCGGTGGCGGCCGCAGCGGCCACAGGTGCAGCGGCTGGGGCAGCAGCAGGCGCAGCTGCTGGAGCAGCAGCCACAGCACCGGCTTTGCCTTCGGTGTCGATGCGGGCAATCAGCTGCTCGGCCGCGACGGTGCCGCCATCGGCCACGAGGATTTCCGAGATCACGCCGGCCGCAGGGGCTGGCACTTCGAGCACCACCTTGTCGGTCTCGATTTCGATCAGGATTTCATCGGCTGCGACGGCTTCGCCGACTTTCTTTTTCCACTGCAGCATGGTGGCTTCGGCCACGGACTCGGAGAGTTGAGGAACTTTGACTTCTACGATCGCCATTTTGAATTCTCTTTAAAGGTTAAACGCAAGGTTGTTCTGGAAGATCACTTGGTCAGCACGAAGCCTTTGAGCTTGGCAAATGCCGCTTCGATCAGTGCTTTTTGCTGGTCCTGATGCAGGTGTGAATAACCCACCGCTGGCGATGCGGACGCTGCGCGACCGGCATAACCGAGCTTTTGACCTTCGAGCATGTTCTCGTGGATGTTGTGCTGGATGAAGAACCAGGCACCCTGGTTCTGTGGCTCGTCCTGGCACCACACGATGTCGGTGGCGTTGGGGTACTTCTTGATCTCGGCTGCAAAGGCCTTGTGCGGGAACGGATAGAGCTGTTCCACACGGATGATCGCGGTGTCGTCCGCGCCCTTGGCTTCGCGCTGCTTGACCAGGTCGTAATAGACCTTGCCCGAACAGGCGATCACGCGCTTGACCTTGTCGGCCTTGAGCGGCTTGTTCTCGGGGATCACGGTCTGGAAGCTGCCCTTGGTGAACTCGGACACAGGGGAAGTGGCGTCTTTGTTGCGCAGCAGCGACTTGGGCGTGAAGATGACCAAAGGCTTGCGCAGGTCGCGCACCATCTGGCGACGCAGCACATGGAAGATCTGGCTGGCCGTGGTCGGCTGCACGATCTGCATGTTGGTGTCGGCAGCCAGCTGCATGAAGCGTTCCACGCGGGCCGAGCTGTGCTCAGGGCCCTGACCTTCGTAGCCGTGCGGCAGCATCAGGGTCAGGCCGTTCACACGGCCCCACTTGACTTCGCCGGAGGCGATGAACTGGTCGATCACAACCTGCGCGCCGTTGGCGAAATCGCCGAACTGGGCTTCCCAGATCACCAGGGTGTTGGGGTCGTTCGAGGCATAACCGTATTCAAAGCCGAGCACGGCTTCTTCGGACAGGATCGAGTCAATGACGACGAACGGGGCCTGCTTGTCGGAGACGTTTTGCAGAGCGACGTACGTGCCGGTGTCCCACTTCTCACGCTTTTGATCATGGATCACGGCGTGGCGGTGCGTGAACGTGCCACGGCCGCAATCTTCGCCCGACAAACGCACGGGGTAGCCGCTGGCCACCAGGGATGCGAAAGCCATGTGCTCGCCCATGCCCCAGTCCACGGGAATGTCGCCACGACCCATGGCGGCGCGGTCGTCATAGACCTTCTTGACCAGTTGGTGCGGTGTCACCGATTCTGGGATGGTGGTGATCTTCTCGGCCAGACGTTTCCAGTCGGCCAGCGGGATCGAAGTGTCACCGGCATCAGTCCACTTCTTGCCCATGAAAGGTGCCCAGTCCACGGTGAACTTGGTCTTGAAGTTGGTCAACACCGGCTCGGTGGTGTTCTTGCCCGCATCCAAAGCAGCGCGGTAGGCCTTGGCCATGTCGTCACCGATGGTCTCGCCCAGGCCTTGCGTGGCCAGCTTGTCGGCAAACAGCTTGCGGGTACCGGGGTGTGCGCTGATCTTCTTGTACATCAGCGGCTGGGTCAACGCAGGCGTGTCCTGCTCGTTGTGGCCCAACTTGCGGAAGCACACCACGTCCAGCACCACGTCCTTGCGGAAGGTCATGCGGTATTCCAGCGCCAGCTGGGTGGCCAGCACAACGGCCTCGGGATCGTCACCGTTGACGTGCAACACAGGCGCTTCGACCATCTTGACGATGTCCGTGCAGAACACGCTCGAGCGCATGTCACGCGGGTCAGAGGTGGTGAAACCGATCTGGTTGTTGATGATGATGTGCACGGTGCCGCCAGTGGAGTAGCCACGGGTCTGCGCCAGCGCCAAGGTTTCCTGGTTCACGCCCTGACCGCCGAAAGCGGAGTCACCGTGCACCAGCACGGGCAGCACTTGCTGGCCCAGCGGGTCGTTGCGGCGGTCCATGCGGGCACGCACCGAGCCTTCAACCACAGGGTTGACGATTTCCAGGTGCGAAGGGTTGAACGCCAGCGAGAGGTGAACCGGGCCGCCGGGGGTGTTCACATCCGAGCTGAAACCTTGGTGGTATTTCACGTCACCGGCAGGCAGCTCTTCGGGGGCGGTGTGGTCGAACTCGGCAAACAGGTCCGCAGGCAGCTTGCCCATGGTGTTGACCAGCACGTTCAGGCGGCCACGGTGGGCCATGCCGATCACGACTTCCTGCACGCCTTGAGCACCGGCTTGCTGGATCAGCTCGTCCATCGCCGCAATGAAGCTTTCGCCGCCTTCGAGAGAGAAACGCTTTTGGCCGACGTACTTGGTGTGCAAATAACGCTCCAGGCCTTCGGCAGCCGTCAGGCGATCGAGGATTTGCTTTTTCTTGTCGGCACCGAAGTTGGACTTGCTGCGGATGCTTTCAAGCTTTTGCTGCCACCAGCGCTTTTCAGCCTGCTCGGTGGTGTACATGTACTCAGCGCCCAGCGTGCCGCAGTAGGTTTCGCGCAGCGCATTGAGCAGCTCGCGCAAAGACATGTTGTTTTTGCCGAAGAACGTGTTGCTGGTGTCGAACACGGTTTCTTGGTCGGCATCGGTGAAACCGTAGAAAGCGGGGTCGAGGTCAGGAATATTGGGGCGCTCGGTGCGCTTGAGCGGGTCCAGATCAGCCCAGCGTTGACCGACGTTGCGGTAAGCGGCAATCAGCTGCTGCACGGCGGTGCGCTTGCGGCCCATTTCGACGTTTTCGCTGGCCATGACGACCTTGGTGCCGCCGGCTTTGGCGCGCTCTGCGAAAGCGTTGATGACGGGCAGGTGCGGCACGTCTTTGGCATTGGAGCCGTCGACTGCGGGAACGTGTTGGAGGGCGTCGAAGTATTCGCGCCAGGAGTCAGGCACGCTGCCTGGGTTGGCCAGGTAGTTCTCATACATCTCTTCGACGTATGGGCCGTTACCTCCGAAAAGGTGGGTGTTGCCTGAATAGGCAGCGTAGACGGAATTAGTCTCGCTCATATTTCGCTGACCTCCGTTTCCCTCTGGGAAACATAAGTTGGTTGATTTTTACCTTCCGCGACACGGCTGAACCGGTTGGCGGATGCGACTGTGGCAGGGGAAGGGCCTGAGTACAGCGCGCATTGTGCCATGGCTTGTCCGATGTCTAACTTACAGGTTCAAGAGGTGACGGTGAAAAAAGACCCCGCCAATGGCGAGGTCCTGATGTTTTAGCCTTTGATCAGATCGACGATCTGCTGCAACGCAGCCGGATCATCCATCGTGGTCAGGTCACCGGGGTCGCGGCCTTCGGCCACCGCCTGAATGGCCCGGCGCAGCAGTTTGCCGCTGCGCGTCTTGGGCAAGGCCGAGACAAAGAACACCCGAGATGGCCGGGCCACCGCGCCCAGCTGTGAGTCCACCACCTTCATGACTTCGCCTTCGAGCTTGAGGCGCGCTGCCGCATCCGTCAGCCCCGAAGTGTCTTTGGCAATCGCAAACGCCATGGCCACCTGCCCTTTGAGCTGATCGGCCACACCGACCACCGCCACTTCGGCCACATTGGGGTGGCTGGAGATGCTTTCCTCGATCTCGCGGGTGCCCAGGCGGTGACCGGCGACGTTGATCACGTCGTCGGTTCGGCCCAAGATGAAGTAATACCCGTCTTCATCGCGCACAGCCCAGTCGAAGGTGCTGTAGACCAGTTTGCCCGGCACGGCCTTCCAGTAGGTTTTGACGAAACGATCGTCGTCGCCCCAGATGGTTTGCAGGTTGCCGGGGGGCAGTGGGCCCTCGATGGTCAAGACGCCCTTCTGGTTGGCCCCGGTCAGCTCTTCGCCGGTCTGGTCATCGACCAGTTTGACGTTGTAGCCATAAATGGCTTTGCCGGGAGAGCCGAACTTACTGGGCGCTTTTTCTACGCCGTTGCAGATGCTCAAGATCGGCCAGCCGGTTTCGGTCTGCCAATAGTTGTCGATGATGGCCTTGCCGTTGAGGCCTTCGGAAATCCACTTGGCGGTGGGCTCGTCGAGCGGTTCACCGGCCAGGAACAGCGCCTGCAGGCTGGACAGGTCGTATTTAGAGAGCAGCGCCGGGTCCTGCTTTTTGAGCACGCGTATGGCCGTGGGCGCGCTGAACATGACGTTGACCTTGTACTTTTCGACCAGGCTCCACCAGATGCCGCCATCGGGACGGATGGGCAGACCCTCGTACATGATGGTGGCCATGCCACCGATCAACGGACCGTAAATGATGTAGCTGTGGCCCACGACCCAGCCGATGTCGCTGGTGCAGAAAAACGTGCCGCCGGGCTTGCCCTGAAAGATGTGCGGCATGCTGGCCGCCAACGCCACGGTGTAGCCGCCGGTGTCGCGCTGCACGCCTTTGGGTTTGCCGGTGGTGCCGGAGGTGTACAAGGTGTAGCTGGAGTGGGTGGACTCAACCCACTCGCAAGGCACCACAGTATGAATGTGCTTGGCGCGCTCGGTGGCGTAATCCACATCGCGGCCGGCCACAGGCGTGAAAGCGGCCAATTGGCGGTCCACCATGATCACGTTGGCAGGCTTGTGGGCCGACAACTGGATGGCTTCGTCGAGCAGCGGCTTGTAAGGCACGCCCTTGCCGCCGCGCGAGCCGGCATCGGCGCTGATGATGACCTTGGGCGAAGCGTCTTCGATGCGGGTGGCCAGCGAATGGGATGCAAAACCGCCGAACACCACCGAATGGATGGCCCCCAGACGGACGCAAGCCAGCATGGCGAATGCGGCCTCGGCAATCATGGGCATGTAAATCAGCACACGGTCACCCTTGACCACGCCCAGGTCTTTCAAGATCGCCGCCATGCGCTGCACTTCGGCATGCAGGTCACGGAAAGTGTAGATTTTTTCCTGATCGGTTTCGGTTGAGACGAAGATCAGCGCAGGCTGGTCGGCACGCTCGGCCAGGTGGCGGTCCACCGCGTTGTGGCACAGGTTGGTCTGGCCACCCACGAACCACTTGGCAAACGGTGGGTTGCTGTAGTCGCAAATTTGCTGGGGCGGGACTTTCCAGTCCACCAGCTTGGCCTGCTCGGCCCAGAAAGCGTCGCGGTCGTTGATCGAGCGTGTGTGAAAGTCAGCAAAGCTGCCCATGAAAGTCTCCTGAAAACCCAGAAAAAAGAACCCTTGAGAGAAGGCGATGTCAAAACACCCGCACACTCTTCTGAATTCATAATTATGGGCAAAGGACTTGCAACAAGCTGACTCTGAAAAACCCCAGACAAACCGTCAACACCGGGACAGGCAGCGCCCTGCCCGCCGGTCAAACCCTCACTTGAACAGGCTTTGCAACAGCTTGAAATCCGGGTGCTCGGCCGTGCGAATCCACTCGAAGGCCACCATCTCGGCGGTCACCAGCTCGGCACCGGCTCCGGCCAGACGGTCATAAGCCGCATCGCGGTTGCGCTCGGTGCGCGAGCTGCAGGCATCGGTCACCACCCACACCTCAAACTCGTCTTCCAGCAAATCCAGCGCTGTTTGCATCAGGCAGATGTGGGCCTCGCACCCGGCCAACACAATGGTTTTGCGCTCTTCGGCCCCCGCTTGGGGCTTTTGCAAATGGCGCGGCAAGCTGCGGGCATTGCCACGCGGGGCCTGAGGAGGCTCGGGCTGCAGCCATTCGCCAAGGCCCTCTTCGACCGCACTGAACTGCATCTTGGCCAGAACCTGGCGGCAATGGCCGCGGATTTCAGCAGGCATCTCGCCCAGACGCGAAGGATTTTGCTCAGTGCCCCAAACCGGCATGCCCAAGGCTGCGGCCAGCTCGGCCAGACGGGCAGCATTGGCCCAGGCGGCATCGGCTTCAAACATCGCAGGCTTGAGCCGTGCCTGGAAATCCACCAACACCAACTGACTCTCTTCAACATCGATCAACATAAGCACCCCATTTCAGATGGCCCCGATTGTCGCAGGCGCGAGCAAGCCTACAGACAAACAGTTACCCATCCAAGTGGTTCAAAAGGGTTCAATTCACAAGGATCAGGTATGCTTGCCCGCTTATGCGTTTGTTGATCATTTCATTTCTCTGGTTTGCCCTGTCATCTGCGGCGCAAGCCGCCCCGCAGGACGAGGACGTCACCAAGTCGGCGGCCGACAAAAGCATGGTCTCTCATTTGACCGACCAACTCTATGGCGCCAAGGACAAAGCCAGCGACAAAGCCACGGGTCTGATCACCCAAGCCATGGGTTTGTTGGGGGTGCCCTACAAACGCGGCGGCAGCAGCGAGGCCTCCGGCTTTGATTGCAGCGGCTTTGTGCGCCACCTCTATGAAAAATCGGTGGGTCGTTTGCTGCCCCACCGCGCAGAGGAGCAGGCCCGGTCCACTGAGGTGATCGATCGCAGCGAACTTCAACCCGGTGACCTGGTGTTTTTCAACACCATGAAGCGCACATTCAGTCACGTCGGTATTTACTTGGGCGATGGCAAATTCATCCATTCGCCCCGCACTGGCAAATCGGTCAAAGTCGAAGACATGCGCAGCGCCTATTGGCAACAACGCTTCAACGGTGCCCGGCGGGTCCCGCTGGACACTGAATCCGGCAAACCATGAAAACACAAATCGACCATCTGGTGGTCATGGCCTCGTCCCTCGAAGCGGGCGTCGAGTGGTGTGAAAACACTTTAGGCATCACGCCCGGCAGCGGTGGAGAGCATGAAAAGTACGGCACCCACAACCGACTGTTCAAGATCGCCACGCCTGCCTACCCACTGGCCTACTTTGAAATCATCGCCATCAACCCCAAGGCCTCAATACCCCCGCGCGCACAGGTGACGCGCTGGTTCGACATGGACGACAAGGTCTTGCAAAAGGCGGTGGCGCAAGAGCCCCGGTTGATCCACTTTGTCAGCAGCACCGACGACATCAAAGCTGCACGGCATGTTTTGCGGACCCAGGGCATTGAACGCGGCCAGGTGGTCCATGCCAGCCGAAAGTCCGGCAAGGGCACACTTCATTGGCAAATCACTGTGCGCGAAGACGGGGAGCGGCTGTTCAACGGCACCTTGCCCACCTTGATCCAGTGGGGCAAGCCCGATGCCTCCGACCCACTGCGCCTGCACCCGCGCAACAGCTTGCCCCGCTCAGGTGTCTCTTTGCAAAGCCTGACGGTCAGCCACCCCAGTGCAGACAAACTGCAAGCCGCTTATGACGCCATCGGCCTGAGTGGTGTGCAAATTGAAACGGGGCCGAACTACATCACCGCCACACTGCAAACCCCCAAAGGCCTGATTCAGCTGCACAGCCAAGGCTTGTGATCACGCCTCTTCGGGCAAAGTGGCCAGCAAGGCCATACCGATCAACATCACCAAAGCCGTCAGCCAAAGCGCTCCTTTGAAGCTGCCCGAAGCCTGCGCCATGGCCCCAGCGACCATCGGTGCCAGCATTTGGGCTGCCCCGTAACTCAAAGTCAAACGTGCCATGGCTTTGCCCGGGTTGCTGGGTGCGCGGCGTCCAACCAAGGCCAACGTCAGGCTGACAATGCCAATGAAAGTGGCTCCGTAACCCAACGCAGCCCCCAGCGCTGCCGCCAGCGAGCCGGACAAGGCGGGCAGCACAATGGCCACCGTTTGCAGACCGTAAGCGAACAACAAAGCGCGTATGTCGCCCACGCGCCGAGCCACTAGATCCCATACAAAAACAGCCGGCATGGCAGCCAGCCCCACCAGCGCCCAAACCCAAGGCCCGTGGCTGGCCAAAGCCGGTTCGCGCTCAACAATGGTCACGGTGAAAGTCGCGCTGATCACAAACCCCCAGCCGGCGGCGAAATAACTCAATGCCAGCGTCCACATCCAGCGGCGTGATATCGGAGGCATCCCCTGCGCAGCGGCCGTCAAACCTGACGCTGGAGGCACCGGAGGGCGCCATCGCCAAGCTGGCACGAAAAAAACCAATCCCAATGCCGCAAAAGCGAGCCATTGATCGGACCATGACGACCAAAGCCTCGACAAGGCCAAGACGCCCAAAGCCGTCACGACAATGCCCAGCCCAATGCCCATGAAAAAAATGCCCAGCTCAGGCCTGCGGCCTTGCCGCATCAGCCAGCCCAGCACCAGGCCCGAGCCCAGCAACATGCCCGTGGCACCACACAGACCGCCCAGGAAGCGCCACAGCATCCATGAGGGCAACCAGTTCGACAATGCCATCGCCGCCGTGGTGAGCAAGGCCATCCACAAACCCATGCTGTAGAAGCGATGCCGCCAATGCACATCGTCCATCCACGCCGCCACCAAGGCTCCGGCGATGTATCCGGCGTAATTGACGGCGGCAAGCGCACCGGCTGCAGCATCACTCAAACCGGTTTGTTGCTGCAATGCAGGCAACATCGGTGTGTAGGCAAAACGTGCCAGTCCGATGGTCAACACCAGACCACAGATGCCGCCCAGCACAACTTGCCAGGGGTGCAACGGACGAACTTGAGCAGGGTTGCTTTGAGACATTTCAGGCTCAAGTATCCACGCAATGTGAGCAGTGAACCGGCTTTCCTCTTCAGCCGGTGACACCTTGGCAACAGACTTCGAAGTACACCGCCCTATCCCACCTCGCTCACGGACAAAGGGTTTTCACCCTCCCGTTGCAGCGCGTTGACCCCTAAAGTGAAATCTCAAGGAGATCCTATGCCAGCTCGTTTTGCCTTTCACTGTTTTGCGGGCTCGACAAAGCCAGGCCTCATCGCATCCGCACTGCGACACCAGGTCGGCCTGTTGCTGTTGGTACTGATGGCCTTGCTCACCACCTCGACAGCAGCCCAAACGTTTCCCGTTAAACCCTTGCGTTTGGTGGTCACCTTCCCCTCCGGCGGTGCACCCGACATCCTGGCACGCTTGTTCAGCGAAAAAGCCCAGCTCGGTTTTCCGGTCGTGGTGGACAACAAACCCGGCGCTGGCGGGAACATTGGTGCCGATATCGTGGCCAAGTCACCCAACGACGGTCACACCATCGTCATGGGCACGGTGGGTACACACTCGATCAACGGCGCGCTTTACGAGAAGATGCCCTACGACATGGTGAAAAATTTTTCACCGATCTCCCTGGTCGCTTCGGCCCCCAATCTGCTGGTGGTGAACAACGACTTGCCCGTCAAGACCGTGCCCGAGCTGATCACCTACATGAAGGCCAATCCCAACAAGCTGTCGTTTGGCTCCCCCGGTGTGGGCACCTCGGTGCATGTGTCGGGTGAATTGTTCAAATCCCTCACGGGCACCAGCATGACGCATGTGCCTTACAAGGGTCGGCAATATGCCATTCCAGATCTGATTGGGGGCAGCATCCAGGTCATGTTTGACAACATGCCCTCGGCTTTGCCCATGGCCAAAGAAGGCAAGATCCGGGCGCTGGCGCAAACCACCGCCACCCGCTCACCGGCTGCGCCTGACGTGCCCACCGTGGCCGAATTTGTGCTGGGATTTGAGGCCACCACCTGGTTTGCCATGTTTGCCCCGGCGAATGTGCCCCGCCCCATCATCGACCGGCTGCATGCCGAAGTGCTGCGCGTGTTCAAGCTGCCCGAGGTTCAGGAGCGGCTGAAAACCCTGGGCCTGGACCCCGTGCTGTCCAGCCCTGACGAGCTGGCCCGCTACCAAGCCACAGAGATCACCAAATGGGCCAAAGTCGTGAAAGAGTCTGGCGCCAAGGCCCAATAAAACCCAACAGACGCTGCAGCGATTTCAGCGTCGCCCGCGGCCTGGCTGCTCAAATTCGGCGTCCACCCAGGCTTGGGCTGACTGCCGATTGAGCTTGAACCCCGCATCCACCTTCAACTCGGCCAAGGCATCGCCGCCCTCGTCTTGCGCACCCAGTACCGCATAGGGGTTGTCGTCATCGGGCACGATGTCCAGCAACACCGTCACGCGACCTGAAGGGCCATTCACTGTGACCGACTGGTGCAGCGTAGCGTGCCATTGCTGTTCACTCCGGCGCACAAATTCGCTGGCGGTTTTGACCAAGGTGATGAAGGCCGTTCCATCCAACGGCTTGGGGTTCTTTTTGTCGCGGCCCATGGTCCAGGGCCCGACCAGCGCAGGCTCGGACTCACCCTGCTTGAACATGGCCACCGCCCAACCGTCGTCATCTTCGTTTTTGATGACCTTGGCAGTCCAGCGTTCGTCCTGCCACAAGCGGGGTTGTTGGATGAGCAAGGTGTCTTGGAGGTCGTCGGTCATGGATCAAGGGTGATAAAGAAGAATTTGGCTGCCAGAGGTCGGCCAACGCTGAACGGGGTCTTCGGCTCAGGCAGCGTCACGCACACACAGCCGCAAAGGCAAGGGGCTCATCCGCGTCATCAAGACCCGAAGCCAGCCAGCTGCACAGACCGGCCCTTGTCATGGCGATGTGCGCGCGTGAAGCGATCAACGCAACTCACGCAGAGGATGCGCCTGCGGTGGCCAAGGACTGACAAAAAATGCGGCCACTTCCGAGGCATTCACGTCTTCTGCTCTCGCAGGCTGCCATTTCGGCTGGTGGTCTTTGTCCACCGCCAAAGCCCGAATGCCCTCCACCGTTTCGCTGTGGGCCACAGGGCGCAGCGCAAAGCAATGGCGCACCAGATCACGCTCCATGCGCAGGTCATCGGCCAGGCTGAGCGTGCGCGCACGACGTATCTGCTCCAGCACCACGTGCAGCATGAGGGGCGAACGTGTGCGCAAAGTTTGCGCCGTGTGCCGAGCCCACTCGTCTGCGGCCAACTCCAGCCGCTCCAGGATCTCGACCACACTGGCTTGCGCGAACGTGGCGTCCATCTCGGCACGGTGATCCAGTCCGGTTTTCTGCAGGCGCTCAAACTGCGTGGCGACCCAGCGCTCGACAGCTTCACCATTTTCAAACGGTGTTTCAATCAGGGTCTGCCACAGGTGAGGCAATTTGCCCGAAGAGATGCAGCCATCTGCCAAGCCTGCATGAACAGCCTCTTCGCCCTGAAGCATGTGCCCCGTGAGGCCCAAGTATTCGCCCAGATGACCGGGACAGCGGCTCAGGAAATAACCGCCACCAACATCGGGAAACAAGCCGATGTTGGTTTCGGGCATGGCCATCTTGCTGCGCTCGGTGACAACACGCACACTGGCCCCCTGGCTGATGCCCATGCCCCCACCCATGACGATGCCATCTATCAAGGCCACATAGGGCTTGGGGTAGGTATGAATCAAATGGTTCAGTCGGTACTCTTCGGTGAAGAAATCTTCCAGACGGGGATCTCCCGCTGTGGCCGCCTGGTGAAAAAACCGGATGTCCCCCCCCGCACAGAAGGACCCGAAAGGCCCCTCCTTGCCCATGCCACGCACCGCCACCGCCAGCACCTGAGGGTCGTTTTGCCAAGTCAGCAAAGCGGCGGTGATCTGACGCACCATATCCAACGACAAGGCATTGAGTGCCTTGGGTCGGTTCAGTGTGATGCAGCCGATGCGGCCTTCAATTTGCGCGATGACATCAGACATTGTTTTGTCTCCAGCCTAACCATTCATTGAGAAGCAAGGCACCCAAAACCAGGGCACCTCCCAAGAGTACGCTCAACTGAGGGGCTTCGTTGGCACCCCACCAAGCCAGTGCGATACCAAAAACGATTTCGAGCAAGGCCAGCAAAGCCACTTCAGGCGCTTTGAGCACCCGGGCGCACACCACGGACAAAGCGCAAGGGATGGCCAGTTGGAACAAACCGAGGATGGCCAACCAACCCACATCGTGGCTTGACGCCTGAAACGGCATGGACAAGGGCAAGGTCAGCAAAGTCGACAAGATGGCACCCAACAAGACCGAGGGCACGAGGTCCAGGTTTTGGCCCTCGCTCTGGCTTTTTTGCACCAAGGTCCATTGCACCGAACCTGCGATGGGCACACACAAAGCCACCAAGGAGCCGATCAGGAAATTCGGATCGCCCAAGCTGAGCTGTGAGCCATACATCCAGCCAATGCCGATGCCTGCCAACACAATGGCCAGCCAGGTCCGTGCGGGCAACCGATGGCCCAAAAACACCCGGGTGATCAAGGCCGTGAGCAAAGGCCCCACCGCCATGGTGATCAGCACATTGGCCACCGCCGTCAAGGTGAGCGCCACCATGAACGCAGTGAACATGATGCTCCAGCACAAACCGGAGAACCAAAAGTAACGGCTGCGCAAAGGCAGCCGTGTCCAGACACTTCGGCCCTGCCACACAGGCAGGATGACCAGCAGTGAGACCACCGTGAAGAAGCTGCGCCAGAAGGTGACTTCAAAGCTGCGGGCTTGCTCCAGGTGCCTTGTCACCACCCCGGCCATGGACCACAGGGCGGTGACGCCCACCATGGTCCAGACGGCCATACCGTGCGTCAAACGCATGATCGTCAGCCGATCACTTGTTGCGCTTGCGGTCGCTTTCCTTCAGGAAACGCTTGCGCAGACGCACGCTCTTGGGCGTGATTTCGACCAATTCGTCGTCCTCGATGAACTCGACGCCGTATTCCAGAGTCAGGTCAATCGGGGGCGTGATCTTGATCGCGTCTTCCTTGCCGGAGACACGGAAGTTGGTCAGCTGCTTGGTACGCGTGGCGTTGACCACCAGATCGTTGTCACGGCTGTGGATACCCACAATCATGCCCTCATACACCGGATCGTTCGCCTTGACGAACATGCGACCACGGTCGTCCAGCTTGCCCAGAGCGTAGGTGAAAATTTCACCATCGTCCATCGAGATCAGCACACCGTTCTTGCGGCCGCCAATGTCACCCTTGTGGGCTTCGTAGCTGTCGAAGATGTTGGAGATCAGGCCGGAACCACGGGTCAAGTTCAAGAATTCGTTGGTGAAACCGATCAGGCCACGGGCAGGAATGCGGTATTCCAGACGGACACGACCACGGCCATCGGGTTCCATGTTGACCAGTTCGCCCTTGCGCTCGCCCAAAGCTTGCATCACGCCGCCCTGGTGTGTTTCTTCGATGTCGGCAGTCACCAACTCGATGGGCTCATGGCGCTCGCCGTTGACATCACGGAACACCACGCGTGGCTTGGACACGGCCATTTCGTAGCCTTCGCGGCGCATGTTTTCCAACAAGATGGTCAGGTGCAATTCACCACGGCCCATGACTTCAAAGATACCTTCTTCGTCGGTTTCTTTGACGCGCAGCGCCACGTTGTGTTGCAGTTCTTTTTGCAGGCGGTCCCAGATTTGACGGCTGGTGACGAACTTGCCTTCGCGGCCAGCCAAGGGGCTGGTGTTCACGCAGAAGTTCATGGTCAGAGTGGGCTCGTCCACCTTCAGCATCGGCAGCGGTGCGGGGTTGGCCGGATCGGTCACGGTCACACCGATGTTCAATTCGGCAATGCCGTTGATCAACACGATGTCGCCAGGACCGGCTTCGGTCACCTGCACACGGTCCAGACCTTGGAACTTGAGCACTTGGTTGACGCGGCCTTTGATGGCTTTGCCGTCCGGGCCTTCCATGACCACCACGTCCATTTGGGGCTTGATGGTGCCTTGGCTGATGCGGCCCACGCCGATGCGACCGACGAAAGTCGAGAAATCGAGTGCGGAAATTTGCAACTGCAGTGGTGCGGCTGGATCGCCTTTTTGTGCAGGCACGTGCTTGAGCACGGTGTTGAACAGGGCCGACATGTCGGGGCCCCACTGCTCGCCAGGTGCGCCTTCTTCGAGCGAAGTCCAGCCGTTGATACCGGAGGCATACACCACGGGGAAGTCGAGCTGCTCGTCGTTGGCACCGAGCTTGTCAAACAGGTCAAAAGCGGCGTTGACCACTTTGTCGGGGTTGGCACCGGGCTTGTCGACCTTGTTCACCACCACGATGGGCTTGAGGCCCAAGGCCAAAGCCTTCTTGGTCACGAAACGGGTCTGAGGCATGGGGCCTTCTTGCGCATCGATCAACAGCACCACGCCATCGACCATGGACAAAGCGCGCTCCACTTCGCCACCGAAGTCCGCGTGACCGGGGGTGTCCACGATGTTGATGTGGGTGCCTTCCCAGCTCACGGCGCAGTTTTTGGCCAGGATGGTGATGCCGCGCTCACGTTCGATGGCGTTGTTGTCCATCACGGTGTCCACGATTTTTTCGTGGTCAGCGAATGTGCCCGATTGGCGCAGCAGCTGGTCAACCATGGTGGTTTTGCCATGGTCAACGTGGGCGATGATGGCGATGTTGCGGATTTGCTTGGTCATGCTTTCTCTTCCTTTAAACCTGCTCGGCCAGCAACGGCTCGGTGGCAGGTGATTTTTCCAAAATCTGTTGAATTTCGATCGGGCTCAACAATCGACCCGGAATCAGTTCGCCGCCATGCACATGCGCTGTTCCCAGCAAGGCACGAGGATGTTCTCCATACACCACGACTTGATCACAATCAACCCAAGGGCCGCGTCGGCGCACCCCACTCAAAAAACGTCCCGCGTTGTCGCTGTCCAGGCTCACTTCGGTGTAGCCCGGCAACAAAACATCGACAGGCAGCAAGGCACCAAGGCGGCTGGCTTCGTCCATCGCTTCCAGCTGCTGCAGCGTCACGCACTGTGACGCCTCAAAAGGCCCCGTCACCACGCGGCGCAAGGCGCTCAGATGACCACCACAACCCAGGGCCTCGGCGATGTCTTCGCCCAGCGTCCGGATGTAAGTCCCTTTGCTGCAACGCACACGCAAACGCAAAAAAGGCGCATCGCCTTGCAGTTGCATGTCCAGCAGATCCAGGTCATGGATCACCACGTTGCGCGCTTCGCGCTCAACGGTTTCGCCCTCGCGGGCATATTCGTACAAGGCCTTGCCGTCCTTTTTCAAGGCGCTGTGCATCGGTGGCACTTGGCTGATCGGCCCCATGAACCGGTCCAGCACTTCCACAACCCTACCCGGCGTGCATGACACTTCACGCGTTTCAATCACTTCGCCTTCGGCATCGGCTGTGCTGGTTTTCAGCCCCAGTCTGACCGTGGTCTCGTAAGTCTTGTCGGCATCCAGATGCTGCTGACTGAACTTGGTGGCCGCACCAAAACACAAAGGTAAAACGCCCGTGGCCAACGGGTCAAGCGTCCCGGTGTGCCCTGCTTTCTCGGCCCGCAGCAACCACTTGGCTTTTTGCAAAGCCTGGTTGCTGGAAAGACCCAGCGGTTTGTCGAGCAACAGCACCCCGTGCACAGGGCGCCGCTGCACCCTGGTGCGTGGCGCGTTCATGCTCAGTCCTCTTGGGCGCGAGACGACACCGCCTTGGCGATCAATGCGTTCATGTCCGATGCACGCTCTGTGGTGCGGTCAAACAAAAAATGCAAAGTCGGCACGGTGTGGATGTGCAAACGCTTGAACAACCCATTGCGCAGGAAGCCCGCTGCCGCATTCAGGCCTTCGGTGGCTTCTTCGGGGTTGCCCGTCAAAACACTGAAATAGACCTTGGCATGGGCGTAATCGGGCGTGACCTCGATCGCATTGAGCGTGATCATGCCCACGCGCGGGTCTTTCAACTCGCGCGCGATCAACTCGGCCAGATCGCGCTGGATCTGGTCGGCCACGCGGAAACCGCGGTTCGGTACGGACGATTGCTTCTTACGCGCCATTTACAGCGTTCTCGCAATTTCCTTGACGTCGAAGAATTCGAGCTGATCGGCTTCTTTGATGTCGTTGTAGTTCTTGAGCTTGATACCGCACTCAAAGCCTTCTTTGACTTCGCGCACATCGTCCTTGAGTCGCTTGAGCGAGTCGAGCTCACCGGTGTAGATAACCACGTTGTCGCGCAGCAAGCGGAACTTGGCATTGCGGTGGACCATGCCGGAGGTGACCATACAGCCCGCGACCGTACCGATTTTGGACGCCACGAACACGGTGCGGATTTCGGCCGTACCGATGACTTCTTCGCGCTGCTCGGGGGCCAGCATGCCGGACATGGCGGCTTTGAGTTCATCCACAGCGTCATAAATGATGTTGTAGTAATGAACGTCAACGCCGTTGCCTTCGGCCAACTTGCGGGCACCGGCGTCGGCGCGCACGTTGAAACCGATCACGATGGCCTTGGAAGCTATCGCCAGGTTGATGTCCGACTCGCTGATACCACCCACACCGGAGTAGACCAGCTGCACTTTGACTTCGTCGGTTGACAGCTTGAGCAAGGACGAGCCCAGGGCTTCTTGCGAACCCTGCACATCGGCTTTGATGATGATCGGCAGCATCTTGACTTCGCCCGCAGACATGTCGGTGAACATGTTTTCGAGCTTGGCCGCTTGTTGCTTGGCCAACTTGGTGTTGCGGAACTTGCCCGCGCGGTAGGTGGCGATTTCGCGGGCACGGCGCTCATCGGTCATGACCATGAACTCGTCACCGGCTTGCGGCACTTCCGTCAAACCCTGAATTTCGACCGGGATCGATGGGCCTGCTGACTTGATGGCTGCACCGTTTTCGTCCAGCATGGCGCGCACGCGGCCAAAGGTCTGGCCTGCCAACACCACATCACCGGTGTTCAAAGTGCCGGACTGCACCAGGATGGTGGCGACAGGACCACGGCCCTTGTCCAGACGGGCTTCGATCACCAGACCCTTGGCGGCAGCTTGCACCGGTGCCTTGAGTTCCAGCACTTCGGCTTGCAAGAGCACTTGCTCCAGCAAATCGTCAATGCCCATGCCGGTTTTGGCCGACACGGAAACGAAAGGCGCATCGCCACCGAATTCTTCGGGCACGACTTCTTCAGAAATCAGCTCGGCACGCACGCGTTCGATGTTCGAGTCAGGCTTGTCCATCTTGTTGATGGCGACCACGATCGGCACACCTGCAGCTTTCGCGTGCTTGATGGCTTCCTTGGTCTGGGGCATCACGCCATCGTCACCGGCCACCACCAGGATGACAATGTCGGTGGCTTGTGCACCACGGGCACGCATGGCCGTGAAGGCCTCGTGACCGGGGGTGTCCAGGAAAGAGATCATGCCGCGAGGCGTTTCAACGTGGTACGCACCAATGTGCTGCGTGATGCCACCGGCTTCGCCCGAGGCCACTTTGGCACGACGAATGTAGTCCAGCAACGAGGTCTTACCGTGGTCAACGTGACCCATGACGGTGACCACAGGGGCACGCGGCAAGGATTCGGCATGCTGGTCCGACACCTCGTCGTCGGTAAAGGCTTCTGGATCGTCCAATGCGGCGATCACGGCCTTGTGACCCATTTCCTCCACCACGATCATGGCGGTGTCCTGGTCCAGCGGCTGGTTCATGGTGGCCATCTGGCCCAGCTTCATCAGGTGCTTGATGACCTCAGAGGCCTTGATGGCCATCTTGTGGGCCAACTCGGACACGGTGATCGTCTCAGGCACGTGCACTTCGAGCACACGCACTTCGGCCGGGGCCTGTTGCGCATGGCCGTCGTCACGATCGCGTTCATTGCCACGGCGGCCGCGTGGGCCTGCGCGCCAGTTGTTGCGGCCGACACCACCACTGCTGTCGCCACGGGTTGGGATGGCCTTCTTCTTGGCGGGATCACCGGCCCAGCTCGACGAGAGCTTGGCAGATTTGACTTCCTTGTTGCCACCTGGCGCAGCAGGTGCAGCGGCTTGTGCAGCTGCAGCACGTGCTCCGGGTGCTGGCGTACCAGCAGGTTTGTGCAAGGTGCCCTTGACCGCCGCTTTCGGCTCAACCTTGGGCTCTTCCTTCTTGGCAACCAACACCTTCTTGGGGGCGTTCATCATGGCGCGAATGGCTTCAGCCTCGGCCAGCGCCTTGCGTCGACGCGCATCCAGATCCTGGGCGCGCGCAGTTTCTTCATCGGCCTTGGCCTTGGAGTCGGCAGCCGCTTTTTGTGCGGCCGCTTCTCGGGCTTCCTGCTCTGCTTTTGCCTTGGCTTGCGCCATTTCAGCGGCTTGCGCTGCTTTCAGAGCCTGCTGGTTCTCGACAGGTGCCGGCGCTGCAGGCTTGACCTGCGCAGCGGCATTGATGCTGGCGGCCTCGGCCCGAGCACGTTGCTCGCGTTCTTCACGACTGAGCTGAGGTTTGGCCGCTGGCACCTGGGCAGCGGCACTCAAAGCCCTGGCCTCGGCTTGTGCGGCGGCCTCGGCTTGTGCCTTGGCTTCCTGAACAGCCAACTCTGCGCGTTGGGCTTCTTCCTGAGCTTCGCGTAAACGACGCTTTTCGGCCAACTCTTCTTCTTGTCGACGAATCAGCTCTGCCTGACGACGGGCTTCTTCCTCTCGACGCGACAACTCTGCATGGTCAATCGCGGGCTCGGGAGCCTCTTCTGGCTGCGAAACCGGCTCGTCATCGCGCTTGATCAAGGTGCGCTTTTTGCGCACCTCCACCTGAATCGTGCGGGCCTTGCCTGACGCATCGGCTTGTTTGATCTCGCTGGTTGATTTTTTGACCAACGTGATTTTCTTGCGGTCTGCGGTCACCGTGCCGTGACTGGCTTGCAGATAGCTGAGCAACTTTTGCTTGTCAGCATCGTTCAGCGTATCGCTGTGCGAGGTTTTGGCTACGCCTGCCGATTGCAATTGATCGAGCAAGACATCGGCAGATTTTTTGAGTTCATTGGCGAACTCGGCAACAGTGGTACTGGACATAATTTTGTTCAAGCCTCCATCAGACTTCAGGCCTGGCCAGCGAACCAATGTTCGCGGGCTTTCATGATCAGGGCGGTCGCCTCTTCAGCTGTCTGAGCAGTGATGTCAGACAGTTCGTCGGTGGCCAGGTCAGCCAAATCGTCACGGGTATGGATACCCGCTTCAACCAGCTTGGAAATCAGCTCAGGCGTCAAGCCTGGCAAGTCACGCAAATCCTGAGAAACGTCTTCAACGCTCTCTTCGCGTGCAATTTCAAGAGTCAGCAACGCGTCTTTGGCGCGAGTGCGCAACTCGTTGATGGTGTCTTCGTCGAAGCTTTCGATCTCCAGCATTTCCTGAATCGGCACATAAGCCACTTCTTCTAGGCTGGCGAACCCTTCGCCGATCAGGATGTCGGCAATTTCCTGGTCCACATCCAGCTTTTCCATGAACAACTGGCGAATGCCGGTGGTTTCCTCGGCCTGCTTTTGGGCAGACTCGGCAGCGTCCATGATGTTGATCTTCCAGCCCGTGAGGTCAGAAGCGAGACGCACGTTTTGACCACCACGGCCAATTGCAATCGCGAGGTTTTCTTCGTCCACCACCACGTCCATGGCGTGCTTTTCTTCGTCCACCACGATCGACTGCACATTGGCCGGTGCCAAGGCACCGATCACGAACTGAGCAGGGTCTTCGCTCCACAAGACGATGTCCACGCGCTCACCGGCCAATTCGTTGGTCACGGCGTTGACACGGGTGCCGCGCACACCGACGCAGGTGCCGATGGGGTCCACGCGCTTGTCATGCGAGAGAACGGCGATCTTGGCACGCGAGCCAGGGTCACGGGCGCAGGTCTTGATCTCCAGCAGGCCTTGTTCGATTTCAGGCACTTCCTGACGGAAGAGTTCGATCATGAATTCTGGTGCAGAACGCGACAGCAAGATCGGAGCGCCACGCAAAGTCAAGTCGACTTCCATGATCATGGCGCGCACGCGGTCACCGCTGCGCAGGTTTTCCTTGGGAATCATTTCGCTGCGACGCAGACGGCCTTCTATGCGGCCAGACTCGCAGATGATGTCGCCCTTGTCCATGCGCTTGACAGTGCCAACAAAGATTTTTTCGCCACGCGACATGAAGTCGTTGAGCAGCATTTCGCGCTCTGCATCGCGGATCTTTTGCAAGATGACCTGCTTGGCTGCCATGGCACCAATGCGGCCAATGGGCAAGGATTCAATGGGTTCTTCGATGTACTCATCGACTTCGATGTCAGGGATTTGCTCTTTGGCTTCAAACAGCAAAATTTCCTGCTCAGGCAACTGCAGACCGGCCTCATCGGGCACCACATGCCAGCGGCGGAAAGTTTCGTAATTGCCACTGTCGCGGTCCAAAGCCACGCGAATATCCACTTCACCGGCGTACAGTTTTTTGGTGGCTTGCGCCAAAGCGGCTTCCACAGCCCCAAACACCACGTCGCGCTCAACGTTCTTTTCACGTGAGATGGCTTCGACCAACATCAACATTTCGCGATTCATGACTCGACTCTCCTGTTCCACTGGGTCTACAGCACAGACCCGATATAAATGCTCAAAACCGGACACTCAGGTCAGGCTTCAACCTTAGGCTTGCGCCCTTTGAAATCCACCACGGGCGCCAAACGGGCCTCGCGCAACTCGTCCAATGTGAAACCCAGCGCATGCAAGGGCGCAGGGGCTCGCTTTTTACTGATTTTCTGCCCGGGTTTCACGGCAGGGGCATCGCTCCAGACGATTTGCCAGCCTTGATCCGTGGCGTCACGCTCCAGCGTGCCGCGAAATTTTTTGCGGGTCGGGTTGACCATGCCTGCGGCGTTCTCGCCCATCGGGGCCTTGAGGGTGATGTCAATCAATTCACCCACAAAGCGCTCAAAATCTTTTTCATGACGCAAGGGACGGTCAATGCCGGGTGAAGACACTTCAAGCCTGTTGTAGGCAACGCCTTCGACTTCCAGCGCAAACTGAAGTTGACGGTTGACTTTTTCGCAATCTTCCACGTTGATGAACAACTCAGTACCGGGCTGCCACGGCCAGTCGATGGTGATGCGCAACAAGCCGCCCGCAGTGCGGTCAATCTCAACCAGGTCATAACCCAGTCCAGTCACGGTTTCTTGAACAATTTGCTGCAATGCCACAGAGCTTCGGAATATCAACGTTAAAAAAGAAAGACCCAAAAAAAACGGGCGGTGAAAACCCGCCCGTTTGGTCGTGAAGCCAGTATTCTAGCCGAAAAACGTGCTAAGTGCGTGATTTTGAAGGAAAACGTAGGGCGTGTTCCCCCTCGGTGGGCTCACGCATCGGGAAAGGCCGCCAGCAAACTTCGGGTGTAGTCGTGCTCGGGCCGGTACAACACCTGCTCAGCTGGCCCCTCCTCCAGCATCCGTCCGTTTTGCAAAACCATCACCCGATGGGCCATCGCCCGCAAAACGTCGATATCATGGGTAATCAATAAATAAGCCATGTTTCTGCTTTTTTGCAACGCCTGCAGCAATTTCAGTATCTGCTTTTGCACCGTGACATCGAGCGCACTGGTCGGCTCGTCCAGCACGAGCAACGCCGGATCCACCACCAAAGCACGGGCCAGCGCAATGCGTTGCCGCTGTCCCCCTGAAAAAGCATGGGGGTAGCGGTTGAGCAGGTCCGGAAAATCGGCCGTGGTCAAGCCCACCTCAGCCAAGGTGGCCACCACCCGCGCTTCTATATCGGGCTCGGCCAAGTGCGGCTGGTGCAATCGCAAACCTTCCGAGACGATTTCGCCCACCGTCATGCGAGGCGACAAGCTGCCGTAGGGGTCCTGAAAAACGACCTGCACCTTCTGGCGCAAGGCTTTGTCGCGACCGGGAACACCTTGCCAGGTCTGTCCACCGAAGGACAGTTCGCCGCCAAAGGGGATCAGGCCCAAAACGGCCTGCGCCAGACTGGATTTGCCAGAGCCCGACTCGCCCATGATGCCCAGTGTCATGCCCGCTGAAATGCTGAAGTCAGCCCCGTGCAAGGCCGTGAAATGGTGTTGCCGGAACCAGCCGCGAAAACCGGGCACGTTCATCGGGTAACGCACTTGCAGGCCCTTGGCCTGCACCAAGGGTGCCCCGGCTGGGTAAATTGTCGCCAAGCCATCCCGGGTGGGCCGACTGTCCAGCAGCTTTTGGGTATAGGGATGCTGGGGGCGTGAGAACACATCGGCCAAAGCGCCCTGCTCCACCAGATGGCCTTTTTCCATCACCGCCACCCGGTCGGCAAAGTGACGCACCAAGGCCAAATCGTGGGTGATCAGCAGCACGGCCATGCCGGTTTTTTGCTGCAGATCGGCCAGCAGCTGCAACATCTGCAGGCGCAAGCTGGCGTCCAGCGCCGTGGTCGGCTCGTCGGCCAGCAGCAGCTTGGGCTCTGACGCCAGCGCCATGGCCATCATGGCGCGTTGGCGTTGGCCGCCCGACAACTGGTGCGGGTAGGCCCCAAAACGGCGCTCGGGGTCATCGATGCCGGTTTCAGCCAGCAAATGCACGGCACGAGCGTCGGCCTCATGACGGGACAACAGCTTTTTGAGTTGCAGCACTTCCGAGATCTGCGCGCCCACCGTCATCAAGGGGTTGAGCGCTGTCATCGGCTCCTGAAAGATCATGGCGATCTCGTCGCCACGGATGCGTTGCATCTCGGCTGGCGTTTGCCCCAGCAAGTCCTGACCTTGCCACAGCACCTGGCCCGACAGCTCGGCCGATTCCAGCAAGCGCAACACCGACAGCGCGGTGACCGATTTGCCCGAACCCGACTCGCCCACCAAGGCCACGCGCTCACCCGCCTGGACGCTCAGATTCACGCCGTGCACCACGGCCTGGCCGCCAAAGGCAATGCGCAGGTCTTTGAGTTCCAGCAAAGCTTGCGGCGCGTTCATGCTTGGGCCTTTCGCGGGTCCAGCGCGTCACGCAAGGCGTCGCCCATGAAGGTCAGCAGCAACAAGGTCACCACCAGCACCACAAAGGTGGACATCGATATCCACCAAGCGTCGATGTTGTTTTTGCCCTGGGCCAACAACTCGCCCAAAGAGGGGGTGCCCGGCGGCACACCCAGACCCAGAAAGTCCAGCGAGGTCAGTGCCAAAATGGCCCCACTCATGCGGAACGGCAAAAAGGTCACCACCGGGGTCATGCTGTTGGGCAGCACATGCCGCCACATGATTTGCCAATGCCCCAGACCCAAGGCCCGCGCCGACTTGACGTAGTCCAGCTGGCGGTTGCGCAAAAACTCGGCCCGCACATAGTCGGACAGACCCATCCAGCCAAACAGGCCCAGCAGCAAAAGCAACAAGCCCACGCTCGGCTCGAACACGGCCGAGAAAATGATCAGCAAATACAGCTCGGGCATGGCGCTCCAGATTTCGATGAAGCGCTGAAACACCAGGTCGGTCTTGCCCACAAAAAACCCTTGCACGGCCCCAGTCAGCACGCCCAGGAACACGCCGAATAAGGTCAGGGCCAGCGCAAACAGCACCGACACCCGAAAGCCATACAGCAAACGCGCCAGCACATCGCGGCCCCGGTCGTCGGTGCCCAACCAATTGCGGGCGGTGGGCGGCGCCGGGTTGGGCAAGGGGGCGAAGTAGTCGAGCGTGCTGTGGTGGTAAGGGTTGGGGGCCTGCAGCGCCCAGTTGCTGCCTTTGTGCAGCTGCTGCTGAATGAAGGGGTCCAGGTAGTCGGCGGGCGTCTCGAAATCACCGCCAAAAACTTTTTCGGGCAAGGTTTGCACCACCGGGAAGTACCACTGCCCCTCAAAGCGCACGACCAGCGGCTTGTCGTTGGACAGCAACTCGGCCCCCAGGCTCAGGATGAACAGGGTCGCGAAAATGATCAGGCTGCCGAAACCCAAGCGGTTGCGCCGGAAACGCTGCCAGGCCCGGGCCGAAGGAGACGTTTGGTGCGGTAAAGCGGTGGTGGTGGTGGCAGCTGTCATTCGTCAAACTTCACGCGAGGATCCACCCAGAGGTAGCACAGGTCACTGATCAGCTTGGTCACCAGCCCGATCAGGGTGAACAAATACAAGGTGCCCAGCACCACCGGGTAATCGCGCCGGATCACGGCTTCATAACTGAGCAAGCCCAGGCCATCGAGCGAGAACAGGGTTTCGATCAGCAGCGAGCCCGTAAAAAACGCCCCGATGAAGGCCGCCGGAAAACCCGTGACCAACGGGATCAGCGCGTTGCGCATGACATGGCGATACAGCACCCGGTTTTCGCTCAGGCCTTTGGCACGGGCTGTCAGCACATACTGCTTGCGGATTTCTTCCAGAAACGCGTTCTTGGTCAGCATGGTGATGACGGCAAACGAGCCCATCACACTGGCCGTGACCGGCAAAGCGATGTGCCACAAATAGTCCGCCACTTTGGCCCCCCAGCTCAGCTGCTCCCAGTTGGACGAGGTCAGGCCGCGCAGCGGGAACCACTGCAACTGTCCGCCAAAGATCACCAGCAAGGCCACACCCAGCACAAAACCCGGGATGGCATAGCCCACCAGCACCAGCAAACTGGTGAGCGTGTCAAAACGCGTGCCGGCACGCACCGCCTTGGCGATGCCCAGCGGCACCGAGACCAAGTAGCTCAGGAAAAAGGTCCACAAGCCCAGGCTGATGGACACAGGCAGCTTCTCCTTGATCAGGCTCCAGACGTCTTTGGGGTAGAAAAAACTCTTGCCCAAGTCAAACCGCGCAAACTGCTGGAGCATCATCCAAAAACGCTCGGCGGGCGGCTTGTCAAAACCGTAGAGCGTTTTGATTTCGGCAATGCGGGCGGCATCCACACCCTGTCTGCCCCGGTAACCGCTGCCTGATGCCGCAGCGCCCTCCCCGCCCGTGTCCCGGCCTTGCAGCTGGGCCACCATTTGCTCGACCGGACCACCGGGCACAAACTGAATCACCACAAAGGTCATCAACAACACCCCGAACAAGGTCGGGACCATCAAGAGCAAGCGTTTGAAAATGTAGGCCAGCATGGCTCAGCGGCCCTTTCCCGGTGCGTTGGACGCAGCAGCGGCTTGGGGTGACCACCACACGGTGGTCACCAGCGCTTCAGGCTGGTAGTAGCGAGGCAACTGGGCAGGACGCTCAAAGGCCGACGCCCGCCAGGACACCCGGTGCACCGCGCCGTACCAATGCGGCACCACGTAATGGCCGTGGCGCAGCACCCGGTCCAGCGCACGCAAGCTGGTCACCAGCTGCGGCCGGGTGGTGGCACTCACCACCTTGTCCAGCAAAGCATCCACCGCCGGGTCTTTCAGACCCAGCACATTGCCCGAGCCCTCCACGTCGGCCGATCGGCTACCGTAGCGCTCCAGCAACTCGGTGCCGGGCGCTTCGCTGCCCACAGTGCGGTTGCTGATGATGTCAAAGTCGAACACGTCCATGCGTTTTTGCAGCAAGGCAAAGTCGATCACCTTGTACCGGACCTGGATGCCCAGTTTTTCCAGGTTCTTGGCAAAAGGCGTGACGACGCGGCCCATCGAGCCCGAACTGTCAAGAAACTCGATGCTGAGGGCTTGCCCCTTGGCATTGCGCAAAGCGCCATCGCGGTAGGTCCATCCGGCGGCCTGCAGCAGATCACGCGCCTGGCGCAAGTGGTCGCGCAGCGTATGGCCCGAGGCGGGGTCGAGCGCGGTTTGGGGCGGTTGGGGCACATCCTGCTCGAACACAGCAGCAGGCAGCTGACCCCGCAAGGGTTCGAGCAAGGCCAACTCGTCTGGACCGGGTCGGCCTTTAACGTGAAAGAACAACAACTGCAGACAAGCCTGTGCCTGGCCTCGGCGAAGGCCAGCGCCGTTGACCGCCACGTGTTCTGATCAGATTGGCCTGGTTATGAATTCGTGTTTGACCAACATTTGTA
>NZ_NESL01000003.1 GCF_003063435.1 Limnohabitans sp. 2KL-1 | reverse complement strand
CGTACTTTGATCGGCTGGGGGTGCCAAGGCTGTCCTGACCTCAAGCGCTCGAACCGCCCGGTGCGGACCCGCATGCCGGGTGGTGTGGCAGGGGTGCCTCCCATCAGGGAGGCCCCCTATGCCGATGTGCGTAGTTCGCATGGCTAAAGCCAGGTGCACGCGTCATGCGTACCTTGCCCGTGTCCCCCAAGCATCAGCCTGACAGGGCTGTGCCCGGTGTGTGGACATTACACTTCGGCCATTGCGGCGAGCCATGGCGGCCAATGCCGACGTTTGCAACAAATCGAGGTGTGCATGAAGTCTTACTGGATGAACATCAGCAACGGCCAGGGTCACATGGAACTGCGCGAGGTGGATGTGCCTGTGCCCGGTCCAGGCCAGGTACTGGTCAAGTTGCATGCCGCTTCGCTGAACCGTGGCGAGTTGATCGTGGGCCAAGGCTTGAATGGCCTTGGGGGCAGCAAACCTGCGGGCATGGAAGGGGCCGGACAGATTGTTCAGTTGGGCGGCGACACAGGTATCTGGCAAGTGGGCGACCGTGTCATGGGGCGTTGTCCAGGGGCCTTTGCTGAATACGCCTTGATGGATGTGCGTGAAATCATGCCTGTGCCGGCCCAGCTGTCTTTCGAAGAGGCCGCATCGATTCCGCTGACATTTTTGGTGGGCTATGACTTGCTGGTGTTGCAAGGGCATTTGCAACCCGGGCAATGGTTGCTGATCAATGGTGTGTCCTCCGGGGTGGGCGTGGCTTGCTTGCAGATGGCCAAGGTCTTGGGCGCGAAGGTCATCGGCACCTCGGGCTCGCAGGCCAAGCTGGACCTGCTGAAGCCCTTGGGGCTGGATGTGGGTTTGTGCACACGCGCTGCCGATTTCCATCAGGATGTGTGGCAGGCCACCGATCAAAAGGGTGCCAACTTGGTGGTGAACACGGTGGGGGGTACGGTGTTTGCCGAAAACATGCGTTGCATGGCTTTTCAGGGGCGCATGGGGTTTGTGGGTTATGTCGATGGCACCCTTGAAGCCAGCATTGACCTGCAAGCGCTGCATGCCAAACGCCTGTGTTTGTTTGGCGTGTCCAACAAGCTGCGCACACCGGCTCAGCGTGCAGATGGCATTGCGCAGTTTGCAGCGCAGATCCTGCCCGCTTTCGCAGATGGCCGCATCCGTCCGTTGATTGACCGGGTGTTCGCTTTTGACCAACTCGACCAGGCCAAGGCCCTCATGGAGAACAACCAGCACAAGGGCAAGATCGTGCTGAACATTGCAAACCATGCTTGATGGACTGAACAAATACCTCAAGGAGATGTCATGGTTGACAACGGATTTCTGAAAATCGAATCGATGCAACCGCGCTGCACGGCTGCCGAGTGGCAGGCCCGTGTGGACCTGGCTGCCTGTTACCGGCTGGTGGCCATCTACGGCATGTCGGACATGATGGCCAACCACATTTCTGCCCGGGTGCCGGGCGAAGACGGCGCATTCCTCATCAATGCCTACGGCATGATGTACGAGGAAATCACAGCCTCCAGTCTGATCAAGATTGACCACGATGGTCGCCTCCTGTCCAAGCCGGACTTTGGCGATTTGAACTACGGCATCAACAAGGCGGGCTACGTGATTCACAGCGCCGTGCATGCCGCCCGTCCCGAGGTGGACTGTGTGATCCACACCCACAGCTGGGCGTCCATGGCGGTCTCTGCGCTCGAGTGTGGCTTGTTGCCGATCACCCAAACGTCGATGCGTTTCCTCAAAATCGGCTACCACGATTACCAGGGCGTGGTGCTGGATCTGGACGAGCAGGCCTCGTTGGTCAAGGACTTGGGGCAGGGCGAGGCGCTGATCTTGCGTAACCATGGTGCGCTCACGGTGGGGCGCAGCATCGGTGAGGCCTTCAATTGGATGCACCGGCTGGAGTTGTCGTGCCGCGCCCAACTGGCCGCGATGGCCTGTCAAACCCCTTGGGTCAAAGTGGCTCCGGAGGTTTTGGAAGAGACTTGGAACAATTACCAGCCGAGCACCCGCAGGCCTTACGGCTTGATGGAGTGGCCGGCCTTGCTGCGCAAGCTTGACCGCCTGGACCCCAGCTACAAGACTTGATGCCCCGGATGAACCGAGAGCCAGCCCAAGCCTTGCGCATTCTGATGTCACCAGCCAGCCTGAAGCAGCTGGGGGGTGAGGTGGCAGATGTGATGGGTGTGCGGCCTTATGAATTGCTGGCATTGGATGAAGCGGTGGCCATGCAGCGCACCGATGCCGATGTGGCATTCATTTCCCGCGAAGTCACAGGCACGTCGACCAAACACGAAATTCATCCTGCTTTGCAGCAGGTGTATGACTTGCTGCGCCAATCGCCCGGTTTGAAGTGGGTCCATATCCATTCGGCCGGTGCTGATCGCCAGATTTACCAGGACTTGCGGGACAAAGGCGTGCAAATCACCACCTCGTCCGGGGCCAATGCGCAGGTGGTAGCGACGGTGGCGCTGGCTGGCGTCTTGGCGCTGGCCAGAAAGTTCCCCATGCTCTGGGCCGAGCAGCAAGCGCGCCAGTGGATTCCCATGATGGGCCCACGCATGCCGCGCGACCTGCCCGGCCAGACTGCCACCATCGTGGGCTGGGGCCCGATTGGCCAGCAACTGGGGCGATTGCTGCAGGCGCTGGGTCTGAACGTGGTGGCGGTGCGACAGAAGGTGTGCCCCCTTGTGTATGGGCAGTTCAACGCCCCGGTGCAGGCGAACACGGTTGTGCAGGTCACGTTCGATGATCTGCACGATGTCCTGCCGCGCACCGATTGGCTCATCCTGGCCTGTCCCCTGACCGACAAAACCCTTCAACTGGTCAACGCCCCTGCGCTGGCAGCGCTGCCCCCGGGGGCACACCTGGTCAATGTGGCGCGTGGCGAAGTGGTGGACCAGGACGCGCTGGTGTCAGCACTGCAAAGCGGCCACTTGGGCGGCGCATTTCTGGATGTGTTTGCGCATGAGCCCTTGCCGCCCGAGTCGCCCTTGTGGGCCATGCCCCAGGTGATGGTCACACCCCATGCGGCAGGGCATTCGGACGGCAATGAGGCGCGTGTGCGTCAGATGTTTCTGGACAATTTGCGCTGCTGGACCTCGGGGCAGCCGCTGTGCAATGCGGTGGGCTCAAACTGAGTCTGGTTCAGGTCAGCTTCAAAACTGCCCGGGAAACACCCAGAGCAGCAAGGCGGTCATGGTCAGGTAGCGGAAAAACTTGCCAATCGCCATGTACAAAGTGCAAGGCCACAGCGGCATCTTGAGCCAGCCGGCCACGGCGCACAGCGGATCGCCTACGCCGGGCAGCCAGCTGAGCAAACACGCTTTAGGGCCCAGTTTTTCCAGCCAGGCCAGGGCACGAATATGTGTGCCGGAGTCGCGCCATTTGTCCACCGCATGGTGCGTGCCCCAGCCCATCCACCAACTGAGCATGCCGCCCAAGGTGTTACCTGCGGTGGCCACCACAATGGCCAGCCAGAACATGTCGGGATTGAGTTTGACCAGGCCGAACACGGCAGGTTCAGAGCCCATGGGCAGCAGCGTGGCTGAAATGAAGGCCACCACGAACACGGTGCTCAGGCCGTGTTGCGGCAAGGCCAGCCATTGCAGTATTTCATTGAGCCAATTTTCCATGCAGGCAGTGTAGCGGGACGGGTCGCTCACTCCGGGCAAAGATTCGCTTCAAAAAAATGGGAGGGCGTCGCGATTCGGCAAGCAAGGTGCCTTGGGCAGTGAGTCACCGCAAAGCAGCGCTCCGGGTTGGGATGAACTGAAAAAAAGACAAGTTGTTGAAGACATTAAAATAAATCTTAAGAATATTAAAAAATAATAAATGTAGAATTTAATAGTTGATACTTCTGAACGCTGGTTTCATCCAAGGGGCAGGGCAGTGAAAAACATAAAAACGAGGCGAAGCAGTGTCTGGAAATGGTCATTGCTCGCGTGTGCCGTGCAAGCTTCATGCGCTTGGGCGGCAGGGGCCGACGAGTTTCTGGACATGTCCCTTGAAGAGTTGGTGGATTACCGCATCACCTCCATGTCGCGCAAAGAGCAACGCGTGGCCGACATGGCCGCAGCGGCCTACGTGATCTCCGCACAGGACATACACCGATCAGGGGCCCAGTCGATCCCGGAAGCTTTGCGTCTGGTGCCTGGCCTCAATGTGGCCCAAATCTCGCGCAGCCGCTGGGCCGTCAGCTCCCGCGGCTTCAATGACCGCTTCTCCAGCAAATTGTTGGTCCAGGTGGATGGCCGCAGTGTGTACTCGCCCTTGTTTTCGGGTGTGCTTTGGGAGTCACAGTACACCGTGATGGAAGACATCGAGCGCATCGAGGTCATTCGCGGACCCGGTGCCGCGCTGTGGGGAACCAATGCCATGAATGGCGTGATCAATATCGTGACGCGTTCGGCCGCTGCCAGCCAAGGCAGCATGGTGAGCGCCGTGTTGGGCACGGGCGCACTGGCCTCGGCGTCCATGACCCATGGCGGTGAACTGGCGCAAGGCGGACACTTCAAGGTCTTTGGCAAAACCAGCCGCATGGATGGTTCGCCGGTCCGCGCGACAGGTGAGCCCGGCAACGATTCGGCCACGCAGCAGCGGCTGGGTCTGAAGATCGAGCCTCGTCTTGACAGCGGTAAGTTGAACATCAAGGCCGAGGTGCACCAGGACCAATCCCATGACGTTTGGGTGACGCCCGCCTTGCTGGCCTACAGCGATCAAGGCACGCCTTTTGTGCGCGAGAGTTTTCTCAGCAGCAAAGGTCAGGGCATGGCCTTGCAGGCCCGATATCTTTGGAAAGACGATCAAGGTGCAGACAATGCCTTGCAAGCTTCAGTCGACCAGGATCGATCGACTTACGCGGGTTTGTGGGGTTCGGGCACAGGCACCGGTGCGAACAAGCCGCTGGGTGAGGCGCCACGGGTGCTGAGCATGGGCGGTCGCAAGACCGACATCGATCTGGATTTTCAGCAAAGGCGTGTGGGCGATGTGCACGATTTCATCTGGGGGCTGAACCTGCGCCACACCTCTGACAACCTGATGCTGCCCAGTGCGCCGTATTTGTTGCTGGATGGGCGCAGCAAGCGACTCAACTACAGTGCCTTTGTGCACGATGAAATCACACTGGCACCCGAGCGCTTGAAGCTGATCCTGGGCTCCAAGTTTGAAAAAGATGGCCTGACGGGTTTCAATATTCAGCCCAATGTGCGCATGCTCTACACCCCGGCCCAGCAAGAGGCTTACTGGGGCGCGCTGTCCCGCTCGGCCCGGTCCTTGCGACGCACCGAAAGCCTGGGCACGGTGGACATCAGCGCGCAAGATGCCAACGGGGTGATCCCCAGCATCCCGCCCCACCTGATCACGGCCGTGACGACCTTGTCGCCGTTGGCCGATGCGCCGCTCAAAGCCGAGGAGGCCATCAGCCTGGAAGCGGGTTGGCGCAAGCAGTTTTCCAATTTCCTGAGCATGGACGTGGCGCTGTTTGTGACCGATTACAAACATTTGCGCGGGGGGCGCGCTTTGCCCAACCCGGTGTCTGCTGCGGGTGTGCAGCAGGCCTTGGCCTGCCTGGCGGCATATGGGCCTGGTCTGTGTTATTTCACGTTGGACGCACACAACGCCAATGTCGAAAAGGCACGCGCTTATGGCGGTGAGGTGGCGCTGGAGTGGCATCCACAGGCCTGGTGGAAACTGCAAACGGCTTACAGCCATTTGCGTGTCAAAGGGGTGCACACCGATGATTTTCTGGGCCAAGCCCAGGTGCAGGCCTTTGAAAACAGTGCACCGAAACACCAGTTCTCGCTGAACAACAATTTCAGCCTGCCGCACCAATTCAACCTGGATGTCCGCCTGCGCTACAACTCGGAGACTGGCCATTTCACCTTGACCAGTTCAGGCTTGACCCGGTTGCCCTCCTACACAGGGCTGGACATGCGCCTGGCCTGGAAGATGGATCGTCATACCGAGCTGTCCGTACAGGGGCGTAACTTGCTCAAGCACCGACACAGCGAATTCATCAACATCTTCCCGGTGAGCCGCGCCCACGATGTGCAACGCAGTGCGCTGGTGCAAGCGGTTACCCGTTTCTGAAGGACATGACCATGCGCCTTCAATTTATATCTTTCTCACTGCGAACACGATCAGGGCGACGGGGCGTCCTGGCGGGTATGCGTCATTTTGTGTGTGTGTTGGCACTGGGCGTGTCTGGGTCGGCCTGGGCGCAAAGCCCGGCGCAGACGGTGGAGCGCATCAAGGTGGCTTATTTGTACAACTTTGCCAAATTTGTGGAACTGCACGGCACCGAAGACAAATCCATCAGGGTGTGCATTCTGGGCAAGGACGATCTCAACGGCACCATGCTCAGCCTGAACCGCCGCACCGCACAAGGTCGGGAGATCGTGGTTCGCAAGGATGTGGCGCTCGATCAGCTCAAGGATTGCAGCATGGTGTTTGTCACCGAGGCCGATGCCCGCCAGCTGCCCGCCGTGGTCCGCCAACTGGGCAATGCCCCGGTGTTGCTGGTCAGCGATGGCCGTCAAGCCGTTGACCAAGGGGCGCACCTGGCGCTGTTGCACAACGATGACCGTGTCGAATTTGATGTGAATTTGCTCAACTTGCAAAAGTCAAACATCCGCGCCAGCAGCCAGATGCTCAAGCTGGCCCGCGTGGTGGTTCGCTAGGGAAGAGCCAGATGTTGCTCTCTGTTTTTTGGCGTCGCGAGAAGTTGCTGCATGCGCCCATGCGGGAAAAGCTCAACCACATTCTGGGGCTGGGCATCTGGTGTGTGCTGATTTTGTTTTTTGTGGTGACCACGCTGTGGCAGGCCTCGCAAACCTTGCAAGCCACGAAGGCCGAAGCCAAAAGTCTGGCTGAGCTGGCGGCCGAGAGCAATGCCGCTGCCGTGCGCTTCGAAGACCGGGCGGGGGCCCAAAAGCAGCTGGAAATTTTCCGGCACATCCAGACCATCGAAACCGTGGATATCTACACCGAAACACCGAGCCAGCAGGCTTTTGCCCACTACCCGGTGCGCACGGATTCGGAGCGCCATCCAGAACCCCCGCCCGAGCTTGTTTCAGGCATCCAAACCGCCCAGCTGAGTCTGAGCCGTTATGCGATCCGTTTGCCCATCGTGCAGGACGGCGAGCGCATTGGTGTGGTGGTGGTGCAGACCCGGCTGGATGCCTTTTGGTGGAGCATTGTGGTCACCCTGTTGGTGGCTGTGGTCGCCATGCTCCTGGCCTATGCGGTGGTGCGCCAGTTCATGGGCCAGTTGATCGCCATCATTGTGCAGCCCGTGCTGGATTTGGCCGATGTGATGCGGCGCATCACCACTGTGCACGATTACAGTCAGCGCGCTCAACGTCAAAGTCAGGACGAAATTGGGGAACTGGTGGCTGGCTTCAATTCCATGCTTGACCAAATTGAGCACAAGGACAAGGCCTTGGGTCAATACAGCCAGCAGCTCGAATCCGAGGTGCAAACGCGCACGGCCGAGCTGTTGTTGGCCAAAGAGCATGCCGATGCTGCCAACCAGGCCAAGAGCCAGTTTCTGGCCAATATGAGCCATGAAATTCGCACGCCACTCAATGGCCTGATTGGCGTGTCCGAGTTGCTGGATTCGACCCATCCGACCGAGCAGCAGAAAAAACTCATCAGCATGATCACGTCCTCGTCCTCGACCTTGCTGTACTTGATCAACGATATTTTGGATTTTTCCAAGATCGAGGCGGGCATGCTGCACCTGGAAAAAGTGCCGTACAGCCCGGAACACGCCGCCCGCCAGGTGTGTGCCTTGTTCGAGTCGCATGCGCAGGACAAGGGCCTGCAACTCGTGTTCGAGCCACCCGTTGATGGCGTGCCCTGGATGATTGTGGGCGATCCGCACCGCTTTACCCAGGTGGCCAGCAACCTGATTTCCAACGCCGTCAAATTCACCAGTCAGGGGCAAGTCAGTGTGAGCCTGAGTTGCACCAGCGAGTCCGACGGCACAGCGCGTGTGCGTTGCATGGTGCGAGACACGGGCATCGGCATCAGCCAGGAGGACGGGCAGCGCCTGTTCAGCGCATTTTCGCAAGCGGACATTTCAATGGCCCGCCGATTTGGCGGGAGTGGTTTGGGCCTGGTGATCTCGCGCCAGTTGGCCGAGCTCATGGGCGGTCAGGTGGGTTTCAGCAGCCAACCAGGCAAAGGCTCTGTTTTCTGGTTTGAGGTGTGCGGCACCCGGCTCAAGGACATGCCATTGGACGCTTCCGCCCGCACGGCACCCGTACCGCAAAACCTCGATTGCACGGTGTTGATTGCCGAAGACAACGACGTGAACCGTGAAATTCTGGTGACCATGCTCAAGACCTCAGGCTGTCGCGTCTTGCAAGCCCGCAATGGGCTGGAGGCCGTGCACATCAGCGCCACCGAGCCACATGACATTGTGCTGATGGACGTGCAGATGCCCGAAATGGATGGCATCTCGGCCACACGCAGCATTCGGGCGCGCGAAATCACCCAAGGGCTGCAGCGAAAACCCATTTTGGCCCTGACGGCCAATGCCCTGGCCGACGACAAAGCCAATTGCCTGGCCGCTGGCATGGACGACTACCTGACCAAGCCTTTCATGCGCCGACAGATTCTGGAGTTGATGAGCAAGTGGCTCAGCCGTTGCCGCGATTAAGGCACTGCGGTTCGTCTCAGCCGACGGGACAAGCGGTTCCGGCAACCCGTACTTTGCTAACACACTCGGCTTTCATTTGCTGAAATATTAAGCAACTACAATCGGGCCTCCTGTTCAGGATCCCCCAAATTACAGCACCACCCAGTCATGCAGATTGGTCCTTACCTATTGCCGAACAACTTGTTTGTCGCCCCCATGGCGGGGGTGACGGACCGGCCTTTCCGCCAGTTGTGCAGGCAGTTCGGGGCGGGTTATGCGGTGAGCGAAATGGTCACGTCGCGTCCCGACTTGTGGGCGTCTTTGAAGACTTCACGTCGGGCGAATCACGATGGCGAGCCTGGCCCGATTGCGGTGCAGATTGCCGGCACCGAAGCGCAGATGATGGCCGACGCTGCGCGCTACAACATCGACCGTGGCGCGCAGATCATTGACATCAACATGGGCTGCCCGGCCAAAAAAGTCTGCAACAAATGGGCAGGTTCTGCCCTGATGCAAGACGAGCCGCTGGCGCTGGAGATCATTTCTGCCGTGGTGGAAGCCGCCTTGCCACACGGCGTGCCGGTGACCCTGAAGATGCGCACCGGCTGGTGCGATGCCGAGAAGAATGCCCTGAGCTTGGCCCGCGCTGCCGAAAGCGCTGGGGTGCAGATGGTCACCGTGCACGGGCGCACGCGTGAGCAGGGCTACAAAGGCATGGCCGAATACGACACCGTGGCCGCCGTCAAAGCGGCGTTGAACATCCCGGTGGTGGCCAACGGCGACATCGATTCGCCCGAAAAAGCCCGCGATGTGCTGAAGTTCACCGGGGCCGATGCCGTGATGGTCGGGCGTGCCGCGCAAGGCAGCCCCTGGATCTTTCGCGAGATCGGCCACTTTCTGGCCACGGGCGAACACTTGGCCCCGCCGCTGGTGGCCGAGGTGCGCCGTGCCCTGCTGGAGCACCTGCAAGACCATTACGGCCTGTATGGCGAATACACCGGTGTGCGCTCGGCCCGCAAACACATCGGCTGGTATGTGCGTGCGCTGCCTGGCGGCGATGCATTCCGTGAACACATGAACACCCTTGAGACGGCTGAGCATCAGCTCGCTACGGTGGCGCATTTTCTGGATGGCCTGGCCAGCCAGATGGACCGCCTGCCAGTGGCCAGCGCCCAGCCGCTTGTGGAGACATCCGAATGAGCGAACCCCAATCCATCGAAAACTGCATCCGGGCCAACCTGGAAACCTACTTCCGCGACCTGGACGGCACCGACCCGACGGGTCTGTACGACATGCTGGTCAAGCTGGTGGAAAAACCCCTGCTCGACGTGGTGATGACCCAATCGGGCCAGAACCAGTCGCGCGCTGCCGAATGGCTGGGCCTGAACCGCAACACCTTGCGCAAGAAATTGCTGGAGCACGATCTCCTCAAATGAATGTCGGTGGCCGGACAGATACCGGCCCATCTGGATAAACGCCGAAACCCTGTACCTCGGCCATTGGCTGAACACCCTGAATTTTGAAGAAAGTCCCCCTATGAGAGCCCTCATTTCCGTCTCTGACAAAACCGGCATCGTCGAACTGGCGAAAGACCTGCACGCACTGGGCGTGAGCCTGATCTCTACCGGCGGTACAGCCAAGCTCTTGGCCGAACAAGGCTTGCCTGTGATCGAAGTGGCCGAAGTCACCCAGTTCCCCGAAATGCTCGATGGCCGTGTGAAAACCCTGCACCCCAAAGTGCATGGCGGCCTGCTGGCCCGTCGCGACACGCCCGAGCACATGGCGGCTTTGCAAGCGCATGGCATCGACACGATTGATCTGTTGATCGTCAACCTCTACCCTTTCGAAGCCACGGTGGCCAAGCCTGGCTGTACGCTGGCCGACGCCATCGAAAACATCGATATCGGCGGCCCCGCCATGGTGCGCTCTGCCGCCAAGAACTGGAAAGACGTGGGCATCGTCACCGATGCCAGCCAATACCCGGCTGTGATGGCCGAGTTGAAAGCCAACGGCAAACTCAGTGACAAACTGCGCTTTGCCTTGTCCGTGGCCGCGTTCAACCGCATCAGCCAATACGACGGCGCGATCAGCAACTACTTGTCGAGCGTCAACTTTGAAGCCGAGAAGCTGAGCGAAGACTACGTGCCCGAGCGCGCCCAATTCAGTGGTCAGTTCAACGAGCAATACGTCAAAGTGCAAGACCTGCGCTATGGCGAAAACAGCCACCAGCAAGCCGCTTGGTACCGCGACCTGGCCCCTGCTGTGGGTTCATTGGCCACGGGCGTGCAGCTGCAAGGCAAAGAACTCAGCTACAACAACATCGCCGATGCTGATGCTGCTTGGGAATGCGTCAAGAGCTTTGAGACCTCTGCTTGCGTCATCGTCAAACACGCCAACCCCTGCGGCGTGGCCGTGGGCGCGAACCCGCTCGAGGCCTACAGCAAGGCTTTCCAAACCGACCCCACCAGCGCATTTGGCGGCATCATCGCCTTCAACCGCCCTGTGGACAAAGCCGCTGCCGAAGCGGTGAGCAAGCAATTCGTCGAAGTGCTGATGGCCCCCGACTTCAGCGCCGAAGCACTCGAAGTGTTCAAGAGCAAAGTCAATGTGCGCTTGATGAAAATCGCCTTGCCCGCCAACTATGGCGACGTGCGCAACGCGCTCGAAACCAAGCGCGTGGGCTCCGGCCTCTTGCTGCAAAGCGCCGACAACCACGAGCTGGCGCTGGCTGACTTGAAGATCGTCACCGTTAAACAACCCACACCTGAAGAACTGCACGACTTGTTGTTCGCCTGGAAAGTGGCCAAGTTCGTCAAGTCCAACGCCATCGTCTTCTGCAAAAACGGCATGACCATGGGCGTGGGCGCAGGCCAAATGAGCCGCCTCGACTCCGCCCGCATCGCCAGCATCAAGGCCGAAGCGGCCAAACTCAGCCTGCAAAACACCGTGGTCGCCAGCGACGCCTTCTTCCCCTTCCGCGACGGCCTCGATGTGGTGGTGGACGCAGGTGCGACCTGCGTGGCCCAGCCCGGTGGCTCCATGCGCGACCAGGAAGTGATTGACGCGGCGAATGAGCGTGGCGTGGCGATGGTGTTCACGGGCGTTCGCCATTTCCGCCATTGATGCGCACAACCGCTTATCCCTGTGGGAGCGAGCCCCCGCTCGCGAAGGGTTCGTTTCCGGCATCGATTGACACCCGCACCGAGCCCCTTCACCATTCGGCCGCAGGGGCGGCCTCCCACAAGAAAGCGTTATTGAGCTACCTGGATGGCCTCTGACAGAAAGATCGCATTGACATTTGACACTCTCGGCCTGACCCCCGCGCTCTTGCGCGCTGTGGGCGACATGGGCTTGTACGCCCCCACCCCCATCCAGGCCGAGGCGATTCCTGCTGCCTTGAAATCTGCCGATGTGTGGGCCACCGCGCCCACCGGCTCGGGCAAAACGCTGGCTTTTGCCTTGCCGCTGTTGCAGCACTTGCTGGCCGCGCCGCGCCAGACCAACTTTCGCCGCCCCGTGCGGACGCTGGTGCTGGTGCCCACGCGCGAGCTGGCGGTGCAAGTGGGCGATGTGCTGGCCAACTTGGCCTACAAGCTGCCGCAGTCGCTCAAGGTGAACACCGTGTTTGGCGGCGTTTCGGTCAACCCGCAAATGATGGCGCTGCGCGGCGGTGCCGACATCGTGGTGGCCACGCCCGGCCGCTTGCTCGATTTGATCGACCAAAACGCCGTGCGTTTGGCCGATGTGCAGCACCTGGTGCTGGACGAAGCCGACCGCTTGCTGGACCTGGGCTTTGCCGACGAGTTGCAACGCGTGCTGGCGTTGTTGCCGCCCAAGCGCCAGACTTTGCTGTTTTCAGCCACGTTTGCGCCCGAGGTGGAAGCCTTGGCGGCCAAGTTGCTGCACGATCCGGCGCGCATCACGGTGGAGGCCTTTGAAGGCCACCAACCCGACATCACCCAGCGCGCCATTGCGGTGGACGAAAAAAGCCGCACCGCTTTGCTGCGCCATTTGATCCAAGAAAACGGCTGGAAGCAGGTGCTGGTGTTTGTGGCCACGCGCTACGCCTGCGAGCATGTGGCGAACAAACTCTACAAAGCGGGCGTATTTGCCACGCCCTTCCATGGCGAGATGAGCCAGGGTGCACGTCAGGAAGTGCTGAGCGAATTCAAGGCGGGTCGCTGGGATGTGGTGGTCACCACCGACTTGGCCTCACGCGGCATCGACATCGCCATGCTGCCCGTGGTGGTCAACTACGACCTGCCGCGTTCGGCCACCGACTACACCCACCGCATTGGCCGCACGGGCAGGGCCGGGGCGCACGGGGATGCTGTGAGTTTTGTCACTGCCGCCGCCCGGACGCACTGGAAGTTGATCCAGAAACGCGAAAGCCTGGAACTCGCTTTGGAGCAAATCCCAGGCTTTGAGCCCACCGAAACCCCGCCACCGCCTTCGCCCGGCAATGGGGGCATCAAGGGTTCGCGTTTGAGCAAGAAAGACAAGCTGCGGGCGGCCAAAGCGCAAAATTCGTCAGACCCCGATCGCCATTAATGGCATCGGGGGAAACTGCAAACTGTCGATCTGATGGCATTTACAAAACCCGATGCTGCTGAATGATCTGGATAATGGTTATTGATTACTGAAAAGTAAGCAGATGTTTTTTGCTTTCTGAACGATCATTTTGTTGTATATTCCAATGATTCAAATAATTGATTGGGGTATTCACATGACACAAACCTATAAAGAGTTATTGCTTCAGCGTGAAGCTTTGGAACAAGCGATTGCACTGGCACGTAAAAATGAAATCTCCAGCGCTTTGGCACGGGTGCGTGAGTTGGTGGCTGAATATGGTTTGACAGCGCAGGATATTTTTCCTGGACGTGGTGCAAAATCTACAGCACCTAAAGCCGTGAGCAAAGTGGCTGCCAAATACCGTGATCCTGCAACCGGCCAGACGTGGACCGGCCGCGGTAAAGCGCCTAAATGGATCGAAGGCCGAGATCGCGAGCCTTTTGTCATCGCCTGAGGGCGGTTTCTGAATCCATCTGCTTGCACCGCCCATGGTGCAAGCAAGTTTGAGTTCAGACAAATATCGGGACCCTGGTGGTCCCGTTTTTATTTTTTGAAACTTTTCAATTATTCAATTGAAAATGAAATCCATCAGTGGGTCCAACGTGGGTCAAAGCGGTGCGGATGAACCAAATCGCCTGTCGCGTTTTGAAAACCATTGGATCGCTTGTTGGAGTTTTTCCTCGGTGAAATCTGGCCACAGGTCTTCACAAAAAAACATTTCCGCGTAAGCCGCTTGCCAAAGCATGAAATTGCTGATTCGCGATTCTCCACCGGTGCGCACCAATAAATCCACCTCGGGGGCATCCGCGGTGCTCAGGTAAGGTGCAAGGCTTTCTTCGGTCAAGGCATCAAGCGGCAAATCCGGGTGTGCCCGCTGCCACGCTTTGGTGGCTTGCACCATGTCCCAGCGTCCACCATAGTTCGCGCACACATTCAGCGTGATGGCTTGGTTGCCTGCCGTTTTTTCTTCGGCCATGGCGATCAGTGCCTGCAGGGGCGCGGAAAATCGCGAAGTATCCCCAAGCACTTTGAGCCGAACCCCGTTGCTGTTCATGCTGTGGATTTCTTTTTTCAGATAGATCATGAACAAGTTCATGAGGCTGCTGACTTCGTCTTCCGGGCGCTTCCAGTTTTCGGTGCTGAAGGCAAACAGACTCAGCTGGGCAATGCCCAGTTCAGCACACATCTTGACGATGTCGCGTACCCGTTGCGCCCCTGCTGCATGGCCTACAGCGGCGGGCATGAGCCGTTTTTTGGCCCAACGTCGATTGCCATCCATGATGATGGCAATGTGCTGAGGCAATACTGGGGAGGACAAGTTGGACAACGGGTGACTCAGTAGCTGATTTGTTTTAGATTTTAGTGGCTTTGGTGCACCTTTCTGATTTTTCCGTGTTGCTGTTGGGGTGTTTGGTCGTGGTGTGGGCCAATCGGGCCGTCGCGTCGCCGTTCATGACTTTTGTGCAGGAGCACTTCTGAAAAAATGAATGAGAACTGACTTCACACCCATTGCCGCGGGCAGGCTGAGCAAACCCCATCCCAAGGCAAGCCCCAAATAAGGCAGGGGCAATGGCGCGAATTGAAGTATTGCGGACAACCATGGCCAATAAATGGCCAAGAGCACCAGTGCCCCAGCTGAAGCGAGCAGCGCATAAGCCGTCCAGTTCGGTCGCTGCCAGATGGCCTTCCAGCCCGGGGTCCGCGTGCGGCTTGACAAATACAGCACAGCATTGCCAGTGAGCAAGGTGATGAAGACCATGGATCGGGTTTGCTCCAGGCTCAGCGCATTGCTGCCGCCTTGTTGTGCCCAGGCAAAACTCAAGCCCACACAGATGAACAAGCAAAGACCCAAGGCCAATGACTGCAGGATTTCTTGCGAACCCAATAAGCTGGTTTGAATGTTGCGTGGTGGGCTCTGCATCATGTGGGCTTGCTCGGGTTCATTCTCAAAGGCGATGGCACAGGTGGGGTCAATCACCAGTTCCAGCAAGGCCACATGCAGGGGCAGCATCAAGGGTGGCCAGCCCATCAGCATGGGCACCAAGGCCATGCCCGCAATCGGGATGTGGATGGCAAAGATGTACTGCATCGACTTTTGCAGGTTGCCAAAAATGCGTCGACCCAAGCGGATGCCCCGAACGATCGAGGCGAAGTTGTCGTCTACCAGCACCAGGTCGGCGGCTTCTCTCGCCACATCGGTGCCGCGTTCGCCCATGGTAATGCCCACGTGTGCGGCCTTCAGGGCGGGGGCGTCGTTCACGCCATCGCCCGTCATGGCCACCACCTGACCCTGCGCCTGCAGCGCCTGCACGATGCGCAGCTTCTGGTGCGGGGAGATGCGTGCGCAGACTGTGACGCGGCGCAGCCGCTCGCGCAAGGCCGCGTCATCCAGGCCTTCCAAGACATCACCGGTCAGGGTTTCACCCTCGGGCAGTCCGGCTTGCCGGGCGATTTCGCGGGCCGTGGCCGGGAAGTCGCCCGTGATCACGATGACCTGAATGCCGGCCGATTGGCAGTCGGCGATGGCTTGCGGAATTTCGGGGCGCAGGGGATCGGTCAGCCCGATCAGGCCCAGCCATTCAAAGTCAAAGTCGTGCGGGGTATCGGGGTAGCTTTGGCCGTCGAATCGGCCGTGTGCCACCGCGAGCACGCGCAAGCCCTGTGCGGCCATGTCTGCCACGCGGGCCAGCCAGTGTTGACGTGCGTCGGGACTCAGGTGACACAGGTCCATGATGGCTTCGGGTGCGCCTTTGGCCGAGACCACATGCGGGTCATCCGGCTCGAACTGCCAGACATGCGACATGGCTTTGAGGCTGGGGCTGAGGGCGTAGGTTTGTACCAGCTGGCCCTCACCGAAAGCCCGATCGGCCGCGTTCAGGTGGTGTTGGCCCATCGCGTGGAAGGCGGTCTCCATCGGGTCGAAAGGTGTGGGGGCACTGGCCAAAATGGCGTGTTCAATCAGGGGGTGAAAAGCCGCTTCCAGGGGCGTGTCGGGGTTGGGCGATGCCGATGGGGACGTGCCCAGTGCAGGCGTGCGCCATTGCAGGACCTCGCCGGGCTCTGCGCTGCCAGCCATCGGGGGAACCGCCAGTGCGGTCACGGTCATGCGGTTTTGCGTCAGCGTGCCGGTTTTGTCGGTGCACAGCACGCTGATGGCCCCCAGGGTTTCGATGGCGTTGATGTGCCGGGTGAGCACGCCCTCACGCGTCAGGCGACGCGCACCCATGGCCGGAAACAGCGTGAGGACCACGGAATACTCTTCGGGCAGGATGGCCATGGCCAGCGCGATGCCCGACAGCAAAGCGGGCACCCATTGACCGGTGCGCCAGACCAGGGTCAGCACCATCACCACGCAGAGCACCGCCACCAGAATGGCCAGCACCTTGACCAATCGGGCGGTCTGTTGTTGCAAGGGGGTGTCGGCTTCTTGTACCTGGCCCAATGACAGACCAATTTGTCCGATCTGGCTGCGCATGCCGGTGGCCGTGACCAGCACCTGGCCGCTGCCGCGCACAACAAACGTGCCGCCATGCACGCAGGCCTGGGGTAGCGGCTTGGGCATTGGCGACCCCGAGCCGCCTGGCTGTGGCTCCAGCGGGCTTTTGTCCACGGCCACCGATTCGCCCGTCAACAGGGATTCGTCCATTTGCAGGTTGTTGGCCTGCAGCAGCCAACCGTCTGCAGCCACCCGGTCGCCTTCTGACAGCAGCAAACAGTCGCCTGCCACGACCTCGCTGGCGGGAATCAGCTGTGTTTGGCCGTCCCGCAGCACACGGGCCTGGGCTTGTGTGAGTTGGCGCAGGGCCTCGATGGCGGCTTCGGATTTCCCCTCCTGGTAAAAGCTGAGCACCAGCACGGCCAAGACAAAGACCGACAGCGTCAGGCCTTCCGTCAGGTCGCCCAGCAGCACATACAGCAGTGCTGCCGCGACCAGCAAGGCAAACATGGGCTGGCGCAGCATGTCGGCCAGCCGTCGCCAAACGGTGCGACGCGTGCCCTGCGCCACTTCGTTGGGGCCATCTTCAGCCAGCCGTGTGCGGGCTTGGTCTGTTGTAAGCCCTTGGGGAGTGTTATGGTGATCGGGTGTCATGGTCATCGTTCAGTTTGCTGTCACGGATGACTGTAAGTCTTGACGAACATCAAGTGAAACCGACGATGTGGCCTTTTGTCCGCTTCAGTCTGTCCAAGGAGGCCCCATGAACCCCAAAATTCAGGAATTTTTGGACCGCATTCAGCAGCTGGAAGCGGCCATTGAGCAAGAAGCCAAGAGCCGCCGACAACAGTGGCAGGCCGATTTTGAAGAACACAAGGTGCGCTTTGAAAAAGAGGTGCTGGCGCAGCAAAAGCGCTTCAAGGAGGGCTTGCTTGGCTATGTGCTCACGGCCGAGTGGCGGCATGTGCTGTGTGTGCCCTTCATTTACCCGGTGCTCTTGCCCATGCTGCTGTTTGACGCGTTTGTCACGCTCTACCAATGGGTGTGCTTTCCCCTGTGCGGTATGCCCCGCGTCAAGCGCTCGGACTACTTTGTGTACGACCGCACGCACCTGGCCTATTTGAACTGGCTGGAAAAAATCAACTGCGCCTACTGCTCGTATGGCAACGGCTTGATGGCCTATGGCCGTGAGGTCGTGGGATTGACCGAAAAATACTGGTGCCCGATCAAGCACGCACGCCGCATGATGCAAACGCATGCGCATTACCACGGCTTTGCCGATTACGGCGACGCCGAAAACTACCGCGCCGAATTGGCCCGTTTGCGGGCCGAACTGATGCAGATGCGCAAGGACGCCTCGAACTCAGACCTCTGATGCTGCAGCAGGTGCTGGTGGCCGCAGGAACGACATAGGTTGTGTGCGGATGCGCTGCACAATGGCTTGGCGGATGCGCCCCCGGTTGGCCATGCTGACACTTTGTGAGGTCAAGGCCACGCGGAAGGCCAAGTAAAAACTCACGCCCAGGTTGAGCGGCCCGATCACCAGCAAACCCGCCAAGGCCCCGCCGAAAGCCGGTGTGCCGAGCGCGGGCAGGCCCAGCGTGAACGCTGCCGCGGCGATTTGACCGGCCGAGAGGGTCACGTGCCGGACGTCCAGACCCAGTCCAAAAAATTGGGCAATGACTGGCACCAGCCCGAGCATCAAGCCCAGCGAGATGTTGGCGGCCAAGCCTGAGATGTGGTTTTGCAAATACAGACCCAAGCGCGCTGCCCGCTGCACCCCGATCCCGCGGCGCAGGCGGGGGTGGTAGCGCAAAGCCGAGCCGAGCTGGTGGAGCACAAAAGCGTTTTCCACCCAACCCGCGACGATGCTGGAGACAAACAGCAGCACGCCTGTGAAGGCGGCGAACAAGGCCGTGGGGCCCAGCAAACTGACCGAAGACAACACATACCGGGCTTCGGCCTCGTTGGCCATGGGGGTCAGTCCGAGTTGGGACAGCGCCAAGCAAATCAGCAACACCATCGGCACCACAGCCAGCAGGTTGCCCAAAATGGCCGCGATCTGAGACCGGAACAGGTGAGCCACCTCGTTCACAAAGCCTTGCACGCCATCGTCGTTGTCGATGGATTTGAGTTTGGCTGCCATGGCGGGCGCTGTCACGGCCGGTTGTTTGGTGGCCACTGTCCAGTGCAGCAGCATGACCAGCACAAACGACACCGCGTAGTTGGTGCCTGCCGCCAGGCCTGCCCAGAAAGGGGAGAGGGCCAGACCCACGATCGCGAATTTGGCCCAAGTGGTCAGGCCGATGACCGCGCCACCGCCCAGAGCCTTGCCCAGCATGCGCCGGTATTCCACAGCGTTGCGGGTGATGTAGTGTTCGCCGTTTTCGGCGCTGCGCTGCGCCACTTTTTCGGCCAGCATGTGGCTGTTGGCTGCCCACAGGCTGCGGATGCTGCGGCTGTCATGGCAGACCTGCGCCAGGTGCGCCAGCAAAGCCAGCATGGCCGGGATGGGCTCGTGCGTGAGCAAGGCTTCCATCAGGTATTTGCAGCGGATCACCAGATGCCGCAATTGCCGCAGCCGGAACACGATGCCTACCGAAATGCCGTGTTCCTGCAGGTGGGCATACACGGTGTAGGCCGCATGCCTGCAATGGTCCAGTTGCAGCTTGAGGGCTTGTGCGGCCGTTTGGCAGGCTTCACTGTGCGGGCCGTGTTGCTGCAAGGCCTGGCGAAACACCTCCAGCGCCATGGGTAAATCGTGAAACGGCCGGGTGTTCTCGTCCCGGCTGCTCATGCGGGTGCGGATTTCGGCCGAGTGGCCGGTGGCATTGATCTGGCCCACGCAATAGGTCAGCGCGTCCATCAGATTCTCTTGCAATGCCGGCGGGGCTTGCACAGGGGCCTGGGGCAGCATCAGCCGCGTCAAACCGCCCAGCGTGTGCTCGTCCAGGGCTTGCAACCATTGCACATCAAAGGGTTCTGGCTGCAGAAACAGGAACAGTGCACCCAGATCGCCTGTATCGGGGGTGGCGGGCAACAGCTTCATGCGCAGGCGCTGGCCCAGGTCGCTGATGAACGCCGTGCGTGGTGCAAAACCCAAGTCGGCCAGCAAAGGCGTGGGATCGGTGTCGTCCAGAAACGCCCGCCACCAGCTTTGCCAGGCGGCCGTCAAGTCGGGGCGGGCCAGCAAGGCATCGACCAGCAGGCCCAGCCGGGCCGCCGCTTCCCCGGGCGATTGCCGGTCACCACGCACCCACTGGACCACATCGTTGAGCCACAGGTGACGGTCGACCCTGTGGGGCAGTTGCATCAGTTGTTGTGTCAGGCTCAGCAGGGTCGGTGGAGAGGGCATGCGGTAGAGGGGTGATGGTTGTCGTTTTTCACCATACCGCAAAGTGGTGTCTCTTCGTCGACAGCCCGGCTTTTGCAAGGTGAATAAAGTAACCGAATGAAAACATTTCAAACATTGGCCGATCTGGCCGCTTGCGTGGGCCAGGATGTGGCCGCGACCGAGTGGGTGACCATCACCCAGCAACAGGTCAACCAGTTCGCCGAAGCCACAGGCGATCACCAATGGATCCACGTCGATGTGGAGCGGGCCAAGCAGGGTCCGTTTGGCGCGCCCATTGCGCATGGCTTCCTGACCTTGTCCTTGTTGTCGCAGTTCTTTGACAAAACCATTGTGGTTTCGTCGGCCCGCATGGGGGTCAACTATGGCCTGAACAAGGTGCGTTTCATGGCGCCGGTGCCGGTGGGCAGCCGTTTGCGCGCGCACCTGCATTTGCACTCGGCCACGCCCATTGACGGCAACGGCTTGCAGCTGCAGTGGAATGTGACGGTGGAGCGCGAAGGCAGCGACAAACCGGTATGTGCGGCTGAGTCGCTGGTCCGCATTTACGCCTGAGGGGGCAGGCCCGTCTGCGGGCTGGCTCCGGCAAAGCCGTTTTGCCGCCAGGCTTCGAACACGGTCACCGCCACCGCGTTCGACAGGTTCAGGCTGCGCTGGCCCTCGCGCATGGGCAGTTTGATGCGCTGGGCTGGGGCGAACTGTTCACGCAACTCGGGCGACAGGCCCCGGGTTTCCGAGCCAAACACCAGCCAGTCGCCGGGTGCAAAAGCCACGCCGTGCGCAGCGCGGCTGCCGCGTGTGGTCAGGGCAAACATGCGCTCGGTGTCGGGTTGTTCGTGTGCCAGAAAACTGGCCCAGTCGGCGTGGCGGCGCAAGTCGGCGTACTCGTGGTAGTCCAGACCCGCCCGGCGCATGTGCTTGTCGTCCATCGAAAAACCCAGGGGCTCGATCAGGTGCAGTGTGCAGCCGGTGTTGGCCGCCAAGCGGATGACGTTGCCGGTGTTCGGCGGGATTTCGGGCTCAACCAGGACGATATGGAACATGGCCGGTATTGTGCCTTGGCGAACAGGGTGCCCAGACGCATGGCTCCGGTGGGCATTCAGGCGTCACTGCCTGCTTCGGTGCGTGCCAGTACCAGTGCGCTGACCTGCGCAGCACCCGCCTCGCGCAGCACCCGGGCTGCGGTGTGCAGGGAGGCTCCGCTGGTCATCACATCGTCCACCAGCACCACCTTTTTGCCGCGCAGCTGTGCGGCCCGCAAAGGCTCCACCGCGAATGCGCCCACCAGATTGGCCAGCCGCTCGGTCCGGGGCAAGGTGCGCTGTGAAGGCGTGTCGCGGGTGCGCAGCAACAAATGCGCGTCGGCTTTGCTCGGGCTGAGCCGGCGTGCCAACAGCCAAGATTGGTTGTAGCCACGCTCGGCCAGGCGCTGGGCCGACAGCGGAATCGGCAGCACCCAGTCGGCTGCGTCTAGCGTGTCTTCAGCCCAAGGGGCGCTTGCCATCAGGGTGGCCAAAGGCCCGGCCCATCCGGGCTGCTGCTGGAATTTGTAGCGGGCGATCAGGCCCACCCAAGGCCAGGCGTAGGCGGTGGCCGTCACGCACAGGTCCAGTGGTGGGGGTGTTTTCAGGCAAGCGCCACAGCGTCGGGCGGGGTGGGGTAAGGGCAGGGCGCAAGTTGGGCAGCGGTGTTGCGGCTGGGCAAAGCGGCTGATGCAGGTGTCACACAGCGGTGAATGCGGCCAGCTTTGGCACACCGCACAGCGGCTGGGCAGCCACGCCCAAACCCGGTCGGGGTGCGGCGACCAGAGCCTTGAGCCTATCCCTTGGAACCATTTGGGCCACATGAAATCAATATACTGCCGCCACCCCCCTGACCACAAGGCGAACCTGTCGTTCGGCTGAAGCGGGTGGTTATCTTTTTGCCTTGCCCATGTCTGTATCTGAACGCCCCCCCTCGCTTGACCCTGCTGCCGCTGCCCGCTGGTCGGCGCATCCGGTGGGCATGCCTTCGCCCTGGTTGCACGAAGAAGTGGCTTCCCGCATGCAGGAGCGGCTGGATTTCATCAAGCTGAAGCCTGCCCGCTGGGTGCATTGGGAGCCTTTGCGCGGTGGTGTTCAGGCGCAGCGGGCTTTGCAAAAGCGTTACCCGAAAGCCGAAGTCTGGTTCACCAGTGCGCAGCCTGCTGAGGCATTGGCGGTGCGAGCGGCCGCTCGCGGGCGTTGGTGGCAGGCCGGGCGCTGGTTCGGTCCCCGCATTGAGGTGGGCTTGCCGCCCCCAGGTCAGGCCCAGATGCTGTGGGCCAACATGCTGCTGCACACCTGCGCACAACCTCAACAAATTCTGAAAATCTGGCACGACACCCTGGCTGTGGATGGTTTTCTGATGTTTTCGTGTTTGGGGCCCGACAGCTTGCGGGAATTGCGCGAGGCCTATGCCTGCCAAGGCTGGCCCGAGCCTGCCCATGAATTCACCGACATGCACGATTGGGGGGATATGTTGGTAGAGGCCGGTTTTGCTGAACCGGTGATGGACATGGAGCGCATCAACCTGACTTACGAATCGCCAGATCGCATGCTGGCTGATTTGCGTGGCTGGGGCCGCAACCTGCACATTCAGCGTTTTTCAGGTTTGCGGGGGCGTCGTTGGCGGGAACAGCTCGATCAGGCATTGATGACACTGGCACGCCCCGAAGAAGGGGGGCGTTTGTCGCTCAGTTTCGAGATCGTGTACGGTCATGCGATGAAACCTCAGCCACGTGCCAAACTGAGTGCGCAGACGGAAATCGGACTGGACCAGATGCGCCAAATGCTGCGCAGCAGCAACGCGATATCCGACAAAGTTTGAGTTGAATCAAAACCCCCAGTTAACTCGGGTAAAATCCGCCCGGTTTTAGCCAGAATACGTGCCTTGCAGCATGTTAGGTTATTGAAAGTTGACGCGTGTCAAATCCAACTTACCAGTTTGCACAAGAGTCCGGGCCGGCCATTCAATGGCAGCTTCGTCGCAATTGCTCGGTAACGCCTGCCCAGTTGGGGTGGCTTTACCTGTCTTTGTGTGTCTTGTCGTTGGGCATTGGGCTGTTTTTCTGGATGCAGGGGGCCACTTTGGTTCTGGCTTTCGCCGGGCTTGAAATCGCTCTGGTGGGTTTGGCTTTTTTGGCCTATGCCCGGCACGCGACCGATGGTGAATGGATTTCATTGCAGGGCACCAGCCTGGTGGTGGAGAAAGAGTCTGCCGGACGCCGTGAACGTGCAGAGTTTGCGCGTCAATGGGTGAGGGTTGAGCCCAAATCCGGTGACCGCAGCCTGATCGAGTTGTCAGGCCAGGGTCGCTCGATCGAGGTGGGTCGCTTTGTGCGTCCCGAGCTGCGTCAGGTTTTGGCGCGAGAAATCAGAAGGGCATTGCGTTCCGCGTGATGTCTGGCGGCAGACAGGGCTGAGCCTGGTTTGCCAAAGGTGTGAGTTCAACAGAGTCTTGGAAGTTAGTGAGAACCATGAAGAATATTTCCAACCAATTGGCTTCGCTGCTATCCCGCGCGGGCATTTTTGCAGGCGCTTGGGTGGCTACGGCAGCCCATGCCGTCAATGATTTGCCGGGCGGCCCTGCGGTCAACCAGCTCAACTTCGCTCCTGCAGCGACCAAAATCGCGGAAGAGCAGCACTGGCTGCACTGGTTCATGCTGATCATTTGCACGGTGATTTTCATTGCCGTCTTTGCGGTCATGTTCTATTCCATCTGGAAGCACCGCAAGTCGGTGGGTCACAAACCTGCGACCTTCACCGAATCCATCACCGTGGAGGTCGTCTGGACCGCTGTGCCTTTCCTGATCGTGATCCTGATGGCGCTGCCCGCCACCAAGGTGCTGGTGGCCCAAAAAGACACCACCAACGCCGATTTGACCGTGAAGGTCACGGGCTACCAGTGGAAATGGGGCTATGACTACATCAAGGGCGAGGGCGAAGGCCTGAGCTACATCTCGACCCTGGATTCCACCCAGCGTGCCATGTCTGATGCGGGCAAGCCAGAAGGTGACAACTACCTGCTGAAAGTGGATAACCCTCTGGTGGTGCCTGTGGGCCAGAAAGTACGCGTCATCACGACCGCCAACGACGTGATCCATGCGTTTGCTGTGCCTGCTTTCGGCATCAAACAAGACGCCATTCCCGGTTTCGTACGCGACACCTGGTTCCGTGCCGAGAAGACCGGTGATTTCTACGGCCAGTGCCAGGAACTCTGCGGTAAGGAACATGCATACATGCCCATCCATGTAAAAGTGTTGTCTGCTGCCGACTACGCTGCCTGGGTTGACACCGAGAAGAAAAAGCAAGCGGCCAAAGCCGACGATCCAGCCAAGGTGTGGACGTTGGACGACTTGTCCAAGCGCGGCGAAAAAGTGTATGCCGCCAATTGCGCTGCTTGCCACCAAGCCAACGGCAAGGGCGCAGGCGCGATCAAGCCTGTTGACGGTTCTGCCGTAGTTCTGGATGCGGACAAGTCCAAACAAATCGCTGTTTTGCTCAACGGTCAAAACAATGGTGCCATGCCTGCATGGAAGCAGTTGTCGGACACCGAAATTGCTGCTGTGATCACTTACACCAAGAACAACTGGTCCAACAAGACCGGTCAAATCGTGCAACCGGCTGAAGTCCTGGCCGCTCGCAAATAAGCCGTACCGTATTCAAATCAAAGGAAATCAAGATGAGTGCCGTTCTAGACCATCACGATCACGCCCATGACGATCACGGTCACGCGCCTGCGGGCTGGCGTCGCTGGGTGTATGCCACCAACCACAAAGACATCGGTACCTTGTACCTGTTGTTCAGCTTCACCATGCTCATGATCGGTGGCATTTTGGCGCTGGGTATCCGTGCCGAGCTGTTCCAGCCCGGTTTGCAGGTGGTCAACCCCGAGTTGTTCAACCAGTTCACCACCATGCACGGCATCATCATGGTGTTCGGCGCGATCATGCCTGCGTTTGTGGGCTTCGCGAACTGGATGCTGCCTTTGCAAATTGGCGCCTCTGACATGGCCTTTGCCCGCATGAACAACTTCAGCTTCTGGCTGATGATTCCTGCCGCATTGATGTTGGTGGGATCGTTCTTCATGCCTGGCGGCGCACCCGCTGCGGGCTGGACGCTCTATGCACCCTTGACCCTGCAAATGGGTCCCTCGATGGACGCTGGTATTTTTGCCATGCACATCCTGGGTGCTTCTTCCATCATGGGCTCGATCAACATCATCGTGACCATCCTGAACATGCGCGCCCCCGGCATGACCTTGATGAAGATGCCCATGTTCGCCTGGACTTGGCTCATCACCGCTTACCTGCTGATCGCCGTGATGCCCGTGTTGGCTGGCGCGATCACCATGACGCTGACGGACCGCCACTTTGGCACCAGCTTCTTCAACCCCGCTGGCGGTGGTGACCCTGTCATGTACCAGCACATCTTCTGGTTCTTCGGTCACCCCGAGGTGTACATCATGATCTTGCCGGCCTTCGGCATCATCAGCCAGATCGTGCCTGCTTTCGCCCGCAAGAAACTATTCGGCTACGCCTCCATGGTGTACGCGACGTCTTCGATCGCCATCCTGTCTTTCATTGTGTGGGCGCACCACATGTTCACCACCGGCATGCCTGTGACCGGTCAGTTGTTCTTCATGTACGCCACGATGTTGATCGCGGTGCCTACTGCTGTGAAGATTTTCAACTGGATCGCCACCATGTGGCGCGGCTCCATGACGTTTGAAACCCCCATGCTGTTTGCTGTGGGCTTCATCTTCGTGTTCACCATGGGTGGCTTCACCGGCCTGATCCTGGCCATGGCCCCGATCGACATCCAGTTGCAAGACACTTATTACGTGGTGGCTCACTTCCACTATGTGTTGGTGGCCGGTTCCTTGTTCGCTTTGTTTGCCGGTTTCTACTACTGGGTGCCCAAGTGGACCGGTGTGATGTACAACGAAACACGCGGCAAGATCCACTTCTGGTGGTCGCTGATTTCCTTCAACGTCACTTTCTTCCCGATGCACTTCCTGGGTCTGGCTGGCATGCCACGTCGCTACGCCGACTATCCCATGCAGTTCACCGACTTCAACATGATCGCTTCGGTGGGCGCCTTCTTCTTCGGTTTTGCCCAGGTGTATTTCTTCCTGTTCGTGGTCCTGCCGACCATGCGCGGCCAAGGTGAAAAAGCGCCCCAGAAGCCTTGGGAAGCCGCTGAAGGTCTGGAGTGGGAAGTGCCTTCGCCAGCACCTTTCCACACCTTTGAAAATCCACCCAAGCTGGACGCCACCGCGACCCGCGTGATCGGTTGATCGACATGGCCATGACACCCGAGCAAAGAAAAAGCAACGTGCGCCTGGGCCTGATTCTGGCCTCGGTCGCACTGGCGGTGCTGTTGGGTTTTGTAGCCAAGTTGCTGTTGCTGAACACCTGAAAGACCCCAGATGAACCTGCGCGGTGAAAATCTGAAGATGGTGGGCAAGCTGGCGGTGGTGACCGCCGGCATGTTCTGCTTTGGTTACGCGTTGGTGCCCATGTACAAGGCCATTTGCGAAATCACGGGCATCAACATCCTGTCGATTTCCGAAACCCAGATCCCTGGCAATGCCAAGGCGGGTAAAGCGGCCGAGGTCTTGCGCAACAGCCAGGTGGACACCACGCGCACCATCACCGTCGAATTCGATGCCAACGTGCGCGGTCCTTGGCAGTTCAAGCCTGAAAAGCGATCCATGCAGGTTCACCCCGGTGAACTGAGCACCGTGATGTACGAGTTTCAGAATGTGCAAAATCGCCGCATGGCAGCCCAAGCCATTCCCAGCTACGCACCACGACAGGCGGCCAACCATTTCAACAAGCTCGAGTGTTTCTGTTTCAACCAGTACACCCTGGAGCCCGGTGAAAAGAAGTCTTGGCCCGTGGCCTTTGTGATCGATCCCAAGTTGTCCAAAGATGTGACCACCATCACGCTGTCTTACACCTTCTTTGAAGTGGGCGGCAAGACACCCGCCGCACCGACAGCGCCTTTGGCCGCTGCCGTGCAAGCGTTGCCGGTCAAAACAGGATCGGGTTCATGAACACGCCCAAGCCGCCTGCACAACGCAAAGCTTCTTGGTTGCGCACCATCCAGGCCGTGCTGTGGTCCTTTGTCGGTCTTCGCAAGAATTCCGAGTACCAGCAAGACATTGAAAAGCTCAACCCGTTCCACATCATTGGTGTGGCCATCGGCGCGGCATTGTTGTTTGTTCTGGGGCTGATCGCCCTGGTCAATTGGGTTGTGGTCCAGCCAACTGGTCTGTAATCCGTCAAATTAGATTTCGAAAGAAGAGAGAGCAGGAGTCCCCATGAGTTCAGCAGCACACGGCACCACGCCTTATTACTACGTCCCCCACGAGTCGCGCCATCCTGTCATGGCGGCGATCGGCTTGTTTTTCCTGATTCTGGGTGCAGGTCAGTGGATCAACGGTGCGGATTGGGGCATGTATTGCCTGTTTTTCGGCATGGCTTGGTGGTTGATCGTTTTGTACCAATGGTTTTCCGAGGCCGTGGCTGAAAGCGAGGGCGGCATGTACGGCCGCAAGATCGATCTTTCTTACCGTTGGAGCATGACCTGGTTCATCTTCTCCGAGGTCATGTTCTTTGGAGCCTTTTTCACCGCCTTGTGGTGGGCTCGCTCGCATTCGGTGCCAGCACTGGGCAGTCTCGAAAATGCCTTGTTGTGGCCTGACTTCAAAGCCGCCTGGCCCAGCTTGGTCGCCGGTGCCACGACATCGCCTGCCGGCATCATCGAGCCTTTCCAGACCATGGGCCCTTTCTGGTTGCCCACGATCAACACCGCTTTGCTGTTGACATCGGGCGTGACCCTGACCATTGCACACCACGCCCTCCAGGTGGGTGATCGCAGCAAGACCATCAAGTTCATGTGGATGACAGTACTTTTGGGCGTAACGTTCCTGTTTGTTCAGGGTTATGAATACGCCCACGCTTGGAGTGATTTGAACCTGAAGTTGTCGTCCGGCATCTACGGCTCGACTTTCTACATGTTGACCGGCTTCCACGGTTTCCACGTTCTGGTGGGCATGTTGATGCTCTTGTTCATCACTTTACGCCTGCAAAAAGGCCACTTCACCAAAGACCGCCATTTCGGTTTTGAAGGTGCGGCCTGGTACTGGCACTTTGTGGACGTGGTCTGGCTGGGCTTGTACATCCTGGTGTACTGGATGTGATTGGCCGATGGCTCAACAAAAAAGCGCCTTTGGGCGCTTTTTTGTTGCGGGCTGCAAGGGCCCATGTAGGTCGCACAGGGCATCACGCCTGTGGCCTTGGAAGGTTCGAGCTGTCAAGCGCCTGGCGGAATACCCGTCGGCTGAATCCAACCCATCTTCCAGGACACCAGCACGCAAATGAAGAGGACAATCGAAAAGCCCACCCGAAAAGCCAGTGCGGTGGCCATGTTGCCTTTTTTGGGCGCCTGACCTTCGGCAGGTGGCGCGCTGCCTCGCATCATGTACATCAGGGCCGCACCCAGACTCAACAAAATGGCAACGAAGGCGATGGCAACCAGAATTTTCATGGACACATTATCCAATGACTGAGAAAACCCCGAGCTGGCAAAGATGGCTGGTGCTTGGCATGGCGGTGCTCGGCGTGGCCGTGACCTTTTCCCTCGGTTTGTGGCAGCTGGGTCGGGCGGCCGAGAAAACAGCCTTGCAAGACGCCAGAACGCAGCAATCTGCGATGGCCGCACTGGACGGCCGTAGCTTGCGGCCTGCATCAAGCGACGAAGCCTCGCGTGCGGCGCTGATCCACAGGCGCATGGTGCTGACAGGGCATTGGCTTCCCCAGCACACGGTGTACCTGGAGAACCGGCAAATGAATGGCAAGCCCGGCTTCTTTGTGCTGACCCCGCTGCAAATCGAGGGCACCGGCGCGGTGATGCTGGTGCAGCGCGGCTGGGCGCAGCGCGCCTTCACCGACCGCACCGCATTGCCCCCCATCGAGACCCCGGCCGGGCAAGTCGAAGTGCCAGGGCATTTGGCCCCATGGCCATCAAGGCTCTATGACTTTGGCGGGACTGAGCAAGGCCCGATACGGCAAAATCTCGACCTGCAAGCATTTCGGCGCGAAACGGCGCTGCCTTTGCTCGAAGTCACCTTGTTGCAATCGGGTGCAGCGTCTGAAGGCTTGCTGCGCGAGTGGCCTGTGGTCGCCAGTGGTGTTGAAAAGCACCACGGATACGCTTTTCAATGGTTTGGCCTGAGTGGCCTGATCGCTCTACTTTATGTCTGGTTCCAAATTGTCCAACCCCGCCGCCAAAAACGACCTGCCTGACAGTCCCCTGGCCATGACCGTGCACGAGATGCCCCGCCCGGGAGATGTCGTGCAGGCCGATGCACAGCGCACGCGCATGGGCCGCTGGAAGATGATCGCCATGCTGCTGATCTGCGCTTCGCCGGTCATTGCTTCGTACTTCACCTACTACGTGGTGCGCCCGGAAGGACGCCGCAACTATGGTGAACTGATCCAGCCCCAAAAAGACATGCCCAAGGCTTCAGCACAAAATTTGCAGGGCGAGGCGGTGCCCCTGGCCAGCCTGAAAGGCCAGTGGCTGCTGGTGAATGTGGGCTCGGGTGCGTGCGCCGAGCGTTGCCAGCAAAACCTGTACTTCCAGCGCCAGCTGCGCGAAATTTTGGGCCGTGACAAGGACCGTCTCGATCGCGTCTGGTTGATCACCGACGATGCCCCGGTGTCCGAGAGCTTGCTGCCGGCCCTGAACATGGCACACGTGCTGCGCCTCGATGCCGCCAAGGTGCAAAGCTGGATCAGCCCGGCCCCAGGCCAGCAACTGCAAGACCATTTGTACGTGGTTGACCCGATGGGCAACTTCATGATGCGTTTCCCCGCCAACATGGATGTGCCCAGCGCGTCCAAAGCCAAACGCGATCTGGAGCGGCTGCTCAAGGCCTCATCGTCCTGGGACCAAGCGGGGCGCTGACACATGACCGAAGTGGACCTGTACAACCTGGCACCTGTTTTCCAGTTGATGGCCGTGGGCCTGGCCGTGGCAGCCTTGCCCCTGGCCTGGTGGTTTTGGCGGCAGCGCAGTGCCACGCCCGCCAGCCGTTTGAAGGCCTTGACCCTGATCACCTTGTTCCTGACCTTCGATTTGGTGCTGTTTGGCGCTTTCACGCGCTTGACCGATTCCGGTCTGGGATGCCCCGATTGGCCGGGCTGCTATGGCAGTGCCACACCCCTCGGGGCCAAAACCGAAATCACGGCGGCGCAGACCGCCATGCCCACCGGGCCCGTGACGCACGGCAAGGCCTGGATCGAGATGGTGCACCGCTACCTCGCCACAGGCGTGGGGGTGTTGATCATGAGCCTGGCTGCCATGACCTGGTGGCAGCGTCGTCACAGCCGCGTGCTCAGCCCCTGGTGGCCCACTTTCACACTGGTCTGGGTGTGCTTGCAAGGGGCATTCGGGGCGCTGACGGTGACCATGAAGCTGTTTCCCGCCATCGTGACCTTGCACCTGATGTTCGGCATCGGCTTGTTGGCTTTGCTGATGGCGCAGGCAGTGCGTTACGAAGGGGCTGCATCCCGGCCCATCCCGTTGGCCTTGCGCAGTGGTTTGTGGTGGGGCTTTGGCTTGCTGTGGCTGCAAATCACTTTGGGCGGCTGGGTCAGCACCAACTATGCGGTGCTGGCCTGTCCTGACTTTCCGACCTGCAACGGCCAGTGGGTGCCTGACATGAACTGGCAGGGCTTCAGCCTCTGGCGTGAACTGGGTCTCACGCCGAATGGCCAGGTCCTGCCATTTATAGCCCTGTCGACCATCCATTTTGTGCACCGCTCGGCGGCCTGGCTGGTGTTGGCGGTGTTGCTGTGGTGTGGCTGGCGCTTGCGTCAGCAAACGAATTTGCAGACGGCAGGCCGACTCTTGCTCGGCCTGTCGGCCCTGCAGTTCTTCACAGGTTTGAGCAATGTGGTGTTTGACTGGCCCTTGTTGGCCGCTGTGCTGCACACCGGGGGCGCTGCGGCGATGGTCGTCACGCTGACTTGGGTGCTCTCCATCAGTCGGGCCGATAATGCCCTGCGTATTTCCTCCCTTTCAAAGTCTGCCGAATGACCGCCGCCACCGCCCATTTGCCCTTGTCTGCCTGGCAACAGTATTACGCGCTGACCAAGCCCCGCGTGGTTCAGCTGATCGTCTTTTGTGCCCTGATCGGCATGGTGCTGGCCGTTCCCGGCGTGCCCAGCCTGGCCGAGTTGAAGTTGGGACTGTGGGCCTGCATCGGCATCTGGTTGGTGGCGGGTGCGGCAGCGGCCTTCAACTGTCTGGTCGAAAAAACCATCGACGCCAAAATGAAGCGCACCGCCTGGCGACCCACCGCCAAAGGCGAATTGAGTGACCGGCAGGCCTTGCTGTTCTCGGCCCTGCTCTGCGCGGTGGGCTCGGCGGTGCTGTACGCGCTGGTCAACCCGCTGACCATGTGGCTCACCTTTGCCACCTTTGTGGGCTACGCCATCATCTACACGGTGATCCTGAAACCGCTCACACCGCAAAACATCGTGATCGGCGGCGCCAGCGGGGCCATGCCGCCTGTGCTGGGGTGGGCCGCCATGACGGGCCAGGTCGGGCCTGAGGCGCTGATCCTGTTCCTGATCATCTTCCTGTGGACACCGCCGCACTTCTGGGCGCTGGCGCTGTACCGGGTGGAGGACTACCGCAAGTCGGGCCTGCCCATGCTGCCGGTGACACACGGCAACGAATTCACGCGCCTGCAGATCCTGCTGTACACCATCGTGCTGATGGCGTCCTGCCTGATGCCCTTTGTGTACGGCATGAGCTCTTGGTTGTACCTGGCCGCGGCGGTGGTGCTGAGCATCGGCTTCATCGGCTATGCGGTGGCTTTGTACCGCGAATATTCGGACGAGCTGGCTCGCAAGACCTTCCGTTTTTCGCTGATTCACCTGAGCGCCTTGTTTGCCGCTTTGTTGATCGACCATTACATTTTTTGAGACCCCAGCATGTTGCAACGCAGAGTTTTTTCACGCGCCGCCTTGGCTTTGGGTCTGGCTGCCATGGTCGGTGGCCTGATGGCTTGCGGTCAGGACAAACCGGCGTTCCGCGCGGTGGACATCACGGGTGCTGACTACGCGCAGGGCTGGGCGCTGAGCGACCAGGACGGCCAGGTGCGCACCCTCAAAGACTTCGCGGGCAAAGCCGTGGTGGTGTTTTTTGGCTTCACCCAATGCCCCGACGTCTGCCCCACCGCTTTGCAGGAAATGGCGCAGGCCAAACAATTGCTGGGGGCCGATGGTGCCAAGCTGCAGGGCATCTTCATCACAGTGGATCCTGAGCGCGACACACCGGAGTTGCTCAAGGCCTACATGGCCAATTTCGGGCCGGATTTTGTGGCCTTGCGCCCCACGCTGGAGCAGCTGCCCAAAGTGACCAAGGACTTCAAGATCTATTACAAAAAGGTCGAAGGCAAAACCCCCACCAGCTACACCATGGACCACTCGGCGGGCAGCTTCACCTTTGACCCGCAAGGGCGCATTCGCTTGTACAACCGCCATGCCAGCGGAGCGGAGGCGTTGGCCGCTGACGTCAAGATCCTGCTCAAGGGGCAGTGATTTGCACAGGCAAGGCAGGGTGCGGCCATCTCATCTGGCCGCAGACTTGCCGGGTACGTGTAAAGGCTTGAGAACCCTCAGTTCAACTCGATTTTCTGGCTGCGGATGATGTCACCCAGCGCTTTCGTGTCAGACTGAATGCGGTTGCGCAAACCTTCGGGCGACGAACCCACCACCTGCCAGCCTTGCTGGAACAAGCGGGCACGCATCTCGGGCGCACGCACGATGTCGCTGACCACGGCGGACAGCTTGTTGGCCACGGCGGTGGGCATTGAGGCGGGTGCTGCCACCGCGTTCCAGATTTCCAGCTGGTAATCCTTCACACCTGCTTCGGCCAAGCTGGGCACTTCCGGCGCGACCGGGCTGCGGCCGGTGCTGGTGGTGCCGATGGCCCGCAACTTGCCACTGCGCACCTGGGTTGCGGCCATGGCGGGAGGCAGCAAGGCCAGCTGCACTTGGCCGCCCAGCATGGCGGTGATGATTTGCGGGTTTCCAGGGTAGGGCACATGCACCGGCGCAATGCCCGCTTTGGTTTTGAGCAGTTCCATGCCCAGGTGCGCCACCGTGCCCACACCAGGCGAGGCATAACTGAGCTTGTCACCCGCTTTTTGGGCCTGGCTCAGCCATTCGGTGGCAGTTTGGCCGGGGGCCACGCCGGTCCCTGACGCGGGCACAGTCAGCACCAGCGGCGCTTTGCCGATCAGGCTGATAGGTGCCAAGTCTTTGAGCGGGTCATAAGGCACTTTGGGATTCAGAATGCGGGCAATGGTCATGTTGCCGTTGATCATCAGGCCCAAGGTGTGGCCGTCGGTGGACTTGGCCACCAAGTCTGCGGCGATGTTGCCGCCCGCCCCCACTTTGTTTTCCACGATGACGTTTTGACCCAGTGCCTTGGCCAAAGGTTCTGCCAAGGCCCGGGCGGTCAGGTCGGGGCTGGAGCCAGCAGGAAAGCCCACCACCAGCTTGATGGTTTGTGAGGGCCATTGACTGGGGCTTATTTGGCCAAAAGCCAGTGTAGTGATCATGCCACTGAGCGCGGTCAGGGCGAAGCGACGAGGCCAATGCGATTTCATGGGGGTGTCCTGTTCAATGGTCAGGTGAAGCGTTGTTGGCCTTGATCTTAGGTCATCCCTCCCGTCTGGCTGGCGGTTGACACATTCGTCGGCGGTGATGTAGAATTTATTTATATTGACACTTTTTTAATAAATGAAAGGTAATAATGATTAAATTAACATCATTGATGGCTGCTCTGGCTTTGAGTTGGAGCGGCATGGCTGCAGCCCAGACCAGTGATAAAAATTACGTCATCCGCTTCAAGGAAAGCGCCATGACGGTCGTCAAACCGGGATCGGTGCGTGACGAACGCATGGCTGCGGACCCCGCCGGCTGGGCTTATGTGGGCGAACGCGTGGTGGGCCATGTGCAGTCAATGGAGAAAAAGCACAACATCCGGGCCAACACGGTATTTGGCCGGGTTTTCAAGGGCATGTCTGCCCGCCTGACACAGGCTCAATTAGACGCCTTGCGTGCGGAACCTTCTGTGGACTTGATCGAAGAAGAACAAATCTTCAAGGTCGATGCGCGACCCGGCTCTGGTTCAACCACGGCCGTCAGTACCCAGTCGCTCCCGTGGGGCATCAGCAAAACACAGGCCACGCAAAGTTACACCCTGGCTGGCAATGGCGCGGGCACAGTCTCTGGTGTGCGTGTTTACGTGATTGATACCGGTGTGGACACCAAAAATGCAGACCTGAATCGTCCAGGGCACGTGAATTTTGTGGGCGATCTGCGCAACACCGATTGCAATGGCCATGGCACCCATGTGGCGGGCACGATTGGCGCTTACGACAACACAGCCGCTGTGGTGGGCATGGCCCCCGGCGTGCCCGTTTATGGTGTGAAGGTACTGGACTGCAACGGTTCGGGCACCACCACCTCGGTGATCAAGGGTGTGGACTGGGTGGCCGCCAATGCCATCCAACCCGCAGTGGCCAACATGAGTTTGGGCGGTGGTGCCAGCCAGATGCTCGACGACGCAGTGCGTGCCGCAGCAGCACGCGGCATCGTGTTTGCCATCGCGGCAGGCAATTCGGCGGCCAATGCCTGCACCGCATCGCCTGCCCGCATTGGCGGCGGTACGCCAGGCGTATTGGTCACAGCGGCGACTGACAGCAACGACCTTGAGGCGTCTTTCAGCAACTACGGCAGCTGTGTGGACATCTGGGCACCCGGCGTGAGCATCCCTTCGTTGAAACTCGGCGGTGGTGTGGTCAGCATGTCGGGCACATCCATGGCCAGTCCGCATGTGGGCGGAGCCGCTGCTTTATTTTGGGCACGCAATCCAGGTGCGACCTACGACACGGTGACCAGCACTTTGCGTCAGATGGCGCAGCCGACTGCCAACGTCAGCAAGGACGGCCGTGTCATCTACCGTTTGTTGGCCAACATCCAGTAAGTTGAAACGCGTGCCACTCATGAAAAAACCCGCCTGGGCGGGTTTTTTCATGGCCGTGAATCGTGTCGGGCGGTGCTTGCCTCAAGGACAAGTAACCACCCTGATGACACAGAAGCCGGGCCAAACGACCGGCTTCGGCGATTCAAGACGATCTCTTGGCGGTCTCAGGCAAATTCAACCAGTGCCTTTTTCATCTTTTTCATGGCCGCCACTTCGATCTGGCGGATGCGTTCGGCGCTCACGCCATATTCGGCCGCCAGATCGTGCAGCGTCATGCCGCCCGAGCCGTTGTCATTGACCTTGAGCCAGCGCTCTTCCACGATGCGGCGGCTGCGCGCATCCAGCACATTCAGCGCGCTCGCCAGACCATCGCTGGCCATCACATCGCGCTGGTGCGCTTCGATCATGGCGGTGGGCTCATGGTTCACATCGGCCAAGTAGGCAATGGGGCCAAAGGCCTGTTCGCCATCGTCCGATGGGGCCGGGTCCAGCAGCACATCGCCGCCGGACATGCGCATTTCCATCTCCAGCACCTCTTCGCGCTTGACGTTCAGGCTGTTCGCCATCGAGTCGACCTGGTCCGGCGTCAGGGTGTCGCGGTGCGTGCCCTCGTCGGCTTCGGATTTGAAGCCCTGTTTCATGGAGCGCAGGTTGAAGAAAAGCTTGCGCTGGGCCTTGGTGGTGGCCACCTTGACCATGCGCCAGTTTTTCAGGATGTACTCGTGGATTTCGGCCTTGATCCAGTGCAGCGCGTAGCTCACCAAGCGCACGCCCTGCTCGGGGTCAAAGCGCTTGACGGCCTTCATCAAGCCCACGTTGCCTTCCTGGATCAGGTCGCCGTGTGGCAGGCCATAGCCCAAGTATTGGCGCGACACCGACACCACCAAGCGCAGGTGCGAGAGCACCAGTTTGCGGGCGGCTTCGAGGTCGTCGTTGGCTTTGAGTTGGCGGGCAGCCTCTTGCTCTTCCTCGAGGGTGAGCATAGGCATGCGGTTGACCGCAGAAATGTAGGCGTCGAGGTGGCCGAGCGAGGGCACGACCGCCCAAGGGTTGCTCAGCGCAATGGCTGTGGCGGGCGAACCAGTTTGAATGTTCATACCAGAACTCCTTTCAGAATACTTGGATATTAGCACTCTCTCATGAGGAGTGCTAATGAGGGTCAATGTCGTATAAAGACTAGGGTTTTCCCGTATTTTGAGGGGTTGGCACTGGGCTGTCTGTGCGCTGACGGACATGCCCGCGCCGGGACTCAACCCAAGAGGGCTTGGGCAAACTCGCGGGCGTTGAAGGTTTCGAGGTCTTCCAGCTTCTCACCCACCCCGATGAAATACACCGGGATCGGCTTTTCGCGGGCTATGGCACACAGCACCCCGCCCTTGGCCGTGCCGTCCAGTTTGGTCACGATCAGGCCCGTGAGGCCCAGGGTGTCGTCAAACGCCTTGACCTGGGCCAGAGCGTTCTGACCGGTGTTGCCGTCGATCACCAGCAGCACCTCATGAGGGGCCGTGCCGTCGGCTTTTTGGACCACGCGCTTGATCTTTTTCAGCTCTTCCATCAGGTGCAGCTGGGTGGGCAGGCGGCCCGCCGTGTCCACCAGCACCACATCGCGCCCCCGTGCGCGGCCAGCGGTGACGGCGTCAAAGCTGACGGCGGCCGGATCGCCCCCCTGCTGGCTGACGATTTCGACCGTGTTGCGGTCGGCCCAGACGGCCAGCTGCTCTTTGGCGGCAGCGCGGAAGGTGTCGGCCGCCGCCAGCAACACACTCAGGCCCTCGTCGGCCAAGTGCTTGGTCAGCTTGCCGATCGAGGTGGTCTTGCCAGCGCCGTTGACACCCGCCACCATGATCACGGTGGGTTGGTGGTCGCCAATGGCCAGGGGCTTTTGCAAGGGCTGCAGCAGGTCGGTGACGGCATCGGCCAGCAAAGTCTTCACCTGTGAGGGGTCGGTGGCCTTGGTGTCTTTGACCCGGCGCTTGAGATCTTGCAGCAAATGTTCGGTGGCCTTGACACCGGTATCGGCCATGAGCAAGGCGGTTTCCAGCTCTTCGTACAGTTCGTCGTCGATGCGCGTGCCCGTGAAGACGGTGGTGATGCTGGAGCCGGTTTTGCGCAAGCCAGCCTTCAGGCGGTCCATCCAGCTTTGGCGCTCGGGCGGGGCCGCATCGGTGTGAACGGGCTGTGCGTCGTGGGCTTTGTCAGCTTGGGCTGCAGCCCTTGTCACCGGCACAGGCGCTGGCTGCGGCGCAGGGCTTGTGGCCGATTGGGCCTCGGAGGCTGGGGATTTTTTTTTGAAGAAACTGAACATGGTGTGGATTTCAAGGATCATGCATTCTATGAAACCGAACTTTCTTCTGGATATTTCTTTGGCCTTGGCCTTGGCGGCAGTGCCTTGGGGTGTAGGGGCACAAACCCCCGCAGGTGCATCCGCTTTGGCGGGACAAACTGAAAGCACTCCGGCCAGCGCCGCAGCCAAGACCCACACTTTTACCCTGTCCAACGGCATGACGCTGTGGGTCAAGCCCGACCGGCGGGCCCCCACGGCTGTGCACATGGTCTGGTTGCGCGTGGGCTCGATGGACGAGGTGGATGGCACCAGTGGCGTGGCCCATGTGCTGGAGCACATGCTGTTCAAGGGCACGCCCACGCTGGCAGCTGGCGAATTTTCGCGCCGGGTGGCGGCTTTGGGTGGGCGCGAAAACGCTTTCACGTCGAAGGATTACACCGGTTATTACCAGCAGATCCCGTCCAGTCAGCTGGAGGCGGTGATGCGGCTGGAGTCGGACCGTTTTGCCAACAACCAGTGGCCTGATGCCGAATTTGCCAAAGAGCTGGAAGTGGTCAAGGAGGAGCGCCGCTTGCGCACCGACGACAACCCGCGCGCCCAGTTGTACGAGATGCTGTCGGCCACCGCCTTGGCAGCCTCCCCCTACCGCCGTCCCATCGTGGGCTGGATGAGCGACCTGCAAGCCATGACGGCCCAGGACGCCCGCGATTTTTACCGCAAGTGGTACTCGCCCGCCAATGCCGTGGTGGTGGTGGCCGGTGATGTCGAGCCGTTGCAGGTCAAAGCCCTCGCCGAGAAATACTATGGCGCCATTCCTGCTCGCCCTGTGGCCGATCGCAAGCCTCAGCAAGAGCCCGCGCAGCAGGGTTTGCGGCGTTTTGAATTCAAGGCTCCCGCCGAGCAGTCGTATGTGGCGCTGGCCTTCAAGGTGCCGCGTTTGGCCAGCATGCAGGTCACGCCAGATCACGAGGACGCGCTGGCGCTGACGGTGCTGTCTGCGGTACTCGATGGTTACAGTGGTGCCCGTCTGGAGCGGGCGCTCACCCAAGGCGAGCAGCGCCTGGCCGACAGCGTGGGTGCCCACAACGGCCTGATGGGCCGCGGCCCGCAGTTCTTTTATCTGGAAGGGGTGCCGGCCAAGGGCCAGCCTCCCGAGGCCCTGGAAGCCGCCTTGCGAGCACAGATCCAGCGCGTGGCCGATGAAGGTGTGACCGACGCTGAACTCAAGCGCGTCAAAACCCAGTGGGTGGCCAGCGAAATCTACAAACTGGACTCGGTTTTTAACCAAGCGCGTGAACTGGGCGTGGCCTGGACCTTGGGTTTGCCGCCGGACCATGGTGAGCAGCTCATCGCTCGTTTGCGCCAGATCACCCCGGTGCAGGTGCAAGCGGTCGCGAAAAAATATTTTGGTGACGACAAGCTGACGGTGGCCATCTTGCGGCCTCAGCCGCTCTCGGGACAGCCCCGCCCTCGGCGTGCGGCCGTCGGGGCACGCCATTGACAGCGCTGGGGCCATCGCTCCATTTTTTGCCGCGCCATCGCCACACCGCGAAAGTGAACACGCCATGACTTTGATTTCTTCGGGTTCTATGAGCCCGTTTCCTGCCCGATCTTCAGCTCAGCCTGCGTGTCACGCTGCGGGCAGCCGCGGGGCCCAACGGACTGCTTTGTCGGGCCTTGCCCGCTCGGCCTTGCTGGGTGCCTGCCTGTTGGCCAGCAACTGGGCACAGGCGGCCTTGCCCATCCTGCATTGGACGCAGCCCAGCGGGGCGCGCGTGTACTTGGTGGAAAGCCATGCCATTCCCATGGTCGATGTGCAGATCGATCTGGACGCGGGCAGTCGCCGCGATCCATCGCTTCAAGCGGGCCTGGCCTCGGTCATGGCCGGGCAAATCGCCAGCGGCATGCGGACCAGTCCGACAGGCCAAGGGCCGTATGCCCAGGCCATGGATGAAAACGCGATCGGTGAAGCCTGGGCCGACCTGGGGGCCAGTTTTGGCGTCAGTGCCAGCGCAGACCGCATGAGCTTTTCCTTGCGCAGCCTGAGTTACCCCGATTTGCTGAACCAGGCCGTGGCGCTGGCTGCCCGGCAAATGGCGCACCCGTCCTTTCCCGAAGCCATCTGGCTGCGCGACCGTGAACGCATGAGTGCGGCCATCCGCGAGTCGCTGACCAAACCCGGTACGCAGGTGCAACAGCGTTTCGCCACGGCAGTGTATGGCGCGCACCCTTATGGATTTCGAGCCACGCCCGAAACCCTTTCGCGCATCGGGGCGCAAGACTTGCATCAACTGCATGCCCAGTCACTGCGCGCTTGCCGCGCTTCGGTGAGCGTGGTGGGGGCGCTCAGCCGCGCGCAGACCGATGCCCTGGTCCAGCGATTGCTGGCGCTGTGGCCCAGCGACTCGGGGTGCCAGCCATTGCCGCCAGTGGCCGAAGTGGCCAGCTTGGTCGATGCACAAAAACTGAGCGTGCCTTTTGACTCGGCCCAAGCCCATGTGCTGATGGGCCAGCCCGGCTACAAGCGCAACGACCCTGATTTTTTTGCGCTGCTGGTGGGCAACCACATTTTGGGCGGCGGTGGTTTTGTGTCGCGCCTGACCGAACAGGTGCGTGAAAAGCGCGGCCTGAGCTACAGCGTCTACAGCTATTTTTCACCGGGCCTGCACGCGGGGGCTTTCACTGTTGGCCTGCAAACCCGGCCTGACCAAGCAGAGCAAGCGGTCGCGGTCGCCAAAGATGTGGTGCAAGCCTTTGTGCGCGAGGGCCCGACCGAGGCCGAGTTGCAAGCGGCCAAATCCAATCTGGTGGGCGGGTTTGCGCTGCGCATCGACAGCAACCGCAAGCTGCTCGACAACGTGGCCAACATCGCCTGGAACCGGTTGCCGTTGAATTACCTGGACACCTGGACGCAACAAATCGAGCGCTTGGGTGTGGGCGACGTGCGCCGGGCCATGGCTCGGGTGCTGCAACCCGAGCGCATGGTCACCGTGGTGGTGGGGGTGCCTGCGCCCTGAGTGTCAAATGTGGGCCGCGAAATGCGGCACATGCCGCATGTGCAAGCTCAGGCCCAGGGCCGCCAAGTGGTTGTCGTTGCGCCCGAGAATGGACTGGGCCAACGGTAAAAAATCTTGTTCCTCAAGCCGGGCATGCGCCTGGTAACGGTCCACCATGGACTGCAATGCCAGCACATCCAGCGTGGTGTCCTGGCCCTTGGCCACTTTGCGCAAACCGGGCTCCAGCGATTCCCACAGTTTTTCGAGAGCGCGGTGGTCGTGCGTCAATTGCTCGGTCAGGCCCTCGACACTCAAGCGTTCTTCACCAGCGACAGCACTTTGACGCACGGCAGGGAACAGGTCCAGTTCTTCTTCGCTGTGATGGCTGTACATGGCTTGGCTGAAGAAGGCCAAAGACTCTTCGGCAATTCTTCGGGCTTGAGCGGCCGGTCCCAGCAAGGCCGGCAAGCCCCCCATGCGCGACAACTGGGCAAAGATGCCTAGGTGGCAGTTGGAGAAGTGTGAAATCGGGGCTTCGGTGTTGGAGGTGGTCATGGCGTTTCGCATCAAGGTCTGTATCCAGTGGCCACTCTAGAGGGCTTGGGTCCTTGGCTCCAGCGTGATCTGCTGGGCATTTGATGTGCGTCATGTTCGCGTCGTCAAAATGCCCGGCAGTGGATGGACATGGGCGATGTGCCTGCGGCCCAGGCAAGGTGGCGGGGAAACACATGGCGTTACAACTGCATGTCTCTTGGGGTCATCAGCGGCGTGTCGGGCCGCGTTGTAGTTGCAAGTCCAGCAAGGTGTTGGACTGACAACCTGAATCAAGGACCCTTCTCATGAACAAGCTGCTCGCCACCCTCGTCGCCGGTTTCTTTGCTGCCGGTGCATTCGCCCAAGCCCCTGCGGCTGCGCCCGCTGCAGCTGTGGCTGCACCTGCTGCGGCAGTAGCCACGGCCAAAACAGAGGTCAAAGACGCCAAAGCCGATGCCAAAGCCAAGGCGGAGAAAAAAGCCGCTGCCAAAGCGGAAAAGAAAGCGGCCAAAGCAGCCGCCAAGGCTGATGCCCCAGCGGCCAAGGCCGAAGCCAAAGCGGATGCCAAAGCCGCTCAACCCAAGTGAGCTGAATGGCCAGGCCTCGGCCTGGCTCATGGCCTCAGAAAAAACCAGCTGCGTGCTGGTTTTTTTCTGCCTGTGTGTCGTGCAGGGTGCGGGTCTTCTTGGATGAGCCGGCAAATCGCTTGGCTTCATGGCCTTTACACTTGCTGCCTATGCCCTCATCCAAATCTTCACGGCAGTCGCCCAGCGGCAATGCCCGCAAACCAGATGCCAAAAAGCCGGTGCACCGTGCGCCCAAAGGCCCGCCTTCGCACGAGATCCGCATCATCGGCGGGCAGTGGCGCCGCACCCGGTTGAAGGTGATTGACAAACCGGGCTTGCGCCCCACGCCCGATCGCGTGCGTGAAACGCTGTTCAATTGGTTGGGCCAAGACTTGAGTGGCTGGCGCTGTGTGGATGCGTTTGCTGGCACCGGCGTGCTGGGTCTGGAAGCCGCTTCGCGTGGCGCAGCCCATGTGCTGATGGTCGAGCAAGACGCTGTGCTGGTGCGTGATTTGCAAGAGAATGCTGCGCGCCTCAAAGCCGACAGGGTCAACGTCCAGCGGGGTGATGCTGTCACGGCTTTGGGCCGCTTGCCTGCGGGCAGCGTGGACCTGGTCTTTCTCGACCCACCGTTTGACGGACCCTGGTTTGAGCCCGCCCTGAAAGCAGCGGCCAAGGCCGTGCCTGCGGGGGGCTGGATTTATCTGGAAGCGCCTGTGGCCTGGACCGCTGAAGCACTGGGTGTTTTGGGGCTCCAATGTGAACGCCACCTCAAAGCAGGTGCCGTGCATGCGCATTTGTTGCAACGGACCGCATAATTTGCCGGCCAAGCTACCTAAAACCCGTCCCCGTTTTTCAAGGACCCCACCATGAGCCGATCTGCCAACGCCGCTGTGACCGCCGTGTATTCAGGCACCTTTGACCCGCTGACGCTGGGGCACGAGGACGCGATTCGCCGCGCCGCTCAGCTCTTTGACCAAGTCATCATCGCCGTGGCCCGGGCGCACCATAAAAACACGATGTTCTCTTTGGACGAGCGGCTGGCTTTGGCGCAAGCCGCGCTGGCCGATTGCCCCAACGTGAAGGCACTGCCATTTGATGGCTTGATTGTGGAGTTTGTGCGTTCGCAAAACGCCCAGGTCATCGTGCGCGGCCTGCGCTCGGTGACCGATTACGACTACGAAACGCAAATGTCGGGCATGAACCGCCATCTGGCCCCCGAGGTGGATACGGTGTTTTTGCACACCAGCGCGGGCGTGCAGCACATCAGCAGCACCTTGGTGCGCGAGATCGCCAAGCTGGGCGGCGATGTGTCGGGGCTGGTGTCGGCTCCGGTGCTCAACGCCTTGCAGGCCAAGGTCGCGACCAAGCACTGAGAGACATGTCGGGGCTGAAGCCACCGACCTGCCAAAGACGCTCCCTGTAGGTCGGACCTTCAGGTCAGACGTTCCTCAAAGCTCCGCGCCTTCCACCAAAAACCGCACCCGCTTTTGGCCCTGCCATTCGTCTGCGTCGAGCCGATAAGCCAGTTTCACCCGCGCAGGCAAAGGCTCAGTCCGGCCAAACCAGATGCCCTCGACCGGCTGGCCTTGGTGCTTCATCTTGAGCGACAGGTGTTTTTCGCCCACCAGACGCTGCGACACGATCTCGATTTCTTCGCAAAACACGGGCGGTGCAAAGCCTTGGCCCCAGACCTTGTGGTGCAGCATGTCCACCAGGTCTACCCGGCGGTATTCGGCAGGCAGCGGGCCATCGGTTTCCAGTCGGCGTTGCAGGGTGGCGGCGTCCAGCCATTCCATGGCGACTTGGTTGAGCGTTTCTTCAAACACATCCAGGTGTTCTTCGGCAATGGTGCAGCCCGCCGCCATGGCGTGGCCGCCAAAGCGCAGCAGCACGCCGGGCGCGCGTTTGGCCACCAAGTCGAGTGCATCGCGCAAATGAAAACCCGCAATGGAGCGGCCCGAGCCCTTGAGTTCGTGCTCCTTGCCAGGCGCGCTGCTGGCCGCAAACACAAAGGTGGGGCGGTGCAGCTTGTCCTTGATGCGCGAGGCCACGATGCCCACCACGCCTTCGTGAAAATCCGGGTCGAACACACAAATGGCGGGCGGCGGCTCGTCGCCCTCGTCAAACAGCGATTCGGCCATTTCCATGGCCATCTCGCGCATGTCGCCCTCGATCACGCGGCGTTCGCGGTTGATCGCGTCCAGCTGCTTGGCCAGCTCGTCGGCGCAGCCCGCGTCGTCGGTCAGCAGGCATTCGATGCCCAGCGTCATGTCGGCCAGACGGCCTGCGGCGTTGATGCGTGGGCCCAAAGCGAAGCCAAAGTCAAAAGTCGTGGCCTTGGCGGTTTCGCGGCCCGCTGCGCGCATCAGCGCCGACATGCCGGGCGGCAGTGCGCCTGCACGCACGCGGCGCAGGCCTTGGGCCACCAGGCGGCGGTTGTTGGCGTCGAGCTTGACCACATCGGCCACGGTGCCCAAAGCCACCAACGGCAGTAGGGCGTCTAACCTGGGTTGATTGCTCGCGTCAAAAACACCACGCTGGCGCAGCTCGGCCCGCAGGGCCAGCAGCACGTAAAACATCACGCCCACGCCCGCGATCGATTTGCTGGTGAAGCTGCAACCGGGCTGGTTGGGGTTGACGATGACTTCGGCGGCAGGCAGTTCGCTGCCGGGCAAATGGTGGTCGGTCACCAGCACCTGCAGGCCCAGCGCTTGCGCGGCTTGCACGCCCGCCACGCTGGCGATGCCGTTGTCCACGGTGATCAACACATCCGCGCCTTGCTTGTGCACGCGTTCGGCAATCGGGGGCGTGAGGCCGTAGCCGTCCACCACGCGGTCTGGCACCAGGTAGCTGACGTTGTGTGCCCCCAGCATGCGCAGGCCACGCACGGCCACGGCGCAGGCGGTGGCCCCGTCGCAGTCGTAATCGGCCACGATGCACAGGCGCTTGTTGTCAGCCATGGCGTCGGCCAGCAGTTTGGCGGCCTCGTGGGTGCCCAACATGCCGGCCGGGGGCAGGAGCAGGTTCAGGGCGTCGTCGAGTTCGTCTTTGGATTGCACGCCACGGGCGGCATACAGGCGGGCCAGCAGGGGGTGGATGCCCGCTTGTTCCAGCGCCCAGGCGCTGCGGGGGGGCACATCTCGGGTGAGCAAATTCATGGGGTGATGAGGGCTTGAAGAGCCGCTGCAGGTGTGGCTTTGTTGAAGAGTCGTTGGAATGCGCGTGTTGTGCGCTGGTGCCAGCCAGCAGGCGCTGCCGTGTAAGTGTGCGCCGCGTGTTCGCTGCACAGGCTCAGCGTGGCCTGGCCGGTGGCTTTGAAGTGGGCCAGCAAGTCGGCCATGGCGGTGGCGTCGAGTTGTTGCCAGGCTTGTCGCCAGGCCTGCACATCGCCGCGCAAAGCACTGTGACGCAGGGCGTCGGGTATTTTCAGATGGGGTGTTGAGATGGCCGCATCAACGGGCAGCGTGCCCGCCCCGTGCGGCCAAAAAGAATTGACGGCGATTTGCCTGCGTGCGTCGCGGGCATTGTTCACTGGGTGGTTGTACAGCAGCATTTGCATTTCGCTTTGCAGGCGTTGCAAGGGGCGTGCGGCCGTGCCGGCAGGCATCCAGTCTTTCACGTTTTGACCGATCACCCGGTCGAGCGAGGCGGTGGCCAGTTCGGCCAGCATGTCACCGCTGGCGTGCCACAGCAAGGCGCTGTGCCAAGTCACCTGCAAGCCGTCTTCCAGCAAAAACGGCTGCATTGCCTCCAGCAGTTGCTGCGACTCCTCGTCCGACAGCTGCAAATGCGCCGGGTCGGCCATGACCACTTGATCCATGCCCACTTGCCAGTGGCAGGGCGTCATCCAGGCTTGGTGTAAGGCGTTGGTGGTGACTTGCCTGGGGTTGTTGCATGCGTTGTGCCAGGCGGCCCAGGGCAAGCTCGCGTGGGTGTCGGCGGTGTTCCAGCCCAGGGCGCTGGCATGCAGACGCTCGTGGGGCATGTACAGCGGTGTGGTGTCGGTGTCTTGCATGACCTGTTGGCGCTGCAAAAGGGCCAGCAGAGCCTGTAAATTTGGCAGCTGCAAGCCCGTCAAAGCCTCTTGGCCGAAAAAGCCATGACTGGCCGCATAAGGAATGATCAGGTGCATGGGGCCTGATTGTCGCAGGCCCCACCTTTGAAAATTGAAGGGAAGTGATGAACTTCATGCGCTGCGCAAATGGCGCAGCGACATGCGCTCGATGAGCTTGTCTTTCAAAATCCATTGATGGCCCAAGGCGGCGGTGATGTGCAGTCCGATCAGCCAATAGCTGGCCACACCGAGGGTTTCGTGCAAACCTTTGATTTGCTTGGAGAGGTCTTTGTCCGGCACCATCAGTGCAGGCAATTCAAAACCCAAAAACGGGATGGGTTTTCCGGCTGCACTCAAGGACAACCAGCCCAATAATGGCATGCCAATCATCACGGCATAAAGTCCAATATGGGCCAGCTGAGCCATGCCCTTGATCCAAGGGCCCCCCGGAATATGGGCAGGCTTGGGCTGCGGGCTCAGGACCCGGTTTGCTGCGCGCAACAAAACCAGGGCCAGCACGACAAGGCCGAGCATGAAATGCACGGTTTTTATCATCTCGCGTGGTTCTGTGCCTTTTTCAAAGAGCACTCGCAATTCAATGCTGGCAAACACCGCGATCAAAAGTCCAAACATGATCCAATGCAGTGCGATCACGGTACCGCGGTAATGCGTTGGGGTGGGCGGGTTTGTGGGTATAGAGGTTTTCATGGTGAAAATGAGATAAAAACAAAAAAGGGCGATGACACGCAAGAATTATTCTTGGCTGCGCTGAAGACAGCCTGAAGCTGCAGGTCTCAGGAAACTTGGCCAAGGTGCGTCAGTCGATCAATGTGTCCCGCCGCTAACCGTGCCGGCACGGGCCTTTGGTTGACGCGGGATGAGTCGTTGGGTTCATTCGTCACAATACGGGTCTATGTCTTTTTTCAAAAACATTCCCTACGAGCTGGTGCTCGGCTGGCGCTACACGCGTGCAGGCCGCGCCACACGGCGCAATGGCTTCATTTCCTTCATTTCGGGGGTGTCCATGATGGGCATTGGCCTCGGGGTGGCCGCGCTCATCATCGTCCTGAGCGTGATGAACGGGTTTCAAAAAGAAGTGCGCGACCGCATGTTGGGCGTGGTCTCGCACATCGAGGTTTATGCGGCCGATGGTGCGGCTGTGGCCGAATTGCCTGCTTTGCTGGCCCGGCTGAAGGCGCATCCGCAAGTGGTGGGTGCTGCGCCTTTCATCACCGCGCAGGCTCTGCTGGCGCGGGGCGACGACATGAAAGGTGTGCTGGTGCGCGGCATCGACCCGGCGCTGGAGCCCGAAGTCAGCGATTTGTCGAACGATACGCAAGCCGGTGTGCTGCAGCATCTGCAGCCGGGCGCGTTCAGCCTGGTGCTGGGCCGCGATCTGGCCAACAACCTGGGCGTGCAGACCGGTGACCCAGTGACCTTGGTGTCGCCGTCTGGTCAAGTCACGCCTGCTGGGGTGGTGCCGCGCATGAAGCAGATGGGTGTGGTGGGCACGTTTTCATCGGGGCACTACGAATACGACTCGGCGCTGGCGCTGATGCATGTGGACGACGCTGCCCGCATGTTCCGGCTGGAAGGCCCGAGCGGCGTGCGCCTGAAACTGCGTGATTTGCATCTGGCGCGTGAGGCGGCGCGTGATCTGCAGCTGGCATTGGGCCCGCAGTTCTTTGTGCGCGACTGGACGCAGCAAAACCGCACCTGGTTTGCCGCCGTGCAGGTCGAAAAACGCATGATGTTCATCATCCTCACCCTGATCGTGGCGGTGGCGGCCTTCAATCTGGTCAGCACGCTGGTGATGACGGTGACCGACAAGCGCGCCGACATCGCCATCTTGCGCACGCTGGGGGCCAGCCCGCGCAGCATCATGGGCATTTTTGTGGTGCAGGGCGCCACGGTGGGCGTGATCGGCACCCTGAGTGGTTTGTTGCTGGGCCTGCTGGTGGCTTTCAACATCGACGTGATCGTGCCCGCCTTGGAAAAGCTGTTCAACGCCAGCTTTTTGCCGCGTGACATTTACCTGATCAGCCGCATGCCCAGCGAGCCGCTGGCCAGCGACATTTTGCCGGTGGCCATCATTTCTTTGGTGTTGGCCTTTGTGGCCACGCTCTACCCCAGCTGGCGCGCCAGCCAGGTCAACCCGGCGGAGGCGCTGCGTTATGAGTGATACGAAAAATCCCGTGGTGCTTCAGGCCCAGGGCCTGACCAAGCGCTTCACCGAAGGGCGGCTGGATGTGACTGTATTGCAGGGCGTGGACCTGGCCGTGCACGCGGGTGAGACGCTGGCCATCGTGGGTGCCTCGGGTTCGGGCAAAAGCACCTTGTTGCATTTGTTGGGCGGGCTGGATGCGCCCACGCAAGGCGCGGTGCAGCTCAAAGGGCAGTTGCTGTCGGCCTTGAGTGCGGCCGAGCAAGGCCAGTGGCGCAACCGCTATCTGGGTTTTGTCTACCAGTTTCACCACTTGCTGCCCGAGTTCAGCGCCCTGGACAACGTGGCCATGCCGCTGTGGATTCGCCGCCAAGACCGCACCGAAGCCGCCGCCGTGGCCACGCAGTGGCTGCAGCGTGTGGGACTGGGTGAGCGTCTGCATCACCGGCCGGCCGAGTTGTCGGGTGGTGAACGCCAGCGCGTAGCGCTGGCCCGCGCCTTGGTGAACGACCCGGCGTGCGTGCTGGCCGACGAGCCCACGGGCAACCTGGACCGCGAAACGGCGGACGGTGTGTTTGCGATGATGTTGCAACTGGCCCGCGAGCGCGGCACCGCCTTTGTAGTGGTCACACACGACCAAGCGCTGGCTGCACGTTGCGACCGTCAGCTGCACCTGGTCAAGGGTGTGTTGCAAGCGCCTGTCTGAATTTTCGAATGTGGATCGACACGCATTGCCATCTGGACGCGGCCGAGTTTGATGCCGACCGCGAAGCGGTGCGTGCAACGGCCCGCCAGGCCGGTGTGACGCGCTGTGTGATTCCGGCGGTGCACGCCAAGCACTGGGCCGAGGTGGCGCAGCTGGCTCAGTGGCACGGCGACGCTTACGCCTTGGGCATCCACCCTTTGTTTGTGCCGCATGCGCAGGACGGTGACTTGCTGGCGCTGGACCAGGCCCTGAGCGAGCGCGCAAGCGACCCGAGGCTGGTGGCGGTGGGCGAGATCGGGCTGGACTTTTTTGTGCCCGAACTGTGCACCCCCGCCATGCGTGAACGCCAATGGTTTTTTTACACCGCGCAACTGAAGTTGGCCCAAAAGCACGGCCTGCCCGTGATCCTGCATGTGCGGCGCTCGGCCGACCTGTTGCTCAAAGGCCTGCGTCAGTGCCCGGTGCTTTCAGGCATCGCGCACGCCTTCAATGGCAGCGCCCAGCAGGCGCAGGCCTTTGTGGACATGGGCTTGGCGCTGGGTTTTGGCGGCACGCTGACCTATGAGCGGTCTTTGCAGCTGCGCAGCCTGGCCTGCCATCTGCCACTGACCCATATCGTGCTGGAGACCGATGCGCCCGACATCCCGCCGCAGTGGCTCTACCGGACGGCCGAGCAGCGGGAGCAGGGCGAGCCTCAAGGTCGCAACAGTCCGACCGAATTGCCCCGCATCGCGCAGGTCCTGGCCGATGTGCGGGGCGTGTCCTTGAACGATCTGGCTGCGGCCACCACGCGCAATGCATTGCGGGTCTTGCCGAAGTTGGCGCGCACATGAGTGGTCAGGTGAGTCAGCAGATGAGCGGGCCTGTGCAGACCGATGCTTCGGCGTCCCTTCGCCTGCAGGGCTTGCCTCCAATGGTGTGCGCTGACACCCGCGTGCTGGTGTTGGGCAGTTTTCCGAGCGTCAAATCATTGCAGTTGCAGCAGTACTACGCCCACCCGCAAAACCATTTCTGGCGCATCATGCAGGCCCTGTGGCCCGATGCGCCCTGGCCCGCTGACCGCGACTACACCCTGCGCTGTCAGTGCCTGCTGGCCCAAGGCGTGGGTGTGTGGGATGTGTACGCGCAATGCGAGCGCGAGGGCAGTCTGGACAGCGCGATCCGTGCTGCGCAACTCAATGATTTCCCGGACCTGTTGCAGCGCTGCCCACGGCTGAGTGGCATCGCCCACAATGGGGCAGAAAGCTTTCGCCATGCCAAGGCGGTCAAAAAATCACTGATGCAGGCCGGTTTGGCCGAGCAAGTCACGCTCCATCGCCTACCATCGACGAGTCCCGCCCATGCGTCGTGGACCTTTGAACAAAAACGCGCTGCCTGGTGCGCGGTCATGCAAACGCATGGCCTTTGGCCCGGCACTGCAGCTGGCGCAGCCTCACTCGCGCGCGCCCATGGAAACCCTGAATGACCCGCAAAAAAGCCGCCAACAAAGCCATTGAACTGCCCGAAGTCAATTTCTCCGAAGACGGCGAAATCCGTTATCTGCACCTGGGCACCGAATGGATTCAGGGCTCGATGTTTCTGGACCGGCCCTTTGACATCGAGTTGGAATACGTGCAGCGCATGTTTGGCTGGCTGCTGTTTTTCCCGCATGCCGAGGTCAAGGGTGCACACGCCATGCAGCTGGGGCTGGGGGCGGGCACCATCACCAAGTTTTGCTACAAGAAACTCAAGATGACCTGCACCGCTATCGAACTCAACCCTGGTGTGCTGCACGCCTGCCGGGGCTGGTTTCGCCTGCCGCCCGACGATGAACGCTTGCGTGTGGTGTTGGCCGATGCGGCGCAGGAAATCCAGTCGGACGAATGGCGTGGCACGGTCGATGCGCTGCAGGTGGATTTGTACGACGAAGAAGCCGCAGCCCCGGTGCTGGACACGCCTGACTTCTACCGCCATTGCCGTGATCTGCTCAGCCCACAAGGCTGCATGACCGTGAACCTGTTTGGCCGCTCGTCCAGCTACGGTGAAAGTGTGGAAAAAATTTGCGCCGCCTTTGGCGAAGATGCGGTCTGGGCTTTCAAGTCCACGCGCGAGGGCAATGCCATCGTGCTCGCGCAGCGCACCGCCAGCCGACCCTCACGCGATGCCTTGCTGGCGGCAGCCAGCGCCATCGAAGAAAAATGGGGCCTGCCTGCACCGAAATGGCTCAAGGTTTTCAAGCCCTTGAGCAAGTGAGTGTTGTCAGCGAAAACCTGCATCTTTGTGGGGTGTGTATCAGGGTAAACCATGTGCTCGTCACCCCGGCGACATAGGTGTAACCCACATCACTGAAAGCGCAATGTTCACGCAAAATCTCGTCAACTCAAATCAGAGGAGATATCTCGTGAACATCAAAAGTCAAAAAGACTTTTTCTCAGGACTGTTTTACCTTGTGGCAGGCGGCGCCTTCGCATTTGGCGCTACGAACTACAACGTGGGTACAGGTGCCCGCATGGGGCCAGGCTACTTCCCGCTTTTGCTGGGCATTTTGTTGGCCATCATCGGCGCGTTCGTCATGTTCAAGTCCTTGACAGTGGAAACCCAGGGCGGCGACAAAATCGGCTCATGGGCCTGGAAACCTTTGTTTTTCATCATCGCCGGCAACTTGTTGTTTGGCATTTTGTTGGGGGGCTTGCCGAGTATGGGCTTGCCTGCCATGGGATTGATTGCGGCCATTTATGGCACCACTTTGGTGGTCAGCCTGGCCGCAGACAGTTACAAGCTGAAGGAAGTTCTGATTCTGGCCACGGTCCTGTCGATTGGCAGTTATGCAGCCTTCGTGTTGCTGCTGAAACTGCAGTTCCCTGTCTGGCCCACATTCATCACCGGTTGAGGATTAAAAAATCATGGAATTGTTTGACAACCTCGCCCTGGGTTTTGGGGTGGCCTTCACCTTCCAGAACCTGATTTATGCGTTCATCGGCTGCCTGCTCGGGACCCTGATCGGCGTCTTGCCTGGTGTGGGCCCTGTGGCCACCATTGCCATGCTGCTGCCTGCCACCTACGCTTTGCCCCCAGTGGCTGCGTTGATCATGTTGGCCGGTATCTACTACGGCGCCCAATATGGTGGCTCCACCACCGCCATTTTGGTCAACCTGCCGGGAGAAGCCTCCTCGGTGGTGACCATGATCGATGGCTATCAGATGGCCCGCAAAGGCCGGGCCGGTCCTGCTTTGGCAGCGGCGGGTCTGGGCTCTTTCTTTGCCGGTTGCGTGGGTACCTTGATTTTGGCGGCCTTTGCAGGTCCGCTGACTGAAGTGGCCTTCAAGTTCGGCCCGGCCGAATACTTCTCGCTGATGGTGCTGGGCCTGATCGGCGCTGTGGTGCTGGCTTCGGGTTCCCTGATCAAGGCCGTGGGCATGATCGTGCTGGGTTTGCTGATGGGCCTGATCGGCACCGACGTGAACTCGGGTGTGGCCCGTTTCAGCTTTGACATTCCTGAACTGACCGACGGTGTGGGTTTCATCACCATCGCCATGGGTGTGTTCGGTTACGGCGAGATCATCTCCAACCTGTCCAAGCCTGAAGAAGACCGCGAAGTCTTCACAGCCAAAGTGACTGGCTTGATGCCCAACGTCGAAGATTTCAAGAACATGGTGCCTGCTGTGTTGCGCGGTACCGCCTTGGGTTCGGCCTTGGGTATCCTGCCCGGTGGTGGTGCCTTGTTGGCAGCTTTTGCGGCTTACACCATCGAGAAGAAAACCAAACTCCGTCCAGGCGAAGTGCCTTTCGGTCAAGGCAACATCCGTGGTGTGGCCTCGCCCGAGTCGGCCAATAACTCGGCTTCGCAGACTTCCTTCATCCCTCTGTTGACGCTGGGCATCCCGCCCAACGCCGTCATGGCCTTGATGGTGGGTGCGATGACCATCCACAACATCCAGCCTGGCCCCCAGGTGATGACCAGCAACCCCGAGCTGTTCTGGGGTCTGATCGCCTCGATGTGGATCGGCAACGCCATGTTGATCATCCTGAACCTGCCGCTGATCGGCATCTGGATCAAGCTGCTGACGGTGCCTTACCGCTGGTTGTTCCCGGCCATCGTGTTGTTCTGCGCCATTGGTGTGTATTCGACCAACAACAACACCTGGGACATCTGGATGGTGGCCATGTTCGGTGTGGTGGGCTACACCTTCATCAAACTCGGCATGGAGCCTGCGCCTTTGCTGCTGGGCTTTATTCTGGGCCCCATGATGGAGGAAAACCTGCGTCGCGCCATGCTCTTGTCGCGTGGCGACTGGAGCGTGTTTGTCACGCGACCCTTGTCGGCAGGTTTGCTGGCGGCGGCTGTGTTGCTGCTGGTCATCGTGGCCTTGCCGTCCATCAAGTCCAAGCGTGAAGAAGCTTTCGTCGAAGAGTGACGAACGCTTGATCACAGCGCACAACGGCCTCTTCGGAGGCCGTTGTCATTGGTGCTTTGCCCAGATAGCCGTCTTCGTGGTTTTGTCGCTTGGGTGCAGCAGGGCCGCAGTGCGTCTGAGAAAATAGACGTTTTCTTGCTTGCAAGATGGTTCTATCTGGAGTGTTCCCATGAACAAAACAAACTGGCTCCGTGGCCTGTGCGCTGCGGCTGCGGTGCTGATCGGCTGCGGCACGGCTCAAGCCCAGAACTACCCCAGCAAACCTGTGCGCTTGATCGTGCCGTTCCCGGCGGGCGGGGCCACCGATTTGTTTGCGCGTACTTTGTCGCAAAAGCTCAGCGAAAAAATGGGCGCTTCCCTGGTGGTGGAAAACCGCCCGGGTGCTGGAGGCACGCTGGGCTCCGATCTGGCGGCCAAGGCCAGCCCGGATGGCTACACCTTGTTGCTGTCCACCTCCAGCACCCACTCGATTGGCCCCAACTTGAACCCGCGCATGCCCTACGACGCGGTCAAGGATTTCACCCCCATCAGCCAGGTGGGCAATGCGCCCAGCATCATGCTGGTGCCCAACAGCTCTCCGGCCAAAACGGTCAAGGAGTGGATCGACTACGCCAAAAAGAACCCCGGCCGTTTGAACTACGCATCGAGCGGCAACGGCACCATCGTGCAGTTGTCGGCGGAGCTGTTCAAGGCGCAGGCCGATCTGTTTGTCGTGCACATCCCCTACAAGGGCACAGCCTTGGCCATTCCCGATCTGGTCAGTGGCAAGGTCGATGTGCTTTTTGACAGCTTGCCCACCGGGCTGCCGCATGTGCGCGATGGCCGTTTGCGTGCCTTGGGTGTGACCACCCTCAAACCCACCGCTTTGGCGCCCGGCGTCCCCCCTATTGCCGATGTCCTGCCGGGTTACGAGTCCAACACCTGGTTTGGTTTGTTTGGCCCCAAAGGTTTGCCACCCGAAGTGGTGAGCCGTGTGAACACAGCGGCCAACCAAGTGCTGCAGGACCCGGAAGTCATCGACAAGCTGCAGCGCCTGGGCATTGAGCCCGTGGGTGGCACGCCCGCTCAGTTCAGCGCCATGTTGGCCAAAGAGTCGGCCAAATGGAAAAAGATCATCACCGAACGCAAGATCACTTTGGAATGACATGAACTTCGACTACCAGTTCCCCTACACCAGCACCCGCTTGCCGCTGTTTGCGCGCAATGTGGTCTCCACCTCGCACCCGCTGGCCGCGCAAGCAGGCTTGCGCATGATGCTCAAGGGCGGCAACGCGGTCGATGCCGCCATCGCCGCTGCCGCCGTGATCACCCTGACCGAGCCCGTGAGCTGCGGCTTGGGTTCGGACGCGTTTGCCATCCTGTGGGACGGCCAAGAGCTGCACGGCCTGAATTCCTCCGGCCCCGCGCCTGCGACTTGGACACCGGAGTACTTTCACCGCAAATACGGCGCCGAGACCAAAACACCGCCCAAGCGCGGTTTTGACTCGGTTACCGTGCCGGGCGCGGTGGCCGGATGGGTGGCTTTGAGTGAGCGCTTTGGCAAACTGCCTTTTGCCGACCTGATGGAGCCCGCCATCGAGGTGGCCGAGCGCGGTTATTTGATTCCCGTGGTGGTCCAGCAAAAGTGGGCTGCGGCCACACCCGAGCTGCAGTCGCAGCCCGGCTTTGCGCAAAGCTTTTTGCCTTGGGGCCGTGCGCCGCAGGTGGGCGAGTTGTTCCAGTTCAAGAACGCGGCGCGGGGCCTCAAGGCCATTGCTGCCACCAAAGGCCAGGCCCTGTATGGCGGTGAGATCGCCGAAGCCATTGAGCGTTTTGCCAAAGACAACGGCGGCAGCATTACCGCCAAAGACCTGGCCGACTTCAAGCCCGAATGGGTCAAGCCCATGGCGCAAGACTACCGGGGCTACACCCTGCACGAGATCCCGCCCAACGGCCAAGGCATTGCCGCGCTGATCGCACTGGGCATCCTGTCCAACTTCGACCTGGCCAGCCACAAGGTGGACAGCGCCGACTCGCAACACCTGCAGATCGAAGCCATGAAGCTGGCCTTTGCCGACGTGTACCGCTACGTGGCCGATCCGCGCTTCATGGAGATGCCGCCCGAGCAAATGCTGGCCCCGGCCTATTTGGCCAGCCGCGCCAAGCTGATCGACATGAAAAAGGCGCAAGACTTCAAGGCGGGCAACCCGGTCAAGGGTGGCACCATTTACCTCACGGCCGCGGACGAGAACGGCATGATGATCAGTTTCATCCAAAGCAACTTCATGGGCTTTGGTTCGGGCGTGGTCGAACCCACTTACGGCATCAGCTTGCAAAACCGGGGCCATGGTTTCAGCACCGACCTGCAGGGCCAGAACTCCGCCAACCTGGTCCTGCCCGGCAAGCGGCCCTTCCAGACCATCATTCCGGCATTCCTGACCAAAGACGGCCAGCCGGTCATGAGCTACGGCGTGATGGGCGGCAACATGCAGCCGCAAGGCCACATGCAAACCCTGGTGCGGATGCTCGACTACGGGCAGAACCCGCAAGCGGCTTGTGACGCACCGCGCTGGCGCTACAACTCGGGCTTGAACATCAACGTCGAAGCGGCGATGAATGGCCAGACTGTGCAAGAGCTGATCGCACGCGGCCACCAGCTCGACATCATCAACGATTCTTACCAGGACTTTGGCGCAGGCCAATTCATTTGGCGCATGGGTGACCCGGCCGTGCAGGGCTATCAGGTGGCCAGCGATCCGCGCCGCGATGGGCAGGCGGTGGGCTTTTGACGGTGCCTGCACGTTCGCCGCAGCTCACCACGGGTTTGTTGTTTGCCATGGCGGGCTCGATCGCCTTCAGCGGCAAAGCCATCATCGTCAAGTTGGCTTATCGCCATGGTGTCGATGCGGTCACCCTTGTCATGTTGCGCATGCTCTTCGCCTTGCCTATGTTTTTGTGCATGGCCTGGTGGGCCGGTCGCGGCAAGCCTCGGATTGCTGGGCGTGACTGGCTGGGCATTTTGGGATTGGGCTTCAGCGGCTATTACCTTGCATCATTTCTGGATTTCTGGGGCTTGGAATACATCAGCGCGTCGTTGGAGCGCTTGATTCTTTACCTCAACCCCACGCTGGTCTTGGTGCTGGGCTGGTTGCTTTATGGCCGAAAAATCAGCTACCGCCAAGGGGTAGGCATGGCCATCAGCTACGCGGGTGTGATGCTGGTGTTCGGGCACGAAGCGGCGCTGGACGGCAAGAACGCCGCCTTGGGCGCAGCGCTGGTGCTGGGCAGTGCCATCAGTTATGCGCTGTATCTGAGCTACAGCGGTCAGATGGTGCAGCGTTTGGGTTCGCTCAGGCTGGCGGGCTGGGCCACTTCGGTGGCTTGTGTGTTGTGCATTGGTCAGTTCATGCTGCTGCGCCCGCTCGGTGCGGCGCAGGTGGCCGAGCCCGTGATCTGGTTGTCACTGCTCAACGCCACGGCTTGCACGGCGGTGCCCGTGGTGCTGGTCATGATGGCCATCGAACGCATCGGCTCGGGCCTGACGGCGCAGACCGGCATGATCGGCCCCATGTCCACGCTGCTCATGGGCGTGTTCATTTTGGGCGAGCCCTTCAACATGTGGATTGTGGGCGGTACCGTTCTGGTGCTGTCTGGTGTTTTCTGGGTGACACGTTCGCCCAAAGTTTGAAACCAACAGGAGATCAAGATGGATTTGGGCATTGCAGGCAAGTGGGCTTTGGTGGGCGGCGCGAGCAAAGGCTTGGGCTGGGGCTGTGCGCGGGCCTTGGCGCTGGAGGGTGTGAACGTGGTCATGGTGGCGCGAGGCGCTGAAGTGCTGAACAAGGCGGTAGACGACTTGCGTGCCGAAACAGGTGGTCAAGTGCAATTGATCGCGGTGGCACAAGACATCACCACCGAAGCCGGGCGCGAAGCGATCTGGAACGTGGCGGGCGGCCCCGGCAAGGACTATGACATCGTGGTCACCAACGCAGGCGGCCCGCCACCCGGCGACTTCCGCGACTGGGACCGCGAGGCCTGGCTCAAAGCCATCGACGGCAACATGCTCACTCCCATCGAACTCATCAAAGCCACGGTCGACCGCATGGCCGCACGCGGCTTTGGCCGCATCGTCAACATCACCTCCAGTGCGGTGAAAGCGCCCATCGACGTGCTGGGCCTGTCCAACGGGGCACGCAGTGGCTTGACGGGTTTTGTGGCGGGCGCATCGCGCAGCAAGATCGCCACGCAAGGCGTGACCATCAACAACTTGCTGCCCGGCAAATTCGACACCGACCGCATCCGCGCCACGCTGCCTGCCATGGCGCAAAAGCAGGGCAAAACAGTGGAAGAAATGCGCGCCATCCAGCAAGCGCAAATCCCGGCAGGGCGCTATGGCAACCCGCAAGAGTTCGGCGCCATCTGCGCCTTTTTGTGCAGCCAGCACGCGGCCTACATGACGGGCCAGAACGTGTTGGCCGATGGCGGGGCTTATCCGGGGACGTTTTGACGCATCTTGGCGTTGTGCGCTGAAGTTCTGCAATGGCTATCGGGCCATTGCAGTGGCCTTGGGCGGATGTTTGAGCCTGCGGTTGGTGGTCTTTTTGGGGCCGTCCACGGTCAGTGGCAACAGTCAATTATTTTTTCTGCCCAAGCTGGGTGGCGGCCTATGCTTGCTGACACTGGCTTTCCTCGGCTTACCTCGAATGCACTCTCATTGGCTGCCGCTACGACCCATTTGAAGGGCAATCAACAATTCGCCCTTCGATGGTCTGCCACCAGGCGGTCGTGAAATTTTATTTCTGGGCTTCTCAGTGCCCGATGCTTGGTCGTTCGTCCTTTCATACGCTCGCGCCACAGCCGAAATGTGTTGGGACGCAGTTCGTGTCGCATGAGACGAATGACATCTGCCTCAGACCAACCCATACGCTCCTGAATGGTTTCAAAGGCAGTCCTGTCTTCCCAGGCCATCTGGATGATGGCAGAGATATCCCCCTCTGACAGGCTTGAAAGACGATCTGAAAATTTGGCCATCGTGGCACTCTTCCTTCAACAAGCAATATTTCGATTAACCAAGAACAAAGAAATTTGAATGCAGTTTGCCTTGAGCGAGCTATTCCCGAGCACTCATTGGGGACAAAGCATTCTTGAGGTGTCTTCTGTTGGACAGGTTGCCATATCCTGAAGGCTTAACAAAGGAGTTCATCGATGAAACATCTTGTTCTAGGTTCAATGTTTGTGTTTTTTGCAGCCACTGCCTTAGCGCATGGCTGCCCGGGTGAGATGCGAGCCATTGATGCCAAGATGCCCTCTGCGACATTGCCAGCAGCTGACATGTCCAAAGTCAAGGCTTTGCGCGAAGAGGGTGAAAAATTGCACAAAGAAGGCAAGCACACAGAGTCGATGAAGGCGCTGGCCGAAGTCAAGAAACTGTTGGGTGTCTGACACACCGCTGTGGATGACGAAAGGCCTGTCCCACCATCTTGTACAAGAACTGCGTTCTGACCATGCGGGTGAGACGGGTGCTGTCTACATTTACAAAGGCATTCAAGCCGTAGCGCAGTGGCGCGGCGACCTTGAACTCATGGCTTTTGCCAAGGCACATGGCGCGACCGAAGCCGACCATTTGACCCAAGTGGAAAGTTGGTTGCCCGTCTCACAGCGAAGTCGTCTTTTGGGGCCATGGCGTTTGGCCGGATGGCTGACCGGCGCGTTGCCAGCCTTAACAGGTAGACCTGCCGTTTACGCCACGATTGCGGCGGTCGAGACCTTTGTCGATCACCATTACCAGCAGCAAATTGACCACATCCATGCGCACGGTGGCCCCGAAGGCTTGCTGCCGCTGTTGCTCCGATGCCAAGCAGATGAACAGCATCACCGAGATGAATCCGCCGCCTTAGCAGGCAGCCATCCGGGTTTGTTTTTGCGGATGTGGTGCTGGACGGTCGGCTGGGGCTCGTCTGCGGCTGTGGTTTTGGCCCGACGCCTCTGATCTGGGGTGAACGGCTTGACCCCCCTTTATGCACCCTCAACAAAGCATGAAATGAACCCAGCCGATTTCAAAATTCTGTTTGTTTGCATGGGCAACATCTGTCGAAGTCCCACGGCACAAGCCGTCTTTTTTCAAAGACTGGCGGAGCAAGATCTTCTGCACAAAGTCAAAATCGACTCGGCAGGAACGCACAACTTCCACCCCGACGCGCCCCCCGATGAACGCAGCCAGGCGCATGCGCGCAAACGAGGTTATGACCTGTCGCATTTGAGGGCCCGGCCCGTTGTCGAGCGTGACTTTGAAGAATTTGATTTGCTGCTGACCATGGATTGGGACAACCGCGCCTTGCTGGAAGAAAGGTGCCCTGCACAGCATCTTCACAAGATCCGGGGATTCGCTGAGTTTTTGCAAACCACGCAGGCGCCCGTCATACCTGACCCCTACTACGGTGGCAGCCAAGGGTTTGAACACGTATTGGACTTGATCGAAGAGGCCAGCGAAGGCCTGGTGAAATTCGTCAGTCAAAAGACACAGGCATGAAACCCATGAATTCAGCGGTCATTGAGTTGCGAGATCGCTTGGGCAGTGGATCTCTGGGCGTTCGCCTCTCGCTCGACGAGATGTCCACCAGGGCACTTCGGGCGGATCAACTCAAGTCTGCCGAGGGGCCACTGTCGGTGCAAAAGAGTCCTTGGCAAAATGGCTTCGTGCACTCGCCGCATGAATTCACTTCACAAATGTCTGAAGCAGCTGAGCAAAACCTTTGCGGCTTATTGCCTGGACGACACCACAATCCCGCCCACGATCAGCGCGAACGCCGCCACGTGGTACAGGTGCGGCAACTCGCCCAGAAAGGCTGCCGAAAAAATGGCTGCAAACAAGGGCGTGAGGTTGGCAAAAAAACCGGCTACCGCTGGCCCTGCCCGCTGGATGCCCAGGCCCCAGCAGCGGTAGGCCAGCACGGCCGGGCCCACCGCTACAAAAGCCAAGGCACTGATGAGTGGCCAGCCCCAGGTGATGTGGGCATCGGTCAGGCCCCATTCCAAGCCCGCAAACAGGCCGGACCAGCCCAGGCCAAACACCACCTGGGCCAGCAAAAAGGCCGCCCAGTCGTTGCGGATGGCATCGGGCTCGTCCCTGCGGCTGAGCAGCCAGCTGTACCAGGACCAGCAGGCCGTGGCCAGCAAGACGAACAAATCGCCAATGACCAGACGCACGGCCAAGAGCTGCGCCCAGTCGCCCCGCGACAGCACCACCAGCACACCCACAATCGACAGCGCCGCGCCATACATCTGGGCGCGGCGCACAGGTGCCTGAAAAAACAGCGCCCCGATGGCCAGCATCCAGACCGGGCCACTGGCGGCCACCAGGGTCACATTCAGCGGCGTGGAGGTTTGCAGCGCCAGGTATTGCAGCGCGTTGTAGCAGCCTACGCCCAGCAAGCTGAGCAAGGCAAAACGCCGCCAGTGTTGCCACAGACCGCTGCTGCGCCGCAGCACCCACGAGGCCAGTGGCAGCAAGATGAACAAGGCCACGGCCCAGCGCAAAAAGTTGAGCGTGATGGGCGGCACCAAGGTGTTGACCAAGCGGCCGATGACCGCATTGCCAGCCCACAGCAGTGGGGGCACGGTCAGCATCAAGGCCGTGCCGGGAGAGAGTTTTTGGGACATGCGGCACTGTATCGGCATTCGGGTATTCCCGCTGTCTCCGACCTGTCCCCACCCCGAACACAGGGACGTGATTCGTGGCAAAGTCACGCATCGTTTGCTTTCCATCTTTCAGGAGAATCCCATGAGCCTTGCAGTCCAGATCGACCAACACGGTGGTCCCGAAGTCATGAAATTGGTCGATGTGACCGTCGGCGAACCCGGCCCGGGCGAGATCCGCATCCGCCACAAGGCCATTGGCCTGAACTTCATCGACGTTTACCAGCGCAGCGGCTTGTACCAACTCCCCATGCCGCTCAAGCTGGGCATGGAGGCCTCGGGCGTGGTCGAGGCCGTGGGCGAGGGCGTCACGCATCTCAAGGTGGGTGACCGCGCCGCCTATGCCAGCCAGCCACCCGGCAGCTACTGCGAAGTGCGCGTGATGCCCGCCAAGTGCGTGTGCAAGTTGCCCGATGCGATCTCGTTCGAGACGGGCGCGGCCATGATGCTCAAGGGCTTGACGGCGCAGTATTTGCTCAAGCGCACGCTGCCCCAGGGTGGTTTGCAGGCCGGTGACTTTGTGCTGTTCCATGCGGCTGCCGGTGGTGTGGGCCTGATCGCCTGCCAGTGGGCCAAAGCTCTGGGTCTGCGCCTGATCGGCACGGCCGGCAGCGATGCCAAGTGCGCACTGGCCAAAGCCAATGGCGCGGAGTTTTGCATCAACTACGCCACCGAGGACTTCCAGGCCAAGGTCAAGGACATCACGGGCGGCGCGGGCGTGAAAGTGGTTTACGACTCGGTGGGCAAGGACACGTGGGACAAGTCGCTCGATTGCTTGGCCCCGTTTGGGTTGATGGCCAGCTTTGGCAATGCCTCAGGCGCAGTTCCGCCATTTGCCCCCGGTATTTTGGGCAACAAGGGCTCGATCTATGTGACGCGCCAGACGCTGTTCAGCCACATCACCACGCGTGAAAACACCCAGGCCATGGCCGATGACTTGTTCGAGGCCGTGACCAGCGGTAAGGTCAAAATCCACATCGACCAGACTTATCCTTTGGCGCAGATTCAGGAGGCGCACAAGGCGTTGGAAGCTCGCAAGACCACGGGTTGCACCATCCTCACTTTGTGAACAGGCGTTGGTGCTTCGGTACCGAACGCTTGGACTACAGGGTCTGAATGAAAAAAACCGCTGACCTTTACGGGCAGCGGTTTTTTTACACCCAGGCTATGCAGCCAAGCGATAGGGTCAAGCGGCCAGCTTGGCCTTCGGGGCAATGGTCTCCAGCGCATCGCGCAGGTGTTGCAGCGTGCGTGGCACCTGATGCCATTTGTCCAGACCGAACAGCCCCATGCGGAAAGTCCGGAAGTCGGCCGGTTCGTCGCACTGCAGCGGCACACCTGCGGCAGTCTGCAGGCCCAGCGCCAGGAACTTCTTGCTGCTTTGGATCTCGGGGTCGGTGGTGTAGCTCACCACCACGCCGGGTGCTTCAAAGCCAGGTGCTGCCACGCTCGGGAACCCGTGCTCCAGCAGCAATGAGCGCACCTGACGGCCCAGCGCCATTTGTTCATCGCGCACCTTGGTAAAGCCGTAGGCTTCGGTTTCCAGCATGGCTTCTTGCAGGCGCTGCAGCGCGTCGGTGGGCAAGGTGGTGTGGTACATGTGGCCACCGCCCTCATAGGTTTCCATGACCTGCAGCCACTTTTTCAAGTCCATCGCAAAGGTGGTGCTGGTGGTGCTGTCAATCGCCTGGCGGGCGCGTTCGCTCAGCATGACCATGGCGCAGCAAGGTGAGCTGCTCCAGCCTTTTTGTGGGGCGCTGATCAGCAGGTCCACACCCGTGGCCTTCATGTCCACCCACATCGCGCCCGAGGCGATGCAGTCGAGCACGAACAGGCCGCCCACGGCGTGCACGGCGTCTGCCACGGCTTTCAGGTAATCGTCGGGCAGGATCATGCCGGCGGCAGTTTCCACATGGGGTGCAAACACCAAGGCGGGTTTCTCGGCGGCAATGGCGGCGGTCACCTCGGCAATCGGGGCCGGTGCCCAGGCCGCTTGCGAACCTTCTGCCACGCGTCGGGCCTTGAGCACGCTGTGGCTCTTGGGGATCTGGCCCATGTCAAAAATCTGCGTCCAACGGAAGCTGAACCAGCCGTTGCGGATCACCATGACATGCTGGTGGGTGGCAAATTGGCGGGCCACCGACTCCATGCCGAAGGTGCCGCTGCCGGGGACCAGCGCAACCGAGTGGGCGCCGTACACGGTTTTGAGCATGCGCGAGATGTCGGTCATCACACCGCCAAAGCGTTTGGACATGTGGTTCAGGGCGCGGTCGGTGTAGACCACCGAGAATTCGAGCAGACCATCGGGGTCGATGTGGGGCAGCAGTCCGGGCATGGGGTCTCCAAGATTGGTTTTGTCAGTGGCAATAGCTTACCGCATAGCCTTGTGCAGGCCACATTTGAAACAAAGCGTAACCGCGTAATTTTTGAGTAACTTTGTTTTATAAATATTCATAAGGCGAAATTCACAGCCAAGCAAGGAAGTCTTCATGAATAAGTTATCCCACTGTTTTTTGTCGATTCCACTGGCATTGGGTCTCGCTGCTTGTGGCGGCGGCGGTGGTGATTCGTCCTCGAACAACAAACCACCGCAACCGCCACTGCCAGTTGCAACCACTGAGGTTTTCGTGGGCGATGTCATTGTGGCCCGACTGGAAAATGGGCAAACGAAAACTGTCCCACTTGCAAACCTGAACGATGTCACGTCCTACGGCAACGGACATTCCAAGAGAGGTGACGTTTTGCTCATTCCCAGCACCTCTGGTGTTGTGGTTTACAACATGGCGACGAGTTCAGTGGTGCGCGAAATTCCATTCACAGGTCAAATTGTGAATGTCCGCCATCTTGATGACAGTACCGCGCTGGTCTTGCGACGGCGTGAGCGGTATTCATTTGTTGAAAATGGACGTCCAGCCACCGATGCCAACAATCTCTTGACTGTCAATCTGACAACAGGTGCGGTGACCAATATGGTTCAGCTGGGAAATACGGATACCCACCTTGCCAATGGTCTTTCGGTGGATGTGGGGGGGCGCAACGCGTGGGTCACTCTGAATGCATTGGCCGGTGCTGGTAAGGTGGTGAAAATTTCCTTGGGCGATGGTGCGATCAAAGATGTTTCCAGCATCACTGGCAATGCTATCCAGTGTGGCGAAAATACTTCCACTGTTTTTTTGTGCAGACAAGGAGGCGGTGGCTTCGCACTCTCCAAGACTGATGGCAGTACGAGGCCTCTCACGACCGAAGCCGAAGCCCAAGGTTATGCCGAAGACTCTACCTACGCCTACTACACGCTTTTTAGCGCCGCACAGCTTGTGCGAGTGACCAAAGCAACTGGTGGAAAAGAGATGCTGGCGACCGGTGCCAATCCGACATCCGTGTTCATTGGTAAAACTGGAGACATTCTGGTTTTGGACAGCGACCCCGCTACAACGCCCTCAAAAAGAAGGTTGATGAAGTACACCTTCACGAGCGCACCCAGTGAGGTTTACTCAGCGGGCATTTTGTACCAATACGATTTTCGGTGAACTTCCAGCGAAGACAAGGTTTGCCGCAGGCTGCTCAAGTTCAGGCTGGGCGTATTGATGGCTTAACGCCCGCGCCGGACCCGCAGGATTTCGTCCAAGATCAGCAAGGCTGCGCCCACGCTGATGCCGGCATCGGCCACGTTGAAGGCGGGGAAGTGCCAGGCACCCCAGTAAAAGTCCAGGAAGTCGACCACGTAGCCATGCAGCAGGCGGTCGATCACGTTGCCAATGGCCCCGCCCAGGATGAGCGAAATGGCCAGGCCAAAGAGTTTTTGGCCGGGGTGGGCCCGCAGCATCCAGACCATGAAGAGGGCCGCGAAAACGCCGATACCGGTGAAAAACCAGCGCTGCCAGCCGCCTGCACCGGCCAGAAACGAAAACGCCGCGCCGTGGTTGTGCACCCGCACCAGGTTGAAAAACGAGGTGATGGGCGTGCTGTCTCCGAGCTGGAAAGCGCCCAGCACCAGTACCTTGGTGAACTGGTCGAGCACCAGCACCAAGAGGGCGATGCCCAGCCAGAGCGCCATGCCTTGGCTTTTGCTGGCGTAGCTTTTGCCGATTTTTTTGCTGCTGGCCATGGGTGTGCCTCGTGTTGTGGGTACGTGAAGGTCAGGCCACGCTGCGGGTTTCGCCCGCGCCGTACAGGTTGCTCACGCAGCGGCCGCAGATCGTGGGATGGGCCGCGTCGTGGCCCACGTCGTCCGCGTAGTGCCAGCAGCGCTCGCACTTGGTGGCCTGGCTGGCGGTGACCTGTACCGCCAATGCATCGCCTGCCTGCAAAGTCACTTTGGAGGTGATGAACACGAACTTGATGTCCGCGCCCAAGCTGGCCAGCAAGGCGTGGTCAGCGGCAGGCGCAGCGAGGGCGATCTCGGCTTGCAGCGATGCACCCACCTGGCCTGCGGTGCGCAGGTTCTCGATGTCCTTGTTCACCAAGTCGCGGATTTCGCGGATGCGGGCCCATTTGTCGAGCAGCTGCGCATTGGCCGCACCGAAGTCGCTGAAGGTTTCCAGGAAGATGGACTCCGACTTGCCAAAGGTGCTCCAGGCTTCTTCGGCGGTGAAGGACAGGAAGGGCGCCATCCAGCGCAGCATGCCGTGGGTGATGCGGTAGAGCGCGGTTTGCGCACTGCGGCGTGCCAGCGACTTGGGGGCTGTGGTGTACAGGCGGTCTTTCAGCACATCCAGATAGAACGCGCCCAGATCTTCCGAGCAGTAGATTTGCAGCTTGGAGACCACGGGGTGGAATTCGTACTTGTCGAAGTGGGCGCGGATGTCGGCTTGCAACTCGGCGGCGCGGGTCAGCGCAAAGCGGTCGATTTCCAGCAGCTGGTCGTCGGGCACGGTGTCTGTCGCTGGGTCGAAGTCGCTCACGTTGGCCATCAAAAAGCGCAGCGTGTTGCGGATGCGGCGGTAGGCATCGACCACGCGGGCCAGGATCTTGTCGTCGATGTTGAGGTCGCCCGAGTAGTCGGTGCTGGCCACCCACAGGCGCACGATTTCTGCGCCCATTTTGCTGTTGATGGTTTGCGGCTCGACGGTGTTGCCCAAACTCTTGCTCATCTTTCGGCCTTGGCCGTCGGTGGCAAAGCCGTGGGTCAGCAAACCTTTGTAAGGGGCACGGTCGTACAGGGCGCAGCCCAGCAGCAGCGAGCTGTGGAACCAGCCTCGGTGTTGGTCGTGGCCTTCCAGATACAAGTCGGCCTCAGGGCTGGAATTGTCAGGGGAGCTGTGGAAAGGCGGCACGCCATAAGCGTCTTTGTGGCTGCCGCGCAGCACATGCTGGAAGGTGCTGCCCGAATCGAACCAGACTTCCAAAATGTCGGTGCTCTTGGTGTAGCTGGGTGCATCGGCTGCGCCCAGAACTTCTTCCACGGTCACGCGGCTCCAGGCTTCGATGCCGCCTTTTTCCACCATGTCGGCGGCTTGGTCCAGGATGGCCATGGTGTTGGGGTGCAACTCGCCACTGTCTTTGTGCAAAAAGAAGGGCACGGGCACGCCCCAACTGCGTTGGCGCGAGATGCACCAGTCGGGGCGGTTGGCGATCATGTCGCGCAGGCGGGTTTTGCCGTTTTCGGGGTAAAACTGCGTTTGCTCGATGGCGTCCAGCGCCAGCTGGCGCAGGGTCTTGGGCGCTTTGTCCTTTGTGAACACGCCCTCGCCCTCGTCCATGCGCACAAACCACTGGGCGGCAGCGCGGTAGATGACGGGGGTTTTGTGACGCCAACAGTGCGGGTAGCTGTGGGTGATTTCCACGGTGGCCATGAGGCGGTCGCTCTGGCTCAGCACCTCGATCACGCGGGCACAGGCTTTCCAGATGTGCTGACCGCCAAAGAACGGCAGCTCGGGGGCGTACACGCCATTGCCTTGCACCGGGTTGAGGATGTCGTCGTATTTCAGGCCGTGAGCCACGCAGGAGTTGAAGTCGTCCACGCCATAGGCGGGGGCCGAGTGCACAAGGCCGGTGCCGTCGGTGGCGGTCACGTAGTCGGCCAGGTACAGCGGCGAGGTGCGGCGGTAGCTGTAGGGGCCGCCTTCTTCGGCGGTCACGGTGTCGTGCAGCGGGTGACGGAACACCAGACCGCGCAGCTTTTCGCCCACAGCGGTGGCGATCACGGTGCCTTGCAGCTGGTAGCGCTCCAGGCATTTGTCGACCAGGCTGGCGGCCAGCAACAGCACGCCACGGGGCGTGTCCACCAGCGCGTATTCCAGCTCGGGGTGGGCGTTGAGTGCCTGGTTGGCCGGGATGGTCCAGGCGGTGGTGGTCCAGATGACGGCAAATGCGCTCTTGCCTACAGGCAGCGCGCTCAGGCCAAAGACAGCGGCCAGGGCGGCGTTGTTGTCAGCTTCAAAAGCCACATCCAGCGTGTCGCTCTTTTTGTCGGCGTATTCGATCTCGAATTCGGCCAGCGACGAGCCGCAGTCAAAGCACCAGTACACGGGCTTGAGGCCCCGGTACACAAAGCCGCGCTCGATCACGCGCTTGAAGGCGCGGATTTCACCGGCTTCGTTGGCGAAGTCCATGGTGCGGTAAGGACGCTCCCAGTCGCCCAGCACGCCCAGGCGCTTGAAGTCTTCACGTTGTTGGTTGATCTGCTCGGTGGCAAAGGCACGGCTCTTGGCCTGCATGTCGTCGCGGCTCAGGTTGCGGCCGTGCAGTTTCTCGATGGCGTTTTCGATCGGCAGGCCGTGGCAGTCCCAGCCGGGGATGTATTGCGCGTCAAAGCCAGCCAGTTGCTTGGACTTGACGATCATGTCTTTCAGCACTTTGTTGAGTGCGTGGCCGATGTGCAGCTTGCCGTTGGCATAGGGCGGGCCGTCGTGCAGCACGAACAGTGGGGCACCCTGGCGGGCGGCGCGCAGTTTTTTGTAGAGACCGCCGTCGTTCCAGTCTTTGACCCAGCCCGGCTCGCGCTTGGGCAGGTCGCCGCGCATCGGGAAGGGCGTGTCCGCCAGGTTGAGTGTGGCGCGGTAGTCTGTACTGGGTGGCGTGGTTTGTTCGGTCATGGTGCTTCAAGTCGGGAGGGCTTCGACAAGCTCAGCCCGAGCGGCGGGCCGTTCGGAGAGATCTAAAGGAGGTGGGCCGTTGAGGTCGTTCGCCCTGAGCCTGTCGAAGGGCAGCAAACGAGGGCCGGAGCGTCAAATTCGGTCGCGGGTGGTCTGGCGGCTCAAAGACTGGGCATTGTCGCCACGGCGTGAGGCAAACCACGCTTGCGCGTCTTCGCAGTCTTTGGCAATGCCCTTTGTCAGGGCGTCCAGACCGTCGTATTTGAGCTCGTCGTGTAGTTTGTGCAGCAGATCCACGCGGATGATTTTACCGTAGCCCCCCTCGGGGCCCAGATCGGCGGGCCAGTCGAAGGCATGGGTCTCCAGCAGCACTCGGCCACCGTTGACATCGGTGGGGTCCAAAGAGGGCCGGATGCCCAGATTGGCCACACCTTTCAATGGGCTGTCACTCAAGCCGTGCACTTGCACCACAAAGATGCCGCTGGCAGCCGGTTTCCAGTGCGAGAAACGCAAATTCAGGGTGCGAAAGCCGTCGCCCGCGCCTTCGGCCGTTGCAGCCAACTCGCGCCCGAGCTTGCGCCCGTGCACCACATGGCCGCTGATGCTGTAGGGGCGGCCCAGCAGGGCCTGCACGGCTTGCAGTTGGCCCTGGCCCAGGGCATCGCGCACGGCCGAGCTGGACACGCGCAGTCCATGCACCTCGTAGCTGTTCATGCGCGCCACATCAAAGCCCAGGCGCTGGCCTGCGGCGTCAAGCATGGCGTAGTCGCCTGCGCGCTGGGCCCCGAAGCGGAAATCGTCGCCCACCAGCACATAACGCACGCCCAGACCACGCATCAGCACCTGCTGGATGAAGTCATCCGGGGACTGGCTGGCCAGCCGGGCGTCGAACGGCAGCACCACGACCTGATCGACCCCGCAGCGTTCCAGCTCGGTCAGCTTGTCGCGCAAGGTGGCGATGCGGGCGGGGGCCAGTTCGGGCTTGTTCAGGGCTTTGGCAAAGTAGTCGCGCGGGTGTGGCTCGAAGGTCATGACGCAGCTGGGCACGCCCCGGTGGGCTGCTTCGCTGCGCAGCAGGGCCAGCATGGCCTGGTGTCCCCGGTGCACGCCGTCAAAGTTGCCGATGGTCAGGGCGCAGGCCGGGGCCAGATCGGGGTGGTGGAAGCCGCGAAAAACCTTCATGTGTTGAACGATGTCCTGTCGCTGAGCTGGTCAGGCACCAGCTTTCACGGTTTTGTCAATGTAAGAGGGTATATTGTGACCGAGCCCGATCCCTTCATCCTTGCACCCCAAGGCATGAGGACCGATCGAGACGGAACTTTTCGTGTCAGTGGTTTTTTAAACTGTTGGATGGAGGCGTCTGTGAAGGTTTTGAAACTCTCGGCCCAAGGCTTGCCGCAATCGTGGATTACGCTGGAGCAGGCGGTCACGCATTACGCAGCCGACGAAGTGCGTTGGGAAGCGGGCCAGCAAGTGGCGGTTTTTCATGGCGGTCACAACGCGCTCACGGGCGAGCAATCCATCATCACCGTCAACAGCATCATCGGCACCCAGGGCGTGCCCCGCATCAACCCGTTTGACCTGCGCCCGGGCCTCACCAACACCAAACTTTTTGTGCGTGACCGCAACCTGTGCGCTTATTGCGGCGGGCATTTCCATGAGTCGGTGCTGACCCGCGAGCACATCGTGCCTCTGTGCCAAAACGGTCCGGACCACTGGATGAACGTGGTCACGGCCTGCCGTTCCTGCAACCACCGCAAAAGCAGCCGCACGCCCGAACAGGCCCGCATGCCTTTGCTTTACGCGCCTTATGTGCCCAGCCTGTGGGAAGACTTCATCCTGCGCAATCGCCGCATCCTCAGTGACCAGATGGCGTTTTTGATGGCGCATGTGCCCAAGGGTTCGCGTTTGATGGTTTGAAAGCGCTGGTTTTTCGCTTGCGTGGGCGGTCAAAGCGCCTCATCATGTCTGTCTGAAAACAAAAGGCCCAGGACTGAAGAGGCCGCAGCCCTCAGGGAGACGCAGCATGCAGACACAAGTCGTGGACACGGTGAGCGGGCGATGGGATGCCCGACTTCAGCGCATTTCAGGTTTTAAATGCTCGGCGCCTGCGCAGCCTTGCACAAAGCCGCCCGACCAGTCGCTGTCCCTGTCCCGGCGGCAGAGTTTGGTGGCGCTGTTCATCGGCCCTTGGCTCCCGCCTGTTGTGCGTGCCGATCAGTCCGCCACCACCCAGGTTCAGCTGGCCATGCTTTGGCCTCAGGCACGATCCCCGCAAGGTTTTTGGGTGAGTGAAAAATTCGACGGCGTTCGGGCCGTCTGGGATGGACAGGTGCTGCGTTTTCGCAGCGGCCGGGTGATTGCGGCCCCCGCTTGGTTTTTGTCGGCGCTGCCCCGGGTCGCGCTTGACGGCGAGTTGTGGATGGGGCGTGGGGCGTTTGACAGGCTTTCTGGCGTGGTGCGCCAGACCGAGCCCGACAACGAGGCCTGGCGGGCGGTGAAGTACCTGGTGTTTGACGCGCCCGGGCATGCTGCCCCGTTTGCCCAGAGGGTGGCATGGGTGCGGTCGACCTTGGCACAGGTGCAGCAGCCCTGGCTGATGCCGGTCGCGCAGCGCGAGGTGAACGACGCCCGCGCTTTGCAGGCCCTTTTGCGGGAGACGGTTCGCCAGGGGGGCGAGGGGCTGATGCTGCACCGCTCAGATGCCCTGTGGCAGCCGGGCCGCACCGATGCTTTGTTCAAATTCAAGCCTGAGCAGGATGAAGAGGGTCTGGTGGTGGGCCACCAACCGGGCAAGGGCCGTTTGCTGGGCATGACCGGGGCTTTGCTGGTGCAAATGCCGTCGGGCCAGCGCTTTGCCTTGGGGTCTGGGTTGAGCGATGCCCAGCGCCGCGATCCACCGCCCGTGGGGGCGTGGGTCACTTACCGTTACCGCGAGCGCACGCCCTCGGGTTTGCCGCGCTTTGCGTCTTTTTTGCGGGTGCGGGAGTCGGAGTGAGCATGTAAAGAGCATTCAAAATATCTAAAAACTTGCAATCTTTATTTAATGTGCATACAATAAAATGGTGAAGATTGGATTCGATCCAGCCAAGAATGCCGCCAATATGGCAAGCCGTGGTTTGCCGTTTGAGCTTGTCGAGCAGCTTGATTGGGCCCATGCGCTGATGGAGGAAGACACCCGCAAAGCCTACGGAGAGCGGCGATTTCAGGTGCTGGGGTTCATTGGGGGGCGGTTGCACGCCGTTGTATTCACGCCGCGCCAAGGCAAGGTGCATGTCATCAGTCTGCGCAAGGCCAATCTGAGAGAGGTCAAGAGATATGCCCAAACGCCCAAACCCACAACTGACGGATGACGACAACCCGGAATGGACGGATGCAGACTTTGCCCGCGCCCGCCCTGCATCAGAGGTGTTGCCTGAGCTGTTCGGAACCAAGACCGCACAGATGATGCTCAAGCCACGCGGTCGGCCACGCTCTGAGGTTGTCAAAGAACGCATCACCATCCGCTTTGATGCCGATGTGCTGGAAGCTTTCCGCTCCACCGGCAAGGGCTGGCAGACCCGAATGAATGACGCCATGCGTGACTGGGTGCGAGCCCAATCCCCGGTGTAGTTCACAGACAAATCCACAGGAAGATCTGAGCAAAGACAAAGGGCCCCTTGTGGGGCCCTCTGTCTTTGGAATGTCAGATCGATGGCGAGTGATTGTTTGGCCACCAGGCGGGACGGCGGCGCTGGTCGGGCGATGTGGCAAAGCGAAGCGCCTCTGAGCCCGGCCAGCGCCGCCGTCCCGCCCTACCCGATTCAGGCGAACACGCCAGCGGTTTCCTGCATGCGGGCCGACACTTCGCCCAGCTGGTGCAGGGTGTCACCAAAGGTCATGTCCAGCTGCGTCAATTTCTTGAAGTAGTGGCTCACGATGTACTCGTCGGTGACGGCAATGCCGCCGTGCAGCTGCACCGCTTGCTGGCCAATGAAACGCATGGACACGCCGAGCTGGTATTTGGCGCGGGCCAAGGCGCGGCGGCGCTCGTCAGCGGGCGCGTGCAACTTCAAGCTGGCGTAGTAGCTCATTGAGCGGCCCAGCTCCAGCTGCATCTTCATGTCGGCCACGCGGTGGCGCAGGGCCTGGAAGCTGGCGATGTTCACACCGAACTGCTTGCGGGTGTTCATGTAGTCCACGGTGATGGCCAAGGTTTTGTCCATCACGCCCACGGCTTCGGCGCAGGTGCAGGCGATACCGATGTCCACCGCTTCTTCCAAAGCGGCCAAGCCGTTCAGGGTGATCAGCTGTGCTGGAGCTTGGCTGAGCACCACTTCGGCAGCGCGTGAGCCGTCTTGCGTGATGTAGGCCTGTGTGCTCACACCGCTGGCGCTGCGCTCGACCAAAAACAAGGCGATCTGGCCGTTCACGGTGGCGGGCACCACAAAGGCATCGGCCTGGTCACCCACAGCCACCACGCTTTTGGTGCCGGTCACCAACCATGCGCCGTTCGATTCGGTGGCTTGCGCCGCGCAGCGGCCCAGTTGGTAGCGGGCACCGCGCTCTTGCTGCGCCAGCACCACGATGGCTTCGCCTGCCGCGATGCGCGGCAGCCAGGCCGCTTGCAGTGCTGCAGGCGCGTGGGTTTGCAGTGTGGCGCTGCAGATCAGGGTCTGGGTCAGAGGTTCGAGCACGATGCCGCGCCCGAGTTCTTCCATGGTGACCATGGCTTCGGTGGGGCCCATGCCCATACCGCCGTGGTCTTCGCTCACGTACAGGCCCGTCAGGCCCAGCTCGGCCATTTCGCCGTAAGCGGCGCGGTCAAAACCGCCTGCGGCGACGATGGCGCGGCGGCGGTCAAAGTCATAACCCTTGTCCACCCATTTGCGCACCGCGTCGCGCAGTTGTTCCTGGTCGTCAGAAAAATCGAAATCCATGTGTGTCTCCTTAACCCAGAACTGTCTGGGCGACGATGTTGCGTTGCACTTCGTTGCTGCCGCCGTAAATGGTGGTCTTGCGCATGTTGAAGTAGTTGGCGGCCAGGGGGGCGTTGGCCAGCGTGCCGCCTGGGAAGTTGCCCTGCCAGCCTGCGTCCATGGCTTCGAAGATGAAGGGCAGGGCAAAGGGGCCAGCGGCCTGCATCATCAGCTCGGTGTAGCGTTGCTGGATCTCGCTGCCCTTGATCTTCAAGAGGCCTGCGATGTCGAGCGAGTTCTTGCCGGATTTTTCGGCCGACAAGACGCGCAGCACCAGCATCTCCAGCGCCACGATGTCGACTTCGAGCTTGGCGATCTCGTCACGGAAACGCATGTCGTCGTACACGCCTTCGGTTTTGGCGATGCGCTTCAAGCGCTCCAGCTCACGCTTGGCGCGGTTCACGTCGGCGATGTTGGTGCGCTCGTGGGCCAGCAGGTGCTTGGCGTAGTTCCAGCCCTTGTTTTCTTCACCGATCAGGTTTTCAGCAGGCACTTCGACGTTGTCAAACCAGACTTCGTTGACCTCGCACTCGCCGTCCAACAGCTTGATGGGGCGCACGGTGATGCCGGGCGACTTCATGTCGATCAAGAGGAAGGAGATGCCGGTTTGGGGCTTGCCTTCGGTGCTGGTGCGCACCAGGCAGAAGATCCACTCGCCGTATTGGCCCAGGGTGGTCCAGGTTTTCTGGCCGTTGACGATGTATTTGTCGCCCACGCGCTCGGCGCGGGTTTTGAGGGATGCCAGGTCCGAGCCAGAGCCTGGCTCGCTGTAGCCCTGGCTCCACCAGACTTCGCCACTGGCGATGCCGGGCAAAAAGCGCTGCTGCTGCTCGGCGTTGCCAAAGGCCATGATCACCGGGGCCACCATCACCGGGCCAAAAGGCACGACGCGGGGGGCACCCGCCAGGGCGCATTCCTCTTCAAACAAATGCTTTTGCACGGCGGTCCAGCCCGGGCCGCCAAACTGGGTGGGCCAGCCCCAGCCCAGCCAGCCTTTTTTGCCCAAAATCTTGGCCCAGCGCTGCATGTCATCACGCGTCAGGCGCATGGCGTTGTGCACTTTGTGCGAAATGTCAGCGGGCAAATTTGCCTTGACCCAGGTGCGAATCTCGTCGCGGAATGCGAGCTCTTCGGGGGTGAATGCCAAATCCATGGGGTTTTCTCTCAAAATCAAACGACCGTGCTTTTTATCATGCGCAGGCCGATTCGGCTTGTCCTTGGTGCGACAAATGCCGGGATGCCCTGGGCCTGCAGGGATAATCCAGCCCTTCATGAAAAACATCGTCATTCTGATTTCGGGCTCGGGCTCCAACATGGCTGCCATCGTGCGCGCCGCAGAGCAGGGCCGATGGGCTGAGCGCCTGAACGCCCGGGTGGCCGCCGTGCTGAGCAACCGGGCCGATGCCCAAGGGCTGGTTTTTGCCCAGGAACACGGTATTCCCACCGCCGTGCTGGACCACAAGGCCTTTCCCAGCCGTGAGGCTTTTGATGCCGCTTTGATGGCCGAGATTGACCAGCAAGCGCCCGACTTGGTGGTGCTGGCGGGTTTCATGCGCATCCTCACGCCCGGGTTTGTGGCGCACTACGCCGGGCGTTTGATCAACATCCACCCCTCCTTGTTGCCTGCTTTTCCGGGCTTGAACACGCACCAGCGAGCGCTCGACGCCGGTTGCCGCTTTGCCGGGGCCACGGTGCACCAGGTCACGGCCGAACTGGACCATGGGCAGATTTTGGCTCAGGCCGTGGTGCCCATCTTGCCCGGGGATACCGCTGCGACCTTGTCAGCGCGGGTTTTGAGTCAGGAGCACCAGATTTATCCGCGTGCCGTGGCGGCATGGATCAGCGATTTTTCGCAGTCGGTGGCTTGAGACCTGCAGGTGCCCTGTTCGCAAGCCCCCCGTCTGTTGTTCAGACTTCGGCCTGGCAAGACGCCGAGTCTTGCCAAGGCGCGTGCTTTTGCATGATGGCTTTGAACAGGTCAGACGATTCAAAATGGGTCAACCACGCGGCCAAGGCGCGCCAAGGCTGAGCGGCAAACCAGACCGGGTCGGTGTGGGCGAATTGCCGCACAAAGGGGGCCATCGCCGCATCGGCCAGGCCGAAGTGCCCGCCCGCCAAAAAAGGCTGAATTTGAAGTTCCTGCTCCAGCGATGTCAGCCAGGGCGCTGCCAAATCGCGGTCCGTGCTGCCGCTGGCAAGCCCTGATCGCTGGGGGTATTTGTAGCGGTCCAGGTGGCGCTTGAATGGCCCATCGTTGTGCGCGATCTGTGCCAGGGCTTTGGCCAAGGCCGTGTCCCTGTCGGGCAGCCAGTTCAGCGGGTCGTGCTGGCGCAGTGCCCACCACATGATGTCCAGGCTTTGTTCCAGCACTTGCCCACCGGCAGGGCCAGGCACCCACAAGACCGGCACCGTGCCTTTGGGCGACAGGCCCAGCATGTGGGCCGATTTGTTTTTGAGGACCACTTCGCGGTGTTCATGAGGCACGGCACTGGTGTACAAGGCCAGCCTGGCGCGCATGGCGTAAGGGCAGCGGCGAAACGAATACAAAACCGGGCACGGCGGTTCAGACGGCTGGGGGGACACATTGGGCATGGCTTGAGTCTAAATGCCCATGAAAATTTCAAGCAGACGTGTCTGCCGGGCAGGGCCAAGGACCACAATGGCCTTGCGCTGTGCAGCGCACGGACGCTTGTGCCAAGATGCAAGCCCCTTTCTATTGGACGACTGAGGAGACTGCCTTGAACAACGACCTGTTTGACGACACACAAGCCCTGCTGGGTGGGCGCATGGGGGCTGGTGGGGCCACACGCCGGGGGGCTTTGAAAGCCGCTTTGGGGGTGGGTTACGCCGCAGCGGCGATGCCCATCATGGCGCAATCGGCCATCAAAACGCCTGCCACAGGCCTGGTCACTGGCGAAGTGACCATCGATGTGAATGGTTTCAAAATGCCCGCTTACCGCAGTGCGCCCGCGGGCAAGACCGGTTTGCCGGTGGTGTTGGTGATTTCTGAAATTTTTGGCGTGCATGAGTACATCGCTGATGTCACGCGTCGCCTGGCCCAAGCTGGGTACATGGCCATTGCCCCTGAGCTGTTTGTGCGCCAGGGTGACGCCAGTGCCTATGGCGAAATCGCCAAATTGCAAGCCGAAGTGATCTCCAAAGTGCCCGATGCCCAGGTCATGGGCGATCTGGACGCCACCGTGGCCTGGGCCGCTGCCAACGGCGGTGACACCAACAAGCTGGCGATCACCGGTTTTTGCTGGGGCGGGCGCATCACCTGGTTGTATGCGGCGCACCAGCCCAAACTCAAGGCGGGCGTGGCCTGGTATGGCCGACTGGTGGGCAACGCCACGGCGCAGACGCCGGTGCACCCTTTGGCTTTGGTGGGCAGCCTGAAAGCCCCCGTGCTGGGTTTGTATGGTGCGGCCGACACCGGCATCCCCCTTGACACGGTTGATAAGATGAAAGCTGAACTGGCCCAAGGCCCTGCAGCGGCCAAAGCCAGTGAGTTTGTGGTTTATCCTGAGGCCCCACATGCCTTTCACGCCGACTACCGCCCAAGTTACCGCAAGGGACCGGCAGACGATGGCTGGCAGCGTTTGCTGGCCTGGCTCAAACGCCAGGGTGTGGCCTGATTTTTGTGAGCACAGCAGCCGCCCTTCGGGGCGGTTTCTTTTGGGGTGCGACGCACCTCGGGAAACATGATGACTTTATTGGCGATTTTGGTGGGTACTTTGGTGGCGGGCATTGGCAGCGTCTGGGTGGCGGCTTGGCTGAGTTTTGGCATTTTGAGCCGTTACACCCAGCACATGCTGAGCCTGGCCGCTGGGGCTTTGATGGCCACGTCGTTCTTGCATTTGCTGCCGGAAGCCTTCGAGAGCGAAGCCGGGGCGCATGAGCTGTTCCTGACCCTCCTGTTGGGCTTGGTGTTTTTCTTTTTGCTCGACAAGGCCGAACTTTGGCACCACGGGCACGAGCATGGGCACGGCGGTCATCACCATGGGGGCGATCCCGATCCAGCACAGGCCTCAAGCCACGATCACAAGGCGCATGGTCATGGCCACAGCCATGCCCACCAGGCCGAAGACAAATTGCGCGGCCAATGGGCGGTGTTGGCCGGTGACAGCGTGCATTGCTTTGGCGACGGCATCCTGATCGCCTCGGCTTTCATCGCCGACATGCGCCTGGGTGTGATTGCCGCGCTGGCGGTGTTGGCGCACGAGGTGCCGCACCACATGGGCGATTTGGCGGTGTTGCGCCACGGCAGTGGCAGCCGAAAAGCCGCCATCATCAAGGTCTCCATGGCCGGGGCCATCACGGCGCTGGGTGGGGCGGTGGGCTACGTGCTGGTGGACGCGCTGCACGACTGGTTGCCTTATTTCCTGGTGGTGGCCAGCAGCAGCTTCGTTTATGTGGCCCTGGCTGACCTGATTCCCCAATTGCAAAAGCGTCTGTCTGCACGCGAGACGGCTTCACAGATCCTGTGGTTGGGCGTGGGCATCGGCATGGTGGTGCTGGTCAGCGCTGTGGCTGGGCACAGCCACTGAAGCGCAGCTGTCTCAGCCTTGGGCGCACGGCAGGCCGGGGCTGCGGCACCACTCGCTCCAGCTGCCCGCATACAAGGCGGTGGGGCCGTAACCGGCCAGTTCCATCGCGATCAGATTGGGCACCGCCGTCACCCCGCTGCCGCAGTGGTGCACCACGCTGTTGGCAGGGCGGCCCGCGAGCACCTGGTTCCATTCGGTTTGGAGCAGCTCCGGGCTTTTGAAGCGGCCGTCCTCGGTGAAGTTGTCGGTGAAGGGGCGGTTCAGTGCCCCCGGAATGTGCCCCGCCACCGGGTCCAGCGGCTCCACTTCGCCCCGGTAACGGGCACCTGCGCGGGCATCGACGATGGTCTGCTGGGGTCGCCCCAAAGCGCTGGAGACGGTCTCGGTCAGCACCAGTTGGCGCAGTGGTGCTTTCACCTCAAAACGAGCTTGAACTGGGGCAGCTGCCGTGCCGCTGGACAAGGCGCCACCCGCGTCTTTCCAGGCTTGCAGGCCACCGTCCAGCACGGCCACGGCATCGTGTCCCAGCCATTTCAGCATCCACCACAGGCGGCCGCAATAGTGGCCCTTGTTGCGGTCGTAGACCACGATTTGCATGCCGTTGTGGATGCCCAAACGTCCCAGCCATTGCGCCACCAGCGCGCGTTGCGGCAGGGGGTGGCGGCCACCGTTGACGGCTTGCTCGGGGTCGTGTGTGCTCAGGTCCTTGTCCAAGTGGGCGGGCAGGGCGCCTGCAATGCGTTCGCTGGCAAAAAAGCTGTCGGCCAGCTCGGGTTTCATCAGGTCAAAACTACAGTCCAGCACGGCGCAGGGCGTGCCTTGTGCTTGCAGGGTTTGCAGTTGGGCTGCGGTGATCAGCAGGGTGTACATGGGTGTTGTCTCCAAAGCTCAATGTTCTTCGGCCGGGGCGCGGGGCAGGGTGCGGTTGCGCAAGATGGTGGAGGCAATGCCGCTGACCATGATGAGGCCCATGCCCAGCCAGCCCATGAGTGGGATCTGGTCACCAAACAGCATCAGGCCAAACAAGGCACCAAAGACGATGCCTGAATATTGCAAGTTGGCCACCACCAAGGTGGAGCCCCGGCTGTAGGCCTTGGTCATGCACAACTGGCCCAGGGCTGCCAGTATTCCCACGGGCAACAACCACAGCACGCTGGGCCAAACCCATGCGCTCATGCCGGTGATCAGCGTCAACATGGCACCCACTGCGGTGGTGCCCACCGAAAAATAAAACACGGTACGGGCTTCGGGTTCGTTGAGCCGTCCGAGCGCGGCGACCTGAATGTAGGCCAATGCAGCCACCAAACCCGACAACAGGCCGATGATGCCTGCAAACAATTGGTCTTGCTCAATGGTGGGACGCAGCAGCAAGATGACACCGGCAAAGCCCGCGATCACCGCCAGCACGACAGGCCCCTGCCGTGTGGCGTCTTGCAGTTTGCCCACCACCAAGGTGCCACCGACCAAAAATACCGCGACCCAGATGCCACTCATGTAATTGAGCGTCATGGCGGTGGCCAGTGGCAAATGACCGATGGCGTAAAACCAGGCCGCCAATGAAGTCACCCCCACCACCGTGCGCCAGACATGCATCATGGGAATGGGCGTGCGCAAACCAACGCCTTGTAACCGGCAGATGGTGGCCATGAAGAACACCCCGATCAGGCCCCGGAAAAAAACCAGCTCAAAGGTGTGGAAGTGGGCTGACGCGAATTTGATGCAAACACCCATCATCGAAAAAAACAGCGACGCCAGGATCATCCAGGAAGCTTGCATCAGGCGATAACTCTCAAAGGGTCTTCATTTGCCGGCGGTACCACTCGTGAAAGTGCTGCATGCCGTCTTCCATGGGGCTTTGGTAGGGGCCCACTTCGTTGTCGCCTCGGGCCAGCAGGGCTTTGCGGCCCGCGTCCATGCGCTCGGCAATTTCATCGTCCTCAATGCAGGTTTCCATGTAGGCGGCCTGCTGGGCTTCGACGAATTCGCGCTCAAACGCCACGATTTCTTCAGGGTAGTAAAACTCCACCATGTTCAGTGTCTTGTTGGCGCTGATCGGGTGCAGGGTCGACACGGTGAGCACATGCGGGTACCACTCGACCATGATGTGCGGGTAATAGGTCAGCCAGATCGCGCCGCGCTCGGGCAGTTGGCCGTCGCGGTACTTCAGCAGCACCTCGTGCCACTTTTTGTAGGTGTCCGAGCCGGGTTTGCCAAAGCCGCCCGACACGCCCACGGTTTGCACCGAATAGTGTTCCTTGAACTCCCAGCTCAGGTCGTCGCAGGTCACAAACTGGCCCAGCCCCGGGTGGAAGGGGCCGACGTGGTAGTCCTCCAGATAGACCTCGATGAAGGTCTTCCAGTTGTAGTTGCACTCGTGCAGCTCGACGCGGTCCAGGGCGTAGCCTTCAAAGTTCAGCAGCGCTCTGGGGCCCATGCCGGCCAGGTCGGCGGCGATGTCGCGACCGTTGTCTTCAAACAGCAGACCGTTCCATTCCTGCAACTTGTAGTTGTTCAGGTTCAGGCAGGGGTCGTGCGCAAAGTGGGGTGCGCCCAGCAGCTCGCCGCTGGGCGAATAGGTCCAGCGGTGCAGCGGGCAGACGATGTTGCCGCCAGCGCTGCCCTTTTGCTGGGTTTGCAGGTTGCCCCGGCCGTTCAGCATGACGGCCTGGCGGTGGCGGCAGACGTTGGAGACGAGTTCGACCCCGCCTTGGGCATTGCGTACCAGGGCGCGGCCTTGCGCCTCGTGGGGCAGGGCGTAGTAGTCGCCCGGGTTAGGCACGGCCAGCTGGTGGCCCACGTAGCGGGGGCCTTGCCGGAAGAGCGTGTTCAATTCGCGCTGGAACAGCGCTTCATCGAAATAAGTGGAAACTGGTAGTTGGCTTGCGGCCTGCTGCAGTTGAAGACTTAAATCAGACATGGGTGACCTGACCTAGAGACTCCCCCTATGAAGGGGCAGGGACAAAGCGCTGAATTCAGTGAAAACGGCGCAAAAAAATGACAGGAGATTTCCTGTCGATGAACCAAGATTCTACCCCGGAGGGTGAGCCCCGCCGTGCACTGCTGCACTGGCCATGGAAAAATCAGGGCTTGTCTGTTCATACCCGTCTTGCGGTCTTGACGCTGATCGGTGTCAGTCTGATCAAGGCTTAAGGCCTAAAATCGGGTTTTTTCCTCGGAACACGCCATGCCCAAGGTCGCCACCACCGACGCCGTCGACAGCCCCGCTGCATTACCGACCACTTACGAAGCGGCTTTGTCGGAGTTGGAGTCGCTGGTGGGCCAGCTTGAGTCCGGGCAAATGCCTCTGGACCAGTTGCTGACGGGCTATCAGCGCGGTGCCGCCTTGCTGGCCTTTTGCCGCGACAAACTCAAGGCCGTGGAAGACCAGATCCAGATCCTGGACGGTGGTCAACTCAAATCCTGGAGCGGTGCATGAGTGCTTTTGACCTCCAAGCCTGGATGCAGCCGCACTTGGCTCGCGTCGAGCAGGCTTTGTCGGCAGGCATTGCGGCCGATTCTCCCGCCGCACTCGGGCAGGCCATGCGCTATGCCGTGCTCGATGGCGGCAAGCGTCTGCGGCCTCTTCTGGTGCTGGCCACGGCCGAAGCGGTGGCCGGTGCCGCTGACGGGGTGGCGGCTTTGCGGGCGGCTTGCGCCATCGAGCTGATCCATGCTTACTCTTTGGTGCACGACGACATGCCCTGTATGGACAACGACGTGCTGCGGCGTGGCAAACCCACGGTGCATGTGCAGTTTGGCGAGGCCCAGGCCTTGCTGGCCGGTGACGCCTTGCAGACCTTGGCCTTCGAATTTTTGACCCCGACGGGCGGCAGCGTGTCCGTTGCGGTGCAGGCGGCCTGTGTGGCCTTGCTGGCCCGGGCCTCGGGCTACCAGGGCATGGCCGGGGGCCAGGCGATTGACCTGGCCAGCGTGGGCCAGCGCTTGAGTGAAGACCAGCTGCGCCAGATGCACCGCCTCAAAACCGGGGCGCTGTTGTTGTGCAGCGTGCAAATGGGCGTGGCCTGTGTGCCGGGCGTTTCTGCCCCTGTTCAGGCGGCGCTCCAGCGTTTTGGCGAGGCCCTGGGCCTGGCCTTTCAGGTGGTGGACGATGTGCTGGATGTGACGGCCGATTCGGCCACGCTGGGCAAAACTGCGGGCAAGGACGAAGCTGCCGACAAACCCACTTATGTGGCGCTGATGGGGCTGGAAGGTGCCAAGGCCTATGCCGATGTCCTGAGCGCACAGGCCACGCAGGCCCTGGCCGATACTGGATTGTCCGATGCGCGCTTAGAGGCACTGCGTGCCTTGGCCGCCATGGTGGTAGAAAGAAACAACTGATTTATGACCGCATTGCTTCCAACCATTGACTCGCCGGCCGATTTGCGCCGCTTGCCGCGTACCGATTTGCCGCGCCTGGCCGACGAGCTGCGCCATTGCGTGCTGGACAACGTGTCCAAGACCGGTGGGCACTTGAGTTCCAACCTGGGCACGGTGGAATTGACAGTAGCGCTGCACTACGTCTTCAACACCCCGGAGGACCGCATCGTCTGGGACGTCGGGCACCAAACCTACCCGCACAAAATCCTCACGGGTCGGCGCGAGCGCATGCCCACGCTGCGCCAGTTTGGCGGACTGTCGGGCTTTCCGCGCCGCGACGAGAGCGAGTACGACACTTTTGGCACGGCCCATTCATCGACAAGCATTTCGGCCGCTTTGGGCATGGCCGTGGCCGCACGTCAAAAGGGTGAGTCGCGCCATTCCATCGCGGTGATCGGCGACGGCGCGATGACCGCTGGTATGGCCTTCGAGGCGCTGAACAACGCGGGTGTGGAAGAGTGCAAGTTGCTGGTGATCCTGAACGACAACGACATGTCGATCAGCCCACCCGTGGGCGCGCTCAATCGTTACTTGGCCCAGCTGATGAGTGGGCGCTTTTACTCGGCGGCCAAGGCCGGGGCCAAGAATGTGCTGAAAAATGCACCGCCTTTGTTCGAGCTGGCCAAGCGTCTCGAAGAGCATGCCAAAGGCATGGTGGTGCCCGCCACGCTGTTTGAGAAATTCGGCTTCAACTACATCGGCCCGATCGATGGGCACGACCTGGAGTCGCTGATCCCGACACTGGAGAACATCAAGCACCTGGACGGTCCACAGTTCTTGCATGTGGTGACCAAAAAAGGCCAGGGCTACGACAAGGCCGAGGCCGATCCGGTGGCCTACCACGGCCCCGGCAAGTTCGATCCGAATGTGGGCCTGGTGCCTGCGGCCACGCCCGCCAAAACCACCTTCACCCAGGTGTTTGGCCAGTGGCTGTGCGACATGGCCGAGAAAGACATGCGCTTGGTCGGCATCACGCCCGCCATGCGTGAAGGCTCAGGCATGGTGGAATTTCACCAGCGCTTTCCCAAACGCTATTACGACGTGGGCATTGCCGAGCAGCATGCCGTGACCTTTGCTGCGGGCATGGCCTGCGAGGGGCTCAAGCCCGTGGTGGCCATTTATTCCACCTTTTTGCAGCGCGGCTACGACCAGCTGATCCACGACGTGGCGCTGCAAAACCTGCCGGTGGTGTTTGCGTTGGACCGTGCCGGCCTGGTGGGGGCCGACGGTGCCACCCACGCTGGGGCCTATGACATCGCCTACATCCGCTGCATCCCCAACATGAGCCTCGCCTGTCCGGCCGACGAGCGCGAATGTCGCCAACTGCTCAGCACGGCCTACGCGCAAAACCACCCAGTGGCTGTCCGTTATCCGCGCGGTGCGGGCGTGGGCGCGGTGCCTGGGCGCGATCTGGACACCTTGCCTTTTGGCAAAGGCGAGGTGCGCCGCCAGGGTCAAGGTTTGGCCATTCTGGCCTTTGGCACCTTGCTGGCTCCGGCTTTGCAGGTCGCAGAAAAGCTCAACGCCACCGTGGTCAACATGCGCTGGGTCAAACCGCTGGATGTCGGGTTGTTGGCGCAGATCGCGCAAACCCATGAGCGCATCGTCACGGTGGAAGAGGGCTGCGTCATGGGTGGCGCGGGCAGTGCCGTGGGCGAGGCTTTGCAGCAGTTGAACCTGCAGCGTTCAGTGCTTCACTTGGGGTTGCCTGATGCGTTCATCGAGCACGGTGACCCGGCCAAGTTGCTGGCCTTGCAGGGCTTGGATGCGACGGGCATCGCGCAGTCCATTCGCCTGCGTTGGCCTGATCTGACCGGCTCGGTCTGAGTTTCAGACAGGCCGGGCTTGCCTGATGCCGTGACGTGAAATTTTTTCAATCCGGCATCGGAGGGTAAACCCGGGCCGTTTGGCGTTCTGTTGGTTTTTACAATACCGAGTGACGCAACTGTCAACGCCCGGCGTTCCGGGCGTGTTTCTTATCTTTTAAGGAGTCCATTCATGGATCGTCGTTCCATTCTGAAAAATGCAGGCATTGCGGGCGTTTTGGCCGCCGGTGTTGCACCTGCCGTTCACGCACAGGCCGCCATCCGCTGGCGTCTGGCTTCGAGCTTCCCCAAGTCCCTGGACACCTTGTTTGGTGGTGCAGAGCTATTCGCCAAGAAGGTCAAGGAGATGAGCGGCGGCAAGTTCGAGATCACCACCCACGCGGCCGGTGAACTCATGCCTGCATTCGGTGTGCTGGACGGCGTGCAAAACGGCACCGTGGAATGCGCACACACCGCGCCTTATTACTTCTTTGGCAAGGACGAAACCTTTGCCCTGGATTGCGCGATTCCGTTTGGCCTGAACAGCCGCCAGATGACCGCCTGGATGGTGCACGGCAACGGCATGAAGCTGATGCGCGAGCACTACGCCAAATTCAACATCGTCAACTTCATGCTGGGCAACACCGGCACGCAGATGGGCGGCTGGTTCCGCAAGGAAATCAAATCCTCTGCCGACCTCAAGGGTCTGAAGTTCCGCGTGGGCGGTTTCGCCGGCAAGGTGCTCGAGCGCATGGGTGCTGTGCCCCAGAACATTCCTGCTGGTGAGATTTACCAGTCTCTGGAAAAAGGCACGATCGATGCGGCCGAGTGGATCAGCCCCTACGATGACCTCAAGCTCGGCCTGAACAAGGTGGCGCCTTTCTATTACTACCCTGGCTGGTGGGAAGGCGGCCCACAGCTGACGCTGATGGTCAACCAGAAAGCCTACGACGCCCTGTCGCCCGAAAACAAAGCCATCGTGGAAGCTGCTTCCACTCTGGCCCATGTGGACATCCAGGCCAAGTACGACGCATTCAACCCCGGTGCACTCAAGCAGCTGGCTGCCCAGAAGACCAAAGTCCTGCCTTTCCCGAAAGAGATGATGGACGTGGCTTTCAAGCACTCACAGGCGGTGTACAGCGAACTGAACGAGAAGAACGCGAACTGGAAAAAGGTCTTCGCTGACTACTCCAAGTTCCGTGCTGACCAGAACTGGTGGTTCCGTTTCGGTGAAGCCCGTTTCGACAGCTTCATGCAAGCTCAGAAGCTCTGATCGGTTCCTGATCGCTCAATCAACCCGCCGTGTGCAAGCCCGGCGGGTTTTTTTACGGCTAGACGCAAACCCCTGGGTCCGGCGCTACCATGAAAAAAGCCCACCGGTCAGGGTGGGCTTGAATCGTTGCCTTGGATCAGATCAGGGCTTCTTGGGCTCTGCCTGGAGGTCTTTCATCGGATCGTCCAGGTCGCGCATGGGGTCCGCAGCTTCTTGCATGTCTTCGGCAGGGGCGGCTTCCATTTGCACGTTACTGATATCGACGGGACCTGTTTTATCCAGACCACCCGAGACGATTTCTGGGAAGGCAATGATCAGGCCGACCATGATGATTTGAATGACCACGAAGGGCACCGCACCCCAGTAAATCTGCATCGTGGTGACGGGCTGGATTTCCTTCTTGGTGGTTTTGTCCAAGTAGGCCTTCACCGGTGCCACGCTGCGCAGGTAGAACAGGGCAAAGCCAAAGGGTGGGTGCATGAAGGAGGTTTGCATGTTCACACCCAGCAGCACGCCGAACCAGATCAGATCGATGCCCAGCTTTTCGGCCACTGGGGCCAGCAAAGGCACCACGATGAAGGACAACTCGAAGAAGTCCAGGAAGAAGGCCAAGAAGAAAATCATCACGTTGACCGCAATGAGGAAGCCCAGTTGGCCACCTGGCAGATTACCCAGCAAGTGCTCCACCCAGATGGGACCGTCGACACCCTGGAAAACCAGGCTGAACACGGTGGAGCCAATCAGGATGAAGACCACGAAACAGGACAGTTTGGTGGTGGTTTGCAGGGCTTGCTTGAGCAAGGACATGTCCAGGCGTTTGCGCGACATGGCCATGATGAAGGCACCCAGCGCACCCATCGCCCCGCCCTCGGTCGGTGTGGCAATGCCCAGGAAGATGGTGCCCAGCACCAAAAAGATCAGCAAGAGCGGCGGGATCAGCACGAAGGTGACCCGCTCGGCCATGCGCGACAGCAGGCCCAGGCGGCTGATCTTGTTGATCACGGCGATGGTGAACGCCAGAATCACGCCCACGCACATGGACACCACAATGGTCTCATCGGTGGCCACCATGGGTACTTCTTCAGCCTTCCACCAGCTCAGCACATCGGCGTAGTGCTGGCCAAAGTAAACCGCCACCGACGTGGAGATGATGGTCAGCACCAGCAGGGACAGCAGGCCGCTTTTGCCGCTGTCTTCGCGGATGGTTCGGGCTTCCAGCGGCAGGGCAGGGACCCAGTTGGGTTTGAAGATGGCGACCAGCACCACGTAACCCACATACATGCCGGTCAGGATGAAGCCGGGAATGAAGGCACCTTTGTACATCTCACCCACGCTGCGACCCAGTTGGTCGGCCAGGATGATCAGCACCAGTGAAGGCGGAATGATCTGTGCCAAGGTGCCGGACGCGGCAATCACGCCCGAGGCGATGCGGCGGTCATAGCCGTAGCGCAACATGATGGGCAGGGAGATCAGGCCCATGGAGATGACCGATGCGGCCACCACGCCCGTGGTGGCGGCCAGCAAGGCCCCCACAAAAATCACGGCAAAAGCCAGACCACCCCGGATGGGGCCGAACAATTGGCCGATGGTGTCCAGCAGGTCTTCGGCCATGCCGCTGCGTTCCAGAATCAGGCCCATGAGCGTGAAAAACGGAATGGCCAGCAAGGTTTCGTTTTGCATGATGCCGAAAATGCGCAGCGGCAAGGCCTGCATCAGGCTTTCGGGCAGAACGCCCAATTCGATCCCGATGAAGCCAAAGAACAGACCGCAGGCGCCCAGGCTGAACGCCACGGGAAAGCCCATGAGCAAAAAGACGATCAGCCCCAAAAACATGATCGGGGCGAGGTTGTGTATGAGGAATTCCATGATGAGGGTGTCCTTGGGAATCAGCTGGCTTTGGTTTCGGCCAATTTGCGAATGGCTTCAGCCAGATCTTCTTCGGCGGTCTTTTCCACTTTTTTGGCTGTCGGGTCTTCGATCAGCCCTTTCAGGAAAGCCACACGCTTGATCAACTCGGAAACCCCTTGCAGCATCAGCAAGCCAAACCCCAGAGGGATCATGGCGTAGACCGGCCAGCGAATCAGACCGCCCGCGTTGGACGAGACCTCACCGCTGATCAGCCCTTTGTAGAAGAAGGGGGTGCTGTACCAGAGGATGGCCAGGCACAAGGGCATCAAAAACACGACAAAGCCGAAGATGTCGATCTTGATCTGGGTTTCTTTGCTGAACTTGCTGGACACCACATCGATCTTGACGTGTTCGTTGTTCAGCAAGGTGTAGCCTGCTGCCAGCAGGAAGGAGGCGGCAAACAGATACCACTGCACTTCCAGGTAAGCGTTGGAGCTGGTGTTGAAGATCTTGCGCACCAAGGCATTGACGCCGCTGATGAGGGTCGAGGCCAGGATCAGCCAGATCACATATTTCCCGATCCAGGTGCTGACGCGGTCCATCAGGTTTGAGAATTTGAGCAGGGCTCCCATAGAGGGTCTCCAAGGTAAGGGATGCGGGATTTTACGTGCCGGAGCAGCCCACCCTCTGAATCTGACGCTCAGGGCCTGTTGATATTTTTGCCGCGCTCTTTGAAGAGCTTTCATGCCTCAAGTTGCGGCATCTTGGGTGCTTGAGAGAATCACCGCCACCACGGCAGCATGTTTTTCAGTGACTGGACATGGCCGCACTCGGGCATGGTTTGATAGCCCGTGACGGTGTTGAGTTGGGTTTGCCATGCTTTGGATTGCAAGATGCCCATCAATTGCATCAATGCCGGTGTCGCTAAAGCGCTTTTCAGGCAAACCAGCCAGTAATGCTCTTGTGCCAAGGGGATGAAATCCAGCCCGTGGCTGTGGGCTGCGGACGCGATGCCCACCCCCACATTGGCGTGACCCGATGCAATCTGTGCGGCCACAGCGGCATGTGAGGGCTCTTCGTGCGCGTAGCCCGACAAGGATTCGGTGGGTATCTGAGCTTGGTGCAGCCAGTGGTCCAGCAGCAGACGGGTGCCGGTGCCCAGACTGCGGTTCACCATCTGTACGCCAGGTTGGGCGAGGTCCGCCACAGTTCGGAAGTTGCGCGGATTGCCGACTTGCACCATCAGGCCCTGCTGCCGCAACGCAAAACCAATCAGTTTGTGACGGCCGGTTTTCAGCAAGGGGCGGTAGGTGCGCGCGATCAGCGAGTCTGCGGCAGGCTGTGCGGGCGCATGAAAGCCAGCCACGGTGCAGCGGCCTTCGTTCAAGGCGCGGATCGCGTCCACGCTGCCGCAAAAGCGGATGTCCAGGTGCAGGGCTTGTTGTGCGGTTTGTTGCTGTAACTGCACCAGCGCGTCGTCATGGCTGGCATACACCGTCAACAAATGGCTAGCGGGGTCAAAGGCCACAGCAAAGGTTTTTTCCAACTCGGCATGCAGGGCGCTGATCTGGGGGGCCAGCCGGGCCTGCGCCTGGCGTTCGGCCCACAGCAACTTGTCGGCAAATTCGCTCAGGCGGGCGGCATGGCCTTTTTCCCAAAGAATCAGGGGCTGCTCCAGTGCTTGCTCCCAGCGTTTGAGTTCGCCCCAGACGTGGCGATACGACAGCTGCAAAGATTTAGCCGCTCCGGCGATCGAGCCCGCTTCGCGCACGGCTTGCAGCGTGTCCATCAAGGGGTTGCGCAGGGGGCTGGTTTGGTGGCGCTGCGCCGCTTCGTCCGGGTGAGGCGTCCAGCTGTAAGAGAGGTTGATGTGTTGCACAGGCTGGAGTTTGCCTCAATCTGCAACAGGTGCCAGGGCACAACACGCGCAGCGTATGCAAATGATTTCATAGCGGACATCCCTTATCTGAAGGGCTTCTTTCGTCCGTTAGCATCAGCCACAACTTTATGAACACCTTCTCCGACAGCTTGGGCACCGCTCTGGCGCTCATTGCTTCTTTCGACCCCGCACTTTGGACGGTGGTGATGCGGTCTTTGGCCGTCAGCGCCACGGCCTGCCTGCTCGCCTACGGCCTGGGCGTGGTGCTGGGCGCTTGGCTGGCCGTGTCGCGTTTTGCGGGGCGCGGCGCGGTGCTGGTCGGCTTGAACACTTTGCTGGCGCTGCCCTCGGTGGTGGTGGGGTTGGTGGTGTATTTACTGCTCTCGCGCACCGGGCCTTTGGGTTTTCTGGGTTGGTTGTTCAGCTTCAAGGCCATGGTGGTGGCGCAGGTCATTCTGGTGGTGCCGGTGGTCACGGCGCTCACGCGGCAGGTGGTCGAAGACGTGGAGCGTCAGCACGGCGAGCAATGGGCCTCTCTGGGTGCAGGGCCTTGGTTGCGCGGGATGTTGCTGGCTTGGGACGAGCGGCTGGCCTTGCTCACGATCGGCGTGGCGGCTTTCGGGCGGGCGATTTCCGAAGTGGGTGCGGTGATGATCGTGGGCGGCAACATCGACGGGTTCACACGCGTCATGACCACGGCCATTGCACTCGAAACCAGCAAGGGCGATTTGCCGCTGGCGCTGGGCCTGGGCCTGGTCTTGCTGGTGGTGGTGCTGTTGCTCAACGCGGTGGTGGCGGGTTTGCGCCGTTGGGGTGAAAAACGTCAGGGCAGCCGCTTGGCCGCGCCCAAAGGCTGGGTCGCGTGATGACATCGGCCGTTGTTCAGTTGCACGATGTGTCGGTGCGTTTGGGCCCGGTGGAGGCCCTCAAGCGGGTCAATTTGGTCATTCAGCCCGGCGAGCGTGTGGCCCTGGTCGGCTCCAACGGCTCGGGCAAGAGCACCTTGCTGCGCACCGTGCATGGCTTGTTGCATCCTGCCCAGGGCCATGTCGAGCGGCATCCGGTGTTGCGCCAGGCCATGCTGTTTCAAAGGCCGCATTTGCTGCGCATGTCGGCACTGCACAACGTGGCACTGGGCCTTTGGCTGGACCGCACGCAGGGTCTGGGCTGGGCGCAGGCCAAGGCGCTTGCCATCACCGCCTTGCAGCGCGTGGGCCTGAGTGCTGTGGCCCATCAAGGCGGGCGGCAATTGTCGGGCGGACAACAGCAGCGCTTGGCCATGGCCCGCGCCTGGGGCCGTCAGCCCGATGTGTTGCTGCTGGACGAGCCCACCGCCAGCCTGGACCCGCACGCCAAACGCGAGGTTGAGGCCTTGATGGCGGATTTTGCGAATGGCCTGGACCGTGCCTTGACCCTGATCTGGGCCAGTCACAACCTCGGTCAGGTCAAGCGCCTGGCCACCCGCGTTGTTTACCTCGAGGGCGGCCGCGTCTTGGCCGATTTACCAGTGGCTGATTTTTTTGACGCGGCGAAGCTGTCTGACCACAGCCCAGCAGCCCATGCTTTTGTTCAGGGAGAACTTTCATGACTTTCAAATTTGCATTCACCCGTCGCGTCCTGTTGTGCGCTGTTTTCGCCAGCAGCTCGGTTTGGGCCCAGGCCCCATCCATCGTGATGTCTTCCACCACCTCGACCGAGCAATCGGGCTTGTTTGCCCAGTTGTTGCCTGCGTTCAGAAAAGCCAGCGGGTTGGATGTGAAGGTGGTGGCGCTGGGCACCGGTCAAGCGCTGGACATGGCCCGTCGCGGTGACGCCGATGTGGTGTTTGTGCACGACCAGGCGGCCGAGGAAAAGTTTGTCGCCGATGGCTTTGGCCTGAAACGCTTGCCTGTGATGTACAACGACTTTGTGCTGATTGGCCCCAAGGCCGACCCGGCGGCTGCCCGTGGCCAGGACATCGTGGCGGCTTTGGCCAAGCTGTCTGCCAGCAACACAGCGTTTGTGTCGCGCGGTGACAAGAGTGGCACCCATGCCGCCGAATTGCGCTTTTGGAAGATGGCCAATTTGGCCGAGAAAAAAGGCGGCGGCTACAAGGAATGCGGCTGCGGCATGGGCCCGGCTTTGAACATCGCCGCATCCTCGGGCGCGTATGTGCTGGCCGACCGTGCCACTTGGCTGAATTTCAAAAACCGCGCTGATCTGGCGATTCTGGTGGAAGGGGACAAGCGCTTGTTCAACCAATATGGTGTGATGGTGGTCAACCCCGCCAAGCACGCGCACGTCAAACAGGCCGATGCGCAGAAATTTGTGGATTGGATCACTTCGGCTGCAGGTCAGGCCACGATTGCCGATTACAAAATCGGCGGCCAGCAGCTGTTCTTCCCGAACGCGGGCCAATGATCAACTTTTGGGCACACCCAGCTTGCGGTAAACCGTGGCGCGGCTGATGCCCAGGGCGCGCGCTGCTTCGGCCACGTTGCCGCGTGCCTGGTTCACGGCCTCGCGGATCATGTCGGTCTGCACGTCCTTGAGGGGCTTGGGTGTGACGCCTGTCCGATGCATCGGCGCTGCGGGCTGGGCCGCTGCGGCCGAGTTCCCTGGACGCAAGGCTTGAGTTTGTAAACGCAGGCCGGACCACAACGGCAGTTCCTGGGTGTGACCCCTGCGGCTGGCGGCATCGAACAAGCTTTCCCAGGGCGAGGCAAATACGTCGCTCGCGTGCAGCGTTTGGCCGTGCGTCGCGGGTGACAAAGACAGCATTTGCCGTGCAGTCGGATTGGCTCCCATGACGTGGCCATCGCTGTCGAGTGTGAGCAAGCCGTCGCTGTCGTCGCCGGGCTGGTTACCGGGCCAGTTCAGGCGCAGCACCAGGGTGTGTGCGGTGGACAGCAGCCAGCTGTTTTCGATGCTGCGGGCCGAGCGACGCACCAGGTGTTTCAGGGCGGGGCGCTCGGTGGTTTCAATGCCGGTCAAGTCGAGCATCCCTGCGCAAAACCCATCGGGACCGAACACTGGTGCGCCAGCGCAACTGTAGGCGCTGTTGTCCTGGAAAAAGTGCTCTCCCCGGTGCAGCCATACCGGCTGCAGTTCGTTCAGGGCGGCGCTGATGGCGGTGGTGCCCACGGCTTTTTCGGACAAGTCCACCCCCACACGGGCGATCACCTCGGCTCGGCGGTCCTGCCGGTCTACCGGGCCATGCACATCGACGACGATGCCGTCGGCATTGGTCAGGATGGCGAAGTAGCGGATGTCGGCAATGGCCCTGGCCAGCTCCACCAGCACCGGCTGGGCTGCTTGCACCAGCGGACGGCTGGCCTCCTGCACGCGTCGCATGTGCTGGGCCGAGATGGCCTCAAAGCCCACCGGCTGGCCCGGCTGCAGGCCCATGCCCAGGCAGCGCTGCCAGGACTGGGCAATCCAGGGTGAAACACCCGTGGCCGATGCGCCTGTGCCCAGGGCAACGCAGCGCCCCTGAAAAACCAGTTCGCGGGCTTGTGCAATGCGGTCGAGGCGGTCACCGGAAAAGGAGGTCAGGGACATGTCAGGTGTGTATCAAGCTGAGAATTTTTGAAGCCAACCCTGCCAAACCTAGGGTTAATCCGCATCGGTTTGCAGGGGCGGGCATCAACAATGGCTATGCATTCTGATTCATAAGCGCGGGCTTGAACAGTCCGCCACATCACAGGAGATCCACATGCAGAAAGTCCTGCACATCAACCCGGACAAATGTACCGGCTGTTTGCAGTGCGAAATGGCCTGTTCTTTCGAGAACTACGGCACATACGCCACGTCCAAATCGCGCATCAAGGTGTTCGACTTCCACCACACCGGCAAAAAAGTGCCCTACACCTGCACCCAGTGTGACGAAGCCTGGTGCCTGCATGCCTGCCCTGTGGAAGCCATCACCGTGGACAAAGCCACCGGTGCCAAAGTGGTCAACGAATCCACCTGCGTGGGCTGCAAAGTCTGCACCATCGCCTGCCCGTTCGGCACCATCAACTACGTGCAGGAAACCGGCAAGGTGCAAAAGTGCGACCTGTGCGGTGGCGACCCGGCCTGTGCCGACGCCTGCCCGACCGGCGCCATCACCTTTGTGGACGCCAACTGGACCGGCATCGACAAGATGAAGCAGTGGGCCGATAAGTTGGGCAATCAGCCCAGCGCCGCCTGATCCCCCAACCCACTGAAGGAGCACACATATGTCTTGGGCTGGAAAAATCCTCCGCGTCAACCTCACGGCTGGCACCGTCAAATCTGAACCGCTGAACATGGAGTGGGCCAAGGCTTACCTCGGCTCACGCGGTCTGGGCAGCAAATACTTGATCAGCGAGATTGACCCCAAAGTCGATCCTTTGTCGGCTGACAACAAACTCATCTGGGCCACAGGTCCGCTGACTGGCACCATGGCCTCCACTGGCGGCCGCTACACCGTCATCACCAAGAGCCCGCTGACCGGGGCGATCGCTTGCTCCAACTCAGGTGGTTATTGGGGCGCTGAGCTCAAAATGGCCGGTTGGGACATGGTCATTTTTGAAGGCGCAGCGGCCAAGCCGGTGTACCTCTACATCAACGACGACGAAGTCGAGTTGCGCGACGCGGGCCACCTCTGGGGTCAAAGCGTCTGGAAGACCGAAGAAATCCTCAAATCCAGTCTGCAAGACCCATTGCTGCGCGTGTCGAGCATCGGCAAGGCCGGCGAAAACGGCGTGCTGTATGCCGCCGTGGTGAACGACCTGCACCGTGCGGCCGGCCGTTCGGGCGTGGGCACCGTCATGGGCAGCAAAAACCTCAAAGCCATTGCGGTGCGCGGCACCAAGGGCGTGGGCAACATGCAAAACCCCAAGGCTTTCATGGCTGCGGCCAAGGCTGCCAAAAAGGTGCTGGCCGACAACGCCGTCACGGGCCAGGGCCTGCCCGCTTACGGCACCCAGGTGCTGATGAACGTGATCAACGAAGTGGGCGGTTTGCCCACACGTAACCACCGCGACGTGCAGTTTGAAAGCGCCAAAGACATCTCGGCCGAAGCCATGGTCACGCCCCGCGAGACCGATGGCAAAAAGCACCTGGTGACCAACCAAGCCTGTTTTGGTTGCACCATTGCCTGCGGCCGCATCAGCAAGATGGACGAGGGCCACTTCTCCGTCAAGAACAAGCCTGAGTACTGGGGTGCCAACGGCGGCCTGGAATACGAAGCAGCCTGGGCGCTGGGCGCAGCCAACGGCGTGAAAGACCTCGAAGCCCTGCAATACGCCAACATGATTTGCAACGAAGAAGGCTTTGACCCGATCAGCTTCGGTGCCACCATCGGTGCCGTCATGGAGCTGTACGAAATGGGCGTGCTGACCAAAGAGCAAATCGGTGTGGAAGCACCCTTTGGTTCGGCCGAAGCGCTGTGCGAGTTTGTCGACATGACGGCCAAGGGCGTCGGTTTTGGCAAGGAAATTGGCATGGGCTCCAAGCGCCTGACCGCCAAATACGGCCACCCCGATCTGTCCATGAGCGTCAAGGGCCAAGAGTTCCCGGCCTATGACGGCCGCGTGATCCAGGGCATTGGCCTGGCCTATGCCACATCCAACCGTGGTGCTTGCCACCTGCGCGGCTACACCATCGCCTCTGAAGTGCTGGGCATCCCGGTCAAGACCGAGCCCACCGAGCACGAAGGCAAGCCCGAGTTGGTCAAGGCCTTCCAAGATGCGACAGCCGCTTTTGACTCGGCCGGCATTTGCGTGTTCACCAGCTTTGCCTGGACACTGGCTGACGTGGCCCCTCAGGTGCAAGCCGCTTGCGGCGAAGAGTTCACCATGGAGCACCTGAACCACATCGGCGAGCGCATCTGGAACATGGAGCGCGACTTCAACAACGCCGCCGGCTTCACCAAGGCCGACGACAACCTGCCCAAGCGCCTGATGACCGAAGCCGCCAAAACCGGCCCCGGCAAAGGCATGGTCAGCAAGTTGGATGAAATGCTGCCCAAGTACTACGACGCCCGCGGCTGGGATGGCGAAGGCCGTCCGACATCGGCCACCCGGGAACGTCTGGGTTTGTGACCTTGCCCCTGTAGGAGCGAGCGCCTGCTCGTGAAGCCTTCACCGTAGGGGTGCGCTTCTACAGGAATCCAAGCGGCCTGCGGGCCGCTACCTGTTTCTGGAGTCCGATTCATGACCCACCACGTCATCTTGGGCGCAGGCCCTGCAGGCGTCATCGCCGCCGAGACCCTGCGCAAACACGCCCCCGCCGACACCATCACCCTGGTGGGTGACGAGCCCGATGCGCCTTATTCGCGCATGGCCATCCCTTATCTGTTGATTGGCAACATCGAAGAACAGGGCACCTACTTGCGCAAGAGCGCCACCCACTTTGACGATTTGCGCATCACGCAAGTCAAGGCCAAGGTGACGCGTGTGGACGCGGCAGGCAAAACGGTGCATCTGGACAACGGCCAGTCGATGGCTTTTGACAAGTTGTTGATCGCGACCGGCTCTCAACCCGTGCGCCCGCCGATTGCGGGCATGGACCTGCCCGGCGTGCACCCGTGCTGGACGCTGGAAGACGCCCGGGCCATCCAGGCGCTGGCCAAGCCCGGTGCCCGTGTGCTGCAAATGGGCGCAGGCTTCATTGGCTGCATCATCATGGAAGCGCTGGCCGCGCGCGGCGTCAAGCTGAGTGTGGTGGAGATGGGTGACCGCATGGTGCCCCGCATGATGGGCCCGGTGGCCGGCGGCATGATCCGCGACTGGTGCGAGGCCAAAGGTGTGCAGGTGTTCACCGGCACCAAGGTCGAGGCCATCAGCCAAGGTGCTGGCTCTGAAAAAGGCTTGCTCGGTAAGCTGGCCTCAGCGGTGGGCTTGGGTTCTGACGAAGCGGGTGGCCCACTGCAGGTCCGCTTGTCCAACGGCCAAACCGTCGAGGCCGATCTGGTGATCAGCGCCACTGGCGTGCGCCCAGCGATTGGCTTTTTGAAGGACAGCGGTATCACCTGCCTGCAAGGCGTGTTGACCGACCAGCACCTGCAAACCAATGTGCCCGGCATTTACGCCGCAGGCGACTGCGCCGAAGCGTTTGACATGGTCAGCGGCAAAACGATTGTGAGCGCCATCCAGCCCAACGCGGCCGAGCAGGCCCGCGTGGCCGCGCTGAACATGCTGGGCCAAAAGACCGAACTCAAAGGCGTCACACAAATCAACGTGCTCGACACCCTGGGATTGATCTCCACCAGTTTTGGCAACTGGGAAGGCGTGGCCGATGGCCAGTCGGCCGTGCTGACCGACAAAGCTGCGGGTCGTCACCTGAGCTTGCAGTTCAAGGACGATGTGATGATCGGCTGCAACAGCGTGGGCTGGACCGAGCATGTGGGCGTGATGCGCGGCTTGGTCGAAGGCCAGGTGCGCCTGGGCGACTGGAAAGACCGCCTGATGCATGACCCGACAAAGCTGGTTGACGCCTACCTCGATTGCGCACAGGGTCAAGGGCGATGGAGCGGTGCGCAAGACGCACGCCGCCGATGAAGTGACAATCTGCGCATGAACATCACATTCAAACTGTTTGCCACGCTGACCGATTACTTGCCCCCCGAAGCCCGGCGCAGCAACCAGGTCACACTGGATGTGGCGCAGGACACCAGCATCAGCCAGATCATCGAGCCCTTTGGCATGCCGCCAAAGCTCGTGCATCTGGTGCTGGTCAATGGCAAATACATCAAACCTGAAGACCGGGGCACCATCACCTTGGTCGAAGGCGATGTGCTCGCCATCTGGCCCCCTGTGGCCGGTGGTTGAGCACAGCACACGCGGCGACTCGACCCATGCAGTCCTATTACCCCGAGCGCTTCGAGCGCGACATGGGCACCAGCGAAACCGAATGGTTGACCGCCTTGCCTCGCGCACTGGCCGAGCATGTCTTTGAGCTGGGCACCGACCAGGCACGCGTGCAAATCGGTGACGGCCATCTGCAACTGCAATGGCATATCCTGCCGCCACGCGTGATCGCGCTGCTGCGCATGCAGCGGCTGGCAGTGTCTTTTGCCTTCGAGGGCGTGGAAGAGGGCGCTCGTCAGCGCTTCATGAAGCGCTTTGATTTGACGATGCAGAGGGGTGGGGGATAAGGGTGGGGGCGAGTGGCTGTTGCAGGCAGTTATGTTGATCCCTGCATAACAGCCTGGCGCTTACTCCAAGTTCGAGAGTCACATCGAATCCAGATGCTCTTTGATCCTGGCAAGCAGTTGGTCAAATTCCGGCTGACCTCGGTAATAAAGTGCAGATGACTTACGGTATTCCCGTGCGAAGTGGTCGAAGTCGCGCCGGTCGTGAAGAAATTCAAGCACCCATCCACTCCCGAAAGCGTTTGCGTGTGGCCATGTTGCCGTAGCTTTCGACCGCCTCTTGCAGGCGCTTGGGATCAAAGGAGGACAACTTGCTGCGTGCCTGGCTGAGCACCATATCGCGGTCTTCGGCCAGTTCGTCCAGGTTATTGAGCAAATCCACCTAGAGGAACTCCCGGCTCAGCTTTTTGGGAAAGCGTGGCTTCACCCGGAAGTCGAACTGTCGATTGCCCAGTTGTAAGACGCCATGGCGCTTGTGGTTGTAAACCAGCGTGCGGTTGTAGAGCTGGGTGGTGCCCAGGCCAACCGCGTTGTAAGCCGAGGGCGAGAACACCAGGAATTCCTTGTCCCGCAGAAAGCCTTTCACCACCTGTTCGTCGGTAGGCGGGAGTGGACCAAAGCTGGATTGTTTGGGTGCGTGGTAAAGCCCTTGGGCCAGTTTTTGAAGCTTGCCCATGGCCACCAGTTCGCGCAGATGCCGATCAATGGCCTTGCTCAGAAAAGTCAAATTCTCGTGCCGGTAGACGTGGCCGGCGCGCAAGCCTGCCGCCAGGTGCGCAGTGGCACCCTTCAAAGACGGGGTATGCAGTGATGCACCGGCGGTCATGAATGTTTATTCATTGAGGTTTCATGCATTTCACTGATTCTTCGCAAAATGAACACTGCAAACCAGCGAAAGAGCATGTTGCACTGAATTTGTTCCATGAGCATTCGCTCGGAACGCACGCTGTAGAGCACCTGCAACAGCATGGCGCGCAACAACTTCTCGGACGCGATGTTGGGACGAAATCATCGAGCCGTTTCATCAGAAACAAGCTCTCGGTAAGGGTGTCAGCGCCGCGCATGTCTGTTTGATTTTTGTGTTGCCTGAAATGTCGACTGCACAGCTGAATGGGCGCTTTCAGTGCGTCAGTATTTCAGCACCCTGCTAGGGTAAGCACGGATTTTTCTGAAGTTTTTTCGATGTAATCTTCAATTGTTGAAATTTTCAACTATTAATGAATTCAAGTGAAAATGCATTCGCCGCTCAAAATCAAGACCAACTACATCAACATCTTGTTGGACATTGCCGCCCAAAAAACCCGCGAGCGGGGGGACTTGGTTTACGAATGTCAGCTGGGGGTGTCATTGCGCGATATCCGGCTGTTGCGCTTGATAGGCGTTCAGCCTGGGGTTGTCATGGGCGAATTGACCGAGCAATCCGGTATTGAAAAAACCCTGGCCTCCAAACTGGTGAGCTCGCTGGTGCAGAGGGGCTTGGTGGTGAGGCAAATTGGTCATAAGGACGCCCGAAAAACACACTTGGCACTAAGCCAAGACGGCGTGAATCTGGTCGAGCGTGCCGAGCCTTTGGGCGAATTTCTAGAGCGTGGATTCGGCAAATTCCTCAGTGCAGATGAAATCAAATCCCTGCGAACGATTCTGAAAAAAGTGATTGAAGCTGAACGGGTGACGCGCCCTGAGTTTGATGCCTGGATGGCACAACAGGCAAACCCGGATAACAGCTGAAAGCTTTCTGTCCCTGTGTTTTTTATCTGTTTTTCTTATCTTTCGAAAGTGAAATACATGTACATCACATCCCGTATCCGCCGCTCTGTAGTTCTTGCAACGGCCACTTTGGTGTTTTCTGCCGCCGCCTGGTCCGACGCGGTGTTGCGCACCGTCCCATCATCGGATCTAAAAATACTGGACCCGGTGTGGACCACCGCCCTCATCACGCGCAACCACGGTTTCATGATTTACGACACCCTTTTCGCGCCTGATGAAAAAGGCTTGATCAAGCCACAGATGGTTGAAAAATACACGATCAGTGCCGACAGCAAGGTCTGGCGTTTCAGCTTGCGCCCGGGTTTGAAGTTTCATGACGGTAGCGCAGTGACTTCGCAGGATGTGATTGCTTCGCTCAACCGCTGGGGTAAGCGTGATGTACTGGGTCAGAAGATGTATGCCGCCATGGACAGTCTGACAGCAGAGGGCCCAAACAGCTTCACGATCAAGTTCAAGCAACCCTTTGGTTTGGTGCTTGAGGCGTTGGGCAAGCCAGGTCCACTGGTGCCGTTCATCATGCCCAAGTCGGTGGCCGAAACACCTGCCGACAAGCAAATCGACAGCATGGTGGGTTCGGGGCCGTTCACGCTGGGCAAGGCCGACTTCCGTCCTGGTGACCGAGTGATTTACCGTAAAAACCCCTCCTATGTGCCGCGCAAGGAACAGGCTTCAGGTCTGGCCGGGGGGAAGGTGGTCAAAGTGGATCAAGTGGAGTGGGTTTTCCTGCGAGATCCGCAAACGCAGACCAATGCACTGGTTAACGGCGAAATTGACATGTTAGAGGTCACGCCATCTTCGCGTTATCCGGAGTTGCGCACCAACCCAGCTGTTGAAATGTTCGATGTGGTGCCTGCGGGTACTTTCACTGCTATTTACAACCACAAGGTGCCTCCATTCAACGATGCACGGGTCCGTCGCGCGGCAATGCTGGCGATCAATCAGGAAGCGATGCTGCGTGCCCAGATCACATACCGTGAATTCCTTAAGCCCTGCGCTTCCTTGTACCTTTGCGGCTCTGTGTATGCCAATGAGAAAAATGGCCTCTTCACCGGCAAGCCTCAGTTTGAAGAAGCACGCAAGCTGCTCAAGGATGCCGGCTACGACGGCAAACCGGTGGTGGTCATGCTGCCTGGCGACGTGCCCGCCCTTAACCGTTTGCCGCTGGTCTACGGCGAACTGCTCAAGCAAGCAGGATTCAATGTCGACGTGCAGACCATGGACTGGGCCAGTCTCCTGACTCGTCGCACCAAAAAAGACCCGGCTGACAAAGGTGGCTGGAACGTTTTTGTCACCTATTGGGGCGGGGCAGACGCCAGCAGCCCAGTGAGCTACACGCCGCTGACAGGTCATGGTGATCAGGGCTACTTTGGCTGGCCAGTCGATGCCGAAATTGAATCGCTGAAAACCCAGTTCATCGAAACGGCCGATCTGACCAAGCGCAAGGACATAGCCGGACGCATCGAGCGCCGCGCGCTGGAGTCTGGCGTTCTGGGGCCGATCGGTGAGGGCAAGAGCCTGGTGGCGGTACGTCGCGGTGTGGTTTCGGGCCTGCTGCCTGCGCCTACCGTGGTGTACTGGAACGTGCAGAAGCAATGAAAAAGAGAACAGGGCTTCGCCATGCTGAACTTTCTCTTTCGCCGTGTGCTTGCCGTGATGCCTGTGCTGCTGGTGGTGGCCATCATCGTCTTCATGATGCTGCGTATGACGCCAGGCGATCCTGCTGCTGTGATCGCCGGGGATAGCGCCAGTGCAGAAGATATCTACCGCGTGCGCACCGAACTGGGCCTTGACAAGGCGCTGCTTGTGCAGTTCTTGGCTTGGCTCGGGCAAGTGCTGCAAGGTGATTTGGGGTATTCGTTCTTCTACAAGATGGAAGTCAGTCAGCTGATCGCGCAACGTCTGGGGCCTACGCTGTCCGTGGCCGGGTGGACCATGGTTCTGACCGTGCTGATGGCCGTGCCTCTGGGGCTGTTGGCAGCCTGGCGTCGTGGAAGCTGGCTTGACCGTTCCATCATGGCAGCCTCAGTGGCCGGCTTGTCGATTCCAGTATTTGTCGGTGGGTATGTGCTGATCTGGTTGTTTTCCATGCGATTGGGCTGGTTGCCTTCGCAAGGCTACACACCCTACGCCCAAGGTGTGCTGCCCTGGCTAAGTGGTCTGGCACTGCCCTGCTTGACGCTGGCCGTGCTTTACACAGCACTGATCGCGCGGGTGACCCGAGCTGCGGTGTCCGAAGCCTTGACGGAGGACTTTGTGCGCACCGTTCGGGCCAAGGGTGTTTCGGAATTGCGCCTGATGCTGCGCCACGCCTTGACCAATGCGGCTGTGCCCATCGTCACGGTGATTGGCCTGAGTCTGGCGGGTTTGATCAGCGGGGTGGTGGTGACAGAAACGATTTTTGCCATCCCTGGCGTAGGACAACTGACCGTCGATGCAGTGCTCTCGCGTGACTACCCACTGATCCAGGGCATCACCGTCTTCTTTTCGCTGGTCTATGTGGTGATCAACTTGCTGGTTGATCTGAGTTATTTGATGCTGGATCCCCGTATCCGTTACTGAGACTGCCATGAATCAAGCTGTTTACATGGCGTCATTGCGCCGCTGGTTAACCCATCCCGGCATCGTGATCGGTGTGGTCATCCTGAGTCTGGTGGTGGCAGTGGCTGTCGCTGCACCTTGGCTTTACACCATCGACCCGAATGCGATGGATCCGAGCAATTCGCTCCAGGCGCCTGGCGTCCGCGCCGAATTCATCACCTTGGGAGGCGAGAGTTTTCATCGCTTGTTCCTCATGGGCACCGATGGCGTGGGGCGCGATGTCTGGAGCCGTGTTGCCTACGGCGCTCGCATTTCGGTGGTGGTCGGTATTTCCGTGGCTTTGGCGTCGATGGCGCTTGGCCTGGTTTTGGGACTGGTGGCTGGCTACTTCAGAGCGCTGGACAGCGTCATCATGCGCGTCATGGACGGGGTGATGGCCATTCCTGGCATCCTCTTCGCCATTTTTTTGGTTTCCATTTGGCGACCCAGTTTGCTGACAGTGATCGTGGCCATCGTGGTGCCTGAGACACCCCGTGTCGCACGGGTGGTTCGCTCGGTGGTTCTGTCGGTACGCGAGGAGCCTTACGTCGAGGCCGCACGTGCACTCGATACGCCGACTTGGCTGCTGATCGTCAGACACATCCTCCCCAATACCGTGGCGCCGCTGATTGTTCAGGGCACCTTCATCTGTGCTGCGGCCATGCTGATCGAGGCGGCCATGTCTTTCTTGGGCATCGGCCTACCGTCGCAGATTCCAACCTGGGGAAACATCATGGCCGAAGGTCGAGCGCATTTCAGTGCACACCCCTCCACGGTGCTGTTGCCGGGTGCTTTTTTGGCGGTCACGGTGTTGGCCGTCAATGTGCTCGGGGATGCACTTCGCGATGCGATCGATCCGAAATTCAGAACGCGCAAAGGGTGAGGCAAATGGCTGAAATTGTGAATCCACAACCCTGTCTGTCGGTGCGCGGTTTGCGCATCAATCTGCCAACCGGCGCAGACCGTGCGCATGCGGTCAATGGTATTTCTTTCGATGTCGGTCCCGGCGAGGTGGTGTGCCTGTTGGGTGAATCCGGGTCTGGAAAGTCGGTCATCGCACAGGCCGTGATGGGGCTGCTTCCTGAGGCACTGGTGCCCTCTGGTGGCGTGATTGAGCTCCAGGGTGAAAACCTGCTGAACGCCACACCGGCTCGCCTGCGTGCGCTGCGCGGCAGCCGCATGGGCATGGTGTTCCAGGAGCCCATGACCGCGCTCGATCCGGTGATGACCTGTGGCGCTCAGGTCGAAGAAGTGCTGATTCAACACACCGATCTGAACAAAGCAGCACGTCGCCAAAGCGTGCTGGATATCTTTGCACGGGTTCGATTGCCAGATCCGCAGCGGATGTATGCGGCCTACCCGCATGAACTGTCGGGCGGACAACGCCAGCGCATCGTCATTGCGATCGCGCTGATCTTGCGGCCATCATTGCTGATTTGCGACGAGCCGACCACCGCGCTGGATGTGACCACTCAGGCTGAAATCCTCAAGCTGATCCGAGAAATGCAGCAGGAAAACGGGACGGGCGTGTTGTTCATCACCCATGATTTTGGTGTGGTGGCCGACATCGCCGACCGGGTGGTGGTCATGCAGCTGGGACAGCAAGTGGAGTCCGGCGACAAGACTGAAGTGTTGCAGCATCCGCGCGAACCTTACACCCGCTCTCTGCTGCAAGCCGTGCCCGAACTCAAGCCTATGCGGCCTGCGATCACAGTCGAAAGGCCGTTGCTGCTGGAAGCCTGCAGCCTGGGCAAGCAATACAGCGCCGGTTCCTGGCCCATGCGTCGCAGGGTGGTGGATGCCGCCCGGGACGTTTCGTTGCGACTGCATGCAGGCGAGACCTTGGGCATCGTGGGGGAGTCCGGCTCGGGCAAATCCACCGTGGCCCGTTGCATTGCCCAACTGATTGAGCCCACCCAGGGCCAAGTCACGTTGCAGGGCCTGGAATCGACCGCTTCCAACCGTGACCGTCGGTCTGCTTTCCGGCGCTCGGTGCAGGTGGTCTTTCAGGACCCGAACCGCTCGCTGAACCCGCGCAGGACGGTGGGACAGTCCATCGTGGAGGGCCCGATCAACTTCGGTGTCACCCAGGAGAAAGCTTGGCAACGGGCCGAAGAATTGATGGCACTGGTGCGCATGCGGCCCGATGCCTTGCACCGCTACCCCAGCGAGTTTTCTGGGGGGCAGCGTCAGCGCCTGTGCATTGCCCGCGCCCTGGCTTGCGAACCCAAGGTGCTGATCGCTGATGAGGCTGTATCGGCTCTCGACGTGTCGGTGCAGGAGCAGATCCTCAAACTGCTGGAGGACATTCAAAAGCGCTTGGCCATTGGCATTCTGTTCATCACCCACGACCTGCGTGTGGCCAGTCAGATCTGCGATCGGCTGGTGGTGATGCACCAGGGGCGCATCGTCGAGCAGGGCTCTGCCCGCGATGTGCTGCTGCAACCCCAACAAGACTACACCCGTTCGCTTCTGGCCGCTGCACCAGGACAAGGATGGACTTTTCACGCATGAACACCGAACTACACGAACTGAATGCCGCCGAGCTGCTTGCCCACTACCGAGCCGGTACTTTGTCGCCCGTGGAGGTGGTTGAATCGGTGATGGCGCGCATGGACCGGTGTGAACCGCAGATCCAAGCGGTCTGGTGGCGCGACCGCGATGCGGCCCTGCAGGCAGCGCGGGCCTCCGAGAAACGCTGGCAGCGTCAATCGCCCATGGGCGATCTGGATGGGGTGCCTGTGACCCTCAAAGAAAACATCGCGACGCAAGGCTTGCCTACTCCGCTAGGCAGTGCCGCCACCGAACTGCTGCCCGCCCAGGCAGACGCCCCTGCGGCAGCGCGCCTGCGCGAAGCAGGTGCTGTGCTGGTGGGCAAGACCACCATGCCCGATTTCGGTTTTCTGGGTGCTGCGCCGTCGAGCTTTCACGCACTGAGCCGCAACCCCTGGGACCTGAGCCGTAACACCGGCGGCTCCAGCTCTGGTGCCGGGGCGGCGGTAGCGGCCGGGTATGGCCCCTTGCACCTTGGCACCGACATTGGTGGTTCGGTCCGGATACCGGCCAGTTTTTGTGGCGTCTTTGGTCTCAAGCCCAGCCAGGGACGTGTTCCGGTGCTTCCGCCGGCAGCAGCCCGCGTGATCGGCCCCATGACCCGTACGGTGACCGATGCGGCTTTGTTGATGCGGGTGATTTCCCGACCGGACGTGCGGGACTATTCCAGCTTGCCTTTCCAGGAGATGGACTGGCATGCACTGGAACGCTCTCCTAAAGGGTTGCGCATCGGCCTCTGGCTGGACCCGGCGACCGACTGGACGGTGGATGGCGAGGTTCATGCCGCTGTGCTGCGAGCCTCAGAGCTGTTCAGGTCAGCGGGTGCCACGATCGATGTGGTGAATGACTGGACCACGCCCGAAATGCGTTTGGGCATGATCCACTATTTCACGATGCGCTGCCGCGTGGACCTGGCGGCCATGCCAGCCGAGCGTGCCGCTCGCGCTGCACCTTACATTCACAATGCGGCGGAATTCGCAGCGAACCTGTCACCAGAAGACACTTTTCTGGCATTCACGCGGCTGCAGCAATTGCGCGCAGCCACTGTGGCCGCCACGCAATCTTTCGACTTTGTGCTGTCACCCGTATCGCCTGTACTGCCCTTCGCAGCGGAGGCGATCAACAGCGGCGGTCAACCGCTCAAGGACGCGCACTTCACATCGGTGTTCAACCAGTCTGAGCAGCCAGCGGCCTCCATTTGCTGCGGCTTTTCTGCATCGGGACTGCCCATCGGTCTGCAGATCTCGGGGCGGCGCTTTGATGATCTGGGTGTGTTGCAAATGGCCAAATTTTTTGAATCCGCCCGAGGACCCATGGACCGAGCCTGGCCCATGACCTGATTGCGCAGATCAAAACTCAGCGCTGAGTTTTTTCACCGCCAATCTGGCGGTAATTGGGTGTGCTTTGGGCTCGACACCCAAGGTGCATTTCCCTCAAAAAACCAACACCCGACGGATTGGCGGCAGCTTCTTGCGTGCTTTGAACGGGTTGAATTGCTTTGAATGTGTGGGTTAACCCCAATCAATAAGTTCCACTGTGCAGCATAGAATTCCAAAAAAATTATTTCCAAAACTTAAACGAACTGAAGGGTCTCCCCAAAATGGATATTGTTTTCCAACAGGTGTTGAACGGGCTGACGCTCGGCGGCATCTACAGCCTCGTGGCGCTTGGGCTGACCCTTGTTTACGGAATCCTGCACGTCCCCAACTTCGCCCATGGTGCGTTCTACATGGTGGGTGCCTTCATCTCCTACACCCTGATCGCCAAACTGGAGGTCAATTACTGGCTGGCGATGCTGGGTGCAGGCGCGGTGGTGGCCGTGCTGGCCGCGCTGGCCGAGCGACTGGTTTTTCACCCCTTGCGCAACGAGAGCGGACTTCACCCGATGATTGCTGCCATCGGGCTGTTGCTGTTCCTGGAGGCCGGTGTGCAGGCCATCTGGGGTCCTGATTTCCTGCGCATGCCTACCCCTTACACCGGCATACTGGACTTGGGCGGCGTGACCGCACCGGTGCAGCGCCTGCTGATCATTGGAGCGGCCTTCACGCTGATGCTGGCCTTGCATTTGTTTCTCACGCGCACGGTGATGGGCTCGACCATCATCGCCATGGCGCAGAACCGGGAAGGGGCCTCTTTGGTGGGCATCGATGCCAACCGTGTGGCCATGCTGACCTTTGCCGTCTCGGGTGTGCTCGCGGCCTTTGCCGCCACGCTTTACGCGCCCATCAACCTGGTCTATCCGGCCATGGGTCATCTGGTGATCACCAAGGCTTTCGTGATCATCATCCTGGGGGGCATGGGCAGTGTGCCCGGCGCCATCTTGGGGGGACTCATCATTGGTTTCGCGGAATCCTTTGGTGCTTTTTATGTGTCCGATCACTACAAGGACATCATCGCTTTCGTGGCACTGGTGGTGATTCTCTCGTTCCGTCCGCAGGGCATTTTCAAGGGAGCGCACTGACATGGTGGAACGTATTCGCACTCTTGTGGGCTGGGGCGTACTGTTGCTGGCCGGCTTGTTGTTTCCATTCTTTGTGGGCAACGACTACCACCTCACGGTGATGAGCACGGCTTACTTGTTTGCCATTGCCACGCTCGGACTGAACTTGATTGTTGGCTATACCGGGCAGTTCAATCTGGCGCACGCCAGTTTCATGGCCATTGGTGCTTACACCGTGGGCATCCTCACCGTGGACCACGGCTACTCGTACTGGCTGTCCTTCTTCTTGGCAGGTGTGGTGACGGTCGCGATCGGTTTGCCTCTGGGCTGGGTCTCGCTGCGCCTCAAGGGCCACTACTTCTCGATCTTCACGATGTGCGTGGGCTACATCATCTTTTTGGTGATCGAAAAGTGGGAAGACCTCACGCACGGCCCGGTGGGCATCATCGGCATCCCGGGACCTGAGCCCATCGGTGCAGTTGATTTTGAATCACCCCGTTCACAGTATTACCTGATGTTCTTTTTCCTGGTGTTGGCCGTGTGGGTCATGCGCCGCATCGTCAACTCCTTGCTGGGCCGCACCTTCATGGCGATCCGCAACGGCGACGATCTGGCAGAGGCGCTGGGCATCAACTTGATGCGCAACAAGCTCACGGCTTTCCTGCTTTCGGTGCTCTATGCGGGCTGGGCCGGTGCGCTGTACGCGGGCTATGTGCGCTTTCTCGGGCCAGACCTCGCGGGTGTGCAGCACACCTTCGACATGACGGTGTATGTGCTGGTGGGCGGCTTGGGCACACTGATTGGTCCGCTGCTCGGTTCGATCTCCGTGCCTTGGTTGACGCAGTACCTGCAGTTCCTGCAGGAGTACCGCTTTCTCATCTTCGGCCCGATCCTGATCCTGCTGGTGATCTACCTGCCCCATGGCGTGGTGGGCACCTGGCTGGGCTGGCGCGCCCGTCAAGCAGATGCCGCCCGCAGCAACGCAACGCAGGAGTGAAGGCCATGCTCAAGATCGACAACCTGACCAAGAAATTCGGCGGCAACGTGGCCGTCAACAACGTCTCGACGACGATCGAGACGGGCAAGATCAACGCCATCATCGGCCCCAACGGCGCTGGCAAGACCACCTTCTTCAACCTGATCAGCGGGGTGCACAGGCCCACGTCAGGCACCATCACCTATGACGGGCGCGACATCACCTCGCTGCGCACCGATGCGGTGGCACGCCTGGGCTTGGCCCGCACCTTCCAGAGCACCACCTTGTTCGACAACGCCACGGTGCTCGACAACCTCATCGTCGGCCACCGCTTGCGCACCCGCTCGGGCCTGCTGGATGTGCTGGTAGGCACAAGTCGCCTGCGCGAGGAAGAACGCATCTGCCGCGAAAAAGCCCGATCCGCGCTGGACTTCGTGGGCCTGGCCCATCTGGAACACCGACTGGCTGGCGATGTCTCGCAGGAAGAGCGTAAGCGCGTGGCCTTTGCGCTGGCCTTGGCCACCGAGCCGCGTCTGGTGCTGCTGGACGAGCCTGCCGGCGGCGTCAACCCCGAAGAAACCGTGGGCCTGGCCGAATTGATCCGCAAGATGGTCAAGAACGGCCTGACCGTCTGCCTGATCGAACACAAGATGGACATGATCATGAGTCTGGCCGACAAGATCCTCGTGCTGAGCTACGGGGAAAAAATTGCCGAGGGCACACCCGCCGAGGTCAAGGCCAACCCGGCCGTGATCGATGCTTACCTGGGGAGTGACCATGCTGAAATTTAAGGGCGTATCGCTCCACTACGGCGCTTTCCGTGCGCTAGACAACGTCAACCTGCACGTCAATGACGGTGAACTGGTGGTGCTGCTGGGGGCCAATGGCGCTGGCAAGAGTTCCATCTTCCGGGCCCTGTCGGGCCTCACGCCAATTTCCGGCGGCGACATCGTGCTGGGCGACACCTCGCTCAAGGGCATGAAGCCTTCTCAGGTGGTGCGTCAGGGCGTGGTGCAGTGCCCAGAAGGCCGCAAGCTGTTTTTACAAATGTCGGTGCTCAAGAACCTCATGCTGGGTGCCTACGTTTACCGCGGTGACAAAGCAGAGAACCAGCGCCGGCTCGATGAGGTGATGGCGCTTTTCCCCATCCTGGCCGAAAAGCGCAACGACGCTGCGGGTTCGCTCAGCGGGGGGCAGCAGCAGATGGTGGCCATTGGCCGAGCCCTCATGGGGCGCCCCAAGGTCTTGCTGCTGGATGAGCCTTCACTGGGTCTGGCCCCGCTGGTGGTCAAGCAGGTGTTCGAAGTCGTCAAGGGCATCAACGCCGCGGGCACCACAGTGCTGCTGGCCGAGCAGAACGCCTATGCCGCACTCAAGATCGCCAGCCGGGCCTATGTCATCGAGCGCGGCAGCATCGTGCTTGAAGGCGACCGCGACAGTCTCTTGAACAATGAGGCTGTGCGCAAGGCCTACATCGGTGCTTGAGCCGCCTTGTTCTTCGACACGCCCACTTGGCCCGTTTTCTTTTCCCAAACCAGGAGATTTTCATGATCAGAAGGCAATTTACCCAGATCGCAGGCGCCCTTGCCATGGCGGGCTTCATTGTTTCCATGCCCGCTATGGCACAGGAAGTTGTGAAGATTGGATTTTCTGGCCCGCTCAGTGGTGGCGCCGCGCAGTACGGCAAAAACACACTCGATGGCATGAAGTTCGCCGTAGACGAACTCAACGCCTCGGGTTTTGAGGTGTCGGGCAAGCCAGTGCGCTTTGAAGTGGTGGCGTTGGACGACAAGTACAACCCTGCCGAGACGGGCATCAACTTCCAGCGCCTGGTGCAGGAGTACAAGACACCGGTGGTGATGACGCCGCACTCCGGCGGCATCTTTGCCATCCAGACCAAGAACATGGCCACCAAGACGCTGCTGCTGGCTTACTCCAGCGTGCCCGAGATCACCGCGCGCGGCAACACCCTGACGCTGCGCATTCCGCCGGAATTCACGTCCTACCTCCCGGCATTCGTCAAGCACACCATGGGCAAGTTCGGCAAGAAGGTGGCCATTGCCAGCGCCGACCATGATTACGGCAAGGCATGGATCAAGGCCTTCGTGCCGGCCTGGAAAGCCGCCGGTGGCGAGGTGGTGGCCGAAAACCCCATGAGCTACAACCGCGCCGCCGATTTCTACAGCGGCGTGAGCAAAGTGCTGGCGGCCAAGCCCGATGTGCTGTTTGTTGGCGGGGCTTCGGAGCCAACCGCCTTGGTGGTCAAGCAGGCTCGTGAACTGGGCTTCAAGGGCGGCTTTGTCATCATCGACCAAGCCAAGATGGACCAGATGAAACCCATCCTGGGCGGTAACTACGCCATGCTCGAAGGTGCCATCGGCACGTTGCCTCTGATAGACGACCAGAGGCCGGGGACCCGAGCCTTTGTGGGCAGCTGGCTCAAGGCCTTCCCTGGCCGCGACCCTGCTTCGGAAATGTCTCTGAACTATTCCGCCATGCTCGCGACCGCACAGGCCATGAAATTGGCTGGAACCACCACGGACACCGCCGCCATCCGGGCCCAGCTCGACAAGGCTTTCAAAACGCTCAAGTCGAGCCAGAATCCGCACAACTTGGACGGTGTGGACGCGCGCGGCGGCACTTTAGCCAACACCCGTGTGGGCGTGGTGGAAGGTGGAAAAATCAAAGAAATGGCGATCGCCAGCTTCAAGTGACCCCTTCGAAAGAACGCGTGGCGCACGCCACCCGAAGTTCAGCATGAGCATTATTCTGGTGCGCCACGGCGAAACGGCGCTCAATGTGTCGCGTGTCCTGCAACCGCCGGACACGCCTTTGTCGCAACGGGGTCAGTCGCAGGCCCGTGCGGTAGCCCTGCGGCTGAGCTCTGAGCCCGTGGCCGCATTGGTCAGCAGTGACTTGCTTCGTGCACGGCAGACAGCCGATGCCATCGCCTTGCACGGACGCGGTCTGACGGTGGCGTCCTGGACCGGCTTGCGTGAAAGAGACTTCGGTGACTGGCGAGGCCAACCCTACGACGCCTTGCCGGTGGATCCTTTGCGCATGGTGCAAGCCCCGCCGAGCGGTGAGTCGCAGGCGGCGTTCGCTGAGCGCTGTCGCCTCGCTTGGGCAGATCTGGTGCAATTGCGCTCGCGCCTGGATGGTGCCCTGGTGGTGGTGTCGCATGGGCTGACCATCCGCCAGCTCATGGCGGATCTGTCGGCCGCTGCCGGTGCCGCAGCGTTGGCTGGCCGTCTGGGCAACACCGCCGTGACGGTGCTGGATGCCTCCTCCCCCCACACGGTGCGCCTGTTCAATTGCACCCGACACCTCGTGTCGGGGCTGAAAGAAGACGAAACCAGCCTCTCTGGCGGCTGAAACCCTTGCAGGTTCAGCCGCGCGGCAACACCACGATTTTGCCCATGGCCTGACGTGAAGCCAGACGGGCTATGGCGCTGGCTGCGTCCGCGAGACCGACGCGTTCGGTCACCGGCGGCTTCACCAGGCCGGCCTTGAACCAGTCGGCCAGTTGTTGCAGGTCGGTGCGCAATTGCGCTGGATCGCGCGCCATCGCAGCGCCCCAGAACACGCCCAAAATTGCACGTTCTTTGAGCAGCGCCAGGTTCAGCGGCAGCTTTGGAATGTCGCCAGCGGCAAAGCCGACCACCAGGTAGCGACCACGCCAGGCAGTGGCGCGCAGTGCGGGTTCGGCATAGGCACCGCCCACGGCGTCGTACACCACATCGGCACCTTCTCCCTGGGTCAGGCGTTCGACTTCGCGGCGCCATTCGGGCTGGGTGTAATCCACGGTCTCGTCGGCTCCCGCCTGTTTGGCCAGTGCGCGTTTTTCTTCGCTGGAGGCTGCGGCGATCACACGGGCACCCATGGCCTTGGCGATTTCGATGGCGGCGATGCCGACGCCACCCGCGGCACCCAACACCAGCAGGGTTTCGCCAGGCTGCAGTTTGCCAATGGTTTTCAGGGCATGCAGCGAGGTGCCATAGACCAGCACAAAAGATGCACCCGCGGCGTAGTCCATGTCCTCGGGAAGCGGGATCACGCGCGAGGCCTGGGCAATGGCCTGCTCGGCAAAGGCGCCTGTGCCGGTGGAGCAGGCCACGCGGTCCCCCACCTTGACCTGTGTAACGCCTTCACCCACCGCGCTCACCACGCCGGCCAATTCGGCGCCGGGTGTGAAGGGCACCGGTGGTTTGACCTGGTAAAGGCCTTGAACCATCAAGGCATCTGGGAAATTGATGGAAGCGGCATGCACATCCACCAGCACCTCACCAGCCGCCGGACTGGGCGAGGGGATGTCTTGCACTTGCAGGGTGTCGATAGGGCCAAAGGCATTGCAGCGAAGGGCTTTCATGGGGTAACTCCTTGTTGGTCGATGAGGTTCTGGCGTTCCTGCAGCTCACGCCACATGATCTTGCCGCTGCCCGACTTGGGCAGGGATTCGGCGAACTCGACGAGCCGCGGACTTTTGTAGGCGGCCATGTGTTCGTGCGCCCAGTTGACGATGTCCTGCTCGCGCACTTGGCCGCGGTATTCGGGCTTGAGCACCACGATCGCTTTGACCGTTTCGCCGCGTTTGGCGTCTTGCGCACCAATCACGCAAACCTCGTGGATGGCCGGGTGGTGGTACATCATGGATTCCACTTCGGCTGGCCACACCTTGTAGCCTGACGCATTGATCATGCGTTTGAGGCGGTCCATCATGAAGAAATAACCGTCTTCGTCCATGAGGGCCAGGTCGCCGGTGCGCAGGAAGCGGCGGCCTTCGATCTCGATGAAGGCCTCTGCCGTGGCGGCTTCGTTGCGCCAGTAGCCGGTCATCACCTGCGGCCCGTGGGCCACGATCTCGCCGGTCTCGCCCCGGGGCAACTCTTGCAGCGTCACGGGGTCGATGATGCGTGCGTCCACATCAAAGATCGGAATGCCCAGGCACTGGGCCTTGGGGCGGTGCGCCGGGTTGATGTGCAATGCCGCCATGGTTTCCGTCATGCCATAGCCTTCCACATAGTCCAGTCCCAACAGGGCCTTGAGCTTGTGCGCCACTGCAGCGGGCATGGCGGCGCCGCCACCCCGGATGCCCGTCAGCTGCGACAGGTCGTATTCGCCGATGCGCGGGTTGGCCAGGAAATCCACCACCATGGTGCTGATGGCCTGCCAGGTGGTGACGCCGTGCCGCTGCATGAGCTCGGCGGCGGTATCCCGGTCCCAACGCGACATGACCACCACGGTGCTGCCCGCAAACAAGGGGCCGTTCATGGCACCGGACAGGCCCGTCACATGGAAGAAGGGCAAGACCGCCAGCATCACCGAATCCTGGTTACGGCCAAACCACTGGATGCCCCCCACTGCAGTGCATTGGGTGGTGCGGTGGGTGTGCATGCAGCCTTTGGGGTGACCCGTGGTGCCCGAGGTGTAGGGCATCACGCACAGGTCATCGGGTCCTGCGGTGTGTGGACCCGGTTTGTGCTGGGCTGCCAGTGCGTCGGCCCACGCGTGCAGGCCCTGGCCGGACAGCGCCTGGCGCGGTGCCGTGACGAAGTCGGGCAGATGCAGGTCCGACGGACCCTGCAGGTAGTCGCTGTAGGTGGCCACGACCACTTGGTCCAGCACATCGTCACCCGTGGCACCGTGCTGCCGGTGCAGTGGAAGCATCTGGGGCAGCAAGTCCTGGGCGCAGATGGCCACGCGGGCACCGCTGTCCGAGACGTAGTGCGACAGTTCCTCGGTCATGTTCATCGGGTTGACCGGGACCACCACCGCGTTGGCACGCAGGATGGCGTAAAAACCGATCACCCATTGCGGGCTGTTTTGCATGTACAGCAAGACCCGGTCGCCGGCCTGCACGCCGCACACCTGCTGCAGGTGGCCGGCCAGACACTCGGCCTGGTCGCGGAACTGGGAAAAACTCAGCGGTGTGTCGTAATAGACGATGTAGGGCTTGTCCGGGTAGCGCTGTGCTGAAACCTCGGCGTTGAACCACAGGCTGGTCTCGGGCAGTGTCAGGTGCCGGGGCAGCGCAGGTGGCCAGTGGGCAAAGTGTGGGGCAGTCATGGACGATGTCTGAAAAGGATCACTGGCGCGCCAGAACGCGGGCGATCTCGTCCTTGGCGATGGCGTTGCGGTGGACCTCGTCGGGGCCGTCGGCAAAGCGCAGCGTGCGGACGCCGGCATACGAGCGGGCCAGGCCAAAGTCGTCGCTGACGCCGGCACCGCCGTGAACCTGCATGGCCCAGTCAATGACCTGCAGCGCCATAGAGGGGGCCGCCACCTTGATCATGGCGATTTCCTGACGGGCTGCCTTGTTGCCGACCTTGTCCATTTTCCAGGCCGCGTGCAGCACCAGAAAACGGGCCTGATCAATCAGGATGCGCGATTGCGCGATGCGTTCACGCGTCACGCCTTGTTCGGACAGTTTGCGACCAAAGGGGCTGCGTTGTGTGGCGCGCAGGCACATGTCTTCGAGGGCGCGCTCGGCGCGGCCGATCACGCGCATGCAGTGGTGGATACGCCCGGGGCCCAGACGTCCCTGTGCAATCTCGAAGCCACGGCCTTCGCCCAGCAGGATGTTGCTGACCGGCACCCGCACATTGGTGAACTGCACCTCGGCGTGGCCGTGCGGCGCATCGTCGTAGCCGAACACCGGCAGCGAGCGCAGAACCTCCACGCCAGGCGTATCCATGGGCACCAGGATCATGGACTGCTGGGAGTGTCTAGGGGCTTGCGGATCGGTCTTGCCCATGAAGATGAGGATCTTGCAGCGCGGATCGTTGGCGCCGCTGGTCCACCACTTGCGACCGTTGATGACGTAGTGGTCACCGTCGCGCTCGATGCGCGCTTCAATGTTGGTCGCGTCACTGGAAGCCACGGCGGGCTCGGTCATGGCAAAAGCCGATCGGATGGTGCCATCCAACAGGGGGGGGAGCCAGCGTTCCTTCTGTTCGGGCGTGCCGTAGCGCACGATGGTTTCCATGTTGCCGGTGTCCGGCGCTGAACAGTTGAACGGTTCGGAGCCAATGGGCGAGCGCCCCATGATCTCGGCCAGCGGCGCGTACTCGAGGTTGGTGAGCCCGGCACCCAGAGGCGACTCCGGCAGAAAGAGGTTCCACAGGCCGGCCGCTTTGGCCTTGTGCTTGAGCTCTTCCATCACCGCAGGTTCCTGCCAGGGGTTGCCGGCGGCGCGAAAGGCTTTCATCTGTGCCTCGAACACGGGCTCTGCAGGGTAGATGTGCTCGGTCATGAAGGCCTGCACACGGGCTTGCAGGTCCTGGACTTTGGGGGAATGTGAGAAATCCATGTTGTCTCCGAAGGTGTTGAAAAAAAAGATCAGCGCAGGGGGTGGATGGTCTGCGCCAGCGCCCAGGCCTGTTCGGCCAGCGGGCGTGCGCGCTTGCCGGTTTCCACGGCACTGGCGTTGGAGGCGTTGCCCTGCTGGGCGCGTTTGGCAATGCCCTGCAAGATGCCCACCAGACGGAACATGTTGAACACCAGGTAATAGTTCCATTCCTGAGCGGGAACGGCCGTGGTGCGGCCCGTGCGTTTCAGGTAGGTGTTCAGGTAGTGGGCTTCATCAGGAATGCCGAGGGCTGCAACATCCACGCCAGCCAGGCCGCGTGAGCTGGCCGACATGCACCAGACCATGCAGTGGTAGGCAAAGTCGACCAGAGGATCGCCCAGGGTGGACAGTTCCCAGTCCAGCACGGCCAAAATCCGTGGCTCGCTGGGGTGGAAGATGACGTTGTCCAGCCGGTAGTCGCCGTGCACGATGCGTGTCTGGCCCTCCGCCGGCATGTGGCGCGGCAGCCAGTCGATCAGGCGATCGGCGGCCTCGATGGGTTCGGTCTCGGCCGCCTTGTATTGGCGTGTCCAGCGTGCCACCTGACGCTCCAGATAAGCACCGGGTCGGCCGTAGTCGCCCAGGTGCACTGCGGCAGGGTCGATGCGGTGCAGCGCCGCCTGTACGCGGTTGAGTTCGTCAAAGATGGCCGAGCGCTCGCCAGGGTCGATACCGGGCAGGGTGGGGTCCCAGAAGATGCGGCCTTCCACATGGTCCATCACATAGAAAGCCGATCCGATGACGTCCGGGTCTTCGCACAGCGCATGGGCGCGGGCCACGGGCACATCGGTGTTGGCCAGGGCCTGGATCACGCGAAACTCCCGGTCCACCGCATGGGCCGAGGGCAGCAGCTCGCCCATGGGTTTGCGCCGCAGCACGTAGCGTCGCCCACCGGCGGTCAGCAAGAAGGTGGGGTTGGATTGCCCACCTTTGAATTGCGCCACGTCCAGTGTGCCGCTGAAGCCGGGCACATGGGACTGCATCCAGGCCGCCAGCCGGGCTTCGTCAAAGCGCTGGGCTGGGGCCACCGGCTGGGTGCCGGTGAAAAGGGCTTGGACTTGGCTCATGTTCAGATGGCCGAAGCCCCGCCGTCCACCGCGATGTACTGCCCGGTGATGTGGCGCGAGGCCTCACTGGCGAGGAACACCACCGAACCCATCAGGTCTTCTTCGCCGCCCAGACGCTGAAGCGGTGTGCGCGCGGTCACGGCATCGCCGATCTTGTCGAGCAATCCCTCCGACATTTTGGAAGGAAAGAAGCCCGGGCAGATGGCGTTGACGTTGATGTTGTAGCGCCCCCACTCGCTGGCCAGGGCGCGCGTGAAATTGATGGCAGCGGCCTTGGAGGTGTTGTAGGCCACGGTGTGCACGCCAGGGCCCATGCCCTTGAGGCCAGCCACGGAAGCAATGGTGATGATCTTGCCGCGTTGGCGCGGGATCATGCAACGCTTGCCGACTTCACGCGACAGGAAGAAGGGCGCGTTGATGTTGAGGTTCATCACCTTGTGCCAGGCTTCGTCGGGATAGTCTTCGGCGGGGGCGCCCCAGGTGGCACCGGCGTTGTTGATGAGGATGTCGATGGGCCCGAGGCCGGCGATCACTTCGTCCACCAGCGCCGGGATTCGGTCGGTCTTTTGCAGGTCGCTGACCACCGTGAGCACCCGGATGCCCAGGCCCTCCAGATGGGTCTTGGCCGCGGCCAGTTCGTCGGCCTTGCGCGCGCTGATGGCGACGCTGCAGCCCATCTCGCCCAAAGCCTGGGCCATTTGCAGACCCAGACCGCGGGAGCCTCCTGTGACCAAGGCAACTTGGCCATCCAATCGGAAAAGTTTGGCGACGCTCATGTTCAGCACACCTCGAACAGACCGGCTGCACCCTGGCCACCACCGATGCACATGGTCACCACCACATACTTGGCACCACGGCGCTTGCCTTCGATCAGTGCGTGACCGGTCAGGCGTGAACCGCTCACGCCGTAGGGATGGCCCACGGCGATCGCGCCGCCGTTGACGTTGAGCAACTCGTCGGGAATGCCCAGCTTGTCGCGGCTGTAGAGCACTTGGCAGGCAAACGCTTCGTTGAGTTCCCACAGGCCGATGTCTTCCACTTTCAAGCCAGCGCGCTGCAGCAGACGCGGCACCGCGAACACCGGGCCGATGCCCATTTCGTCGGGTTCGCAACCGGCAATGGCAAAGCCGCGGAAGATCCCCAGCGGCTGCAGGCCCAGTTGTTCGGCCCGTTTGCTGTTCATGACCACGCAAGCCGAGGCCCCATCGGAGAACTGGCTGGCGTTTCCGGCAGTGACCACACCGCCGGGCAGGGCCGAGCGGATTTTCTGCACGGCCTCGAGCGTCGTGTCGGGGCGGATGCCCTCGTCGCTGTCAATCGTCACTTCGCGCTTGGTGATGCGGCCTGTGGCCTTGTCCACCACGCCCATGGTGGTCGTCATGGGCACGATCTCGTCCTTGAACAAGCCGGCCGCCTGAGCGGCGGCTGCGCGCTGCTGGCTGCGCACACCGTATTCGTCCTGAGCCAGTTTGCTGATGTTGTAGCGCTTGGCCACGGTCTCGGCGGTCTGCAGCATGCTCCAGTACAGCTCGGGCTTGTGCTCGACCAGCCAGGGATCGCGGCGCATGTGGGTATTGGTCTCGTTTTGGACGCAGCTGATGCTTTCCACGCCACCGGCCACGATGGCGGTGCAGCCCTCCACCATCACGCGCTGCGCGGCCATGGCAATGGTCTGCAGGCCGGAGGAACAAAAGCGGTTCACGCTCACGCCGCCCACGGTGATGGGCAGGCCTGCACGCAAGGCGATGGCGCGGGCGACGTTGCCCCCAGTGGTGCCTTCGGCCAGGGAACCGCCCATGATGCAGTCCTCGATTTCGTTCGGGTCAAGCCCCGAGCGGGCCACGGCGTGTTGTACCGCGTGGCCGCCCAGCGTGGCGCCATAGGTCATGTTGAATGCGCCCTTCCAGCTCTTGGCCAGTCCGGTGCGCGCGGTGGAAACGATCACAGCATCGATCATGTTTTTTCTCCTCTATATATGGGGTGCTTCAGGCGAAGGTCCGGCCTTCTTCGGCCAGTTTCAGAAGCAGTGGGGCGGGTTGCCACCAGTCGAAAGCGCCTGGCTCGGCGGCGAAGTCGCGCAGCGTGCGCACGACGTTGAACAGGCCCATTTCGTTGGCATAGCACAGGGGGCCACCACGGTGCGCCGGGAATCCATAGCCGTTGAGGTAGACCAGATCCACGTCGGACGCGCGCACGGCAATGCCTTCTTCCAGGATGCGTGCTCCCTCGTTGACCAGGGCAAAAATGCAGCGCTGCACCACTTCTTCGTCGCTGATCTTGCGTGGCGTGATGCCACGCTCGGCACGGTACTGGGCCAGCAGCTCGTCGACCACCGGATCGGGCAGGGCGTCGCGCACGCCGGGCGCATAGCGGTACCAGCCGGCGCCCGTTTTCTGGCCGAAGCGGCCGAGCTCGCACAGCTTGTCAGCCACGGTGGGCTCATGCGGCACGCCGGCTTCGGCGGCCTTGCGCTTGCGCGTTGCCCAGCCGATGTCCAGGCCCGCCAGATCGCCCATGCGGAAGGGGCCCATGGCAACTCCGAAGCGCTCCATCGCCTTGTCGATCTGCTGCGGTGAGGCTCCGGCCACGACCAGCGCGTTGGCGGCTGCGCCGTAGCGCGCCACCATGCGGTTGCCGATGAAGCCATCGCACACGCCTGACACGACAGAAATCTTGCGGATTTTCTTGCCCAGGGCCAAGGCGGTGGCCATCACGTCCTTGGCCGTCTTTTCGCCACGCACGATCTCCAACAGTTTCATCACGTTGGCCGGGCTAAAGAAATGCAGGCCCAGCACGTCCTGCGGGCGGCTAGTGAAGCTGGCGATCTTGTTGATGTCCAGATAAGAGGTGTTGGAGGCCAGGATGGCGCCAGGCTTGCACACGGCGTCGAGCTGACGGAACACCTTTTCCTTGACGTCCATTTGCTCGAAGACGGCTTCGATCACCAGGTCCACCGTTTTGAAGGCCGCGTAATCCAGCGTCGGGGTGATGAGGCCCATTCGCTGTTCCACCTGCTCTGCGGTCAGCTTGCCTCGCTTGGCGCTGTTTTCATAGTTGCGGCGGATCGTGCCCAGGCCGCGGTCCAGTGCTTCCTGGCTGGTTTCCAGCAGCACCACAGGCAAGCCTGCGTTCAGGAAGTTCATGGTGATGCCGCCGCCCATGGTGCCAGCGCCGATGACGCCGACTTGCGCGATGGGGCGCAGCGGCGTGTCTGACGGCACATCCGGCAGCTTGCCAGCGGCGCGCTCGGCTGCAAACACATGGCGTGCAGCGCGAGACTCGGGGGTGCTCATCAGGGCAAAGAAGGCAGCGCGCTCGCGCTTGAGGCCTTCGTCGAACGGCTGCGTCACGCTGTCGGCCACCGCTTCCATGCAGGCCAGCGGTGCAGGCATGCCCTTGGCTGCGGCCTTCACGCTGTTGCGTGCGAATTGCAAGAAGGCATCGGCGCCCGCCGTGGGCAGCTTGACATCGCGCAGGCGACGCAAGGTGCGCTTGTCGGCCACCACCTGCTGGGCCAGCGCTACCGCGGCGGCCACCACATCGCTGTCCACCACGCTGTCGAGCAGGTCGGTGCCTGCGAATGTGGCTGCTTTTTGCGGTGTGCCGGAAACGATCATCTGGAGCGCGGCCTCCACGCCAATCGCGCGGGGCAGACGTTGGGTGCCGCCAGCGCCCGGCAGCAGGCCGAGCTTGACTTCGGGCAGACCGAGGGTGGCGTCCTTGCGGGCCACTCTGAAGTGGCAACCCAAGGCCAGTTCAAGGCCACCGCCCAGGGCATGACCGGCGATGGCGGCCACGACAGGCTTGCTGGCGTTTTCGAGAGCGCGGATCACGTCCGGCAGGTTCGGTGACATCGAAGACTTGGGAGTGCCGAACTCGCGCACGTCGGCACCGCCGGAAAATAACTGTTCGCCACCGGTCAGGACCACAGCGGTGACCGCCGGATCGGCCAAAGCGCTGTCCAGTGCGGTCACGATGCCGCTGCGCAGTGCATGTCCCAGACCGTTGACGGGCGGGTTGTTCATGGTGAGCACGGCCACTGGGCCTTGCAGGGTGTAGGTCACCGGATTCATGGTGGGGTCTCCGTTTCGAAAGTTAAATGGAAAGGGTAATTTTTGGATTTCGATCTGCATTGCAGAACACAGTTTTGAAATTGAAGCGATAATACCCCCGAAACAGCTCAACCACAATCCCATGAACGCCCCACTCATTGCACGCCGCGACCTCGACTTTCAACTCTATGAAGTGCACAACGCCTCGGATTTGACGAGTCACCCGCGTTACAGCGACCACAGCCGCGAAACCTTCGATGCCGTGATCGACACCGCCACCCGGATGGCCGAAACCCTGTTTGCACCGCACAACCGTCTGGCGGACGAGCAAGAGCCGCAGGTGGTGAATGGCCGCGTGGTGCTGGCAGAGGGGGTTCAGGCGGCGGTGCGTGCTTACTGCGACGCTGGTTTCTTGTCGGCCACCGCCGACGAAGCCGCAGGGGGCATGCAGTTGCCGGTGCTGGTGGCTCAGGCCTGCCTGTCCGTGTTTCGCAGCGCGAACGTGGCCACCACTTCGTATGTGGGCCTGACCTCATCGAACGCCAACGTGATCGAGAAATTCGGTAGCGAACTGCAAAAAGCGCGCTACCTGGAGGCGCTGCGCAGTGGCCGCTTTTTTGGCACCATGGCCCTGACCGAGCCGCAGGCGGGCTCGGGTTTGAGCGACCTCAAGACCAGCGCCACCCCCATGGGCGAAGGCCGCTACCGCATCAAGGGCCAGAAGATTTTCATTTCCGGCGGCGACCACGAACTGAGCGAGAACATCGTGCACCTCGTGCTGGCACGCCTGCCGGACGCGCCCCCCGGCGTCAAGGGCATCTCGCTGTTCACGGTGCCCAAGTTCCACACTGACGAGCAGGGCCGCGTGGGTGAACGCAACGATGTGGCGCTGGCCGGACTGATCCACAAGTGCGGCTGGCGGGGCACCACCTCGACCATGCTCTCCTTTGGCGAGAACGATGCTTGCGTCGGTGAAATGGTGGGTCGCCCCAACGAGGGCCTGGCCTGCATGTTCCACATGATGAACGAGGCGCGCATCGGCGTGGGGATGGGGGCCATCATGCTGGGCTACCGCGGCTATCTGGCCTCGCTGAAATACGCACGCGAACGCCTGCAGGGGCGGGCACCGGACAACAAGGACCCGCTGTCGCCTCCTCTGCCTTTGGTGGCCCATGCCGACGTGCGCCGCATGCTGCTGGCGCAGAAGGCCTATGTGGAAGGGGCCTACAGCCTGGCCCTGTACGCCGCGCGGCTGGTGGACGAACAGCGCACGTCATTGAGCGATGAAGAACGCGGCGAGCGCAGTCTGCTGCTGGAGTTGCTGACGCCGGTGGTCAAGTCCTGGCCTTCACAGTGGTGTCTGGAGGCCAATTCACTGGCCATCCAGATCCTGGGCGGTTACGGCTACACGCGCGAGTTTCCGGTGGAACAGTACTGGCGCGACAACCGCCTGAACATGATCCATGAGGGCACGCACGGCATCCAGGCGCTGGATCTGCTGGGCCGTAAGGTGGTCATGAAAGACGGGGCCGCACTGGCCGCCATGGGTCGGGTTGTTCAAGCGACCATGGCACAGGCGCAAGGGAGCGCCACCTTGGCACCGATGGCCCAGGCGCTGCAGCACGCATGGCACGATGTGATGGACTCGGTGCAGGCGCTGCGTCCACAACTGCACAGCGAGCGCGAAGCTGTGCTGGCCAACGCCCACCTCTTTCTCGAAGCTTTTGGCCACACAGTGCTGGCTTGGACCTGGCTGCGCCAGGCCCTCGTGGCGCAGCATGCGCTGGACAAAGGGGTGGATGCCACCGACGAAGCGTTTTACCGTGGCAAGCTGCAGGCGGCCCAGTGGTTCTTCCGCTGGGAGTTGCCCAAGGTGACCGCGCAGCTGGCTTTGCTGCGCACGATGGACGACAGCCACCGCGCCATGCGCGATGCGTGGTTCTGATGCAAGGAGGCACAACCGTGAACGATGTGGCCATTCCAGAGGGGTTTCGTCTCCATGTCCATAAGGGGGCGTCGTACTTCCAGACCTTGGGAGATCTGTATGTGCGTGAACGGCCAGATGGTTTGGTGGTGATCGGACTGTACGTGTCGCCACAGCACTGCAACCGGCTGGGCATTCCCCATGGCGGCATGCTGGCCACGCTGGCCGATACGGCACTGGGCATGGGCTTGCACCTGGCGCGCCGCACGCGCGCGACCATGGTGACGGTTAACCTGAGCCTGGACTATCTGGCTGCTGCCAAAGTCGGCGAGTGGCTGGAGGCGCATGTCACACCGCGCCGCCTGGGCAGGCAACTGGCTTTTGGTGACTGTGTGCTGCGGGTGGGTGAGCGCGAGGTCTTGCGGGCCACCGGTATCTTTTCCGTCGTGTCTCGTGCTGCACATGTCACCGAGTCTGACGGATGAGTGCCGATTTCATTGCGGCAGCGCATCTTCGATGGCACGCACCAAATCAAGCAGCTTGGGTCTGACTTCGTTGATCAGAAACTCGGGCGTGAGGTTGTACGATGGCCCACCGACGTTGATAGCCATGATGGGCAGACCATTGCCCGGATCGAAGGCCCGAGCAATGCCGTTGACTTCCTTGTTCCAGTCGCCAAACGAGCATGTCACACCCAGCGTGCGGTAGTCTTCCATCGCCTTGTTCACGCCGGCCTGCATGCCAGGCCAGGCCTTTACATCAAGTTCACGGGCCTGGGCCAGTGCCTGCTCGCGATCGGAATCGGACGCGGCGGCCAGCCAAGCCCTGCCGATGGCAGAGGCGACCAGTGGCATGCGCGAACCCACGTCCAACGTGAGGGTGAGCGCGGCGTTGCTGCGACAGTGTTCCACGTAAATCATTGAGAGCTTGTCGCGAACACCAAGTGACACTGAGGTGCCCGTGAGATTCGCCAGTTCCTGCATCAAAGGGTGTGCGATCTTGCGCACATCCAGCTTGGCCAGCAGGGCGCTGCCCAGCGCCAGGCAGGCCGTACCCAAACGGTAACGCCCGCTTTCTTCAATATGGATCAGGTAGCCGAGTTTGGTGAGCGTCATGGTTAGACGCGACACCGTGGACTTGGGCAGTTTGCAGCGCAGCGCCAGCTCCTGATTGCTCAAGGTGGTTTCACCATGGCGAAAGCAGGCCAGGACTTCGAGGCCTCGGGCAAGCGCCGTCACAAAGTGACGGTCTTCCTTGGGTTTGTGATCGGTGCTGGCGCGTTTGGGACGGATGGCCTGTCCACCAGAGTTGGCTTCTGACGCCTCGATGGCCGGTTGGGCGGTAGCTGCGCTCACGATGGAACCTCATTCTGCAAATCGAGACAGGACTGTACCCCAGATTGTTCTAAGTGTGCTGACACTCTGACCGCCTGGGGCTTGGCCATGCGCTCGCCAGCTGCTGCCTGCACGGGCAGGTCAGACATAGCGGCGCGAAACCATCTCCGCCATGCAGGCGGGTTTGTCACTGCCCTCAACCTCCACCTGCGCTTGCCAGATGACCTGCGCGCCGCCGGGCAGAACCTCGTAGGATTGCAGGGTGAAGTGGGCACGGATGCGGGCATCCACCCGGACCGGTGCCATGAAGCGCACCCGGTTGAGGCCATAGTTCACGGCCATGCGGGTCCCTTGCACCGTGATGCAGCTCTGAGACAGGCCTGGCAAGAGTGACAGCGTCAGGTAACCGTGTGCGATGGTCGTACCGTAAGGCGACTCGCGGCGGGCACGTTCTGTATCGAGGTGGATCCACTGCAGGTCGCCGGTGACTTCGGCAAACTGCTGGATGCGCTCCTGGGAAATGGTCAACCAGTCGCTGATGGCCAGGGTCTTGCCCACATGGCCGGCCAGTTCATCCAGGCAAGAGGCTTCAAAGGTTTGCATGATGACTTCTTTCAGAGTGCGCCAGTCAGTTCAGGCACCGCAGCAAACAGATCGGCTTCGAGGCCAAAATCGGCCACGCTGAAAATCGGCGCTTCAGGGTCCTTGTTGATCGCCACGATCACTTTGGAGTCCTTCATACCCGCCAAGTGCTGGATCGCGCCCGAGATGCCGCAAGCGACATACAGCTGAGGTGCGACGATCTTGCCGGTCTGGCCGACCTGCAGGTCGTTGGCCGCGTAACCGGCATCGACCGCTGCGCGGCTTGCGCCAATGGCCGCGCCCAGCTTGTCGGCCAGCGGGGTCATCACTTCGTTGAACTTCTCGCTGCTGCCCAGGGCACGGCCACCCGAGACGATGATCTTGGCGGCCGTGAGTTCGGGGCGGTCGTTCTTGGCGATCTCGCTGCCCTTGAAGCTGCTCTTGCCGCTGTCTGCTTGCGCGGCTGCGGATTCGACGGCAGCGCTGCCACCTGTGGCGGCTGCGGCGTCAAAGCCTGTGGTGCGCACGGTGATGACTTTGGTGGCGTCGGTGGACTGCACCGTGGCCATGGCGTTACCGGCGTAGATCGGGCGCTCAAAGGTGTCGGCCGAATCGACTTTGGTCACGTCGCTGATCTGGGCCACGTCCAGCTTGGCCGCCACGCGGGGGGCGACGTTCTTGCCAGCGGCAGTGGCGGGAAACAGGATGTGGCTGTAATTGGCAGCGATGGCAATCACCTGGGCTGCGACGTTTTCGGCCAGGCCGTGGGCCAGGCTTTCGCTGTCGGCATGGATCACTTTGGCCACGCCGGCGATTTGCGCAGCAGCGGCAGCCGCAGCGCCTGAGTTGTGGCCAGCCACCAGCACATGCACATCACCACCGCAAGCGGCAGCGGCGGTGATGGTGTTGAGGGTCGCGCCCTTGATGGATGCGTTGTCGTGTTCGGCAATGACGAGAGAAGTCATGATGGTTGAGCGTTAAGCGTTAAGCGTTAGGGGTTGAGCGTTGGGCGTCAGGGGTTGGGCGTTAAGGTTTGGGCGTTGAGCGTCAGGGGTTGAGGGTTGAGCGCCAGAGACTGCATACAGCGCATTGGGCATTGCTTTGAGCTTTTCACGCTGAACACCCAACGCTCAACGCTGCACCTCAAATGACCTTGGCCACGTTCTTGAGTTTGTCCACCAGCGTGGCGACATCGGGCACCTTGATGCCAGCGCTGCGCTTGGCAGGCTCTGCCACTTTGAGGGTCTTGATGCGCGGCGTCACATCCACCCCGAAGTCTTCGGGCTTGAAGGTGTCCATCGGCTTTTTCTTGGCCTTCATGATGTTGGGCAGCGTCACGTAGCGTGGCTCGTTCAGGCGCAGGTCGGTGGTGATGACCGCAGGCAAGGTCAAGGTCAGGGTTTCCAGACCGCCGTCGATTTCGCGAGTCACGTTGGCTTTGCCGTCGATTACTTCGATTTTGGAAGCAAAGGTGGCCTGGGGGAGATCGGCCAGCGCAGCCAGCATCTGTCCGGTCTGGTTGCAGTCGTCGTCGATAGCCTGCTTGCCCAGAATGATCAGTCCCGGATGCTCTTTGTCGACCAATGCCTTGAGCAATTTCGCCACGGCCAAGGGCTGTAATTCAACATCCGATTCGATCAGAATGGCCCGGTCAGCGCCAATGGCCATGGCGGTGCGCAGCACTTCCTGACATTGCGACATACCGCACGACACCACGATCACTTCGGTGGCCACGCCTTTTTCTTTCAGGCGCACGCCTTCTTCGACAGCGATCTCGTCAAAGGGGTTCATGCTCATCTTGACGTTGGCGATGTCCACACCGCTGTTGTCACTCTTGACGCGGACCTTGACGTTGTAGTCCACCACCCGTTTGACGGGAATGAGAATTTTCATGGGAATCTCCTGAAGCAGGTTCAATATAAAAAAGGATGGGTTCGTTCATGGCACTGGGGTTTGCAGGCGCTCGCGCAGTTCGCGCTTGAGTACCTTGCCGATCGCGCTGCGTGGCAGTTCGTCGATGAATTGCACAGCGGCCAGTCTTTGTGTCTTGCCGGATTGGGCGTTGTGCCACGCCATGAGCTGGACCTCTTCGGTGGCATGGCCCGCACGCCGCACGACGAAAGCCACAGGCGTTTCACCCCATTGCACCGAGGGCACACCCACCACGGCCACATCGTCCACGGCGGGGTGTTGGCGCAGCAGGGCTTCGAGGTCGCTGGGGTAGATGTTGAAACCGCCGCTGATGACCATGTCCTTGCGGCGGTCCATCAGCACGAGGAAACCGTCTTCATCGAAGCGGCCCACATCGCCCGTACGGATGAAGCGCTGACCGGCGGCATCGAACCATTCGACTTCACGGGTTTTGGCGGGTTGCCGGTGGTAGCCTGCCATCATGGCGCCCGAACGGCCGACCACCTCGCCCATCGCGCCCGCAGGCAGCTCGTGGCCTTCTTCGTCGATGAGCCGAATGTCGTGACCCGGCGCCGGCTGACCCACGGTGTGCAGCTTGTTGGGGTGTTCGTGCGCATTCAGGATGCATGTCCCACCGCCTTCGGTCATGCCGTAGAACTCCACCAGCCCGCCGGGCCAGCGGGCCAGCACATCGGCCTTGATCGTGGCCTGAAAGGGGGCACTCGTGCAGAACTTCATGTGGAAGGCCGACAAGTCATATCGCTCGAATTCCGGCAGCGCCATGATGCGCTGGTACTGCACCGGCACCAGCATGGTGTGGGTGATGCGCTTGGCGGCGGCGGTTTCAAGGTAGCGGTGTGCGTCGAATTTGGACATCAGGTGCACGCACCCACCGAACGCGAGGGTGGGGAAAAACACCACCAGGGTGGTGTTGGAGTACAGCGGCGTGGACAAGAGCGTCCGGGTTTGCGTGCTGTAGCCGTAGCGTGCGCCGCGGCAAACGTGTTGCCAGCGCATGCCATGTGATTGCACGATGCCCTTGGGGGTGCCTGTGGTGCCCGAGGAATAGATGATGTTGAAAGTGGCCTCGGCTGGCACGTCCACAGCTTGTGGCGCAACGCCTGCGGGGGCCAGCCAGTCGTCAAAAGCCGGTCCGGCCTCCGATCCTGGATCTGCTGCCGCATCCAACCAGACCACGGTCACACCGGGTGGCAACAATTCGCGCGTGCGGGTGTCGGCGAACATGCGTTGGGCCTGCGCATCGTGCACCATCTGCGCCAGACTCTCGGCCGTGACCGAGGGGGCCATGGGCGCCACCACCACCCCGGCGCGCAGAGCGCCGAGGTAGAGGGCCGCGTAGCGCACAGAGTTCTGGGCGCAAATCGCGATGGCGTCGCCTGGGTGCAAACCGTCGCGCTGCAGCGCAGCGGCCACGCGGTCCATCAGGCGGTCGAGCGCTTGCCAGCTCAGGGCCTGCTGCTCATCACACATCGCAGGTTCATCGGGCCGCTCACGGGCGTGCTCGCGCACCAGCTGGGTGATGGTGCAGAAAGGCGATTCAGGTGTGATGGCTTGGGGCATGGTGCTGGCGAATTCAGTGAGGGGCCAGCGCAATATACCGAGCCAGGTGATGGTCCTCGTCACCGAGCTGGTGATCGATCATCACGAGGCGCTTGGCGTAGTGCGTCATGGGCAGCTCCCAAGTCATGCCGATGCCACCGTGCATCTGAATGCTTTCTTCAGCGACCAGGGTGCCGATGCGACCGATGGAAAACTTGGCCGCCGAGATCGCGCGTTCACGCGTGATGCGATCGGCTTGCATCGCAGCGGCCGCATTGATGACGGCCGAGCGCGCCTGCTCGATTTCCAGCAGCACATCGGCCATGCGGTGTTGCAGAGCCTGAAAGCTGCCGATGGGCACGCCAAACTGTTTTCGGGTGCGCAGGTATTCCAGCGTCATTTGCTTGGCCACGTCCATGACACCGACAGCTTCGGCGCAGAGCGCCAGCAGGCCCCAGGCCACGGCTTGCTCCAGCACGGCAAAACCCTGTCCTTCGGCACCCAACATGGCTGATGCGGGCAATTGCACTTGCTTGAAGGTCAGCTCTGCGGCGCGACCACCGTCCACACGGCCATAACCTTGACGGCTCAGGCCGACAGCGTCGCTCGGCACCAGGAACAGCGAAATGCCAGCTTCGTCGTCTGCAGCGCCGCTGGTGCGTGCACTGACCAGGAAAAGTCCGGCGCGCTCGGCGTGGATGACCACGCCCTTGTGGCCGTCAAGGACATAAGCCTCACCCTCGCGCGTGGCCTTCAAAGTCACATGCGAGAGTTCGTAGTGGCCATCGGCCTCGTCGTGCGCAAGACTGGCCACCGTGCTGCCGTCCAGCAAGTTACCCAGCAGGGATTTTTGTGAGTCCGTTCCGGCCGACAGGATGGCGCGGCCGACGACGAGCGCGCCCAGGAAAGGTTCAATCACCAGGCCCTTGCCCAGGCTTTCGAAAACCACGGTCACGTCGAATGCGTCGCCGCCAAATCCGCCCACGGACTCGGGGAAGAGGGCGCCGATGGCACCCAATTCAGCCAGACCGTTCCAGACGGACTCGCTGTAGCCGATGGGAGAGGCCGCCGCCGCATGGCGTGCATCGATGGGGTATTGTTCTGCCAGATAGCGATCCAGCGTGTCGGCGAGCATGCGCCGGTCTTCGGTGTGTTCAAAGTTCATGTTCAGGCCTCACAGTCCGAGGATCATCTTGGAGATGATGTTTTTCTGGATTTCATTGGAGCCGCCAAAGATGGACAGCTTGCGGTAATTGAAATACTGCGCGGCGGCAGTTTTTGCTTCTGCGGGGCCAACCTGCGGCCCGTCGTAGTCGGCGTGCAAGGCGTCTTCGATGAACGGCAGGGCATAGGGCCCCATCGCCCGGCGCATCAGAGACAGCATCTCTTGCCGGATCTCGGTGCCACGGATCTTGAGCATGGAGCTCTCGGCGCCCGGCACACCGCCACCCGCCACCGCCGCGATCACGCGCAAGTTGGTGGTCTTCATGTTCTCCAGATCGATCTCCAACTTGGCCAGACGGGTGGCGAACAGGGGGTCTTGCAGCAAAGGTTTGCCCTTGTGCATCACACGCGAGGTGGCGATCTTGAGTTTTTCCAGTCCTGCCACCGAAAAGCCAACGCCGGCGATGTTGGTTCGCTCATAGGTCAGCAGGTATTTGGCGCAGGTCCAGCCCTTGTTTTCCTCGCCCACCAGGTTTTCCACGGGCACTTTCACGTCGGTGAAGAAGACTTCGTTGACTTCGTGCTCGCCGTCGAGCGTGATGATGGGGCGCACTTCCACGCCGGGCGAGTTCATGTCGACCAACAGAAAGCTGATGCCTTCCTGTTTCTTGGCGTCCTTGTCGGTGCGCACCAGGCAGAAGATCATGTTGGCATGCTGGCCCAGCGTGGTCCAGGTCTTCTGGCCGTTGACGATGTAGTGATCGCCCTGACGCACTGCGGTGGTTTTGACGCCCGCCAGATCGGAGCCTGCACCGGGCTCGGAATAGCCCTGACACCACCAGTCTTCACCACTGAGGATGCGAGGCAACCAGTAGCGTTTTTGCGCCTCGTTGCCGTACTTGATGAGCACGGGGCCGAGCATGCCGACCCCAAAAGGCACGATGCGAGGCGTGTGCGCGAGCGCGCATTCGAGTTCGAAGATGAACTTTTGGACAGCGCTCCAGCCGGGGCCGCCGTATTGCTCAGGCCAGTGGTTGGCCAGCCAGCCTTGGCGGTTGAGGATGGCGTGCCATTCCTCCACGTCGGCCTTGCTCAGCTGCAGGCCCTCACGAATTTGAGACGACAGACGTTCAGGAAGGTGCTGCTTCAGAAAGCTCTGCACTTCGGTGCGGAAAGCTTCTTCCTCGGGTGTAAAGGTCAGTTCCATGCGGAGTATCCTTTTAAAAATGGAATATAGTTCTGCAATGCAGATTATAAATCCATTTTGAGGATTGCCGTGAAAACACGCATCACAGAACTTTTTGGCATCGCGCACCCCATCGTCCAGGGGCATGCACTGCGTCGGCAAGGCAGCGCTTTCTTCTGCGGTGTCCAACGCGGGCGGCACAGTGGCGGGATGGATCCATGACATCCCTGGTATTCAGCTATTGGTGTCCCGCATCGTGAACGAAGCCAGTGCCCTGGTGGGCAAGCGCTTGCCTTGGGCGATGCAATCTTTCTAACCTTTCGAAAGCAACCGACATGACAAACGAAAACGAAGTTTTGTACCAAGTGGATGGCTATGTCGCCACCATCACCTTGAATCGACCAGAGCGGCTCAACGCCATCACGCGCACGATGCTTGACAGCCTGAGTGCGCGGCTGCTGCAGGCCAACCAGGACCCGCAGGTCCGTGCCATTGTCCTGACCGGTGCGGGCAAAGCATTTTGTGTGGGGTTGGACATCCAGGATGCGCTCCAGGGCGAGGGGATAGGCTCCGATGCTTCGGGCAGCAAGGTCCAGGTGAATCTGGACTTGCGCACCGCGCCGCCTACGGTTCTGCACAACCTCGACAAGCCGACCATCTGTCTTCTCAACGGTTCAGCAGCGGGATACGGGCTGGATCTGGCGCTGGGGTGTGACCTGCGCATCATGAGTCAGCAGGCCAAGTTATCGCCTGCCTTCGTCAAGCGGGGCGTGGTGCCGGAATCGGGCGGCACCTGGTACTTGCCGCGCATGCTGGGTTGGGCAAAGGCCGCACAAGTCATCTTCACAGGCAAGAACTTGGACCTGCAGCAAAGTCTGGATCTGGGCTTGGTGAACTTCGGCTTTTCAAACGAGGAGGAGAAGGCCCGTGCCATGTCGATCGTTGATGACATTTGCCAAAACGCACCACTCGCGGTGCAAAGTGCCAAGCGCCTGATGCGGATGGGCTTGTCCGAGGGCTTCAATGACCATGTGCACCATGTCTTTTTGCAGTTCCTGCAGCTGACACGCACAAAGGACTTCAAGGAAGGCATGCGCTCGTTCATGGAGAAGCGGCCGGCTCAGTTCATCGGTCAATGAAACTCTTCAAAGGAAAAAACACATGACATTGGATTTCAATGAATCTTCGCCTTTGTTGACTCGGCGTGATGGGGCTGTATTGATCCTGTCCAACAACAACACGGGTGCACGCAATGCGCTGACTGCCGGCTACTACGAGGCCATGACCGTTGCATTGCGGGAAGCTGCCACCGATCCCACAGTCGGCGCAGTCGTTCTGACGGGAGAGGGTGGGCATTTTTGTTCAGGTGGCGATCTGCGCAGACTGGCCAAAAGCCGGGAGTTAACGCAGGCACAACGGCGTGTGCGACTCGAAGGGCTGCACGACCTGATTCGGGCTGTGGGGGATTGCCCAAAGCCCGTGATTGCTGCAGTCGAAGGCGCTGCTGCCGGCGCAGGACTGTCCCTGGCAATGGCCTGTGACATGCTGGTGACGGCCAAAAATGCAGTGTTCTCTGTCGCCTACGTCAAGGTCGGTTTGACGCCTGATGGCGGCGCCACCGCCTTCCTGGCGGAATTCGTATCGCGTCAGGTCTTGACGGAGCTTTGCTTGACGGGTGAGCGCATCAGCGGCGAACGTATGCATGCCCTAGGGGCCGTCAATCGGCTGACAGAACCCGGCGATGCCTTGGCGCAGGCCTTGCTCCTGGCCAGGCAGTTGGCCACTGGGCCGCAACAGGCCATGGCCAGCATCAAGTCACTTTGTCGCAATGCTTATTTCCAAACGCTGGAAGAGCAACTGGAGCAGGAAGCACACTCGATGGTGCTTTCTCAGGAATCCGACGAGTCGCAGGAGGGCATCGGGGCCTTTCTGGAGAAGCGCCAGGTGGATTTTGTCAAGCTGCGACGGCCATAGATGCGTGTGGTGAGGGGGTGCCAGAAAAGCTTCCTTTTTTATGCCTGCGATAAACTGACTTTGTGTGCACGAACTTCACGTCAACCAAACGCGTTCAGTGGGTCAAGGAGACGCTTGGGGTATTGACTCCATCTGGTCGGTAGTACCCTTTTGCATCCACAGAATGCGGACTTTCATCTATTTGCTGCGATCCTGAACTTTTCCAATTTCAGTTGTTCATCTGAAACCGGTCAGCGAAGTAGCTGTTGTTAGTGAGTTCGAGTGACTGCTACTGGGGAGAAGCCCAGAAGTGATGGCGAATCACGACTGGCAGCAACCGCTGCAAACCCGCCCCTTGCTCGATCACCGCGCCCAGAGTAGACCCACGGTTTTGAGCCCCAGCACCGTGAGTGCCAGCGAGCCGAACAAGTGCATGCTGGCCGTACCTGCCGCCAGCGCAAAGCGGCCTTGTTGCAGCATGGTGACCACTTCGGCTGAGAAGCTGGAGAAGGTGGTCAGTGCACCCAAAAAGCCAGTGACCAGTGCCAGTCGCCACACCGGGTCCAACTCAGGCAGTTGCTGGAACACGCCCACGCACAAGCCCACCAAATAACCGCCGATCAGGTTGGCCGCCAACGTGCCCCAGGGCAGCAGGCCCGCGTTGCCAGGCGCGGGGTTGAGCCACAGGCCCAGCTGCCAGCGCGAGAGCGCCCCCACACAAGCACCCAGGCAAATCGCGATCACCGTGCGCATGGGGCGGGTCCTTTCGGCTTCGGGTTACCGGCGGTTAAAACGGTGGGTCTTCGTTGTCTGCTGCAGCAGCGCCTGTTGCGACGGTCGAGTTCACCACGGTGCGCGTCGGGTTGGGAATGGCTGGGTCAGCCGCAGCTGCGCCCAGTTCCATTTCGCCGCCCAAGGCCTCGATCAGGCTGTCGATCAGCGGCCCCAGCAAGCCGGTGGAAAGCGCCACATCGGCGTCAAACCGGTCTTCATTCTTGTCGGTGCCCGACTCGTCCATCACGCCGTCGAGGTATTGCACTTTTTTCAGCTGCAGCGTCTCGGTCAGCACAAAGGCCACGCGACCGTCCCAGCTGAGCGCCAGTTGCGTGGGCAGTTTGCCTTCCATCACATGCTTGCGCACATCGTCGTTGGCCAGGTGGTGGCGGGTAAAGCGCACGCTGGCCGCGTCTTCGCCAGTGGACTTGAGCACGGTTTCGCGCTCCACCGTCAGGTCGGCGGGCCACTCGTCTTCGGTGGGGGCCAACAGCCATTGGGTCATGGCCGCCTGAGGCGAGGTCACTGTCTGGATCAGCGACACCGACAGGCCTGCCAGCACGTTCATCAGCGCCGACATGACTTCGTCGGCCTTGCCCTGGCTGCCCGCGTTCAGCACCAGTCGGCGGTTGTCCAGGTCCATCCACACCAGCACGCTGGACTGGCGCGCAAAAGCCTGCGGCAGCAAGGACAGCAGCACGTCGTCCATCAGGTCGCGTTTTTCTTTTTTGCCGGGCTTTCGGCCCGTGGCCGCTTCGATCTCGGCGATGCGTTCATCGGCCTTGCGGCGCACCACATTGCCGGGCACCGCCTTGGACTCGATCATGAGTTTCATGATCCATTGCCCGGCCACCGACTCGACCAGCGGGCCGTGGGCCTCGCCGCGTGGCGGCACCCAGCCGATCGACTTTTCCTGGCTCGCGCCACATTCCACAAACTGCACCGGCTCCAGCGCCGTCTGCACATCGGCCAGTGTGGGCGCAAAGCCCTCGCCGATGCGGTAAACCATCACATTTTTGAACACAAACAATCCTTATCGTCCCAAACGAACAACCCGTCCTCTGGGGACGGGTTGAATCATAGAGGATGAACCTGGCCCCAAGCTCAGAGTTTCATCTGCGTGGGCAGCCAGGTCACGATGCCCGGGACAAAGTAAATCAGCATCACCGCGCCCACCATCAGGAAGAACATGGGCATGGACACCCGGGCAATGTAGGGGAGCTGTTTGCCCGTCATGCCTTGCAGCACAAACAGGTTGAAGCCCACGGGCGGCGTGATCTGCGCCATCTCGACCACAAACACGACGAAGATGCCAAACCAGATCGGATCAATGCCTGCTTTTTGCACCGTGGGCATGAGCACGCCCATGGTCAGCACCACCATGGAGATGCCATCCAGAAAGCAACCGAGGATGACGAAAAAAACCATGAGGGCCATGATGAGCGCAAAAGGACTCAAACCCAACCCGCCGATCCATTCGGCCAAGTGGCGTGGCAAGCCGATGTAGCCCATGGACAAGGTCAAAAATGCAGCCCCCGCCAAAATCAGCGCGATCATGCAGTACAGGCGCGTGGCCCCCATCAGGGCGTCCTTGAATACGGCCCAGCTCATGGAGCCCTGAAGTGCTGACAAGGCCAAGGAGCCCACCACGCCCACGGCTGCCGCTTCGGTGGCGGTGGCAAAGCCGGTGTAAATAGACCCCAACACTGCCGCAATCAGCAAGACCACCGGGATCAGGCTGCTCGATGCCTGCAGTTTCTGCATGAAGCTCATGGGCGCATCACGCGGCGGGATCTGGTCGGGGTGTCGCAGCGACCAGACGATGATGTAACCCGAAAACAGCCCGGCCAGCAGCAGACCGGGCAAGACCCCGGCGATGAAGAGCTGGGCAATCGACACATCGGCCGCCACGCCGTACACGATCATGATGATGGATGGCGGGATCAACAGACCCAAGGTGCCTGAACCAGACAGGGTGCCAATGACCATGTCTTCGGGGTAGCCGCGTTTTTGCAGCTCTGGCAAGGTCATCTTGCCGATCGTGGCGCAGGTGGCCGCGCTCGAGCCCGACACCGCAGCAAAGATCGCGCAGCCCACCACATTGGTGTGCAGCAAGCGCCCGGGCAGGGCCTGCATCCAAGGGGCCAGGCCTTTGAACATGTCCTGGCTCAGGCGTGTGCGAAACAAAATCTCGCCCATCCAGATGAACAGCGGCAGGGCCGTCAGGGTCCAGCTCGATGCCGAGCCCCAGATGGTCACGGCCATGGCGTCTCCCGCGGGTCTGGCGGAAAACATTTGCATGCCCACCCAAGCCACGCCCGAGAGCGTGAGGCCAATCCACACGCCACTGCCCAAAATAAAAAACAAGGTCAGGACCAGCAGCCCCGTGATCATCAAGTCATTCATGGCGAGTCATTCGTTGCGCAGCATCTCGCCGCTGTCGGGGGCAGTACGTTCGCCCCGGATTTCCAGCACCAGTTCATCCACGAAGGCCAAGGCAAAAATCACCGTGCCCAGCGCCATGGCCAGCTGCGGAATCCACAAAGGCGTGGCGTCATTGCCGGTCGAGATGTCATGAAACTCGATGGATTGCCACATCAGGCGGCAGCTGTAGAAGGCGAACAAACAGGCCAGAAGGCTGGCCAGCGACAGGCTGAACACTTCCATGCCCCGGCGGGCTGCGCCCTTGAACATGCCCAGCACCAAGGTCACGCGGATGTGCTCACCGCGCTTCAAGGTGTGGGCCAGCGCCAAAAAGCCCGCCCCGGCCATGAGATAGCCCGCATAGGCATCGGTGCCGGGCACATGCACATGGAGCTGCCGACTCAAGACGGACAACAGCACCATGAACAGCAGGCCGCACATGCACAGCGCCGCCAGGGCGGCGGTGCTGGCATAAATCGCATTGAGCAGTCGGCGCATGCGATCAGCGGTTGAACGCATCGACGATGGCTTTGCCTTCAGCCCCGGACTTTTCCAGCCATTCCTTCATGATGGTGTCGCCCACCTTCTTCATGTCGGCTTTGAGTTGCGCCGAAGGAGGAGCCACCGTCATGCCATTGGCCTTGAGGGTTTCCAGAGTGGTGGTGTTGACCTTGCGTGATTCGGCCCAGCCCCGGGTTTCGGCCACAGCAGCCGCTTTGAGCAAGGCGTCTTGGGTGGGCTTGTCCAGCGCGTCAAAAGCTTTTTTGTTGGCGATCACAGCGTTTTTGGGCAACCAAGCCTGCACGTCGTAGTAGTACTTGAGGTGTTCATACAGCTTGCTGTCCACGCCCGTTGCACCCGAGGTCATGGTCGACTCGACCACGCCTGTGGCCAGGGCCTGCGAGAACTCGGCCGCTTGCACCGTCACAGGCTGAGCGCCAACCAGTTCAGCAATCTTGGCGGTGGTGGGGCTGTAGGCGCGCCACTTGATGCCCTTGAGGTCGGCTGCGCTGTTGATGGGTTTTTTGCTGTAAATGCCTTGCGGAGGCCAGGCCACCGAGTACAAAAGCATCATGCCTTGCTCGGCCAGCTTCTTGTCCAGCAGCGGCTTTTGGGCCTTGTAGAGCTTCATGGATTCGTCGTAGCTGTCGGCCAAAAAGGGCAGGCCGTCCGCGCCAAAGGGTTGCCATTCGTTCTGGAAATTGACCAGCAAAATTTCGCCCAGCTGGGCCTGACCGCCTTGCACGGCACGCTTGATCTCAGGGGCCTTGAAGAGGGAAGCGTTGGCATGCACCGTGATTTTCAGTTTGCCTGCGGTGGCTTTGTCCACGTCGGCTGCAAACTGGGTCATGTTGACCGAGTGGAAGTTGGTGGCCGGGTAAGCGGCGGGCAGGTCCCATTTCGTTTGGGCGGACACAAAACCGGAAACAGCGAGCAGGCCAGCCAACAGGCTGAGGTGAAGGGCACGACGTTGCATGAAAACTCCTGTAAACGATGGAATTGAACGGTCCACTGGGCAGTGCAAGAAAGGTGCCCGCTTTGGGCGTGCATCGGCTGCATCTGTCAGGTCCTCACTGTAGGCAAGGCGGGCCCGATCCGTGATCGGTGTTTTCCCTTAATGTCAACAAATTGTTGGCAAATCGTCGGCATCAGACATAGACTTTGTCATCTTCCAAGCCTTGATGCAAACCATGCTGCGCAAAAATTCCTTGAGCATCTCCGCCGCCAGCCCCATCGTGTCCTCGGCCCATCTGGTTTCGCCCGACAGTGCCGAGATGAGCGAGTTCGAATTTGGCTTGATCGTGGCGGGCAACGCGTTTCACCGCTGGATCATCCACTGCATGGCAGCAGCCGGCCTGAAGGACCTCACGCCGCTGGATGTGCTGGTGCTGCACCACGTCACGCACCGCGCGCGTGACAAGCGCCTGGCCGACATCTGCTTCATCATGAACATCGAAGACACCCATTTGGTGAATTACGCCCTGAAAAAGCTGCAAGGCCTGGGCGTGGTGGTGTCGCAAAAGCATGGCAAGGAAGTGACCTATGCCGCCACTGACGAGGGTCGTGCTTACGTGCAGCGTTACCGCGAAATCCGCGAAAGCTGTTTGATCGATGCCCTCAAAGCCGACGATGGCCTGAACCGCGACATTGGCGAGTTGGCCCGGTTGCTGCGTGTGCTCTCGGGCATGTACGACCAGGCGGCACGTGCCGCAGCCTCTTTGTGAATCCAGTTTCAACCTGATTTTTAAAAGTAACCCATGACCGAATCCCGCAGTACTCTTCCTGGCAAAAACCGTTGGCAATTCTGGATCGACCGGGGCGGCACCTTCACCGACGTGGTGGGCAAGCGGCCCGACGGCACGCTTGTGACGCACAAGCTGCTGAGCGAAAACCCAGAGCAATACCGCGATGCGGCGGTGGCGGGCATTCGCCATTTGCTGGGCCTGAAAGCCGGTGAACCGGTCACGCCCGAGCAGGTGGAGTGCGTGAAGATGGGCACCACGGTGGCTACCAACGCCTTGCTGGAGCGCAAGGGCGAAGCCACGCTGCTGGTGACCACACAGGGTTTTGGTGATGCGCTGCGCATCGCGTACCAAAACCGCCCGCGCTTGTTTGACCGCCAGATTGTTCTGCCTGAGTTGCTCTACAGCGCGGTGGTCGAGGCGCAAGAGCGGGTGGCGGTGGATGGCGAGGTGTTGCAGCCACTCGATGAAGCGCATTTGCGCACCCAATTGATGCATTGGCACGCGCAAGGTGTGCGCTCGGTGGCGGTGGTGTTCATGCATGGCTGGCGGCACACGGCGCACGAGCAGGCGGCGGCTCGCTTGGCGCGTGAGGTGGGCTTCACCCAGGTCAGCACCTCGCACCAGACCAGCCCGATGATGAAGCTGGTCAGCCGGGGCGACACCACGGTGGTGGACGCCTATCTGTCGCCCATCCTGCGCCGCTATGTGGACCAAGTGGCCAGCGAGATGCCGGGCGTGAAGCTGATGTTCATGCAATCTTCGGGCGGCTTGACGGACGCGCAGGTGTTTGCGGGCAAAGACGCGATTCTGAGTGGCCCGGCGGGCGGCATTGTGGGCATGGCCCGTACCGCGCAGCTGGCCGGGCACGACAAGGTGATTGGTTTTGACATGGGGGGCACATCCACCGATGTGTCGCACTTTGCCGGTCAGTTCGAGCGCGAGTTTGAAACCCAGGTGGCGGGTGTGCGCATGCGTGCGCCGATGATGAGCATCCACACCGTGGCGGCGGGTGGTGGCTCGCTCTTGGCCTATGACGGTGCGCGTTTTCGGGTGGGGCCGCAAAGCGCGGGGGCTAACCCCGGCCCTGCCAGTTACCGCCGTGGCGGGCCGCTGGCCGTGACCGATGCGAACGTGATGGTGGGCAAGGTGCAGCCGGGGTTTTTCCCCTCAGTGTTTGGGCCTGATGCCAACCAGCCGCTGGACGCCGAGGTGGTGCGCGGGCATTTTGACCAACTGGCCCAGCAAACCGGACGCGCTGCCGAAGACGTGGCGCACGGTTTCATCCAGATCGCCGTGCAGCAGATGGCCAACGCGATCAAGAAAATTTCGGTGGCGCGGGGCTATGACGTGACGCGCTACACCTTGCAGTGCTTTGGTGGTGCTGGCGGGCAGCACGCTTGTTTGGTGGCCGATGCTTTGGGCATGTCGCAGGTGCTGGTGCACCCGCTGGCGGGTGTGCTGTCGGCTTACGGCATGGGCCTGGCCGACCAGAACGTGATGCGCGAGGAATCGGTGGAGCGTCGCCTGGACGCTGAGGCCATGCCCCTGATGGCCGCGCGTTTGCAGGCCTTGGGCGAATCCACCCGCCAGGCTTTGCTGGCGCAAATGGGTGGGGATGCGGGCAGCGCCCACCGCATCGAGCTGCGCCAACGTGTGCATTTGCGTTACGAAGGCACCGACTCGGCGCTGGTCGTGCCCTGGGGTGATCAGGCTCAGTTGGTGGCGGGCTTTGAGGCCTCGTACCGTCAGCGTTTTGCCTTCTTGATGCAAGGCAAGGCCTTGGTGGTCGAGGCGGTGTCGGTCGAGGCCGTGCTGCCCGGTGATGCGCCCGAAGAGGCGGCGCACACCTTGCACCCCGAGCGCGAAGTGCCGCGCCGCGACACGGTGCAGGTCTATGCCGCCAATGCGCAAGGCGTGGCCCAGTGGCAAGACGCTGCCCTGGTGGTGCGCGAAGACATGCGCCCCGGCGATGTGATCGACGGTCCGGCCATCATTGCCGAGAAAAATGCCACCACGGTGGTGGAGCCCGGATGGCAAGCGCGACTGACTGCGCTGGACCATTTGCTGCTGGTGCGGGTGCAAGCTCGCGCGGTGCAACACGCTGCAGGTACGCAGGCCGACCCGGTGCTGCTGGAGGTGTTCAACAACCTGTTCATGAACATCGCCGAGCAAATGGGGTTGCAGCTGCAAAACACCGCTTACTCGGTCAACATCAAGGAGCGCCTGGACTTCTCCTGCGCCTTGTTCAGCGCCCAGGGGCAGCTGATTGCCAATGCGCCGCACATGCCGGTGCATCTGGGCTCGATGGGCGAGAGCATTCAGACCGTGATCCACGAAAACAAGGGGCGCATGCAGCCGGGCGATGTGTTTGTGCTGAACGACCCGTACCACGGCGGCACGCACTTGCCCGACATCACGGTGATCACGCCCGTGTATCTGGACGGCCACGCCGAGCCAGTTTTTTATGTGGGCTCACGCGGACACCATGCCGATGTGGGCGGGCTCACGCCCGGTTCCATGCCGCCGTTTTCCACACGCATCGAAGAAGAGGGCGTGCAGATCAACAACGTTAAGCTGGTCGAGGCGGGCCATTTGCGCGAAGCCGAGATGGTGGCGCTGCTGCAAAGCGGCGAATACCCTTCGCGCAACCCGGCGCAAAACATGGCCGACCTGAAAGCGCAAATTGCCGCCAATGAAAAAGGCGTGCAAGAGCTGCGCCGCATGGTGGAGCAGTTTGGCTTGGACGTGGTGCAGGCCTACATGCGTCATGTGCAGGACAACGCCGAAGAATCGGTGCGCCGCGTCATCACGCGCCTCAAAGACGGTGCCTTCACCTTGCCGCTGGACAACGGTGCGCAGATCCAGGTGGCGGTTCGCGTGAATGCGGGTGAGCGCACGGCCGAGATCGACTTCACCGGCACCAGTGCCCAGCTGCCCAACAACTTCAACGCGCCCCGGGCGGTGTGCATGGCGGCGGTGCTGTACGTGTTCCGCAGCTTGGTGGACGACGACATTCCGCTGAACGCGGGTTGCCTGAAGCCGCTCAAGGTCATCATTCCCCAGGGCTCCATGCTCAACCCCAACCCGCCCGCATCGGTGGTGGCGGGCAATGTGGAAACCTCAACCTGCATCACCAACGCGCTGTTTGGCGCTTTGGGCGTGATGGCGGGCAGCCAGCCGACCATGAACAACTTCACCTTTGGCAATGCGCGGGTGCAGTATTACGAAACGATTTCGGGTGGCAGCGGGGCGGGTGGCCGCTTTGACGCTCAGGGCCAACTGGTGGGTGGTTTTGATGGCACCTCGGTCGTGCAAACCCACATGACCAATTCACGCCTCACGGACTCGGAGGTGCTGGAGTTCCGCTTTCCGGTGCGGCTGGAAAGTTACGCGATCCGCCAGGGCTCAGGCGGCGCGGGGCGCTGGCATGGCGGCGATGGCGGTGTGCGCCGGGTGCGTTTTCTGGAGCCGATGACGGCAGGCATTTTGTCCAATGGGCGCATCCATCCGGCCTTTGGCATGGCGGGCGGGTACAGCGGCCTGCCGGGCATCAACCGGGTGGTGCGCAGCGATGGCAGCGTGCAAGAGCTGGCGCACATTGGCCAGGTCGAGATGCTAGCGGGTGATGTGTTTGAAATCCACACGCCGGGTGGCGGTGGCTTCGGGCGAGGGTGAATGGCGGTTTCTAAGGCCTGTTGTGCAGGGCTGGTACGGACACATCTGCCCGCCCGTACCTTGTTCATGCCCAATCAGTTCTTGGCCGAGGGTGCTTTGCCAGCGGAGACCTCGCCGCTTTTGGATGCAGCTTTGCTGGTGTCTTTGCCAGCATCTTTGGCCGCTTTTTTCTCGCTCGCTTGGCCGGCATAAGCGATGCCTTGCACCCGAACGCCTTGTTCGGACAAGCTGCTGGCCTTTTGCGGCCCAATGCCCTTGACCCGGCTGGTCACATCGTCCCAGTTCTTGAAGGGCGCTTTTTTGCGCTCGTTCATCACCTCTTTGGTCAGTACCGGTCCCACGCCCTTGAGGGCATCGAGTTCGATCTCGGAAGCCTTGTTCAAATCAATTTGTTGGGCCCAAGTCAGGCCAGCGAACCCGATAGTCAGCAATACACTTGCGATTTTTTTCAACATATCTGCGCTCCTCTGGTTAACTGCAAAAATGTGCAGGTCAGTTCATTGTGAGAAAGCTGTGCACAGACTGGAAGCGTTGAAAAGAAAAAATTGAAAACAAATGTATTTGAATGAATCTGTGGATGGGTCGGTGGATCGGATCAATCGACTTTTGCCCCACTGGCTTTGACCACGGTTTCGTAGCGTGCCAGTTCTTTTTTCATGAATGCCGCAAATTGTTCGGGTGAGTTGCCGACGGGCTCCGCCAGAAGCTGGGCAAAGCGTGCGTGGGTCTCCGGTGCATGCAGCGCTGTCGCAAAAGCCTTGTTCAGTCGTTCCACCACATCCCGCGCAGTGCCCGCCGGTGCCACCAGGCCCCACCAGGTGTCGATTTCGAAGTCTTTCAGGGTTTCACTCATGCTGGGAATCTCGGGCAGTGCGGTGCTGCGCTGGGCGGTGGTGACCGCCAGGGCCTTGAGTCGGCCTGCCTTGATGTTGGCCGCGGCCGTGGCCAGGTTGTCGAAGTTGAAGTCGACTTGACCGGACAACAAGGCGAGCTGAGCCGGGTTGCCGCCGTTGTAGGGGATGTGCACCGCGAAAATGCCCGCAGCGCGTTTGAACATTTCACCGGCCAGGTGACCTGCGCTGCCGTTGCCGCCCGAACCGAAATTGAGCTTCGCAGGATTGGCTTTGGCATAAGCAACCAGATCGGCCATGCTGTTGATTTTCAGGCGTTGCGCAGTCTCGGCGTTCATCACCAGCACATTGGGCACGCGCAGCATTTGCGTGATGGGCGCAAAGTCCCGGCTGGCGTCATAAGGCATCTTGGCAAACAACCAAGGGTTGATCGCGTGCGTGGCCGTGGCCGCGATGCCGATGGTCAGGCCATCGGGTGCGGCTTTGGCCACCAGGTCAGCGCCCAGATTTCCACCCGCGCCGGGGCGGTTCTCGATGATCACCGTGCCCAAGCTGTCTTTCACCCGTTCGGCCAAAGCCCGCGCGGTGACGTCGATCGGCCCACCGGGTGCGTAAGGCACGATGATGCGGATCGGCTTGCCTTGCGCCCAAGCGGGGGCACTGAGTGCGAGGGATGCGGCAGCAAATTGGCGGCGGGTGATCAAAGTCATTTCAGGCTCCTGGCGAAAGAAGGTCAGTGCAAAGGCATCTTGTGGAAGCGAGCCTCTGCTCGCGAATGCCTGTTGTGGCTGGTGCGGTCATTCGGCTGCTGGGGGCAGCCTTTCACAAAGACGCTGGGGTGGGGCGGGGTGCACCAGGCTGGCCACCCCAAGCACCCGATCAAGCCTTGGCTTTGTCCGCTTCGGACGTGAACGAGTCGGCGTAAAACTCTTCTTCGGGCAAACCGCCTTTCGCCACATAGTCGCGCTTGGCCGAGTCCACCACGATGGGTGCGCCGCAGGCATAGACTTGATGGCCCGACAGATCAGGGAAGTCCTGCAACACCGCTTGGTGCACAAAGCCGGTGCGGCCGCTCCAGTGGTCTTCGGCTTCGGCGTTCGAGATCACGGGCACATATTTCAGGTTGGGCATCTGGGCCAGACGGGCTTCGACCCAGTCGGCCATGTACAAGTCGGCCGGGCGTCGGCCACCCCAGTACAGTGTGGTCGGGCGGGTGATGCCGCGGTGCTGCATGTGCTCGATCAGGGCTTTGATGGGGGCAAAGCCAGTGCCCGAGGCCAGCAGCACGATGGGTTTCTCGTTGTCCTCACGCAGGTAGAAGCTGCCGTACGGACCTTCGGCACGCAGGATGTCTTTTTCCTTCATCGTTGTGAACACCGGGTCGGTGAACTTGCCGCCGGGCATGTGGCGGATGTGCAGCTCCACCGTGGGCGGAGCCACTTCGAGGGTGTGCGGCGCGTTGGCCATGCTGTAGCTGCGGCGCGAACCGTCGCGCAGCAAAAACTCGATGTACTGGCCAGCGTGGAACTTCATCACGTCGTTGGCGGGCAGTTGAAGTTTCAGCACGATCACGTCATGTGACTTTTTCTCCAGGCTGACCACGCGCACCGGCATCTTTTTGACGGGCAGGCCGCCTTCGGCGGTCACTTGTTTGGATTCGAGCACCACGTCGCTTTGGGCGGTGGCGCAGCAGGTCAGCACCAAGCCCTGGGCCTCTTCTTCGTCGCTCAGGGCTTTGGCCTGGTGCGGGCCATGCACCACGGTGCCCGAGATTTTTTTACATTTGCACGAACCGCAAGCGCCGTCCTTGCAGCCGTAGGGCAGGCCAATGCCCTGGCGAATGCCTGCGGCGAGCAGGGTTTCGTTGTCGTCGGCGGTGAAGCTGCGGCCGCTGGGCTGCACTGAAATCTGAAAGCTCATCTTTTGGGTATCCTTGAGGGGTTGTCTTTGACCCGGAACCCTTGATTTTGCCTTCAAACCAAACCCCCTTGGGCGCACTGCCCGCCCGATTTCGCCGTCAGCGCATCCTGATCGTGGGCTGTGGCGATGTGGGGCTGCGCACGGCGGGCCAGTTGGGTGCCCCGCAAAGCCAGCGTGTGCGGCTGATGGCGCTGACCTCCACGCCTGAACGTGTGCGTTTGCTGCGGGCCTGCGGTATCCAAGCTTTGCAGGGCAACCTGGACGATGCGGCCAGTCTCAGGCGCTTGGCAGGCATCGCCCACCGGGTGATTCACCTGGCTCCGCCGCCCACCGACCGACAAGGCACCGCCGACCGAGATCCGCGCAGTCTGGCCTTGGTGCGCGCTCTGCGGTTGCGTACGCCGCCGCAAGTGCTGGTCTACGGCTCCACCACAGGCGTTTATGGCGATTGCGGTGGGCAACGTGTGGACGAAACCCGAACGGTGAATCCCCATACGCCTCGTGCCCAGCGCCGGGTGGATGCTGAAAGCCTGATGCGGTTTTTGGGGCGCAGCGGGGTGCGGGTGAGTGTGTTGCGCATCCCCGGCATTTATGCCCATGACCGCGAAGGCGGCACCCCCCGTGAGCGCTTGCTCAAGGGCACTCCGGTCCTGGTGGCCAAGGAAGATGTCTACACCAACCACATCCACGCCAACGACCTGGCCCGCGCATGCGCTGCGGCCTTGTGGCGCGGCAAGCCCCAGCGCGTGGTCAACGTCACCGACGACACCGATCTGAAAATGGGCGACTACTTTGACCTGGCTGCCAGTTTGTACGGTTTGCCCAAGCCGCCCCGCATTTCGCGCAGCGATGCCAACACGGCCTTGCCCTTGATGCTTTTGAGCTTCATGAACGAGTCCAGGCGGCTGGACAACACGCGCATGAAGCAGGAACTGCGGCTCAAGCTGCGTTACCCGCATGTGCGCGACGGCTTGAGCCCGCAGGGTAAGTTGATCTGATCTTTGCCGGATACCCACCATGAATTCCTTGCGCATCGACAAATGGCTGTGGGCCGCACGTTTTTTCAAAACCCGCAGCATTGCCAGCGAAGAAATTGGCAAGAACCGTGTGCAGGTCAATGGCCAGGATGCCAAAGCCTCGCGTGAGGTCAAAGTGGGTGACACGGTGCGCCTGCGCCAGGGCGCGATGGAGCGCACGGTGCGGGTCTTGGGCGTGAGTGGCGTGCGGGGCCCGGCACCCGTGGCGCAACTGCTTTACGAAGAAACACCAGATAGCGTAGATGCTCGTCAAAAAGCCGCTGAGCAACACCGCCTGGCCCGTGAACCTGCGCTGAGCATTGAGCAAGGCCGCCCCACCAAACGCGACCGCAGGCAGATTGAGCGCAGCTGGAACGATCGCTGGAGTGCGGGCATCGATTGATGGCGCAATAAACAGGGGAGCCGCCCAAGAAAAAAGCCGCAAGTTGCTGGAACTTGCGGCTTGGATCTGGTGCCCGGGGCCGGACTCGAACCGGCACGCCTTGCGGCGGGGGATTTTGAGTCCCCTGAGTCTACCAATTTCACCACCCGGGCGGTATTTGTGAAGACACGAATTATGGCACATTATTGGGATGATTTATCCAACCATTGAAGATTCGATCGGCAAAACACCTTTGGTGGCTTTGCAGCGTTTAGGCGCTGCCGACAGGGCAGCACGGGGCAATGTGATTCTTGGGAAGCTGGAGGGCAACAACCCGGCGGGCTCTGTGAAAGACAGGCCAGCTTTGTCCATGATTCGCCGGGCCGAAGAGCGGGGCGAGATCAAACCGGGGGATACCTTGATCGAGGCCACTTCGGGCAATACCGGCATTGCACTGGCCATGGCCGCCGCCATCAAGGGTTACCGCATGGTCTTGATCATGCCCGAGGACTTGTCGATTGAGCGCGCCCAGACCATGAAGGCCTTTGGGGCTGAGCTGATCCTCACCCCCAAGAGCGGTGGCATGGAATACGCCCGCGATCTGGCCGACAACATGGCAGCTCAGGGCAAGGGCCGCATCCTCGACCAGTTTGCCAACGCTGACAATCCGCGCATCCATTACGAAACCACCGGCCCGGAAATTTGGGAGCAAACCGGGGGGCGCGTGACCCACTTTGTCAGTGCCATGGGCACCACGGGCACCATCACGGGTGTCTCGCGCTGCCTCAAAGAAAAGAATCCGGCGATCCGCATCATTGGTGCACAGCCTAGCGAGGGTTCGCGCATTCCGGGTATCCGCAAGTGGCCCCAGGAATACCTGCCCAAGATTTACGACCCCAGCCAGGTGGACGAGCTGATTTACGTGAGCCAGAGCGACGCCGAAGAAACCTGCCGCCAGATGGCCCGTAACGAGGGTATTTTTGCCGGCATTTCCGCTGCTGGGGCGTGCTGGGTGGCGCAGCAGGTGGCCAAGTCGGCGCAAAACGCAACCATCGTGTTCATCGTGTGTGATCGCGGTGACCGTTATTTGTCCACTGGCGTTTTTCCCGCCTGACCGGAGTTCTCATGGCTGAATACCGTTTTTGTCCGCAATGCGCCAATCCTTTGGCCTGGCTCTCACAAATGGAAGACGGGGGCGAGACCCTGCGCCTGCGTTGCACCGCTTGCGACTTTACCCACTGGAACAACCCCACACCTGTGCTGGCAGGCATTGTGCAGGTGGGCGATCAAATTTTGCTGGCCCGCAACGCAGCCTGGCCGGGGCGTCGGTTTGCGCTGATTACCGGCTTCATGGAGGCGGGTGAAACGCCCGAAGATGGTATCAAGCGGGAGATTGCCGAAGAAACGAATTTGAAGGTGACGGCCCTCAAGTTGATTGGCGTTTACGATTTCCAGCGCATGAACCAGGTGATCATTGCCTACCATGCAGTGGCCGAAGGCGAGGTGCGTTTGTCACCCGAGCTGGCCGAATACAAGATGTTCGATGTCCAGGATCTGATCTGCTGGCCTGCAGGCACGGGCTACGCCTTGGGCGATTGGCTGCGCACCATCGGCATTGAGCCCAAGTTCATGACATGGGAAGAGCGAGCCGCGCAAAGCCAAGAAACGAATCAGGACACATGATGCACATTGACAAAGAAATCGACACCAGTGGCCTGAATTGCCCTTTGCCCATTTTGAAGGCCAAGAAGGCTTTGAACGAGATGACCAGCGGCCAGGTGCTGAAGGTGATTGCCACTGACCCGGGTGCTTGGCGCGATTTTGAGGCTTTTGCACGGCAGACCGGCAATGATTTGGTGATGCAGGAAAAGAACGAAACGTCCTTTGTGTTTGCACTCAAACGCCGCTGATGCCATGCCAGCCGTGTCTTGGCTTCTCAGGTGTGCTGAGAACGGCCCCTTGTAAGTCCGCGGGGCTAGTGACGCCCCAGAAGAAGGCTGCCGTTGAGGTGACAGCCCTTTTACTTCAAAGGTTCAGGCCTTGGAGGTATTCCCGAAACGAGGCACCCACTTGCGGGTGCTGTAAAGCCAGCTCTACCGTGGCTTCCAGAAAACCTTCCTTGCTGCCGCAGTCATAACGTTTGCCGTGGTATTGGAAGGCGTAAACGGCTTCACGCTGCATCAGGCGGGCAATTGCATCGGTCAACTGGATTTCGCCACCCACGCCTGTGGGTTGGTTGCGGATTTCCTCAAAAATGCCAGGCGTCAAAATGTAGCGGCCAGCCACGCCCATGCGTGATGGGGCATTGTCGGGATTGGGTTTTTCCACTATTTTTTCTACACGAATGAGCTGTTTGCCAGCGGGTTCACCGGCGACGATGCCGTAGCGCTTGACGTGTTCCAGTGGCACTTCCTGCACGGCCAAAATTGAGCGGCCTTGTTGCCCATAGGCGGTCACCATTTGGCTCAGTACAGAAGGCCCACCTTGCAAGCCGACCATCAGGTCATCGGCCAGCAGCACAGCAAAGGGCTCGTTGCCCACCATGGCTTCTGCACACAGTACCGCATGCCCCAAGCCCAGCGAGCGAGGTTGACGCACGTAGGCACACACCATGTCGTCTGGCTGGACCGAGCGCACCAAGGCCAGAAGTTCGTGCTTGTGCGCAGCTTCGAGTTCGTTTTCGAGTTCGTAAGCGGTGTCGAAATGGTCTTCGATGGCCCGTTTGCTGCGGCCCGTGACAAAAATCATGTGGCGCACACCCGCGCTGTAGGCTTCTTCCACGGCGTACTGGATCAGTGGCTTGTCCACCACCGGCAGCATCTCCTTGGGCGCAGCTTTGGTGGCAGGTAGAAAGCGGGTGCCCAAACCTGCAACGGGGAACACAGCTTTTCGAATGACGTTGTGGCTCATGATTTCCTTTTGTTGGGGCAATGTTGAAGCTTATTTTATGAGCCCAAGCGTTCTATTTGTTGCTTAATTTTAAATACCATGGCGCTGAATTCTGTTACGCGCTTTTTCTCTTGCTCGATGACGGCAGGCGGTGCTTTGGCCACAAAGGCTTCGTTGCTCAGCTTGCCGGTGGCTTTGGCGATTTCACCTTCCAAGCGAGCGGCTTCCTTGGTCAGGCGGATTTTTTCAGCGGCCACATCCACTTCGATGAACAGGCACAAACGTGCTTCGCCCACGACCGCCACGGGGGCGGCTTGTGCGGCAGCGGCCCATTCGGCTTCGGTGTCAAACACCTTGACTTCGCTCAGCTTGGCCAGCGATTGCAGCACGGGCGCTGCGGCCTGCATGAAGGCGGTGTCGCCCAGCACATACAGGGGCATGCGGGTGGCGGGCGAGACGTTCATCTCACCGCGCAGGTTGCGGCACGCGTCCACCAGGGTCTTGAGTTTGGCCACATGGGCTTCGGCGGCTTCGTCGATGCGCTCGGGTTGGCTCACGGGGTAAGCCGCGATGCTGACCGATTCGCCCGGACGGCCTGCGACCACCGACACCTTTTGCCAGAGCTCCTCGGTGATGAAGGGGATGATCGGGTGCGCCAGCCGCATGATGGTTTCGAGCGTGCGGATCAGCGTGCGGCGTGTCGCGCGTTTTTGCGCGTCGGTGCCGGTGTTGATTTGCACCTTGGCGATTTCGAGGTACCAGTCGCAGAACTCGTTCCAGACGAAGTCGTAAATCGTGTTGGCCACGTTGTCGAGGCGGTATTCGGCAAAGCCTTTGGCCACATCGGCCTCAACCCGCTGCAACTGCGAGCTGATCCAGCGGTCGGCCTGGCTGAAGGCCAGGTAGCCGTGCACGGGACCTGCGGCCGTGGCTTGGCCACTGGCATCGACGCCGGGTGCCGCGCATTCGGCTTTGGTGTGTTCTTTGAGGCCGCAGTCCTGGCCTTCGCAGTTCATCAGCACAAAGCGGGTGGCGTTCCAGAGTTTGTTGCAGAAGTTGCGGTAGCCCTCGCAGCGCTTGCTGTCAAAGTTGATGCTGCGGCCCAGGCTGGCCAGCGCCGCAAAGGTGAAGCGCAACGCGTCGGCACCGTAGGCCGGAATACCTTCGGGGAATTCTTTTTCGGTCTGCTTGCGAACTTTTGGGGCGGTTTCGGGTTTGCGCAGGCCTTGGGTGCGTTTGTCGAGCAGGGGTTCGAGCGTGATGCCGTCGATCAGGTCGACCGGGTCGAGCACGTTGCCTTCGGATTTGCTCATCTTTTTGCCTTGGGCGTCGAGCACCAGGCCGTGGATGTAGACGTGTTTGAAGGGCACTTTGCCGGTGAAGTGGGTGGTCATCATGATCATCCGGGCGACCCAGAAGAAGATGATGTCGTAGCCGGTGACCAGTACGCTGGAGGGGAGGTAGAGGTCGTAATCGTTGGTTCCGCTGGCGATCGCACCGGGCTCGGCCTTGCTCATACTCGCTTCGCTCGCCAAATCGCTGCGTCCGAGCCCGGCACGCTCACCAGCTGCATCGTTGGCATGGGCGTCGTTGGCATGGGCGTCGTTTTGGGGCCATCCCATGGTGCTGAAAGGCACCAGAGCGCTGGAATACCAGGTGTCCAGCACGTCTTCGTCGCGCTTGAGGGTTTTGCCCGGGGCCTTGGCTTGCGCTTCGGCTTCGTTGCGTGCCACGTAGACATTGCCGTCTTCGTCGTACCAGGCCGGGATCTGGTGGCCCCACCACAGCTGGCGCGAGATGCACCAGTCCTGGATGTTGTTCATCCACTGGTTGTAGGTGTTGACCCAGTTCTCGGGCACAAAGCTCACCTGGCCGGACTGCACCGCGTCAATGGCTTTTTGGGCAATGCTCTTGCCGGTGGCGTCGCCTTGACCGACTTGGTTCATGGCCACGAACCACTGGTCGGTCAGCATGGGCTCGATCACTTGGCCGGTGCGGGCGCAGCGGGGCACCATGAGTTTGTGTTTTTTGACTTCGACCAAATGGCCTGCGGCTTCGAGGTCGGCGACCACAGCCTTGCGGGCCACGAAGCGGTCCAGGCCTCGGTATTTCTCGGGGGCGTTGTTGTTGATCGTCGCGTCCAAGTTCAGCACGCAGATCATGTCCAGCTTGTGGCGCTGGCCGACTTGGTAGTCGTTGGTGTCGTGCGCGGGCGTGACCTTGACCACGCCGGTGCCGAAGGCTTTATCCACGTAGTCGTCGGCGATCACCGGGATGGTGCGGCCGCACAAAGGCAGGTTGACCTGCTTGCCGATGAGCGCGCTGTAGCGTTCGTCTTCGGGGTGCACCATCACGGCCACGTCGCCCAGCAGGGTTTCGGGGCGGGTGGTGGCCACTGTCAGGCTGCCGATGCCCGCAGCCGCAAGGCTGCCATCCGGGTCCACCAAGTCATAGCGGATGTGCCACATCGAGCCGTCTTCTTCCTCGCTCTCGACTTCGAGGTCAGACACCGCGCTCATCAGCACCGGGTCCCAGTTCACCAGGCGTTTGCCGCGGTAGATCAGGCCTTGCTCGTACAGCTGCACAAAGGTTTCGGTCACGGTTTTGGACAGTTTGGGGTCCATCGTGAAGTATTCGCGGCTCCAGTCCACGCTGTCACCCATGCGGCGCATTTGGCTGGTGATGGTGTTGCCGGATTCTTCTTTCCACTCCCAGACCTTGCTCACAAAGTTCTTGCGGGCTTCGGCTGGCGTGGGGCCCATGTCGTGGCGGCTAATGCCTTTGGCTTGGAGCTGGCGCTCGACCACGATCTGAGTGGCGATGCCCGCGTGGTCGGTGCCAGGAATCCAGGCGGTGTTGTGACCCAGCATGCGGTGGTAGCGGGTCAACGAGTCCATGATGGTCTGGTTGAACGCGTGGCCCATGTGCAGGGTGCCCGTCACGTTGGGCGGGGGCAGCTGGATGGCGAATGCGGGTGCGCCGTCTTGTGGCGCTTGCGTGCCCCGGAAACCGGCCACGCCATAACCGCGCTTTTCCCACTCGGGGCCCCAATGGGCTTCGAGGGCTGCGGGCTCGAAAGATTTGGACAGGCTCTCAAGCCCGGGCTGATGTGCCGGGGTGGCGGGGGCGTTGCTCATGGTGGGGGTCTTTTTTTCCAAAACAAAACGGCAGCTCAGCAGATACCGTGCAGGATCAGTGTCAATCCTGAACAAAGGATTTTACCCAGCCCATTCAGCTCCCTCAGTCGAATCTCAAAGCCGTACGACCTGAAAGATGCTGTCGACAGCACTTGTTTGACAGCGTGTTGTGAGAGTTAGTTGATGTTTATCAAGGACTTTGATCAATAGCATCGGCTAATCAACTCGATTGGATGAATTTATTGGGCATACTGAACAGTCTAAGGTTAACCTATGTGGTCTCTGGCGATCCTGTCAGAGCCATTTACTCAAAACCCACAAGGAGATATCCATGGCAGCACTCAAAGGCTCGCGCACGGAACAATGCCTGAAGGACGCCTTCGCAGGCGAATCCCAGGCCAACCGTCGCTATTTGTACTTCGCGAACAAAGCTGACGTTGAAGGTCAGAACGACGTGGCAGCCCTGTTCCGTTCCACCGCCGAAGGTGAAACAGGTCACGCCCATGGTCATCTGGAGTTTCTGGAGCAATCCGGCGACCCCGCAACGGGCTTGCCCATTGGCTCCACCCGCCAAAACCTGGCTTCGGCTGTGGCTGGCGAAACCCACGAGTACACCGACATGTACCCTGGTATGGCCAAAACCGCTCGCGAAGAAGGTTTTGACGAAGTCGCCGACTGGTTCGAGACCCTGGCCAAGGCTGAGCGTTCACACGCCAACCGTTACCAGAAAGCCTTGAACGAATTGGTGGATTGATTCCCCCCGTTCCATCAACCCGCTGTACCGCAAGGCTCAGCGGGTTTTTCCGAGGCTTCTGGCTGCAGAGTCCTCAGAAAAACCGAAAAAATAAAACGTATAGGAGCACAACATGGCCAAAGAAGGCAATCTCGAAGCGCCCACACGACATGCCCTCGGTTGGGAGGGACCCGACTTCTACAACGAAGAAAAGTGCTTCGACGAGCTCGAGCGCATTTTTGACATCTGCCACGGTTGCCGCCGCTGTGTGAGCCTGTGCAATTCTTTCCCCACCTTGTTCGACCTGGTGGACGAAAGCAGCACCATGGAAGTCGATGGCGTTGACAAGAAGGACTACTGGAAAGTGGTGGACCAGTGCTTCATGTGCGACCTGTGCTACATGACCAAGTGCCCCTACACACCGCCGCACGAGTGGAATCTGGACTTCCCCCACACCATGCTGCGGGCTAAGGCCATCAAGTTCAAAAAAGGCGAAGTGGGCGCGGCCGAAAAGTTTTTGGCCTCCACCGACACCCACGGCTCTTTTGCAGGCATCCCCATCGTGGTGCAAGCCATCAACGCCATCAACAAGACCGAAGCGGCGCGCAGCGTCATGGAAAGCGTGGCGGGCGTGGACAAAAACGCCTGGTTGCCTTCCTTGGCCACCAAAAAGTTCCGCTCCAGCGCCCCGGATGCCAAGGCGTCCAAAGTGGTGGACGGCGATAAAACACCGGGCAAAGTGGCGATCTATTCCACTTGCTACATCAACTACAACGAGCCCGGCATTGGCCATGACCTGTTGAAGATCCTTGACCACAACGACATCCCGTATGTGCTGGTCGAGAAAGAAAAGTGCTGCGGCATGCCCAAGCTGGAGTTGGGCGATCTGGACTCGGTCAAGCAGTCCAAAGAAGCCAACATCCCGGTGCTGGCCAAGTACGCCAAGGACGGCTTTGCCATCCTGGCGGCGGTGCCCAGCTGCGCCTTGATGTTCAAGCAGGAAATCCCGCTGATGTTCCCGGATTGCGCCGACACCCAGCTGGTCAAGGACGCGATGTGGGACCCCTTTGAGTACTTCATGGCCCGCAAGCGCGATGGCTTGCTCAAGACCGAGTTCCCGCAAAAACTGGGCAATGTGAGCTACCAAATTCCTTGCCACGGCCGTGTGCAGAATATTGGCAAGAAGACCGAGGAAATGCTCAAGATGATCCCGGACACCGAGATCAACACCATCGAGCGCTGCTCGGGCCACGCTGGAACCTATGGCGTGAAAAAAGGCTCACACGACATGGCCATGAAAATCGGCAAGCCCGTGTTCAAGGCCATGGCCACCATGAAAGACGGCTCCAAGCCCGACTTCATCAGCTCCGACTGCCCGCTGGGCGGCCACCACATTGCCCAAGGCTTTGAGGTCAATGGCCTGGGCGCGCCCGAACTGAACCACCCCTTGACCCTGGTGCGCAAAGCCTACGGTCTCAAATAAGGAACACTGCCATGCAACTGACCGGAAAAATCACGCCCGAGACCCTGATGTCTTTGGAGGCCTACACCAAGTGGCGCAAGGTTCACAAGCCCGAGGTGATCGCCCACCGCAAGCTGCGCAGCGTGCAGTTGGGTGAGCACATCAACATGCAGTTTGAGAGCGAGACCACCATCCGCTACCAAATTCAGGAGATGCTGCGCATCGAAAAAGTCTTCGAAGAAGAAGGCATCCTGCAAGAAATAGAGGCCTACGCCCCGCTGGTGCCGGACGGCAGCAACTGGAAAGCCACCATGATGATCGAGTACACCGACATCAATGAACGCAAGCGTGAGCTGGCCAAGCTGATCGGCGTGGAAGACCACATGTTTGTCGAGGTGGAGGGCCACGCCCGCGTGTACGCCATTGCCGACGAAGACCTGGACCGCGAGACCGATGAGAAAACCTCGGCCGTGCACTTTGTTCGTTTTGAGCTGACGCCTCCCATGTGTGCTGCTGTCAAAGCGGGCGCCGCTGTCAAGATGGGGTGTGACCACACCCATTACCCCTCGCATCTGGACATCGCACCCGATACCCTGGCCAGCCTGGCAGGTGATCTCAAGTAATGGGCCTGATGGCTTCGGTTGAGCCCCCTGAAGTGGCTTGGCTGCTGTAGGGTTTTTTTGGGGCGGATGGCCGCTATGACGCGGGCATCAAACGGCCTGTCCAGCGCAAGCTGGCTTCACAGGCCCAGTCGCGCTGGATCACCCTGTCCGCGCCGCAGAACTTCGGGCTCGTCACCGCTCATGTCCACCACGGTGGTGGGTTCGAGTGAACAAGCCCCGGCGTCGATGACTGCACCCACCTGGTGCTCCAGGCGTTCTCGGATCTCTTCGGGATCGTTCGGTGGCAGGTCTTCGTCCGGCATGATGAGGGTGGCCGCCAGCAGAGGCGCACCGTGCATGGCCAGCAGTTCTTGGAGCACCTTGTGCTCGGGCACCCGCAGGCCGATGGTCTTGCGTTGAGGGTGGCTTACCCGGCGTGGCACTTCCTTGGTGGCTTCCAGAATGAAGGTGAAAGGGCCGGGCGTGGCTTGCTTGATGGCCCGAAACTGCCGGTTGTCCACCCGGGCGTAGTTGGCGAGCTCACTCAGGTCGCGGCACAGCAGCGTCAGGTGGTGCTTGTCGTCCACGCCACGGATGCGACGCAGCTGGTCGGCAGCGTTCTTGTCGTCCAGGTGGCAGACCAGAGCGTAGCTGGAGTCGGTGGGCACGGCCAGCACGCTGCCCTGGTTGAGCAGCTGCACGGCTTGCTTGAGCAGGCGCGTTTGCGGGTTGTCGGGGTGAACAGTGAAAAACTGGGCCATGGGTGCGGGCAGTCAGTTGCCGGTGGTGATTGGATGAACGTAGATGGGGGCGAAATCCCGCAGAGGAAGGGCGCTGCCTCATGATTCCGGTGGCTGGATGGCGATGCGGTTTTCGCGCACGGTGAGCCAGGCCCCCAAAGCGCCGCACAAGGCCACCAGGCCCATGCCTGCGAAGGTCCATTGGTCAGGCAGGTGGTTGAACACCAGCCAGCCGCCCAGCACGGCAAAGCCGATTTGGGTGTACATGTAAGGCGTGAGGGTAGCGGCCGGGGTACGGCCGTAGGCCAGGATCAGCAGAAAGTGTCCGATCGAGGCCAGCACGCCCATCAAGAGCAATTGCAGCCACACGGTCCAGTCGCGGGGCATTTCCCAGACAAAAGGCAGAATCAGGGAGGACAGGATGGTGCCGATCCAGCCCGTGTAGAAGTGCATGGTGATCGGGTCTTCGGTTTTGGCCATCTTGCTGGTCAGAATCTGGAAGCCTGAGTTGGTGGCCACCAGCATCAGCGGCAAGATCACGGTCCAGTCAAAGTGGTGGCTGCTGGGTCGGATGATGACCAGTGTGCCCAGAAAACCGCCTGCGACCAAAAGCCAGCGCAGCGGGCGGATGGTTTCCTTGAGCATCCAGGCCGCCAGCAGCGTGATGACCAGCGGGGCCAACAATGCAATGGACGTGAATTCGCCTACGGGCATGTATTTGAGGCTGTAAAAAGCCAAGATGCTGCAGGCAAACAGCAGGAGGCCTCGGGCCAGTTGAAAACGAGGGTGTTGGGTTCGAAGCACCTTGCGGCCACGGCCAGGCCAGACCACGGCAGTGGTGATCAGTGCCTGAATGGCATAGCGGAACCAGAGTGCCACCAGCACGGACAGGCCAGCACTGATGTGACGGGTGGTGGTGTCCAGCGTGGCGAAGCAGGCCGTCGCCAAAACGGCAAAGCCAATGCCGTGGAGTGTGCGCGCGGGTGGTTTGATCACCGGATGCGGTCGGCCAGCAGTTCCCAAACCGGGGTCAGTTGGCCTGGCAGTAAGGGCAGGGTGCCCAGGTCGATGCGGCTTTCGTCAGGGCTGTGAAAGTCACTGCCGCGCGAAGCCACCAAGTCGAATTCAAGGGCGGTTTCGGCGTAGCGCACCGCTTCTTGTGAGGAGTGGCTGCCAGTGATGACTTCTACCCCGCGCCCACCGTGGGCCTTGAATTCGCTGAACAGCGCGTACTCTTCGTTGGGCGTGAAGCCGTAGCGAGCAGGGTGGGCGATGATCGCCACGCCGCCGGCATCGGTGATCCATTGCACGGCTTCCTGCAAGCGCGCCCAGCGGTGCGGTACATAGCCAGGCTTGCCTTCGGTCAGGTATTTGCGAAACACTTCGGAGGTGTCGCTGCACACGCCTGTTTCGACCAAGTGCCGGGCAAAGTGGGTGCGTGAAATCAGCTCCGGGTTGCCCACGTATTGCAGGGCACCTTCGTAGGCGTTCAGGATGCCGACTTTGGCCAAGCCGTCCGACATTTCTTGCGCGCGTTCGCTGCGGCCCCCCCGGGTGCGGCGCAAGCCTTCAACCATGGCGCTGTTGTGCGCATCAAAGCCCAGCCCAACGATGTGCACCGTCTGGTGTGCGAAGGTGACCGAAATTTCTGTGCCCGTGAGGTACGGCAGGCCCAGCGCCTTTGCAGCTGCCAGGGCGCGGTCTTGCCCGCCCACTTCGTCGTGGTCGGTCAGTGCCCACAGTTCCACGCCGTTGGCTTTGGCGCGTTCGGCCAGGGCTTCGGGGGTGAGGGTGCCGTCGGAGATGACGGAATGGCAATGCAGGTCGGCGTTCATCATTGGATCCATTTTAGGCGCATGCCGCTGGGGCAGGACCGATTGTGGGGACTTGCCGACCCAGGCCTCGGGCTGGTAACAGCCCTGCGGTCTTTCGGGCTGATGCCTGTGGCCGATAATCCGAGTATGACTACGATGCAGACTTTTGCGGAGCCCCAGCCATGGCACTGATGATCACCGACGAATGCATCAACTGCGATGTGTGTGAGCCCGAGTGCCCGAACCAGGCGATTTATCTGGGTGAAGAAATTTACGAAATCGACCCGTCCAAGTGCACCGAGTGCGTGGGCCATTTTGACGAGCCCCAGTGTGTCCAGGTCTGCCCTGTGGCCTGCATTCCCGTCAACCCCCAGCACGTCGAAAACCAGGAATCGCTCTGGGCCAAATACCGCCGTTTGCAAGCTCAGTGAGGCGAAAAGTTCAGCCTTGCTCGCCGCTTTCGGCCGTTGGGCTCGGGGCTGTTTTTGCCGGTCTGGGCGGCTTGGGTCTGGGGGGCTTGCTGGTGTGGATTTTGACCATCGCTTTTTCCATGTCACCCGCTAGCAAAAGCGGCAATGCCAGCACTGCGCGGTGGATGCTGTCGCCGATGGCTTTGCGGTGTTCCAGCATCGGTTTTTTCAAGACCCAGCTGACCACTTCGGCCTTGTCACCCGGGTGGCCCACGCCAATGCGCAACCGCCAGTAATCTGAAGTGCCCAACTGCGCATGGATGTCGCGCAAACCGTTGTGCCCCGCATGGCTGCCGCCCAGTTTGAGTTTGGCTTCGCCCGGCACGATGTCGAGTTCGTCGTGCGCCACCAAAATTTCTTGCGGCTGGATTTTGAAGAACCGGGCCAGTGCGCTGACCGACTTGCCCGACAGATTCATGAAGGTTTGGGGTTCGAGCAGCCAAACGGTTTGTCCGTTGACGGTGGTGCGGGCCACCAGGCCATGGTAGCTGCGCTCGGGCACCAGCGACACCTTGAGTTCGCGGGCTACGGCATCGATCCACCAGAAACCAGCGTTGTGGCGGGTGTCTTCGTATTCGTTGCCCGGGTTGCCCAGGCCGACTAGCAGTTTGATCATGGTGCGTGATTATCCTTGGCGCAGGGTGCCTCGCGAGCGTGAGCAGGGTTTCCCCAAAGCAAAAGGCCCGCTTGCGCGGGCCTTCAAGAGCGGGGCTTTGCAAGCCCCCAGCCAGAAGATTACTTCTTGCCTTTGCCCTTTTTGGCGTCTGCAGGTGCAGCGGCCACAGGAGCAGCGACGACTTCTTCGACAGGTGCCACCACGGACACGAGGACCGGGTTTTTCTTGCCGTGGGTGATGGCTTTGCAGCCAGCGGGCAAGGTGATGTCGTTCAGGTGCAGCGATTTACCCATGGTCAGGCCCTTCAGGTCCACCGCGATGAATTCGGGCAGGTTGGCGGGCAGGCAAGCCAATTCGAGTTCAGTCACGACGTGAGTGACGGTGCACTTGTCGGTCTTGACGGCTTCGGACTCTTCTTCACCGCTGAAGTGCAATGGCACCTTCATGTGCAAAGTGGTGTTGGCATCAACGCGCTGGAAGTCGATGTGTTGCACCAACTGCTTGTAGGGGTGCATCTGGTAGTCACGCAGCAAGACTTTGCTGGACTGACCGTTGAATTCCATGTCCAGGATGGTGGCGTGGAAAGCTTCTTTTTTCAGGGCGTGCCACAAAGCGTTGTGGTCCAGCTCGATCAGTTGGGGGGCCGATGTGGAACCGTAAACGATGCCAGGTGTGCGACCGGAATTGCGGAGACGGCGGCTCGCACCCGTACCCTGCTTAGCGCGCTCAAAAGCGACGAATTTCATACATAACTCCTTCTAGGACTCACCGCGACCAGTGCAGCCCTGACTTGAAAAAGCCTGCCGATCCATCAGGACGGCAGGCCGCTTGTGGCCGTTGCCGGATCAGGCTTGATCCGAAAACAGGCTCATCACCGACTCACCACGGGCAATCCGATGGATCGTTTCTGCGATCAAAGGAGCCACGGAGAGTTGACGAATTTTGGAACATGCTGCGGCTTGGACCGACAGCGGAATGGTGTTGGTCACGACCACTTCGTCCAGGGCTTCACCCTTGGAGATGCGGTCGATGGCAGGACCCGAAAAAATCGGGTGGGTGCAATAGGCGTAAACTTTTTTGGCACCGCGTTCTTTGAGCACTTCGGCCGCTTTGACCAAGGTGCCTGCAGTGTCGATCATGTCGTCCATGATCACGCAGTTGCGACCGTCGATTTCTCCAATGACGTGCATGACTTCGCTCACGTTGGCCTTGGGGCGGCGCTTGTCAATGATGGCCAGATCGCAACCGAGTTGTTTGGCCAGGGCGCGAGCACGCACCACACCGCCTACATCGGGCGACACCACGATCAGGTCTTCGTAATTTTTCTGGCGCAGATCACCCAGCAAAACGGGGGAGGCGTAAATGTTGTCAACAGGAATATCAAAGAAGCCTTGAATCTGGTCGGCATGCAGATCCATGGTCAACACGCGGTCAACGCCCACGGCTTGCAACATGTTGGCAACCACCTTGGCCGAGATGGGCACGCGGGTCGAGCGAGGACGGCGGTCCTGGCGGGCATAGCCAAAATAAGGAATGACGGCACTGATGCGTTCGGCAGAGGCGCGCTTGAGGGCGTCCACCATGATCAGCAATTCCATCAGGTTTTCATTGGTGGGTGCGCATGTGGACTGAACCACAAACACTTCACGGGCCCTGACGTTTTGCTTCAGCTCGACGGTGACTTCACCATCAGAAAACCGGCCTACGTCAACAGCACCCAATTGGGTACCCAAGTGTTTCGCAATCTCGGCAGCCAAAATAGGATTGGCGTTGCCGGTGAAGAGCATGAATTCGGGGGTATTTGAAGCAGGCTGCATGTGCATTCCAGCGATCAGAAAAAATGGGCCTGTACGATTGAACGTATTTGGCAGGGGAGAAAGGATTCGAACCTTTGCATGCCGGAATCAAAATCCGGTGCCTTAACCAACTTGGCGACTCCCCTACACGGGTTGCTCGCTGAAACAGCGATCAACCGATCAACTATCGCTGGATGCCCAACCTGTTAAAGGGTGGACTTCCAAATTGCTGCAAAGCCGTGCCAAAAATTGGTCAGGGACCGTCATTTTTTTGGCACTGTCTGTGCTGTGAGCGAACACAGCACTGCCGGAACCTGTCATCTTGGCTTTTAATCCTGCGTTTGCCAACACTTGGAGCGCTTGCGAAACTTCAGGGCAAAGAGCCTGAGCAACGGGTTGCAAGTCATTGTGACCGAAGTCATATGCCTGTGCAGCGAAGACCGCTATTGTAGCAGGGTTTGTGTCGCGTTTGAGGTCGGGGTGCGCAAAAATTTGAGAAGTTTCGACCCCCTGGGGTGGTTTGATGACCCAGAACTGGGCCGCAGGCAGGTCGATTGGGGTGATTTTTTCGCCAATCCCTTCCACCCAAGCGTTGCGCCCACGCAGGAAAAACGGCACGTCGGCGCCCAATTGAAGACCCAGTTTTTCGAGTGTGGAGAGGCTCAAATTCAGGTTCCATAACCGATTGAGCGCCAGCAGGCAGGTGGCCGCATCAGATGACCCGCCGCCCATGCCCGCTTGGGCCGGAATTTGTTTTTCCACCGCAATGTGTACACCCTCGGTGCATCCGGTGTGGGTCTGCAGCAGTTGGGCGGCCCGAGTGATCAGGTCTTGCGCAGGCAAAGTGACGGTCAGATCCTCGCGGCTGATGGTGCCACCAGGCCGCTTCTCAAAATGCAGCGTGTCACACCAATCGATCAGCATGAAGACCGATTGCAGCAAATGGTAACCATCGGGGCGGCGGCCCGTGATGTGCAAAAACAAGTTCAGTTTGGCCGGAGCGGGCACATCGTGCAGCGATTTCATGAAGGGATTATCACCATCCATGACATGCTTGGAGGCACGCGGATGAGATTCAGCGGTCTAGCGCAATGCGCAAAAGCGCGCCTGGTGCAGGCAGACGTCGCTCGGCGGCAATACGCCCCTGTGCGTGTGCTGACAAGTCAACTTGCCAGCCCGGTGCTTCGGCGGCTTTGCCGGCGAGCCACTCGAATAAGGCAGTGATGGGCAGTTCGGTACCTGTCAAGTGCGCGCCCAATTTTTGCAAGCTCGAACTTTCCAGTTGATGCGTGCCCTGCACCAGCCGCGCCCCCTCTGGGGTCCATTCCAGACGTGCCAAGGTGGTGCCGATGGGGCTGAGCAAGACCATTTCACCCTTCTGGGCGGAGCCCTGCAGTTCAAAACTGGCGCTCAGGGATTCGGGCGGATCTTTGAGCACTTGAATGGCCATGCGTCCGGACCAATAAGCATGGGTGTCGACGGGTTTTATCCGGGGTGTCGCGCAGCCCGCGGCCAACAGGGCCCCAGCGATGCTCAGCCAGATGAACCGAGGCGGGCCCGAACGGGCGTTCAAAAGGGTGCGGACCCAGCGCACGCAGGGCATCATGGCTTGAATTGAAAGCGTTGCAGGGTTTCGCGCAAGGTGTCGTTGTCGTGCTTGAGCGACCAGCCTTCGCGCCAGACTGTGGCCGCTTCCTCGCGGTGGCCCATCACCCAAAGGACTTCACCCAAGTGTGCTGCGATTTCGGCATCGGGCCGGGCTGTGAAGGCCGCCTCAAGCGTTTTCCGGGCTTCGGTGTATCGGCCTTGACGAAATGCAACCCACCCCAGACTGTCCTGGATGTAGGCATCGTCTGGTGCCAGTTTCAGGGCTTGTGTGATCAGTTCACGGGCTTCGTCGAGGCGGGTGTTGCGGTCGGCCAGTGAATAGCCGAGGGCATTGAAGGCCTGGGGGTCTTGCGGCTTGCGTTGCATGAGATCGCGCAGCAGGCTTTCCATCTCATCAAAACGCTTGAGCTTTTCACTCACCATCGCCAGTTCTGAAATCAAATCGTTGTTTTCGGGCTGACTGTTCAGGGTTTGCCGGACCAAAGCATAAGCTTCGTCCATGCGCTTGTTCTCGCGCAGCCACAGCGACTGCAGCAGGGTTTTGCGTGCAGCCTGAGCGGGTGTGGCGGTCTTGATTTGCGACAGGACCAGGCGAGCCTCTTCCATACGCCCTTGCTGGGTGAGCAAATCGGCCTGGCGACTGGCCAGTTTGATGGGATCTGCGTCGGCCGGGACTTGGGCCAACCATTGTTCGGCTTGAGCCAGTTGGCCTTGACGCTGTGCCATTTGGGCCAGAGCCATGAAGGCCTCTGACAAGCCGTTTTGCTGATCCTTGTCCTGTGATGCCTTGACCAAGTTGATGTACCGTTGCAAGTGCTGTTCGGCCTCTGCGATCTTGCTTGCATCTTGAAGCAGCAAGCCATGCACCAGCCAGCCGTCAGCGAATCCAGGATGTTCTGTGTTCAAGCGCGTGAGCTGGCGCAAGGCTTCAACCGGTTGGGGCAGACTGATCAGGTGACGGGCATAGGCCAGTCGCAATTCCGGCGGCACGCGGCCATCCATGGCTTGCTTCAGTAAAGGGTGGATCTCAGCAGGCGCATCCCCTGCAATGCTCAGTGCCAAAATCAATGGACCTTGCGACATGGGGTCGGCTGTATGCCCTTGGCGCACGGCTTCTACAGCCAGAGCCAATTGTCCGGCTTCGCGTCGCATGCGGCCGATCGTGGTCCAGGCTGTGGCAGCGGTCTTGGGTTGTTTCAAAGCGAAAGCCAAGGCTTTTTCGACGGTGTCGGCCGCCAGTATTTTGTCCATGACCCTGGAAAATACGCGGGGCACCGATGCTATCGCCGCGTTTTGTTCGGTGACGGGTAACTCCTGGATGGAGACCGTCAGCGCTTGACCGGCTGAATCTACCCGGTTCAAGGCCAGCAAAATTTGCAGCGCGTATCGGTTGGCTTCGGTGGCTTGAGGGATGCTTTTTTTCCAGTCTTGTGCGGCCTGCAGTGCCGCTTCGCCTGAGCGCGATTGCAAAGCCAGATCCACGGCCCGCTGGAAAAGCATCGGGTCTTTGGTTTTGCGTGCGGCGTCCAGGATGATGGAAAAACCACTGCCCGGCGAGCCGCTTCGGACGTTCAACTCGCCCACCAGCAACTGATAAAACAGTGCTGCATCCAGCGCCGACTTTTGAGCAGGAGGGGGCGGCGGTGATGGGGGGGCTGTGGGGATGGAGGGGGTGGCCGGTTGCGCCCAAGCGCTCCAAACGCAAGAGGAGATAACGGCAAGTCGAAACCAGAATTTCATGGCTTCATCATAATCCAGCCACCCGCTGGCGTGAGCACGGCGGGTCAAGCCCTTTTTCACCCTACAGCCTATGCCCGAACTCCCCGAAGTTGAAGTCACCCGCCGCAGTTTTGCCGACCGTATTGCTTCGGCCCGCATCCTGGCCCTGCACATGGGCAAACCATTGCGCTGGCCCTTGGGCGTGCCTGCTTCCAGCTTGGTGGGGCGACAAATCCTGGGTGTGCGCCGGCGGGGCAAATACCTGTTGCTGGACTTGGACCCAGGCCTGCTGCTGTTGCATTTGGGCATGTCGGGTAGCCTGAACTTTGCACCCACACAGCCCGAAGCCGGGCCGCATGACCACATGGACCTGGTGACCGACCTCGGCGTGTTGCGCCTGCATGATCCCCGTCGTTTCGGTGCGGTGGTTTGGGCCCCGTCAGAGGATTCTGTGCCAGCGCAAAAGCTGTTGGGGCGGCTGGGCGTGGAGCCTTTGAATGGCCAGTTTGAGGTGGCGGCCTTTGGCCAGGCGCTGAAAAAACGCCAGTCCGCCATCAAGCAGGTTCTGCTGACTGGAGAAGTGGTGGTGGGTGTGGGCAACATTTACGCTTCGGAAACCTTGTTCATGGCGGGCATTCGCCCGACCACCCCAGCTGCGCGTTTGTCCCGGCCACGCGTGGCCCGCTTGCATGCTGCCATCGTGCAGGTGCTGACCCGAGCGGTGGCGCAAGGCGGCAGCTCGCTCAAGGATTTTGTGAGCGCCGAGGGCCGCACAGGCTACTTTCAATTGGAGGCCTCGGTGTACGGCCGTGCAGGCGAGCCTTGTCGAGTCTGTGGGACGCCGATCAAGTCCATGCTGCAAGGCCAGCGCACCACTTTTTATTGCCCTGTATGCCAGAAACCCTGACCCCATTGCCCGATGGTTTTGCCCGCCACATGGTGAACTGGCAGCGCCAGCACGGCCGCCAGAGCCTGCCCTGGCAAAACACCCAGGACCCGTACCGTGTCTGGTTGTCCGAAATCATGTTGCAGCAAACGCAGGTGACGACGGTGCTCGATTACTTTCCGCGGTTTTTGGCGTGTTTCCCGGATGTGGCCGCCCTGGCGGCGGCACCTCAAGACAAGGTTTTAGGCTTGTGGAGCGGCCTGGGCTATTACAGCCGCGCCCGCAATTTGCACAAATGCGCGCAAGAGGTGATGGCGCGCTTTGGTGGGGCCTTTCCACGTCGCGCCGAAGACTTGCAAACCTTGCCTGGCATTGGCCGATCGACGGCTGCTGCGATTGCCGCGTTTTGCTTTCTGGAGCGTGCCGCGATTCTGGACGGCAATGTCAAGCGCGTGCTGACCCGTGTGCTGGGCTATGGTGCGGATTTGGCAGTGGCCAAAAACGAAAAGGCTTTGTGGGCGTTGGCGCAGGACCTTTTGCCCGCGCAGGCCGCTGACATGCCGCGCTACACCCAAGCGCTGATGGATCTGGGGGCCACGGTTTGTTTGCCGCGCAAAGCGCAGTGTGAGGCCTGTCCCGTGAGTGCTGCGTGCAAGGCCAAAGCGCAGGGTGATCCCTTGGCCTACCCCGTCAAAACCCGCAAGCTCAAGCGCAGCAGCGCCACGCTGTGGCTGCTGTGGGCGGTCAATGCGCAAGGGCAGGTGTGGCTGCAAAAACGGCCCGACACAGGCATCTGGGCGGGTTTGTACAGCTTGCCGGTGTTCGAATCCGAAGCGGATTTGCGGGCCGCTTGGGTGCAGGGGCAGGACCCGCACTACATTGAACCCTGGAAACATGTGCTGACGCACCGCGACTTGCATTTACACCCAGTGCGGATGACGGGCAGCGCTGCACATGGGCCAACTTGCGTTGGTCAGTGGGTGGATGCGCACGCGTGGTCTGGCCTGGGCTTGCCCGCACCGATACGGGTTTTGTTGGCTAACGCGTGAAAGACACGGATCCCGCATCCTGTGCGGGATGACGTGATGCGGTGACGGGATGCCCACACCTGATGGGCATGTGTCACCCCTGGCGAAGATCCGGGTTCCAGCTTGTTGGCACCGACCGATGCCCGTCGTGTGCGTCCCATGAAACAGCGCTCAGACGGCGTCCAGTTCCCGATGCCGTTTGAGCGTCAGCCAGCGCGTACTGAAGTTTTGCGCCAGTTGCTCCACCATGAACACGGAGCGGTGTTGGCCTCCTGTGCAGCCGATGGCCACCGTGACATAGCTGCGGTGGTCGCGCTCGATGGCCTGAATCCAGTGCTTCAAAAACCCCTCGATTTGCAATTGCATCTGCACAAATTCTTCGGACTGGCGCAGGTAGGCTTGCACGGGTTCGTCGCGTCCGGTGAGCGGTCTCAGGGCGCTTTCGTAATGCGGGTTGGGCAGCATGCGCACGTCAAAGACATAGTCTGCATCGGTGGGGATGCCCCGTTTGAAGGCAAACGATTCGAAAACCAGGGTGAGCTGCTGCGCCAAAGGCGCGTTGACCAGGCTTTTGATGTAGGTTTGCAACTGAGCCGAGCGCAGCAAACTGGTGTCGATGACGTGAGCGCTTTCGCGCAAATCCGCCAGAAGTTCTCGCTCGAACTCGATGGTTTCAAAAAGGGCCTTGTCGCTTTGCGGTTTGCTGCCACCCGACAAGGGATGCTTGCGCCGCGTTTCCGAATAACGGCGTTGCAAGGTCTCCGAGCTGGCATCCAGAAAAACCGATTTCACGGACATGCCCATGTTGCCGAGCAAGGCCATCTGCTCAGGCATCAGGTGCAATGAATTGGCGCTGCGCACGTCAATGGCAATCGCCAGGCGTTGTTCTTTTTGTTGCTCTTCAAGCTTGACAAAGGGGATCAGCAACTCGGGTGGCAGGTTGTCCACACAGTAATAACCTGCATCCTCCAAGGCGTGCAACGCCACCGATTTGCCAGAGCCGGACATGCCGGTGATCAGGATGATGTCCATGCTCAGCTTTGCATGGCTTTGCGGCCTTGGGGTTTCAAGGGTGTACCCCCCAGCATTTCCCTGGCGTGCGCCAAGGTGGTGGCCGAGAGTTTTTCACCGCCCAGCATGCGAGCGATTTCGTTCACGCGCTGTTCGCCGGACACAACGCGTACCTGGCTGCTGACTTGGCCCTTGACGGCGGCTTTGCTGACCAGCAGGTGGTGGTCTGCACAGGCGGCCACTTGGGGCAGGTGGGTCACGGCCAGCACCTGCCGGTGTTGGCCCAGCTGTTTCATGAGTCGCCCCACGGTTTCGGCCACGGCACCGCCCACGCCCGAGTCCACCTCGTCAAAGATCAAGGTGCCGGCTTCCCCGAGTTCGCTGGTGGTGACCGCAATGGCCAGTGCAATGCGCGAGAGCTCGCCACCCGAGGCCACTTTGCCTACGGGCCGAGGCGTGCTGCCCTCGTGCCCGGCCACCAAAAAGCTGACTTCTTCCAGGCCGTGTTGCGCGGGCGTGTCCAGGGTTTGCAATTGCACCTCAAAGCGGCCGCCTTGCATGCCCAGTTGCTGCATGGCGCTGCTGACCGCTTGGGCCAGCGGTTTGGCGGCTTTTTGGCGCTGCTGCGAAACGGCTTTGGCCGCTTGCAAGCAGGCTTTGTGGGCCGCCTGTTCGGCTTTTTGCAGGCTATCGAGGTCGGCGGCGGCATCGAGTTGCGCCAATTCCTGACGCCAGGTTTGCAAGCTCAGCGGCAGTTCATCGGGGGTTTTTTTGTAGCGACGTGACAGCGACAGCCACAGGCCCATGCGCTCGTCCAGTCCGGCCAGTTGCGCCGGATCCAGATCGGTTTTGCGCAGGTAAGCGTGCAGGCTGTGGGCCACGTCTTCGACCTGGGCCTGGGCCGAGACCAGAACATCGGCCAAGGCTTGGAACTCCGGCTCGAACTGCCCCAGCGACTGCAGGGTCTGGATGGCGCGGGACAGCTCGCGCAAAGCGCCCCCGTCGTCTTCGCCTTCGAGGAGCAAAGTGCTTTGGTTAGCCCCGTCGATCAGTGCCTGCGCGTTGGCCAGGCGGCTGTGCTGGGTGCTCAGCTCCTGCCATTCGTCCACTTGGGGGTTGAGCTTTTCCAGCTCGCCAATTTGCCAGGCCAGCCGCTCGCGTTCGTTGGTCAATGTGCTTTGGGCTTGCTGGGCGTCGGCCAGCGTTTGCTGGGCTTGCCGCCAGGCTTGCCAGGTGGCTTTGAGCGGGCGGGTGTCGGTGCCTGCATAGGCATCGAGCAGGCCACGCACCGCGTCAGGGCGTGTCAGGCTTTGCCAGGCGTGCTGGCCGTGGATGTCCAGCAACTGTTCGCCCAGCTCGCGCAGTTGGGTGGCTGTGGCGGGGCTGCCGTTGACCCAGGCACGGCTTTTACCGGCGGTGTCCACGGTGCGGCGCAGCAGCAAGTCAGCGCTGGCCTCAAAACCTGCTTCTTCGAGCCAGGCCTGGATGGCGGGCGTGGGTTCGAATTCAGCGCAGACCTCGCAGCGGCTGGCGCCTTCGCGCACCACGCCTGCTTCGGCGCGGGCACCCAGGGCCAGCTGCAAGGCGTCGATCAAAATGGATTTGCCCGCGCCGGTTTCTCCGGTCAACACGCTGAAGCCCGTGCTCAGGTCCAGCTCCAGTTCGTGCACGATCACAAAGTCGCGCAGGGTGATGTGCGTCAGTGACACGGTTCAAGCGCCCTCATTCCAGTGCATTTTTTTGCGCAAAGTGTCGAAGTAATTCCAGCCTGCGGGGTGCAAAAAGCGCACTTTGTGCTCGGAGCGCTGCACCACGATCCGGTCACCCAGCGTCAGGTCGGCCAGCGATTGCATGTCAAAGTTGGCGCTGACGTAGCGCCCGGCCACGATCTCGATGCTGATTTCGCAGGACTCGGGCAGCACGATGGGGCGGTTGGACAAGGTGTGCGGCGCAATGGGTGCCATGACCCAACCGCCAATGCCCGGGTGCATCAAAGGGCCTCCCACCGACAGCGAATAAGCCGTAGAGCCCGTGGGTGTGGCGATGATCAGGCCATCGGCGCGTTGATTGGACACAAAGCGGCCATCGACCTCGACCCGCAGCTCGACCATGCCCGAGGTGCCCCCCCGGTTGACCACCACGTCGTTCATGGCCAGGGCACTGAACACGCTGCGCTGGTCACGCATGACCTGCGCCTGCAGCAAGCTGCGGTCTTCTGATTGGTAGTTGCCCTGCAGCATGGGCTGCAACACATCTTGGTAGCTTTGAAGGGGGATGTCGGTGATGAACCCTAGCCGCCCCTGGTTGATCCCCATCAAAGGCAAGCCGTAGCGTGCCATCTGGCGGCCAATGCCCAGCATGGTGCCATCGCCGCCAATCACCAGACCCAAATCGCATTGCTGACCGATCTCGGTCATCTCCAGCACCGGGTAGGTCGCGAGGCCGGTGTGCGAGGCGGTTTCTTTGTCCAGCACCACATCGCAGCCTTGGCGCGTCAAAAATTGGGCCACGTCGTCCAAAGCACGGCGAGAACTCTCCAGCGCCCCGCCGTGGGCGCTGGTGTGGTACTTGCCAAAGAGTGCAACGTGACGGAACTTGGATCTCATGCGCAAATTACATCATTAAAATGACCAGATGCTAGACGATCGTGCCAAGTTATTGCTCAAAGCGCTGGTGGAGCGTTATATCGCCGACGGCCAACCCGTGGGCTCGCGCACGCTCTCCAAGGCCTCGGGTCTGGACCTGTCGCCCGCCACCATCCGCAACGTGATGTCCGACCTGGAAGAGTTGGGGTTGATTGCCAGCCCCCACACCTCGGCCGGGCGCATCCCGACCAGTCGGGGCTACCGCCTGTTTGTGGACACCATGCTCACGGTCCAGCGTGATGGCCTGGAAACCCCGGCGCTCACGCCTGACCAGCCGCAAAAGGTGATCGCCAGCGCCGCCAACTTGCTGTCCAACCTGTCGCATTTTGTGGGCGTGGTCATGACGCCGCGCCGAGCCTCGGTGTTCCGGCACATCGAATTTCTGCGCCTTTCCGAGCGGCGCTTGCTGGTCATCATCGTCTCGCCCGAAGGCGATGTGCAAAACCGCATCCTCTTCACCGAGACCGATTACTCGCAAAGCCAGCTGATCGAGACCTCGAATTTCTTGAACACTCACTATGCGGGCATGGCCATTGAGCAGGTGCGCAGCCGGGTGCAGCAAGAGCTGGTCAGCCTGCAAAGCGAAATTGCCACGCTCATGCAGGCAGCTGTACAGGTCAGCACCGAAGCTCTGGCAGAAGACCAAAACGAGGTGGTCATTGCCGGTGAACGCAACTTGCTGTCGGTGAGCGACTTTTCCAGTGACATGGGGCATTTGCGCCGGGCGTTTGAGCTGTTTGAGCAAAAAACCCAGCTCATGCGCTTGCTTGATGTGTCCAGCCAGGCCGAAGGCGTGCGCATCTATATAGGCGGCGAAAGCCAGATCGTGCCCATGCAGGAACTGTCGGTGGTCAGCTCGCCTTATGAGGTAGATGGTCAGATCGTCGGGACCCTGGGCGTGATCGGCCCGACCCGCATGCCCTACGACCGAATGATCCAGATCGTCAACATCACCTCGCGTCTGGTCAGCAACGCGTTGAGTCAGTCCAAATGAAATGGCCTTCTTAGGCCACTACAATAAGGCCTTCGGTTGGGGCGTTAGCTCAGTTGGTTAGAGCAGAGGACTCATGAAAATTGTGCACCGAAGTAGGAAACTCTTCGTGTGAATGACGTCAAATTCGGTGAAAGCTAAGTGCAGTGATGCATACGCCAATGCCGAGCGAAGCTAAGTGCGAAAGCACTCTGAACGTGTAGAGACTAGACGGCGTCCACCTAAAGCTTAGGCAATGGTGAAGGCATAGTCCAGGGAGTAGTGAAAGCTACACAAACCAGAATCCTTTGGTCGACAGTTCAAGTCTGTCACGCCCTACCAACAAATAGAAAAGCCACTGATTTCGGTCAGTGGCTTTTTTCATTTAAGGAAACTTTGCAGAAGTTCCGTGCCCCCCAGTTCGACACCAAACGTCATAAGTTGTTGATTTATATAGAGTCGGTTAAATTTTTACCACTACAACAACTTCATCTGTTCTTTTTTCTCCGGCTGTTTTACCTTCAACGCGCCCAACACTTGCGCCTGTGCATCGCTGATTGCGCTCACCCCTTCGATGGGTTCTGCCTCGTTGATGCGCACCTTGTGTCGCTGGATTCTTCGCAGCTGCTCCAATGCCCGCTCCGGGCTCAATTCGCTTTGCGCCTGCTTGAGCCTTTGGCGCATCACACGGTAAACAATCAGTGCCATGAAACAAATCTGCGCATGCGCACGGATCCGCTCGGGCAGCCGGTGGTACACCGGCGCAATCTCGATCTCTGACTTGAGTACCCTGAAGCCCCGCTCAATGTCGGCCAGCGCCTTGTAGCGCTGCACGATCTCTTTGGGCTTGAGGTCCTTGACGTTGGTCACCAGCATCAGCTTGCCATCCATCAGTTGTGCTTTGGCCACAGCCGCTTCGTCCACCGTGTACGAGAACAACTCCCCCTTGAGGTCCACCTTGATGATGCGCGCCAGATGCGCCTCTTTGACCGCGTGGAACAACCTCGCTTTGGCCCCACTGTCGGACAGCTTGCGTCCCTTGGCCTTTTGCCCTGCATCCTGCTGGTCGAGCTTGCCTGCCCACTTCTGGGCTTGTGCCTCCAACTCCTTGATCTTGTCTCGCCTGAGCTGGCTTTGCTCTTGGGCGCGCAGTGGGTTGTGCGCCACCACCAGGCGCAAGCCTTGCCAGCTGCTTTCTTCCACGATCTCTTCGCTTTGACCGTCTTGTTTGGCTTGCGCAACCTTGGCCTCAAACGCGCTCAAGGTCTCTGCAAATTCACCATATCGCCTGCCCGGCACGGCCAGAATGAACTCCAAGGCTTGGCCGCTGGGCAGCACAATGGTCCCCAGCTCGTCCAGGTTGTCTACCGAGAGCAAACCCCGGTCGGCCACCAGCACCAAGCGCTTGATGTGCGTGTAGCGTTCCAGCACCTTTTGTACCGTGGCCACTAAAGTGGGGCCTTCGGACTGGTTGCCATCGAATACCTCGTGGTAGATCGGCAAGCCGTCGGCCGTTTGCACCACACCCAACATGAACTGGCGGGCAATCAAGCCCTCTTTGGACATGCCGTACTGGCGCACATCGCCCACTTGCTCGCTCAGGCCTGCGGCCCGAATGGTGGTCAGGTCATAAAACACCAACGACATCTCTTGGTCCACCAAAGGCTTGAGCAAACCAGCGACCACGCCATCGACAGCCGACTGGTGATCCATCAAGGCATCCATGCTGCGCAGCAAGTGCTGATGGGTCAAAGCCGCCACATCCACCCCGGGCATGCTGACCGTTTGCAGCCAACGCAAGACACCCAGTTTGGAGTCGGCGTCGCACAGGCGGTTGAAAACCATCACGCGAATGGCCTGCTCAACGGGTGTGGTGTAACGGGCACGGCGAAAGACACCGGCCAAGGCATCAAAGCCCAGTTCATGCCAAAGCTGGTCCAGTGCCCAGACATCGCCTAGAGCCAAAGCGGATTCGAAAGCGATTTGCGGTGGCTGGGCCATGGAGGCAGGCATGCCTTTGGCGCGCAGCAAGCCTTTGAGCAAAGTGTCCACCTGGCCGCCCACTTCATCCAAGCGGCCGAGGGTGCAAACGGTGCGTTGTCGGGGGCGTGAATTCTCATCACGAAAGGACTCGACCAACTGGACGTAGGTGTGGCCGCCGGACTTGGTGAGCTTGGTGAACATGGCCCAAAGTGTAGCAAATGGCAGGTCGCATGACAACGTAACTTGCCAGCACGTATTGCACTCAATATTGCCACTACAAAAAAATCAGAAGATCAGTTGCAAGTGCTTGATTTTGTTGAGGCCGGAGGCGCAAAAGGGCGAAAAATCGGGATTTGGTGTCGAACTCGGGCGTGCCGATGTGCCTGGCGTAAGCCCCGCCCAGCATATTGACCCATGAAACATCAATATGACGTGTTGTTGAGTCTGCTGGTTATTCAAAGATGCTAAATTGGCTATCAGTCGGGGCAAGAAGACCAAGCGCTCAACTTGTGAGCGGGTGAATGAGAATTGATATTTGAGCTTACCTTAAGCCAGGCAATGCATTGCTGAATTGAATCAGCCACTTGAAAAGTGCATTATCATTTGATACTCCAAAATAAGCTAAGGCGGTGATTTTTCACAGCTCATGTTGGGTTTCTGCGTCTATTTAAATATCACTGAGCGGAAATTTACTTTTTTGGAAAGAATATCACTCTATTTAATGATTAAAAGACATAATATATATTATTTTGTCTAAATTTTAAATGACAAATGATTAAAACTTTTAAAGTTATAGTTCCAAGCTACTCAGATCTTAGTTTGGACATGCAGGTAGAAACTGGGCAGCGTCATCCCGTACACATCCTGGTTGACGGGCGACCACTGCACCAGAGAATTATTGAAAGCTACGCTGCGGGCGGTGACGCATTTGAGTTTATCTTCGTACTTCCACCACAAGCGCCCGGGCTCAATATGCCAAAGGACATGCCTGTCCGCAGTCGCGACCTGCGAATGCAGTCAAGCTCGAGCATTGGAGAAACAGTGGCTCATGCTTTACAAGAGCTGCAGCAAGGTGATGGGATCATCGTGCACATGGGCGACACTTTATTGGGGTTTGCCCAGCCGCCAAAGCAGGACACGGTCTTTGTCGAAAACCGTAATGATCTCTATCGATGGACCAGCATAAGTCGGCAGCCTGCGGGAGATCTGAAAATTCTGGGTGACCGTGACCAGCATGCGCCTGCCGGTGAGCGTCAAGTTTGTGTCGGTGTCTTTGTGTTTGCCGATGGTGCGCTGTTTTCCAGTCTGCTGAGGCAGGCGCTGGCCCTGCAGTCGAAGGGCATGGATCCCTTCTTCATCGCGCTTGAGCAGTATGCTGCCGAGACAACCATGAACTTGGTTGCGCCGCACCAGTGGTATGACTTTGGTCACCTCGACACCTACCAGCAATCGCGCATGCGGCAGCAAAACCTCAGACACTTTAACGAGCTGCATTACGATCCTGAGCGCAATGTGATCACCAAGCGCTCACGCCACGTGGATGCCTTTAGGCACCAAGTGCGCTGGTACCGACAGATTCCTGACGAGCTGGCCTGCTACCTGCCGCGCGTATACGAAAGCAACGACGGTGCCCAGCCCTACATCTCGATGGAGTTTCTCTCCATACCCACCCTGAGCGAGCTGATGGTGGGTGTCCGCCTGGAGACCGGGGCCTGGAACGACGTTGCGCGCAAGCTCGCGCATATTCTGACCAAGCTTGAGCAATACGGATTTAACTCCCCGCTGGCTGCGGCCATGGCCAGCCAGGTTTATGTCGAAAAGACACGTCAACGACTTGGCGAATACTTGGCGCAGGAAACCGCCGTGCCCCAAGCCTGGGTCGATGTAGCAGGCGTACGGGTGACACTGGACTTTGTCCTTGGGCACCTGCAGGACTATGCAAACAAGCACGCGCTCACGAGCCTGACGCGCTTGACCCCCATCCATGGTGATCTGTGTTTTAGCAACGTCCTCTACGACCGCCGAGTCCGGCATGTCAAGCTTATCGATCCGCGCGGCGAATTCGCAGTACCTGGCATCTACGGTGATCCTCGCTACGACAAGGCAAAGCTGCTGCATTCATACCGCGGTGGCTATGACGACATTGTTGCCGACCGCTTTGAAGTCGAGCTGGCCGTCGATGGCCAGATCCGCTTCATGCCTGACCATGACCGCCAGAGCCGCGAAAGAATCGGCTCGATCTTCAGCGAACAGCTGTTTTCCGGGCCTCAGGAGCTGCGCGAGGCCCATGCCATCGAGGCGCTCCTCTTTCTGAGCATGCTCCCCTTGCATGTGGACAAACCCCGCAGGCAGCTGGCCATGCTGTACATCGGTCTGCAGCGATTCGGTCAACTTTTTATGGACAGCCCATGAGCGTGATTGTCACCATGGCCGGTGCAGGCAGCCGGTTCCAGCAAGCCGGTTACCGCGTGCCCAAATACATGATCGAAGCGCGCGGCCAAACTCTTTTCGACTGGGCGATCCAATCGCTGCAGGCTTTTCATGAGCAGCACTTTGTTTTTGCGTGCCTGCAAGAACACGATGCCGACTGGATCCGGGCGCGCGCACACCGAGCCGGACTGCGCCGCGTTGACATCATGGCCCGTGCCGCACTCAGCCTGGGCCAGGCGCATACCGCCATCGACGTTATTGCCGCTGTGGACCCGCACGAACCCGTATGGATCTACAACATCGACACCTATATTGAAAGAGGGCTGCATCCGCACGACCTGAGGGGTCACCAAGGCTGCCTGCATGTGTTTGAGAGCCAAAGCCCTGCCATGAGCTACGTCCGCTTCGACGCCCAGGATCAGGTCTGCGAGATCGTCGAAAAAGTCGTCATCTCATCCTGGGCCACCGTGGGCATGTACGGCTTTGAAACCGCGCAACTTTTCGCCCAGCTCTACCAAACCAGCTACGGCCAGCCCCAGACCCCCCAAGCCTCGGAGCAATACATCGCCCCGATTTACCAAAGCCTGCTGCGTCAAGGCGGGCGCGTATGTGCCCCCCGGCTGGCGTCCTCGGCCGTGCACATTCTCGGCACCCCCCAGGAAGTCCGCCTGTTCGACCCTGACGTGCATCCCTGAACCCCAGCACCATGAAAACCAAAACCAGCGACCCCGTGTTTGTCTTTTCGCTCCTGCATGCCGAATCCCTCGAGTGCCTGCAGCTTTGCATCGACAACTTCAAAATGTTCGCGCAGCCTGGTGACAAGCTGATCATCAACAGCAGTGTCCGCCACGGTTACGAGTACCCCTCGCCAGTTCCCGATGTGCTGATCGTCGAGGGCAAGCCGCGCAAGGCCCATGGCGCCGATCTGCTGGCAGCGCACCTCGACAACTGGCGCATGGCCCAGGCCCGTTGGGGCCAGCAGGAGTTCCTGTTCATCACCCTGGCCTCCAATGCCTTGTTCTTTCGCAGTTACGACAAGCTCAGCGCGATCGCCTCCATGAAGGTCGCGCAGACCAAGCCGCTGTCGACCCAGACTGGCTGGCAATACGAAGCGATTCGCAAGTCGCCGTCCTTCACCCAGGCCTTTGGCGAGCAATACATCCACAACCAGATCGAAGGCTTTGCCACCTGGTCTACCTCATGGTCAGCCATCGAGCGCAAATTCAAAGCACTCGACTACGGTGCTCACCGCCTCGACCAGGAGATCTGCCTCGAAGAAGTCCTGCCCCTGGCAGCGCTGGCTGTCGAACAACTGGCCAGCACCAACATGTGCCAAATGAAATGGGCCGACAGCCGCAAAGGCCGCCGCTTCGTCACCCCGCACGACCTGCTGGTACAGGGCAGGCAACAACCTGCCCACATCTGCCTGTACAAGTGGTTTGACCGCAACCCACGCTCGCTGGCCAGCAGACTGGTCTCTGACCAGGCGCTGCATGACCAGTTCAAAGCCTTTTTTGACCTGGCACCCCAATGGGGGGAAGACCCCGCCGAAAGGCTTGACCTCGCCAGGGCCATTCTCGATCCGCTCAAGTTGCCCGACACCGTCATCGACCTCGGCCGTCACAGCTTCAGTGCCAGCATCGACAAAAGCTGTGACCGCAAAGTCATCCGGCTCAATGAGGGTCTTTCGCGGTCCCCCTTCCTGTACATGGAGACACTGCCCCCCGACTTTCAGGCCCGAGTCCAGGTCAGCATTGCGCATGGACGGGTGGTTATTCGCTCCGAATCACCGACCCTGGGACTCAAGGTTAACCCCACGCTTTATTACGACTTGAAGTTCTACATGGTGCTCTATCTGCCCATTCCCGAGTCGGTGACCCACCTCTACCTGACCCATTTCGAGCGCCCCCGCGCAGATGACCCAAGCCAGTTCGAACCCTTTGACACCCGCGAAATGGTCATGAACCTCGCCGTACTCGAACACCAGGGCCGGTACGAAGTGCTACAAGCCCGTGCCAGCGCTTACGAGTCGGACTTTCTGGCTCCATTTGCCCTCTACGACCTCCAAAAATCCGCCCGTGCCGGCGTGCGTTGCTTCGGCGTACCGGTGATCCCCAACTCGCGCATGGCCTTCGAGCTCCGTGCAGGATGAAATGAGTAATAAAAAATCCATTAAATATAAAAATATATACCTAGAAATTTATTTACAACATCAATATTTATTTTTATAACATTTTTAGAGAATCTATCAATTATTAATTTAAAATATCGTAAATACATCGAAGCCGCCATGACTTGGAGCTTCAGATGTCGAGAGATTTCTTGTTTTCCAATTGAAAAAAGTAAAAATTCCACGCTCGTCGGCCTTGACGCAGTTCCTCAAAAAGGGATTGCGCTCGCTGCTGGGCGATCGGAAAGACTTCACTCAACTGACCCTGTTGCTGGGCTTAACTGCCCTGGTGGCTGAGCAGGCGCGGGCCCAGCAGCGCAGACAAGAAGACGCTCAAGCTGAAGCCGACGCGCAGAGCAGCGAAGACCTGTCCGACGCCTCTGGCGAAGCGCACGAGTCGCAGGCCCAGGCTGATGCATCCGCAGACCTGCCGAGTGACCGCGAAATCGTTGAACAATCTGTCGAAGCCCTTCGTGAGCTTTTGCAGGCCAGCCGTGGCGACGCCCAGCTGGCGCAGGCCACGGCATCGGCTGACCCTGAATTGCCGCAAGAGGCGGCACGAACGGCGGTGGCGGTGCCAGCTCCTGTCCCACAAGCGCCGGCAGCTGATACGGCGCTTGACGCCACAGCAATGCATACCGGCACCGTGTCTTTGGGCTTTAATCCCGCGTGGCTCCTTGGTGGAGGTCTGCTGGGGCTCATCGGGGCGTCTGGTGGCTCCTCGGCCGCAAAGGCCATTCCGCTCACTCAAGGCGCGGTCATTGATGGATACATCAAGGGTGCCACCGTGGTGCTGCTGGGTGCCAATGGCCAGCCGCTGAATGACCCTCGGGCCACCACCCAGACCGACGCATTTGGCAAATACGAGTTCCCCGCCGATCTGGTTGCCCAAGCAAGCAAGATCATGGTGCGCGGGGATGGTGTGGACACCTCCACCGGCCTGCCTTTTACGGTCGAATTGTCGGCTCCGGCGACGGCTCAAGTGGTCAATCCGGTCACCACCCTGATCCAGTCTCTGGTCGATAGTGGCCAATCCCTTGCCCAGGCTCAGACGTCGGTCAAGGCTGCTCTGGGCTTGCCTGCCGATGCCGCGCTCGACTTGCTGAACCTGGACCCGATTGCTGCGTCCACCGGCGCCGTAGTGGTGCCGGGCGTCTCTGCCAATTTGGCGTTGCAGATTCAGGCCCTGTCCGCCCAGATCGCCAACGTGCTGGTGGTGGGCGTCAGCGCCCTGACCGCCGCTGGCGTAGACTCGGCAACGGCTTACACCGCGCTCGTCAGTGGCCTGGCTGCCCAGGTTGCGGCTGCCAATATAGACGGCGCTCCGTCCTTGGCCAGTGGACTGAGTGATGCGGCCACGCTGCAAAGCATTTTTACCTCGGGCTTGCCTGGTACTCTGGATCCAGCCATCCTGCAAAGCGCGGCCAATGCTGCGTCCGGTGTGACCACGGTCCTTGCCAGTGGCAATGCGCTGATCACCAGCAACAACCTCAGTGCCGTTTACGAGCTGCAGAAAGTGCTGCAGGGTGGGCTGACTGACACCATCGCTGCCAACAGCGCCGCACTGGCTTCGGGTGGGTCGATCGATGCTGGCTCCATTGCTGGGGCCCTGAGTAGTGCTGCCACCACGCCCGACTCCACGTCGGTCAGTCAGTCTTCGAGCAGCAGCTCCAGTGTTGAACCTTCTTCCTCGTCCGTTGCGTCAAGCAGTTCAAGCTCTGAGCCCAGCAGTTCAAGCTCTGAGCCGTCTTCGTCGTCCGAGCCCATCAGCTCTAGTTCTGAGCCAAGCAGCTCCAGCTCTGAGCTAAGCAGCTCGAGTTCTGAGCCAAGTAGCTCCAGCTCTGAGCCGTCATCGTCTTCTTCCTCTGAACCAAGCAGCTCCAGCTCTGAGTCGAGCAGCTCTAGTTCTGAGCCGTCCTCGTCTTCGTCGTCTGAGCCGAGCAGCTCGAGTTCTGAGCCATCCTCGTCTTCGTCGTCTGAGTCAAGCAGTTCAAGCTCTGAGCCGTCATCGTCTTCGTCGTCTGAGCCGAGCAGCTCGAGTCTGAACCAAGCAGCTCGAGTTCTGAGCCATCCTCGTCTTCGTCGTCTGAGTCAAGCAGTTCAAGCTCTGAGCCGTCTTCGTCTTCGTCGTCTGAGTCAAGCAGTTCAAGCTCTGAGCCGTCTTCGTCGTCTGAGCCGAGCAGCTCTAGTTCTGAGCCGTTATCGTCTTCGTCGTCTGAGCCCAGCAGTTCAAGCTCTGAGCCCAGCAGCTCGAGTTCTGAGCCGTCATCGTCTTCGTCGTCTGAGCCAAGCAGCTCCAGTTCTGAGCCGTCATCGTCTTCGTCGTCTGAGCCAAGCAGCTCGAGTTCTGAGCCAAGCAGCTCGAGTTCTGAGCCGTCCTCGTCTTCGTCGTCTGAGCCCAGCAGCTCAAGCTCTGAGCCCAGCAGCTCAAGCTCTGAGCCCAGCAGTTCAAGCTCTGAGCTAAGCAGCTCGAGTTCTGAACCAAGTAGCTCCAGCTCTGAGCCGTCATCGTCGTCCGAGTCAAGCAGTTCAAGCTCTGAGCCCAGCAGCTCGAGTTCTGAGCCGTCATCGTCTTCGTCGTCTGAGCCCAGCAGCTCGAGTTCTGAGCCAAGCAGCTCCAGCTCTGAGCCGTCATCGTCTTCGTCGTCTGAGCCGAGCAGCTCTAGTTCTGAGCCATCCTCGTCTTCGTCGTCTGAGCCAAGTAGCTCCAGTTCTGAGCCGTCATCGTCTTCGTCGTCTGAGCCAAGTAGCTCCAGTTCTGAGCCGTCATCGTCTTCGTCCTCTGAACCAAGCAGCTCCAGCTCTGAGTCGAGCAGCTCTAGTTCTGAGCCAAGCAGCTCCAGCTCTGAGCCCAGCAGTTCAAGCTCTGAGCCGTCTTCGTCGTCTGAGCCGAGCAGCTCGAGTTCTGAGCCGTCATCGTCTTCGTCGTCTGAGCCAAGTAGCCCCAGTTCTGAGCCGTCATCGTCTTCGTCGTCTGAGCCAAGTAGCTCCAGTTCTGAGCCGTCATCGTCTTCGTCCTCTGAAGCAAGCAGTTCAAGCTCTGAGCCGAGCAGCTCTAGTTCTGAGCCCAGCAGCTCGAGTTCTGCGCCGTCATCGTCTTCGTCGTCTGAGCCCAGCAGTTCAAGCTCTGAGCCAACTTCGTCTTCGTCGTCCGAGCCCAGCAGCTCCAGCTCTGAGTCGTCATCGTCTTCGTCGTCTGAGTCAAGCAGCTCCAGCTCTGAGTCGTCATCGTCTTCGTCGTCTGAGTCAAGCAGCTCCAGCTCTGAGTCGTCATCGTCTTCGTCGTCTGAGCCAAGCAGCTCCAGCTTTGAGCCGTCATTGTCTTCGTCCTCTGAACCAAGCAGCTCCAGCTCTGAGTCGAGCAGCTCTAGTTCTGAGCCGTCTTCGTCGTCTGAGCCAAGCAGCTCCAGCTCTGAGCCAAGCAGCTCTAGTTCTGAGCCAAGCAGTTCAAGCTCTGAGCTAAGCAGCTCGAGTTCTGAGCCAAGTAGCTCCAGCTCTGAGCCGTCATCGTCTTCGTCGTCTGAGCCGAGCAGCTCTAGTTCTGATCCATCCTCTTCTTCGTCGTCTGAGTCAAGCAGTTCAAGCGCTGAGCCGTCCTCGTCTTCGTCCTCTGAGCCAAGTAGCTCCAGCTCTGAGCCGTCATCGTCTTCTTCCTCTGAATCAAGCAGCTCAAGCTTTGAGCCGTCATCGTCTTCGTCGTCTGTGCCGGCATCGTCTTCGTCGTCTGAGTCAAGCAGTTCAAGCTCTGAGCCGAGCAGTTCTAGTTCTGAGCCATCCTCGTCTTCGTCATCTGAGCCGAGCAGCTCTAGTTCTGAGCCAAGTAGCTCCGACTCGTCATCGTCTTCAGACTCCAGTTCGGCTTCTTCGCCTGAATCCGCCATTCGTATCAACGAGTCGCAAGCTGCTGACGCTGTCAGCGCGGGCGTCACTATCCCCGTGCAGACACAGGTCACTCTGGAACTGGATCTGGACGAAGCAGTGGGCAACAACCTGCGGTCCAAGCTTACGGCCGGAGGGGTTGCAGGCGTCACAGGCATCACGATCGATGACCTTGGCAACGCCAACGGTGCTCTGGGTGTGGACATCATTGATTTGCAAGGTTCCGGCCTTCTGCAGATTGATCTGCAGGACGTCCAAGAGCTCATCGATGGTGGTCTGAAGTTTTCGCTGGATGACCAGATAACTTTGCAATTGGGTGCTGATGCATACATTGAAGGCACATTCCTGAAGACCAGCTCGAGTGGCCAAGTGCTGCTGTCGAGCCTGGGCAATGGTGCAGAGGGTGTGGGGGTGGACGTGCTGGACCTGTTCGGTCAGGGCACGCTGACGATTGATGAGACCGACGCGCTTGGTTTGATCAATGCAGGCCTGAGCTTCAACACCGACGACCAAATCACGCTGGGTTTGGGTGAAGGTGCTGACATTGAAGGCACATTCCTGAAGACCAGCTCGGGTGGCCAAGTGCTGTTGTCGAGCCTGGGCAATGGCCCAGAGGGTGTGGGTGTGGACGTGCTGGACCTGTTCGGTCAGGGCACGCTGACGATTGATGAGACCGACGCGCTTGGTTTGATCAATGCAGGTCTGAGTTTTGCAGGCAACGACCAGATCACGCTGGACATTCAGTCCGAAGGCACGTACTTGGGCAGCAAACTGGCCTCTGCCGGTCTGACCCTGGGTGCCTTGGGCAACGCGCAAGACGGCGTGGGTGTGGACATCCTCGACATCGGCGGCGCTGGCACGGCTGGCGCGGTGACGATCAACGAAGCCGACGCGTTTGACTTGGTCACAGGCGGCCTGAGCTTCGCAGTCAACGACACGGTCACGCTGGACCTGCAGTCCGAAGGCACTTACTTGAGCAGCAAACTGGCTTCCGCCGGTCTGACCCTGGGTGCCTTGGGCAACGCGCAAGATGGCGTGGGCGTAGATATTCTCGACATCGGCGGCGCTGGCACGGCTGGCGCGGTGACGATCAACGAAGCCGACGTATTGGATCTGATCAATGCAGGCTTGAGTTTTGCAGGCAACGACCAGATTACGCTGGGTTTGGGTGAAGGTGCTGACATTGAAGGCACATTCCTGAAGACCAGCTCGAGTGGCCAAGTGCTGCTGTCGAGCCTGGGCAATGGTGCAGAGGGTGTGGGGGTGGACGTGCTGGACCTGTTCGGTCAGGGCACGCTGACGATTGATGAGACCGACGCGCTTGGTTTGATCAATGCAGGCCTGAGCTTCAACACCGACGACCAAATCACGCTGGGTTTGGGTGAAGGTGCTGACATTGAAGGCACATTCCTGAAGACCAGCTCGGGTGGCCAAGTGCTGTTGTCGAGCCTGGGCAATGGCCCAGAGGGTGTGGGTGTGGACGTGCTGGACCTGTTCGGTCAGGGCACGCTGACGATTGATGAGACCGACGCGCTTGGTTTGATCAATGCAGGCCTGAGCTTCAACACCAACGACCAGATCACGCTGGACATTCAGTCCGAAGGCACGTACTTGGGCAGCAAACTGGCCTCTGCCGGTCTGACCCTGGGTGCCTTGGGCAACGCGCAAGACGGCGTGGGTGTGGACATCCTCGACATCGGCGGCGCTGGCACGGCTGGCGCGGTGACGATCAACGAAGCCGACGCGTTTGACTTGGTCACAGGCGGCCTGAGCTTCGCAGTCAACGACACGGTCACGCTGGACCTGCAGTCCGAAGGCACTTACTTGAGCAGCAAACTGGCTTCCGCCGGTCTGACCCTGGGTGCCTTGGGCAACGCGCAAGATGGCGTGGGCGTAGACATTCTCGACATCGGCGGCGCTGGCACGGCTGGCGCGGTGACGATCAACGAAGCCGACGTATTGGATCTGATCAATGCAGGCTTGAGTTTTGCAGACAACGACACAGTGACGCTGGACGTTGCGGGCGACAGCACCATAGAAGGCACTTATCTGCGCAGCAACGGTGGCACGCTGACCCCGTTGTCGGGTCTGGCGGGGTTTGGAATTGACCTGTTCGATCTGGGTGGACCAACCCAACAAGTCGATCTGCGGATCACGGAAGACCAGGCCAATGCGCTTGGCGGTGCCGGACTCGGATTTGCCGCCAACGACACGGTCACACTCGACTTGAGCGTTGACGACCTGCAGGGCACCTATCTGGGCAACAAACTGTCTGCAGGCGGACTGGCGGGCGTTCCGAACATTGGCTTTGCTGACTTGGGCAACCAGTCCGGTGGTATTGGCATCGACGTGCTGGATATGTTCTCCGATGCTGCGCTCATCAGCGAAACAGACGCATTGGGTCTGATCAATGCAGGACTGAGCTTCGCAGACAACGACACGGTGACGTTGGACATTCAGTCCGAAGGCACGTACTTGGGCAGCAAACTGGCCTCTGCCGGTCTGACCCTGGGTGCCTTGGGTAACGCGCAAGACGGCGTGGGTGTGGACATCCTTGACATCGGCGGCGCTGGCACGGCTGGCGCGGTGACGATCAACGAAGCCGACGCATTTGACTTGGTCGCAGGCGGCCTGAGCTTCGCAGACAACGACACGGTCACGCTGGACCTGCAGTCCGAAGGCACTTACTTGAGCAGCAAACTGGCCTCTGCCGGTCTGACCCTGGGTGCCTTGGGCAACGCGCAAGATGGCGTGGGCGTGGACATTCTCGACATCGGCGGTGCTGAAGTGGCCGCTGTGGTGAAAATCTCTGGCGCCGACGCGCAAGCCCTGATCGACAACGGCTTGACCTTGGCCATGGGCGACATGGTCACCCTCGAGTCCCAAGTCGACGGCACCTTCCTCAACAGTCGCATGAACTATTCGTCGTGGTCGCCTCTGGGCCAGCTCAGCAGCGATATGGGCGGCGTGGGTGTTGATCTGGTCGAGATCTTCAATGGCCAGACGAAAGTGGCCGACTTTGCACTGGGCGCACTAGGCGCAGTGCGCATCGATGAGGCCGATGCGCTCGGCCTGATCAATGCGGGTTTGAACTTTGCGAACAGCGAGCAAGTGACGCTGGACGTCAACCTGCCTGCCGGCGATGTCGACGGTACTTATCTGGGTGGCAAGCTGGCCGCTGCCGGTCTGGGCATTCATACGCTGGGCCCGGTGGCACGCGACACCGACAACGACTATTTTGCCGATCAGTTTGGCTTGGGTGTGGACATCCTCGACATCGGCGGTGCTGATGTGGCCGCTGCAGTGAAGATCTCTGGCGCCGACGCGCAAGCCCTGATCGACAACGGCTTGACCTTGGCCATGGGCGACATGGTCACCCTCGAGTCCCAAGTCGACGGCACCTTCCTCAACAGCCGCATCAACTCCTGGTCGTTTAATCCTCTGGGCCATCTCAGCAGTGATATGGGCGGCGTGGGTGTTGATCAAGTGAACATCTTCAATGGCCAGACCCTGGTCGCCGACATCACGGTGGGCACCTACGGTGAACTCCAGATCGACAACAACGACGCACGGGGTCTCATCACAGCAGGCCTGAGCTTCAGCAGCTACGAACAGGTGACGCTGGATGCCACCGCCATCACCGATGGCCAGGTGCTCGGCACCTTCCTGGGCAACAACCTGCTCGGTCTGGGTGTCGACGAAGTGGTGGTCCTCAAGGAAGCCTTGTCCGGTGCCCTGACCGACCCGCAAGACCAGTGGGACGCCCCGTGGGAGTTGATTGACTCGCTGCAACCCAATCTGGGCTTCAAGGCTGCACCAACGATCAAGGTCGCGGTGGACAGCGAACCCACGCAAGACATCAACGACCCGGCGGTGCAGATGGCCGCCGAGATCCAGAGCATTGCCAACGACCTGATCAGCGCGGGTGTGCAGTTCGACACCCAAGGCAGCTTTGGCGACCTGATGGCCGCACTGACCGGGGCCGTGGGCAACGTGGACCAGGCTTTTGACTCTGCCATGTTCTCGCAGGGCTTGCAGGACATCGCTGCCATGCGGCCGACCGTGTCTGGCTTTGTGGCCCAGAGCGACGACAACGTGGTCATGTCTGATGAGCTGGCCAAGGCATTGGCCGATGCTGGCATGTTCGAAGCCGTGCCACAGGCACGGGTCGAGATTGATGGCGGTGCCAACCTGCTGCTGCTGACCCCCTTGCAGTTGCTGGCCCAGTTCGGTGTGGACAAGGTCACCAGCGAACAAGACACCCTCTACCTGCAAGTGGGCAACATTGCCAACCTGCAGGAGATGGGCCAGGCCCTGCAAGGCCTGCTCGAAGGCACGCAGAACCAGCCGCTGTTCCACAACAGCCAAGGCGATGTGGCCGACGCCGGCTTGCTGCTCGACGCCTCTCACAGCGATCTCGTCAACGGTCTGCTGTCTGCCGACGCGGTCGAAGTGCTGCAGAGCCTGCAGCAGCTGGGTATTCAGCAGCTCGACCTTGAGGTGGGCGTGGTGGCACAGACCCAGATTGCCGACGTGTCCACCCCCGTCACCGTTCTGGGTGTGGGCTACGAATCGATTGACCTGCAGAAACTGCTCGACAAACACAACGGGGCCTAATGGCAACAAGCATCACGGCGAAAGCCGCTTCAAAAGGGCAGTCCGAACTGGGCACCAAGCCCATGCAAGACCCGCCACTGCGCAAAATCCTGCTGCAGTGCCGCCAAAGCTTCATGCTCATGGTGCTCATTACCGGCATCGTCGAACTGCTCAGCGTGGCTCCCATTCTTTACATGATGAGCGTTTTCGACCGCGTCATCAGCAGCCGAAGCGAAATCACACTGGTCTCGCTCACACTGGTCATTTTGGGCTTTTATGTGTTCTGGGGCGCGCTCGAATGGATCCGCGCGCGCCTCATGGTGCGGTTGTCGCTGCGAATCGATTGGGACTTAGCGGCCGACGTCTTCGACGCCTCTTTCCGCCGCTACGTGGGCCGCAAAAACGTCAACGTCCAGCAATTGCTGGGTGACCTGCTGCACCTGCGCCAGTTCATGACCGGTGCGCCCATTTTGGCCATTGTGGCGGCACCATTTGCCGTGGTGTTCATTGTCATAGGCTGGATTTTTCACCCCTATCTGGCCTTGTTTGCGCTGGCAGCCAGTGCCTTGATGTTGGTGTTCACGTACCTCTCGCTCAAGATATCGACCCCCATCCTCAAGGAAGCCGAAGAGGCCAGCACCGAGGCCACGCGCCTGGCCACCGCCAGCCTGCGGCACGCAGAAACCACGTTGGCCATGGGCATGCTGGGTGCGGTACGCAAGCGCTGGTACGAGCAGCACCGCCAGTTTTTGACGCGGCAAGTCTTTGCCAGCGAGGCCACCGGCCTGATGGGCGGCTTCACCGACTTTTTGAGCAAGGCCATGCCATCGCTGCAAATGGCGCTGGGCGCTTGGTTGGCCATTCATGGCCTGATCACTGGCGGTATGGTCATGGTGGCCAGCCTGCTGATCAGCAAGGCCATCGCCCCGATGAACCAGCTCATTGCCAACTGGCGTCCCATCCTCAACGCCCGTCAGTCGTATGACCGGCTCAATGAACTGCTGTTGGAAGACGATGCCTACAGCAAGCAAATGCCGCTGCCCGCGCCCAAGGGCCAGCTCGAAGTCACGGCCCTGGTGGGCTTGCCGCCCGGGCACGACAAGCCGGTGCTCGCTGGTATCGAATTTGCCCTGACACCCGGTCAAGTGCTGGCCGTGGTGGGCCCCAGCGCCGCAGGCAAGAGCTCACTGGTCAAGCTGCTGCTGGGCATCTGGCGGCCACTGAGCGGTTCGGTGCGACTTGACAGCGTAGAACTGGCCGACTGGCGTCACGACGAAGTCGGCCCCCTGGTGGGCTACGTGCCCCAAGAGATCGAATTTTTTGAAGCCACGGTGGCCGAAAACATCGCCCGGCTGGGCGATGTGGACCCCGATAAGGTGGTGCAGGCCGCCACCCTGATCGGCATGCACGAGTCGATCCTGGCCTTTCCTCAGGGCTACGACACCGTGTTGGGCGAAACCGGTTTTGCCCTTTCAGGCGGACAACGCCAGCGCCTGGCCATTGCCCGCGCCATTTATGGCATGCCGCGCTATGTGGTGATGGACGAGCCCAACTCCAACCTTGACGACATCGGCGAGACCGCCCTGTTAAACACCATCGAGGCCCTCAAGGCCCAGGCCTGCACGGTGGTCATCACCACGCACCGCCCGCGCTTGGTCACGGTGGTCGACCGTATGCTGGTGCTCAAGGGCGGCAAACAAGTCGCCTTTGGCCCGGCCAAAGACATTCTGGACGCCGTGCGCAAGCTGCAAGTGGTCACCACTGCACCCGTCTCGGCAGAAGCCCCCGCTGCGTTACCCAAAGCCCCAGAGGCCGGCGCATGACCAAGCCCCCACGCCCCAACATGGCACCCCCCGCTGCCAGCGGCCTGCTGGGCCGGCTGGACCAAACCTTCTCGCGCTGGATCAATGCCTGGAACCCTTACGACCCGGCACGCCTGCAACACCGCGACCTGCAGCCCGTCGAGGTCGAAGAATCGGGCATCCGCCGCAAGGCCACGTGGATGTTTCTGGTGTTTTTTGTGTTGTTTTTGGTGTGGGCCTTCACCGCGCCGATCGACGCCGGCGTCTCGGTGCAAGGCAATGTGGTGGTCATTGGCAACCGCAAGTCTGTGCAGCACCCCTCGGGCGGCGTGGTCGAAGAAATCCTGGTCAAAGAAGGCGACGAGGTCAGGCAGGGCGACGTGCTGCTGCGCGTCAACCCGCTCAAGAGCGAAGCCGAAATGACCAGCGTGGAGTTGCAATACATCAGCCTGCTGACCTCTGAAGACCGGCTGCGCGCCGAACGCGACGGGCAGGGCAGCATCAAATGGGGCACCGAACTGGTCAAGCGCTTCAAGCCCGACGACCCCCGCGTGACCGAGGCCAAAGGCCTGCAAGTGCAACTGTTCAATTCGCGTCGTGCCGAACTGACCAGCCAGATCGCCAGCCTCAACGAGCAGCTCAACGGCCTCAACGCATCGCTGCAATCGCGGCAAATCCAGATCCGCTCTATTGAAGAAGAGACGAAGAGCACCCGCGACCTGGCCAGGGACGGCTTTGTGCCCAAGAGCCAGGCCAACGCCGCTGAGCGCCAAAAAAGCGAGCTCGACTCCAGCATTGCCAACACCCAGGCCGAAATCGCCCGCGCCCGGCTGCAGATCAGCCAGGCCCGCACCGTCTACCGCAAGGACGTGGACACCCAGCTGCAAGACATCCAGAAAAACCGCGACGCCCTGCTTAGCCGGCTCGACGCCACCAAGTTTGACCGCGACCTGGCCGAGGTGCGCGCCCCCGTCAGCGGCAATGTGATGGGGCTCAAGGTGTTCACCACCGGCGGCGTCATCACCAGCGCCCAGGTACTGATGGATGTGGTGCCCAAAGACGAGTTGCTGGCGGTGGACGCCAAGATTCCGCCCCAACTCATCGACAAGGTCAGTGTGGGCATGCAGGCCGACATGCGCTTTGTGGCCTTTAACCAAGACATGACCCCGGTGATTCCGGGCCAAGTCAAGGTGGTCAGCGCCGACCGCGTTGCCACGGCCCCCGGACAAGAAGGCGAGTTTTATGTGGCCCAGGTACAAACCACCGCCCAGGGTATCCAGCTGCTGGGCCAGCTGAGGGTGCAGCCAGGCATGCCGGTGGACGTGGTCATCAAAACAGGCGAACGCTCTTTCATGAGCTACTTGCTCAAGCCTTTGTCGGATAAACTAGCAAAAGCGTTCAAGAATTGATAAATTCTTTAAGTATGAAAAATTCGATCAAATCGATGGTCCGGACCGCCGCGACCACTGCGGTAGCCTGTGCGGCCCTGGCCGCCGCACCCCAGGCCATGGCCCGCGACTTGGTCAGCGACTATGAATCGGCGCTGACCTTTGACCCCACCTACCAAGGCGCACTGGCCGAATTCGAAGTGGGCAGCCGCAGCGTCAAGCAAGCGCGTGCGGTGTTCTTTCCAGAAGCCAACTTCAGCACCCTGCGGCTGGCCACCGACACCGGTTCTCGCACCACCCTGACCATCAGCCAGCCGCTGCTGGACATGGAACGCCTGATGGCGCTGCGCCAGGCCACCCCACGCCAGCTGCAGGCCGAGGTGGGTCTGCTCACCCGCAAACAAGACTTGGCGCTGCGCCTGGTCAAGGCCAGCAACACCATCACCCTGGCGCTGGAAAACCTGGCCCTGAATGAAGCCCGCATGGACGCCCTGAACCAGCAGGCCCTGCGCGCGCGCCGCCTGCTGGACGCAGGGCAGGGCACGATCACCGACCTGCGCGACATCGAGGTGCGCGCCAACCAGGGCCAGGCCCAGCAGCTGACGCTGCAAACCCAGCTGCACAACGCCCTGCAGCAATACCAAGCCATCACCGGCGTCTTGCCCCCCGCCAGCGACTTTGCCCTGCCGGCCAAGCACGGCAGCATGGCCCCCAGTGTGCCGCCCAACCCGGCTGACACCGCGCTCAGCGCAAGCCTGAGCGCGCGCAGCGCCCGCTATGGCCTGGAGATTGCCGAATACGAGGTCAAAAAAATCAAGGCCAGCTTTTTGCCCACTGTGAGCGGCGTGTATTCGCGCAGCCAGAGTGGCGACGTGACCAGCACCAACCAATACGTGGGCCTGGGCTTTAGCGTGCCGCTCAAGGCCGGCTCTGTGTATGGCCTGGAAGCCGCCGTTGCCGGCGTCACCCGCGCCCAACAGGCGGTGCGCGAGGCCGAGTCCAAGGTACGACTTGAGTCCGACCGCCTGAGCGCCCAGGTGGCCACCGGCACCCAGACCCTGGTGATCCAGAAGCAGGCCATTGCCGCCGCCGAACTCAGTGTGGAAGCCAACACCAAAAGCTACCAGGGTGGTGTGCGCTCGGCGGTTGACGTGCTCAACGCCATTCAAACCCTTTACCAAGTCAAGAGCGACTATGCCCAGCAGGCTGCCAGCCAAGCTGAGAGCCTGATGGCGCTGATGCTGTTGATCGATACCGAGCCACGAGAGGCGGTGGTGAATTCAAGTAATTTCATGTTTCACTTAGATAAATAGGCGAATTCAAGTATGGGTTGTGTGCGTAGGTGAGTTTCTAATGAAGCTTTATAATAGTTATAATCCAAATTTAAATAGTTCATTAGCTAATCTCGTGAATTAATTTTACCAATATTTTTTCAAATTAATTTATATTTATGAAGGCAAGATGCATGCTGTCTAATATTATTAAGGAAATTGATTTCCGATTTTTTAACGAAAATAAAATATTTAGTCCTTGGGAGATTGAGTTTAGATATTTGAATATATCGAGCTCTGGAGGAGAGGCGTACAAAGGGCTGGTTCGAGATTTTGTTACATACTGCAATCGGAACAAGTTGAAAAAGCCTAAGGCACCAATTTTTTTTCAGAAAGATCATTTCGGTGTTCATGTTTATTTCTATGGAATTACCTCAAAAGATATTATAAATATCAATCGAAAAACTAGCATTTCATTTATCGCCGAAGATAAAGATGGGACATTTGTTTATTTTTCAACTGTACCTAACTCGCCCAAGGGCGAAGAGGTGTTTGCTGTTCGTTTAAACGATAGCAGTGTTGAATTTAAAATTGAATGGGACATACTAAGTTATATTGAGGATGCAAAAATTACATCGATTCGTGGGTGGGCGTTTAATTCAAAATTACATCAAAAGCCGCTTGATGCACAGTTATTTGATAATGGTAAATTGAAAAAAGAATTCCAAGCGTCCATATTTAGAGGTGATGTTCAGGATAGCCTCGGTATGTTGGTTCCGCACTCTGGATTTGAAATTCATATTGGCATTTCGAGTGGTTTGGTTAGTCGCCAATTAATTTTGAAGGATTCAAATATTTCCCTCCTTACAAAACCGTTGATCTATGCAAGTCCTGGATATATTTCAAATTTTATTAAAAAACTTTCTAGAAAAGTGAATAAAATTGAGGCAGATAGTGCAATTGAACGTGATTATATCAATGCACTTTCTGGTTTGTTTACAGTAAATCTTTATGAGAATTTCATAAGAAAAAACTATGGGAGGTTTAATTACCAATTAGGTTCCTTTTGTTATTCAAAAAATTTGAGTGTTATTATCCCAGTCTATGATGGCTTTAGTCAAACGGTTAGATGTATTGAGTCAGTTTTGAATTCAAAGACTATATATAATTTAGAAATATTGATTGGATATGATGCTGGGCCAGATGCGCGTTTGGAAAGATTTATTGCTGAAATTTCAGATGAAAGAGTTTTGAAAATTTTTAATAAGGAAAATTTAGGGTTTGTTCAAAATGTGAATAATTTATTAAGTAATAAAACAAATAAAGATTTTTTACTTTTAAATGCAGATACTGTTGTTTCTGATCATGTAATTGATCGCTTGTATGGTATTTTAAATCAAAACAGAAATTTCGGTTCAATAAGTCCCATTAGTAATAATGCTACTATATTTACACATTCAAATTTAGATCTTACAGATTTAAATAATATTAACATTGAAATACATAATTTTGGTGAATTGGTAACTGTTCCTGTCTCTCATGGTTTTTGTATGATGATTAATGGTGATATCTATGAAAAAATTGGCGGGTTCGGAAAAGAATGGGGTAAGGGCTATGGCGAGGAAGTTGATTGGTGCTTGAAATCTGCAAATGAACTTGGTGTGTTGCATGGTTGTTATACAGGTGTGTTCGTTTATCACGAAGGTTCTGTTTCTTTCGGACAAGAGATGCGCATTGAGGGTGAGCGTCGAGCTGGTGAATTGCTTGAGAAAAAATATCCAGGCTTTAATTCCAAAATACAAAGTTATGTTTATGAGGGGGCTCTGAATCAAGCGAAGATAAATCTCGATTTGAGTATTCGTAGTTCTAAAGATACACATTTATTTATTTCGCATTCGTTTGGTGGTGGTATAGAAACCTACTTGAATACGAAATACGTTGAACTTAAAAAGTCAGGAAAAGATTATATTAACTTAAAGGTTGTGACCTTTGCGGATCTTCAATACTGGCAAGTTTCTGGCAGTTTTTACACGGACCGATATTTCGAAATAGGTGATATCGCTGGATTAATTAAGTGGTTAGAGAAAAGGAATTTAACCTCGATTAGTGTAGAGCATATGGGAAATGCATCTGCGAATGAGATTTATGAGTTACTAAAATTGCTCAATAAGTCTTATTCACTCATGTTGCATGATTTTTCCTGGGTTTGTCCCAAAATCAATTTGGTTGATCAATTAGGTCGTTATTGCAACTTGCGAGAGTCAACTACCTGCGAATTATGCGTTGAAAAAAGTAATCTTCCATCGCCAAGTGCCATATCTTTTCCAAAGCTAGGTACAGTTGCATCCCTTCGGAAAGTTTCTTACAAAATCATTAAAGGTTCTACAGTTGTTGAGGCACCTAGCATTAGTACAAGGCAAATATATTTAAAGGCATTTCCTGACATTGATGTGAAAGTTAAAGCACATCATCGTGAAAGGCCATTTAAACAGCGTGAAAAATCATATGCTAGTAGTAAGGTTGTCGCAATTTTGGGAGCTATCAGCGATGTGAAGGGGCTTTATAAATATAAAGACTTGGCTGACTATATGGAAAGAAATTATCCTAACGTTACTATAGTGTTCTTTGGGTATACATCTAATGATGAATTATTTTCTCAAAATAAAAATGTAAAGATAACTGGTAAATATTCAGGTAGGGAAGATCTTTTAAAATTAATTGATATATATGATCCCTCAATATGTTTGCATTTCTCAATATGGCCTGAGACATTTAGTTATACTCTGAGTGAAAGTCTTTCGTTAGGTTTGTATCCTTTTTATTTTAAAATTGGTGCTGTCAACGATCGCCTAACTAAATGCAAACTTGGGCAAGGTTTCTCTGTTGATGAAGATGTCAGTTTAGTTGCCAAAGCGATTTATGATTTTATCAAATGATGAAATTTTATATTGATAGATGTGATACAACAGTTGCTGGCTGGATTTTTGACGAAGAGTCATCAGAAAATATCCGTGTTGAAGTTCAAGTGAATGGTAATTTTAATCAGAGCGCAGTTGCTAATTTATATCGCAAAGACCTTCTAGATGCAGGGTATAAGCCAGACTGCGGCTTTTCCTGTGATCTTATTTTAGATGGCTTAGATTTTAAATCGCCAATAGATATTAAGATATTTGCGATTTATTCTACAAATATGTGTATTTGCTTGCACTCTGTTTTTGTAAATTTAATTGCTAAGCAAACAATGGACCCTAGTGGGTGGATTTTTTTATCTAATGACAGCAATAGAATACAAGATTACGCAACTGGCGTCTTAAAAAAAACTGCTTTAGAGATTGAAGCCTCAGCTAAATTTATATCATCCTACTTTGAATTCCTTGATGGTAAATCTATTCCTAATTCATTTTTGGTAATTCCTGATAAGTGTGTAGCTTGCAATGATTTAAGATATGAAAAGTTAGAGATAACTGATGATAGGCCGGTTATTTTATTTCGAGATGCATTACTGAAACTTGGATATAACCGCATCGATTATTTATTAGACTATTTATCGACTAATCCAGGATCGTACTTTCTTAAGACGGATACACATCTGTCTGCTCAGGGGTGTGTAAAATTATTGGATAGACTATCAAAATCATATCCGGATCATTTTTCAAGTGAAGTCTCGTTTAATTTGATATTAAATGAGAATTTCGTTGGTGACTTGGGTAATAAATATACCCCACATATTTCTGAGGTTGTTCAAGTATTTCAGGGATGCGACAGGCGTGATTTAATCATTTGTGACGATCCTGTTGAGCTTTTAATACAACAAGGTAAGAACCTCACAGGTTCCAAAGTTCATTTGAAGAAGGGTAATGGATCAAAGCGATTATTATTATTTGGTACGTCTAGTGCTTATTATTTGATCTTCTATTTGATAGAGTTTTTTGATGAAGTCTATTTCCGTTGGGGGATTCCAAGCGTAACTGATTTTAATGATTTCAAACCTACTTTCGTACTTTTTGTTATTCCAGAAAGATTCATTCCAATTTAAAAGGGTTTTATGAATGATGTTTTTTTGTTTGCTGAAGATTTGGCTGTTACAAAAAAAATTTAAGTCGTCGCTCCTGCAAAATCCCTGAAACCCGCATGAATGCTGATGGTCTAGGGTGAATCTGGATGGTTAGAACTCTCAAATAGATATCCAATGACGCCTGTTTTTCTGGGAGTTTTTGAAAGCAGCGCCTTGACCGTTGACTTTTTCCACAACCACCTAGACCAGGTGATTGCTTTGCGCCATCCGCTTGCGGTGCTGGCCAACAGCATGCCTTGGCAAGAGATAAAAGCCTCCCTCGCCCAGCGCTGGGCCCGTCAAGTCAAGGCCGGCAAGAAGATCGAGGATCAGGACTTGTTTGGTCCCGTCTCGGCCGTTGCCTGTGGCGGCGTCTCCAATGCCGGTCAGCCTCGTCTACCCACCCGGCTGATGGTGGCGCTGCTTTACCTCAAGCATGCGTTCAACGGAAGTTACGAGGACGTGATCCAGCGCTGGGTCGAGACACCCACTTGGCAGTACTTTTCTGACAATGAGTATTTCGAACACCAGTCGCCGTGCGACCCCACACACCTGGGGCGCTTCCGTAAAGTTCTGGGCGAAGAAGGCGTGGATGAACTGCTGGCCCGCACCATGGAGGTGGCGGTTACCCTCAAGTTGATTGCCAAGAAGGAATTGACTCGCGTGATCGTGGATTCCACGGTGCAAGCGAAAGCCGTGGCTCACCCAACAGACAGCAAGGCCTTGCACAACGCTGAGGTGTTAGCTTGAAGACTGGCCCGCAAAGGGGCCATGGCACACCTGAGGCGCACCACAAGCCGGGGGGCGCGCAAGGTGTCCAGGTATTTCAGATCTACTTTAAAAATGACCAGCTGCAAAAGCTGGACCCAAGTTTCATCGCCTATGACAACCGGCAGGTGGACGATGAGCGGTTGGAATTTGGGGTGTTTGAGCGTCTAGCGCAAAGGGCCGACGTTAAACAATTGCAGGCTTGGGGGGCTGTGTCTTGGCGGTTTAACCAAAAAACCGGGCTGACAGGCCAGCAATGGCTGGATGCCGTCACGGCAGAGCCCGGCGTGGACCTGTTCTACACCAATGTGGCGCCGCTGAGTGAGGGGCTTTATGACAATGGCTGGATGCAGGGAGAGATCTCGCATCCAGGCCTGATGAGTGTGGCAGCGGCAGTGCTCAAAGCTTCAGGTTACGACTCTGGACACTTGTTTCAGCCAGAAGCCTCGCACCAGTATTCGACGGCCAATTACTTTGTAGGTTCACAAAAGTTTTGGCAGCTGTATCTGCCTTTTGTAAAGTCCACGCTGCAAGTGGCAGAGCCCAGAGTGCAGCCATCAATCAAGCGGCAATTGCACAACAGCGCGGACCCCACGGGTTTGCACCATCGCGCCACATATGTCCCCTTCATTGTGGAGCGTCTTTTGCCTTTGTTTCTGGCCACGGTCGGACGCCATTTGCGCACGCGCCAGGTGCGCTTGCCCGCGCGCGAGGCCGAACTCAATGAACACATCCGCGTCTTGGCACAGCTCAAAGACAAAGCCATTCTTGAGCAAAGCACACTGCTGCTGACTGCCTGGCGAAATTACCGCAATTTGTATCTGCAGCAAGTGGCCCGGCCGGACTGGTGCAAACAGCACCTGCCTTGGATGAACGGACCGAGGTGGCAGACCTCGTTTTGACCGATCGCACCAAAATCGCCGTTGCCGGAACCGGCTACGTGGGCTTGTCCATGGCCACCTTGCTGTCGCAAGAGCACGAGGTGGTGGCCTTGGACATCGTGCCCGCCAAGGTGGACATGATCAACCGGCGCGAGTCGCCTCTAGCAGACGCGGAGATCGAGGTCTTTTTTGCGGGCAAGCGCCTGAAGCTGCGCGCCACGCTGGACAAGGCCGAGGCCTATGCGGGGGCAGAGTTTGTGGTGATTGCCACGCCCACGTATTACGACCCTCAGACCAATTACTTCAACACCCAATCGGTGACCGCGGTGATTGAGGATGTGATGGCCATCAACCCGCAGGCGCTGATGGTGATCAAGAGCACGGTGCCGGTGGGCTTTACCGCGCAGATGCGCCAGAAGTACAGCACCGACCGCCTGATGTTCAGCCCCGAGTTTTTGCGCGAGGGCAAGGCGCTGCACGACAACCTGTACCCCAGCCGCATTGTGGTGGGCGAGCGCAGTGAGCGGGCGAAGCGTTTTGCCGATCTGCTGTTGCAAGCCGCGCTTAAAAAAGACGTGCCTGTGTTGCTGACCGACAGCACAGAGGCCGAGGCCATCAAGCTTTTTGCCAACACCTACTTGGCCATGCGTGTGGCCTTCTTCAATGAGCTGGACACCTATGCCGCCACCCACGGGCTGGACACGCGGCAGATCATCGACGGCGTGAGCCTGGACCCGCGCATCGGCAGCCACTACAACAACCCCAGCTTTGGCTATGGCGGCTATTGCCTGCCCAAAGACACCAAGCAGCTGCTGGCCAACTACAGCACGGTGCCGCAAAACCTGATCCAGGCCATCGTCGAGGCCAACACCACGCGCAAGGACTTTGTGGCGTTCGACATCCTCAAGCGCAACCCCAAGGTGGTGGGCATTTACCGTTTGGTCATGAAGGCCGGCAGCGACAACTTCCGCGCCAGCAGCGTGCAAGGCATCATGAAGCGCCTGAAAGCCAAGGGGGTGGAGGTGATCGTGTACGAGCCCGTGCTGCAAGAGCCCGATTTCTTCCGCTCCCGCGTCGTCAACGACCTGGCCGCCTTCAAAGCCCAAGCCGACGTCATCGTCGCCAACCGCTCCACAGCTGACTTGGCCGATGTGGCAGACAAGGTGTACACGCGGGATTTGTTTGGGGGGGATGCTTGAGCGGCATTGGCGATGCAGCAGGCCAATTTAATCTAGCCACCCTGAGAGACTTTTTAAGGCTTCGAGCTAAGCAGGCGCGAGGCCTTTTTTGTTGTTGTGGGCATGACCGTGCCATACAATGCACTGTACGTATAACGCTTTAAAGGGTCTTTTATGCACAAGCGAATGACCATTACTTTGGATGAAGTGGTTTATGACGGGCTATACCGAACCATCGGTAAGCGTCGAATGAGCCAGTTCATTGAGGATTTGCTCCGCCCACATGTTTTGGATACATGTTTGGATGATGGCTACCGTGCCATGGCCGCCGACACAGCCAGAGAAGCAGAGGCACATGAATGGTGCAATGCTTTGGCAAAGGATATGCAGAGTGAAACGCGGTGAGGTTTGGTGGGTTGAGTTTGATCCTGCTATAGGCACAGAGATCCGCAAAACTCGACCGGCTGTTATTGTCAGTAATGACGCAGCGAACAGAAACCTGGCACGCGTTGTGGTGGTGCCATTGACGTCGAACACTGGAAAGCAATATCCAGGTGAAGCCTTGGTAACGATGGATGGCCAGAGCAGCAAGGCCATGGCAGATCAAATCATGGCGTCAGACAAAGCGCGACTGAAGGGGCAACTTGGCGCTGTGAGTAAGTCGGATATGCAAGCGATTGAAGACGCCATTCGAATTCATTTGGGTTTGGCTTTGGTGTGAGCAGAAGCCGCGGTCACGCAGGCCTTGGGGCAATCAATGAATGGTTCGTGGCTTCGGTTTGTGATGGACGCGGACACCAAGTCGCCAGTCGTGTTTTTTGCTTACCCGTGCACGCAATTATTGGGGTTTGATTACGTGCGCCAAGCGGTCAAACTGGAATTTGGTAGCCTGACCGATCAGCAGCCAACAGAAACACACCAGGTTTTGCCATTGCTGGCCCAGAGCTACGAGGGTCTGTTTGCTGATTGGCAATGCCAGGTGCTTGTTTTGGCGCTGGAGCTACGTTTTGGGAAAAAGCCACGATATTGCACGCCGAATTTCATCGGCCTGCAGAGTCGGTGATGCCGGATCGGTATGCGAGGCATTACTTTGACACGGTGCGTCTGTTGGGGCATCCGCAGGCTGGCGAGATGTTGGCCAATGACGCCTTGCGTGAGCGGGTGGTGAACTGGAAAAGCAAAGTGTTTGCCCGCAGCTGGGCGCGTTACGATTTGGCGCAGCGGGGGACATTCAGGCTGGTACCGCCAGAACTGGACATGATCAACAGGCGCGAGTCGCCTATCACGGCCTACCCTGTGGTGGGCATCTAACCCTTACTGGAACTGACACCATGACCCTCAATGAATTCACTGTGCCCCATTCGGGGGCCCTGGCCATCGGTGAGGATGGTCACGCCCGGTTCACCGAGGGCGCGCATCCCGATTGGCAGTTGCTGCGTCTGAGCGGCGAGGCGTTCAACCGCCAGCGCGTGCACTTTCGGGTGCGCTTTCGCTTTCCTGAGGCACAAGAGCCGCGCAGTCTGTATGTCAACCTTTGGGGCGGGCTGTGCCTCGTGGCGGTGGACGCGCAAGGCAGGGTGCATGTGCCCGACCCGAAGGTGCGTGCGCTGTTCCTGCCCGAATTTGAGGTCAGCACCACACCCACGGGCGCTCTGGTCATGACCGTGGCCTACAACTCGTTTCACCCCAGCTTGTCTCTTGGTTTGATGCAGGGCGGGCAGGGCGTCTACGCGGGCTCTGGTGCCAGCGTGGTGATCGAAGACTTCGAGTGGCTCGGAGGCGGCCCCGTGACGGCTGCGCCTCTGGACCATCCGGTCAATGTGATCGATATCGGCGCGGCTTTTGGTTTGCACCACGCCTGGGAACCTTATGCGGGCCAGGGCAGTCGCATTCAGGTGCTGATGTTCGAACCATCGGCGGTGGAAGCCGCTCGCCTGCGGTCGATGTACCCTGGTTTGCGGGTGCTGGAGGTGGGCTTGTCCAACCACAGTGGTCAGGTGGTGTTGCATGAGACGGCGCATCCGGGGTGTTCTTCGGTGTACCAGCCCAACACGCCGTTTCTGGCCAGGTACCGCATTGCCGACTGGTTTCGCGAGGTGCGTGATCACACCATTGCGGTCGAGCGTTACGACCGCCTGATGTTGTCCGGACAGGCGCCGCGTCCTGACTTTGTCAAGATCGATGTGCAGGGCTACGAGTACGAGATCTTGCAGGGCTTCGGCGATACCCTGAACGACATTCTGGTGCTCGAGGTCGAGGCGCACTTTTACCCCATCTACCATGGGCAGAAGCTGCTGCATGACTTGGTGGCCCTGATGGCGCTGCACGGCATGATGCTGTGCGCGGTGCGGCCGCAGATGAACTTCGACCAGGATCTGGTCGAAGTCAATGCCTATTTCGCCAGAAAGCCCGACCTGGTCGATGAGGCACGTCGCCCGGTGTTCGAGCAGATCATGCGCGTCATGAACCTCTGAGCCTTGGCCTCATTGGCCTGGCACGGCGGCGGCAAGGGTCGGGTCTGCGCCGCTGTGGGGGGAGACATGCACCTCGATCGAGAAGGTGAATTCCACGTTTTCGTGCAGCGCAATGCCGATGCGTACCTGTTCGTCCAGCGGGGCGCTGTCTTCGCGTTCGGGTTGGATGCAAAACAGGTAGCGCCCGTGCGCGTGGGCGGTGGCCTGTAACAGCGTGAACGCACGCTGGTGCAGCAGTGCGCAGTATTTAAAGAGCTGGTCGCGCGTTTGGTCGCTGGTGTTGCAGGCGTGGATCTGCAGCGTCAGGCTCAGGTTGTGGCTGGTCACTGGCAGGCTCAGCGGCAGATACCAAAACGACAACAGGCGCGGTGATGCAGCGGGCCCCGGCAGGTCGCTGTTCACGCGCACACGCACCTGCATGGCCGACCGATGGCCTTGGCGCACGTGTGCAAACTGCAGATGGGTGGTGGTACCGGGCAGTTTTTCATGAAACAGGTAGGACACCGGTCCGCCCATCGGGATTTCGCGCCATTGCCGGTCCACCGGCTCAATGGTGTCAAAGCGCCAGTCTTCGGGCAGTGCCAGCGCGTCAAGGGCTTGGTGCTGGCGGCCCGCTTGCAGCAATTGTTGGGCCATGTGCTCGCTCAGGCCCATGGCCAGGGCATAAAGCGCCATTTGCCGAGTGGGAGACGCCGAATCGCACAGCTGCTGCATCTGGTGCAGCAGCTGTGCCGTTTCGGGCTCGCATACCGACACGGTCATGGGGTGTTCGGGGTGGCGTGTGAACCATTTGATGCCCTGGTGGCGAGGTCGCGCGCCCAGTGCCAGCAGGCCATTGACCGAAACCTGTCGCTTGATGTGGGGTGTGTAGCTGTTGGCATCAAACCAACGGGTGTGCACATTGATGAAGCGCTTGTCACCCAGCCCGCACACTACCTGGGCTGGAAAAAATTCTTCGACCGCTAGCCGCACGCCGGGCTCGGCTTTTTCGTATGCAGCCTGCAGTTCTACCAGGCGGTGTTCGTAGCCCAGCATCAGGTCCCAGTTGTCGGTGCCCGTGAAAAATCCTTCGATTTCATTGGGGTAGAGCTGGTCCACCTCGGGACGAAGCAGGTTGTGAAAGGCCGGAAACAGGGCACGCTGGTCGGGATGGTCTGGGCCAGGGTAGGGGTAGCCGGGCTGGTGCTGACTGGGCGCTTGCGCCAGTGCCTCGATGCAGTCTTGCAGTTGCAGGGGGTGCGTGAACAGGCTGTTGGAGGCCAGTGTGCCAAAGTGCGTGAACTGCAAGGACTCGCGGGCGGCCCGGTAGCTTGACAAGTGGGCCAGCATGAGGGTGGCGCCCCAGTGGGAACGGGGGCGGTCGGCCCGCAGCAGAAAGACGCGCCGGGGTTCGCTCACTTCGTGGGCGTGCCGCTCCATAAATGCTTCGAGCATTGGCTCAGAGGCGTTGATGACCAAGGCGGCATCGGGCACATGCAGCAAAAAGTTGCTGATCAGCTGCGGTAAAAAGTCAACCCGTTCGTTGAAAAGCACCGAAAACCCGGCCACAAAGCGGCGCCGGGGATTTCTGCTCAAGGCCTTGAGGGCACGGGCGGGGCGTGGGGATGGGCTCATGCAGGAGGTGGCGAAGTGATTTTGTATTTTCACTGATAGTATTGACGTTTATAGCATCTAAAATTACAAAATTGAAAAAAGGCAACCCATGCGTCGCTTAGTGTTGGATCTGGATGGAACCTTGACGGTGGATCAAAAGGATGTGCCTTATGCCCTGAAGGTGTGCCGGACCGATGTGGTGGATCGCTTGTGGGAGTACAAGCGGCAGGGCTTTGCCATCGTGATCTATACCGCTCGCAACATGCAGACTTTTGCGTCGTCGGTGGGGCACATCAACGCGCACACCTTACCCGTGATCGTTGACTGGCTGCAACGCCACAACGTGCCTTATGACGAGATTCATGTGGGCAAGCCTTGGTGCGGGCACGAGGGGTTTTATGTGGACGACAAGGCGATTCGGCCTTCAGAGTTTCTGACACTGGACCACCCGCAGCTGCTGGCCTTGCTGGCACGCGAGCATGTGCAAGAGCCGGCGCAAGTGCCGGCACATGGGCTGTGAGCCTGGGGCAATGTTTGTTTCGTACACGTTTGTTTTGACCAAGAAAGTTGACCGACATGGCCACCCGTAAGAAAGCCGCCGTTGCCGAGGCCGTTGCAGTTGCCGTGGCTGGTACCCCGCGTAAGAGCCGCAGTCCCCGCAAGGCGGCTGCTGTGGTTGCCAACACGCCGCCGCCCATTGTTGAGTCGAAAGCTGAGCAGCCTAAGCTGGCCACCAAGCGGCGTCGTGCGCCCAAGTCAGCGCCGGGTTTGGTGCAGGGGTCGCTGCCCACGCCGGGGGTCGACCAGGCGCTCGAGCGCAAGCTGGCCAAACAGCCGCCGCGGGCGCTGGCTTCGCCGATTCGGGTGTTTCAGATGTATGTGGAGCCTTGGCAGCGCGAGCTCCTTGACGCTTCGTTTTATCCGCTCGATGTCAGCCGTGTGGCACCGAAGGAGCTGGGCCTGACGGTGTGGACCCAGCTGCAGACGAACGACGCTACTCAGGGGGCCTTGTTGTGGGGCGCGGTGTCGTGGCGGTTTGCCGAGCAGACCGGGATGGCTGGGGCCGACTGGGTGCGGCTGATCGAGCAGCAGCCGGGTGCGGATGTGTATTTTTCGTGCGCGGACACTGCGCAGGAGGCGGTCTTCCACAACCCCTGGCTGCAGACGCAGGTGCAGCTGCCGCGTTTGCAGGTGCTGGCGCAGGCATTTTTCGAGGCGGCTGGGCTGCCAGTGGCGCTGTTGGGCAGCATCACGCCTTCGTCGCTGTATTGCACAGCACCTATGGTGGTGGGCACGCCGCAGTTCTGGGCGGCTTATCTGCCCTGGCTGCGCAAGGTGCTGACCACGGCCGACAAGCGCATGCCTGCGGCGTTACGCGACGAGTTGCATGCGCCCTTGCCGGTGGGCTCTGCAGAGTCGGCGGCGTCCTATGTGCAGCTGATGGTGCAGATGCTGCTGCCGGTGTTTTTGCGCTCGCAGGGCCAAGACTTTAAGGCGCTGCGCCTGGCATTGCCCGAGCGTGAACGCGAGCTCAATGTGCACCAGAAGCTGTTGCGCGAAATGAAGGATGTGGCCCACCGAACGCAGTCGGCCTGGCTGGCGGCGTGCTGGGTTAATTACCGCAATCTTTACCTGGGTCAGACGCAGTCAAAACCCTGGGTGCAGAAGCATTTGCGCAGCATCACGCCCAGCGAGATCAAGTTCGCCTGAGTCCGGTATGGACGACAGCGTCGCTTTGAAAGGGTTGGCCTATGGCCTTGCAGCCGCTTTGGCTTGAGGCCGAGGCCATTGCCTCGGCGGCACACCGTCTGCGCACGGCGGGGGCCCTGATGGTGCTGCCCTACACCGATCTGGAGCAGGCTCGGCGCAGTGTGGATATGGCTGTGCAGCGCGCCGGTTTGCTGCCTGCCGAGGGCTTGCTGGTGGCGGTGCATGACGCAAAGCGTCGAGGTTTTGTCTCTGTGGTCAATGCCGTGTATGCGCATTCGCACAGCACTTGGCTGGGCTACATGGCACAGGATGCGTTTGCCGGCCGGGGCTGGCTGCAGCTCGCACTGGCCGCGCTGGCGCAGGGTCAGGGGGGCTTACTGGCCTTCAACGATGGCAAGTGGGGCGGGGCACTGGCGGCCTTTGGTTTGGCGCGGCGCGACTGGGTGGCGCAGGTGTATGGTGACAGTTTCTTTTTTCCGGGCTACCGCAGTCACTTTGCCGATGTCGAGCTGACCCTGATTGCGCAAGCGCAGGACCGTCTGGTGTATGAGCCGCAGAGTGTGTTGGTCGAGGTCGATTGGAATAAGGAACGTTCGGCGGTCAGTCCAGACGATCGGCGTCTGTTTCGTGCACGGGTGCGGCAGGGGCTGGGTGGCCGTGTGCTTGACCAGCAGTTGTTGGCAATGTTTGCATGAACGTTCGGCAGCTGCACACGAGTTATGTGTTGAAGGAGGACAGGGTGTTGTTGCGCCTGTTGACGTCTGCGCAGCAGGAGTATCGCCTGTGGCTGACGCGGGCCATGACCGGGCAGTGCCTGGCCTCTCTGGAGCAGGCTGGCTGGGGCTTGGCGTCGGCGGCTACGCCCGCGCAGCTGTCGCAGCTGTCGCAGCCGCACGATGGCGCAAGCCGGCAGGTGCATTGATGGCGGAGCCTGGTGTGGCGCATTGGCTGGCGCAGGCACAGCAGTTTCTGGCCAAGGCCGATTGGTCTGCCGCTGAGCGATGTTTGCTGCAGGCGCTGGCGCTGGCACCCGGCCTGCCAAAGCTGCATCACCACCTGGCCGTGTGTCGCCTGGCACGGGGCCAGGCGCAGCAGGCGCTGCAGGCTGCCACCGAGGCCTTGCGGCTGGGGCCGCCGTCGGCAGCTACCCAGGTGCTGCGGGGCCATGCCTTGAAGGCCTTGCGTCAGCACGAGGACGCGGATGCGGCTTATGTTCAGGCTTTGCGCTGGCAGCCCGACCATGCCGATGCCTTGCTCAGCCGCGCTGACCTGGCCATCAATGTGTTTGGCATGCCCTTGCAGGCCATTGGCTGGGCCCACGGCCTGCTTAATCATCCGGTGCATGGTGTGGATGCGCAGCTGACCACGCTGATGGCCAATGTGTATGACCGCAATGTGTCAGCGCAGACGCTCAGTGATGCGGTGTGCCGATTTTCGGCTCGGCATCTGCAGGCTGATCTGGGCTTGCCACCCTTGGGGCCACCCGGCCCCAGACGTGCGGGGCCGCAGGGCGGGCGTCCGCGTGTGGCACTGATTTCGCCGCTTTTCTGTGCGTCGCCGGTGTATTTTCTGACGATTGCAGGCTGGCGCCATGTGGCGCGTGGCAGCGACTTGGTGGTGTTCAGCCGTGGTCACAAGAACGACTGGGCTTCGCAGGCTTTTCGTGAACTGGCCCATGAATGGCATGACGTGCAAGAACTGCCGGCGGATCTGTTGGCACGGCGTATCCATGCCGCAGACATCGATGTCCTTTATGACTTGGGGGGCTGGATGGATCCGGTGGCGCTGCGCGCCCTGTCGGTCAAGCCGGCGCGGCAGATGTTCAAGTGGGTGGGTGGGCAGAGCCTGACCACTGGCCTGCGGTGTTTCGATGGCTGGATCGGTGACGAGTGGCAGTCGCCGCTGTCCCTGCAGAGGCTCTACAGCGAGCCTCTGGTGAACATTCCGGGAGGTTATGCGAGCTACACGCCTCCGGCCTACATGCCTTCGGCCAGCATGCACCGCAGCCCTGTGCCGGTGGTGTTTTCCAATCCGGCCAAGCTCTCGCGTGCCTTTTTGGCATGGTTAGCCAAGGTGCCGGGAACAAAGCGCTTGGTGCATCACCAGTACCGTTACGAGCGCGTGCGCGATCGGGTGCTCGAGGGCTTGGGGCCGGGGGCATCGGTGGAGTTTGTGTGTCCGCAAAGCCACCGTGAAGCTTTGCAGATCTTGGGTCGCCATGATTGGATGTTCGACACTTTTCCCTACAGCAGTGGATTGACTGCGCGCGAAGCCGTGGCAATGGGTATGAGGGTGAGGGCAGTTGCTGGGGAGTTGTTCTGTGAAAGACACAGCATGCACCTTTCGTCTGGCAGCGCCTTGTAGCCCAACGCCCATTGATTATTTCTGGGGGTCAGTTCAAACCCTGGTCTGTTTGCTGTTGTGGCCTGCGGCTAGCAGGCTGCTTGGTCAACAAGGCCTTGGTGGCCACGAACGACTTGTTCGCCAACATGTATGAAGCCGACTTCAAAGGCGGTCGTCCCAGCGTTGCACCCGAGAAGTTGTTGCGCGCCATGCTTTGCGAGGTGCTCTACAGCGTGCGTTCCGAGCGAATGCGCATGGAACAAATTCGTGGCGCAGGCCGATGAACGGCAACTGCTCTCGGGCGAACACTGCAGCGTGGATGGCACCTTGATCCAAGCGTGGGCGGGCCACAAAAGCTTTGTGCCCAAAGACCGCCAAGACGGTGACGACAGCGATGGTGGCTACTTCCGCAACCCGAGGCACAGCAACGAAACCCACGAATCGAGTTCGCAGGTCGCGATCGATCTTCTCGGCGTCTCAATTCAGCAAAGGGATGGACTTGTAATCCGGCCCTTTTTGAATTGACTTGAGGTAAGCGTGGATGTCAACCAACTCTTGGTTGGACAAGATCTTTTCGCTGTAAGGGGGCATGGGCCCTTTGGTATGCCTCACGAAGGCTTGTATGTATTCAATCGGTTTGGGTTCAGGGGCCAGTTTGGGCCCGGCAATACCGCCTTGCCCCACAAAGCCGTGACACCCCCAGCAACCATTTTTGAAATAGGCTTGTTTGCCACTTTCGGCAGAGCCTGTCATCGTTTGTGCATTGAGGTGGAGAGCCGTGCTCATCAGAGCAACACCCAAAGACATCATCACAGTGTATTTTTTCATGGTGCGCTCTTTCTTCAACGTGGTTGAGTCCACACATTCAACAAAGCTGGATGGCCAGACTTGACCACGGCCACGGCTTCCTTCAACGCAAATGCCAATTGAGCCGGATCCTTGATCGGCCCCTTGGCCCACCATCCCATCGATTTGGCCAGTTCGTGGTACTGGATGTCGGGGTTTTCGATGCTGGTGCCCACGGGGCCCATGTCACCTTCTAACTTCACTTTGCGATTTCGGAAATTTGCCAAACGTTGCAGGTGCATGACTTCTTGGTGATAGCCCCTGTTGTTGTGCATCACGCTGAGCAATGGAATTTTGTGTTTGGCGGCGGTCCAAAGGACGCCCGGTGCAAACATCAAGTCACCATCTGATTGAATACTGACCGAAAAACGTCCCAAATCTCGGTTGGCCAGTGCTGCACCCACTGAAGCGGGCGCACCATAACCGACGCCGTAACCCCCTGATCTGCCTAACCAGTGGTGATGTTTCTCCATGGGCCAAAGCCGTACGGGCCAATTGCTGACGTTGCCTTCTGAGGCTACCAATGCCCAGTCTTCATTCTTGACAGCTGCAAAAGTCTCCATGACCAATCGAGCTGTGCTGATGGGGCTCTCGTTCCAACCCAGCGCTGCGGCAGTGCGCGTACGAATCCGATCTTCCTGATAGGTTTTGCGCTGGAGTTCGCCCCGTTTGGCGATGGCATCCTTTTTGTCTGCGGGCAAAGCAGAACGAACCGCTTCGATCAGGGAGGGCAAAGTCGTTTGCGCATCGGCAGCCATTTGGACATCAACGACTTGGAAGCGCTGGAAGTCTTGGTAATTGGATTTGGTCAGAAGATCGACTGAATTGATGCTGATGAGCCTGGTTTCAGGTTTGATGCGTGACGCGTTGGTGCCATGCCCTTCATTGGAGTTATTGTCTGTATAGGCATTGACCGTGGCCCAAAAATCGGAAAGTTCCAGTCCAATGATCACGTCTGCGTTGGCAATGGCCGTGGCTGGCGAACTCAAATAGTGGGTCTTGGGGAAGTTCATGCTGACATGCATGGCTTTTGGTCTTTGCATTCACGCGAAACTGAGGCCCGACCGTTTTTGCGCCAGTTCGTTCAGAGAGGCATTCGCGGCAACACGCCGCGGGATATCCTCACGAATGATTTTTCTTCAGCTGTCCAGCTCAATCTTTCTGTCCTTGGCCACTTGGGTCCAACGTTCGATGTCTGACTTGATGAAAGCCTGAAAATGGCCGGGGGTCATGGGCTTCAAGGCCACGGCCTCGGAGGACAGTTTGTCCTTGAAGTCTTGTTGCGTGAGGATTTTGTTCAAGGCCTCATTGATTTGCTTGACCAAAGGTTCAGGCAGTCCTGCTGGTCCCATCACCCCATACCACTGCTCGCCATCAAAGCCAGGCAGCCCGACCTCTTCAAATGTGGGGATATCTTTGAGCAGTTCGTGTCGGGTTTTTCCTGTCACTGCCAGGGCACGCATGCGGCCGCTGCGGATGTGGGGCAATGCGCCTGCCAGACTGGGGAACAGGGCCTGTGTTTGTCCTGACATCAAGTCCACGTTGGCGGGTGCCACACCCCGGTAAGGGATGTGGATCATGAAGGTGTTGGTTTGCAGTTTGAACAGTTCGCCCACCAGGTGGGTCAGTGTGCCTGCGCCTGCCGAGCCATAGGCGAGCTTGCCCGGTTGGCTGCGCACATATTGGATAAAACTTTGGATGTCTTTGGCTGGCACGTTGGGATTGACGCACAACACATTGGGTGCCGTGCCGATCATGCCGATGGCGCTGAAGTCTTTCAGTGCGTCATAGGGGAGTTTGCGGGTGGCGGGGGATGTGCCGTGTGTGGCCACATAAGCCTGGATCAGGGTGTAGCCATCGGGCTGGGCTCGCGCCGCAGTCTGGCATGCGATGGCACCGCCGCCGCCCGAGATGTTGTCGATGACGATGGGCTGCCCCAGTAATTTGGACAGCCGTTCACAGGTGGCGCGCCCGATCATGTCGGCACCACCGCCTGCGGGCACAGGAATGATGTAGCGTATGGGTTTGATCGGGTAAGACGCCTGAGCCATGCTCATGGGACTCAATCCCATCAAAGAGGCGCTGGCCAGAAAGGTTCGTCTTTTCAGCTGGGTCATGGACACTCCGATCAAGGTGTCCTACCGTACCATTGCATGAGTGCGCGTCCGTCAGGAAATACCCCAGCAGGCTGTGAGCTTTGTTGACGCCTCTTTCTCTATTTGTTCACGCCGTCTGCTCCGTCCAGTCGAGCCAGAATTTGCGCAGTTCGCTGGCGTCCTTGGTGGTAGCGACCTTCATCCAAAACGCGTTCATCTTCCAGTGCATGCACCACTCGCAGTGCACCGATTTCCTGCCGCAAAATGTTCACGCCCGGGTAACGGTCGTGGGCTGAGGCCGCCGGATCGACTTTGGATTCCAGCACAAACGCACCGCCTGGTTTGAGGCTTTGGCCCAATTGACCGTACAGGCGCTGGCGCACGGCACTGTCGGGTTGCGCAAAGATGGAGACCACGAGGTCCCATCGTTGGGTGCCCATGTCAAAGTCCGCCAGGTCAGCACGGATGCATGTCAACGGGACGCCCTGTTGCCGAGCCAGGCGTTGGGCTTTTTGCAAACCCACTTCTGAAAAGTCAACGGCGGTGACTTCAAAGCCCAGCTGGGCCAGAAACACGGCATTTCGGCCTTCCCCTTCGCCAAGCGACAGGGCTTTGCCGCGAGGCAGCTTTGGCGCACAGGCCATCAAAAAGTCATTGGCCACTTTGCCGTAGGCAAAGCCTTCTTCCTTGAAACGGTCATCCCAATAGCTGCTGCCTTTGGGGGGGGTGATTTTGTCGGGTGCGGTCACGGGTGTTCCTTGCGGATGGGTTCAGGGGGCTGCGCAAGCGGGGCACGGAATTCGAGGGCAGAGGGCAAGTGCCCATGCGCCAGCTCAATGCCCCACGCCTGTCGAATCGCATCCACCGTGGCCAGTGCTGTGGCCTCGGCGGCCATCACGGTCAGCAGCATCAAATCCACTGGACCGGCTTCAGTGCCGGTGGCCATGGCAAACAAGGTGTCCCCGTCCAACGTGGTGTGCGCCGGGCGGATGCTGCGGGCCAGGCCGTCGTGCGCGCTCATGGCCAGGCGTTTGGCTTGGGCTTTGGTGAGGGTGGCGTTGGTGGCGACCACGCCAATGGTGGTGTTGGTGCCGGGCAGGGGGCGACTGCCGCGCTCGCCGGCCAGCAAGGCGCGTTGGGTGTCCAGCAAGTTGTGCCCATTGGCCGTGCGTGCTCCGGCCAGCACCTGGCCTGTGGCCGGGTCGATCACATCGCCCACCGCGTTGCAGGCCACCAAGGCACCGACTACCCATGGCCCTACGCGCACGCTGGCGTTGCCGATGCCGCCTTTCATGCAGCGGTCCAAGCCAAAGAGTTTGCCCACGCAAGCCCCTGCGCCCGCGCCCACATTGCCTGCGGCGGGTGGGGCCGTTGTGGCTGCCTCGCATGCTGCGTAACCTGCTTCTGCGCCGGGCCGGGCTTTCGGGTTGTCGCCCAGGCGCACCACGGGCAAGTCAAACAACACGGCGGCAGGCACGATCGGCACCCGGCCGTAGCCGGTTTCAAAACCGATGCCCTGCTCATCGAGCCAGCGCACCACGCCCGTGGCGGCGTCTAGCCCGAAAGCGCTGCCGCCGCTCAGCACCACGGCATGCACTTTGTCGACCAGATTGGCCGGGTCCAGCAAATCGGTCTCGCGGGTGCCCGGGGCGGCGCCGCGCACATCCACCGCACCCACCGCGCCTTGGGGTGCCAGCACCACCGAGCAGCCGGTCAGGCGCTCGCTCAGTGTGAAATGACCGACCTGCAGGCCGGGCACATCCACGATGGAACCCACGAGGGCGTCTTGGGCGCTGTTTACAATCGTTTGCGATGCCATCTCAACTCTTTTCATCGTTGCTCACAGACCCCGAGGATAGCGCGTGCCCCTGTTTTTTTTGAGTCGGCTGTTGAGCTTTGTATTGACGCTGTTGGCCACCTCGGTCGTGGTCTTTGCCGTGCTGGAGTTGCTGCCGGGCAATGCCGCGCAGGTGATCTTGGGCGAAACGGCCACGCCGGAATCGATCGCTGCTATGGAAGACAAGCTGGGTCTGAACCAGCCCGCAGCCACCCGCTACTTGAGCTGGATGGGCGGCATGCTGCAGGGCCAGACAGGCATGAGCATTTCTTACGACACCCCCACGGCCCAGTTGATGGCCGAGCGCATGCAGGTGACGCTGCCCTTGGCTGTGATGGCCATGGGCCTGACGGTGGCGCTGGCGCTGGCGCTGGGCATTTACGCTGCTTCACAGCAAAACAAGGCGGGCGATGTGGGCGTGATGACGCTCAGCCAGCTGGGTCTGGCGCTGCCTAATTTCTGGCTGGCCATTCTTTTGATCCTGCTTTTTGCGGTGCACCTGGAGTGGGTGAGCGCGGGCGGTTTTCCGGGTTGGTCCGAAGACGATGGCGGCGGGGTGATTGAGGGCGTGAAGGCTTTGCTCTTGCCCGCCATGGCGCTGGCGGCGGTGCAGACGGCGATTCTGACGCGGGTGACCCGCTCGGCCGTGCTCGACACTTTGCGTGAGGATTTTGTGCGTACCGCCCGGGCCAAAGGCCTGTCTCGCCGTCAGGTGCTCTGGGGCCATGTGCTGCGCAACGCCATGATCCCAGTGCTCACGGTGATGGGCCTGCAGTTTGGCAATCTGATCACCAGCGCCATCGTGATTGAAAACGTGTTTGTGCTGCCCGGCATTGGGCGGCTGATTTTTCAGGCCATTGCCAACCGCGATTTGATCGTGGTGCGCGATGTGGTCATGTTGCTGTCGGCGCTGGTCATCCTGATCAACTTTTGCATCGACGTGCTGTATGCGTGGATCGATCCGCGATTGAAGGCAGGCCATGCGGGATAAGCACACGTTCTGGCGACGCGCTTTGCGCCACCCGAGTTTTGTCGCGGGTGGGGCCATGGTGCTGCTGATGGTGCTGTGCGCGGTGCTGTCCTTGTTTTGGTCGCCTTACCCGGTGGGCGACATCGACATTCCCAACAAATTGGCCTCGCCCAGCGCGGCGCATTGGCTGGGCACCGACAGCCTGGGGCGCGACATTGGGTCTTTGCTTTTGGTGGGCAGCCAGAACTCCTTGTTGGTGGGTTTCATTGCGGTGGGCATTGGCCTGGGCGTGGGTGTCCCTTTGGGTTTGCTGGCCTCGGCGCGGCGCGGCTGGGTCGAGGAGCTCATCATGCGGGCCTCGGACTTCACCTTCGCCTTTCCGGCTTTGTTGTCGGCCATCATGCTGACCGCGATCTATGGGCCAGGCCTGGTGGTGAGCATTGTGGCCATTGGCATTTTCAACATCCCTGTGTTTGCCCGCATTTCGCGCGGCGCGGCCAACGCGGTCTGGGCGCGCGACTACACGGCTGCTGCCCGCGCCGCAGGCCAGGGCCCGCTGGCCATCACACTCACGCATGTGCTGCCCAACATCGCCAGCGTGCTGATCGTGCAGGCGACCATCCAGTTCGCGATCGCCATCCTGGCCGAGGCAGCTTTGTCTTATTTGGGCCTGGGCACGCAGCCGCCGCAACCCAGTTGGGGCCGCATGCTCAATGAAGCGCAGTCGCAGATGTTCCAGGCCCCCATGCTGGCGGTGTACCCGGGCGCGGCCATTGCGCTGGCGGTGCTGGGGCTGAATTTGCTGGGCGATGGATTGCGCGATGTGCTCGACCCTCGGCTGGCGCGGCAAAGGTGAAGTTGAAGGTGAACATGAGCGATCTTCCAAGCGCCAAGCCTTTGCTGCAAGTCGATGATTTGCGCGTGAGCCTGCCCACGGCCCGGGGCTGGGCACAGGCCCTGCGTGGCGTGTCATGGCGCATGGAGCGGGGCCAGACGGTGGGCCTGATTGGCGAGAGTGGCAGTGGCAAATCGCTCACCGCTTTGGCCCTGATGGGCTTGTTGCCCGAACGCGCCCGCGTGAGTGGCTCCATCTCGCTGCAAGGCCAGGAGCTGGTGGGCCTGCCAGAGCCGCAGATGTGCCGGCTGCGTGGTGCCCGCATGGCCATGATCTTCCAGGAGCCGATGACGGCGCTCAACCCCTTGCACCCGATCTGGAAGCAGATCGCTGAGCCCTTGCGTCTGCACCAATACATGAGCGCCAGCGACGCCAAAGCCCGCGCCCTGCAACTGCTCGAACGCGTGCAGCTGCCCCGGGCGCGTGAGCGTCTTGATGCCTATCCGCACGAACTCTCGGGCGGGCAACGCCAGCGCGTCATGATCTCGATCGCGCTGGCCTGCAGCCCCGACCTGCTGATTGCCGACGAGCCCACCACCGCGCTGGATGTGACGGTGCAAAAAGAGGTGCTGGCGCTCATCCAGCAACTGGTTCGCGAAGATGGCATGGGCTTGCTCTTGATCAGCCATGACTTGGGCCTGATGCGGGACCAGGTGGACCGTGTGATGGTGATGTACGGTGGGGCGGTGGTCGAGAGCGCTGCTACACCTGAGCTGTTTGCACACCGGGCGCACCCTTACACGCGGGGCTTGTTTGCGGCGCGGCCGCGTCTGGGGCTGGCACGTGGCACACGTTTGACCACCATCCCCGGCAGTGTGCCCGAGTTGATGGATTTTCCTGCCGGTTGCGCTTTTGCCGACCGCTGCAGCTTGGCGCTTGACGATTGCCGCCGCATACCACCACAGGCTGAAAGTATCGCCAGCGAAGCCGTTGGCGAAACGCCCCACATGGTCAGTTGCCCGCGCTGGAGGTTGCCATGAGCGTTCCGCCCACATCTGCGCCGCTGCTGGAGGTGAAGCACTTGGGACGGCGCTTTGCCTTGCCCCGCGCGGGTTTGTTTCAACCCGCAGGCGCTTTGCAGGCTTTGTCGGACGTGAGCTTCACGCTGCAGCCGGGCAAAAGCTTGGGCATCGTGGGCGAGTCGGGTTCGGGCAAGTCCACTTTGGCACGGCTGGTCATGGCGCTGGACACGCCCACCGAGGGACAGGTCTTGTTCAAGGGGGTGGACGTTCACCAAACTCGTGGCCTAGCTTTGCGTCAGTTGCGTAGCGGTTTTCAGATGGTGTTTCAGGACCCGTACGGCTCGCTGGACCCGCGCCAAAAAGTGCTGGCCATCGTGACCGAGCCGATCCAGACCTTGCTCAAACCTGTGGATGACCGATCTGAGCTGCGCGACCGCATCGAAAGCAAAGCTGATCTGCGCGACCGCGCCGACAGCAAAGCAGAGCTGCGCGACCGCGCCGCTGAGGCCCTGAGCGAGGTAGGCCTCAGAAGCGCAGACCTCGACAAATACCCGCATGAGTTTTCCGGTGGGCAACGCCAGCGCATTGCCATTGCCCGCGCCTTGATCACGCGCCCTGCATTGATCGTGGCCGATGAGCCGGTCAGTGCGCTCGATGTGTCGGTGCAGGCCCAAGTGCTGAACCTGATGATGGACCTGCAAGACCGCTACGGCCTGAGTTATCTGTTCGTCAGCCACGACCTGGCGGTGGTGAATTTGATGTGCGACGATGTGCTGGTGCTGCAGTCAGGCCGTGTGGTGGAACAAGGCCCCGCAAGCCAAATTTTTCAGCAAGCCGAGCACCCTTACACTCGCAAGTTATTGGCCGCCATTCCGGGCCAGCCCCCTTCATTTTTGACGCAGGAGTCCCCATGAAAAACGTCTTTTCTTTGACCCGCCGCACCCTCGCTTTGAGCTCGGTGGCTGTGTTGGTCGCCACTGGGGTGGCTGCCCCTTTGCAGGCGCAAGCGCAGCCGCGCAAGGATACCGTCACGCTGGGCATGATCCTGGAGCCCACCAGCCTGGACCCGACCATGGCCCCGGCTGCCGCCATCGGTGAAGTGGTGCACTACAACATCTTGGAGGGCCTGACCAAAATCAACGTCGATGGCAGCATCAGCCCGTTGCTGGCCGAGAGCTGGAAAATGGACGCCGACGGCAAGGCCTACACCTTCAAACTGCGCAAAGGCGTGAAGTTCTCGGATGGCACCCATTTTGATTCGGCCGCTGTCAAGTTCAGCTTCGAGCGGGCCAAAGATGCCAAGAGCACCAACAAGGCCAAAGGCGCGGTGTTCAACAACATCAGCCACATCTCCACACCCGACGCGCACACCGTGGTGCTGGTGTTGACCAATCCGGACGGCAACTTCCTGTTCCGCATGGGCGAGAACACCGCCGTCATCCTGCACCCAGACAGCGCCGCCAACGCGGCCACCAAGCCCGTGGGCACAGGTCCTTACAAACTCGACAGCTGGGCCAAAGGCTCTGCGGTGACTTTGTCCAAATGGGATGGCTTTCGCGATGCCAATGCCATCAAAGTGAAGAAGGTCACTTTCCGATTCATCAACGATTCGGCTGCCCAGGTGGCCGCCTTGTTGGCGGGCGACATCGACGGCATGCCGCGTTTCCAGTCACCGCAAAGCCTCAAGCAATTCCAGGCCGACAAGCGCTTTGTGGTCGAGATGGGCAGCTCTGCGGGCAAAGGCATCATGACCATCAACAACCGTAAAAAACCTTTTGACGACGTGCGCGTTCGCCGCGCCTTGTCGCATGCGGTCGACAAAAAAGCTTTCATCGATGGCGTGTTCGAAGGTCTGGCCAAACCCATTGGCAGCCACATGGCCCCCACCGATGCGGGTTATGTGGAGTTGAGCGGTACCTACGCCTATGACCCTGAAAAAGCCAAAGCCCTGCTGAAAGAAGCCGGTGTGCAAACGCCGCTCAATGTCACCTTGACTTTGCCCCCACCGCCTTATGCGCGCAAGGGGGGCGAGATTCTCGCCGCGCAACTGGCGAAAGTCGGCATCGTTGCCAAAATTGAAAACGTGGAATGGGCTCAATGGCTGGGCGGCACCTTCAAGGGCAACTTTGATTTGACGGTCATCAACCATGTGGAGCCGCTGGACTACATGGCCTATGCCAACCCGCAGTACTACTGGGGCTATGACAGCAAGGCCTTCCGCGATCTGGCGGCCAAACATTCTGCAGCCACAACGGCCAAAGAGCGCACGCAACTGTTTGGTGACATGCAGCGCATGATTGCCAAGGATGCGGTGAACGTGTTTTTGTTCAATGCGTCCAATACGGCCGTTTACCGCAAAGGCCTCAAAGGCCTGTGGTCGAGCTCGCCTATTTTCGCCAACGACATGTCCGCCGTTTCCTGGCAGTAAATTGCAGACATAAATTGCAGGCGGCCCCGAATGGCCCCAAAAAGCTTGCTATAATTCAATGCATGATGCGGCTGTAGCTCAGCTGGATAGAGTACTTGGCTACGAACCAAGGGGTCGTGGGTTCGATTCCTGCCAGCCGCACCAAAAATTAGAAAGCCCACAACGAAAGTTGTGGGCTTTTTCTATTTCCGCACTCCAAAACATCCGTCCCCAAAACATGGCCCTTTGTGGCGTTCCGTATTTTTGCCCTTGAACACCAGGACATGAGCAAAGCCTTTACCAAAGAGACCGACGGCGACGATGACGACGAGCTGGGTTTGCCAGCTTTGCCTTCGGGCGCACGCAATTACATGACGCCTGAGGGTTACGCCCGCATGCGGGCCGAGTTGTTTGCCCTGATCGATGACGAGCGGCCCAAGGTGGTCGAGATCGTGCATTGGGCCGCCAGCAACGGCGACCGCTCAGAAAACGGCGATTACCTCTACGGCAAAAAGCGCCTGCGCGAGATCGACCGGCGTATCCGCTTTCTGACCAAGCGACTGGAGATGGCCGAAGTGGTGGACCCTGCAGTGCACCACGGCAGCGACCAGGTGTTTTTTGGGGCCACGGTCACTTACGCAGAGGCCTCGGGCATCGAGCGCACGGTCACGATCTTGGGCATCGATGAAGCCGACAGTTTGCAAGGGCAGGTCAGCTGGGTGTCGCCGATTGCGCGGACCTTGATCAAGTCACGCGAAGGCGATGAACTCAAGCTGGTCACGCCCGCAGGCGTGATCGACATCGAGGTGTTGCAGGTCAGCTATCCGGCGTCGGCCTGACAGCGCTGCTTGGACGCTGGCTGGGCTGTGTCAGGCCGTGGCGTTGCCTTTGTGGGCCTGGCGTTCGGCCTTGACCACCGAGGGGGTGCGCTTGAGATGACGCAAGACCTGCTCCAGATGCGCCACGTCCCGCACAGCAATCACAAACTTCAACTCAGCCATGTCCTGCGGTGAATCGCTGCCCATGTCCACGTGCACGATGTCGGTCTCGGCAGCGGCCAGTGCACCGGCCACACGGGCCAGCACGCCTTTGCCATTGACCACGCTGACGTTGATGGCGGTCTCGAAATTGCGGCTCAATTCGTCTGACCACTCCACCCCAATGAAGCGTTCGCTGTCCTTGTGTTCCAGTTTGCGTGCGGTGGCGCAGTCCCGGGTGTGCACAGCCAGGCCTTCGCCGCGCCCCAAGTAACCCACGATGTCGTCACCGGGCAGTGGGCGGCAGCAGCGTGAATAGACCACCGACGCGTTTTCGCTGCCGTCCAGGGTGATGGCCCCTTGCGAGATGGATTCGTGCGCAGTGAAACGCTCGCGCGTCATCAGCAGTGCATCGGGCTTTTGGCCCCGCTCGGACAGCAAAGCGGTCAGGCGCTTGGCCACAATGGTGGCGATGCGTTTGCCCAGGCCAATGTCCATCAACAAATCTGCGCGGTTGCGGTTGCCCGTGAAACGCAGCAGCTTTTCCCAAATGATCTGATCGGCTTCTTCGTCAGAGGGCAGTTTGTCGATGCCTTCGGCCCGCAGCGCTTGGGACAGGAGTTTTTCGCCCAGCTCGACCGACTCGGTTTGCGCCATGGTCTTGAGGTGGTGGCGGATTTTGGAGCGGGCTCGTCCGGTGCGCACAAAGCCCAACCAAGCTGGGTTGGGGGCCGATACGGGCGCGGTGATCACTTCGACCACATCGCCGTTTTTGAGCTCGGTGCGCAGCGGCACCTGGTCGCCATTGATGCGGGCGGCCATGGCGTGGTCGCCCACCCGGCTGTGGATGGCATAAGCAAAGTCCACCACCGTGGCACCGCGTGGCAAAGCCATGATCTGGCTCTTGGGGGTGAACACATAAACGGCATCGGGAAACAGGTCGACTTTGACGTGGTCCCAGAACTCGGCCGCGTCGCGTGTTTCGGTCTGGATGTCCAAAAGCGATTGCAGCCACTGCGTGCCCAGGCGCTCCGACTGGGCGCTGGCCGATTCATGCGCTTTGTACAGCCAGTGGGCGGCCACGCCGGACTCGGCCACCAGGTGCATGGCCTCGGTGCGCATCTGAAACTCGACGTTCACGCCCGATGGCCCGACCAGTGTGGTGTGCAGCGACTGGTAGCCGTTGACCTTGGCAATGGCGATGTGGTCCTTGAACTTGCCGGGCACAGGCTTGTAGATCTGGTGCAACCAGCCCAGGGCCGTGTAGCAGTCAATCACCGAAGCCACGATGACCCGGAAGCCGTAAATGTCGGTCACCTGGGCAAAGCTCAGGTGCTTTTCATCCATCTTTTTGTAGATGGAGTAAAGGGTTTTTTCGCGGCCACTGATGCGCACGTCCATCTTGGCCTGAGCAAACACCGCCTCGACATCGGCCTGCACCTTTTGAATCAAGTCGCGGCGGCGGTTGCGTGCGCGCGAGACCGCCTTGGTCAACACGGCATAGCGCCAGGGCAGCAGGTGCTTGAAAGCCAGGTCTTGCAGTTCGCGGTAGATCTGGTTCAGGCCCAGGCGGTGGGCAATCGGTGCGTAAATTTCCAGGGTTTCGGAGGCGATGCGGCCCCACTTGCTGCGCGGCATGTCGCCCATGGTGCGCATGTTGTGGGTGCGGTCGGCCAGCTTGATGAGGATGACGCGCACATCGCGGGCCATGGCCAGCAGCATCTTGCGAAACGACTCGGCCTGGTTTTCTTCCCGGGTGTTGAACTCCAGCTTGTCCAGTTTGGTCAGGCCGTCCACCAGTTCGGCCACCGGGGAGCCAAAGCGCTCGATCAACTCGATCTTGGTGACGCCGCAGTCTTCCATGGCGTCGTGCAGCAAGGCCGCGGCCAGTGCCTGCGCGTCCAGTTTCCATTCAGTGCACAGACCGGCCACCGCGATCGGGTGGGTGATGTAGGGCTCGCCACTTTTGCGCATCTGACCCAGGTGGGCTTCGTCGGCAAATTTGTAGGCTCTGCGCACCATGTCCGTTTCGGCTTCGCTGAGGTAGCCGAGTTGGGCTTCCAGGGCTGCGAAACTGGCCGCTGCCGCATTGGCCACAGCCTTGGGTGGCGTGCGGCCGGCAGCGGATTTGGGCGAGGGCGTGAGGGGGCTCATGGCTTCAATGTAACGCAAGCATTTGCAGACGCATGGCGCAGACGAAAAAAAGCCCCATGACTGGGGCATGACAGACCCGGCTGGTGCCGGGACTTGCGGTGGTCAGGAGACCCGCTTGAGCATCTCAATGCCAACTTTACCGGCTGCGATTTCGCGCAAGGCGGTCACGCCGGGTTTGTTTTTGCTTTCGATGCGGGGTGTGTGGCCTTGGCTCAACATGCGGGCGCGGTAAGTGGCGGCCAAAACCAACTGAAAGCGGTTGGGGATCTGTTCCAGGCAATCTTCAACAGTGATGCGGGCCATGAGTTTTCCTTGAAAATGTCTGTGCGGGGTTCAAGCCATCTTGAGGGCTTGAAAGGTGTCAGGCCGGGCGCGGCGCTGAACGTGGTACTTGAGCCGCTGGGCGTGAACAACCGCTTTGAGGTCAAACAGGGCACGATCAAATACTTCGTTGATTATAACGAAGTCGAATTCTTTGGCTTGTGCCATCTCTACCGCCGCATTCTGCAGGCGCAGCTCGATGATCTCAGGCGCATCCTCGCCCCGGCGCTCCAGGCGCGAGCGCAATTCTTCCCAGCTGGGCGGCAAGATGAAGATCAGCACCGCATTGGCGTACATTTTCTTGATCTGCAGGGCACCCTGGTAGTCGATTTCCAGCACCACATCGGCCCCTTGGGCCATGCGGTCTTCGATCATCTTTTTGGAGGTGCCGTAGCGCTGGCCGTGCACATGGGCCCACTCGACAAACGCGTCGCCCAGCACCATGGCGTCGAACTCCTGCGCCGAGGCGAAAAAGTATTCGCGGCCGTGCTTTTCCTGGCCTCGGGGGGCGCGGGTGGTGTGCGAGACGGTGGGTTGTACGCGCGAATCCAGCTCCATCAAGGCCTTGACCAGACTGGATTTGCCAGCCCCGCTGGGGGCGGCCACGACAAACAGGTTTCCTGGGTAATCCATGTTCAGGCTCTTTATTCGATGTTTTGGACTTGTTCGCGCATTTGCTCGATCAGCACTTTCATGTCCACCGAGATGCGGGTCATCTCCAGCACGGCCGATTTGGAGCCCAGGGTGTTGGCTTCGCGGTGCAGCTCCTGGATCAAAAAGTCCAGGCGCTTGCCGATGTCGCCGCCCTTGTCCAGCAAGCGGCTGAGTTCGTCCAGGTGCGAGCGCAGGCGGGTCAGCTCTTCGGCCACATCGATGCGGATGGCAAAGGCGGTGGCCTCGGTCAGGGCCCGGTCTTGCGCGGCTTCGGGCAGGTGGCTGCCATCGGCCAGAGCCATGGCGTCTTTCCAGCGCTCCAGAAAGCGCTGGCGCTGTTGCTCGACGAGCTGCGGCACCAAAGGCACCGCCTGCTCGGCCAAGCTGCGCAGTTGGGCAATGTGACCTTGCAGCATCTCAGTCAGGCGCGCGCCTTCGCGGGCGCGTGCTTCGCGCAGGGCGTCCACCGCTCGCGTGGCCAACTGCATCCAGGCTGCTTCGTCGGGTGCGGTCTGGCCCGAGCTGCCGGCGGTCATGCGCAACACATCGGCCACGCTCAGGGCGCGAGCACCGGGCAACCAGTCCTGAATTTTGTCTTGCAAGGCCGCGATTTTTTGCAGGGCCTGGTGGTTGGGGGCTTGCAAGGCAGCGCCGTCGCCGGCATCCTGGCTGGCGCGCACCTCCACTTTGCCGCGTTTGATCTGGCGGGTGATCAGTTCGCGCAGGCCGGGTTCGAGCTGGCGCAGATCTTCGGGCAGGCGAAAAGACAGGTCCAGAAAACGGCTGTTGACCGAGCGAATTTCGAACCCCAGCCGGGCTGTTGGGGCCGTGCTGGCAGGGGCGTCACCGTCTGCAGCCAGCGGGCTGTGTTGCACGCTGGCGTATCCGGTCATACTGTAAACTGGCATGAATCAAGTTCCTTGTGACAGCGCCAAGCCACACTGGCCATGATGCGCTGCAGATGCTCAGCCTAACAGCTGAGCATGAAACAAGGCATTATCTCAAACTCTTTGGCCCGCCCCGTCTGCACCTGGACGGGTAAGGCGGTCAACACACTTTCAGCGCCACCATGAACACCAATGTCTCTTACGTCCGAAGCGACCGCGCCTGCGATGCATTGCGCCCCGTGCGCATCACCCGCGGTTACACCGTGCACGCCGAAGGCTCGGTGCTCATCGAGTTTGGTCAGACACGGGTGTTGTGCACCGCTTCGGTCGAAGAAAAAGTGCCCGGCCACAAAAAAGGCAGCGGCGAAGGCTGGGTGACTGCCGAATACGGCATGCTGCCCCGTGCCACGCACACCCGGGGTGACCGCGAAGCTGCACGCGGCAAGCAAAGCGGCCGCACGCAAGAGATTCAGCGCCTGATTGGCCGCTCGCTGCGGGCGGTGTTTGACCTGAAAAAACTGGGCGAGCGCACCATTCACCTCGACTGCGATGTGCTGCAAGCCGACGGCGGCACGCGCACCGCAAGCATCACGGGCGCTTTTGTGGCGGCGCAAGACGCCGTCAACTGGCTCATGGCCACGGGCAAACTGAGCGAGTCGCCCATCATCGACCGCGTGGCCGCCATCTCGGTGGGCCTGAAAAACGGCACCCCCTTGCTCGATCTGGATTACCCCGAAGACTCGGCTTGCGACACCGACATGAACGTGGTCATGACCGGTGCGGGCAATTTTGTGGAAGTGCAGGGCACGGCCGAAGGCGTGGCCTTCACCCGCGTCGAGATGGACCGCATGCTGGCCTTGGCCGAAAAAGGCATTGCCCAGCTGGTGCAGCTGCAAAAGCAGGCGCACGACGAGCCCAAGACCCTGACTTTCAGCGCTTGAAGCTTGGCGGTAGGTTCATGAAAATCGTTTTGGCCTCCAACAATGCGGGCAAACTGGCCGAGCTGCAAACCCTGTTGGCGCCACTGGGCATGACGCTGGTGCGCCAGTCCGAGCTGAACATCCCCGAAGCGGCAGAGCCCTTCAAGACCTTCGTTGAAAACGCCTTGGCCAAAGCCCGGCACGCTGCGCAGCTGAGCGGCTTGCCCGCCCTGGCCGATGATGCGGGTTTGTGCGTGGATGCGTTTGGGGGGCAGCCGGGCGTGGACACGGCGTATTACGCCACCCGCTTTGGCTACCCCAAAGGCGATGACACCAATGTCACCGCGCTGCTGGCGCAAATGCAGGGCATCACCAACCGCCGCGCCGCCATGGTCAGCACCTTGGTGGCCGTGCGCAGTGCCGACGACCCGGAGCCCCTGATTGCCGTGGGTCGGGTGGTGGTGCAGATCGCGCCCGAGCGCCGGGGCAGCAACGGATTTGGCTTCGATCCGGTTTTGTTCTTGCCCGAATTTGGCAAGACCTTTGCCGAGCTGCCCACCGAAGTGAAGAATGCCAACAGCCACCGGGGTCGCGCCGCGCAAGCCATGCTGGCGCTGATGCGCGAGCGTTGGCTGGATGGTTCCGCCGCATGAGTCCACACCTTGACCCGGTGCACGCCATGCGCCCCGGCGTGTTGCAGCTCAATGCCTTGCCGCCGCTGTCGCTGTATGTGCATCTGCCCTGGTGCATCAAGAAGTGCCCGTATTGCGACTTCAATTCGCATGAATTTCGGGCCGGGGCCGACGCGCCGTCCACGCAAGACGCCTACATCGACGCCCTGTTCGCCGACTTGGAAGCTAGTCTGCCGCTGATCTGGGGCCGCAGCATCCAGACCGTGTTTTTGGGCGGCGGCACACCCAGCCTGTTTTCGCCTGAAGCGATAGACCGTTTGGTGGGTGGCATCCGTGCCCGCGTGCGCTTGGCACCTGACGCCGAGATCACCATGGAGGCCAACCCCGGCACTTTCGAGAAAGACCGCTTCAAGGCTTTCCGCCAGGCGGGCATCACCCGCTTGTCGATTGGCGTGCAGAGTTTTGACAATGCGCACTTGAAAGCCTTGGGTCGGGTGCACGACCGCGATCAAGCGCTGGCCGCCGTGACCGAAGCCGCGCAGGTGTTTGACACCTTCAACCTGGACCTGATGTACGCCTTGCCGGGCCAGACCTTGGCAGGCCTGACGCAAGACATCCAGACCGCGCTGGCCTTTGCGCCGCCGCACATCTCGATCTACCACTTGACCATCGAGCCCAACACGGTGTTCGCCAAGTTCCCGCCCGCCTTGCCCGAAGACGATCTGGCCTACGAAATGATGGACCGCATCACCGAGCTGACCGGCTTGGCGGGGCTCAACCGTTACGAGGTCTCAGCCTACGCCAAGCCCGGACACCAGTGCGCCCACAACCTGAACTACTGGCAGTTTGGCGACTATCTGGGCATGGGTGCCGGGGCACACAGCAAGCTCAGTTTTGCGCACCGCGTGCTGCGGCAGGTGCGTTACCGCGAACCTGCGCTCTACATGCAGCAGGCCATGAAGGGTGAGCCCGTGACGCAAAGCACCGAGGTGTCACGCCAGGACTTGCCATTCGAATTCATGCTGAACGCCTTGCGTTTGCGCGGTGGGTTTGATTTGGCTGACTATGTGGACCGCACCGGTTTGGCCATGACCAGCATCCAGCAGGGTTTGCAAGCGGCAGAGAAACAAGGCTTGATTGGCCGCGATCTGCACCGGGTCTGGCCGACGGAAAAGGGCTTTGACTTTTTGAGCGATTTGCAAGCGCTGTTTTTGGACGACAGCGCCAGATAAGCGGCTTCAGTGCGGGTGCACGGATGGGCTAATATGGACCCGGTTCAGCACGAATTTCAAGCCGTAAAGCATCAACATGGCACCCGATGCATCCCCGATGAACATGGGCCAGATGTCCACCCAGATGTTGATGTCAGCATGTCCGAGCAGCAGCCAAACCAAATGGTGAACAAGGGCGTTGGCCGCTGCAAAAAACAAGGTCAGATTGAGCAATTGAGATGCGGTCAGGTGCTGCAGTTGCGCACCCATCCCTTGCCATTTGTTCATCAGCTTGAGCATCAGCAGGGGTGTCAAGCCAGAGACCATGCCATTCAAAAATGCCAAGGACATCGACGAGCCACTGAAAAGCTCACGGTCAATGAACCAAGTGGCCAGCATGATGCCCAAAGCGCCGCGCAGACCCATGACCAGGACCAGGATGACCCGAAAACCGGCTGGCAAAAACACCCAATTGACCCCATCGCGGTATTCGAGACTGGAGAAAAGCCATTGGTTGAACTGAAAGAAGCCGAAAAACAAAACCGCGCTGACCAGCGTCAGCACGGTTTTTTCGACAGCGCCCCGCACCAAAAGCTTCATGCAGTCAGCTGCTCATGGGCTTGCTGCATGGATCGCCCCAAATTGTTGAAGTAATTCAGCGTGCGTTGCGTCGGGATCAGGAACTTGGCTCGGCGATCACCGTCCTGGTTCAAGGTGCTGAGCATGTCTTTTTCGCGCAGACGCGTGATGCGTTTGTGCAAGGTGGCAGGCGACCCCAGATCCGCCAGACCGATGGCTTCGCGAACCGTCATGGGCTGGTTTTCGTACCAGCGCAACACCACCGACTCCAGCAAAGCCACTTCGTTGGCGTCCATGTCTTGTCCATCGGGTAAAGCCTGAACCACCTTGGCCAGCTGAAGGAAGCGCAAATATGCAGAGGCAAAAGGACTTTGTGGTTTTTCCATAGGTTTCAATTTTATCGAATTAATTGGCAAAACTAAATGGACGGCCCGGCCTGTAGATGTAACGGTTGATGACTCATGGCTCACTGTGCGGAGATTTTCCTTTCACGGATGATGCGTCCCCAGGTCGCGGTCTCCTTGGCCATGTACCGCGCCAAATCGTCGCGCGAACCGGGCATGGGGGTCAGGCCATGCTTGTTCAATTGTTCCACCACATCGGGGGCCGACAAAACCTTGACCAACTCTGCGTTCCAACGGTCCAGCAGGAGAGCTGGCACCTTGGACGAGGCCACGAAAGCGTACCAGTTGGTGGCGCTGAAACCTGGATAGCCCGATTCGGCGATGGTCGGGATGTTGGGCAAGCTGTTCAGGCGTTGCGTGCCGGTGCTGGCCAGCGGCACCACTTTGCCGGCCTCGATATGGGGTGCAGCCGTGGCGTAAGTGGCGTACCAGGCAGCTACGCGCCCACCCAACAGGTCTTGCAATGCAGCGGCACCACCTTTGTAAGGGACATGCAATGTGTCGATCTTGGCCATGTCGTTCAAAAGTTCTCCTGCCAGATGCGATGCGGAGCCGGGGCCTGTGGAGGCAAAGTCCAGTTTGCCGGGATCTTTTTTGGCGTGGGCAATGAACTCGCTGAAACTTTTGATGCCGGTGCCTGGATGCACCACCAGCACGTTGGGGAAGTTCACCGCCATGGTCAACGGTGCCAGATCCTTGACCGGGTCGTAGGGCAGTTTCATCATGCTGGGCGCAATGGTCAGTGGACCGACTGAGCCCAACAACAGCACACTGCCGTCGGCCGGGCCGGTGGCGGTGTATTGGTGGGCAATGTTGCCGCCTGCACCGGCCTTGTTCTCCACAGTGACCGAGATGCCCAGGTTTTCGCCGAGCTTTTTGGCAATGATGCGTGCGCCCATGTCAGCAGCCCCGCCAGCGACAAATCCGACCACCAGGCTGACGTTTTTCTTGGGTGGAAACTCCTGCGCCCAAGTCTGACTGGTTGACAAAAGCGAAGTCGATGCGAAGAAAAGTCCCCACAGAAATGGGCGTCGATGGGCAAAGTGCGATGCATAAGGGGTTTGCATGTTTTTGTCTCTGTGAAATGAAAAACAAAGCCTAGCATGAGCGCCGCAGACTGAGCGTCACTTGAGGGCAAGGACTGGGTGGCCCAAGCTTTGATGTGGTGAATCTGAAATGGTTAAGCTGCCATCACTTTCGGAGACAAACCATGAAACATTCCATCGCCATCATCGGTCTCGGCATCATGGGCCGACGCATGCTTGAGAACACGTTGCTTCACCCGGCTTTTGAGGTCTGCGGGGTGTGGGACCCGTCGCCCGTCTCGGTGGCTAAAACCCTTGAGGCCATGCCTGACGTGCCCGTTGCCCAGAGTGCGCAGGCCGCCATGGCCGGGGCCGAGGTGGTCTATCTGGCTTGCCCACCAGGACCTCGCAAAACCTACGCCCTTCAGGCGGCGGCAGCCGGACAAGGCGTGTTCATGGAAAAACCTTTGGGCACCGACAATGCGCAAAGTCGCGATTTGGTCGCTGAGTTGCGCCAGGCCCGTCTGCCGGGCGTGGTCAACTTCACGCAGGCGGCATCTCGGGGCTTTGAGGCCTTGCAACAGGCCATCGACACAGGTCGAACCGGTGAGCTGTTGGGCATCGACATCGTGGTCAATTACCCCGCTTGGCCGCGCTCCTGGCAAAAAGACGCCGATTGGTTGCGCCTGCGCCATGAGGGGGGCTACACCCGCGAAGTGATTTCGCATTTCCTGTTTCTGGCTGGGCGTTTTCTGGGGCCGTTGACTTTGCAGCATGCCTCGCCGCGCTACCCGCTAGACCCGGCTTTGTGCGAACTCGACATGTTGGCCCGTTTGACCACCGCAGATGGCAAACCCGTCACGGTCATGGCCACCACGGGAGGCCAGCAGCCAGACCGGCAGGAGGTCACCGTGCGCGGCAGCCGCATGAACCACCAGTTCAGGGAGTTCTATCAACTGTGGCAATCAGATGGCGGGCCATGGCAAGAGACGCTGGACTGGACCACCGAAGACCCGCGCACCAGTGCGCTGCAGCGTCAATTGAGTGAAGTGGACTTGTGGTTGCGAGGTCAGCCGCACAAACTGGCCACGGCAGAGGAAGCCTTGGCGGTTCAGGAACTGGTGGAGGCAATGTTGCTGGGCAAGGCCTGATTTTTCTTTGCCCCATGCAAAACGCCCCTTGAGAGGGGCGTTTTGCATGGTGTGTCTGGCGGAAGCGGTGAGATTCGAACTCACGGACCCTTTCGAGTCGCCGGTTTTCAAGACCGGTGCAATCGACCACTCTGCCACGCTTCCTTGGGGGGAGATTGTAGCCTGATCGGCCCGGGTTGGCCGCAGCCGCGCCCCGGGCCGTGGGCATTATTTGCTGCCCGGTGCGGCCACCTGAACCCACTTGCCACCCTTGATTTGGTCAATGGAGACCAATTCAGGACCGACATGGTTGTTGACGAAAGACTGCCGGTTGAATGTGGTGAAGTCTTGGTGTGACACACCTGCAATGCTTTTGGCCATGGCGGCCGATGTCAGGTTGCGCCCAGCAGCTTGCAGGCCTGCGATGAACCAGGAGGTGTAAGAGTATGCGTTGGCTGCGTTCTCGTCTGCGTCCAAGTTGAATTTGGCTTTGAAATCGGTCATGAATTTCTTGGCCACGGGGTCGGTGCTGTCAGCGTCGTGGAGTTTCCAGCCACCGATGCCATAAAGGCCTTCCACAGTGTCCTTGCCCAATCGGGCGACGATGCTGGAGCGGCCTGGAATGGTGGTCAAGACCTTGACCTGAGACCAATTGAGTTTCTTCACCTCGCTCATGACCCCCAAGGTCTCGCGCACCACGGTGCCCGCCACGATCAGGTCGACGTTGGCGGCCTTCATCTTGGCCACTTGCGATGAAAAGTCGATGTCGCCTACCTTGTAAGCCGCTTCGGCCGCCACGGTGAAGCCGCCACCCTTGAGGGCTTGGGTGATGCCACCTCGAACCAGGTCACCAAAGGGGCCCTCTTGGTAGATGACGCCAACTTTTTGGGTCTTCCAGTTGTTCACGGCCCAGGTCAACGCAGAGGCGGTGGTGGTGTCGTAGTTCATGACGGTGGTGAACAGCAAAGGGCTGTTGCCACTGACTTTCTGGATGATGCCCGAAGCACCCCATGGGGCAAATACCATCACGCCCGCTTCGTTGGCTAATTTGACCGTGGCTGCATTGGGGCCGGAGCCAAAAGGGTTGACGATGGCAAAAACACCATCGCTCTTGATGAGCTTTTGCACGGCCCGCACGGCCATTTGGGGCTGGCTGCCGTTGTCTTCCACGATCAGCCGGATTTTGCGCCCGTGCACGCCGCCTGCGGCATTGAGCTCGTCGATGCGCAGTTGCATGCCGTGACGCAGCATGGGCATGCCGGGGGCGGCCGGGCCCGACAGGTCAATGTGGGTGCCGATCACGATGTCGTTGTCGCTCACCCCTTGGGTGGTTTGCGCTTGAACGGCCCCTGCGAGGGCACCCGTGGTGGCGAGGATGAGAAGTCTTCTGCTGAGGTTCATGGTTGTCTCCTTGTGGTTGAAAGATAGTCATCTGGCCTGGATCATGCATGCGTGCTTACCCTGAGCGGCCGCCTCAGTTCGGGTACATGCTCTCGATCAGCGCCGCATACTTGCTGGCGATGACCTTGCGTTTGAGTTTCATGGTGGGGGTGAGTTCCTCGTCTTCTGCGGTGAGCAGCTCGGCAATGATCCTGAAGGCCTTGATTTGTTCGACCCGCGCCAGCTCGGGGTTGATGCGCTCGATCTCGCTGTGGATCAAGGCCACGACTTCGGGGGCCCGCGTGAGGCTGCCAAAGTCGGTGTAAGGCACTTGGTGCTCTTGGGCAAAACGGGCCACATGTTCCTGGTCGATCATCACCAGACAAGTCAGGTATTTGCGGCCATCGCCAATGACCACCGCATCGGTGATGTAAGGGCTGAATTTGAGCAGGCTCTCGATGTGGCTTGGGGTCACGTTTTTGCCGCCCGAGGTGATAAGGATGTCCTTGATACGGTCGCGGATGGCCAGGTAACCTTCCGCATTGATTTCGCCGCAGTCACCGGTGTGCAGCCAGCCTTCATCGTCCAGACTTTCGCGGGTTTTTTCGGGCATGTTCCAGTAACCCAAGAACACGTTGGGGCCGCGAACCAGAACCTCGTTGTTCTCACCAATGCGGATTTCGGTGCCCGGGGCTTTGAGGCCTGCCCATCCCAGGCGCAAACCGCCTTGGGGCGTGGCGGTGCAAAAGCCGGTGGTCTCTGTCATGCCGAAGGCTTCGCGCAGTTCGATGCCGCAACCCAGATACCAGCGGATCAAATCCGGCGGCACGGGTGCAGCGCCTGTGAGTGCGCTTTTGATATTTTGCAAGCCCAAAAAGACCCGCACATTGCGCAAGGCCAGCCATTGCATGGCGTTTTGCAGCAGGCCAGGCGCATGGCTGGCTTGCCCTTGCAGTTGGGCTTCAACCCGCGCAGCGCCCATGGTGCGGGCTGTTTGATAAGCCCAGCGGGCCGGTGCGATGGCATCGCGCATGAACAGGTCGATCTGGGAGTACATCTTCTCCCAGAACCGGGGTGGGGCAAACACCAGGTGAGGAGCGACTTCACGCAAGTCGTTGAACACCGTGCCCGAGTTTTCCGGAAAGTGAACAATCAGACCCAGGGCCAGCGGGTTGTAGACCGAGGACATGCGTTCGGCAATGTGGCACAGCGGCAGGAAGGACACGGATTTGTCCCCCGGCTGGATGTCCAGGTATTCGGTGGCCAGGCGCAGTTGGAAAACCAGGTTGCGGTTCAGGATCATGGCCCCCTTGGGCGCACCCGTGGTGCCCGAGGTGTAGACCAGGAAGGCCAGGTCTTCAGCCTGGGTGCGGTCAATCGATGCCTCAAAAACCGATGCCTGGGTGGCGGCCAGCGTGTGGCCACGCACCAAAAAATCGTCAAAAAATTCCACGTCGGGGTCACTGAAGCCGCGCAGGCCTTCGCGGTCCATGACGACGATGCGCTGCAATTGCGGGCATTGCGCGCGCACTTCCAGGGCCTTGTCGAGTTGCTCTTGGTTTTCCACAAACAGCAGGCGGGCGTTCGAGTCCACCAGGATGTGTTGCAACTGACCTGCCGACGAGGTGGGGTAAACCCCGTTGCCGGTCAATCCCATGCATTGGGCCGCCATGTCCACATACAGCCACTGCGGCCTGTTTTCGGCCAGCACGCACACCACTTGTCCACGCTCAAGCCCCATGTTCTGCATGGCCAGGCCCATGGCGCGGGCGTGGCCATAGTATTCGGCCCAGCTGGTGCTTTGCCAGAGGCCACGTTGTTTGTAGCGCAAAGCCGGCCGATCTGCCCAGGTGCGGCAGCGCTGGCGAAAAATCTTGGCAGGCGTGTCTTCGCCCAGGAAAGTGATGGAGGCAGGTGCGGTCATGGTGTTCGTGGTGTGGGAGGTCATCGCCATGTTTTGCGCCGTTTCCAGCGTTGTGTGGTGCCGCTGACGCCTTGCGCGCCGTGTCCGCCCAGATAGGCTTCGCGCACATCGGCCTTTTGGCTCAGAACGGCGCAGCTGTCAGCGGCCACGATACGGCCCAGCTCCATGATGTAGCCGTAGTCGGCATGCGCCAGGGCAATGGCTGCGTTTTGCTCGACCACCAGCACCGAAGTCCCGGTTTCATCCCGGATGCGGCTGATGATGTTGAAGATATCCTTGGTCAACAAGGGGGACAGGCCCAGCGACGGCTCGTCGAGCATGAGCAGTTGCGGTTGGGCCATGTAGGCGCGACCGATGGCCAGCATCTGCTGCTCACCGCCAGACAGCAGACCGGCGTGTTGCTGGGCCCGCTCCAGCAGCCTGGGGAACCACTGAAAAACCCGCTCCAGGTCTTGTTGAACGCCATCGGCATCGCGTCGCGTGTAGGCACCCATGTTCAGGTTTTCCCGAACACTCAGGAAGGGATAGATTTGTCGCCCCTCGGGCACCAACACCAGACCGCGTCGGCACACCTCATCGGCGTCCAGCCCTTGGATGGCTTGCGCGTTGAGCAGGACTTGCCCTTTGAAGGGATCGATGACCCCGGCCAGGGTGTTGAGCAAGGTGGTCTTGCCCGCACCATTGGCGCCCAGGACCGCGACCATTTGGCCTTTTTCAACCTGCAGGTTCACCCCCTGCATGGCCGCAATGGGGCCGTACCAGGTTTCCAGGTTGCGCACTTCCAGCAAGGCACTCATGCTCAGGCTCCCAAATAAGCGGCGACAACTGCCGGATGACTTTGAACATCGGCGGGGCTGCCTTGGGCCAGCACCCGGCCTTGCGCCATGCAAATGACCCGGTCGGCCACGGCGCTGACCAGAGACATGTCGTGCTCCACCATGACCACGGTGATGCCCAGCTCACTGCGGATGTCGTCGATCCAGAACGCCAACTCGCGGGTTTCTTCCGGGTTCAGACCCGAGGCCGGTTCATCGAGGAAAAGCAGCTCCGGCTGCGCGCACAGGGCGCGGCCCAGCTCCACGACTTTGCGTACGCCGTAGGGCAGTCCCGCAATCGGGGCATGTCGCCAGGGCGTGAGGTCCAGAAAGTCAATCACTTTTTCCACCTCGGCCAGCGCAGCTTCTTCCAGCCGCGTCAAGGCCGGTGTGCGCAAAACCTGTTGCCACCAGTGGCCCTGGAAAAACCGGTGGCGGCCCAGCAGCAGGTTGTCCAGCACGGTGGCCGCTTCAAACAGTTCGATGTTTTGAAAGGTGCGCGCAATGCCCAGGTTGGCGATTTGGTGGCGTTGCAGGGCCGTCAGGTCCTGGCCTTTGAAACGGATTTGCCCGCCGCTGGGATCAAACACGCGGGTCACGGCATTGAGCAGCGAGGTCTTGCCGGCACCGTTGGGGCCGATCACGGCCAGCACCTCGCCGGGGCGCACCTCCAGGCTCAGATCCGCAATGGCTTGTACGCCGCCAAAAGTGAGCGACAGTTTTTCAACCGTCAGCAGGGGGGACATGGCGATGGGGGTGTTCAACGGTAACGCTCCGATTTCATGTAGCGCTTGTTGCGCTTGAAGGTGTCTTTGCGGTAGATGGGGAAAGACTCCAGAAGGCTGCGGATCTTGAGCCAGCGGCCGTTCAGGCCCATGGGCTCGTACAGCACAAAAAAGGCCAGCACAAAGCCGAAGATGAAGGTCTCCAGGCCGAACTGCTTGGCCACGCTATCGGGCAAAAAGGGTTTGATGCGCGAGATGGCGGTGGGCAGCAAGCTGATGAGCACGGCCCCCAGCACCGCGCCGCGCAGACTGCCCAGGCCACCGATCACGACCATGAGGACCAGTTCGAGCGACAGCAGCAGCGTGAAGCCGTCCGGCGTGAGGTACTTCAGGTGGTGCGCCAGCATGCTGCCCGCCAGCCCGGTGATGCCCGCCGACAGCGCAAAGGCACCGGCCTTCATGCGCTCAACCGGGATGCCCAAAGCGTAGGAGGCGGCCTCGGATTCGCGCACACCGATCAGGGCGCGCCCCATGCCCGAGCGCAAGATGTTGAGCAAGGCCAGCAACACCAGCACCAAAACGGCCAGGCACAGGTAATAAAAAGCTTTGGAGCCACCGAGCGACAGGCCCAGAAAAACGGGCTCGTTCACCGCCAAGCCGGTGAAGCCACCGGTCACGGAACTCCAGTGGCCGATGATTTGCTCGACGATGATGGCAAAGGCCAGGGTCACCATGGCCAGGTACAGACCCGAGACCCGAATGGCCGGTATGCCCACCAGCAAACCGGCGCTGGCGCTGAGCAAGGCGGCCAGCACCATCGACACCGGCAATGGCACGCCTTTGGACAGGAACCAGGCATGGCCATAGGCCCCGATGGCGATGAAGGCGGCATGGCCCAGCGAGACCTGCCCGGTCAGACCGGTCAAGGTCATCAGGCCCAGACTGGCCACGCACAAAATGAACACATAGGCCAACTCGCCCAGCATGAAGGGTGTGATGACCCAGGGCAGTGCGCACAAGCCCAGCAGCAGCAAGGCGTAGAGGTTGCGGTCAAAAGGACTGCGCCAAAGTGCAAAGCCTTCGCGGTATTGGGTGTGGTAATCGAAACGCATGGGGCGAGTTCTTTCCTTTTTCAGACCCGACGGCCATGGGCTTCGCCCAGCAAGCCATGGGGCCGGACAATGAGCACAGCGATCAGCACCAGATAGGCCACGATGTCCTTGGTGCCGTCGGGCATGTAGACCCCGGCGTATTGCTCAATCAGGCCAATCAGCAAACCGCCCACAATGGCCCCGGGAATGCTGCCAAACCCGCCCAGCACCAGCGCAGACAGCGCCTTGAGCGTGACAAACCACAGGCTGATGTCGACCAAGGTGATGGGGGCCAGCAGCACGCCCGCAAATGCGGCCGTTACGCCGCCCAGGGCCCAGACCATGGAGTTCACGCGCTTGACGCGCACCCCGTTCAAATAAGCGGCCAACTGGTTTTGTGACGCTGCCTGCATGGCCACGCCCAGCCGGGTGTAGCGGAAGAAGAAAAACAGCACCAGGGTCACCATCATGGACACACCCAAAATCACCAGTTGCAGGTTGGCGATCGAGATGCCGCCCACCTGGGTGCTTTGCTGGCTCCAGGGGGTGGGGTAGTTGCGCGACTCTGGCCCAAACAGCATGCTCACCGCGCCCCGGATCATGAAGGCCAACGCAATGGTCAGCATCACCCCGGAAAACTGGGGTTGTCCGGCGATGCGGCGGATGACCACCGCGTCGAGCACATAGGCAAAAACAGCCACCCCCAACACCGTGATCAGCAAGGCCAGCCAAAACGGCAAGGCCCACACCGTGATCAAGCCCCAGGCGCTGAAGGCCGAGACCACCAGCAAATCGCCATGGGCAAAATTGAGCACCTCGGTGGCTTTGTAGATGAGCACGATGCCCAGCGCCACCAGCGCATAGATGGCCCCGACGGCAATGCCGTTGACGGTCAGTTGGGCAAAGGTTTGCCAAAAATCATTCATGCACTTTTTCCATGGGTGGAGGGGAAGGAGACTTCCCAGGGGTTCAGGCTTTGGTGGCAGTGGTCACACGCCACCATGGGAGAAAAGCTGTGCTGACAAGCCCGGTGGCGTGGCCGGATCGAACTGGTTTCGTGCAGATGTGACTCACCGGCCCAGGTGGACAGGCAAACGATGTAGCCGAACAGGTCGCGGCTGCTGGGGGTCAGGCGGTACAGACGCCTGCGGGCATCGTGGGCATCGGTTTCGCATTGCAGCAAACGGGCCTCGACCATGTCCGAGAGTCTGCGCGACAGCACCTTGGGGCCAATGGCCAGCGCTTGGGTGATCTGGTCAAAATAGTGACAACCCAAAACCACGGCGGTGAGAATCAGCAGACTCCAGCGGTCCACGCGCAGACCCAGGCGCATCTCGGTCGCTTCGCGCCCAGACATGCGGGGCGCGCGCAAACCCTCCATGGGCTGGTGGTGCAAGCGGGCATTGGGCACGAGGCGGTAGTCCAGGTCTTTCATGCTGACTTTTTCGCCGCAGGCTTTACAACACAACTCCGGGCTGAAGCTGTGTTGGCAGGTCTGGTGAAAGAGGGTTTTGGGCAGGTCCTGAGCGCGCTGCCCCCATTTTTTTTCCCAGGCCCAGATCATCAACGTGGCGTCGTAAAGACCCAGTCCTTTGCGGGTCAGGTGGTATTCGTGGCGTGGTGGTTTTTCCTGGTACAGGCGCGGCTTGAGCACGCCGATTTGAACCAGTGAGCGCAGCCGGTCGGACAAGGTTGGGCGAGGAATGTTCGAGTAACTTTGCAACTCGTCAAACCGGCGGATACCCAAAAAAGCCGACAGCATGACCTGCACCGTCCAGCGGTCCCCAAAAACCTTGAGGCCATGGCTCAGCGTGCTGGAGGCCAGCGCAGCGTGCGTCAGTTCCAGGTCGGGGTTGCTGATCATGTGTTCATTCGTTCGCGGGCGGGTCGCGGCACTCAGACCCGTTCAATCACCATGGCCACGGCCAGGCCGGCAGCGCCACACAGGCTGATCACGGCGCGGCGCGCTTGTCTTGCCTCCAGTTCGTCCAGCGCCATGCCCACGAGGGCACTGCCTGTCGAGCCCATGGCGTGCCCCAATGCAATGGCCCCGCCGTTCACATTGAGCTTCTCATGGGGCACATTCAGGTGCTTCATGTAATGCAGCATGAGCGAAGCAAAAGATTCATTGACTTCAAACAGGTCGATGTCGGGCACCGTCAGGCCCGCCTGTGCCAGGGCTTGCTCAGTGGCCTGCACCGCACCGGTGAGCGCCAGGGTTCGGTCCACACTCACCGTGGCGGTGGCCAAAATTCGGGCTCTGGCCTTCAGGCCCAGGCGCTGGGCCGCTGCTGGGCTGGCGAGCAAAACAGCCGACGCGCCATCGGCCATGGCCGGTGAATTGCCAGCATGTTGCACATGGTCGACGTGGCTCAGGCCATAGCGTTGGCACATGAGCTTGTTGATGCCGTATTTCTCTGCCATGGCCGCGAATGCGGGCGGCAATTGGCCCAGACTGTCGAGTGTGGTCTGCGCCCTGGGTGTTTCATCTTGTGCCAGCAGCACAGCGCCATCGGCATCGCGTACAGGTGTGACCGAACGGTAGCGGCCTGATTGCATAGCAGCCACGGCACGTTGTTGGGAAGCCAGGGCATAGGCGTCACATTGGGCGCGGTCAAAGCCTTCCAGCGTGGCAATCGTGTCGGCCGAAATGCCGATGGGCACCAGCATGGTTTGCTGCTGAAATTCGACGTCGTGCGTCAAGGGGCCTTGGTCAGAAGCCATGGGTACGCGCGACATCATCTCCACGCCGCCGCCCACAGCCAGACCGTCGCTGGCCATGGCTTGCTGAGCGGCCATGTGCACGGCGCTCAGGCCGGAGGCGCAATAGCGGTTGATGCTCAGACCGGGAACCTGGTCGCTCCAGCCGGCCCGCACCAGCGCGAGTTTGGCGATGTTGGCACCTTGATCGGCGGTTTGCGTCACGCAGCCGATGATGGCGTCGCTCACCTGGGCGGTGTCGATGCCGGTTTGCTCGGCCAGGGCCTGCAACTGCTTGGCCAGCAAATCCACAGGCTTGAGGCTGCGCAGCGCGCCTTTGTCGTTGCCTCGCCCACGGGGTGTACGCAGGGCTTCAATGATGAGGGCTTGGCTCATGCGTTGTCCTTGGCTTTAGAGGTTTTGACTGGCAGGCGGGGGAAAAATGCCGGCACCTTGGCGCAATAGTCGGCGTAGCCGGGTTTGCTTTTGGCCATGTGGCGTTCCATGAGCGATGTGGCCGAACCTTTGTTCATGAACCAGGTGACATAGGCCAGAGGAAAAATGGACAGCCAGCCCCAAGGGTGAGACAGGGCGAACACACCATAGCCCCACCACATGCAGGTCTGGCCAAAATAGTTGGGGTGGCGTGTCAAAGCCCACAAGCCCGTGTTCAGCAGTTGCGAACGGTCTGTGCGAAGACGCTTGAATCGGGTCAGTTGCCAATCTGCTCCCGCCTCGAAGACAAAACCGACCAGCCAGACCAAAGCACCTGCTGCATGCCAGAACCCGATGGGGCCTGAAGCGCTCATGCCCAACATCAGTGGAATAGCCCAAACCCAGATCACCACGCCTTGCAGCAAAAAGACCTGGAAATAGCTCCACCACCAAAAGCGTGCGCCTGAGCGCTGACGCCAGCGGGCGTAGCGGGGGTCTTCGCCGTGCGGCAGGTTGCGCCAGAGAATGTAGAGCGAATAACGGCCAAAGCCCACGGTGGTCATGGCCAGCAAGAGCAGATGCGAAGCCTGCCCGTCAGCCCCCCCATGCTGGTAAAGCCACCAGGGTGCGGCCAACAGCAGCAAGCCGTAGGCGATGTCCATGATGCTGGTGTCGCGTTTGACCAGGCTGATGACCCACACCACGGTCAACCACAGCCACAGCCACAGTCCGAACTGCAAAAAATCAGCCAAAAAGCCCGGTGCCAGCTGGCCGCTGGCGGCCACTGCGGCCACCGCCAAAGGCAGCACAGGGTAGGCGCGATCGAGCCAGCGGATGTTGTCGCGGGGCATGGCCCACAGCCACACGGCGGCGAGCAAGGTCCAGGCCAGCAGCAAAACCTGCCCCTGTTGTTGCCACAAAGTCTCGATCATGCTTGTCCTGCCTCTACCACAAAACTGACCACGGTGCCGCAAGAGCCGCCAATGTTGAGGGTCTGAATCCGCTGTGCGCCTTCAATCTGGCAAGCCTCGGCTTGGCCGGTCACCTGGCGTGCTGCATCCCACAGCATGCGTGTGCCGGTGGCGCCCACCGGATGGCCACAACCGATCAGACCGCCGCTCATGTTCACCGGGCAGCGACCACCGGGGGCGATCGTGCCGTCCTCTACAGCCTGCCAGCTTTGGCCCGGCGCGGTCAGGCCCAGGTGGTCGATGGCCATGTATTCGGTGGTGGTGAAGCAATCATGGGTCTCGATGCCGCTCATGGCCTCGATGCCCGGCACACCGGCTCGCCGCCAGGCATCTTCGATGGTGTCGCGCACATGCGGAAACACATAAGCCTGACCCTGGCTGCGTTCGATCTTGTCGCGCAAGCGCAGACCTGCATTTCGGTGGCCCCAGCCGGCAATCCGCGCCATGCGGTGGAGCGATTGGCCCTGTTGTTGTGCCCAGGTTTGGGCAAACCGGGCGGACGCCAGCACCACCGAGCACGCACCATCGGTGATCTGGCCGCAATCCTGTCGGCGTGTGCCGGGTTCAATGATCGGGTTGGCTTCATCGTCATCGGTGAAGCTCAAGGCATCGAATTGCCATTGGCGCGTTTGCGCCAGCGGGTTGTTTTTGGCGTTGCCGTAATTGATTTCGGCAATGCGGTTCAGGTACTTGCGGTCAAGCCCGTAGCGGCGCTCGTATTCTTGTGCGAGCAGGCCAAAGGTCGCCGGCCACATGTAGGTGCAGGCAATATCTTCATGGCCTTGCCAGGCGGCGGCGTTTTGGTTGACGGAGGCGACGTTGCCAGAGGTGTTCTTGAATTCTTCGACACCCATCACCAGGACGCAGTCGTAGCGACCGGCTTCGATCTCTGCCATGGCTGCAAGCACGCCGAGGGACGAAGACGCGCAAGCGCCCTCGTGGCGCATGGCGGGCACGCCCCAGAGTTCGGGGGTCATCTGCGCCACCATCGAGCCCAGGTGTGCTTGCTGGCGCTGCATCTCGCCAAAGGCATTGCCCACGTGGATGCTGCCGATGGCCGCAGGATTCAAACCGGTCTGTTCAAGAACGCCTTGCGTGGCTTCGCGCACCATGTCAGAGATGTCTTGACCATTGCGCGCCCAGGCCTTGGCAAAGTCGGTCTGGTAGCCGCCCAGGATGTAAACGGGTTCGCTCATCAAAAGCTCCTTTGGGGATAGGGCAGGCCTTGCAGGCGCTGCATTGCACGGGTGTATTCATTGGCCAGTCGATCCACGATGTCGGCCATCGGCTCGGTTTGGTGGATGGTGCCCAGGCCCTGTCCGGCGGCCCAGACGTCCAGCCATTTCTTGCCTGCAAACGATGCACTGCTGTCGTATTGCCTGCCGGGGGCATCGGGCATGTTGTCCGGGTCCAGGCCGTTCAGGCGCAAAGAGGGCTTGAGCCAGCTGGCGGGCGTACCGGTCACACCGGCGCTCACGACCAGATCGTCGACCGTGCTGTCCACGACCATTTGCTTGTAGGCATCAGGGGCCATGCTTTCGGCAGCCGGTATGAAGCGGGTGCCCATGTACACGTAATCGGCACCGGCAGCGATGGCCCCGGCCATGCCCCAGCCATCGCTGATGCCGCCGCCCAGTACGATTTCGCCGTCAAAAAATTCACGGATGGCGCTGACAAACGCAAAGGGCGACAAAAACCCGGTGTGCCCGCCTGCACCAGCAGACACGCAGGCCAGGCCATCGGCCCCGGCCTTGACGGCTTTCTGGGCCAACGACAGGTTGATGACGTCGGCGAATACCCGACCGCCATAGGCTTGCACCACCTCAATGGCCGGTTTGGGGCTGCCCAAAGCGGTCACCACCACCGGTGGCTTGTAGCGGGCAATCAGCTCCAGGTCTTGCGCCAGACGGGTGTTGGACGAGTGCGTGACCAGATTTGCGCACCAGGGGCCCACGGTGTTGGCACCTTGTTCATCACGTGCGGCGGCCAGGCCCTCGGTGATCGTTTTCATCCACTGGTCCAGCTGCTCGATGGGGCGCGCATTGGGCGTGGGAAAAGCCCCCACAATCCCGGCCTTGCAGGCGGCCAGCACCATCTCCGGGCCCGAGATGAGGAACATCGGTGCTGCAAACACCGGCAGCCTCAGAGGCAGTCGCGTGGCTTTCATGGGGTCTTCTCTGGTGCAGGTGTCACCGGGCGGCGTGACTGGACAATGCCAAAACGCCCAGCCACAAACGCCAGGTTGGTGAGGGTGGCGTTGCCCGCCGGGTTCAGGCCTGTGACGTGGTAATCGCTGTAGGCCGCCGCAAAGTTCAGCGGCATGGCCCCGACCAGGTTGATGGTCAGCTGAGCGCCTGCGCGGGCATAGGCGGCTTCGGCCCGGGCGATGAAGTCTTCGCGGTTGCTGTACAAAAATGCCGTCAGGCCGCCCTGCGTGCGTGCGTCCTGTGTCGCTTGTTGCAAGGCATCATCGGCGTCCTTGCAGGCGATCACGAAACTGATGGGGCCAAAGCGCTCCTCGGCATACAGGTCGCGCTCTTGTGTGGTGACTTGCAGCATGAGCGGCGTGCTGGTGCGGGCCTGTGGGAACTCGGGGTGGGGGTAGGCTTTGGGGGCCAACAGCACTTGGCCGCGTTGCGCACCTGTGTCTTGCATCTCTTGCAGCAAGGCCAGGGTTTGCGGGGACTGGATGGTGGCCAAAATCATGGCTGCTTTTTTGGGCTCAGAAGTCAAGGCCTGCACGGCCGCGGCCAGACGTGTCGCCACGTCCTTGAAAGGCACAACGCCCTGCGGCGTCTTGACACCGCTTTGGGGCACATAGATGTTCTGGGGGCTGGTGCACATTTGCGCACTGAACAGGCACATGGTGGTGGCCAGGCTGCGCAATGCAGCGTCCAGGTCGTCGGCCGATTCCAGCACCACGGTGTTGCAGCCCGCTGTTTCGGTGAAGGCCAATGCGGGGTGGGCGTTTTTCTCGACCCACTGGCCAAAGCGCACGCTGCCGGTGAAGTCCACGATGGCCGTTTGGGGGTGCTGGATCAGTTGCTTGCCGATGGGCTCGCTGGCGGTGTCAATGGCCAGGGTGACCAGGTTGGGGTCAAACCCGGCAGCTTGCAAAACCTGGCGAAAGGCTTTCACGGTGATGGCCATGGGCAACACGGTGGCCGGGTGGGGTTTGACGATCACTGGATTGCCGGTGGCCAGGCTGGCCATCATGGAGGGCCAGGCGTTCCAGGTGGGAAAGCTGGCACACGAGAAACACACGGCCGTGCCGCGGGGCACCAAGCGGTAGGTTTTTTGTAGCCGGATGTCCGAGCTGCCAAAGCGGCGTTGCCACAAGGCCGATGGGGCCACCGAGCGCATGGCTTGCTCGGCATAAACCAGGGCTTCGATGCTGCGGTCCAGGCCGTTCACGCCGGAGCCGGCATAGGCCATGTTGTAGCTCTGCCCGGCCGTGTGCATCACGGCATGCAGCACCTCAAACAGGTGGTCGCGGTAGATGACATCAATCACCTCCATCAGCACGCCGATGCGCTCGGTGATGGACGCTTGCGCCCAGCTGTCCATGGCTTGGGCTGCGGCACCAAACAGGCTGTCGATGTCCGATTGCGGGTACAGCACGCCCAAAGCGGCCTGGTTGTAAGGCGAGACTTCTTCGCCGACCCAGTGCTGCACACCGGGCTGGTCGAGGACAAAACGTCCGTTCTTCAGGTGCTGCTCAAAAGCCCCAAGCCCCGCCGCTTTGGCTTGCGCCGCATCCGGGTACTTGTCAGGCATGTCGGGGTAAGGGCTCCAGCAGTGGCGAGTGGCACAGGCTTGTTGGGCCCGCTCGAAGACGGCTTGGTGTTTTTCATACAAAGTCATCAGCGTCTCCAGATCAGGCGGTGGTGTCGCAAAGTCTGGCTGCCTGGCACTTGATCGGAGGCCGACAAAGTCAGTCCGCCATCGGCTGCGAAATCCATGTTGCGCACCTGATCGCTGCCCACAAAGTTGGGGTTCAGTGCGTGGCTGACGTGGTGTACCACCTGGGCGCGTCCCTGGTGCTCACGCACTTCGTAGAGGCCCGCGTATTGGAAAAAACTCTCGAAAGCGGCCAGGCGTTCGGCCTCGGGGGCGCTGCGCACACTGTCGCTCGACAAACGGGGGCGGTTGGCGCGTGCGATGCAGGCGGCCATGCCGCCATCGTGCGTGTACTGGATCAGCCCGGTGGCATCGGGACCGAATGGGTAGGTGGTCGCCCGACCATCGTCGTAAGTGATTTCCCAGCGCACCAGGTGCCAGACACCCAGCAGGTCCTGGGCTGATCGGGTTGTTGCGGAAGTGCTCATGGTGTGTGACCTTGGTTCAAGCGTGTGGCAGCAGGGCTTCACGCACCCAGGTGCTGTGAAAACCATGGGGAACGCGCTGCGGCAGGATGACCCGCGCCACCGGTCCCATGGCGATCTTTTGTGCATCGATGATCCACACCTCGGAGCGTTCCTTGAGCCCGTTCCAGACAAAGCCGACCAGGTAGCCGTCGTCTTCTGCCTGCGGGTTGTCGCGTGGTGCAAAGGGGGCCTCGCTGAACCAGTAGCCTTCGCCCGGGTGGTAAGTCACCGCGCTGCCGGTGTCCAGGTCGTACTTGGCCAGGCCCGCAAAGTGGGGTTGTTCAACGGTGCGCGCCCGCCCCATCAGCACATGGTAGGTGTAGCGGTTTTTGTAGCCTTGGTACCAGCCATTGATCATCGGGAACTCGGTGTTCAGGATGTCGTCGACCACACTTTCCCGGGTTTGGCCCGTGGCCAGGTTGAAGCGCCATTGGTAGAACTCGTATTCGGTGCCCTGGGTGCCGATGGTGAACAGCAGGCGTTTGACGTCCAGCGAGCCATCGAACTGCTTGGGCATGGCGTAGGGCGTGCCCAACATGACGATTTCGGTTTCGCCCTTGTCGTTGACTTCCTCCCAGGCGTTGGCCACATGCAGCATGTAGCGCGGGTCGGCTTCAAACCAGCGGATCTGGTCCACGCTGCCATGGCGGGGAATGACCGCAAAGCGAGATTTCCACTCGGGGTGAAACTCCAGGCTGTAGCGTCCGGCTTGCAGGGCTTCGGGATTGTTGATGAGCGGGAAGTCGTGCAGGATGCTGTAGTTGGTCGTGATCGCCATGTCGTGCGGCAAACGGGGGCCCGGCAGTTCCACCGGGATCAGGGTTTGCAATTGACCGCTGGCATTGAGCACGCCGTAGTGCATGTAGGGGTGTGTGTTGCCATAGGCAAAAAACATGTATTCGCCGGTGCGCTCGTCCACCCTTGAGTGGGCGGAGATTTGCAGGCCTTTCAGGCGAGGGTCTGATTCCAGCTGGCCCAAGGTCTCCAGGCTCAAGGGGTCCACCTGATAGACCGCGCCACCCCGGTACCACATGGACAGCAGTTTGCCGTTGTGGAATTTCACATCGGTGTTGGAGGTGTTTTTCAGGGCATCGTCAGGCAGTACGCCATCGGGCATTTTTTGTTTCAGGCCGGGCGAAAGGCTGACGCCCGCAGCACGGTCGGCTTGCAAACCCTCGGTGTTGACCCAGCGGTTGCGGTAGGTCATTCGGCCCTGCTGAAAATGCACCGCGTGCAGCATGCCGTCGCCGTCGTACCAGTGGTATTTGCCTTGGGGGGTGTGCTGAGGCACAGGTCCGTTGCGGACATAAAGCCCGCTGAAGTCGGTCGGGATGTCGCCAATCACCTCGAACTCCTGCGTCACCAACTCTTGGTCAATGGGGGCGAAGCCGCCTTGCAAATTGGGGTTGTCGACGAGATAGGGCGGCATTTCAACCAAAGTTTCAAGTCCCATGGCGGTCTCCTGATGAAGGGTGAGGAAGCGGCTTGATGTCAGCCGGGTTGCCCTGACAGCAAGCCACCGGTTTGCATGTCGGCACCGCTGGCCCAACAGGCGTGCGTGCCGCTGCACAGTTTGTGGGGCAGCTCAATGCGACACACCGGGCCGGCTTCAAACTTTTTCGAATCGATCAGGATGATTTCCGAGCGTTGGGTGTTCTCGTTGGTGATGAAGCTGACCAGATAGCCATCGTCCTCATCCTGCGCATTCGTGCGGGGGGCAAAGGGCGCTTCGCTGGCGTACTGACCATCGGGCAATTGGATGGACCATGATTGGCCGGTTTGCAGGTCATGTTTGACATAGCCATTGAAGAGGAACCAGCCGGGCACCTGGACTGCGCTGTAGGCGTAGCGGTAGGGTCGGGTGGCATAGCGCTGGTTGAACATGCCAAATTCCAGGATGCGATCGTCCAGGCGCTTTTCGCTGGTCTGGCCTGTCTTGAGGTTGAAGCGCCAGCGGTGCAGGCGGCAGCCCATTTTTTTCTGGTCCAGGTAAGACATCATGCGCTCGTAACCGGCCGGGGCCCCTTCGTAATTGCGCGGCATGGGCTCGTCCTGAAAGTAGCCGTCCAGCACGATTTCGTCGCCTTCTTCGTAGGCGTTGAGCCAGTGCAGCACAAAGGTGGGGGCCGATTCGAACCACATGATGTCTTTGGTTTGTCCCCGGCGCGGGATGATGGCAAAGCGGGAAGGGGTGTCTTTGTAAAAGCGCACCACATGCTTGCCTTGGGCCAGCAGTTCCGGGTCCCAGTAAAGCGGAAAGTCGTTCAGGATGGCGTAGTTTTCGGTGAAGGCCATGTCGTGCGGCAAGCGCGGACCGGGCAGAGGGATGGGCACGTAATGCACCAGTTTGTCGTGTTTGTCGACCACGCCGTAATGCATGTAAGGCGCGTGTTTGGAGTAGTTGAAAAACAGCAATTCGCCGTTGTGCTCATCCACCTTGCAGTGGGCCGAGATGCCGTCCAGTGGCGACCAGGGCGGGATGCCCTCGTGCGCCAGGCTCAGTGGGTCCAGCCGGTAGCCTTCTCCACATTGGTAGAAGGTGGTCAGGGCACGTCCGGCGTGCACGACCACATCGGTGCTCGAAGAATCCTTGAGGCTGCCATGCGCACCCCAGCCGGCCCGCTCGGACAGGGCGGGGTCTTCCATCAGGCCCGCCCACAAGGCGCGACCAGCCTCCAGCTCGGCTTGCAGGCCCTTGGTCTGTATGAAGCGGTTGCGGTAGCTGACTTGGCCGTTTTTGAAGGCGGCCATGTGCAGCATGCCGTCGCCGTCAAAAGGGTGGTATTTGCCCTTGGACTGAAACACCGGGTTTTCGGTGTTGCGCAGGTAAACGCCGTCCAGGTCCAGCGGGATGTGGCCTTCCAGAACCTTGAGGTCGGTGGCATCGACTTCTTCGTGCAAGGGTGTCCATGCACCTTGCAAATAAGGATGGTCGCCGGGCACCAGGTTGCTGGTGAGGGTGTTCACAATTTCGGTGGTCATCGCGTCCCCAAGTTGATTACTGTCTCTGATGAACTCAGATTAGGTCGGTTAAACAGGGAAAGCAATAGGGTTTGAAGGGATGCGCTGTAACTTGTGCGACTGAGAGTCCCTGCGCCCCGGCTCTCCAATGTATTCAGGGCCTGAAGCTGATTTGTGCACGCCAAAAAGGTTTTTCGGGCCCCTTTCTCTGGAGATGCCCAGACCAGAGCGGCCCGCGTGGTGGCCGACATTCAGGCCCAGGGCGGACAGGCCGAGGCGAACCATGACGATGCGACAGACCCCGAAGCAGGCCCACGGATGGTGGCGCGGGCGATGGGCGGGTGCTGCTCAGTTCATCGAGTGCGGGGCGCTTTGGCAACCATGGGCTACTGCCTGTGCCGCATCCAAGGGGGCCATCGAATCCCTGGTGCGCTCGCTGGCTTTGGAAGGTGTGCGCCATGGGCCGGTGGCGGTCGTTGTGCGCGGTCCTGGCCGGTGGAGACGCCATCGGTGGCGGGTGATGACATGCCCCATGTCTGGGCTGAACTGCAGACTTTGCCCGGTCAAACGCATGTCGATTCGGTCAGCGCTTTTCAATCCTTCATGGCCGATGGCGGCGATTGAGGATCAGTGCGTCACACCAACATGCCCCGTTTTTCGATAAAAGCCACGACCTGAGCCAGGCCATCCAGCGTTTTCAGGTTGGTCATCACCCATGGGCGGGTCTCTGGGTTGGGGCGCATGCGGTCGGTGTCGGCCCGCATCACCTGCAGATCGGCACCCACATGCGGGGCCAGATCGGTTTTGTTGATGACGAACAAATCGCTCTTGGTGATGCCGGGGCCGCCCTTGCGGGGGATTTTTTCGCCAGCAGCCACGTCGATCACATAGATCGTGAGGTCGGAGAGTTCGGGGCTGAAGGTGGCGGCCAGGTTGTCGCCGCCGCTCTCGATGAAGACCACATCGGCATTCGGAAATTTTTCCAGCATGCGGTCAATCGCTTCAAGGTTGATGGACGCGTCTTCGCGGATGGCGGTGTGTGGGCAGCCGCCCGTTTCCACGCCCATGATGCGCTCGGCAGGCAGTGCGCCGCTCACGGTGAGCAAGCGCTGGTCTTCCTTGGTGTAGATGTCGTTGGTGATGGCGATCAGGTCCCAGCGCTCGCGCATGTTTTTGCAGAGCATTTCAAGCAGCGTGGTTTTGCCGGAGCCAACCGGCCCGCCAATGCCCACGCGCAGGGGCGGGAGCTTTTTGGTGCGGTGGGGGATGTGGTGCAGTGCAGAAGAGGATGTGCGGTTCATGATCGGAAGATGCGTGAATATTGGGTTTCGTGGCGGGCTGACAGGATGGCCAGCATGGGGTTGAAGGCTTGCCGGTCTTCGTCCTTGGTTTGCATGGCCGTTTGCACGGCCAGAGGTATCTCGCGGGCCAGCCGCGCCAGCATGCGCTGACCGGCGCTTTGACCCAAAGGCACGGCCTTGAGGGCGGCCTGGGTCATGTTCTCGGCCCAGCCAAAGGCACAGGCTTGCAAGGCCTGGTCAAGCGGGGTCTGGGCCAGTGACAAAGCCAGCGCCATGGCCAGGGGATAAGTGGGGGGCAATTGGGCGCAGCAGCTGAGTTGCGCGTCGCTCGCTTGCTGCAAGTTGCGCAGCCAGTCGAGCAAGGAGCGGCCCATCTGTTCGGCTTGCAGGCGCATTTCTGCGGTTTCGCGGGTGGCCATCACCCAGTCGTTCAGGGCTTGAAGTCGGCTTGTATCCATGCGTTGCCAAGCAGGAATGGCCTGGGCCATGGCGGCCATGTCACCGCGTGACTGCGTCAGGTGCAGCTGGTCCACCACCCAGTCGGTGGCGCTTTGCTCGTGATGCACCAGGCCTTGTTCGATGGCGGCTTCGAGACCTTCGGAGTACGAGAAGCCACCAATCGGCAGCGCAGGCGATGCCAGCCAGATCAGTTGCAGCAAACCCGAAGGCGCGGTGTCAGTGCTCATGTTGGCAGCCGGGGCCGTGCAAGTGGGGTGCCGCAGGGGCTGAACGGATCGGGATGGCAATGCGCTTGGCCGCTACGGGTGCGTGATCGTGTTGGCAATCGGGGCCATGCACATGCGGCTCGGCGGGTGCGGCTTTCTCATCGTGGGAATGGGCATGCGCGTGGTCGTGGTCGTGGCTGTGACCATGACTACCGTGTGAGTGGCCACCGTGGTCGCCATACGCACCGCTTTCGGGTTCGAAGGGCTCAGATACCTCCACCACCGTCATGTGCATGGCCCGCAGCATGTCGGCCAGCACATGGTCGGGCTCGATCTTGATGTGGTCAGGTTGCAGCTCGATCGGCACATGGCGGTTGCCCAGGTGGTAGGCGGCGCGGGTCAGGTCGAATGGCGAGCCATGCTCGGTGCAGGCGGTGATGCGCAGCACATCTTGCGGTGCGGCTTGGACGCTGACCAGCGAGCCGTCTTCGGCCACCAGCACATCGCCACCGCGCACCACGGTGCCACGTGGCAGGAAAACCCCGAGTCGCCGTCCGCTGCTGTCTGTGGCGTCAAAGCGGCTTTTTTGGCGGGTGTCCCAGTCCAGCGTGATGGTGCTGGCGCGTTGCACCAGCACGCGGGCCAGGCCACGGCCTTGGGGCATGAGTTTGGAACAAGTGATCATCAGAACAAAAAGTAGCGTTGCGTCATGGGCAGGCTGGTGGCGGGTTCGCACACCAGCAGCTGGCCGTCGGCGCGCACCGCGTAAGTCTGCGCATCGACTTCCATGCGGGGCGCGTAGTCATTGTGGACCATGTCTTTTTTGCCCACTTGGCGGATGTTCTTCACGGCCGACAAGGTTTTTTGCAGGCCATACCGCGCCCCAATGCCCGCTTGCAAACCCGCTTGCGAGACAAAGGTCAACGAGTTGCGCGTGAGCGCACCGCCAAAGCTGCCAAACATCGGGCGGTAGTGCACAGGCTGCGGTGTGGGAATGGACGCGTTCGGGTCGCCCATGGCGGCCAGCGCGATGAAGCCACCTTTCATGATGAGCGCTGGTTTCACGCCAAAGAACGCGGGCTTCCAGATCACCAAGTCGGCCCACTTGCCCACTTCGATGCTGCCCACTTCGTGGCTCATGCCGTGCGCAATCGCGGGGTTGATCGTGTACTTGGCGATGTAGCGCTTGACGCGGGCGTTGTCGTGGCGGTCGGTGTCGCCGGGCAGGCTGCCGCGTTGCTGTTTCATCTTGTGCGCGGTTTGCCAGGTGCGGATGATGACTTCGCCCACACGGCCCATGGCTTGGCTGTCGCTGCTCATCATGCTGATGGCACCCAGGTCGTGCAGGATGTCTTCGGCCGCAATGGTTTCCTTGCGGATGCGGCTCTCGGCAAAGGCCAGGTCTTCGGCAATCGCCGGGTCCAGGTGGTGGCAGACCATCAGCATGTCCACATGCTCGTCGAGCGTGTTGATGGTGTAGGGGCGCGTGGGGTTGGTGGACGATGGCAGCACATTGGCTTCGCCCACGACTTTCAAAATGTCCGGCGCATGCCCGCCGCCCGCGCCTTCGGTGTGGAAGGTGTGAATGGTGCGGCCCTTGAAGGCCGCCACAGTGTCTTCCACAAAGCCCGATTCGTTGAGCGTGTCGGTGTGGATGGCCACCTGCGTGTCGGTGGCTTCGGCCACGTTCAAGCAGTTGTCGATGGCTGCAGGCGTGGTGCCCCAGTCTTCGTGCAGTTTCAGGCCAATGGCGCCCGCGCTGATTTGCTCGTGCAGCGCAGCAGGCAAGCTGGCGTTGCCTTTGCCCAAAAAGCCCAGGTTCATCGGGAAGGCATCGGCGGCCTGCATCATGCGTTCGATGTTGAAAGGGCCGGGCGTGCAAGTGGTGGCAAAGGTGCCGGTGGCCGGGCCCGTGCCGCCGCCCAGCATGGTGGTCACGCCGCTGGCCAGGGCTTCGTCGATCTGCTGGGGTGCGATGAAATGGATGTGTGAGTCGATGCCGCCTGCGGTGACGATCAGCCCTTCGCAGCTGATGATCTCGGTGCCGGGGCCAATGATGATGTCCACGCCAGGCTGCGTGTCGGGGTTGCCCGCTTTGCCAATGGCGGCAATGCGGTTGCCGCGCAAGCCAATGTCGGCTTTGACAATGCCCCAATGGTCGATGATGAGGGCGTTGGTCAGCACGCAGTCCATCGCACCAGGTGCTTCAGGGCCCGTTCCGTAGGCGGCGTTGGTGCGCTGAGATTGCGACATGCCATCGCGGATAGTCTTGCCGCCGCCGAACTTGACCTCTTCACCATAGCCACCAGCTTGCAGCGTGAAGTCTTTCTCGACCTCGATGACCAAGGCTGTGTCCGCCAAGCGAACGCGGTCACCCACGGTGGGGCCGAACATTTCGGCATATGCGCGTTTGTCGATGTGGGCCATGTCAGTCTGCTTTCTGTGTGTTGTCGGCCTGCGGGCCATCGAGTGCGCCTTGGGTCAGGCCCCGAAAGCCATACACCACGCGGTCACCCGCGTAGTCGACCAGCTCCACGGTGCGTTGCTGGCCGGGCTCAAAGCGAACGGCCGTGCCCGAGGCGATGTTCAGCCGCATGCCTTGCGCGGCGGCACGGTCAAAGCGCAAGCCCGCATTGGTCTCGGCAAAGTGGTAGTGCGACCCCACCTGAATGGGGCGGTCACTGGCGTTTTGCACCACCAGCGTGCAGGTGCGGCGGCCCACGTTCAGCGCATGCTGTCCGGGGTCAATCAAAAGTTCTCCGGGGGTCATGCGGGACTCACTTTTTGCCGAAGTAAACCGCCAGGGCCACCAAGGCGGTTGCGACCACAAAGCCCAGCACATCGGTGCTGTGCCAGTGCGAACCACCCAGGCCATGCCCGTCGTGTGCCCAAGCGGCCGTGCCCAGATTCAAAAGGGCGAAAGAAAGTGTCCGAGTCAGATTTTTCATGGGGTGTTCCTTTGCAATGTTCAAACGATGGGTTGGTGCACGGTCACCAATTTGGTGCCGTCCGGAAAAGTGGCTTCCACCTGGATGTCGGGGATCATTTCGGCAATGCCATCCATCACGTCGGCACGCGTCAAAACGGTGCGGCCTTCGCTCATGAGTTGGGCCACGGTCTTGCCATCCCGTGCGCCTTCCATGACGGCGGCGCTGATCAGCGCGATGGCTTCGGGGTAGTTCAGCTTGAGGCCGCGTGCCTTGCGGCGCTCGGCCAAAAGGCCGGCTGTGAAGATCAGCAGCTTGTCTTTTTCACGAGGGGTGAGTTCCATATTGGTGCGTCCTGAATGAATTGGTGCATGGGTTGCAGTGGGGCAAGCAAAGAGCGTGCCCTTTATAGAGGGGGCCGAGGACGCCATGGAAAACCGGTGCCAAAACTTGGTGCATCGGGTTTGTGGTCTGGGCTGGCACGGTCATTGCAAGAAGCGTTGCAGCGTTGCAAGCGCTCTCAGCCCTTTTTGTTAAACAACCTGATTCCTGATTGGAGTGATCTCATGATGAACCGCCGTGGCAACCTCAAAGCCCTCGCGACCGCAGCCGCCATCGCCGCTGGCAGTCTGACTTTTGCAATTCAGGCCCACGCGCAAGCGGGCAACACCATCAAGGTCGGCATCCTGCACAGCTTGTCGGGCACCATGGCGATTTCTGAAACGGTGCTCAAAGACACTGTGCTCATGGCCATCGACGAGATCAACGCCAAGGGCGGCGTGCTGGGCAAAAAGCTCGAACCCGTGATCGTGGACCCGGCCTCTAACTGGCCTTTGTTTGCTGAAAAAACCAAGCAGTTGCTCGGCCAAGACAAGGTCTCGGTCATCTTCGGTTGCTGGACTTCGGTGTCGCGCAAATCGGTGTTGCCGGTGGTCGAAGAGATGAACGGCCTGCTGTTCTACCCCGTGCAATACGAAGGTGAAGAACTGTCCAAAAACGTGTTCTATACCGGTGCTGCGCCCAACCAGCAAGCGATTCCTGCGGTGGACTACCTGATGAGTAAAGACGGTGGCTCGGCCAAGCGCTGGGTCTTGCTGGGCACCGATTACGTGTACCCCCGTACCACCAACAAAATCTTGCGTGCCTACCTGAAAAGCAAAGGCGTGGCCGACAAAGACATCGACGAAAAATACACGCCCTTTGGTCACAGCGATTACCAAACCATCGTGGCCGACGTGAAGAAATTCTCTGCAGGCGGCAAGACTGCAGTGGTGTCCACCATCAACGGTGACTCCAACGTGCCTTTCTACAAAGAACTCGGCAACGCGGGCCTGAAAGCCAAAGACGTGCCCGTGGTCGCCTTCTCGGTGGGTGAAGAAGAACTGCGCGGTGTGGACACCAAGCCATTGGTTGGTCACTTGGCGGCATGGAACTACTTCATGAGCATCAAGAACCCCGCCAACGACGAGTTCACCAAAAAGTGGGCCGCCTATGCCAAGGCCAAGAACATCGCCGGTCACAAAGACAAGCCTCTCACCAACGATCCGATGGAAGCGACTTACATCGGCATCAACATGTGGAAGCAAGCGGTTGAAAAAGCCAAGACCACTGACACCGACAAAGTGATCGCGGCCATGGCCGGTCAGACCTTCAAAGCCCCGAGCGGCATCACCAGCAAGATGGATGAGAAGAACCACCACTTGCACAAGTCGGTGTTCATCGGCGAGATCAAGGCCGACGGCCAGTTCAACGTGGTGTGGAAAACACCCGGCCCCGTCAAGGCCAAGCCATGGAGCCCCTTCATCGAAGGCAACGACAAGAAGCCTGACGAGCCAGCCAAGAAGTGATCGTTTGAACGTGTTCTGAAAAAGGGGAGGGCACAGTCCCTCCCTTTTCCCGGATGGCAACAGCGTTTTGTAGGTCGGTGGCTTCAGCCCCGACATCGGTGCTTGTCGGAGCTGAAGCTCCGACCTACGGCCAAAGTCATATGAGGCCAAGAGATGATCAAAATGAAAAGATGGATGGTGAAAGGCGCGTTGATTGCCAGTGCGGTGTGGGGCCTGACGGCCGCGCAAGCCCTGACGATGGACGAAGCCAAAGGGATCGCAGTCGGCGAAAGCGATGCACGCGTTGAGGCACTCGCCAAAGCCGTGACCCAGGGAGATGACAAAACCGCCGCCTATTTGCAGGCGCTGGCCGACGATGTGGTGAAAATTTCCAACGGCCAGGTGTTGGTGGTGCGTGGTGGCCAAGGCCTGGACCCTGTGACTGGACAAGCGGTTTCAGTACCGCAAGACGCCGAAGACGTGATGCTGAACAACCGGCTGCGTGGCGAGATTGACACGGCTCTGGCGGCCTTGAAGTTGTTCAGCCCGGATGTGAAGGTGCGCAGGCAAGCTGCCCTGTCGTTGCTCAAAGAACCCGATGCCAGCCGCAGGCCCTTGCTCGACAGAGCCCTGGCTGCTGAACAAGACGCCACGGTGCAAAGCCTGGTGCGTCAGGCCCGCGCCGCTGCCATGCTGGGCAGTGAGGTGCCCAATGACCGTTTGCTCGCTGCACGTGAACTGGCCGACAGTCAGCAGCCTGAAACATTGCTTTTGTTGAACCAGCAACTGGCCAACGAGCAGGAGCCGACTGTTAAAAAACAGATTCAGACTTCGCTGGCCAAGGTGCAAGACGGCCTGCGCTGGGGCGAGCGGCTGGGCACCTTGTTCACCGGGGCCAGTTTGGGCTCCATCTTGCTGCTGGTGGCGCTGGGCCTGGCCATCACTTACGGCCTGATGGGCGTGATCAACATGGCGCACGGCGAGTTGATGATGATCGGGGCCTATGCCACCTATCTGGTGCAAGCTCTCTTTCGTGACCACTTGCCCGGTGTGTTCGACGCCTATTTGTTGGTGGCGATTCCGGTGGCATTCATCACCTCGGCACTGGTCGGTGCGGTGATGGAGCGCACCGTGCTGAAACATTTGTACGGTCGGCCACTGGAGACCCTGCTGGCCACCTGGGGCATCAGTCTGGTGCTGATGCAAGGCGTGCGCAGTTTGTTTGGCGCGCAAAACGTCGGCGTGGAAAACCCCTCGTGGATGAGCGGTTCGCTGCAGTTGTTGCCCAATTTGCAACTGCCCTGGAACCGGGTGCTGATCATCGTGTTTGCTGCGGCGGTGCTGATTGGCATGGCGCTGCTGATTGGCAAGACGCGTCTGGGCTTGTTTGTGCGCGGCGTGACGCAAAACCGCCCCATGGCCTCGTGCATGGGTGTTAATACCGCCCGCATCGACACCTATGCGTTTGCGTTGGGTTCGGGCATTGCCGGTTTGGCCGGATGCGCCTTGAGTCAGGTGGGCAACGTCGGTCCTGATTTGGGACAGAGCTACATCGTGGACTCGTTCATGGTGGTGGTGCTGGGCGGCGTGGGCCAACTGGCGGGCACCGTGTACGCCGCATTGGGCCTGGGTCTGGCCAACAAGTTGTTGGAGGGCTGGACCGGTGCGGTGCTGGCCAAGATCGCCGTGTTGGTGTTCATCATCGTCTTCATCCAGAAGCGGCCGCAAGGCATCTTCGCGATGAAGGGTCGCAGCGCAGAGGCTTGAACATGAACATGCAAAAATTTCAATTACCGGCTCACGCGCCTTTGCTCGGACGCAAAGCCTGGACCACCTTCTTGCTGGTGCTGATTGCCGTGGGCTTTCTGGCCCCGGTGCTCAACCTGTGGGTGCCTGCGGGCAATCCTTTGCACCTGAGCGACTTTGCCGTGTCCCTGATTGGCAAGATCATGTGCTACGCCATTTGCGCCTTGGCCATGGACCTGATCTGGGGCTACACCGGCATTTTGTCGCTGGGCCATGGCCTGTTCTTCGCTTTAGGCGGCTACGTGATGGGCATGTACCTCATGCGCCAGATCGGCCAGGACGGCAACTACAAAAGCAACTTGCCCGACTTCATGGTCTTCTTGGACTGGAAAGAGTTGCCCTGGCACTGGACGCTGTCGGACAGCTTCATCGCCACCGTGCTGTTGGTGGTGCTGGTGCCCGGTTTCATCGCCTTTGTGTTCGGCTACTTCGCGTTCCGTTCGCGCATCAAAGGGGTGTACTTTTCCATCATCACCCAGGCTTTGACCTACGCGGCCATGCTGCTGTTCTTCCGCAACGAAACCGGCTTTGGCGGCAACAACGGCTTCACCGATTTCAAACGCATCCTGGACCTGCCCATTGCCACCCCCGGCATGCGCATGGTGTTGTTTGTGCTGACCGGTTTGACGCTATTGGGCTTCTTCCTGTTCTCGCGTTGGTTGGTGGGCAGCAAATATGGTCGGGTGTTGATGGCGATCCGCGATGCCGAAACGCGGGTCATGTTTTCGGGCTATTCGCCGTTGCCTTACAAGCTGAGCATTTGGGTCATCTCTGCGGTGATGTGTGGTGTTGCCGGGGCTTTGTATGTGCCGCAAGTGGGCATCATCAACCCGGGCGAGATGAGCGCGGCCAACTCGATCGAGATCGCGGTGTGGGCCGCTGTGGGTGGCCGTGGCACCTTGATCGGCCCCATCGTGGGCGCATTTTTGGTCAACGGGGCCAAGAGCTGGCTCACGGTGACCGCGCCCGAATTCTGGCTATATTTTTTGGGTGCGCTGTTCATTGCGGTCACCTTGTATTTGCCGCAAGGTGTGGTGGGTCTGGTGAGCAAACTCAAGAACAAGAAAGGCGGTGCAGCATGACGCCCGAACTTTTGAAGCAAGGTGCACAACGCGTGGTTGAGCACGCCAAACTGGTGGCCGAATTGACCGAGTCCGGAGGCCGCAGCGCAGGCTATGGCCGTGTGGTGCAAGACGCCAAAGAGGTCGATGTGACCCATGGTCGCATCTTGTACCTGGAAGACGTGAGCGTGAGCTTTGACGGCTTCAAGGCCATCAACAAGCTGTCGCTCGACATCGCGCCCGGTGAGCTGCGCTGCATCATTGGCCCCAACGGCGCGGGCAAGACCACGATGATGGACATCATCACCGGCAAGACCCGCCCTGACGAAGGCAGCGTGTTCTTTGGCAGCACCATCGATTTGCTGCGCCACAACGAACCCGAGATCGCGCAGCTGGGCATTGGTCGCAAGTTCCAGAAGCCCACGGTGTTTGAACACCTCACGGTGTTTGAAAACCTGGAGCTGGCTTTGAAGACCCACAAGGGTGTGAAAGCCTCGATGTTCTTCAGACTCGACTCAGCGCAGTCAGACCGCCTGGCCGAAGTGCTGCACACGATCCATCTGGCGGATAGCGTCAGCAAACAGGCGGGCTTGCTCAGCCACGGCCAAAAGCAGTGGCTGGAGATCGGCATGCTGCTGATGCAAGACCCCAAACTGCTGCTGCTGGACGAACCCGTGGCCGGTATGACCGACTTTGAAACCGAACGCACCGCTGAGTTGTTTTTGACGCTCAAGGGCAAGCACTCGCTGATGGTGGTGGAGCACGACATGAGCTTCATCCGCACCATCTCGGACATCGTCACCGTGCTGTGTGACGGCTCGGTGCTGGCCCAGGGCACGCTCGATCAGGTGCAGGCCGACGAGCGGGTGATCGAGGTTTATTTGGGGCGCTGATGGGATGTGGTGCTCTACGACAGGCGCGGGTTCTTGTAGGTCGGAGCTTCAGCTCCGACATGTGCCGCGATAAACCTTGTGTCGGACCTGAAGGTCCGACCTACTTGAAGAATGAAACATGCTTGAAGTTAAGAATATTCATCAGTACTACGGCGGCTCTCACATCCTGCGTGACGTGAGCCTGAACGCCGCGCAAGGCCAAGTCACCGTGCTGTTGGGCCGCAACGGCGTAGGCAAGACCACGCTGCTCAAGTCGCTCATGGGCTTGGTGCCGATCAAAAGTGGCAACGTGCTGCTGGACGGCAAAGAGCTGAGCAACGCCAAGCCTTACGAACGCGCCGCCGCAGGCATAGGCTATGTGCCCCAAGGCCGAGAAATATTTGCGCGCCTCACGGTCGAAGACAACTTGCTGATGGGCCTGGCCACACAGCCTGGCGGCACGCCGATTCCGCCCGAATTGTTTCAACTGTTCCCGGTACTCAAGCAAATGCTGCACCGCCGTGGTGGCGATTTGTCAGGAGGCCAGCAACAACAACTCGCCATCGCGCGCGCCTTGGCCGCCAAGCCGCGCTTGCTGATCCTGGACGAACCCACCGAAGGCATCCAACCCAGCATCATCAAGGACATCGGCCGCGTGATCCGTCAGCTGGCCGATGTCGGCCTGCAAGGCCAGCGCATGGCGGTGCTGCTGTGTGAGCAGTACTACGACTTTGCCGAAGAGCTTGCAGACCAGTATTTGGTGATGGAACGTGGCGAGGTGATTGCGCGTGGTCCGGGCAGTGAGATGAAAGAAAAGAACATTCAGCAGCTGGTGGCGATTTGAGGGTGTCAGCCCGTTTACCTGGGCCTTCCAGCGGATATCCATGTTTGTGTCACACCCCGCGCCAGGTTGTAGCGAGCGCAGTTGTAGACCTCTAAGTGGTTCAACTCGGTGTTAACGATTTCGTTTAAACCCGACAGATCGTTGGGATCGACCTGAACAGCTGCTAACGCTGTTTGCTGCGGTTGCCTGTGCATGACCACCCACTGCATGATCTCGTTCAGGGTCTGTCTGTATCGAGATCGAAGGGGGTCGGGTGCGGCCATGGATGCTCGCAGTACGCTGTACTTTTGAATCGACCGCCGGTAGATGAATTCAAACAGTTCCACCGCCGCATCGACTTGGCGTTGCTCGTACACACCCAAAAGTGCGGTCGTATAGTCGGAACGCTCCACATCCAAAAATGACAGGGGTGCGCAGTTGTACAGCATCAAGGGCATGTTGGCGCACAAACGGCTGGTGCGCTTGTTGCCATCGGCAAATGGCTGAAGGTAAGCCAGGTTGACCCAAAGAAAGAAAGCGGCCTCAACGGGGTTGCGAATCTGCCGACTTTTGTCCACCACCGAGGCCAGTTTTTCTTCCAGCAACATGGGGATGTTGCTGGGCACGTAGACGGAGCCATCGATGTTCACCACACGCCGACGGATGCTGCCAATGTCGCGCGAGTCCTTCAGCAAGTCTTTCATCAGCTTGGCTTGCAGGTCGACGATCACGGGCACGATGATGCCTTCGCTGGGCACGGCGTTGACCATGAACTCGATCGCGTCTTTGTGGTTGAGCAGCATCACGGTGTCGTTGTCCAAAGGCCCTGCTTGCTCACCCAACTCGAAAAGGATTCGGGTGTCGAGCAAGCTTTTGTTGTTGCCTTCCAGGTGAGATGAGGACCAAGACAGGTCGATGAGCAGTTGCTCCAAAACTTCGCGGGCATAAGTGCCAGCCGGTTGTTGGTCCGGGCTGCGTCCGGCATGAAACAAATCGGCGGCCAATGCCGGTGGCAACAGGCTTGACTGATTGGGAACGTAGTCGTCCACAAAAAGGTTGTCGTAGCCCACCGGAATGCGGGTGCCCAAAGGTGCTTGCAGCGATTGGACCAAAGGCAATGCAGCCGCCGACCACTGAAGATGGCCCGTTCTTGCCGAAGGGGATGGGGCTGAAAGCGGGTCACCCAATGCTGCTTGGGCTGCATCGGTGGCGCTATAGCGTGTCGCACGGCCATCCCCGCTTTTTTCCAGAAATCCTGCACTCAGCAGTTCTCTCAAATCACGGTTGAGGGTGGGGCGTGATATCTGCAACGCTGACTCGAGCTCCCCAGGCGGTACTGCTTGGTCTGCGGTGACGAGCCAGCGCAACAAGGCCGTGTGACGGGGTGACAGCAGAGTCGGGTTCATGGCGCAGGCAATCTTTGGAATGGTTCATGTGTGCGGATGTGAACGGGTTTCTTATCTCCATGATAAGAAAAGAAATAATCCTATCATTTCCATCGGGTTTTGATGAGATTTTGGGCTTGATGATAAGAAATCTCAAGTGAAGCAGACGCTTTTCCCGGATTACACAAGTGGGGCGATGTCCCACTCAACGCCTAAAGCTCATGCCGCCATGCCGCCCACACTTGCCTCGCAGGCTTGGTTACGGGGGACAGCACCCGCAGCACGATGATTTGCTTGTGAGGCAATGTGGCCCCGGCCGTGAGGTGCAGTTCAGAGGCTTCGAGCAGGTCTCGTGAACTATCCAAGGCGCGTTCCGTGCGTTATTGATCCGGCCCTGTGAATGAATAAATGGGCAAAAGTCTTGTCGGTCGATAGTTTTAGAAGCTACTTTGATGGTTGTGGCGTGGGCACTTGTCGGAGCTGAAGCTGCCGATGCGGTGACAGTGCAAAAAATTCAAACTTCAGCGTGCCGGATCAATAAGTCGCGATGGCACTGCCTGCCGCAAGCACCAGCGTGACTATGCAACGCTGACCGGACAAGCCCAGCGCCGTGATGTCCCAAGTCATCATTACAGAACCGGGGGCAGGTCAAAGATGGCGCGGGTGAGGCCATCACAATGGCTTCCAAGGGAGCCATTCAAGCCGTGCACCAGATTGCACGCTTGGTATTTCACGCGCCTTTATCCTTGCTTCTTTTGGCCACATTCTCCAGCACCTTCAAATCTTCCGCATCGGCAGCCAGTGCTTCGGCCTGGCGACGCTGGACGTCGAAGCTGTCATAGCGATCATGGGCGATCTGTTTGGCTCGTTCATTGCTCAGTTTGCCGCTGCCTTGCAAGATGGGTTTGTCGTTGAAGGCCAACAGCCGGTCCACGTTCTGACGCCAGTATTCCAGCGTGAGAGGCTGGCGGTCTTTGGTGCGCAGCTCGGCCTATTCCAGAAAGATGATGACCAGTCGGTTGAGCGTGTCCACCTCGTCGGCGTTCAGATAGTTCTTGGCCACGATCACATCGGCCTTGCGCACTCGGCTGCCTTCCCATGCGGTCAGGCCCATGTTGGGTGCGTTGGCGTCAGCCCGGTCTCGGATGATTTCGGCTGCGGTGTATTGCGTGACGGCGTAGAGCAATTTGTTTTGCACTTCGGCAGAGAAGAGTTGGCGGTATGTTCGTTGGCTCGGTAGTCGCTGCTCGGGCAAAGAGGTCACGCACCTTTTGGTAAAAGCGTTTTTCGGAGGCGCGTATCTCGCGGATGCGCGCCAGCAGTTCATCAAAATAGTCCCAGCCGCCGGGGTTTTTCAGGCATTGGTCGTCTATGACGAAGCCTTTTGCCAGGTATTCGGTCAGGTGGGCGGTGGCCCACTGTCGGAACTGGGTGCCGCGCACTGAACGCACGCGGTAGCCCACGGCAAGAATCAGAGGGAGACTGTACAAAAAGACTTGGCGTTGGACCTTTCGCCGACCTTCGGTTTGAACTGTCAAGGATTCCTTGACAGTTGCCTCTGCCCCTAACTCACCCTCGGCCAAAATGTTTTTGATGTGCAGGCTGGCGTTTTGTTTGGTGGTTGCGAAAAGCTCGGCAATTTCTTGCTGGTTGAGCCATACATTGCCGTTGACTGCGCGAAATTGCACCCGTGCCTTGCCATCGTCGCTTTGATAGATGATCAGCTCACTCATACCGTCCCCCGTTTTCTTTCACTCTGACTTGGGCAAAACGGTATTGTGCGGCCTAAAGATTCCACAACCGAGGCACAGCCCCCGGCAAGCCCCACATCTCATGCCGCCACGCCGCCCACACCTGTCTGAGCAATTGCATCGCAGGTTCGGTCACAGGTGACAGCACCCGCAGCACAATGACCTGTTGGTGCGGTGAGGTGGCCCCTGCCATCAGGCGCAGTTCTGAAGCTGCGAGCAGCTCGCGGGCGCAGGCCAGTGCCCGTTCAATACGCTCGTCGGACATGGCGCTGCCCGCAGCAAACACCAGCGTCGCCATGCAGCGCTGCCCAGCCAAGCCCAGGGGGCTGTCCATCAGGCGGGTGTCGGCGGCGCTGATCGTGCCGCGCTCCAGCCACACGCCGGGAATTTCTAAGTGCTGGCGAAATGTGCCCTGCGCAAATGGCAAGTCGGCGGCGGGCAGGCCCAGGGCGGTGATGTCCCAAGTCATCATCTCGGCCCCGGGTGCCAGATCAAACACAGCGCGGTTGAGGCCGTCGCAGCCGTTATAGGCAATCGCCTCCAAAGGCAGCCATTCCAGACGTGCACCCGATTCAAGCCGCGCATGCACCTGCTGGGTGGCCAGGCCCGCGTCAGACCGGTAAAAGCGTGTGGCCCCCGGTGTGGTGACCAAGCCGTGAGCGCCTGCACCCACAGAAACGTGCATGTCCAGCGTGTCGCCCCCCACCAGACCGCTGGGCGGGTGCACCAGCACGTTGTGGCAGATGGCATCGCCTTCGGGGTAGAGGCTTTGCAATATGCGCAGCGGCCCCTGGTGCAGGTAGCGGGCCACACTGCGTTCGGCTTCGAGCGTGTAGTCCAAATCCAGTCGGGCCAGCCAAGTCATTGCATCAACGTTCTTGGATCGGCCGACTTCATCACACGCAAGACAGCATGCGCTTCATTCACCTTGCGAGCTGCGGTGTGCCCAGCCGGTGGTGTGCTTTTCGATGGCGCTGAACAGTTCGTACATGATCATCGCCATCGCGCCCACCACCACCAGACCTGAAAACGCCAGACCCATTTGCATGGCCGAGCCGGCCGAGATCAGCAGGTAGCCAATGCCTTCGTTCGATGCGGTCATCTCGGACACGGTGGTACCCACAAAGGCCAGCGTGATGGCGACTTTGAGCGAGCCGTAAAAGTAAGGCATGGAGCGCGGCAGGCCGACTTTGATCAGCACATCCCAACGCTTGGCGCCCAGCACGCGCAACACGTCTTCGAGTTCAGGCTCCAGCGTGGCCAGACCCGTGGCGATGTTCACCATGATCGGGAAGAAGCTGATGAGAAACGCCGTGAGGATGGCCGGGCCGATGCCGATGCCAAACCACACCACCAAGATGGGCACAAAGGCCGCTTTGGGCAGGGCATTGAAGGCGGTCATGAGCGGGTACACGGCGGCATAAGCCAGTCGCGAGCTGCCGATGATGAAGCCCAGCAGCACGCCCACCACGATGGCGATGCCAAAGCCCACCATGGTCACCCAGAAGGTGCGCCAGGCGTGGCCCGCAATCACATCGCGGTATTCAACCGTTTGTTCGGCAATGCGCCAAGGGCTGGGGAAGACGAATTCCGACACATTGAAGGCGCGGCACAGCCCCTCCCAGATCAGCAGACTCAGCACCAGCAGGATCCATGGTGACCAGGTTTCCAGTGTTTTTTGTTTCATGTGCGTGGCTCCCGCTTATTGGTTGATCGCTGCACCGGTCTTGCGTATGGCGCCGATGTGGCCGCGCAGCTCGTGCACGATGTTGGTGAATTCGGGGGTGTAGGTGATCTCCAGATCACGCGGGCGCGGCAGGTCGATCTCGCGCTTGACCACAAAGCGGCCAGGGCTCTTGCTCATCACGTACACCGTGTCGGCCAGAAACACCGATTCGCGCAGGTCGTGCGTGACCAGAATGACGTTGAACTTTTGCTCGGTCCACAGGTCGCGCAAGATGCACCAGAGCTCTTCACGCGTGAAGGCATCGAGCGCACCAAAGGGCTCGTCCAGCAGCAGCATTTTGGGTTCATGGATCAGGGCGCGGCAGATGCTGGCGCGTTGCTGCATGCCGCCCGACAGTTGCCAAGGGAATTTGTCTTCGTAGCCGCCCAAACCCACGGTGTTCAGCAGTTTGCGTGCGCGCTCTGCGTACTCTTCTTTCTTTTGCTTGAAGTTGGAGCGGTAGGGCTCCACGATTTCAAGGGGCAACAACACGTTGTCGAGCGTGGTGCGCCATGGCAGCAACGACGAGGCTTGAAACGCCATGCCGCTGATCTTGAGTGGCCCAGTCACAGGCTGCCCATCGACCAAAATGCGGCCACGGCTTGGCATCTTCAGGCCGGTGGTCAGCTTCATGAAGGTGGACTTGCCGCAGCCCGAGGGCCCGACGATGGCGATGAATTCGCCTTGTTTGACTTGCAGGTTGATGTCTTCGACAGCAAAGTGGTTTTGCGCCAGCAACTCGTCGTTGTAGGCCAGCCAGACATTCTGAAAATCGACGAATGCGTCTTGGGACATGGTGTGACTTTGAAATGGTGTTCGAGCGTGTATACACGTGCGGCTTGGCAAAAGCCCACTGACGCGTTGCACACCCCAGTGGGCTCACAGCGCCGAGTGGGAACCGCTCAGCGCCGAAAGCTTGCGGCCGCACAGGGCTGGCCGCAAGCCGTGGCCTTACTTCTTGGGCTTGGGCAGAATGTCCAGCTCTTTGGCCGAGGGCAGGAACGAGCCGTTCCAGATGTCTTCAGACTTCACGCGGGTCTTGGTGTTGAAGGCGTCCGACACTTGCGACGCCATCAGCGTCATGCGAGGACCATTGACTTGACCAAAGCCTTCGGCGCGGGCCGAGGGGCTGTTGATCACGGTGTCGATCGCCAACTGCAAGCGGCGTGTTTCCAGCGCCACGTTGATGATGCCGTCGCGTGCCTTGACCGATTCAATGGCTTTGGTCGGGTCGGCCATCACGTCTTTGGCACCCTTGGTGAAGGCAGACAGGAAGGCTTTCACAGCAGCAGGGTTTTCTTTCAGGATTTTGGGTGAGGCGATGATGGCGTTGCCGTACAGCTTGACGCCAAAGTCGGGGTACTGCATCACGACCACGTCTTCGGCCTTCACGCCACGTGCCTCGATGTTGAGCAGCGATGTGAAGGTGAAGCCGGTGATGGCGTCCACGTCACCGCGCACCAGCATGGTTTCACGCAAAGGCGGGTCCATCGCGGTCCAGGCCACGTTGCCAATGCCGTTGGCTTTCTGGAAGATGGGGAATGCACGGCGACCGGCGTCAAACACGGGTGCGCCCAGCTTTTTGCCGGCCAAGTCGGCGGGGGTCTTGATGCCGGACTTCTTCAAAGCCATGACCGATGCGGGCGTGTTGTTGTAGACCATCATGATGGCCACAGGCTTGTTCGGTGCGTCGGGGTTGTTGGCGTGGAACTCCATCAGGGCGGCCAGATCGGCAAAGCCCAGGTCGTAGGTGCCCGAAGCCACGCGGGTGACTGCGCCACCCGAGCCGTTGCCCGAGTCCACGGTCACGTCCAGTTTGGCGTCCTTGAAATAGCCCTTGGCCGCAGGCAGCAAGAAGAAAGCCGATGGACCCTCAAAGCGCCAATCGAGCTGGAACTTGATGGCGGTGCTTTGTGCTTGTGCCAAGCCAAAAGAGGCGACGGCGGCCAGTGCAGCTGTGGCCTTGAGTAAGAAACGCTTGTTCATGAGGGGCTCCAGGGTCAATAAACGGTGAATCTTGTCTAGCAAAATCGGTGCCATTATCGACCAAGGTGCTGACGGGCCGTGTCAGGTCCATCCCCTAGAAATCCCCGCTTTTGGTGCCACCCAGACCGGTTGATTGCACCAAAATGAGGCTTTTTGTTCAGGTTGATGCCATTTACACGCTGGGCCACCCCAGCGGGGTGGGGCGGCGCTGCGGCAATGTGTGATTTAAAAAGGCTTGAACAGGGTGCCTCAATGGTGCGCTTGCGCCACCGCCAAGGCGGTCATGTTCAGCACCCGGCGCACGGTGGCCGCAGGCGTCAGGATGTGCGCCGTGGCGGCCGTGCCCATCAGGATCGGGCCGACCGTGACGCCGCCGCTGGTGGTGGTCTTCATCACGTTGTACAAAATGTTGGCCGCGTCCAGGTTGGGGCAGACCAACAGGTTGGCCGAGCCGGTGAGGCTGCTGTCTTCGAGGTAGGCGCTGCGGATTTCGGGCTGCAGGGCCGCGTCGCCGTGCAGCTCGCCATCGCACTCGATGTCGGGGTGCTGCGCCACGAACAGGTCACGCGCCAGGCGCATCTTGCGGGCGGACGCCCGCTTGGACGAGCCGTAGCTTGAATGCGACAGGAACGCCACCTTGGGCACGATGCCAAAGCGCTGCACCTCTTGGGCGGCCATCCAGGCGATCTCGGCCAGTTGTTCGGCGCTGGGGTCTTCATTGACATAGGTGTCGGTGACGAACAGCGGACCCTGGTTGGTCATGAGGGCGTTCACGGCGGCGTAGTTGCCCACGTCCGCCCGCTTGCCCAGGATGCTGTCAATCCGCTCCAGATGCGTCATGTAAGTGCCGGCCAGGCCGCAGATCATGGCGTCGGCGTCGCCCAGCGAGACCATCAGCGAGCCGATGATGGTGTTGGAGCGGCGCACCGCCGCCTTGGCCACGGCGGGTGTGGCGCCGTTGCGCTTCATCAGCTGGTGGTAGTGCTCCCAGTATTGGCGGAAACGTGGATCGTCTTCGGGGTTCACGTTGTCCACGTCCACGCCCAGGCGCATGCGCAGACCGGCTTTTTCGATGCGGGCGGCGATGACCGAGGGGCGGCCAATCAGGATCGGGTGGGCCAGTTTGTCGTCAATGGCCATCTGGGCCGCACGCAGAGCGCGTTCGTCTTCACCGTCGGCATAGGCCACGCGCTTAGCGTCTTGTGGCACTGCCTTGGCGGCGTTGAAGATGGGACGCATCAGGATGCCGGTTTGCGTCACAAAGCTTTGCAGCTGCTGTCGGTAGGCGTCCATGTCGGTGATGGGGCGCGTGGCCACGCCAGAGTCGGCTGCGGCTTGGGCCACGGCGGGGGCGATGCGCAGGATCAGGCGCGAGTCAAACGGCGTGGGGATCAGGTAGTCGCGGCCAAAAGACAGCTCTTTGCCTGCGTATGCGCTGGCCACTTCTTCGCTGATGTCGGCCTTGGCCAGGTCGGCAATCTGGCGCACGCAGGCGAGCTTCATGGCCTCGGTGATTTTGGTCGCGCCGCAGTCCAGGGCCCCCCGGAAGATGTAGGGGAAGCACAGCACGTTGTTGACCTGGTTCGGGTAGTCCGAGCGGCCGGTGGCGATGATGCAGTCCGGGCGGGCGGCCTTGGCCAGCTCGGGGCGGATTTCGGGCTCGGGGTTGGCCAGGGCCAGGATCACCGGGTCACGGGCCATGGTCTTGATCATGGCCACCGTCATCACGCCGGGGGCCGAGCAGCCCAGGAACACGTCGGCCCCGTTGACCGCATCGGCCAGGCTACGGGCCTCGGTCTTTTGCGCGTAGCGGGCTTTGGACTCGTCGTAACCGCCGGGGCGGCCTTCGTAGATCACGCCTTTGGAGTCGCAGACAAAAATGTTTTCGACCTTCACGCCCAGGCCCACCATCACGTCCAGGCACGCGATGGCGGCTGCGCCCGCGCCCGAGACGGCCAGCTTGATGCTGCCAATGTCCTTGCCCACCAGCTCCAAGCCGTTGAGCATGGCGGCCGAGGCGATGATGGCCGTGCCGTGCTGGTCGTCGTGGAAGACCGGGATGTTCATGCGCTCGCGCAGCTTCTTCTCGATGTAGAAGCACTCGGGCGCCTTGATGTCTTCGAGGTTGATGCCGCCCAAGGTGGGCTCCATGGCGGCGATGATGTCCACCAGTTTGTCCGGGTCGCGCTCGGCCAGTTCGATGTCGAACACGTCAATGCCCGCGAATTTCTTGAACAGGCAGCCCTTGCCCTCCATCACGGGCTTGGCCGCCAGCGGGCCGATGTCGCCCAGGCCCAGCACAGCCGTGCCGTTGGTGATCACCGCCACCAGATTGCCGCGTGAGGTGAACTCGGCCGCTTTGGACGGGTCGGCTTCGATGTCCAGGCATGGATAAGCCACGCCGGGTGAATAGGCCAGCGACAGGTCGCGCTGGTTGGACAGGGGCTTGGTCGGGTTGACCGAGACCTTGCCGCGGGTGGGAAAGCGGTGGTAATCGCGGGCCGCATCGCGCAGGGCTTCTTCGGCGGGGGAGAGTTGTTTTTGGCTCATTGTTCTTGTCTCGGTAGATCAAATAAAAAGAGGTCCGTGAAAGCGTAACCTATTTGAGCGCCGTTTCAGGCTGTGGATTACCTGCATAAAAAGCAAAAAGCCAAGCACGTGGCTTGGCTTTTGGTTGATGAAAGCATGTCATACCCGGCTTGACTGGGTAGCCATGACTTCAGTTGCCTGAATTCAATGCGCCTCGGCTTGCTTGGCCGCTTCAATCGCGTCGCGGTTGTCCCCGCTGGCACCGTTGAAGAACAGGTTCAGAGCCACAGCGCTGATGGAGGCCAGCAAAATGCCCGACTCGATCAGCGGATGCAGACCGTGCGGCATCCACTGTTTGAAGTTGGGCGCGATCAGCGGGATCATGCCGATGCCGATCGAGATGGCCACGATCATGGCGTTGAAGCGGTTGTTCTTGAAGTCCACCCCGCCCAAGATGCGGATGCCGGTGGCCGCCACCATGCCGAACATGACCAGACCCGCGCCGCCCAACACCACCGTGGGCAAGGATTCGATCAAGGCCGCCATCTTGGGCAAGAGGCCCAAGGCGACCAAAATCAAACCACCGGCCACACACACAAAGCGGCTCTTGACACCGGTCACGGCGACCAAGCCCACGTTTTGCGAGAAGCTGGTGTAGGGGAATGTGTTGAAAATGCCGCCAATCAAGGTGCCCAGACCGTCGGTGCGCAAGCCGCGTGTGAGGGCTGCCTGATCGACTTTTTTATCGGTCATCTCGCCCAGCGCCAGGAACATGCCGGTCGATTCGATCATCACCACGATCATCACCAAGGTCATGGTCAAAATCAGCACGGGCTCAAACACGGGCATGCCAAAGTGGAAGGGCAGCACCACATCAAACCAGGCGGCTTTTCCGACCTTGTCGAAGTTCATCAGGCCCATGGCTGTGGCCACCACGCCACCGATCACGATGCCCAGCAGCACCGAGATGTTGGCCAAAAAGCCTTTGGCGTAGCGGGCGATCAACATGATGGAGACCAACACCAATGCGGCAATGCCCACGCCGGTCAGGTCGGCGTATTTGGGGTTGGGCATCTTGGGCAAGAGTGCCAGATCCTTGGGAACGGCGGGCAACACGGAGCCCGGTGCGCTGGCGGCAGCCGCTGCGGCGTCCAGCCACTGCTTGTGCTCGGGCGTCACGATGCTGGGCGCGGTGGGGCCAAACGGGTTGCCAAAAATCCAGTTGATGCCGATGCGCATCAGGCTGATGCCGATCACAGCAATGATGGTGCCAGTGACCACGGGCGGGAAAAAGCGCAACAAGCGGCTGACCAGCGGCGCGATCAGGATCGAGATGATGCCCGCCCCAATGATGGAGCCAAAGATCAGCTGCGCCCCCAGCTCGCCCGGGTTGGCGTTGGCCATGGCCACCATGGGGGCCACGGATGCGAACGTCACGCCCATCATCACGGGCAGGCGAATGCCGAACCACTGCGTGGCCCCCAGCGACTGGATCAGGGTGACCAGACCGCAGCAAAACAGGTCGGCCGAAATCAGGTAAGCCACGTCTTGCGGGCTGAGCTTGAGGGCGCGGCCCACGATCAGGGGCACGGCCACAGCACCGGCATACATCACCAGCACATGTTGCAGGCCCAATGCGGCGAGCTTGCCGTTGGGCAATTTCTCGTCCACGGGGTGGATGGTTGAACTCATGGAGGGGACTCCTGAAAAGTAAACAGAGGGTAAAAACCGCAAAGAAACTAGATGGGCGCTTCTTTGTGTTCCAAACTGTATACAAAAATAAATGCGATGTAGATGCGTGAAAACCCTGCTCAGGACAGGCTTTTGGCAGCAGCCATGAGGCTTCCCAAGGGCAAGCGCCATGACATGGGCCATGGCGTAATATCAGGCACCCACGCCCGCCGCGTGGGTGACCTGCCTTCGGGGCATTGGAGTTACTTCTCCTCGCATGCGCCGACAGGTTTTTCCTTCACATTCACGGAAGTCCTTTATGACCACCGCACGTCGCACCCTCCTTCAAGGCGCGGCAGCATGGGGCGCACTGTCGGTTGCGTCCTCTGCTGTCATCGCTCAGCCTTTTTTGTTCACGCCCACCACCGAGTTGATGCCCAAGGGCAAAAAACGCCGTGTGGTCATTTTGGGTGGTGGTTGGGGGGGCTTGGCCGCTGCCCGCCATTTGCGCGAAGACGCACCCGACCTGGAGGTCGTGCTGCTTGAAAAAAATCCCATCTTCTGGTCTTGCCCTTTGAGCAACAAGTGGTTGGTCGATGTGGTGGACACCTCCTTCCTGCTGCACTCGTACAGCGCAGCGGCCGAGCGCATGGGCTACACCTTTGTGCAAACCGAAATCACCGACATTGACCGCGACAAAAAGCGGGTGCACACCGCACAAGGCTTTGTGGATTACGACTGGCTGGTCGTGTCCGCCGGTATCCGCGTGACCTATGAACCCTGGTTTGGCAATGACCGCGCCGCCATGGCGTACACGCACAAGCATTTCTCCAGCGCCTATGTGCCCAGCGCTGAACATTTGGCGCTCAAACAAAAAATCAAAGGTTTCAAGGGGGGGACGTTTGTCATGACGCTGCCACCGCCGCCGCACCGCTGCCCGCCGTCCCCGTATGAGCGAGCGTGTTTGATGGCCGATTACTTTCAGAGAAACAAGATCCCCGCGAAGATTGTGATCCTCGACCCCAAGCCCCGCATCGCGCCCATTGGCGGCGGCTACCGCATGGCGTTTGACGAGCTGTACCACGACACGATCACCTACGTGCCCAACGCGGGCGTGAAAGAACTGGACCCCTACAACAAGGTGGTCAAGACCATGGCGGGCGACTTCAAGTTTGATGACGCCATCTTCATGGGCCACCATCAGGCGGCTGATCTGGTCTGGAAAATGGGTGCCGTGGGCAAGACGCCAGACGGCAAGCCCACCACCTGGGCCGAAGTGCACCCCGAGTTTTACAACATGAAGGACGATCCCAACGTGTTCGTGATTGGCGACAGCGTGGGCGCGGTGTCCCCCCAGTTTGGCCACTACCCCAAGAGCGGCCACATCGCCAACCGCATGGGGCGCAGCGTGTCCACCTACATCGCACAGCAATCCAAAGGCCAACCGATGAAACCCGTGATCATCGACAACCTGTGCTTCATGCTGGTCAACACCGAACCTTTGGAAGCCATCAATGTGAAATTCGAATACAAGATGGGTGAAGCAGGGCACTTGCTGCAAACCGTCACCGACGACAACTTCCGCCGTCAGGAACTGTGGCAAGCCGATTTGCAGTGGTATGGCAACATGGTGAAGGACTTCACGGGAGGGTGATTGTTGGTGGCTCCGTGACGTTGAGGTGCGAAACATGGGGCCATGACCCCCGTTGATCGATCGGCAGCCCGACCTTGGATCAAGTTTGCATCAACGGAAACAGCGCATGGTCCATCGGCACCCCGGCCGGCAGTTCCTGGTCTAGCTCGGGGAAGGGCGGCGAGGTCACCCAAGGCCGTGGTGCGTGGGTCATGTCGTCGCCCAAAAAACGCACCGAGTACACGCGCCTGCGCTGCGTGCCGTCTACCCCGGCCGAGGCGTGCAGGCTGAGCATGTGAAAACACACCAGATCGCCCGGCTGCAAGTCCCAGCCCAAGATGGGGAAGTCTTGGCGGTGGTTGTCGATGTCGGGCAACTCGGCCAGAGAGCCTTCGGGGAACCATTTGGCCTGGTTCGTCATGAAGGTGCGCGGCATGAGCCAGGGGCCTCGGTGCGAACCCGCGATGAACTCCAACGTGGATGGGCGGGACACCGGGTCCACCGGAATCCAGAAGCTGATGTTTTGCAGGCCGTCCACGTTGTAATAAGGCTGGTCCTGGTGCCAAGGCGTGCGCTGGCGCGTGCCGGGCTCCTTGACCAGCAGGTGGTCGTGGTACAGGCGCACCGTGGTGCTTTGCATCAGGCGCTGGGCCAGAGCGGCCAAGGGCGTTTCAAAGATGAAACGCTTGTACTGCGGGATGTCCTGCCAGTTGCAAAAGTCCTCAAAAAAGCGCCCTGGGTCGTCGGGCCGACTGGCCACCATCCCACGCGGGCTGGGGTGGGCCAAGTTGGATTCAATGCCGTCACGCAGCAAGGCCACTTCTTCGGGCGTGAACAAGTTGCGGATGCACACCGCGCCGTCGCGCTGGTAATCGGCCACGTCCTGGTCGGCGGTGCGGGCCTGCACGCGCTGGCGCAGGGTGGCGAGGTCAGGTGAGGTCATATCGTTCAAGGCTTCAATGAGTTACAGGCTTCTGTTGGGGGCTTGCCAAAAAGATCACCGCCGCGTTGGGGTCAGCCAAACTGGCCAGGCTGATGTTGAACGCCCGAGCCAAATACATCTGGGCTTGCTGCAAGCCAGACGGAATCAAGGCAATCTCATCGTCCCACCAGCTGGGCAGAGATTTGCGGGCAACAGGCGTGGAAATCCCCGCCTCGTTAAGCCGTGCAAACAAGTTTTGTATGGGGTTGACGGTAGCCACGATGTGCTCCTTGGGATCGAAAATGACTGCTTGCTACAGAGAGCAACAGCCCTCGATTCTAAGGAATTCCTCATTACACTCAGATACTAAATCAGTCAATCTGTTGGCCTTCCACACCCTCTAATCACGTATGCCCAGTACCCTGCCTCAGCTGGAACGCCACCTCTTCAAAGCCGCCGACATCCTGCGCGGCAAGATGGATGCCTCGGAGTTCAAGGAATACATCTTTGGCATGCTGTTCCTCAAGCGCTGCTCTGACGTGTTCGAGCAGCGCCGCGCTGAAGTGATCCAACTCGAAATCGACGCAGGCAAGACGCCCGTCGAAGCGGAGGCCTCGGCCGAGAACAAGCGTTGGTACAAAAAAGACGGTTACTTCTGGGTGCCTAAAGAGTCGCGCTACAGCTACCTCGTCGACAACTCCCGACAGGCCAACGTCGGCAATCTGCTGAGCAAGGCCCTGGCCGGCATTGAAGGTGACCAGGCAAGGATCGCCCAAGTCATCGACACCCTCGACACCGCCCTCCACGAAACCGAGGCGATCATCGCCAAGCTCAAGGCCGTCAAGCAGGGCCTGCTGCACGACCTGCTGACACGCGGCATCGACGCCAACGGCGAACTGCGCCCGCCGCAGTCTGAGGCACCACACCTCTATAAACAGTCACCGCTGGGGTGGATCCCGAAGGAGTGGGCGCTCTCTTCAATCGGGGACCAGTTCGAGATTCAGCTTGGCAAGATGTTGGATGGACAAAAGAACTCTGGCGTCTTGAAACCTTATCTTGGAAACAAGGCTGTGCAATGGGATCGGATTGACCTTGGTGAAATCCAGCAAGTGCGGCTGTCCAAATCTGATCTGAATCGCTTCAGATTGCAAAAAGGAGATCTTCTTGTTTGCGAAGGTGGCGAAGTAGGTCGGGCAGCAATTTGGGAGGATGAGATTGATGAGTGCTATTACCAGAAAGCGCTGCACAGGCTGAGACCACGTCACGGTTTTCAACCTCGACTGTTATTGGAGGTGTTGCGTTACCTGATGAGCGGAGATGCACTTTCAGAATACGTATCGCGGACAAGTATTGCGCACCTTACCCAGGAGAAGTTGGCGACCGTGCCTCTCCCCACCCCCAAGGTTGATGAGCAAGAACGCATGGTCATAGAAATATTGGCTGCAAAGCAGCGCCAAGAAACTGAAGAGCATGACTTGCAAAAGTTTAAATTGCTGAAATCTGGCCTCATGGACGACCTCCTCACTGGCCGCGTCCGCGTCACGCCCTTGCTGGAGGCCGCCACATGACCGACCGTCCTACCTTGCTCATGCCCGCGCCCGAGGGCTACACCGACTGGCTCGCTGAGCTGAAAACCCGTATCCACAGCGCCCAGCAGCGCGCCGCGCTGGCCGTCAACCGGGAACTGGTGCTGCTGTACTGGCACATCGGGCGCGATATTCTTGACCGGCAAAGCCGCGAGGGTTGGGGAGCGAAAGTGGTTGACCGGCTCTCCCGTGATCTGCGCGAAGCTTTTCCGCAGATGAAGGGGTTTTCATCGCGCAACCTGAAGTACATGCGCTTCTTTGCCGAGCACTGCCCGTCCCAGCAATTTGGGCAGCAGCCTGCTGCCCAATTGCCTTGGTTCCACATCGTGACCTTGCTGACCCAGTTGCAAACCCCAGAAGAGCGCGAGTGGTATGCCGCACAAGCCCTACAGCGGGGGTGGTCGCGAACGACGCTGGAAGTGCAGATCAAGAACCGCTTGTTGGCCCGCCAGGGCCAAGCCGTTACGAATTTTGGCGAACGGCTGCCATCACCGCACTCCGATTTGGCCCAAGACACCTTAAAAGACCCCTACCTGTTCGATTTTTTGGGCTTGGGTGACGAAGCCCATGAGCGCGACATCGAGAGCGGCCTGATCCGGCACATCACGCACTTCTTGCTGGAGTTGGGCACTGGCTTTGCGTTTGGGCGCAGCATGGCGCAAGTGGTGGAAAAGCTGAGGCCCTACCTGCTGGGCTGGAAGGCCTACTTCGGGATGGCGCAAACGCCCAAGGTCTGGCGAGGGCTGGACGAGTGGTTGCGTCATCGGCTGAGAGCGATCCAGCTCAGGCACTGGAAGAGGCCGAAGGCGATCTATAGGGAGTTGAAGGCGCTGGGGGCCTCGGAAGATGTAGCGAACCAAGTGGCGGGTAACTGCCACAGGTGGTGGCGCAACAGTGACGGGGCCATCAAGCGAGTGCTGACCATTGCGTACTTTGATCGGCTGGGGGTGCCAAGGCTGTCCTGACCTCAAGCGCTCGAACCGCCCGGTGCGGACCCGCATGCCGGGTGGTGTGGCAGGGGTGCCTCCCATCAGGGAGGCCCCCTATGCCGATTAAATCAACGGTTTGTAGTCCAAGACGGTTCATTAACGTTCGTTGACAGCCGGGACCAAACCGGGGAACAACCGGGGCAAAATCCAAAAAACCGAGGAACGTTCCCCGGTTTGCCCCTCGGACACCTGAGAGAACGCCCCGATGCTGGCCGATGTTCAATGCAAAAACGCCCTTTGCCCCGCTGACAAAAAACGCCTGCGCCTGACCGATGCGGGCGGGCTTTACCTGGAGGTTTCCTCGGCTGGGTCAAAAGGCTGGTTTTGGAAGACCTACCAAGATGGCAAAGAAGGCCGCATGGCGCTGGGGTCTTACCCGGCTGTCAGTGTTGCAGCGGCCCGCAAAGCCCGTGACGCTGCAAAGGCGTTGAAGGGGGAGGGAGCTGACCCAGTCCAAGCGAGGAAGCTGGAAAAGCTAAAGGCCAGCAACCCGGACGGCGACACCTTCAAGTCTGTTGCCCTAGGATGGTTCGCGGTGCAGTAACCCAACTGGAGCGAAAGCCACGCCACGCGAACCTGTTGCAACCTTGAAAAAGACCTGATCCCCTTCATTGGTGCCAAGCTGATGACCGAGATTCACCCTATGGAACTGATGCGTGACATTCCAGCCCACAAAGGCGTGCGACTGATTGCAAATGCACTGCCCGCCAATTGGTGAGTTTGACACCCACGCTTGGCCTTGTTGAATCACAAATTTGCTGTCCAAAAGCGTTCATTCGCAGACCAAACCCTGTCGCAAATTGTGGCGCTTTGATTCGGGTCTCTCGGAGTCAGTACAGATTGGTCAATGCGGCTTTCAAGAAGCCGCCATCCACCACCATGTCTTGCCCGTTGACGTAGGCCGATGCATCGCTGGCCAGGAAACCGACGGCATCGGCAATGTCTTGCGGTTGTCCGATGCGCCGCACCGGAATGCTGTTGGTGCGATGCAGTTTTTTTTCCGGATCGCGGTAGTGCACTTCCGACAGGGGGGTCAGGATCATGCCGGGGCTGATTGAATTGGCCCTCAGTCCGCGCGGACCCCACTCTACGGCCATTTGGCAGGTCAGGCCCAGCAGGCCCGCTTTGGTGGGGCCGTAGGCGCCGACCTTGGTGGCCACTTGCGCGGCGATGGAGGCCACATTGATGATGCTGCCCGCTTGCCGTTCGAACATCATGGGCACCATGGCCTGAGAGCAAAGCAATGCGCCTCGCAGGTTGATGCTGAACATGCGATCCCACAGTTCGATGGGGAATTCTTCCAGCGCAACTGGGGCTGCGCCGATGGCGGCGTTATTGACCAGAACATCGCATCGCCCGAAACGGCTTCGAACCCATTGACCCAGGTGTTCAATGGACTCGGGGTCAGCAATGTCACATTTCACTTCGAAGCCTGCTGCGGTTTCATGCACCGATTCGGCATAGCCGATGTCGGCCCTGATGACCTGGGCACCCATGCTCTGCAGGCGTTCGCAGATGGACAGTCCCAAGCCGCCTGCGGCACCGGTGACCACGGCCACGCGGTCACGCAGCGCATTGGAATCGAAATTTGTAGAGTCAGTCATGTTGTCAAACAGTGGAGTGCACGGGAAGTGCGGAATGAAAAAAAGTTGCCCGGATGGACTGCCCAGCGTGCAGACTGGTGTGCAGATTTGTTCAGTGTGCCCATTCCGGGGCCAGCTTGTGCGTGCCCGCATTGAAGTGAACGACGGGGTTGGCCGATGAACATGTCGACTTGCGGATTTTTCCCACGATGAGTTGGTGCGTTCCCAACGTCTGGGTACACACAATGTCGCATTCCAAGCTGGCCAGGGCATCTTGGAGGACTGGCGCATTTTTTTCATTGGGGGTCCACTGGCCTGTGTTGAATCGGGCCCTACCTTGTGGTTCGTTCAAGAAGCTGGACATCACACCTCTGTGATCTTCTCCCAGGACGTTCGCCACAAAGTGGCCGCTTTGTATCAGGGCAGGATGGATGGATGAGTTCTGGTGTGCAAAAAAACCAATCATGGGAGGGTCGGCCGATATAGAGGTCAGGCTGGAGACAATCATGCCTGCCACCGCCCCTTCACGGGCTGTCGTGACGGCCGCAATGCCCGCCGGCAGTGCGCGCATGGCGGCCTTGAAGTCGTCCACCGACACGACCCTGTCGTTGTCCGTGAAACTCAGGTGGGCGCGGATTTCGCCCTGCGCATTGACCCAGCCCTTTTGGGTGGCGTAGTCCAGCATGGCAGAAAATCCGGATTCCCACTCGGCCTCTCCTGCGTGACCCGACAGGAAGCGCAGGATGGACGGTGCCAATCGCACGTGGTCTGTGCCTTCACGACGGCCGATGCGCGCAATGGCAAGCTCCAGACGCTCTGGTGATTGTGGATCGACCAGCACGTCCAGCTTGTTGAAAACCGTGGGATGGCACAGGGTGACAGCACCCGCATTGGTGAGGTGAACTTGCATCAGGCGGATCTCTTGAGGGTCACGCCGCAGTGAGATTTTCCTGACCGATTTCCTTGCGGATGGCCGGAATGATTCTTTCGCCCCACAGCTCAATTTGCTTGAGCATCGTCTTTTGGTCGAAATCCCCCAACTGGGTCTGCAAGGCAATGTGCTTGGGCCGCAGGATGCTGATTTCCTCCAGCATTTTGTCGATCACCTGGTTCACCGAACCGACCGGAAGGTTTTTGCGCAGTTGCTCAAAGGTCGGGTCGGTGGCCGAGGGCACTTCCTTGATCATGTACCCGTCATCGGTTTGCGCCCGGCGGTGTTTCAGGCTTTCTGAAATGCGGCGCTGAAAGCGCGCATTTTCAAGATAAGCGTCAATTTCAGCGGCGTTGTCAGAAGCGAATGCGCAGCGCAGGAAACCGAATTTGACATCCTCGTCCAGGTCCTTGCCGTTGTCCTGGGCAACCTTGTCCAAGCGGCCGCGCAGTTCGGTGATGGCCTCGTTGCCGTTGAGCAAGGCGGTGACGAACAGGTTGTGGTTCTCGCGCACACCTCGGGCCAGCGTGACAGGGTTGCCAGACGTGATCCAGATCGGTGGCATGGGATCTTGTACGCAGCGCACGGCAATGGAGCTCGGAGGGACTTTGAGAAACTTGCCATCGTGTTCAAAAATTTTCTGCGTCAAGCCTTTGGGGATGATGTCGAGAAACTCATTGAAAATTTCACCAGAGTCGGCGATCTTGACGCCAAAACGCTCGAACTCGAACTCCTGGTAGCCGGAGCCGACACCCAAATCCAGACGGCCGTTGGACACGGTGTCTACAAAACCGACCTCTGCCAGGAAGCGTGCCGGGTGGTACAAGGGCAAAATGCACACGGCAGTACCCAGGCGAATGCGTTTCGTCTTGGCGGCCATGTGTGCCACCATCATCAACGGGGAGGGCGAGAGCGAATAGTTGTTGAAGTGGTGCTCGGCATACCAGGCGGTGTTGAAGCCCGCCTGCTCGGCGGCGACGGTCTGCTCGATCGAGTTGTGGATCACCTGCTGGGAAGTTTGGTGGTAGCCGCGTTGCTGCGCCAGGATGAACACGCCGAATTCCATGGTTGTCTCCGTTTCTTTGGGATGGTGATTGAACGAGATGTCATTCTGGGGTATCGTTTTCTGAACTGGAATAGCGATAATGCGCGGTTCTGTGCTGCAGAAAATGGAGTAATGATGGACCGTTTACGTGCGATGGAGCTGTTTCTATCGGTGTCTCAAACCAAGAGTTTTTCTGGAACAGCACGTCAGTTCGGGATCTCTGCCACAGCCGTGTCACGCGCGATCACAGAGTTTGAAAACACACTGAACGTCAAGTTGTTGCTGCGTTCCACACGGCAGGTGGTGTTGACCGAATCGGGACAAGAGTACGCCCAGCAACTCGAAGGTTTGCTCTGGAACATCCATGAGGTGCATCGCTCCATCACGGAGATTCGTGCGGCACCCAAGGGCGTGTTGCGGGTGCATTCCCGGATGATGTTTGGCTTGCGGGTGTTGCCGCCACTGATTGCACTTTTTCGAGAGAAGTACCCGGACATTCACATCGAGTTGATTCTTTCAGAGACGCCCGTGGACCTGAGGCGCAACCAGATCGACATTGATTTCCGCATATCGCCACCCGCAGAGGCTGGCATCAAGCGGCGGCGGCTGTTTCGCAGTGAGCGTTACCTGGTGGCATCACCCAAGTACCTGGCGCACCATCCGGCCCCGCAGCAGCCGAGCGACATCCCCGCGCATGAATGTCTGGCTTACATGAAGCCGGGTGAGCAGTACGCGTGGCATTTCTGTCGCACGCTTGGCAAAGACATCGAGACGGTTCATTTTCGGCCGCGCCACATGAGCAACAACGGCATGGCCTTGCTGGAGTTGGCACGTCTGGGTGAAGGCATTGCGCTTTTGGATGACTACACCGTGCATCACGATTTGCTGCAAGGTTCGTTGGTGCGGTTATTACCCGGTATTCATGTCACCAACACCACGTTCGAAGAAGGCGTCTATGCCACGATCCTCGACACACCGATGATGCCCACCAAAATTCGGCTGTTCCTCGATTGCGTGGCTGAACGCGTCTCGGGCGAGTCTTTGCGCTTTTCTGCCGCACAAGCTTGTGCAGGCCTGGTGGGTGCCAAGCAGTCTGCATGAGGCACCAGCGCGTGCGTCGTGCGCCCTGAAAACCCGGGCTCAACGCCCCCAACGGGACATTCACCGCAGGCTTTGATCGGTTGACATGCAGGTTCAAGGCCGCTCTTGATTCTGCTGCTTATTGCAGAACACAACCAACCATTGAGCATGTAATGGCGTGTAACGGCGTTCATAGAATGGGCCATGGGTTAAGAATGACACGGCGTTGTGCTGTGCAGATCCAACAGGAGACAAACCATGATGAAACACTGGAATGACGTGGGATGTGGCGTTCGCCAACAGATGGGCCAAGCCACGGCGGTTGCCCCAATTCAGACCTCCCCACGGGAGGTCGTATGAGCGAGCCATGTCTTCGCATGGAAGTGACCGATGGTGTGGCTTTGGTCACTTTGGATCGTCCTCCCGTCAACGCGCTCAGTCGCGAGATGCGTTACCAAATCGTCGCCACCTTTGATGCGATTTCTGCACGCGATGATGTTCGCTGTGCCGTTTTGACGGGCCAGGGGTCTGTTTTCTGTGCGGGAGCAGATTTGAAAGACCGACCCGACGACGATGTCCCGGGTGATTTCCTTGAGCACAATCGCATCACCCGTGAAACGGGCAACGCCATTCGTGAATGCGCCAAACCCGTGATCGCTGCGATCAATGGGGCGGCACTGGGTGCGGGGCTTGGCCTGGCTGCCGCTTGCGACATTTTGTATGCATCGGACAATGCCACTTTTGGCATGCCCGAAATCAATGTGGGGCTGGCCGGCGGTGCCTCCATGTTGCGCACTTTGTTTGGCCGTTCCACCGCGCGACGCATGTTTTTCTCCGGACAGCGCCTCACGGCCGCAGACCTGTTGCGGCGCAACGTGCTGGAAGAGGTGTTGCCCCCCGACATGCTGCTGCCTGTCACGCTGGAGCTGGCCCGGGATATTGCATCCAAAGCACCCTTGGCACTGATCTATGCCAAACGTGCAACCAACATGGTGGATGTCATGCCGCAACGGGATGCCTACCGCTTTGAGCAGGAATTCACGCTGGCACTTTCCAAGACCGAAGATGCCCGTGAAGCCCGCATGGCGTTTCTGGAAAAGCGCCCACCCGTTTTCAAGGGCCGTTGAGCGATGGGGAACCTGGTGCACACCTTCTCGCCAAGTGCGGGGATGGGTGCATTTTCAAGGCGCGAGCCGTTGCCATGGTAGCGGCGTGACTGTTTTGCAGAACTTGGCACACGGGCTCTTTGGGAGCGCATCGTGTGCGGGTCGCATGGATGATCACCTGCAAGCCGCAGGCACCGTTCACAGAGGAATTTGATGCCCTACGATACGAATGTGGTTCCGCCTGATCCAGCCACTGGTCGGGATGTGTACCGTCAGCATGCGCGCACCTGGTTGCAAGCCAATTTGCCGACCCACATGCGCGCCGATCACCTGGATTACCGCGCCCCGACATTGGCCGAAAGTCGCGAGTGGGAAGCGGCCATGTACAGGGCCGGTTTGGCCGGCATGACTTGGCCCAAGGCGTATGGCGGACATGGTCTCAGTCTGCGTGAGCATTTGGCCGTCAACAAGGAAATCGGTGCGCTGCCCATGCCGGAGAGCAGCAGCTCCATTGGCAAAGAGCTGGCGGGCCCCATCATCATGGCCGTTGGGACCGAGGTGCAAAAGCAGACCTTTTTGCCGCCCATCTTGCGCATGGACAACTATTGGTGTCAGGGTTTTTCTGAGCCTGATGCGGGTTCTGACCTGGCACGTCTGCGCACTCGTGCCGTACAAGATGGCCAGCATTGGCGCATCAATGGCCAGAAAATATGGACCAGTGGGGCCGCCAAGGCACATGATTGTTTGTTGCTCACGCGGACGGGAACCGTCGCCGATGCGCACCGCGGCATGTTGATGTTTGCCGTGCCCATGAACACACCGGGCATCCGTGTGGTGCCGATCCGGTCCATCGACGACAAAGAATCGTTTGCGGAGGTTTTTTTCGACAACGTGATCGTCCCCGATAGCGCGCGACTGGGCGCTCCTGATGAAGGATGGCGCTCCGCCGTGAGCGTGCTTTCCATCGAGCGGGCGACCAACCGCATGTACAGGCCCTGGCGTTTTGAGAGCGAATTGCGCCACCTGATCCGGGCTTGCAAGTCGGACCGTGTTTTGTCTGAGCGCTTGCAGGACGGTTACTACCAGCGCCGCATCGGCGAGGTGGTTTGCGAGATCGATCACCTCAAAGGCCTGGTCGAGCGCACCGTCGAATCCATGATGGCGGGCCATGAAATCGGTGCGCGTGGCTCGCTGACCAAACTGTACTGGTCGGAATGCCATCAAGCCTTTGCTTCGCTGGCCTTGTCATTGATGGCTGACGTGACGCCCGCATCCAGTGCGCAGGCCCAGCGCGCACGAAAAGTGTTCACCGGCGCTTACCTGTTTTCGCGTGCCGAGACGATCTACGCGGGCACCACGGAAGTGCAATTGGATGTGATTGCACAACGCATCTTGAAACTGCCCAAGGATCTGTCATGAGCATGCAAGAAGAAAGCCTGCGTCCCGAAGACTTTGCCGAAGCGGCCGTCGCAGCGATTGAAGATGCGCAAGGCCAAGGCATGCGTGAAGCGGCCCTGGTACTGGCCCAAGCGGGCCTCACGGGCGTGTGTGTGCCTGAAGCGCATGGTGGGCTGGGTTTGGGCATCGCCTTTGCGGTGCCGCTGGCACATGCTGCAGGAAAACTGCGCCTGCAATTTCCTTTGATCGAGCAAGTCCTGCTGGCCAAGGCGCTGGCCGGTACGGCTTATGGGGAGCAACTGGCGAGCGGCAACAAACTCGCCACCATGGCGCTGCAAGGAGAGCTGAGCCATGGCCTGGTGGGTGCCGCACGCCATGCGCAGCATGGCGACTGGGTGCTGGTGTTCGATGGCGACGGTGCCGTTTTGATGGACATGGCCGGGGTGGCCATGGCGCCGGACACATCGCTCGACCCCGATTATCCGCAGCATTGGCTCAGCGTGGCCGATGCGCCTGTGCTGGCCCGTTTGGATGCGGCCACTTGCAAGGTGCTTTGGCACGAAGCCCGAATCCTGCTGTCCGCCATGGTCAACGGCGCGGCCGACGGCGCCCTGGAGGCCACGGTCGGCTACATGTCCACACGGGTGCAGTTTGGCCGCCCGCTGTCGGCCAACCAGGCGGTTCGCCATGCGCTGGCCCGCATGAAACTGCTCCAGGAGGCCTCGGCAGCAGCGATCCAGCGCGTTTTGCTGACCAACGAATACGGTCAAGCGCGCGATGCGCAATCGACCTTGGCCGGTTCCATCGCCCATGCCGTGTGGGTGCTGGAAAAAGCCATCCATTTGCACGGCGGCATGGGTTTCACCTGGGATGTCCCGTTGCATTACGCACTGCGTGAAGTACGCAAGCTCGACGCCGCATTGGGCGCGGGCACCCTGGTCCGAGATTTGGGCCGTGAATGGATAAAGGCGGCATGACCATGGACACAGTGACTCGGGATTTTGAAGGCCAGGTGGCGCTGGTGACGGGGGCTGGCAACGGCATTGGCAAGGAAACGGCGCGTCAGCTGGCGGCGCGCGGTGCCATCGTGGGCGTGAACGACCTCAAAGCAGAGTTGGTGCTGCCGGTGGTCGAGGCCATCCGTGCAGCGGGCGGACAGGCGTTTGCTGTTGTGCAGAACATTGCCAGTCGCGAAGGCATCACCGCCGCCGTGCAGCTGGCGCGCGATCAGCATGGCCGCTTCGACATCCTGGTCAACAATGCCGCCTGGGTGCGTTACCAAGCCTTGCCTGACATCCAGCCCGAGACCATGGACCGCATGCTGGACGTGGGTTTCAAGTCGGTGGTGTGGGGCATGCAGGCCGCAGCCGCGGTCATGGACCCCGAGCGGGGCGGCGCGATCGTCAACGTGGCCTCTACGGCTGCTTTGCGCTCCACGTTGAATGCCGTGGTGTATTCCGGCATCAAGGCCGGCATCTTGGGGGTGACACGCGCCGCTGCAGCCGAGCTGGGGGCCCGCAAGATACGCGTCAACGCGGTTTGCCCATCGGCGGTTCCCACGGAAGGCACACAACGTAACCGAAACGCTGAACGCGATGCACAAAGAGTGGCCCGCACCCCCTTGGGCCGCTTGGGCACCATCGAAGACATCGCCAAGGGCATTTGCTTTCTCGCCAGCGACCAGGCCAGCTTCATGACCGCGCAGGCGCTGGTGGTGGACGGCGGTGTGACGTTCACCAATCTCTGAAGCTCAACGCGCAATCATGGCCTTGTCCACAGTTCTCATCACGGGCGCGGCCTCGGGCATTGGGCGTGCCGCTGCGCAGCATTTCGCCGCAAGTCACTGGCGCTGTGTGCTGGTGGACCGCGATGCGCAAGGCCTGGCCTTGCTGGCCCGGGCGCTGCCCGTCCCCGCCCAAGGGGCACATGAATACAGGGTGGCCGATTTGACCTCGGCCTCCGATGTCCAAGCCTTGGCAGGCCAGGTACCGGCGCTGGACGCCTTGATCAACAACGCCGGCATGTCGGACAGCCGCAACTTGCCGATGGTTGAACAGACAACGGCGGATCTGGATCGTCTGTTGGCCTTGAATTTGAGGGCGCCTGCGGCGCTGATTCAAGCATTGTCTGCTGGCCTCAAACCGGGTGCTCGCATCGTCAATGTGGCTTCTGGCGCAGGTTTAAGAGCCATTCCCTGGCGAGGGGCCTACAGTGCCAGCAAGGCGGGTTTGATAGCGCAGTCGCAGGCGTTGGCACGGGCGCGCCCCGACGTGTGTGTCACGGTGCTGTGTCCGGGATTCGTGCGCACCGAGTTGGTCGATGGCCTGATCGCTGCGGGTCGTTTGCGGCCCGAAGGGGCGGTGGCCAAAATCCCTCTTGGCCGCATGGCCGCCCCTGAAGAAATGGCTGCGGCCTTGGGCTTTTTGGCCAGTCCGGCAGCGGCTCCCCTGACGGGTCAAGTGCTGGCCGTCGATGGCGGCTCTTCTGTGTTCGGTGGCAGCCAGCCCTGTGCCCCCGCCTTGTTGCCTCCGATGCCGTGGGATGCCCCGCTGTCGCTGAGCGTCGAGGGTGGCACCCCCGAGGCCTGGGGGGCCGAGCCATCGTTGCCGACGGCGTTGGCCTACCAGGCTTGCCTGAGTCTGAGCCTGGAGCCGATGGCAGCGGGTGATCGGTGGAACTGGGTGCACCAGGCCGCGACCCGCTTCGCTGCCCGGTATGGCCAGCGGGCCAGTTTGACGCTGCTGCTGCCGGCACCATCGGCTGTGCCATGGCGCGATGCCGGCGAAACCGCGGCCATACGCATGCTGATCGCCACACTGGCATGCGAGTGGGGTGCCAAGGCCTTGCGCATCAATGCCTTGGAGTTGGCACCTGGCATGACGGCGCAACAGGTTGCACCGGTGGTGCATTTTGTGGCGGGCGCAGGGGCTCAGTACCTGACCGGGCAAACTTTGTCACTGGTCTTGTCACTGGCCGAACCCCTGCAAAAGTCCTCTCCATAGTCGGTCCGTCATGCATGGAACACGGCTCCAGCGTGCATTCATCCACGCTGGCCATCGTGCCTTGCGCGTTACAAGTAGCCCCTGGGCACCGGATCAACACGTCATGTCGACTGAATAGTTGATTGTTTTCATCAGGCTTTGCCAAAACCCCATAAAAGGTTAGGATTGATTCCGTAATAAATCAACGTTTCTTTAGTGAAACAATTGACATGGGCATCCCACCTGATTCGGGCACCCCGGCGATTGAATTCATCGGGGTCGAAAAGCGGTTTGCGGCACGGGGCAAGTCTGCCGAAGTGCTGGCTGCGCGTGACATCCATTTCGCCATTGCCAAGGGTGAGGTGGTCTCCATCATCGGGCCGTCGGGCTGCGGCAAGAGCACCTTGCTCAACATGGGGGCCGGTTTGTCCAAGCCTTCGGCGGGCACCGTCAAAGTCAATGGCGAGGTGGTGGCGGGCCCCAACAAGCATGTGGCCTTCATGCTGCAAAAAGACCTGCTCATGCCTTGGCGCACGATTGCCCAGAATGTCGAGTTGGGCCTGGAGTTGCGGGGCGTTGCGCGTGATCAGCGCCGGGTCATTTCTGAGCGCCTGCTGACCCAATGCCACCTGAAAGGCTTTGGCGAGCATTACCCGAACCAGTTGTCCGGCGGCATGCGCCAGCGCGCCGCCATGGCCCGCACGCTGGCGGTCGATCCGCTGGTGCTGCTGATGGACGAGCCGTTTTCGGCGCTCGATGCCCAGACCAAGATGATCTTGCAGCAAGACTTGGCGCAAACCGTTCAGCGCGAAGGCAAGACGGTGGTGTTCATCACCCACGATCTGGCCGAAGCTGTGGCGCTGTCGGACCGGATTTTGGTCATGAGCGAGCGCCCAGGCACCCTGATCGAAGAAATCCGTGTGGACATGCCGGACCGGGCCAATCCGCTGCAACGGCGCAAACACCCGATGCTGGCGGACTACGTGAGCCGTTTGATGGAACTGCTCAAGCTCGACGCCCAGGCCAATGTGCACTGAGCCGTGTTTTCTTTCCCGCTTTAAAAACCCCCAACAGGAGATGACCGTGAAAAAAGCCCCCGCCTTGATGGCCAAACGTCTGACTTGTGTGAGCCTGCTGGCCTCGGCCTTGCTGGCGGTATTGCCCGGTGCGGCCAGCGCGCAGGCCCCGCTGCAGGAAATCACTTACCTGCTGCCCGCGCCCGGCACCTTGCCCGCTTTTGGGCCCTGGATGCTGGCGCAGGCCAAGGGCTATTACAAGGCCGAAGGTCTGGATGTGAAGTTCGTGGCCGCCCGGGGTGGCGTGGACGTGGCCAAGCAGGTCGGCGCAGGCAATGCGGTCATTGGCGGTGCCATTGGGGATACGCCCATCATCGCCCGCGCACAGGGCATTCCGGTCAAGGCCGTGGCCGTTCTGGGCTCGGGTTCGCTGATGCAGCTGGTCAGCCACAAGGACGAGCGCATTGAAAGCCCGCGTGAGCTCAAAGGCAAAACCGTGACCGTCATTTCGTACACCGACACCACGTACTACGCCTTGTTGGGCATGCTCAGCAAAGTTGGATTGACCAAGAACGATGTGAACATCCAGGCCGCAGGCCCGGCCGGTGTGTGGCAGCAATTTGCGGCCAAAAAAGCGGCGGCCATGGCGGCTGTGCCCGACTGGACCGCCACCGCGATGGAAGCGGGCGCGCAAGTCGACATCTTGCCCGCCGATGTGTATTTCAAAAGCATGGCCCAGGCCATCCTGGCGTCTGACGAGACCATCCAGAAGAACCCGCAGCTGATCCAGAAACTGGTGCGTGCCACGCTCAAGGGTATGAAGGACATCATGGCCAACCCCAAGGAAGCTGCCGCGGCCTATGTGCAGCATGTGCCCGCGCACAAGGGCAAGGAAGCCAACATCCAGAGCGTGTTCGAGATGTACAACAAGTACGTGTATGCCAACCAGAAGGTGCTGGGCCAGATGGATGAATCCCGCCTGGCCGAGTTGCAGAAGTTTTATGTGGGCAATGGCGTCGTGCCCAAGGAGGCGCCACCCAAAGACCTCTACACCAACCAGTTTGTCGGCGGCAAATAAGCCTGCCTGCGACCGGACCACGTTTTCACCGCAGACCCCATCACCCCCATGAACCAAGAAAAACTGACGACCTCGGCCTGGAGCCTGGCTGTGCTGGTGGTGTTCCTGCTGCTTTGGGAATACTTGCCCGGCTGGTTGGGCGTGCCCCAGTTCGTGCTGCCCCCCCTCAGTCAGGTGCTGGCCGAGGCCGGCCGCATCTGGGAGGGCGAGCGCCTGCTCTGGCACGCGGGCATCACCGCCGCCGAAGTCGTGATCGGCTTTGCCCTGGGGTCGCTCCTGGGGGCTGTCATTGGTTATGCGCTGGGCATCTCGCCGCGGATCGAGGCGATTTTGTCGCCCTATTTGCTGGCGCTGCAAATCGCCCCCAAGGTGGCTTTTGCGCCCTTGTTCGTGATGTGGCTGGGCTACACCATCTACCCCAAGATTTTGGTGGCGGTGCTGATCGTGTTTTTCCCGGTGCTGATCAATGTGCTGTCGGCGATGCGCGCCATGGACGGTGATCTCATCAACCTGGCGCGCTCGTTTTCAGCCACCCGCTTTCAGGTGTTTCGCATGGTCGAGTTCCCAACCACCTTGCCGCCCTTGTTTTCGGGCCTGCGCATTGCCAGCACGCTGGCGGTGATCGGTGTGGTGGTGGGCGAGCTGGTGGGCGGCAACATGGGGTTGGGCTATCTGCTGGTGTTTTTTGAAGGCCAGGGCAACACCTCGGGCGTGTTTGTCGTGATCGGCGCCCTCACGGTGATCGGCATCCTGGCCTATTACGCGGTGGTTCTGGCCGAAAAGCGCGTGCTGCACTACCTGGTCAACGCACAGCGGCCCGGTGCCTGAACGAAAGCCCGAACATGCAGGAAATCAACCTTCAAGGCAGCAAAGTGCTGGTGACCGGCTCGGCCCGGGGCTTGGGCGAGAGCTTTGCCCGCGCCCTGGTGGCCGCCGGTGCGCAAGTCGCCATCAGCGATGTGCTGCACGAACGCGGTCAGGCGCTGGCGGCCGAGTTGGGCGCACAAGCCACTTATGTGCCGCTCGATCTGCTCGACCCGGCGCACATCCGGGCGGGCGTGGATGCCGCTGCTGCGGCCATGGGCGGGCTGACCGGCCTGATCAACAACGCGGCCATCACCAACTCGGGCGGTCGCACGCTGGACGAGCTGGACATCGACCTTTGGGACCGCGTGATGGACGTGAACGTGCGCGGCACTTGGCTGGTGACCCAGGCCGCCAGGCCTCACCTGGCCGCCAGCGGTCGGGGGCGGGTGGTCAACCTGGCCTCGGACACCGCCTTGTGGGGCGCACCGCGTTTGCTCGCTTATGCGGCCAGCAAAGGTGCGGTCATCGCCATGACCCGTTCGATGGCCCGCGAACTGGGGCCCGATGCCATCACGGTCAATGCCATTGCGCCGGGCTTGACCTTGGTGGAGGCCACCGAATACGTGCCGCAAGCGCGGCACGACCATTACCTGAACGGGCGCGCCATCCAGCGCCCGCAAATCCCCGAAGACGTGAACGCGGCTGCCTTGTTCCTGCTGACGCAGGGCAGCGGGTTCATCACGGGGCAGTTGCTGCCGGTCAACGGCGGCTTTGTCATGCATTGAACGAAGGAGAAACCCATGGACGCACACGCCCGAAAAGTTCTGGAGGCGGCCAACCAGCCGCATTTCAACGAGAACGGTTTGCTCAACCCGCAGATCCCGCCCGAAATCGACATCCAGGCCAGCATGCTGCAAAAGGGCGGACAGTCCTTTGCCGACTGGATGGAAAGCCGCGTGGCCCGCAAATCCACCCGCCGCTACGACTGGGATGCGCTGAAATTCCAGGCCGACTTTGACCCCAAATACCGCCGCGCCCAGATGCGCTATGTGGGCATAGGCGGCACGGGCGTGAACCAGGACGGCAACACCGTGCCGTCGGCCCATTTCACGTTTTCGACCATGGTGATTCCGGCAGGCGGCATTGGCCCGTCGCACATCCATTACGACGTGGAAGAGATTTTCTTTGTGCTGCGCGGTGCCATGAAGGTCGTTTGCGAAAAAGATGGCCAGCGTTGGGAAGCCACGCTGGGCGAACGTGACCTGATTTCGGTGCCACCCGGTGTGTACCGCGAAGAACAGAACATCGGTGACGAAGACGCCCTGATGTGTGTGATGTTGGGTGCGCCCAAACCCATCACGCCGGTGTACCCGCCCGATTCCCCTTTGTCCAAAATCAAGCGCTGACATGTTGCTCTCCCCCCAGGATGCCCTGTCGGGCGTGGTCCGCTCCCTGGTGGACACCGCACACGGCCCGGTCCAGTTCCGCAGCGCGGGCACGGCCGCGCAGGTCACGCATGTGCTGCTGCACGGCATCGGCTCGGCTTCGGCCAGCTGGGCTTATCAGCTGGGGGCGGCTGTGGGGCGGCGCGATCTGCGCGTGCTGGCCTGGGACGCGCCCGGCTACGGCCGCAGCGCGCACCTGGACAAGGCCATCCCCGGCGCGCAAGACTATGCCGAGCGCCTGTGGGACTGGCTCGATGCCTTGTATGTCACGCAGCCGGTGGTGCTGGTGGGCCATTCGCTGGGGGCCTTGATGGCCGCCAGTGCCGCCCGCTTGCGGCCCCGTCAGGTCAGCCGCCTGGTCTTGCTGGCACCTGCCAGAGGCTATGGCGATGCTCCTGCCGCCGAACGCGAGCGCGTGGTGCAGGGCCGTCTGGCCAATTTGCAGCAGCTGGGCCCACAAGGCATGGCGCAGGCACGGGGGGCGGCGATGTTGTCGCCCGGAGCGGCACCGGCTTTGCAAGACGCGGTGCGCGAGACCATGGCCCAGATCGATCCGGCGGGCTACACCCAGGCGGTGCAGATGCTGGGGCAGGGACGGTTGGCGCAGGATGTCAAAGCAGGTTCGACGCCCTTTTTGATCGCCAGTGGTGAAGCGGACACCGTCACCACGCCTGCCGCCTGTGATGCCTTTGCCAACGATGTGGCGCAAGCGCGCATCAGCCTGGGGCCGGTGGGGCATGCTTGCCCGCTGGAAGCCCCTGTAGCTGTGAACCAACTGCTGGGCCTGCCCCTTCTGGCCTGAAACTTCAAGATATGACAGAAAAAATGGCCAACGACGACCGCTACACCGTGCCTGGCCTGGCACGGGGCCTGCAATTGCTGATGCAATTCAACCGCGACGAACGCGAACTCAGCGGTGCCGAACTGTCGCGCCGCATGGGCTTGCCCCGGGCCTCGGTGTTTCGCATGCTGTTCACGCTGGAGCAAAACGGGTTTCTGGAACGCTGCCCCGATGGCGTGAGCTACAAGCTGGGCCTGGCGGTGTTGCGTCTGGGCTTTGAATTGCTCGCCTCGATGGAATTGACCGAAGTGGGGCGTCCGGTGATCGAGGAGCTGCGCGACCGCAGCGGTTTCTCGGCCCATCTGGTGGTGCGCGACGCCCGCGATGTGGTCTTCATCGCCAAGGCCGCCGGGGGCAACGCCATGTTCCATTCCATCCAGGTGGGGGCGCGTTTGCCTGCGCACGCCACCGTGCTGGGGCGCACCTTGCTGTCGGACATCGACATGAAAGAGCTGGCGGCGCTCTACCCGGAGCCGACACTGCCCGCCTACACCCCCAAGACGCCGACCAATTTGCAAGACCTCAAGGCCCTGATCGATCAGGACCGTGAAAAAGGTTATGGCGTGAGCATGGGCGGTTACGAAACCGGCATCTCCACCATTGCCGCACCGGTGTTCAATGAACAGGGTCGGGTCGCTGCGGCCATCAGCATCTCGGTGCCTTCGCAGCGCATCGAAGACGATGCGCTGATGCCGCTGGTCGCGCTGGTGCAAGCCTCGGCTGCCCAGATGACCGAACGTCTGAGCCACCTGCCGCAGCGCGGCGGCTGGCCCGCCAAATCCAAGGACAAGAAAACCGCATGAACACGACACCCGACACCATCACCGTGGGCGAGCTGGTCGCCCGTTTTCTGGAAGCGTGTGGCGTGAAGACCGCCTATGGCGTGATCTCCATCCACAACATGCCGATCCTGGACGCCTTCCACACGCGGGGGCAGATCCGCTTTGTTTCGGCACGCGGCGAAGCCGGGGCTTGCAACATGGCCGACGCCGCCGCCCGCGTCAGCGGCGTGCTGGGCGTGTGCGTGACCAGCACCGGCACCGGTTGCGGCAACGCCGCCGGGGCCATGGTGGAGGCCATCACTGCGGGCACGCCGCTGCTGCACCTGACGGGCCAGATCGAGTCGGAGTTTCTGGACCGCGATCTGGGCTTCATCCACGAGCACCCGGCGCAGCTGGCCATGCTCCGGTCGGTGGGCAAGGAGGCGTTTCGCATCCGCAACCCCGAGACCGCGCTGGCCACTTTGCGCGAAGCTGTGCGCGTGGCTTTCACGCCACCGTGCGGCCCGGTGAGCATCGAAATTCCGATCGACGTGCAGGCCATGCGCTTGCCTTTGCCCGCTGACCTGACGCCCTGGCCGGTGGCCCCGCTGGCCCCCTCGCCCGAGGCGGTGCAGGCGCTGGCCGACCGCCTGGCGTCCAAAAAACGCCCCTTGCTGTGGCTGGGCGGCGGTGCCCGGGGCGCGGGGGCTGCGGTGCAGCGCCTGGTGGCCATGGGCTGGGGCGTGGTCACGTCGGTGCAGGGCCGGGGCGTTTTGCCTGAAGACCACCCGGCCAGTCTGGGCTCGTACAACCTGCAAAAACCCAGCGAAGCCTTTTACCAGACGGTCGATGCCCTGCTGGTGGTGGGCTCGCGTTTGCGCAGCAACGAAACCCTGACTTACAAGCTGCAACTGCCCGCGCACCGTTTCCGGATCGATGCCAACGCGCTCGCCCAAAACCGCGCCTACGACAGCGAATACTTTTTGCAAGGCGATGCCCAGCTGACGCTGGACGCCCTGGCCGATGCGCTGGAAGGCCGGATGCAGATCGACCCGGCTTTTCACACCGATTTGAGAAACACCCGGCGCGAAGCCGAAGCCTTGGTGGACAGCACCCTGGGGCCTTACGTCAAGCTCAAGAACACCTTGCAGGCCACGGCGGGCAAAGCCCTGTGGTGGGTCCGTGACATCACCTTGTCCAACACCATGTGGGGCAACCGTGCGCCGGTGCTGGACCACCCGCGTGCGGGCGTGCATGCCCTGGGCGGCGGCATCGGTCAGGGCCTGGCCATGGGCATTGGCGTGGCGCTGACCAACCAGGCGCACGCTTTGGGCCGCAAGACCGTGGTGTTGGCGGGCGATGGCGGTTTCATGCTCAACGTGGGCGAGCTGGCCTGTGCGGCGCAAGAGCGCGCTGACCTGCTGGTGCTGCTGATGAACGACAGCCGTTACGGCGTGATCAAAAACATTCAGGACGCGGTGTACGGCAGCCGCCACTGCTATGTGGAACTGCACAACCCCGACTTCGCGCAGTTTTGCGCCAGCTTGCAGGTGGCGCATCACAAGTTGAGCGACCCGGCGCAGACGGAAAGCGTGTTGCGTCAGGCCCTGCAGACCCCCGGCCCGGTGGTGGTCGAGGTGGACATGGCGGCCTGGGGCGCGTTCCCGGTCAAGTTTGCCGGTCCACCCAAAAAGACCGACTGAGCCATGCGCACGCAAGAACTCACACTGATCGGCTTCGGTGCCATTGGCCGTGCGGTGTTCCAGCGCATGCAGGGGCATGCGGGCGTGCGCATCACGCACATCGTGGTGTCCGAGGCCAAAGTGGCGGTTTTGCAGGCTGAACTGGGCAGCGGCGTGACCGTCACGCAGCAGGTGCCGCAAGGCACCCCTCTGGTGCTCGAATGTGCAGGCCACTCGGCGCTCACAGGCCATGTCTTGCCCGCCTTGCAGCGCGGCATCGAATGCGCCGTGTTGTCCATCGGGGCCATGTCTTCGCCGGGCTTGCCCGAGCAGCTGCAAGCCGCCGCCGAGCAGGGCGGCACCCAGCTGCACTTGCTGGCCGGGGCGATTGGCGGCATCGACGCGCTGGCCGCCGCCCGGCAGGCCGGTCTGGACAGCGTGACCTACATTGGCCGCAAGCCCCCTTCGGGCTGGCGCGGCTCGCCTGCCGAACAGTTGGTGAACCTGGACAGCCTGACCGAGCCCACGGTGATTCTGGAGGCCAGTGCCCGCGAAGCGGCGCGGCTGTACCCCAAAAACGCCAACGTGGCGGCCACCTTGTCGCTGGCCGGTCTGGGCCTGGACCGCACGCAGGTGCGCTTGATCGCAGACCCCACCGTGCGCGAGAACATCCACGAGATCGAGGCCCGGGGCGCCTTTGGCGAGATGCAAGTGCGCATGCGCGGCAAGCCCCTGGCCGACAACCCCAAAACATCGGCCCTCACGGTGCTGTCGGCGCTGCGCTTTTTGCACAACCGCACGGCCAGCGTGACGATCTGACCCGAAAGCCAACAGATGACTGAACACATCCAGACCCTGCTCGCTGGCCGCTGGCGAGATGCCTCGGGGCCTTCTTACACCACCGAATACCCGCACGACGGCTCGCTTGTGACCCAGTTGCATGCTGCCACTGTGGCCGATGTGGACGAAGCCGTGCAAGCGGCCGAGCAAGCCCGCCTGCAACCGGCCTGGGCCAGGCTCATGCCCCATGAACGCGCCGGTGTCTTGCACCGCATCGCCCAGGGCATCCGCGAGCAAGCCGAGGCGCTGGCGCAGCTGCAACGGCTGGACAACGGCAAGCCCATCAAGGAGTGCCGGGCGCTGGTGGCCAGCGCGGCAGGCACCTTCCAGTTTTTTGCGGCGGCGGCTGAAACCTGGGAAGACGCGGTCACGCCCACCCGGGGCGACTTCCTCACCTTGAGCGTGCACGAGCCGCTGGGGGTGGTGGGGGCCATCACGCCGTGGAATTCACCCATCGCCAGCGAGGCCCAGAAAATGGCCCCGGCCCTGGCGGCCGGTTGCGCCATCGTCATCAAACCGGCCGAGATCACGCCGCGCATGGCGATCGAGCTGGCCCGCATCGCGCAGCAGGCGGGCGTGCCGGACGGCATCGTCAGCGTGTTGCCGGGTAAAGGCTCGGTGGTGGGCGATGCGCTGGTGCGCCATCCGCTGGTCAAGCGCATCGCGTTCACCGGCGGCACTGCCGTGGGCATGGGCATCCAGCGCTTGGCCGCCGACAAGCTGATGCCGACCTCGCTGGAGTTGGGGGGCAAGTCGCCCACCATCGTCTGCGCCGACGCCGACCTGGACCATGCGGTGGCCGGGGTGGTTTACGGCATCTTCAGCTCGTCGGGCGAGTCCTGCATCGCAGGTTCGCGGGCCTTTGTGCACGCCTCGGTGTATGACGAGTTCAAGTCGCGCCTGCTGGCCGCGGTCAAAGGCCTGCGCGTGGCCGACCCCGCACTGGAGAGCACCCACATGGGCCCGCTGGTCAACCGGGGGCACCGCGACTCGGTGGAGCGCTACGTGCAGCTGGGGCGTGATGAGGGCGGGCGCATCCTGTGTGGTGGCGTGCGCCCGCAAGGCGGCTATTACGAGCAGGGCAGTTATTACCTGCCCACCGTGATCGAGGGCTTGCCCAACACGGCGCGCATGTGCCGCGAAGAAATTTTTGGCCCGGTGCTGGCGCTGCTGCCCTGGTCCGATGAAGCCGACCTGATCGCGCAGTGCAACGACAACGATTACGGCCTGGCCTCGGGCATCTGGAGCCGCGACTACAAAGCCGCCTGGCGCATCGGCCGCGCCCTGCACACAGGCACCGTGTGGGTCAACACCTACAAGCTGTTTTCGGTCAGCACGCCGTTTGGCGGCGTCAAGTTGAGTGGCACCGGCCGCGAAAAAGGGCGTCAGGGTATTTTGGAATACACCACGCAAAAGAGTTTTTACTGGGGCATGAACGATGCCCCCATGCCTTGGGCCTTGTCATGAAAAAATGGTTGTTGAAAACGGTTTGTGTGCTCGGCTGTGGTGTGGCCATGGCGGCGTCGGCGCAAGAGCGTCTGACCCTCGTTGCACCGTTTCCGCCCGGCGGGCCGGTCGATGTGCTCTCGCGCATTCTGGCCGAGGGCCTGCAAAAGAAAACCGGCCTCACGGCGGTGGTCGAGAACCTGCCCGGGGCGGCGGGCAACTTGGGCATCGACAAGGTCAAACGAGCCAAGCCCGATGGCAAAACACTGCTGGTGGTGCCTGCGGGCAACCTGACCATCAACCCCACCCTGATGCCCAATTTCCCGTTCAACATCGAGCGCGATTTTGTGCCGGTGACCATGCTGGCCAAGGCGCCCAATGTGCTGGTGGCCAGTGCACAGGTCAAGCTGGGCAGCGTGCGCGAGTTGATTGCACAGGCCAGGGCCAAACCGGGCACCTTGTCGTATGCCTCGCCCGGTATCGGCAGCGGCCTGCATTTGGCGGGTGAATTGTTCAAGCAGCAAACCGACACCGACTTGCTGCATGTGCCCTACAAAGGCACCGGGCCTGCGCTCAACGACGTGCTGGGCGGCACCGTGCCCCTGATGTTCAGCAACCTGCCCGCCACGCTGCCCCACATCAAGAGCGGCAAGCTGGTAGCGCTGGGCCTGACCGACACCGTGCGCAGCCCGGTAACGCCCGACATACCCACCCTGGCCGAACAAGGTGTCAGCGGTGTGGTGGTCACCTCCTGGTATGGCCTGCTGGCCCCGGCCGGCACGCCGCCTGCCGTGGCCGAGCAACTGGCCAAAGACGCGGCCGACATCCTGGTCCAACCAGCGGTGCGCGAGCAGCTGCGGGCGCAGGGCCTGAGCGATGCCACGCAAAAGCCCGCCGAATTTGCGGCCCACATCAAGGCCGAAACCCAGACCTGGGCGCGCATCATCAAGGCCCGTGGCATCGTGGCCGAATGAGGAGCTGACACATGGATTTGGGCATTGCCGGAAAAAAAGCCCTGGTGTGCGGGGCCAGTGCGGGTTTGGGCTACGCCTGCGCCCAGGCGCTGGTGCGCGAAGGGGTGGATGTGCTGATCGTGGCGCGCAACGAAGCGCCCTTGCTGGCCGCCGCCGGGCGCTTGCGCAGTGTGGGCGCGGGCGCGGTGCAGTGTGTGGCCGCTGACGTGACCACCGAAGCAGGGCGGGCGCGAATTTTCGAGGTGCAGCACGACTTTGACATGGTGGTCACCAACGCGGGAGGCCCGCCACCGGGTGATTTTCGTGACTGGGACCGTGACACCTGGGTGCGGGCGCTGGAGGCCAACATGCTGGCCCCCATCGAACTGATCAAAGCCACAGTGGACGGCATGATGGCACGCGGCTTCGGGCGCATCGTCAACATCACGTCGAGCGCCGTGAAGTCACCAGTCGATGGTCTGGGCCTGTCCAATGGCGCACGCAGCGGGCTCACGGGTTTTGTGGCCGGGCTGGCACGCACGACCGTTGCCCGGGGCGTGACGATCAACAACCTCTTGCCCGGCACCTTTGACACCGCCCGTCTGGCGGGCAATTTTGCGGCGCAGGCGGCCCGCCAGGGCATCACCCCCGAGCAGGCCATCGCGGCGCGTCTGGCCAAGCACCCGGCGCACCGTTTTGGCCAGCCCGATGAGCTGGGCAACACCTGTGCCTATTTGTGCAGCGTGCACGCCGGGTACATCAACGGCCAGAACATCTTGCTGGATGGCGGCTCGTTTCCGGGCGTCTATTGAGTGGTTCCGCCCCGCTGTTTTGCCAACTTTTCAGGATTGTCAACATGACACTGTCTTTGAACATCGCCATCGTGGGGGCCGGGATCGGCGGCTTGACCGCCGCCATCGCCTTGCGCGCTCAGGGCCACCAGGTCACCGTGTACGAGCAGGCCGCGCAATTCATGCGCGTGGGGGCGGACATTAACCTCACGCCCAACGCAGTGCGCGCTCTGGACGGGCTGGGCGATGCTGTGGCGCAGGGCATTCGCGCCAGCGGCGCACGGCCGACTTTTCGCATCAGCCGCGATTGGGACACGGGGCTGGAGACTTCTCGCCTGCCCATGGGCGACACCGCCGAGCAGCGTTATGGCGCGCCGCAGCTGACCATCCACCGGGCCGATGTGCTGGCGGTCATGGCCCATGCCGTGCCAGCCGAGTGCGTGGTGTTTTCCAAACGCCTGCGCAGCCTCAGTCAAAGCGATGCGGGGGTGCAGTTGGTGTTTGAAGACGGCCAGCAAGCTCTGCACGATGTGGTGCTCGGGGCCGATGGCATCCACTCCAAAGTGCGCACCGCTTTGTTTGGCGAAGAGCAGCCACGCTTTACCGGTGTGGTGTCGTTTCGGGCCGTGGTGCCCACCGACAAGGTGCGCCAGGTGCCCGAGATCGAGGCTTTCACCAAGTGGTGGGGTCCCAACCCGCAAAGCCAGATCGTGACCTTTCCGCTCAACCGGGGGCGCGATACTTTCATTTTTGCGACCACCGGGCAGGACTCCTGGCACGAAGAATCCTGGACCAGCTCGGGTGATGTGCATGAGCTGCGCAGCTTTTACCGCGACTACCACCCGGATGCGCGTGCGCTGCTGGACGCCTGCGACAGTGTGCTCAAAAGTGCGCTGTACGAGCGTGAACCGCTGCCGCAGTGGTCGGTGGGCCGCGTGAGCCTGCTGGGCGATGCCTGCCACCCCATGTTGCCCTTCATGGCGCAAGGCGCGGGCATGGCCATCGAAGACGGTGTGGTGGTGGCCCGTTGCCTGGCGCAGGTGCAGCAGTTGGCCGATGTGGCCCCGGCCTTGCAGCGTTATGCCGCCGCCCGGCAAGCGCGCACGGCCGAGATCCAGATCGGCTCGCGTGGCAACCAGTGGATGAAGACCCAGGGCAATGCCGACGGGGTGTATGGCTATGACGCCTGGGGCGTGGATCTGGGCGGCGTGGCTTGATGCTGCGGATGGCCGCTTTTTTTCGAACAACAATGAGGAGACAAGTGATGCAAAAAAAACGTGGTTTCATTTCCTGTCTGGTGATGGGGCTTGGGGTGATGACAGGCCTGTTGTCGCCGGCCTGGGGGCAGGCCTTTCCCTCGAAAAATGTGAGCCTGGTCGTGCCCTTCCCGCCGGGCGGCGGCCCCGACTTGGTAGCCCGTGTGTTTGCCGAAAAACTCGCGGCCAAATGGGGCAAGCCCGTGGTGGTGGACAACCGCCCGGGTGCCGGTGCTTTGCTGGGTGCGCAGGCGGTGGCCAAGTCGCCCGCCGATGGCCATACCCTGCTCTTGACCACCAACACCATGGTGATCTCGCCCCATGTGCTGGCCCCTGGGGCGGGCGGGGGCATCGATGTGCATGCCGATTTGATGCCGGTGGTGGCCCCGGCCACCACGCCCATGGCCTTGCTGGTCAGCCCCGGGCTGAACGTCAAGGACCTGCCTGCCGCGCTGGCGCTGGCCAAAAGTCAGGCGGGCATGCCCTACGGCAGTGCGGGCAATGGCTCGCCCATGCATTTCGCTGGCGAAATGCTCAAGCGTGCTGCCGGGGTGGACTTGCTGCATGTGCCCTACAAAGGGGTCAACCCTTCGGTCATGGCGGCACTTGGCGGCGAAGTGAAGTTCCTGTTTGTCGGTCTGGGTGGTGCCTTGCCGCACATCAAGGCAGGCAAGCTGGTGCCGGTGGCCGTGACCGAGAAAAACCGCTCACCCTTGTTGCCCGAGGTGCCCACGGCGACCGAACAAGGTGTGCGTGGGGTCGAGGTGAACGCTTGGTACGGCGTGTTTGCGCCTGCGGGCACGCCCGAGCCGGTGCGCAGCAAGATCAACGCCGACATCAACGAGGTGCTCAAGCTGGCGGAGGTGCGTGACAAGCTCGCGGCCGCCGGGCTGGATGTGCTGGGTGGACCGGCCCAGGTGCTGGGTGACTTCATGAAAGCCGACCGGCAACGCTACGGCCTGCTGGCCAAAGAGCTGAACATCAAGGCCGATTGATGAGTCGGGTGAAACGCCCCAACTTTTTGCTGTTCATCACCGACCAGCACCGCGCCGATCACCTGGGTTGCGCCGGGCACCCGATGCTGCGCACCCCGCACATCGATGCGTTGGCGGCGCGGGGTTGTCGCTTCACCGATTTCCATGTGGCCACGCCGATTTGCCAGCCCAACCGGGCTTCGCTGATGACGGGGCGTTTGCCCAGTGCCCATGGCTTGCAGCTCAATGGCCGCGAGCTCTCGCATGGCGAGCGGACTTTTGTGCAGACCCTGCGCGACGCCGGTTACCGCACCGCCCTGGCGGGCAAGAGCCACTTGCAGAACATCACGGCCGTGCCGCCTTTCTGGCCGCAGCCGGGCGAGCGTCTGGCACACGAGTCCAAGGCCTTGTTTCCCGGGCGCTATGGTCAGGAAGTGGCCCGCAGCTGGGACGAAGACGAGGCCTTCGAGCTGAGCTTGCCTTATTACGGCTTTGAACAAGTGGCGCTGACGATTGGCCATGCCGATGAGCAAAGCGGGCATTGGCGGCGCTGGTTGCGTCAGCAAGTGCCCGATGCCGATCGCCTGATCGGGCCGGACAATGCCCACCCCACGCCCGACTGGGCCCTGACCCGTTTGCGCCAGGCCTGGCGCACCCGGGTGCCCGAGGCCTTGTACCCCACGAGCTACATCGCCCGGCAAAGCTGCCAGATGCTGCAGGGACTGGCGGGCGCTGCGCAGCCGTTCTTTCTGCAATGTTCATTTCCCGATCCGCACCACCCGTTCACACCGCCGGGGCGCTATTGGGACCTGTACCGGCCCGGCGATGTGGCGCTGCCGCACAGCTTTGATGCGCCACTGACCGATGCGCCGCCGCCTGTGGCATGGCTGCACGCCCAGCGTGCCGGGCGTGCGCCCTCATTCAAACCCGGCCATGGCACCTTCGCGGTCACCCATCAGGAAGCGCGTGAAGCGCTGGCGCTCAATTACGGCAACATCGCCTGCATCGACGATGCCGTGGGCCAGGTCATGGCTGAGCTGGACCACCTGGGGCTGGCCGACAACACGGTGGTCATCTTCACCAGCGACCACGGCGATTTGCTGGGGGATCGGGGCCTGATGTTCAAAGGGGGCTTGCACTACGGGGGGCTCACCCGGGTGCCCTTTATTTGGGCCGACCCGGCTTTGGCGGCTTCATCTGCGGGGGGGTCATCTGTGACACGCGAAACCCCGGCGCTGGCCCAAACCACCGACATCGCCGCCACAGTGCTGGCGCGGGCGGGCTTGCAGCCTGCCCATGGCATGCAGGGGCAATCCTTGTTGCCGGTGGTGTCGGGGCAAGCCGATGGCCTGCGCACCAGCGTGTTGATCGAGGAAGAGGGGCAGCGCCTGGATTTCAACCTGGGTCAGCGCATCCGGATGCGGACTTTGCGCACCCGTGAGCACCGGCTCACCATTTACGACGGGCAGCCTTGGGGCGAGCTGTGCGATTTGCGGGCAGACCCGCACGAGTTGCGCAATCTCTGGAACGACCCCGCGAGCCAGTCTGTGCGTGCCCGTCTCATGGCCGAATTGGCCTATGCCATGCTGCACCAGACCAACACCAGCCCGTACCCGCTGGCTTCGGCCTGAGTGCTGTTCAGAGGTCCAGCACCAGCCGCTCGCTCTTGCAGCCGGAGACGCAAACCATCATGACCTGGTTGCTGGCTTGTTCGGCCGCACTCAGCACCATGTCCCGGTGGTCGGGTGTGCCTTCGATGACCCGCGTTTCGCAAGCGCCACAAATGCCTTCTTCGCAGCTGAAGGGCACGTTGGCGTTCAGGGCGATCAATTGTTGGTGCAAGGTGGTGTCGGGCGTGACCTCGAAGGTCTTGCCGCTTTGGCGCAGTTCCACCGTGAAGCGCTGGCGGGCGTCGTCGGCGGCTTGGACTTCGACCGCCGCAAAGCGTTCGATGTGGGCATTGGCGTAGCCCAGTTCGGCGCAAATTTTTTCAAACGCATCCAGCATCACTGCCGGGCCGCAGGCGTAAAAGTGGGTGTCGCTTACTGTCCCAGTTGCAGGCGTTCGGGCCGTCAGCAAAGCACGCAGGTCAGGCGGGCCGCCGGCTTCGTCGTCAAAGTGCCAATGCACAGGACAAGCCAGGGCTGCCAGGTCTTCGGTGAAGGCGGCGGATGCGCGTGAGCGTGCCAGATCAATCACCTCAAAGGACCGGCCCAGCGCCTGCAAGCGCCGGGCCATGCTCAGGATGGGCGTGATGCCGATGCCGCCCGCGATCAGCACCGAGTGACCGGCTTCTTCGTGCAAGGGAAAATGGTTGCGCGGTGCGCTGATGGTGAGCACCGTGCCCACGCGCAGTTGCTCATGCACGGCGCGTGAGCCCCCTCGGCTGGCCTTGTCCTTGAGCACCCCCAGCAGGTAGCGGTGCCGCTCGCGGCTGTCGTTGGCCAGCGAGTAACTGCGCACCAGCCCCCCGGGCAGGTGCAGGTCAATGTGGGCACCGGCCTCAAACGGCGGCAGGCTTTCGCCCGGCATGGCGTGCAGCTCCACGCTGAGGATGTCCCGGGCTTCGTGCCGCAGGGTGTGCACCCAGGCTTTCAAGGTGCTCATCTCAGGATTTGGTTTTGTTCAGCTGTTCGGTGGCCAGCTTGCGCAGGTGGCGGCGCAGGCGAACGATGCCCATGTCGTGGGCGTACAGGTGTTCGCGCTGGTTGGCGTCGGGCTCCATGTTTTCCACCGCGACACGGTCTTGTTCCAGCACGTTCCAGTGGCGCTGCTCCAGGCGGTTTTTGTAGAGGAAGCGCCAGGTGTCGCGCTGCCAGCCTTCGACCTTGCGGCAGCGCCAGTGGAAGACCCCGGCTACGCGGTTCGTGATGGGGGTGTAGCTGCCGATGATGGTGAAGTTGCCGCCAGGCCCACCGGTCTTGGGGTAAGGAATTTCCAGTCGCATCAGGTGGATGCCGGTGTTCATCCACTCGGTCCAGTCGAAGTTCACATCGCGCTGGTGTTTCTTTTCGAAAATGAAGCCGTTGTCCAGTTCGCGGATCTGGAACTCGGCCGTCATGTCGCCCTCGGCCATGGTGTGCGACTGCTTGTGCAGATAGGCTCCGTGCATCGGGTCCATCACATTGTCGATCACATAGCGGTAGTCGCCACCCCATTCGGTGTAGCACAGGAACGAGGACCATTCGGGCGAGGTCAGTTGTTCGGGCAGGCGCAGCGGTGGGGCCTCATCCAATGCCGGGTTGCTGGCGTTGAACAAAAAGATCGCGCCGTTGGATTCGGCCGTGTGAAAGCGGCGTGTGGGGCGCGAGCCTTCGAGCTTGCAACCCGGGCTGCCCGGCACGCGCATCACGGTGCCATCGTGGCGCACTTCAACGCCGTGGTAGGGGCAGGCAATGCGGTCGCCCAGGATCACGCCCAGCGACAGCGGTGCGCCCCGGTGCGGGCAGTGGTCTTCCAGCGCATGGACCTGGCCGGTGGCATCGCGCCACAGCGCGATCTTGTAGCCCAGTCGGCGCAGAGAAACCGGATTGTCTTTGACAAAGCCGGAAGGGCAGACCGGAAACCAGAGGTCTTTCAGGCCGACTTCCAGCGCGGCATCGACAGGGTCCAGCTGGACGTTGATGACTTGGGCGTTCATGGCTTTTCCTTGTGCTTGAATCAGGCTGCGGCCAGGCGGGCCATCTCATGCTGGTAGCTCTCGCTTGTCCAGGGCTGGCCGTTGGGCCCCGAGGGTCCGGCCGTGTTCAGGTACTGCACCAGGCCGGGCAGGTCATGGATGCCTGCGGCAAAGGCGCGTTCGATGGAATCGCCCAGCAGGCTTTCGTAGCTTGTGGGTGGCGCGGTGCGGGCCTGGTGGGTGTCGTTGTAAAGCGCAGCTGGGTGGTGTGCCATGGCAGAAAACTCCGGAATGCGTGGGTGAATTGGCAATGTTCAAGCCTTGGGCTTGTCGGTCATGAAGCGGCCGCTGGGGGCTTCGGCGTCTTTCTGGCGACGGGTCTGGCCGTCGATGCCGCCTTTGACGGCCCACTCGGCAAACACCGTCGGGCCGGGTGTGAACTCACGGGGTTGCCAGTGTTCGGTCAGCTCGTCTTCATCGGCGTAGTACTCGACCAACGCGCCTGCGGGGCTGACGAAATACCAGAAGATGGCCGAGGAAATCGGGTGCCGTCCGGGGCCCAGCTCGGTGTCCCAGCCGCAGCGCGACATGTGCAGCCCGCCGCCAAACACCTCGTGCACATCGCGCACGGTGAAGGCCACATGGTTCAGGCCATTGCGGGCCTCGGGCAGTTGCAACAGGAACAGGTCGTGGTGACCCCCACGCGGCGCGCAGCGCAGGAAATGCCCGCGCCCGGGGTAGCGGTCCGAGACCACAAAGCCCAGCACGTCCTGATAGAACTGAGAGACTTTCTCCAGTTCCTTGACGAAAAACACCACATGCCCCACCTCGATGGGGCGTGCACGGTCATAAGCGGGACTGGGCTGGTTGACTCGGTTTCGGTCAGACCAGGTGTTGCTTTGAGCGCAATCGAGTTCCAGTGTTTTTTTGCGGCTGACCTGTACCCGCACGGCCAGGCCGCAGGGGTCTGTGCAGCCGATGCGCCCTTCTTGCTGCACGAAGCCCGGCCACTGTTGCATGGCTGCGCTGTAGTGGGCCAGATCGGCTTCGCCTTCCACGCCCCAGACCACTTCGCGCAGGGTCGGGTCGGCTTCCACACCGGCAGGCAGGCCCGGTGTGTCGGAGTGGGCCACGATCACCCGGCAACCGTTGAGTGATTCATAGAGCAGGCGTGTGGGCGTTTCCTCGACCAGCGTCAGGCCCCAATCCAGAAAGAACTGGCGGCAACGGGCGATGTCTTGGGCCCCGAAAGTGATTTCGTCGATACCGAGAACGCTCATATTGTTTCTTTGGTAAAACAACGTTTCCAATTTGAAACGTTTGAAGAATTATTGGCCGGGTCTGCGATCCGGTCAATAGAAATCCGACTGGTGGAGTGGGGTTTTTGGAGCGCGCCGGATGGGCTGTCAGGCGTGCAGCAGGCCATAGCCGGCCAGCCGGTTCGCGCGACCGTGGACAATCGGGGCATGCAAACGCGATTCATCCTGATAGAAACCAGCCATGCCGGCAACGTGGGCGCAGCCGCCCGCGCCCTGAAAGTCATGGGCTTTGACGATCTGGTGCTGGTAGCACCGCGCTGGCCCAATGTGCTGCGCAAGGAAGAAACCATCCAGCGCGCCAGTGGTGCCAACGATGTGCTGGCCAAGGCCCGCGTGGTCGAAACGCTGGAAGATGCGCTCGACGGTGTGACCCATTTGTGCGCCACGGCCATGACGCCCCGTGACTTTGGCCCGCCCACCCGCTCCCCCCGTGAGCACTTTGCCGAGCTGACGAAACCCGGCGCGCCCGAGCAATGTGTGGCGTTTTTGTTTGGCTCCGAGCGTTTTGGCATGAAAAACGAGGATGTTTACCGCTGCCATGTGGCGCTGTCGATTCCGACGAATCCGCAGTTTGGCTCGCTCAATTTGGGCTCGGCCATTCAGGTGATTGCTTACGACTGGCGGGTCGCTTTGGGTGGCTTTCCTGTGCAGGACGCGGTGCCGCCCGCCGACAAGGCCGATGCGCAGCAGGTGGCGGGCATGCTCACGCATTGGGAGCAGGCGCTGACCGACATTGGCTTTCTGGACCCGGCCGCGCCCAAAAAACTCATGCCGCGCCTGAACCAGTTGTTCAACCGGGCCGATCTGAGCCCGGAAGAAATCCACATCCTGCGCGGGGTGGCCAAGGCCATGATCCAAAACGCCAACGCCAAACGCTAGACTTGCAGCCTATGTTTTCACGCCTTCGCTCCGACATCCAATGCATCCTTGACCGGGACCCTGCCGCCCGCACCGCCTGGGAGGTGCTGACTTGCTACCCGGGGCTGCACGCCTTGGTGCTGCACCGCCGGGCGCACTGGTGCTGGAACCACGGTTTCAAGTGGTTGGGGCGCTTTATTTCGCATGTGTCGCGGGGTTTGACCGGCATCGAAATCCACCCGGGGGCCAAGATCGGCGAGCGGGTGTTTTTTGACCACGCCATGGGCGTGGTGGTGGGCGAGACCGCCGAAATTGGCGATGGCTGCACGATTTACCAGGGCGTGACGCTGGGCGGGACATCCCTGTACAAAGGGGCCAAACGGCACCCCACTTTGGGCAAGGACGTGGTGGTCAGTGCCGGGGCCAAGGTACTGGGCGGCTTCGAGGTGGGCGATGGGGCCAAGATCGGCAGCAATGCGGTGGTCATCAAGCCAGTGCCCGCAGGGGCCACGGCGGTGGGCATTCCAGCGCGCATCATCCCCTCCAAGTCGGGTGAGAGCGCCGATGTCGCGGGCACGGACCGCAAGTTCACGGCCTACGGCATCACGCAAGACGATGACCCGGTCAGCCAGGCGCTGCGCGGGTTGATCGACAATGCGGCCGGGCAAGAGCACCAGATCGCCATGATCTGGAAAGCGCTGGAGCAGGTGTGCACACAGCAGCAGGTGCAAATGCCCCGCGGTGCGGCGACCAGCGAAACTTTCGAGGCCGACAAGTTCAACCAGCTTCTGGACAAGTGATGTCCACCTGAGGTTTTGCGTGGGAGGCCGCCGCTGCGGCCGAATCTTCAGGACGCGGCTTGCAACGCTGCGGCCGCGGCCATCAGCGCTTTGCGGCGTTCGTGCAGGCTGCGCCAGCGCTGCTGGGCCTCGGGGTCTTGCCCGGTGCTGGCCTGGGTCAGGGCTTCGGTTTCGAGCTGCTTGAGGCGGTCGATCATCAGCATGGTGAGCAAGCGCCGCAGTTCCTGCCGGGCCTCTTGCGGGTCGGGCGGGGTGGCGTCTTCGCTGCCGGCGACCGCATTCAGTTTGTCCTGCGCCATCCAGCGGGTGGCGTCTTCTGCAAAGGGCTGACCTTGCATGTGCTCGCGCAGGGTGGACCAGCCCAAAGCACCTTGTTCATGGAACTGCGATTCCAGCCACGCAAACAGCGGACCGTGCGGCGCGGGCAGCGCGCACAGCATGGCGTGGTCTTCGCCGGCCAGGGTTTCCCACAGCGCCATGTTGCCCAGCAGCAGGCGGGCGGCGTGGTCGGCCCGGCTGGCGGGGACGGTGCGCGGGCCGGTGTAGACCGGGGGCTGCTCACGTTTGTATTTGCCATTGCCAAACTTGCTGCCCGGCGTCCAGTTGGGGTTTTTGCGGGGCCAATTACCGCTGCCTGAAAAATTCCCACCCGCGTTGCCGTAAGCGTTGCCGTAAGCATTGGCATAGCCCGGTGCGCTGCCCCCCAGAGCGGCATCCATGCCCCAAGCGGGCGGTTCGCCGTAGTGCGGCTCGAAATGGGGGTAGTCATCACTGCCCACGCTGGAGGCCTGGCTGAAAGCGGCATTGGCGGCAGAGGCTGAAGGCGGCGCAGTGGCCGTGCCGCGTGCCGCAGGCGCGAAGCGCTGTTCGCTGGCCGCTTGTTGGCCCCACAGTTTTTCCAGGCCTGCGGTTTCCAGTTGAATCAGCTGCGCCAATTCCGACAGCAGCTGTTGCTTGAGCGCGCCATCGGGCAGCAGTTGCCACAAAGGCCGGGCCTGGCTGGACAGGCGGGCGCGGCCCTCGGCGGTTTGCAGGTCGCAGTCGGCGCTGGCCGCTTCGATCAAAAAGCGCGACAGGGGCATGGCCTGCTTGATTTGCTCGGCAAACGCCTCTTGACCAAACTCGCGCACATAGCTGTCGGGGTCGTGCTCGGCGGGCAAGAACAAGAACTTGATGCTGCGCACATCGGTGGCGTAGGGCAGGGCCCCGTCGAGCGCCTTGCGGGCGGCGCGGCGGCCTGCGCTATCGCCGTCAAAGCTGAAGACCACCGAGTCGGTGAAGCGGAAGAGTTTTTGCACATGGTCGGGCGTGCAGGCCGTGCCCAGCGTGGCCACGGCGTTGGCAAAGCCAAGTTGCGCCAGTGCCACCACGTCCATGTAGCCTTCGGTGACCAGCACGTAGCCCGCGCTGTGCAGCGCTTCGCGCGCCTCGTACAGGCCGTACAACTCGCGGCCTTTGTGAAAGACCGGGGTTTCTGGCGAGTTGAGGTATTTGGGTGTGCCGCTGCCAATCACCCGCCCACCAAAGCCGATGCATTCGCCTTTGATGTTGCGGATCGGGAACATGATGCGGTCCCGAAAACGGTCGTAGCGTTTGTCGTCTTCTTCGTTGACGATGACCAAGCCCGACTCGGCCAAGAGCGGGTCGTCGTATTTGGGGAAGATGCTGGCCAGGCTGCGCCAGCCTTCGGGCGCATAGCCCAGGCCAAAGCGCTTGGCGATCTGGCCGGACAGGCCCCGGCTCTTGAGGTAGTCGATGGCGCGGGGCGTGATCTTGAGCTGTTCGCGGTAGGCCTCGCCCGCTTTTTCCAGCACATCGCTCAGGCTGTCTTGTTTGGCCTTGGCGGCGGCGGCGCGGGCGCGGTCTTCGGGCGATTGTTGTTCTTCGGGCACCACCATGCCGGTTTGTTGAGCCAGGTCTTTCACCGCCTCAATAAAGGTCATGCCCGCGTGTTCCATGAGGAAACCGATGGCGTTGCCGTTTTTGCCGCAGCCAAAGCAGTGGAAAAACTGCTTGGTCGGGCTGACGCTGAAGCTGGGCGATTTTTCGCCATGGAAAGGGCACAGGCCCATGAAGTTGGCACCGCCCTTCTTGAGCTGCACGTATTTGCCCACGATATCGACCACATCGACGCGGGACAGCAACTCCTGGATGAAAGACTGGGGGATGGCCATAAGGGGGTATTTTCGCCGATCCTGACCGGCGACCCCGGGCGGACGAGGTGACTTGTTTCGGGGCAAACCAGCATGGCTTTCAGCCCCGGGTCAGGCAAACTGTTCACCATCTGAACGTCAGCCGCAAGAGGACCCTTTCATGACCGAGACCCCCGTCAGCATCTTCGACCAGGATTTGCCCCAGACCCCCGCCAACCACGCGCCGATCTCGCCGCTGAGTTTCATCGAGCGCACGGCCGAGGTCTACCCGACCCGCCTGGCCATCGTGCACGGTGATTTGAGCCAGGACTGGGCCAGCACCTACCGCCGCTGCCGTCAGCTGGCCAGTGCGCTGGCGCAGGCGGGCATTGGCAAAAACGACACGGTGGCCGTGATGCTGCCCAACACGCCGCCCATGGTGGAGGCGCACTTCGGCATCCCCATGGCCGGGGCGGTGCTCAACGCCCTGAACACCCGGCTGGACCCGGAGACGGTGGCCTTCATGCTCGACCATGGCGAGGCCAAGGCGGTGATCGTGGACCCGGAGTTTGCTGGCGTGATGAAAAAAGCCCTGGCGCTGCGCCAGTCCACTCGGCCCTTGCTGGTCATCGATGTGGAAGATGCGCTGTACACCGGCCCGACCGACAAGCTGGGCACGGTGACTTATGAAGCCTTTGTGGCCAGCGGAGATGCCGACTTTGCCTGGAGCCTGCCCGGCAACGAGTGGGACGCGATTGCGCTGAACTACACCAGCGGCACCACCGGCAACCCCAAGGGCGTGGTGTATCACCATCGGGGGGCGGCGACGAACGCGATCTCGAACATCCTGGAATGGGACATGCCCAAACATGCGGCGTATTTGTGGACGCTGCCCATGTTCCATTGCAATGGCTGGTGTTTCCCGTGGACCGTGGCGGCGCGTGCTGGCGTGAACGTGTGTTTGCGCAAGGTGGACGCGCAGGCGATTTTCGACGCCATGCGCGACCATGGCGTCACGCACTACTGCGGCGCGCCCATCGTGCACGGCCTGCTGGTCAACGCCCCGGCCGCCATGAAGGCGGGTGTGCCTGCGGGCATCAAGGCCATGGTGGCAGGCGCAGCACCCCCAGCCTCGATGATCGAGGGCATGGAGCAGATGGGTTTTGACCTGACCCATGTGTACGGCCTGACCGAGGTCTATGGTCCGGCCACGGTGTGCCCCAAGCACCCCGAGTGGGACGCCATGGACATTGGCGATCGTGCCCGCCTGAATGCCCGCCAGGGCGTGCGCTACCACCTGCAGCGCGACGTGCGCGTGCTCAACCCCGAAACCATGCAGCCCGTGCCGCAAGATGGCGAAACCATGGGCGAGATCATGTTCAAGGGCAACATCGCCATGAAGGGCTACCTCAAGAACCCCAAGGCCACGCAAGAGGCCTTTGCGGGCGGCTGGTTCCACAGCGGCGATTTGGCGGTGCAGTACCCCGACGGCTACATCAAGATCAAGGACCGCAGCAAGGACATCATCATCTCGGGCGGCGAAAACATCTCCTCGATCGAGGTGGAAGACGTGCTGTACCGACACCCCGCGGTGCTGGCCGCAGCCGTGGTGGCCAAGCCCGACGCGCGCTGGGGCGAGACGCCTTGCGCCTTTGTGGAGCTGAAGGCGGGTGCACAGGTCACGCCCGAAGACATCGTGGCGCACTGCAAGCAGCACCTGGCGGGCTTCAAGGTGCCGCGAGCGGTGGTGTTTGGCGAGCTGCCCAAGACCAGCACTGGCAAGATCCAGAAGTTCGAGCTGCGCAAGCAAGCGGGTTCGGCCGCCGCGATCGACGTGTGACGCACCCAGGTACCCGGCCTCAGGGCTGGCCTGCGTTTTTCCTGCCGTACCCATGACAAAGGCCACCGCAAGGTGGCCTTTGTGTTGGTGCCTGATGTGCGTCAGGCCCGGGGGTCAAGCGCTGCGCGCTGTTTCAGGCTTTGCTCTTCTTTTTGGATTTTTTGCTTTTCTTGCCTGTTTTCTTGGCCGCTTTTTTCTTGGTGGGTGCTTCGGCTTTGGGCGTTGCTGCTGCCGCAGGGGCCGGCATGGTGGCGGCGGCCGGCGTGGCCGTCACAGCAGGTGCAACGCCAGGGGTGGGTGTCGGTACAGCCGTCTGGGCCATGGCGGAGGCAGCCAGCAGGCTGACCAGGAGAGCGGTGATGGACTTGATCATGCTTAGCCTTTGGAAGATCGATGAAAAGAATTCCTTTGTATTATGAAAGGTGAATGCCCCTTTTGGGGCAGGGGCATTCAAATTTTCATGCGATGTCGAACGCATGGGTGACAAAACACCCCGTACGCCGGTCGGCAAAGTAGTGTTCCAGCGTTTCCTTGACTGTGCGGAAAGCCAGCTCGTCCCAGGGAATCTCGTCTTCCATAAACAAACGCGCTTCCATGGTTTCATGGCCGGGGTCGAACACATCACTGGTCAGGCGGGCGCGGTAGTACAGGTGCACCTGGCCGACGCGGGGCACGCTCATCACGGTGAGCAGGTCTTCCATGATGAACTGCGCCCCGGCTTCTTCGGTGGTTTCGCGGGCTGCGCCTTCGGATGTGGATTCGCCCAGCTCCATGAAGCCTGCCGGCAAGGTCCATTTGCCTTTGCGCGGCTCGATGTTGCGTTTGCACAGCAGCACCCGGTCACCCCAATGGGGCACGGTGCCCACCACGTTCAGGGGGTTTTCGTAATGCACGGTGTGACAGGCGGTGCAAATGGCGCGCTGCTTGGTGTCTCCGTCATCGGGCAAACGGTAAGCCACTGAAGCACCGCACTGGCGGCAATGTCGAATGGCTTCTCGTGTGTACATGGTCAGGCAAATATTTTCAAAGCGACGAGTGTAATGCTCGGGAAGAAAACAATCGCGGTGATGCGCAGAAGGTCAGAGATGAGGAAGGGAATGACGTATTTGAATGTCTCTTTCATCGGCACGTCTTTGGCCATGTTGCTGATGATGAAGACGTTCATGCCCACTGGCGGTGTGATCAGGCCGATCTCGACCACCATCAAGGCCAGAATGCCGAACCAAATCGCTTTGGACTCGTTGTCCAGTCCCCAAATGTCGATGCCCATGATGATGGGGAAGAACATGGGCACGGTCAGCAGGATCATCGACAAGCTGTCCATGATGCAGCCCAGCACCAGGTAGATGGCAATGATGGTGAAGACCACCATCAAGGGGTGCAGGTTCAGACCCACCACCCATTTGGCCAGTTCGGTGTTGACTTGGGTCAGCGCCAAAAACACGTTCAGCACATCGGCGCCCAGCAAGATCAGAAAGATCATGCCTGTGGCGCCTGCAGCGCCGTACATGCACTCCAGAAAGCCTTTGCCCTTGAGACCACCCGATGTCCAAGCCACGAATCCTGTGGCGATGGTGCCGATGGAGGCCGCTTCGGTGGGGGTGAACAGGCCACCGTAAATACCGCCAATCACCACAGCGAAGATCAACAGCACAGGCCAGGTTTCGGCCAGAGCTTGCAGGCGCTGGCCCCAGGTGAACCGGTCACCTCGGGGGGCTTCTTCAGGCCGCACACGGGCGATGATGCCAATCACCACCATGTAGCCGATGGCCGCGATGATGCCGGGAATGAAGGCCGCCAAAAACAATTTAGCAATATTTTGCTCGGTGATGATGGCGTAAATGACCAAGGGTACCGAAGGTGGAATCAAGATGCCCAGCGTGCCACCTGCAGCGATGACCGCAGTGGACAGGCGAGGCGAGTATTTGTGCGCTTTGAGCTCAGGCAAAGCCACTTGGCCCATGGTGGCCGCCGTAGCCAATGAGGACCCGCAGATGGCACCAAAGCCCGCACACGAGGTAACGGCTGCCATGGCCATGCCGCCGCGCCAGTGTCCGATCATGGCGTTGCCGGCCTTGAACAGTGCTTTAGACAAGCCGCCGTGCGTGGCAAATTGCCCCATCAATAAAAACAGCGGAACCACCGAGAGGTCATAAACCGAAAAACGGGTGTAGGCCGCTGACTTGAAGTAGTTGAGCAATGGATCGAGGCCAGACAAGGCCACATAGCCCGCTGAGCCGGCCAAGAGCATGGCCACGCCAATATGCAGGCGCAAGGCCAGCAGGACAATCAGGCCGAAGAAAACAAGGCTGCCGAGTTCAATGCCGGTCATGACTGGATCTTTCTGAGGTCATCGCCAGCGACATAAAGCGCCGTGATGCAAAGCAATGCAAACGAGGGAACCATGGGCGCATAGCTCCACCATGTCGGAATGTCCAGCAGCATGGATGCTTCCATGGAGCCTTTGAGTTCCCACAGGCCTTTCCAGATGCGCCAAGTGATGACGCCAGCAAACAAGGCCAAGATCAAATTGGCCAATAAGTCCAGCAAGGCATTGAGCTTGGGGTTGGCGTGGGCGGTGAAAAAGTCCACGATCACATGACCGCGAATCCAATGGGTATAGGGCAGGCTCATGCTGACGGCAATGGCGCACAGGGCTTGCACCAATTCGTAGTCGCCCACGATGGGGCTGCTGAAGAAAGTGCGGCCCACAATGCTGGCAATCGACATGATGGCCATGGCCGTCAAGACGAGACCAGAGCAGATGGCAAAAAATTTGCAAATCGTTTCGATGATCCTGCCTGCAGGGCCTCTGGATTGGGAGGTGTCGTTGAGGATGAGTTCGGCCACGGGCTTTCCTTGCGTTGCTTCAATCGGTGAGCTTCTGAGGGCGAAAAAAGGGCGGAGAAACTCCGCCCTTTTTTGGCTCTGGGTGATGATTACTTGGTGTACTGCTTGATCAAGGCGGTGGCACCGTCGAGCATGGCTTTGCCATCCATGCCTTTGGCCGTCATTTCCTTGACCCAGGCATCATCCAGCGAGTCGGTGGCTTTTTTCCAGTTTTCCAATTCAGTTTTGGGAATTACACTGATTTTCTGGTTTTTAGCGTCCACGAAGGCTTGCTTGCTGGGCACGTCCTGGCCCGCTTGGGTCTTGCCCAGGAAAGCCGAGAACTCACGACCGGAGTTCTTGTCGATCACGGCCTTCAGGTCGGCAGGCAAGGACTCGTATTTAGCCTTGTTCATGGGCACCACGAACACGGTGGTGTACAACGCGTTGTAGGAGCGGTCGGTTTCTGCCGTGAAGTTGGTCAGCTCTTGCACTTTCAGGCCAGGAGCGACTTCGTAAGGGATCACCGCACCATCGATCACGCCTTTGGACAGGGCTTCGGTCACTTGCGGCACAGGCATGGCCACAGGGGTGGCACCCATCATGGCGATCATTTTGTTGACCTGACGGGTCGGGGCGCGCACTTTCAGGCCTTTCAGATCGGCCATGGTGGTGACGGCCTTGCTCTTGGTGTAGATGTTGCCTGGACCGTGAACGTGGACGGCCAACATCTTGACGTCTTTCATATCGTCAGCAGCAAACTTTTGGGCGTAGTCCCAAGCCGCACGGCTGGTGGCTTCGGCGTTGGTCATCATGAAGGGCAACTCGAACACTTCCAGCTTTTGCAGCTTGGCGGTGTAAGCCTGCAAAGTCCAGGCCACATCCACCACGCCATCGCGTGTTTGATCAAACAGCTGAACAGGTGTGCCGCCCAGTTGCATGGCTGGGAAGATTTGGCATTGCAGACGGTTGTTGGAATCTTTGGCGATGTTCTTGCACCATTCACCCATCATGGTGGTGTGCTGGATGGACTGTGGGCCCAGAAAATGGTGGACTTTCAGGGTGATGGTTTGGGCATGAACGCCAAAACCAACGGCCATCAACCCGGCAGCCAGGGCCGTTTGTTGCAGGAATTTCTTCATCGACTTGTCTCCATCATGGTTTGAAAATCGGGATGATAAACCAACCACTTGGTCGGTTAATCGCAGTGAATGGGGTCAGAGGCTGTGGCATCAGGGCGTTGCAAGCCCAACCCCTCTAAAAGATGCATTATGTTGCAAGTATTGGATTCATCAATCAGGGTTAACCCTTTTTATCTGGGAGTCTGTGCACTTTCGTTCATCGTAGGGTGAAGCCTACAAGCGGCCAGCCAGCCCGTCCTGCTGGCTAAGGTCTCAGCGAATTTGGACCTGCAAGCTGCCCAGGCCCGTCACCTGTCCGACCAAAGTATCACCCGCGACCACGGCCGCCACACCTTCGGGGGTGCCGGTGTAGATCAGGTCGCCGGGCTGCAGTTCCCAAGCGGCCGACAGGTGCTCGATGGTTTCGGCCACATTCCAGATCAGTTTGGCCACATGGCTGCGTTGGCGGTCTGCGCCGTTGACCTGCAGGCTGATCTCGGCGTTGTTCACGTCGCCGGCTCGCGCGATGGGCGTGATCGGGCCAATGGGGGCCGAGTGGTCGAAGGCTTTGCCGATGCACCAGGGACGACCTTGTTTTTTCATCTCGTTTTGCAGGTCACGGCGTGTCATGTCCAGGCCCACCGCATAACCATAAATGTGCTGGGCGGCATCGGCCGCCTTGATGTTTCTTCCACCCTGGCCAATGGCCACCACCAGCTCGATTTCATGGTGCAGGTTCTGGGTCAGGCTGGGGTAGGGCATGCTGCCCTTTTGGCCTTGCTCGACCACGACCAGGCTGTCGGTGGGCTTGAGAAAAAAGAAAGGGGGTTCGCGCCCTGTGAATCCCATTTCCTTGGCATGCTCTTCATAATTGCGGCCGACGCAGTAGACGCGGTGAACGGGGAACCGCTCGGGCTGTCCCAACACAGGAACCGACACCACTGGCAAGGGGGGGAATACAAAGCTCATGAATCGCTTTCAGAAAAGTAAAAACTCGATGTTAAGCGGATACTATTTAATAGGTGTGCTTATTATCTGAGCTGAACGCCCCTCCTGAACCGAGTGAAAACCCTGATGATGAAATGAATGGACATGACCCAAAGCATTGACCTGGCCACCACACCCGGCCACCTGATTCGACGCGCGCAGCAGATCGCGGTGGCGATTTTTGCCGAACATTTGTCGGCGGCTGACATCACGCCGGTGCAGTTTGCCATCCTGAACGCTTTGCTGGACAGCCCCGGCATTGACCAGGTGAGCCTGGCCAAACGGGTGGCGTTCGATCCGGCCACTTCGGGCTCGGTGATTGGGCGTCTGGAGGCCAAGGGGTGGGTGGCGCGCCAAGCCGATCCGGCAGACCGCAGGCGCAAGTTGCTGGTGGTCACGCCACAGGGCATGCAGGCCATGGCCAGCATTCAGGCCGATGTGGCCCGGGTTCAGGCGCAGATCCTGTCGCCTTTGCCTCAGGCGGATCAAGAGCTGTTTGTGAATTTGTTGTCGCGGTTGGTGCAGGGGCACGAGGCCGCGTGATCAGGCCCTGACAGGGCGCAGCGTGAGCAGTGCGCGGGCCTCAGGCCGATGTGTAAGCCAGCTCGAAGTGCTCCACATGCGGGGGGGCGGCAAAGAACGGCCCCACGATGGCGCGCCATTCGGTGAACAGCGGCGATTCACGAAAGCCCACGGTGTGGTCTTCCAGCGTGTCCCAGAAAATCTGCAGCACGAAACGCTCAGGGCTTTCAATGCCCCGGTTGACTTTGGCACCGCGAAAGCCCTTGGCTTTGGCAGCAACCGTGCTCAGGCCCAAGGCGATGGCTTGTTCAAATGCGACTTGTTGGCCTGGCTGGATGCGGATGTCGGCGATTTCGAGGATCATGGTCGGGTTCGATCAGGTGAGGGACGGAATGGAACGATACCTCATTCAGCTCGGGGCCGGTCGTTGAAGGCGGCTCGTCATCAAGCCCAATCCCCGCGCCAACGACGCGCAGGCATCCGGGGTGAATTCACCCGCCTGCATGCGCGTGACCACCTCGCCCGGGCTCAGGCGCAGAAATGCCTGCACCTCCCCGTCCCGGTTGACAGGCAGCCGCGTGTCGGGCACTTGCAGGTTGTAAACCAGCAATTGCTCGTCATGCCAGCCTTGGGGTTCCAGTCTTTCGGTGCGCACACCGCCCACCCAGGACAGGTCGGCGGCCTGAAGGCCATCGAGTCCTGCTTCTTCCTGGAGCTCACGCAGTGCCGTGCGCAGCGGCGTTTCACCTGCGGACAGCCCGCCTGCCGTCAGGTTGTCCAGCATGCCCGGGTCGGTGGCTTTGCTGTCGGCGCGACGACCGCACCAGAGGTCGCCATCGGGCAAGAAACCGTTGATGTGCACCGCATGGCTCATCATGCCCAGGTGCCTGAAACCGGCGCGCTCCACACACAGCCAAGGCAAAGTTTCCAGTGAAGGAGGACAGGTGGCTTGCGCCCAGAGGCAGAAAAATTCATCGCGCCAGCCCATCAGGTGACCGAGCGTTTTTTGTTGCGCCAAAAAGGCTTGCAGGTCACGGCTGCGGTGCAAGCGGTTGGGCGTTGGGGTTTGCCAGACCAGGCGGCCGGGCTGCATCGCGCAATGGGGCAGCCGCGCGACCAATTGCCCGGCCCGTTCGTGTGAGACATGGCCCAGCAAGACACCGTCCCCAAACCAGTCCAGCCAGCCTGAGGGGACGGGTTGCCGGACGGCATGCTTGAGTTGCACAAGCCAAGCCTGCTGGCTGCGGCTCAGGCGTGACCAGAAGGCCTGTGCAGGTGCCAAGGCTGGGGGCATGTCAAATCAAGGGGTTTCACCCCGGCCCATGCGCTGCTCGATCCGGGCGATGGCTTCGGGCAGATCGGCCACGCTGTCAATGACCTCGTGCGCGCCTGCGGCCTCCAGCAAGGCCACCGCGGGCTGCAATGCCCGGGTTTTTTCTTCGTCCTGCGCTTGCTGCCAGCGCTCATAAGTCCAGCCCAGTGCATTGCCGCTGGCCGCTACCCCCACGGTCCAGCAACCGGCAGCCAGGCCTTCGGCCAGCCCCGGCGCAGTGTCGTCCACCTTGATCACTTGCGAGGACTGGCCTTGCAAGTGCATGGCCTGCAGGCATTGCTCGACCCCCATGGGGTCGGGGCGACTGCGTGCCACATCGTCACAACAGATCACGCGGGCGGGCTCGAAGCCCTGCGCGTGGGCCTGCTCAATCAGCGGGGTCATGATCTTGCGGGTGTAGCCGGTGGTGGTGGCAAAGGCCAGGCCTTGCGCCTTGAGGCCCTGGTAGACCGGCATGAAGCCCGGAATGAAGGCGCTGCGATTCAGGGCGGCTTGCGCACTCATGGGCTCAAATTCATCCAGCAAGTTGCGGGCATCGGCTGCCTCAAAGGGGCGACCGACAACCGCCTGCCACTGTGCAGCAATGTCCGGCATTTGCCCCAGCGCGATGATGTGGTCGATTTTGGGCAAACCCATGGGCACACGGGCTTGCTCAAAGCTGATTTGGATGCGGTGACGCGCAAACAATTCGACGAAGGCACCCATCGGGGCCAGGCTGCCAAAGTCCACGATGGTGCCCGCCCAATCGAGGATGACGCCTTTGATTTTGTTCATGCTGCGGTCCAGGTTGCGGTGACTTCTTCGGCCAGGCCGAAGGCGGTGCTCATGCCTGTGCCGCTGGTCACACTGACCAGTTGCACGTTCGGCAAGACCTCGCGCACCAAGGTGTCTTGCTGGGCACTGGGGTAAATGCCGGTCCAGCGCTCTGTGACCTGGTAATGGCCCAGGCACAGCAGGCGCTGCATCTCATGCAAGATCAGGTCTTCCACCTCGCGTGAGGCAAAAGGGCGCATGGCCTGGCCGTAGTGGTGCGAATCACCCACCACCAAAGACCCATCTGCGCTTTGCACGATGATCAGGTGAATGCCATGGTCCAGCGCTTGGCGACACTCCACACGCAGCTGGTCGTGCAACAACTGTGCGCCCGGCAGTTCGCTGTAGCCCCGGTAACGCACCAGACTCAAATCACTCATGACACCTGCCCCCAGTTTGTAGCCGTCGGGGGGTTGCACACGCAGCATTTGCAACTGGCAAAGCTGTGTGCTGTTCTGTGCGAATGCTGCGGGAAACAGACTTCGGATGTCTGGCCCCGGACACACCACGATCCGTTCGGCTTGTTGCCATTGCCCGCCACTCAAAACGGCACCGGAGATGACCTCTTGCACCGCCTGACCCATCTGGAACTCAACGCCTTGCTGCGCGAGCCAATGGCGCAATTTGTCGATGGCCAGGCGCGCCTCGATGCGCAATTCGTGCGGGCTGTACAGCGCGCCCAGCAGGTGCGCCATGGTCAGGTGCGGTGCGCGGTCTTGCAGGTCCTGGCCTTCCAGCCATTGCAGATCCTGGCCCTCCGGGCGGGTGCAAAGTTCCTGCAAGACCACTTTGGCCTGCTGTCGTTGCGCCAGCACATACAGGCCTTGGTGTTCGATGGCGATGCCGGCTTGCGGGGCCAATTGCGCCCACACATCGCGGCTGCGCCGCGCGCGTCGCCAGGTGTCGCCCGCCCCTTGCCCGGTGACGGTGACAAAACCGAAGTTGCGAATCGATGCGCCCACACAAAAGGGGTCGCGGTCGATCACGCGCACGCGCTTGCCTTGTTGCCAAGCGGCCCAGGCACAGGCCAGGCCTACGATGCCGCTGCCGACCACGATCACGTCTGATTTCACAATGCGCTCCCGATGAAGTTGCGACCCCGAGCCGAGCCCAGGGCCTGCTGAAGTTGTTGTTGTCCCGTGGGGCTTTGGCGCAGGTCACGGGGCTCAATGCCCAGACGCTGCAGCCATGTGGCCAGTTGCAGCTGGGCCTGGTCCAGTGGGCACGCAAAAATCTGTTCCAGATCCTGCCTGACCTGCGCACTGTGGGCCGCTGCGATGTCCATGGCCATGTTCAGCCACACGGCGCAGGCATGGCCATGGGGCAGCTTCTCGTGCAAGGTCAGGTCGTAAGACAGCGCGTGTGCCAACGCGGTTTGTGTTTGCGACATGGCCAGCCCGGCCAGCAGCGATGCCTTGCTCAGTTGCTGGCGCAAATCCAGGTCCTGCGGGCTGTGCAGCAGTGTGGGCAAGGTCTTCAAAACGAGCTGCGCGGACTGGATCGCCAGGGGGCGTGTCAAGTCGTTGGCATGGTGGTTCCAGATCGACTCCAGCGCGTGAGCCAGGGTGTCCAGCGCCGTGTCGCGTGTCAGTTGTTCGGGGCAGCTCAGGGTCAAGGCCGGGTCAATCAGGGTCCGGTCAGCAAAGCCCTGCGGTGTGGACCAGGAGCGTTTGACGGGCGTGGGCGTGTCCATGTCCCACAGCGTGGCCCAGGGCGTGACTTCGCTGCCCGTGCCCGAGGTGGTGGGGGCGCACCACAAGGTGTGCCGCTGGTGCGCAGCCGGCAGTTTGTTGGCACGCCAGGCGGCGGGTGCAGCGTCCGGATCGCTCAACTGAAAACGCACGATCTTGGCCAAATCCAGCGTGGTGCCGCCACCGATGGCCAGCAAAGCAGCTTGCGGGTGCTGCGACCACAGCGGCCACAAATGGCCAGCCAGTTGCTGTGCAGCCTCAACGCTGCTGTGCGCGCTGCGTTGCCAAATCCAGAACAGGCACTGCTCGCCCCAGCGGCTTTTCAGATCGGCCTCCATGGCCATGGGCACGGCCGCAGGATCGGCCAGCACAAAGAATGGGCTGGGGGCTTGCAAGGTCTGCAGCAAACCCGGTGCCCATTCAATGTGCACTGGGTTGAACCACTTCAAATGAATCGCTGACGCAGCCATGAGGAAATCACATCGATGAAGGACACGGTGACGATCAGCATCAGCAACACGGCGCAGGTCTGGCCGTATTCGAAGCTGCGGATCACTTCAAAAAGAATCACCCCGATGCCGCCCGCACCCACCATGCCCACGACCGAGGCCGAGCGCACATTGGATTCAAACCGGTACAAGGAATAGGACAGCCACAAAGGCATCACCTGGGGAATCACGCCGTAAGCGATTTCGGCCAACTTGTGCGCACCGGTGGCCCGGATGCCCTCGACCGGACGCGGGTCGATGGCTTCCACCGCCTCGGAAAACAGCTTGGACAAGGTGCCCGTGGTGTGCACGAACAAGGCCAGCACGCCCGCAAACGGCCCCAGCCCCACCGCCACGATGAACAGCATGGCAAACACCATTTCATTGGTGGCTCGGCAGGCGTCCATCAGGCGGCGAACCGGTTGGTAAACCCAGACGGGGGCCACATTGGACGCCGAGAGCAAACCCATCGGGACTGCCGCCACGATGGCCAGCACCGTGCCCCACAGCGCGATGTGCAAGGTGACCACCATCTCGCGCAGGTACAAGCGCCAGTCCCTGAAATCAGGCGGAAAAAAATCGGCGGCAAAGGTGCGCATATTGGCCGCATCCCGGATCAGGGCCAGCGGGCGAATCTCTGCGCCTTGCCAGGCCCAGGCCATGACGCACGCCACCGCCAGCCAGACCAGATACGTCATGCCCTGGCCCTTTTTCTGGGCGGCCAGCTGGTGCAGGGCGTCCAGGCCGGTGCTGGAGACGGCGGTGTTCATCGCATGCTCCTCACTTCTTCAAGGCGGCCAGCTTCTGGTCGATCTCGGCCAGCTGGCGGGTCTTGTCGGCGGCGCTCAACTTGTCGTCGCTTTCGACTTTGCGGCGGTCCTTGAACAGCTCCAGCTGGCGAATCGGGATCAGCTGGTCGTTGCTGGATTCGCGGAAACCGCCGTAGTTGTAAATGTTCTTCAACACGGCTTTTTCAGCCGGGTCGGTTTTGGCGTAATTCAGCACGAAACTCTTGATCTTGGTCTTCACGGCCGGGTCCATGTCCTTGCGCCACACAAAGGGGTCGCTCGGGATCAGCGGGCTTTTCCAGACCACGCGCAGTTGGCTGAACAGTTCGGGCTTGGCGCTTTCGAGCTTGCCCATGTCTTCGGTGTTGTTGGTGGCTACATCGACTTGTTTGGCCAGGGTGGCCTGGATGTTGGCGCCATGGCTGGCGTTGCGCACGGTTTTGAAGGTGTTGCGCGCCTCAATGTTGCGCTGCGCAAAGATGTAATAAGAGGGCACCAGAAAGCCCGAAGTGGAATTGGGGTCGCCAATGCCAAAGTTGATGTTCTTGCCATTGGCGATCACATCGTCCAGTGTTTTGTAGGGGCTGTCCTTGTGGGTGATCAGCAAGGCGTGGTAGCCGAAACTGCCGTCGGCGTACATCAATTGGGCAAAAACTTCACCATTGGCGCGGTCCACCGCTTCCATGGCGGCTTTGTTGCCATACCAAGCCACCTGGATCTTGTTGAAGCGCATGGCTTCGATCACACCCGCGTAATCGGGGGCATAAAACGACTGGATCTTCAGACCCGTCTTTTTTTCCATGTCACGGAAAAACGGTTCCCAGCGATCGCGCTGCGCAGACGCTGAATCCGTGGCGATGATGCCAAAGCTGATGTCTTGTGCCCAGGCGCCCAGTGCGCTCAGTGAGACCAGGCCTGTGGCCAACAAACGGGAGATGTTCATGGGGATGTCCTCGTGTGGAAAGGGTTCAACGCGCCAGCAACTGGAGCGTCGGGTTGAGAAATGGGGCGGGCTCTTCATGGGGGTGGTCCATGAACAGCTCGTCGGAATGTGTGCCGTAAAGCTCGCGCAGCGTCTGGTTGTCCAGCCCCAATGGCGGGCCGTCATACACCAGCCGTCCCTCGCGCAGCGCGATGATCCGGTCGCAGTACTGCCGGGCCAGATTCACGTTGTGCAGGCTGATGACCAGGGTCATGCCTTGCTCGCGTTGCAACTGGCGCAGCAAGTCCATCACCCGGCGCGTGGATTCGGGATCGAGCGAGGCCACCGGCTCGTCGGCCAGCAGGATGCGCGCACCCTGCACCAGGGCCCTGGCGATGGCCGCGCGTTGTTGCTGGCCACCTGACAAGGTCGATGCGCGCTGCATCGCCTGCTCGGACAGGCCCACGGCGTGCAGGGCCTTCAAGGCCTGGAGTCTTTCTTCGGTGGTGAATCGGCCGAGCAAACTGCGGTACAGCGGCATGCGCGGCAGCAGACCGGTCATCACGTTGGTCAGCACATCCATGCGACCGACCAGGTTGAACTGCTGAAAAATGATGCCAATGTGGGTGCGCAGGTCACGAATGGTGGGGCTGAGCTTGCCGGACTTTTGCAGCGTCTCGCCCCACAACTGGACCTCGCTGTTCACGCCGTCAAGCCTTTCCAGTCCGCACAGGCTGCGCAGCAAAGTCGATTTGCCCGAGCCCGAAGCACCCAGCAGCCCCACGCATTGACCTGGCTCAATCGTCAGGTCAATGGCGCTGAGCGCCTGGCGATTTTTCTGAAAGGACTTGCAAGCGTTGATGACGCGGATGGCGGTGTTGTCTTTGGACATGCGCGCATCTTCCGGTTTGCGCATGACGTCTTGGTGAAGAAAATGTGACGACATCGTGTCGAAGGCGCTTTGTCATGCGCCTGACATTCAGAAGTTTCAAAGTGTGGCCATGGAAGACATGAAGCATTCAATTTTGGCGCTCTACAGGCAAGGCGGTGACCGCATGTATGCCGGAGAGCCCGTCACGCAACTGGCCCATGCCTGGCAATGCGGCCGACTGGCTGAAAAATCAGGGGCCAGCGCCGCCTTGCAGCTGGCCAGCTGGTTGCACGATGTGGGGCACTTGTGGGTCAATGCCGAAGGCACACCGACTTTGCGGGGTGAAGACGATGGGCACGAACACGTGGGCGCTTCTTTGCTCGCGTCCGTTTTCGGACGAGCGGTGTCCGAGCCCGTGCGATTGCATGTGCTGGCCAAGCGCTATCTGGTGACCACGCGGCAGGCCTATGCCCGAAAACTGTCGCCTGATTCGGTGCGCAGCTTGCACCTGCAGGGTGGGCCCATGAGCGAGGCCGAGTGTGCGGCGTTTGAATCCGAAACCTATTTCACCGATGCCCTGAAGCTGCGGGTCTGGGATGACCTGGGGAAAAACCAGGCTTGGTTCGACATCACCCGGGAAGAAGCGCTGACGCATCTGGCGGACTTGATGGCCGTGGTTCAGGCTCGGGACGTCACACAAATTTAACGAATAAGACTTCGGAATGTCATGGCCGCCGCTGATCATGAAGCCACAGATCACAAGGAGCCGATGCCATGAAAGAGTTGCCCAATCCCACTTACGCTTTGTCCCCGGTCCATTTGCCCAGGGGGTCACTTCATCCGGGGTCATCTAACACCTCTGTTGAATTTTTACCTCGGCGCGTGCAAGGCACCATTGAGGTCAGTTGGGCGAAACATCAAGACGAAATTCGTGAGGCGCAGCGACTGAGGTACGCGGTATTTGCCACTGAGTTGGGGGCGCGTCTGCCGCAAACCGTGCCTGGCCATGACATCGATTTGTTTGATGACTACTGCGAGCATTTGCTGGTGAGGGACTCTGTTTCTGGCGAGGTGATTGGGACGTACCGTGTGCTCACCCCGGCACAGGCCAAACGCGCAGGCAGCACTTACAGCGACACCGAATTCGATCTGACCCGTTTGCGCGGCATTCGCCAGCGCATGGTGGAGTTGGGCAGAAGCTGCGTCCATGCGGAGCACCGCCATGGCGGCGTCATCATGGCCTTGTGGGGGGCGCTGTTCGAGTTCATGGACCGCAACCAACTGGACACCATGATCGGCTGCGCCAGCATTCCCATGCTGCACAACGGGGTGGTGACGGGCGATGCAGCGGCCAGCATCTGGCACCAGTTGCGGCAAACGCACCTGGCGGAAATTCAATACCACGTTCGCCCCCGCTTGCCTTTGCCGGTGGAAGAGCTGGACCAGGGTCTGGCGATGGAGCCGCCCGCCCTGATCAAGGGCTACCTGAGGCTGGGTGCCAAGGTGCTGGGCGCGCCCGCATGGGACCCGGATTTCAACACGGCCGACTTGCCCATGTTGATGCGCACCGCGGATCTGCCCGCACGCTACCGCAAGCACTTTTCGATGGGTGTTGCAAGATGAGCTCGTCCGACCTGCTGGCCGCGTCCGCGCTGTTCAAGACGTCTTATGCGGGTCAGGACGATGGCTTGCTGCGCGAGGGGCAAAGCCTCGCACCCGCCAGTGGGCAAGACCCTGACGACGAGGAAAGCGCAGCAGACCGGACCCGGTTGCGGGCGATTTTCATTTCCGATCTGCACATCGGCACGCCGGGTTTTCAGGCAGAGGCCTTGCTGGACTTCCTCAAACACCACCCCAGCGACACCTTGTACTTGGTGGGCGACATCGTGGACGGCTGGCAATTGCGCCGGCGCTGGTTCTGGCCACAAAGCCACAACGACGTGGTGCAAAAGCTTTTGCGCCGTGCGCGCAAAGGCTGCCGTGTGATTTATGTGCCGGGCAACCACGACGAATTTGCCCGGCATTTTGTGGGCCATGCCTTTGGGGGGGTGGAGGTGGTGCATGAGTCCACGCACACCACGGCCCAGGGCCTCAAGCTGTGGGTGGTGCATGGTGACCACTTTGACGGTGTGATCCAGTGCGCCAAGTGGCTGGCCTATGTGGGCGACTGGCTGTACGAGTTGACCCTCAAAATCAACCGGCACCTCAACAGCTTTCGGGCACGCATCGGGCTGCATTACTGGTCGTTGTCGGCCTATCTCAAGCTCAAGGTCAAGAAGGCCGTGAATTTCATCAGCGACTTTGAAGTGGCGGTGGCGCACGAAGCGCAGCGCCGGGGGTTCGATGGTGTGGTGTGCGGTCACATCCACCACGCCGAAATCCGCGATGTGAACGGCATTTTGTATTGCAACGATGGCGACTGGGTGGAAAGCCGAACGGCCTTGGTCGAGCACCTGGATGGGCGTCTGGAGATCATCCACTGGGGCGCACAAGCGGTGGTGCTCAACCGCGCGCCCACGGCGCAGCCGGTGGCCGCATGAAACTGGCCCTGATCACCGATGCTTGGCATCCGCAGGTCAATGGCGTGGTGACCACCTTGCATGAGTTGGTGCAGGCGCTGGGGCCACTGGGTGTGGCGGTGACGGTGGTGCACCCGGGCTTGTTCAAAAACCGCAGTTGCCCGGGCTATGCGGGGATTGACCTGGCGATTCGGCCCTACAAGGCTTTGGCCGTGATGCTGGACAGCCTGCAGCCCGAGGCGGTGCACATCGCCACCGAAGGGCCTTTGGGTTGGGCAGCACGCCGGCATTGCCTGAAAAAAGGCTGGAAATTCACCACGGCCTTCCACACCAAATTCCCTGAAATCCTGAAAGCCGCCTTGCACGTGCCCCTGTTTGTGGGTTATGCCTTGTTTCGCCATTTCCACCGTCCTTCGGCTGGGGTGATGGTGCCCACGCAAGGGGTGTTGAACATGCTCAAGGGTCGTGGTTTCAGGGCACTCCAACCCTGGACGCATGGGGTGGATCTGGACCTTTTCAAGCACCACGCCGAACCGCTTGATTTGCCCGAGCTGCAAGGCCATGCGCGTCCCTACGCCTTGTTTGTGGGGCGGGTGTCCTACGAAAAAAACATCGATGCCTTTTTGGATTTGAAGCTGCCCGGCACGCGCATTGTGTGTGGCGTGGGCCCTTTGGAAGCGCAGCTCAAAGCCCGCTATCCGGGGGTGGTGTGGATGGGTGTCTTGCCGCGCCAGCAATTGGCCAGGGTTTACGCGGCGGCCGATGTGTTCGTGTTCCCTTCGCGCAACGAAACCTTCGGTCTGGTCATGCTCGAAGCCATGGCCTGTGGCACCCCGGTGGCGGCGTACCCGGTGGATGGGCCGTTGCAAGTGTTGGGTGACGCACATGGCCAAACCCACGGCGGTGCGCTGTCCGAGGATTTGTCTGCGGCGGTTCAGCAGTGCCAGGCTGTGCCGCGCTTGCAGGCGCGCGAGCGTGCGCAGGCCTTTGCCTGGCCCAAGACGGTGGAACTTTTTGTGTCATATCTGGTGCCGGTGGATGGCTCCGGCGGGTGACTTGACGCAGCACGGCCGGATTCACAGCACTGTCATCAAATTGACACAGGGGTTTCTTAGAATGATTTTTCAATTCATTCGCAAAGTGCCATGGTTCATTCAAAAGTCGTGACTTCCGCTGCCGAGTCGGGCTACGCCCTCATGGACCGCGATTTGAGCATCCTCGCTTTCAATGAGCGCGTGCTCGATTGGGCGCAACGGGCCGAGGTGCCCTTGCTGGAGCGCCTGCGTTATCTGTGCATCGTGTCGTCCAATCTGGACGAGTTTTTCGAAGTGCGTGCCGAGCCCCATGTGATGGGCAGTTTGCATGGCCTGAAATCAGGCGGGTACACCGACCAAACCTTGAGAGCCATTGTCGAGAAAACCAGCGCCATGGTGGCCCGGCAATACGCCTTGTACAACGACGATTTGTTGCCCAACCTGGAGCGCAAGGGCTATCGCATCCTGTCGCACGGTGAGCGCAACGCCGAGCAGCGTCAATGGGTGCGCAGCTATTTTCAGCGTGAGGTCCAGCCTTTGCTGGTGCCTGTGGGGCTCGATCCCGCGCACCCGTTTCCGCAAGTGGCCAACAAGTCCCTCAACTTCATTGTGCAGTTGTCGGGCAAGGACGCCTTTGGCCGGTCCAATGAAATCGCCATCGTCAAGGTGCCACGGGTTTTGCCTCGCCTGATCCCGCTGCCTGCACGGGTGTGCGGCGGCAGCACGGCTTTTGTTTTGTTGTCCAGTGTGATCCGGGCGCATTTGGCCGAGTTGTTCCCGGGCCGTGAAGTTGGGCAGTTCTCGCAGTTTCGCGTCACCCGTCATTCGGATCTGGCGGTCGATGAGGACGAAATTGCCAACTTGCGCATGGCCTTGCGCCAGGGCTTGCAGCACCGTCACTATGGCCAGGCGGTTCGCCTGGAGGTGTCGGCCAATTGCTCGCCCCGTTTGGCAGAATTTTTGCGCAAGGAGTTTCAGCTGCCCGAGGCGGCGGTGTTCCGGGTCAATGGCCCGGTGAACCTGGTGCGCCTGATGCAACTGATCGATTTGATCAACGCGCCTGAATTGCTTTTCCCGCCCTACACGGCGAGTTTCCCGGCGCAAGTGCCCCGCCACGGCTCGGTGTTCGCACGCCTGAAGCAAGGCGATGTGATGATCCACCAGCCGTTTGAGACCTTTGATGGCGTGCTGGCCTTTTTGCGTGCAGCGGTCATGGACCCGGATGTGTTGGCCATCAAGCAAACGATTTACCGGGCAGGCAGCGACCCGACCATGATGGACTTGCTGCGCGAGGCGGTGCGCCGTGGCAAGGAAGTCACGGCCGTGGTGGAGCTCAAAGCCCGTTTCGATGAAGAGGCCAACATCAACTGGGCCGAGCAACTCGAATCGATTGGCGTGCAGGTGGTGTATGGCATCGTGGGTCTGAAGACCCACGCCAAGATGCTGCTGGTCACGCGGCGCGAAGGGCGCTCGCTCAAGCGTTATGGCCATTTGTCCACGGGCAATTACAACCGCCGTACTGCCGCGCTGTACACCGACATCAGTTACCTCACAGCCGATGCCGACATGACCGCCGACATGGACCAACTGTTCAGCCACCTGGCCAGTCAAAGCCGCTTGCCCAAAATGAAAAGTTTGCTGGTGGCGCCATTTCAGTTGCACGACGACATGCAGGCGCGCATCGCTGCCGTGGGGGATGCCGCAGCGCGTGGCGCTGTGGGCCGCATCGTGATCAAGATGAATGCCCTGACCGATGTGCCTTTGATCGAGGCCTTGATCGAAGCGGGCCAAAAGGGTGCCCAAATTGATTTGATCGTCCGGGGTGCGTGCATGCTGCCCGCCCGTGTGGCGGGCCTGAGTGACAACATCCGCGTGCGCTCGGTGATTGGCCGTTTTCTGGAGCACTCCCGGGTGTTTTATTTTTGCGCGGATCAGGATGAATCGATTTACCTGTCGAGCGCCGATTGGATGAGCCGCAACATGACGCGCAGGATAGAGCTGGCCTGGCCGGTGCGTGACCCGGCTTTGCGCCAGCGCATCATCGACGAGTGCCTGATCGCTTATTTGCACGATGGTCGTGACGCCTGGGACCTGGGCGCTGACGGCCAGTACCACCGGGTGGGGTTGAATGCCCCGGGCCACGGTGCCCAAAATGCCTTGATGCAACGCTACGGTGTGGCATCCCAGCCGGATTGAATGCGATGGACCTGATTGTGTGGCGTCATGCCGAAGCCTATGAAGCCGAGCCGGGTGAAGATGATCTGCAAAGGGCCTTGACCCCGCGTGGCCGCAAGCAGGCCGAACGCATGGCGGCCTGGCTCGAAAGCCAGTTGCCCCAGGGCACGCGCATCCTGAGCAGCCCGGCAGTCAGGGCCGAGCAGACGGTCAAAGCGTTGGGTCGCAAGTACAAGGTGCGTGATGCGTTGTCACCGGGCGCTTGTGTGGCTGATATTTTGGAAACTTCCGGATGGCCCGGTGCCAAGTACCCGGTATTGCTGGTGGGGCATCAGCCCGGATTGGGCGCTTTGATCGCCGATTTGCTGCAGATGCCCGAAGGCGTTTGCGCGATCCGCAAAGGCGCTGTCTGGTGGTTGCGCAGACGCAGCCGGGAAGGGCAGGACCAGACGGTGTTGCTGGCCGTGACCTCCCCTGACAAACTCTAGCCTCAGTCCTTGGCAGGGCGGCCGGTCTTGATGGTCGGCACGCTCGCGATGGCTTTCTTGAAGGCCGCATCGTTCATGCCGGCCAAGGCGCTCAGGCCCGCCCGGATCAATTCGCTTTTCTTGACCCCGACGCCCAAGGTCAAGGCGCGCTTTTTCATCTCAACGATCTGGATCAGCTCTGTCTTGGGGATGGTGAAGCTGTCGCGAACCACTTTGACTTTTTTGTCTTTCAGGGGCTTGGCGGGTGCAGCGGCTTGTTTTTTCACGACAGGGGCTTTGGCCGCTTTGGCCGCAGGTTTAGCCTCGGCTTTCACGGCAGGCTTGGGGGGCAATGACTTGGAGGTGGATGGCTTGGAAGTGGATGGCTTGGCGGCCGATGTCTTGGCGCTGGAGACTTTTTTGGCGGCTTTGGCCGGTGACGAAGATTTTTGGGGCGCAGGTGCTGCGGCTTTGGTGGCTGTCTCAGCCTTCTGGGGTGCAGGTGTGGGTGCAGGTGTGGGTGCAGGTGTGGGTGCAGCGGTCTTGCTGGGGGCGGCTTTTGGGGCTGCAGGCGCAGTGTTCAATTCAGTCGAAGCGGCGTTTTGAGGCATGTTCATAATGACGGGTTTTGAAAATTAACAGTGTATACAGTTTATACCGTTAAATTCAATCCTGCAAGTGGGGCCTGTGCATCATGTCGGCTGGCCCGTCAGGACAGGCGCTCAACCCGCCATGGCAACGGCCAGCAGGCCAAAGCGCCTTCAATCCTTTTGAACCTGAAATGCCCAGTCTGTTTTTTGCCAAGCGGTTTTTTCTTCCCGCAACAGGTAGGCCGATTGCGGCCACAACTCGGCCCAGGCGCTGCCAAGCGTCAGGCGCACGGTGCGCCGCAGCGCATCACAGCCGATGTCCAGGCCCGACAGGTCCGGGTCACGCCGGGCATGGCACAGAATGACCGACAGCCGCAGCGCCATGAGCTGCTGCACAAAGCCCGGGTCTTCCAGTTCGATGTCGAGTTTGCGCAATTTGCCCCGGTGGCCCAGCACCAACTGGCTCAGCCGGTGCAGCTCGTTGAGGGTAAAGCCTGGCAGGTCGGTGTTGTCCAGAATGTAGGCACCGTGCTTGTGGTAATCGCTGTGCGAGATGCGCATGCCGGTCTCGTGCAGCTGACAGGCCCAGTGCAGCTTTTGCAGATGGCGCTGGCGCTCTGCGGCAGCGGCCTCGGGCATCATGGCTTGCAACAGGTGCTGCGCGGTCCGCGAGACCCTTTCGGCCTGCAGCTTGTCGGTGCCAAAGCGTTGCGCCAGCCAGTCGACCATGGACGAGCGGACATCCTGCGTGCCTTCGCGGTCGATCAGGTCATACAGGGCACCATGGCGCAGCGCGCCTTGGGCGGCGTGCATCTGGTCGATGTTCAGCAAATCAAACACGGCATGCAATACCGCCAGACCGCCGCCGATGACGGGCTTGCGGTCTTCCTTGACGCCGTCGAGCCGCAGGTTGTCCGGCTTTTGGGCTTTGAGCAGGCGGTCTTTCAGCCAGGCCAGGCCTTCGCGTGTGATCTGACCTTCGGGCCAGTCTGCGGCCGTGAGGGCATCGGCCACTGCACCGACTGTGCCCGATGAACCGTAACAGGTGTCCCACTGGCCACGGTTGAACAGGGTTTGGGCTTCTTCCAGAACCGCCTTGGCCGCGATTTCCGCATCCTTGAATGCCGAAGCGGTCCACAAGCCATCCGGAAAATACTTCATGGACCAGGCCACGCTGCCCAAGCGGTAGGACTCCAGGGTGCTGGCGGTTTCATGTCGGCCCAAAATCATTTCGGTAGAGCGCCCGCCGATGTCCACCACCAAACGGCGCTCGTCCGATTGGGGCAACAAATGGGACACGCCCAAATAAATGAGGCGAGCCTCTTCGCGGCCTGCAATCACTTCGATGGGGAAACCCAGAATGCGTTTGGCCTTGGCCAGAAAAACATCGCGGTTGCGTGCTTCACGCAAGGTTTGTGTGGCGATTGCACGGACCTGGCTGGGGCGAAAACCCGCTATGCGTTCACCAAACCGGGCCAGGCAATCCCAGCCCCGGACCATGGCTTCTTCGGTCAGGTTGCGTTCGGCGTCCAGGCCGTTGCCTTGGCGCACCGTTTCCTTGATGTATTCCACACGCCGCAGCTGGCCTGCATCCATTTGGCCAATTTCAAGGCGAAAGCTGTTGGAGCCCAGATCAATGGCGGCGTAAAGGGACTTGGTTTGCATGAAGAGGGCGACGTGGGCAAAGGAAGTTCAGATTATGTGACGAGCCTGTGAAGCTTTGATGACAGGCGGCTGGTCGCGAACGAAAAAGCCCGGCCTGCTGGGGTGCCGTGCCTGCAGTCGGGCGCGCTAGTTCAGCCGACTGTTTCGTGCACCGACCGCGGTGCCCATGCGTTGATCAGGGCCACCAGCGACAACATGACCGGCACCTCCACCAGAACACCCACCACCGTTGCCAAGGCCGCGCCCGACTGCAATCCAAACAGGGAAATCGCCACTGCCACAGCCAGTTCAAAGAAGTTGGAGGTGCCAATCAGGCACGCGGGGCCTGCCACGTTGTGCGGCAGTCTCAGCCAGCGCGCTGCCCACCACGAGATGAAGAAAATGCCGTAGGTTTGCAGCACCAGGGGCACCGCGATCAGTCCAATGATGAGCGGTTGGTCGATGATGGTGGTGGCTTGAAAACCGAACAGTAAAACCACGGTGGCGAGCAAGCCGGTGACCGACAGCGGCTTGAGCTGGGCCACGCGGCGCTGCAAGCGTTCTGTTCCCTGGGCCAGCCACAGACGGCGTGCCCACATGCCAACGGCCAGCGGCAGCACCACATACAACACAGTAGACAACAGCAAGGTTTCCCACGGCACGGTGACATCGGTCACGCCCAACAAAAAAGCGGCGATGGGCGCAAAAGCCACCACCATCACCAAGTCGTTCACCGACACTTGAACCAGCGTGTAATTGGCATCGCCTTTGACCAGCTGACTCCACACAAACACCATGGCGGTGCAAGGGGCCACACCCAACAAAATCATGCCGGCGATGTAGTCGTTGGCCGACTGGGGATCGACCCAGGGGACAAACAGGTATTTGAAAAACAGCACACCCAAAGCCGCCATGGTAAAAGGCTTGACCAGCCAGTTGATCACCAAGGTGAGCAGCAGGCCTTGCGGCTTTTTGCCCACGTCTTTCACCGCCTTCCAGTCGATCTGCACCATCATCGGGAAAATCATGACCCAGATGAACACGGCCACCACCAGGTTGACGTGCGCCACCTCCAGGCTGGACACGGCTTGGAAAATCCCGGGTGCGACCAAGCCCAGGCCCACCCCCGCGAGGATGCCCAACGCGACCCAGATCGACAAGAAACGTTCAAAAATGCCCATGGTGTGTTTTCAATCTTCAATCTGCAGGCCATCTGCGCCACAGCGCGGGCGGACGGGGGTCATGACTGGCCGATTTGGTCCAGCTCTTTTTTCAGCGCCAAGTGGTCCAGTTTGTCCAGAGGCAGGCTCAGCAAGATCGAGATCCGGCGGTGCAATTGGATGAACGCATCCCGGAAGGCTTTGTCTTTGTCACTCGCGTCTGAGCTGGCGCGCGAGGGGTCTTCAACGCCCCAATGCGCGCTCACGGGCTGGCCGGGCCAGACCGGGCAGACTTCACCGGCAGCGGTGTCGCACACGGTGATCACAAAGTCCATGGCCGGGGCATCGGGCGTGGCAAATTCTGACCAGCTCTTGCTGCGCAGCCCTTGGGTGTCCAGCTGGTGACGCGTCAGGCAGCGCAGGGTTTCTTCCTTGACGCGACCAGCGGGTTGGCTGCCTGCGCTGTAGGCCGCAAACCGGTGCGGCCCCAGGTGGTTCATGATGGCCTCGGCCATGATGCTGCGCGCCGAGTTGCCAGTGCAAATGAAAAGGATGTTGTGTTTCTTCGTCATGTCAACTTCCATTGGTGAGGTTTGTGGATGAAGCGAAAAAGCGTCAGCAGCATGCGGTTTCGCAGGCCATGACGGGCATGTCGGCACAGGGCACGCCCTGGCAGCAGTGGTCGGTCAAAAAACCGACCAAGCTTTGCATGGCGGTCATGTCGGCGCGGTAACGCATGAAACGACCTTCGCGTTGCACGCTCACCAGGCCCGCATGGTGCAGTTCCTTGAGGTGAAAAGACAGCGTGTTGGCGGGCACATCCAGCGCTTGTGACAACTGGCCCGGTTGCATGCCTTCTGGGCCTGAGCCCACGATGGCCCGGAACACGCGCAAGCGCGAGGTTTGCGCCAAAGCCGCCAGGGCCCTGACGGCGAGGTCCTCGTCCATGTCGTTCAAAACGGTGTCGGTGGTCATGGGGTGCCTGTCTTTTCTGAGGGCTGGGTGTGTTCAAGCAAACCTACGGGCAGACGCAAGGTGGTCAGCCAGCACACCAAAAGCATGAGCGCCGAACCCAGCAAGGCGTACAGCAGCCCGCCCCATTGGTACAGCAGGCCCGACAGCAGCGTCCCCATGAAGCGGCCCAGTGCGTTGGCCGCGTAGTAAAAGCCCACGTCTTCGGCCGCTTTTTCAGAGCCCGCGTAGGCCAATATCAGGTAACTGTGCACCGACGAGTTGATGGCAAAGGCAAAGCCGAAGAGGCTCAGGCCCCCGACCACCCACCACTGCAGCTGCGGCGCTTGCAGCCAAACGGCGGCGGCAATGCCCAGTGGAATGAGCGTGAGCGCCGCCGACCACCAGCGCGCAGCAGGCACCTCGCGGCTCAGGCCGTCGGCGCTGCGGCGCACCAGTTGCGGGGCCAGCGCTTGCACCAGGCCGTAGCCAATCGTCCAGGCGGCCAAAAAGCCGCCCACCATGGTGAAGGTCCAGCCGATTGAATACAAAAACACCGGCACGCCCACCACAAACCACACGTCGCGTGCGCCAAACAAGGCCACACGGGCAGCAGCCAGCGCGTTGATGCCTTCACTCTTGGCAAACAACTCACGCGCCGAACCCGAGGCTTTGCTCTTGCCCATCATGGGTGGCAAGCTGCTCACCACCCCGATCAATACCAAAGCCAAGAGGCCTGACATGGCCCAGAGCGAACCCTGAAAACCCAGCGTTTCCAAAAGCAAGCCGCCCAAAAAGAAGCCAAAGCCTTTCATGGCGTTCTTGCTGCCGGTGAACCAAGCCACCCATTTGAACAATTGGCCGTTGCCTTGGTCTTTGGCTTGCGCCTGCGTGATCTTGATGGCCGACTTGCTGGCGGTTTTGGTCAGGTCTTTGGCCACACCGCACACCCCTTGCGACAACACGACCCAGACGACCGACAGGCTGGCGGTCCATTCGGGTTGCAGTGCCGAGAGCAAGCCAAAGCCGATGATCTGCGTGGTCAAACCCACGGTGAGCATGCGGGCGATGCCAAAGCGCGTGGCCAGCCAGCCGCCGATCAGGTTGGCCAGCACGCCCGCCGCTTCGTACAGCAAGAACAAAAAGGCCAGCGTGAAAGGCGAATAGCCCAGCTTGTAAAAATGCAGCAGCACCAACATGCGCAAAGCGCCATCGGTCAGGGTGAAGCCCCAATAGGCGGCGGTGACGATGCCGTAGTTGCGTTCAGCGGTGGTGACACCGCCGTAGTGGCGTTCAGCAGCGTTCATCTCAGATGCCGACTTCTTGCATGTGGCAAGCCAGGTCCACCATGCGGCAGGCGTAACCCATTTCGTTGTCGTACCAAGCGTAAATTTTGAGCAGTGTGCCGTCGGTCACCAGCGTGGACAGTGCGTCCACGATGGCGCTGCGCGTGTCGCGGGCGTAATCCACGCTGACCAAGGGGCGCGTTTCGTAGCCGAGGATGCCGGCCAGCGGGCCTTGGGCTGCGGCGGCAAACAAGGCATTCACTTCTTCCGCGCTGGTTTCGCGCTTCATCTCGAACACGCAGTCGGTGAGTGAGGCGTTGAGCACCGGGGCACGCACCGCGTGGCCGTTGAGCTTGCCCTTGAGCTCGGGGTAGATCAGGGCAATCGCCGTGGCGCTGCCGGTGGTGGTGGGGGCCAGGCTGGTCATGGCGCTGCGGGCGCGGCGCAGGTCTTTGTGCGGCGCATCGACCACCAAATTGGTGTTGGTCGGGTCGTGGATGGTGGTGATCTGCCCGTGACGAATGCCGATGGCTTCGTGCACGACTTTGACAACCGGGGCCAAGCAGTTGGTGGTGCAAGACGCGGCTGTGACGATGCGGTCTTTGGCCGGGTTGTAGTGCGTGTGGTTGATGCCGACCACGATGTTCAGCACATCGCCCACCTTGACGGGCGCGGCCACGATGACGCGTTTAGCCCCCCGGTCCAGGTGGCCCTGAATGGTTTCGGGCGTGAGGAATTTGCCCGTGCACTCCAGCACCAGGTCCACGCCCATGTCGCCCCAGGGGATGTCGGCCGGGTTGGCGTGCGATGAAAAACCCAAGGTGCGATCACCGATGCGGATCTGGCTTTCGCCTTCGGCTTCGATGTGCTCACGCCACTTGCCCTGCACAGAATCAAACGCCAGCAAATGGGCCGTGGCCGCTGCGCCGCCTTTGAGTTCATTGACGTGCACCACCTCCAGGCGATGGCCTGCGCGGGGGTCGTCTTGTTGGCGCTCGGCAGCGCCCATGGCCGCACGCAAGGCCAAACGACCGATGCGTCCCATGCCGTTGATACCGACTTTCATGCTTGATCTTTCAATGGTTCTGGAAATGTGGTGATCGAGACTTTGCCATGGATGGATGACACATTCATGACAAGGCCACAGCCGCGAATGGCTGAGGGGTTGTCTTGTCAATGTCAGATTTTTGCCATCAAACCGTCACATGAAAGTCCTTCAATCGGTCTTTTCCAAAGGACCTTTTCATGTCACCGCACGATCTTGACCCTGTTTGCAACACCTCTGACAACCCGCATTTCCAGGATGTTCTGACGCAGTCCTTGCAAAATCCCGCACGCCGTGGCTTGCTGCGCGGTGGCTTGGGCCTGGCCGGTTTGGCCATGCTGCCCGGATGCGCCACACTGACTTCCGGCTTGGCATCCGCACCCACTTCGCTGGGTTTTGCGGCGGTGGAAAAAAGCCTGCTCGACAACGTGATGCTGCCCCCGGGTTACCAATACAGCGTGTTGCACGCCACAGGGGACGCGCTTGACTCGGCGCTGCCCGCTTACTCGAACCGAGGCACCGAGGCCGATGACTGGTCACGACGCATCGGCGACCACCACGACGGCATGGACATTTATTACATCGACGCCAATGGCCGTTATTCCGAAAAGGAAACAGGCCGTGCCGTGCTGTGCGTGAACCACGAAAGCTCGGCCGATGCGCATTTCATGCACCCCAACGGCCAGACTTCCAACACAGTCAGTGGCAAAAAATTTGACCAGTTTGGCCAGTGGGACCTGGGCACTCGCCCGGAACTCGAAGTGCTCAAGGAAATCAACCACCACGGTGTGTCCGTGGTCGAAATCGTCAAAACCCCCCAAGGCTGGCGCATTCAGCAAGATTCACCGCTGAACCGCCGCATCAATGCGCAAACACCGGTGCGCATCAGTGGCCCCCGTGCCGCCATCGAGACCATTCGCAGTCTCATGGTCACCCGTTGGGACACGGCCGGTGCCATGGCCCGCGGCACGCTCAACAACTGCGGTCACGGCAAAACGCCATGGGGCACGTATTTGGGTTGCGAAGAAAACTGGGCGTATTACTTCCAGACCACGGCTACAGCAGCGGCATTGACGCCGAAAGAAGCAGCCTCGCGCAAGCGCTATGGCGTGGCCGCAGCCGCACCCGCCGCAGGCGTGACCAAGTCCGTCAGCCAGGGCTGGCACACGGTGTCGACCACAGACGACCGTTTTGCCCGCTGGAACCTGGCTGCGGTGGGTGAGAACGCGGAAAAGGATTTCCGCAACGAAGCCAACACCTTTGGTTTCAACGTCGAGATTGACCCCTTGGCACCCAACGCCACACCGGCCAAACGCGTCGCCATGGGCCGTTTTGCCCACGAGGCGGCCGTCTGCGGTGTGCCCAAGGCCGGTGAGCCCTTGGCGTTTTACATGGGTTGCGACTCGCGCAACGAATACATCTACAAATTTGTGACCGCCGCCGTGTGGGACCCCCGCGATGTGGGTGGGGGCATGGCCGCTGGCGACAAATACTTGAGCGAGGGCAAACTGTATGTCGCCCGCTTTGATGCTTCGGGCCAGGGCGAATGGCTGGAGCTGAGCATCGCAGACCCGCGCATCGCCAAGCACAGCGCCTACGCATTCGCCAGCCAGGGTGATGTGCTGGTCAATGCCCGCCATGCCGCCGATGCCGTGGGCGCGACCAAGATGGACCGCCCGGAGTGGGGCGCTGTGAACCACCGCAATGGCGAAATTTATTTTGCGCTGACCAACAACAGTGCGGCCAACCGCACCCCCGGCAAAACCGATGCCGCCAATCCGCGTGCCTACATGGACATGGATGGCAAAAAAGTCGCAGGCAACCCCAACGGCCACATCATCCGTTTCAAGGAAGCGGGCCACACGGCCACTGCCAAAACCTTTGCCTGGGACATCTTCCTGTTCGGTGCCGAAGAAGATATGGGCGATGCCAACCTGTCGGGCTTGACCGCCAAGAACGCGTTCTCTTCGCCCGATGGCTTGTGGTTCAGCAAGGCCACTGGCATTTGCTGGATTCAGACCGACGATGGCGCCTTCACCGACGAAACCAACTGCATGATGCTGGCGGCCATTCCCGGTCAGGTGGGTGACGGTGGCAAAGTCACCGTGAAAAACAAAATGGTGGTGGGTGGCACCGAGCAAACCGGCACGCAGGAAACCTTTTTGGGCGCGGCTTTGGGTGAGGCCAAACTGCGCCGCTTCCTGGTGGCACCATCGGGTGCCGAAGTGACAGGCATCACCGAAACGGCCGATGGCCGCACCTTGTTTGTCAACATCCAGCACCCGGGCGAGTTGTCCAAGCCCCTGTCCTCGGGCGCTGCGCCTCAAAGTGTCTGGCCAGGCAACCAGGGTTACGGTGTGGCCGGTCGCCCACGTTCGGCCACCATCGTCATCACGCGCAAAGACGGTGGTGTGATTGGTTTGTGAGCATCAGGGCGATCCTTCGTTTGGCATCGCCCTTCCTCTACACGGTTTGTGCAAAGACTGAACAAGTGATCAGATGGGTCACAACCATGTCATGCACACCGTGCAAGCTCAGATGCCATGAAACAAGCCGTTCAGCTCATTTATTTCAACGCCGGTGGGGGCCACAGGTCCGCAGCGCTGGCACTGCAAGAGGTCATCGCTCAGACGCATCCTGACTGGTCCGTGTCCTTGGTCAATTTGTTCGAGGTCATTGATTCAGACCGTTACTACCAGAGGCTGACGGGCTTTGCCCCGGAAGACCTCTACAACTTGAGACTCAAAAGGGGTTGGACTCGGGGCCTGTCCACCGAGCTCAAATTGTTTCAAGCCATGATCCGGCTTTCTTTGCCCAAGCTCAAAAAGAAGATGCAGTCTTTTTGGCGCAGCTCTGAGCCGGATTTGGTGGTGTCCTTGGTGCCCAACTTCAACAAGGTGATGTACGAGGCGCTCAAGGACGAGTTGCCCAAGGTGCCATTCGTCACGGTGTTGACCGATTTGGCCGACAACCCGCCGCATTTCTGGATCGAGCCCGGACAAGGGCAGTACATCATTTGCGGCACCGAGTTTGCCGCTTCGCAGGCCGGTGCCTCGGGTTACGACGCCCAATCCATCATCAAAACATCCGGCATGATTTTGCGCCCCAGCTTTTACCGCAGGCAATGCACGGACAGAGCAGCCCGTTTCGCTGAAATGGGCCTGGATCCCGACCTACCCACAGGCTTGATCATGTTTGGTGGCCATGGATCGAACGAGATGCTCAAAATCGCCAAAGAACTTGCCAACAGGCAACTGATTTTGGTAGCGGGACACAACACCACCTTGGCCGAAAAAATTCAAGCACAAGCGGCGACCGCCAAGCACTGGGTCATGGGCTTCACCCAGGACATCGACCAGGTCATGCAGATGAGCGACTACTTTGTCGGAAAACCCGGTCCGGGCAGCTTGAGCGAAGCGGTCCACATGGGGCTGCCCGTCATCACTTTTCGCAACGCTGCGACCATGCCCCAGGAGCGTTACAACACCGTCTGGGTGCAGGAAAACAAGTTGGGTAAAGTCATTTCATCCGTCGCAGACCTGGCCGCTGCGGTGGATGATTTGCTGGACGAATTGCCGCTGTACCGAAGCCATGTGGAAAAAATGAACAACCAAGCGGTTTTTGAAGTGGTGGCAGCTTTTGCGCACATCATGCCCGCACGGACCGTTTCTGCAGGCGGGTCTCACGCGGCTTCGCCCATGGCGCCCGTGAAATTTTGAATCTGTCAATGGCGCACGGCACAGGCCGGGATTGAGAAAATCCCGGGCTGTGACGTTTCCATCAGAACTCAGGCGCCCATGGAAGGCTCAGCCCAGCATGGTTTGGGTGCGGCCCAATTCACTCGTGTAGCTGCGGTTGCCGATCGTGTTGACAAAAAACCATTCGCCCTTGGCCTCGGTGGCTGTGAAGCTCATTTTCAGATAGCCACGCTGGGAGGCGTCCATCCAGTTGAGGTCATCGACCACGCCTTCAAAAATGCTTTTGATCTGTGCGGGCTTCAAGGTCACCAGGTAATTCTCCAGGCCGGGGGAGCTGACCGAGGAGGTGGCGAACTCTTCGCCCACTTTGGTGCCGGCCAAACGGGCATCGGCCAGGCCCATCAAGGTCAAATCACTGTGCCAGGCGTTGTGGGTGTCACCTGCCAAAACGACCAGGCGCTTTTGCAGCTGGTAGGCGGTCATGAGCAAGGTTTCACGCGCCGCCACATAACCATCCCATGCGTCGAGGTTGTAGCCCAGTTTGGGGTTAAGGGTGGTGTCCATCAACGCGATTTGTGTGGCGGTTCGTGCGGCCACAGGCGTGGCTTTGGCCGTCAAGTAATCGGTCACGGCCTTTTGTCCGGCCAGTTGCGCCGCCTCTGACAGATCGGATGTGTTCAAGGCCGCCAAGACCGAGACCGGAAACTCCATGCGTCCCATCAGCACCTGTTGGCCCAGCACTTGCCAACGGGCACTGCTGGCAGCCAATTGGCCTTGCAGCCATTGCATCTGCTCGGCTCCCAGCATCTGCCGTGTGGGCGATGAGAATGCGGCCAAGGCCTGGTTACGGGCCGCAGGACCTGCAGCACCTGCCAATGCGCCGATCTCGATTTGCTCATCGCGGCCGATCAAGCGCGTGTCCAGCATGTGCAGGCTCACCAAGTTGCCAAAGTTGAAGCTGCGGTAAATCTTGGCTTTGTCGGCCCCGGTGCGAATGGGCATCCACTCGTGGTAAGCCTGCAGCGCTGCCGCTTTGCGGTTGGCCCATGTGCCTTCGGTGGCAGGGGTGTGGTTTTCTGCACCGCTGGCAAACGCATCATTGGCGATTTCGTGGTCGTCCCAAACCGCCATCATGGGCTTGAGGGCGTGCAGATTCTTGCTGTCCGGGTCGCTCTTGTATTGGGCGTGGCGCGTGCGGTAGTCGGCCAATGTGAGCAACTCGTTGGCCGGTGCGGAGACCCGACCCAGCGCGGCAGCGGAAGACGATGCATAGCCATCGGCTGCATATTCGTAAATGTAATCACCCAGGTGCAGGGCAAACTCTGCATCGCTTTTGGCCACTTCGGCGTACACATTGAACAACCCCGCAGGGAAGTTGGCACAACTCATGACGGCCAACTTGAGGCTGCTCGCCGTTTGCGGCAAGGTCCGTGTGCGGCCTGTCGGTGAGTGCGTAGAACCTTGGCTGAACCGGTAGTAATAAGCAGTGCCTGCCTGGAGTCCACTGGCATCCACTTTGGCCGTGAAGCCCGTGGCCAATGTGGCCACCACAGTGCCTTCGCTCACGACTTGGGAGAAAGCCGCATCACTGGCGACTTGGTAGCGCAGGGCCACATCGGCATCGCTGCCGGGAAATTTGGCATGCGTCCAAAGGATCACTTTGTCTGCCAATGGATCGCCACTGGCGACACCAAAATTGAATTCGGCTTGGTCGGCGTCGCCACCGCATGCAGACAAGCCCGCACCGGCCGCCAGAACAGCAGAAACACTGGCAATTTTGATGACAAATTCGCGGCGTGATGGGGACGGGGTCATAGGAACTCCAGTGGGTCAATTGATGAACTTTTTCTGGAATGTGCACACCTTGAATGAAGCCTCGGTGACGTTGGCGTGAAGATTTGACATAGACCGAAACCAGCCATCTCGGTGCATGAGATTTTCGATTTTCAAATCACTGTCATTCCTTTTACTTTTTCTCGACACATGTGGTGGCTAACGTGTACGCGACTGTTAACCCCCAAGAGGACGCACATGAAAAATCTGTTCACCCGAAGAATATGGATCGCTTGCGTGGCTGCTGCGCTGGTGTTGAGCGCATGCGGCGGCACCGACAAAGTCGCGCCCGAAGCCGCTTTCACTTTGCAGTTGCTGCACATCTCGGACGCCGATGGCTCCGACAGCACCGCTTTGAACAGCGTGGCCCACATGTCCGGGCTGATCCAGAAGTTCCGTGCGCAGTACCCGCAGCAAACCCTGACGGTGAGTTCGGGCGACAACTACATCCCAGGCCCCCGTTTCAATGCGGCCAACGACACCAGCCTGAATGCCGTGTTGGGTCGCGCCGAAGTGGGGCGTGCGGATATCGCCTTCTTGAACGCTTTGGGCGTGCAAGCCTCGGCGATAGGCAACCATGAGCTGGATCTGGGCACCAAACAATTTGCCGACATGATCAAGCCCGACCGCGAGTGGTCCGGTGCCCGTTTTCCTTACCTCGCGTACAACGTGGATTTCGCAGCCGACTCGGACGTGGCGGGCCTGAAGCTGGCCAACGGTGGTCAGGCCGCAGACCAGGCTGGCAAGCTGACAGGCTGGACTCAGGTGGACGTCGGGGGCAAAAAATTGGCGTGATCGGGGCCAGCTCGCCCGTGTTTGCCAACATCACTTCGCCCGGCAAATTGCAATTCACACCCGTGCTGTCGGGCACCGAGGTGGATGTGGCGGGCTTGGCGGCCCAGATTCAGAAGGGCGTGGACGAGATGACCGCCGCAGGCATCAACAAAGTGGTGCTGCTGGCGCACATGCAAACCTTGGCGATTGAAAAAGCCTTGGCATCCCGGCTCAAAAATGTGGACATCATTGTGGCGGGCGGCTCCAACACGCTGTTGTCGGACGCCGACGATGTGCTGCGCAGTGGCGATCAATCGGCGGGTGCTTACCCCTATGAGACCCGCGACGCGGTGGGTCAACCCACCGTGGTGGTGAATGTGGACGCCGACTACAAATACCTGGGGCGCTTCATGGCGCCATTTGATGACAAGGGTGTGTTGATTCCCCAACGTTTTGACACCCGGCTCTCGGGTGCCTGGGTCACCAGCGAGACCGACGACAGCGCCGGTGGTGTGACCCCGTCGAGCCTGGTCATACAGGTGCGCGACGCCATCAAGGCCGTGCTGAAATCCAAAGACGGCAATATTTTTGGCAAGACCAGCGAATTCCTGGAAGGCCGCCGTGCAGCAGTGCGCAATGAGGAAACCAACTTTGGCAACCTGAGCGCAGATGCCAACCTCTGGTATGCGCGCTTGCTCGATCCGAGCGTGCAAATTTCGCTGAAAAACGGCGGTGGCATCCGCTCTGAGATTGGTGAAGTGCTCGCCATGCCGGGTGCAACCTCGGCTGCTGTGCTGACACCCCCCAAGGCGAATCCGGCGTCGGGTCGCCTGGCGGGCGAGGTGTCGCAGCTGGCCATCGAGACCGCTTTGAAGTTCAACAACAAGCTGTGGGTTTTCGATGTGACGGCGGTGCAACTCAAGACCTTGCTGGAGCATGGCGTGGCGGTGCTGGGCAGCCAGGGGCGCTTTCCGCAAGTGGGTGGCATGAGCTTCAGTTATGACCCCACACGAGCCGCCCAGACACTGGATGCCAATTTTGCCGTCACCGTGGCCGGTGAGCGCATTCGTTCGCTCAAGGTGGGCACGGACGTGGTGGTGCAAAACGGTGTGGTGGTGGGCAACGCCCAGCGCACTTTCCGCCTGGTGACCTTGAATTTCCTGGCCGAAGGCACCAGCGTTGTCGCTGGCGGAGGGGACGGTTATCCCTTCCCCGCCACAGCGGATTTCATCCGTTTGGTCAAACTCGAATCGAGCATGGCAGAGGCTTCGGCAGGCGGCCCCGCCAGCACCAGCACGGCCGTGCTGGGCAGCGAGCAAGATGCTTTCATGAAGTACATGAAGAGCCAGTTCGGCAGCACCGCCTTCGGTGTGAAAGACACGCCCAGCGCGCAAGACAGCCGGATTCAGAACCTGAGCCAGCGTGCTGATTCGGTGTTGAATTGAAGCGTGCAGCCTGCCAAGCAGTGCGCTGCCATTTTCAGGACCAAAATGGCGCGCTCTGGACCCACAAGCTGAGCCACACCGCCGTGATGGCGGTGATCAGGCCGGGCAGGAACTGCATGGCAAAGGCTTTGCCGCCGACCAGGGTGGCCATCACGGCTTTGCTGATGCTGTTGGTGCTGACGGCCAGCCAAATGGCCAGCTGGGCCTGGGGGTGTGCGACCAGGCCCTGATCGACCAGGCCACCCATGGTGGCCACTGTGGCGTGGGCATCGACCAGGCCGGACAGGGCGGACGATGCCAGCGCGCCCGTATCACCCCAGGTCTGGTTCAGGCCCGTTGTGATCACGGTGACCGCCAGCAAGGCCAGGGCCAGCCACAGGCTTGACACCAGATCGAAGGCGTGTCCCTGGATGGCCATGTCGGGCGTGCTGTCGGCTGCGGGGTGCGCCTGACTTTTCCACAGCGCAAAGGCCAGGCTGACCGCTGCGCCCAGGCCCATGGGCACCAGCATGCGGCTGAGCAGTTCAGGCAGCGCCAGGGTCACCAGCAGGCCCAGCTGAATGAAGGTGGACACGGTGGAGAGCAGGGCACCCGAGGCCGCCGTCTGCAGCTGGGCGGGCTCTGATCGGGCCAACCGGGCCATGTTGGCCACGGTCGCTGTGCTCGACACAAAACCACCCAGAAACCCGGCCCAGATCAGGCCACCATGGCGGCCCAGCAACCTTTTGAAAATGTGCCCCAGAGCGCCAATGGTCATGACCAGAATCACGAATTGGGTCAACTGGTTCCAATTGACCGCACCAAAAGGCCCCATGAACCGATCAGGTGCCAAGGGCAGGACGATCATGATGGCGGCCAGAAAGACGATCAAGTCCTCCAGTTCCTGTGGCGTCATGGCCTTGCGCACAAACCGATGAATGCGCTCTTTTTGCGCCAGCAGTGCCGTCAGCACAATGCCCACCACGGCCGCCAGGGCCGCGTTGCCCACCGACATGGCGCCGAGTAAAAAAGTCAGCAGGATGGCGATTTCGGAAGTCATGCCCGGGTCGTGCTGGCGCGATTGCTGATAGGACGCCCAGGCCAAGGCGCCGATCACCAGCAAGGCGGCGGCCAGCAAGACCCCGGAGCCGACGGTTTGCGCGGCAAAACCGCACAAGGAGGCGGTGGCAAAGGTGCGTATGCCGGCGGAGCGTCTGAGGGGACCTTCGCCTTTGCGTCGCTCCCGTTCGGCACCGACCAGCAGGCCGATGCCCAAGGCGACCGAGAGGTCAAACAAGACAGAACCAGCGACAAGACCCGGCATGGCAATTTTCGTGAAAACAGGGGTTTTGATGGTAGCCCTGTCTGGGCCTTGATGGCTTGATTTGGGGCATGTGCCGAGCCCAAGCTGAGGCGATGGTCATCAGAATATGACTTTTTGACACGGTATTGTCACAATTGGGGGCTACATTCGAAAAGGGTGCCAGGCCATGCTGTTGATCAGTGCTTGGAGTCTTGAGTTTTTTCATCCTTAACCAGGAGTTGACATGTTGAAATTGAAATCCGTCATGGCCGCTGTGGGCCTGAGCGTTCTGGCTGCCACCACATGGGCTGCCGACATCACGGGCGCTGGAGCCACTTTCCCTTACCCCATCTACGCCAAGTGGGCTGAAGCCTACAAAAAAGAAACCGGTACCGGCCTGAACTACCAGTCCATCGGCTCTTCTGGTGGCATTCGCCAGATCCGTGCCAAGACCGTCACGTTCGGCGCATCCGACGCCCCTGTGCCCGGCGCTGACTTGGACAAAGATGGCATGGTGCAGTTCCCGGCCATCATTGGTGGCACAGTGCCCGTGGTGAACCTGGAGGGTTTCAAGCCCGGCGAATTGCGCATCACCGGTCCCGTCATGGCCGAGATGTTCATGGGCAAGATCACCAAGTGGAACGATGCCAAGTTTGTGGCTTTGAACCCAGGCAAAAAACTGCCTGACCAGGCCATCACCGTGGTGCACCGCGCCGATGGTTCGGGTACCACTTACAACTGGACCGACTACCTGACCGCGATCAGCAAAGAGTGGGCTGACACCGTGGGCAAAGGCGCTGCCGTGAAGTGGCCAGCTGCTTCGTCGGTGGGTGGCAAGGGCAACGAAGGCGTGGCCGCCAACGTGAACCGCGTCAAGGGTGCGATCGGCTACGTGGAATATGCCTACGTCAAGAAGAACAACATGAACTTCTTGCAGTTGCAAAACGCCGATGGCAAGTACGTCAGCCCTGACGACACCACCTTCGCGGCTGCTGCTGCCGGTGCTGATTGGTTCAGCGTGCCTGGCATGGGCATCTCGATGGTGAACGCCAAGGGTGCCACCAGCTGGCCTGTGAGCACGGCCTCGTTCATCTTGATGTACAAGGACCCGAGCGACAAGAACCTGTCCAAGGAAGCCATCAAGTTTTTTGACTGGGCGTTCAAGAGCGGCAAGGGCCTGGCTACCGAGCTGGACTATGTGGCTTTGCCGGACGCGCTGACCAAGCAAATTCGCGAGCGTGTCTGGACCCAGATCAAGAACTGATCATCCTCGAAAGGATGTTGCCTGGCGACATCCTGCCCTGCAGCCCCGCCATCGCGTGATGCCGGGGCCTGCATGTTGAAAGTGAACACGATGCAGTTGTCTCAAGGAATCAATATGGACCCGATGGCCGTGACGGACAGCGCGACCCAAGCCAACATGATGGCGGTGGTGAAGCGCCAACGTGTACAGGATTTTTTCTTCCACAAGATCACCATGGGTTTTTCCCTGCTGGTGTTGTGTGCCTTGATGGGCATCATCATTTCACTGCTCATCAACGCCTGGCCTTCGTTTGCCAAGTTCGGTGTCGGTTTTGTCTGGCGCGTGGAGTGGGACATCATCAACGGTGAGTTCGGCGCAGCGATTGCCATCTTTGGCACCCTGGTCAGCGCGTTGATCGCCTTGGTGATCGCCGTGCCCCTGTCGTTCGGCATTGCCGTGTTTCTGACCGAAACCTGCCCCACTTACCTGCGCCGCCCGCTGGGCACTGCCATCGAGTTGCTGGCGGCCGTGCCGTCCATCATTTACGGCATGTTTGGCCTGTTCATTTTTGCGCCTTTGTTTGCCGAGTACGGTCAACCCGCATTGCAGTCCACTCTGGGCCAGATGCCCTTGATTGGCGGCTTGTTTGGTGGTGCCATGAACGGCATCGGTATTTTGGCAGCAGGCATCATTTTGGCCTTCATGATTTTGCCCTTCATCGCGGCCGTGATGCGCGATGTGTTCGAGATCGTGCCCCCCATCCTGCGCGAGTCGGCTTATGGCCTGGGTTGCACCACCTGGGAGGTGGTTCGCCACATCGTCTTGCCCTACACCCAAAAAGGCGTCATCGGTGGGGTCATGCTGGGCCTGGGGCGCGCGCTGGGCGAGACCATGGCGGTCACTTTTGTGATCGGCAATTCGCAGCGCATCAGCGCCTCATTGTTTTCGCCAGGCACGTCGATCGCATCGACGCTGGCCAATGAGTTTGGCGAAGCCGATGACTTTCACCTCACCACCCTGTTTGCGCTGGGCTTTTTGCTGTTCGTGATCACATTTGTGGTGTTGGCCTTGGCCAAGATCATGATCATCCGCGCAGAAAAAGCCAAAGGCACCAAGACCTGAAAGGCCTGACACCATGAACCTGAGTATTTATGCACGACGCAAGCGCGTCAACCAGATCGGCCTGACTTTGTCCATGCTGGCCATGGCCATGGGTTTGTTTGTGCTGCTGTGGATCTTGTTCGTTCTGTTCAAGAACGGCATCTCTGCCATCGACTGGGCCATGTTCACCGAGTCCACACCGGCACCCGGCTCCGAAGGTGGCGGTCTGGCCAATGCCATCGTGGGCAGCGTCATGATGGTGCTGGTCACGGCCTTGGTCAGCACACCCATCGGTATCTTTGCCGGCGTGTACCTGGCCGAATACGGCGACGAAAGCAAGACCGCTGAGCTGACCCGTTTTGTCACCGACATCATGCTGTCCGCGCCTTCCATCGTGCTGGGCTTGTTTGTGTACGCCATTTTGGTGGCGCAGGTGAAGCACTTTTCGGGTTGGGCCGGTTCGCTGGCCTTGGCGCTGATTGCCATTCCGGTGGTGGTCCGCACCACCGAAAACATGTTGCGCCTGGTGCCAGGCAGCTTGCGCGAAGCCGCGTTTGCACTGGGTGCACCGCGCTGGAAAGTGGCGACCTTCGTGACTTTGCGTGCCGCCAAGGCGGGCGTGATGACCGGTTTGCTGCTGGCGCTGGCCCGCATCAGCGGTGAAACTGCACCGCTGCTGTTCACCGCCTTGAACAACCAGTTCTTCTCATGGGACATGAACTCGCCCATGGCCAACTTGCCTGTGGTGATTTTCCAGTTTGCCATGAGCCCCTATGACAACTGGGTCCGTCTGGCCTGGGGTGGCGCATTGCTCATCACCCTGACGGTGCTGGTCCTGAATATTTTGGCCCGCGTGTTCTTCCGCGAAAAAGTCAAAGCCTGATTGAAAGACAAGGTTTCCCTATGCCCAATACCTCTTCGCTTCCGCTTCCCAATGCGATTGAAATTCGCGATCTGAGCTTTTTCTACGGCACGTTCAAGGGCCTGAAAAACGTCAACCTCAACATTGCCGAAAACAAGGTCACCGCCTTCATCGGCCCGTCGGGTTGCGGCAAGTCCACTTTGCTGCGCACGCTCAACCGCATGTACAGCCTGTACCCCGGTCAACGTGCCGAAGGTCAGATCAATTTTTATGGCCAGAACATTCTGGACGCCAAGCAGGATTTGAACTTGCTGCGTGCCCAGGTGGGCATGGTGTTCCAGAAACCGACACCGTTCCCGATGTCGATTTACGACAACATCGCTTTTGGCATTCGTCTGTATGAAAACCTCAGCCGTGCCGACATGGACGAGCGCGTCGAGTGGGCTTTGAGCAAGGCGGCCATCTGGAACGAGGTCAAGGACAAGCTGGGTCAAAGCGGTTTGTCGCTGTCCGGTGGCCAGCAGCAGCGTCTGTGCATTGCCCGCACTGTGGCGGTCAAGCCCAAAGTCATCTTGCTGGACGAGCCCACCTCGGCGCTCGATCCGATCTCGACCGCCAAGGTCGAAGAGTTGGTCAGCGAGTTGAAGAAGGACTACACCGTGGCCATCGTCACGCACAACATGCAGCAAGCGGCCCGTGTGTCCGACTTCACGGCTTACATGTACCTGGGCGAGTTGGTTGAGTTCGGGCAGACCGAGCAGATCTTCATGAAACCCGCCCGTCAAGAGACCGAAGACTACATCACTGGCCGTTTCGGCTGATCAGGAGCACACCATGGAAAAACACATTTCAAGTCAGTTCGATGCGGACCTGACCAACGTCTCTTCCCGCGTTTTGGAACTGGGTGGCCTGGTGGAGTCGCAGACCCGCCACGCGGTCTATGCCTTGGCGCAGTTCAGCCTGGAAGTGGCCGATCAAGTGATCGCCACCGAAAAGCAGGTCAACACGCTGGAAGTCGAGATCGACGCCGAACTGGCTTCCATCATTGCGCGTCGCCAGCCGACGGCCCGCGATCTGCGTTTGTTGATGGCGATCTCCAAAATCACGGCCAATTTGGAGCGCGCAGGCGATGAGGCCGAGCGCATTGCCCGCATGGTCAAGCTGATCCTGGAGCAGGGCAGCCCCCGCAATTTGCCTTCGTCGGAATTGCGCGTGGCGTCCGATTTGGCTTCCGGACTGTTGCGCAAAGCCCTGGATGCTTTCGCGCGTCTGGATGTGAACACGGCCCTGGTCATCCTGAAAGAGGACGACCTGATCGACGCCGAGTTCAATGGTTTCGTGCGCAAGCTGGTCACCTACATGATGGAAGACCCGCGCACCATTTCGGCCAGCCTGGATTTGCTGTTTGTGGCCAAGGCCATCGAGCGCATCGGTGACCATGCCAAGAACATTGCCGAGTTTGTGATTTACGTGGTCAAGGGCGCGGATGTGCGTCACACCGCCCTGACCGATATCGAAAAAGCGGTGCGATGAGAAGTTTGCCGAGGATTTTGATTGTCGAGGACGAGTCGTCGATTGCCGAACTCATCTCGGTGAATTTGCGGCACAACGGTTTTCAGCCCGTTTGGGCCATGGATGCCGAGTCGGCCCAGCGCGAGCTCGATGAGATCTTGCCGGATGTCATCTTGCTGGACTGGATGCTGCCGGGCGAAAGCGGCTTGGCGCTGGCCCGTCGCTGGCGTGCCTCGGCACGCACCAAGGCCGTGCCCATCTTGATGCTCACGGCCAGAGGCGATGAGGCCGACCGTGTGGCAGGGCTGGATGCCGGGGCAGACGACTACATCGTCAAACCGTTTTCACCGCGTGAATTGCTGGCGCGCATCCGTGCGGTCTTGCGTCGGCGCGTGCCCGAATCGGCAGGTGGGGCGGTGAAAATTGGCGATTTGCAACTCGATGCCGACACCTACCGGGTCAGCTGGCAGGAAAAACCCCTGAAGGTCGGCCCCACCGAGTTCAAGCTGCTGCAGTACATGATGCGGCATCCGGAGCGCGTGCACACCCGGGGCATGTTGCTCGACAAGGTGTGGGGTGACCACGTCTACATTGAAGAGCGCACCGTGGATGTGCACGTCAAGCGTTTGCGTGAATCGCTGGGCGATGCGGGCAGCATGATTGAAACCGTGCGGGGCGCAGGCTACCGTTTGACGGCCGCACCTGCGGTGTGAGCGATGTGGGTCCCTGTACTTGAAATCCTGACGCTGTCGCTGCTGGTGGCCGCGCCTGCGTGGTTCTGGGCCGGTCAGCTTTGGGCGGCCATCGCGGTATGCGTCTTGTTGTTGTGGATGGTGCTTCGGCAGATCTGGAAAGTCAGGCGGCTGGAGCGGTGGCTGTCGCAGCCGGATTGGCGCACTGAATTGCCCTGGAAGGGCGTGTGGGCCGAGATTGCCCAGCGCATTCAGCGGCAATTACGACTGAAGGACAAGCAACTGCTGGTCAGCGAACAGCGTCTGCAGTATTTTTTGCAGGCCATTCAGGCTTCGCCCAACGGCGTGACCTTGCTCGACGCTGAGGGCCGCATCGAGTGGTGCAACGCGACGGCCAGCAACCACCTGGGTCTGGACCCGGTGCGGGATGTGAAGCAGCACGTTGTGCATTTGCTGCGCGATCCGGTGTTTTCTCGCTATTTTGCGCAGGGCCAACACGATTCTGAAGTGATCATCGACGGCCGTTCCAGCTCTTTGATGCAGGTGCCCAAACTGTCGGTGCAGTTGCATGCCTATGGCGAGGGGCAGCTGCTGCTATTGAGCCGGGACATCACCTCGATCACCCTGGCCGATGCCATGCGCCGTGATTTTGTGGCCAATGTGTCGCATGAAATTCGCACACCCTTGACCGTCTTGAGCGGGTTTGTGGAAACCCTGCTGTCCATTCCGCTGGACGAGCAGGAGCGACAGCGCTATTTGCAAATGATGTCTGTGCAGGCCGAACGCATGCAAAGCCTGGTCGCTGATTTGCTGACCTTGTCCCAGCTGGAAGGCAGTTCGCCACCGGGCAACCACGAGCAGGTGCCCTTGCCGGCCTTGATGGCCCAGGTGGCCTCGGATGCAGAGGCCCTGTCGGCTGTGCTGTCCGGCCAGGACGGGGAAGACCGGGGGCCGGTGCATCGGCTGATTTTTGAGGACACGCCCGATTGGGCCTTGCTGGGCGCACGCTCGGAACTGCTCAGTGCCATCTCCAATCTGGTCAGCAACGCGGTGCGCTACACACCTGCGGGCGGGACAGTCCGGGTGCAATGGCTCAGAGGCCCCGAGGGGGCTGCGTTTTCTGTTTCCGACACCGGGCCGGGCATCGCGCCCGAGCATTTGCCTCGTCTGTCTGAGCGCTTTTACAGGGTGGACCGCAGCCGCTCGCGCGAGACGGGCGGCACAGGCTTGGGCTTGGCCATTGCCAAGCATGTGGTGCAACGCCATGGCGGCGACCTGCGCATCGAAAGTCAGGTGGGCAAGGGCTCGACTTTCACGCTGTTCTTCCCAGCCAGCCGGGTGGTGCCCCTGGCGGATTGAACCAGGCCCCGCTTGGGGCTTGTCACTGGAAATTCTTCGAACTGACTTCAGCGCTTCATTTGCCCACTCGATCATCTGCCTATTGGAGGACGAGCGATGCGCATCACAGTGGTGGGTTCAGGTTACGTGGGCTTGGTCACAGGGGCATGCCTGTCGGACCTGGGTTTCAAGGTGGTTTGCCTGGACAAGGACGAAGACAAAATTCGTGCCTTGCAAGAAGGCGAGGTGCCGATTTTTGAGCCCGGTCTGAAAGAGCTGCTGAACAGAAATCGGGCCGATGGCCGCATCCGTTTCACCACCGATGCCTGTGAAGCCATCGAGCATGGCGATGTGGTTTTCATTGCCGTGGGCACGCCCGCTTCGGAGGATGGCTCCGCCGATCTGGGCCATGTGTTGTCGGTGGCCTCCACCATCGGTCGGTATCTCAAGGGGTTCAAGCTGGTGGTCAACAAATCCACCGTTCCGGTGGGTACGGCCGACAAAGTCAGGGCGGCCATTTCCCATGAACTGGTGCACCGCGGCATGTCACCGGATTTGTTCGATGTGGTCTCCAATCCTGAGTTTCTCAAGGAAGGTGCGGCCATCGACGATTTCATGCGGCCTGATCGCATCGTGGTGGGGGTGGACGAAGGGCTGCACCATGCCCGCAGTCAGCGCATGATGGGTGATTTGTATGCCAGCTTCAACCGGCACCATTCGCGCACCGTCTGGATGGACGTGCGCAGTGCGGAGTTGACCAAATACGCCGCCAATGCCATGTTGGCTGCACGCATTTCCTTCATGAACGAGATGGCCAACCTGGCCGATGTGCTGGGGGCGGATGTGGACCACATCCGCCGGGGCATTGGCGCGGACAGTCGCATTGGCCATAGTTTTCTGTATGCCGGCTGTGGCTACGGCGGCAGCTGTTTCCCCAAAGACACACAGGCTTTGGTGAGCACGGCCAGGGCTTATGGGCAAACGATGTCGGTGGTCGCGGCGACCGAACAGGTCAATGAGCGGCAGAAACTGATCCTGGTGGATCGCTTGGTGCAGCGCATGGGCGGTGATTTGCGCGGTCGAAAAATCGCGGTGTGGGGTTTGGCTTTCAAACCCAATACCGATGACATGCGCGAGGCACCCAGCCGCATGGTCATTCGCCAGTTGTTGCTGCGTGGTGCACGGGTCAGTGCTTACGACCCTGTGGCCAGTGGGGAAGCCATGAAAGCCTTGCGGCTGGATTTTGCCGATGACGCAGAACATCTGGAGCGTCTTGGCATGGCCGCAGGAGAGATGCAAGCCCTGCAGGATGCCGATGCCTTGCTGGTGCTCACCGAATGGAAGAACTTTCACAACCCGGATTTCGAAGCCATGAAGGCCTTGATGCGCTGCCCGTTCATTCTGGATGGGCGAAATTTGTACAACCCCGAGGCCTTGGCTGAATGCGGCATCGCTTACCAAGGGGTCGGGCGGCGCAACGACCTGGTTCAATGGCTGAAGTTCGAAGCCGTGCCTGAGGGACTTGCGCATGCGCTGAACGATGACCACGCGAGCGCTGTGTCGGTGAATGCCTAAGGGCTTTTATTTTCTGATCCTGGCGCAGTTTGCCAGTGGTCTGGCAGACAACGCATTTTTGATCTTGGGCGTTTTTTTTCTCCAGGAACAAGGCTATGCCGGGTGGTGGGCGCCCTTGCTGAAGTTTTCATTGACCTTGTCTTATGTCTTGCTGGCCAGTGTGGTGGGGCCCGTGGCCGATGCCTTTCGCAAAAGCCACTTGATGGCCGCCATGAATTTTTTGAAACTCACCGGCGTTGTGTTGCTGCTCTCTGGGGCTTTTCCCTTGCTGGCCTTTGCTTTGACGGGGCTGGCTGCAGCACTTTACGCACCGGCCAAATACGGCTTGGTCAGCGAATCGGTACCGACCCCCTTGTTGGTCAAAGCCAATGCCTGGCTGGAGGTTTCCGTGGTGCTTTCGGTGATGCTCGGTGTGGCCTTGGGGGGCTGGCTGATCCATTGGCAACCGCTGGCGCAATCGTGGGGCCCCGGCCCTGATGACACACCCTGGTTGCAGTGGTGGGTGCCGACCCGCATCCTGGGGGCCTTGGGGGTGGTGTGCTGCATCTACGGGGTTTCCGCTGTGCTCAATTTGGGCTTGAACCGTTTGAACGCTGTGCGTCACCACGATTGGTCCTGGAAAGACATGCGTTGGTCATTGTTTTGGGAGAACAACCGCCAACTGTGGGCCGATCCCTTGGGCGGCGTGTCCTTGTATGTCACCACATTGTGCTGGGGCGTGGGGGCAGTGCTGCAATTTGCCGTGTTGGTCTGGGCGCAAAAAAATGCGGGTTTGAGTTTGCAGCAAGGGGCTTATTTGCAGGCGGTGGTGGCCTTGGGCGTGATGGGTGGTGCCGCGATGGCCGCTTGCACCTGCCGCATTTTCAACGCCCGGCGCGCCTTGTGGTGGGGTCTGGTGATGGCCGCGCTGCTGCCCTGCATGGCCATCACCCATACCTTGTGGGTGGCCGTGCCGATGCTGCTGCTGGCGGGCTGGTCGGGCGGCATGCTGCTGGTTCCCATGAATGCTTTGCTGCAGCACCGGGGCTTGAAGATCATGAACCCGGGTCGCTCCATTGCCGTGCAGGGCTTCAACGAAAACCTGAGTGTGCTGCTCATGCTGGGCGCATACAGCATTTTGCTGGCATGGGAGGTGCCTTTGTTGCCCATCATGGGGCTGTTCGCTTTGCCGCTGTTGGCTGCAGCACAGCCTTGGCGGCTGATCCGAGCGCGCAGGCGGGCTTCAAATTTTTGAGTTGCGCAACAAGGCGTCCCGAAAGATGCTTTCCACCTGGGTGGCGATTTCTTGCCAGTCCCATTGCCGGATGCTGCTGTGGGTGTGTGCTCGGGCGGCACGCAGGACACCCGGTTTTTGGGTGATCTCGAGGGCCTTGAGCACATACCGCTGTGCATCTTCACCTTGCACCAGCCAGCCATTTTTGGCGTCTTCAATCAACTCCGAGGCCGCAGCGCAATCAAATGCCAGCACGGGTGTGCCACAGGCCAGGGCTTCCAGCGTGACATTGCCAAAAGTTTCAGTCAGGCTGGGAAACAGGAACAGGTCTGCGCTGGCATAGGCGGTGGCCAACTCGGCGTGTGAGCACATGCCCATGAAGATCGCATCCGGACACTCGGCCTGGAGCTGAGTTCGATAAGGTCCGTCCCCTGCAAAGACCAGTTGGATGCGCCGCTTGTTTTGTTGGAGCACCTGGTAGGTGTTGACGATCAGTTGGAGATTTTTTTCGGCAGCCAGTCGCCCGACCGACAAAAGCACCAGTGTGTCTTCATCGGCTTGCCATTGCGCCCGCTGGCTCTGGCTGCGCTGGCCGGGGTGGAACAACTGTGTGTCCACGCCGCGAGCCACCACGCGCAAGTTGTCAAAGCCAGAAGCTTGCAATTGTGTTTTGAGGGCGTTGGTCGGCACCATGGTGCACAGGGTCCGATTATGGAACTTGCGCAAATAAGCCACGATGGGTTTGCTCAGCCAGCCAATGCCGTAGTGTTTGCTGTAGCTGTGGAAGTTGGTCCTGAAGTCCGAGGTCACGGGCAGGCGCAAGACGCGCGCAGCTTGCAGCGCAGACCAGCCCAGTGGACCCTCTGTCGCAATGTGCACCAGGTCTGGTCTTTTAAGACTCCATGCTCTGACCAGGGATTTTTTGCTGGGAAAGCCAAGCTTGAGCTGAGGGTAGCGAGGGATGGGCAAACCCTTCAACAAAATTTCCGACCAGCCGGCCTGTTCGGAGCCCATGTCGTGTTTGTCCTGGCGTGGGCGGATCAGCTGGATCGTGTGCTGGCGCTGACTCAGTTGGTGGATCAGTTTGGACAGTGTCAGGGCCACACCGTTGACTTCGGGCGGCCAAGTCTCTGTGACCACAGCGATGCGCAAGGGCGGATTGTCAGGTTCGAAATGTTCCACCAGGATGCGAGCGGCGTGTAAAGAGTCCATGGCGGGATCTTGGCGGCGTCATTTAACAGCTTCATGACAAAGTTGTTTTTCACAAACAGCTGCAGCGCTGCCATCGCCCATCGGTGTCACTGTTTTTTCACACGAATTCATGATGATTCACGGACATTACTCATGAGGTGACGGTTTGAAAAATTTTCTCGAAGCATTGCGAATTCAGCGCTGGGATGACCACCGCTATTACCACCACTGCCGCATCAACCAGTCTTTGCATTTGCTCAGCGCCATGGCTTTCGTCGTGGCTTATGGGCTTTTGTTTGTTGACCCAGCCATGGCCGCGTTGGTGGCCTGGATGGTGTCCATGACCTCGCGTCAGGCCGGTCATTTTTTCTTTGAACCCTTGGGTTACGACCACGTCAACAAAGCCACCCAAGATTTCAAGGAAGAGATCAAAGTCGGCTACAACTTGCGCCGCAAGGTGGTGTTGCTCAGTGCCTGGGCTTTGTTGCCTTTGCTGATTTTCATGAACCCGGGTTTCCTGGGGCTGTTGCCAGAGCATGAAACACTGCCTGAGTTCCTGCGCGCGGTGGGCTATGCCTGGTTGTATCTTGGCGTTGCGGCTTTGCTGTTTCGCACTGTGCATCTGTTCATCTTGCAAGACGTTCAGACCGGCCTGGTCTGGATGACCAAAATACTGACAGACCCTTTCCACGACATTTATCTCTACCACAAAGCCCCATGGCAACTGCTGCATGGTCAGCGTTTTGCCGACCAGGATTTGCACGCCAGTCGATGATTGCGGTGTCTTGATCGGGCCACCCTCAGTGCAGACATGGGATGGCCCGATGGCATCAGCGAAACAAGGTTTCTTTCAGGATGCGACGGCGGATGGATCGGTTGGTGAGCGTGGGTGTGTGCCACCACCAACCGTCTTGCTGCATCTGTTGGGTGGCCCATACAAAGCGCTGAACAACCGCCTCAAAATCGGCATCGCTGTAGTTGAGGCTGAAAATCAACCGACCTGTTCCCACCCAACTGAGTGCCAGACCATGCAGCCTGAGGTAGTACTGCAGCATCCAGTTGTAGCGGCTGGGCTGTGTGTAAAACAGTGTCCACACGCTCGACATGTTGGCGGCCTGCAAGGGCACGCCCTCGGCCTGCATGGTGCGGTTGAAGTGTTGGGCTCGGGCATTCCAGCGTTCATCGAGCCCTTCGTACAGGGCTTGGGTTTCGGCTTTGCCCAGTTGGTCCAGAAACGCCGACATGGCACCCATCACCGCCGGGTGGGCATTGAAGGTGCCCCGCGCAAAGCAGATGTCGGCAGGTCGGTCCGAATGAAAGCGGTGCATCCACTGCGCTTTGCCGCACACCACGCCGACCGGGAAACCGCCGCCCAGGGTTTTGCCATAAGTGACCATGTCGGCCTGCACGCCAAAGTAGGCCTGCGCACCGCCAGCGGCCAAGCGAAAGCCCAAGAAGACTTCGTCAAAAATCAGCACGATGCCTTTGTCGGTACAGACTTGACGCAGGGCCTTGAGCCACACGGTGTAGGCTTGGCGGTCATAGGCGGCGCGTCGGCTGCTGTCGACCAGGGTCGAGTCTCCTGGCGCATTGGCATTGGTGTGCAAGGCCTGCAAGGGGTTGATGAGCACGCAGGCGATGTCCTTGCGGGTGCGCAGCACGTCCAGGCTGCGTTCGTTCATGTCGCTGAGCGTGTAGGTCTCGCGCGGTGGCATGGGGTTGCCAGGGCCGGGTTGCACGTCTTCCCACCAGCCGTGGTATGCGCCGCAAAACCGGACGATGTTTTTGCGGCGGGTGTGGTAACGGGCCAGACGAACAGCTTGCATGACGGCCTCGGTGCCCGACATGTGGAACGACACCTCGTCCATGCCCGAAATGGCTTTCAGACGTGCGGCATTGCTGGCCACGACCGGGTGGTAAGAGCCCAGTACCGGACACATCGCCTGGGTGAGGGCCAGGCCCTCGGCCATGGTGTGTTTGTAAAAGTCGGCACCGAACACGTTCACGCCATACGAACCTGTCAGGTCATAAAAGCTTTGACCGTCCAGGTCGGTGACTTGCACGCCTTGCGCCGACTGCAAAAAAGAGCCGACCTTGAGGTGTTTTTGAACCAGAGGGCTGAACTGGAAAGGCACCCGGTAGGCCGCGATGAATTGCATGTCCGAGATGTCTTCGCGGGCGGCGGCTGTGGCTTCGATGCTCAGGCGGTGACGCGTTTGAAGCGTTTGGCCCAGCTCAAAAAAGGCCTTGCGGCGCAGGGCCTGCACATCGGCCGGAGCCCCGTCACAGCCGAAAAATTCAGCCTCCTCGAATGCGTAGCCCGGCAGCCAGCGGGCCAGGCGTTTGGCCATGCGCGAATGGCCCGCCAGCGAGCGGTGTTTGGCCCGGGAAAGTTGTATGCGCCGGTAAGCCGCGGGTGCCAATGCGGCCAGCGCGCCCAGACTGATCCATGTGGAGTTCACAGTTGATTTCCTGATGTGTCAAAGAAATTTCTTTTTATTCAATTTGAGTGACAACACGATGAAGACTCGCCAACAGTTTCAAAAATGGATGCTTCAGGAAAACCTGAACTTCTTGCTGACCAACCGCATTCCCCGCATCACCCTGACCCGCTTCATGGGCTGGTGGAGCCAGATTCGCCACCCCTGGGTGGTCAAAGGCTCCATGGCGGTTTGGCGTCTGTTCACAGACCTGGATCTGAGTGACGCCAAGCAAAAGGAATTTGACAGCCTGCACGCGTGCTTCACGCGAGAGCTGGTGCCCGGGGCCCGAGTCATGAACGCCGATCCGGCTTTCATGACCTCACCGTGCGATGCCATCGTTGGCGCTTGTGGTGATATCCGCCGGGGGGAGGTCTTTCAGGCCAAGGGTTTTCCGTACCAACTGCAAAGCTTGTTGGGTGCGTCAGAACGCTGCCAACCGTGGCTGGATGCGTTGGAAGGCGGTAAATACCTGACCTTGCGCTTGACCAGCAGCATGTACCACCGTTTTCATGCACCCCACGACGTGCGGCTGAACCATGTGACTTACATCTCGGGCGACACCTGGAACGTCAACCCGGTTGCACTCAAACGTGTCGCCCAACTGTTTTGCAAGAACGAACGCGCCGTGTTGCACATGCAAACGCAAGGCGGTGTGCCCTTTCTGATCGTGCCAGTGGCGGCTGTTTTGGTGGCCAGCATGCGTTTTCACGCGGTGGATGTCTTGCTGAACCTGCGATACAAGGGGCCGAACGAAATGCCCTGCAATGCCACGTACACCAAAGGCCAGGAGATGGGCTGGTTCGAGCATGGCTCAACCATTTTGCTGTTTGTGCCACCAGGATTTGAATGGGTCGATGGCCTCGAACCTGGCCAACGCATCAAGATGGGCCAGGCGTTGTTGCGCGGCGTGTTTTAAAGACCTCGGCCCCTGAACGGGTCAAGCGGCCAAATCAAGTGCCAATTTTTTTAATTTTTATTCAAGGTGTGACCATGCGAATTGCTTCTTTTGTCGGTCAAAAAGGTGGGGTGGGGAAAAGCACATTGGCCCGCGTGTTGGCCGTGGCCGCTGCACGTCAAGAATACAAAGTTCTGATCGGAGACTTTGATCTGGAGCAGTTGTCTTGTGTGGAATGGAGTGCGAGCCGTCTGCGCAACAACATCGAACCCGAAATTGAGGCCAGGGCATTCAAGAGTCTGAAAAAACTGCTCAAAACGGTGGTGGATTACGACTTGATCGTTGTGGACACGCGTGGTCTTGCCGACGAGTTGACGCAAGATATCAGCCAGGAAAGTGATGTGGTTTTTTTACCGACCAGTACGTCCATGGACGATTTGCGACCCACATTGGCTTTGGCCAGACGCTTGGCAAAGACCAAAACGGTGAGCAACAAAATCGTGATCGTGTTGTCCAAAACAGGGCGCTCTGATCGTTTGTTGGAACAGGCAGAAGCCACCATTGCAGAGGCAGGCTTTGACATGTTGAACGCAGTTTGGCCAGAGCGCGATGGTTTCCAAGCAGACCTCGATGTTGGCAAGGCGGGCAGTGAAGCCACCAACCCCTACCTCAAACAGGCTGCAGTGGAAGTTGAATCGGCGATGTTGACGCTGGCTTTGGGGCGCAAGGGGTGAAAACGCGATGGGGCTGCCGACATGGGGCGTCGCCACACCTGAAAACAGGTGACAGAAAATTCGGCTGTCATCTGCGCAAGCCCATGTTCAAATCAGAATTGTTTTTTGACGTGCCGATTCCAGTCTGAGTCTGGAATGCCGCCAATGCAACCAGATTTGGCGTATCAATAAACTGGTGCCCCATATGAACAGCATGGAGAAAACGACGTCGCTCAGAAAATGGCCGCCTTGTACGATGCGAACCAACCCAATGGAGGCTCCGACCATCGCGCTGAGCATCCACCAACGTCGGCGAGTTGCTGGTGCAGACCACATGCCCAAAGCCAACAAGCAAAAGCCAATGGCTGCATGGCCGCTGACAAATGAGCAGTTGCGATCGCAATAGCGACTGACATGCAGCGCAGGAACAAATGGCGCATATCCCCCCATGGTGTCTGTTTGAATCGGTCGGGGGCGTCCAACCTGGTTTTTCAGGCCTTCATGAACAAGCAGACCGACCCCGAAGACGACCACCAGCACCCATGCGAGGCACTTTCTCCAGAGACTGCGCGCAATCCATGCAGGATGCATGATGCGAACGCACAGCACGGTCAATGCCAAAAAGGTCAGCAACCAGCCAATACGGGGCGCCCAAACATAGACAGTTTGAACAGCTCTCCAACGGTCCGCTGGAAAGACACCTTGACCTTCATGGAACTGATGAGCCAGCCACATATCTAGCTCGGGCCAAGACAAAAACACGAAGCAAGCCAAAACAAAGCCTGTTGCCCAGTTGAACCAGGATTGATGACGAGATTTCATGGTGTATCCAGCCTCCACAGGTCAAGGGTACGACCTGCTTCAGTGTGGCTGTGGAGCCATTGACGATGCGGAAACAGTTCCAGCCACTGAGCCGTCCAGGGGTTGGGTTGGGTTGTGATCAACAAAACAGGCAGGCCTTTGCCTTTTGCGCTGTGCGGGTCAAATGGATCGCTCATTTCGTAGTGGTGCTTGGGCAAAGCCTGGGTGGGCCAGGCCTGCGGGCGTCGGCCTTGTTCGCGCCAAGCGTAGGCGGCATGCGCAATGAGCGCACGCTCTGAGGCCACAATCTTTGACTCTGGGAACTGCGCCAAATGTGGTGCCATGGACTGCAAAGCGGCGTCCCAGCCACGGGCGCGAGCCCACAGATCCCAGCGAGTGCCTTGGCTTTTTGCATCCAGATGCTGGCGCCAATCGCCGCCGAGTGAGACGGTAGCCCCCACCATGGCACCCAGTATCAACACCAGCCAGGGACCACGCCATGACAAAGTGGTCAGGCCCTGCCACAGGGCCAGCATCAGGGCCAGCATCAGGGCCAGCATCAGGGCGAAACCCAACACGGCCGGGGCAGGCCAGTTCATTTCTGCCTTACCCTGCAGAGACTGCATGAGGCCAAGCAGCCAAATGGGCCATGTCCAAGTCCAAGCCCATTCCATCAGAGGTACGCCCCCAGTTTTTGGGCGTGTCTCATCGGTCCGTTTGGGGGCTTTTTGCCGCCAGCGTATGAACCCAAACACCCCGGTCAAAAACACGACCGGTCCGACCAGTACCCATTGGCTGGCGGTGTACTTCAAGGCCGAAAAAACAGCTCCGGCGTGTTCAGCTGAATCGCTGCCCGCCAACAATTCAGCGGTGTGCCTCAGTGTGGGCCACCCGTGTGTCTGATTCCACATCGCATGAGGGATCAAAAGTACGCCGCACACCATGAAGGCCAGGGCAAGGCCTTGCCAAATGCTGGCATGTCGTTGTTTGAACGCCAACCACAGTGCGCTGACGACCGCAACACAGGCGGTGTATTTCGACAGCAGAGCCAGAGCCAAAAGGATGCCCCACAGAACCCACGGCCAAAGCCGTTGTGGTGTCTGCATCGCACGCCAGAAAAACCACATCAGCAAAGCCCAAAAAAAGAGCAAAGGCCCATCGGTTGTGGCCACCTGGCCGATGAGCGCAAAGACCAGCATGGCGCTGGCCAATGCCGCCGCCCATGCACCCACGAGCAAGCGAGTACGCACGGGCACATGCGGTGCTTGATCGCGAAACATGTCCCACACCAGACGCCACAACACCACCGGTGTCAGTGTCCATAAAAAAACCACCAGACTGCGTACCCCGGCGATGCCGTCCCCAGCCAAAAGGGTGGACAGTCGGATGAGTGCAGGCAAAACCGGCGGTTTGGAAAAGTAACCCCAAGCCAGATCCCGCGACCAGTCCCAGTACTGTGCTTCGTCCACAAAAAGGCCTGCACCACTCCACCATGACGCCGACAGTCGCCAAGCGAATAACCCAGGCACCAGAGCCCACAAGAACCAAAGCGCGGTCCGTCGGTCGCGTGCGTTCAAAACCGTGTTTTCAGTGTTCATGGCTGTTGTGTTGTCTTTGCCGGTCGGAACAAAACCATGCCTTGCGCTCGTGCCAGTGTTTCCCCGTGGGTCCCAGCCGTGAGCCGGGATTCGGGCATCAAGATCACATCCATGTGTTCATCTTTCCCGAGCAGGGCTTGCTGTCGATAAAAAGCGAAAGAAGGCCAATTCCCGCCCATTTGTCCTACCGCTGCGGGCCTATCGCGTGATGCAAGCCCCAGTGTTTTGATCGGTCCCTGCAAGGTGTTTGCCCACCAGGGCCAGACCACCAGCGTCAGCACCGTGGCGTGTATCAGGGCCATCAGAGACAAGACCCCTGAGTGATGACCCAGCCACAGCAGGCGCTTGCGCCAGAAAACGATGAAGGCGACAAATACCATCCACACGGCCAAAATCGGGAGCAGCGAAATTCGTTGCGCTGCATGCATGAACACGGGCGACAGTTCCTGTGCAACCAGCGCAGGCGATGCCATCAAGATCAGCGGCAGGCCCACCAGGAAGGCGTGCCACACCATCCATGTGCCCGCGTACAGCCAACCATGCCATGCCTGCATGCGACCGGCAGTGGCCGCCAGCAAAACCACAACCCCTGGTGCAGCGTAAATGCCGTAATGCGGCAGTTTGGTGGCCGAAAAGCTGAAAAATACAAAGACAAAGACCGTCCAGATCAAGGCTCTTTGGGTCGTGGCATCTCGCCAGATGTCACGCCATCTGCCCCACCAGACGAGCATGAGCGGCGACCAGGGCATCCAAAGCAGCGGCGCAACCACCGCGAAATAAAACCAACTGCCAGCATGGCCTTCCATGGGCGCCGTAAAACGGTCGATGTTGTGCTTCAAAATAAAGCCATCCACAAAGGTCTGACCATGCCGCCAATAGGCATAGGCATACCAGGGCAATGAGACCGCCAGCATGGTCAACCAGGCACGGCGGTTGACCAAGGCGCGCCACACCGGTTGCCACGTTCGCGCACTCAGGCAGCTGAGCCATAAACTGGCAACCGGAATCAAAAATGCGACAGGGCCTTTGACCAAAAGGCCCAAGCCCATCCAAAGACCCAGGCGGCCCAAAGCAGGCAAGTTTGCAGTTTCCAGATACCGCCACAGGTCCAGTGCGCTGAGCATCAGACACAAGCCCAACACAGCGTCCGCCGTGGCCGCGTGTGCCATGGCCCAGCTGCCAAAACTGGTCACGTGGATCACTGCCGCCAACACACCCGCACGCAGCCCCCAGCGGTGCATGACAAAGTGCCCCACCGCCAAAGCGGCCAGCCATGTGGCCAAGGCCGATGGCAGACGCAAGGCAAATTCAGTCAGACCCAAGACCGTGGCGCTGAGTCCTTGCAGCCAATAGATGCCCATGGGTTTGTCGAAGCGATCTGCGCCATTCAAAGTGGTGTGCCCCCAGTCGCCTGATGACAGCATTTCCCGGGTGGCTTCAGCAAACGCACCTTCATCCACGTCGAACAGTTCGGGTTGCCCCAGCCCCAACAACAGGAAAGCCAACAGGCCGAGGCTCAGGGCTGCCAACCGCAAGGAAATGCCTGCAGCGGGGAACAGCGACAACGGCTCAGTTCGCAACATGCCAGGCCTCGGCATCAGAAGGCTGAACATGCTGCCTTGTGTGGTACGCCAAGGACTGTCCCCCATCAAAATAGGTGCGCATCAGCATTTCAGACAAAACCCCCGTGGTCAGGAATTGCAAGCCTGCCACCACGCAGAAAAAACCCAGAAACATCAATGGACGCGTCCCAATGTCGTCACCCATCAGTTTGAGCACGGCCAGATAGGCCAGCATGAGTCCCCCAGCGCCGCTGACCAGCAAACCCAGCCCACCAAAAAAATGCCCAGGACGGGTACCAAATCGCAGAAAAAAATGGATCGACAGCAAATCCACCAAAACGCGCAGGGTTCGGGTAATGCCATATTTGGACTGCCCTTTGGTGCGTGCATGGTGACTGACCGCCACTTCCGCCATGCGATCGGGCGAGGTGACGGTGGCCATCCAAGCGGGGATAAAGCGATGCATCTCACCATACAACCTGATCTTGCGGACCACATCGGTGCGAAAAGCCTTCAGGCTGCATCCCAGGTCCTGGAATTCCAGGCCGCTGACACGCCGTATCAGTCTGTTTGCCAACTTGGAAGGCAGTTTTCGCAAGAGCAAACCATCTTGACGGTTTTGTCGCCAGCCCGCCACCAGATCCAGGTCATCCTCCAGCAACTTGCCGACCAACCTTGGAATGTCTTGGGGGTCATTTTGCAGATCGCCATCCATGGTGACGATCACATCGCCACGTGCCATGTCGATGCCCGCTTGCATGGCGGCGGTCTGACGAAAGTTGCGCAGCAGTCGCACGATTCGAATGTGCGAGCCCACCTCGCTGGCACGCATGCTCAGCCGCCTCCAGGTTTGGTCGCTGCTGCCATCGTCCACCACGATCAGCTCCCAAGGATGCGGGTAGTCGTGCAGTGCGGATTGCACTGCATCGATCAGGTCTTGGGCGAGCTCTTCCTCGTTGAACATGGGCACCACCACTGAAAGGCGATGTGGCGGTAATTCATGCGGCAAACAGGTCATGGGTCCAATCTCTCTGTATCAATCTTGTGAGGCCCGGGTTGTCCCCATGCCGCCAGCACTGCATAAAGACCCGCGAGGCCCAGTGAAACTGCCAGGCAAAAACCGTGCACCAGCAACGCCGCCATGCCGAAAATGGGGGCTGAATCGAGTGGCAAGCCCGATAACAGCCAGACACCCGCTTCATAGGTGCCTAATCCGGCAGGGCCTTGAACAGGTAGCAAGGCTGCGAGTTCTCCGCCCAGTGCGCCTGCCAAAGCGCGTTGGTGACTCAGACCCATCACCTCGGGCGTCATGGCATGCAGCAAAGAGGCGACCACCGCGATCTTGATCGCCCAGTTGCCGAGGCTCAACCACCAGCCACTGTGACGGCTACGGCCATGCAAGAAAGGGCTTAGCTTGGCCGACCAGCTTGGCCGATGGGTTAATAGTTTGAGGATCAGCTTTCTTGGCACGAGCAGAGCTGAGCATAAAAAAATCGCAAACAAAACCCGCCAAGTGAGCGGAAGACCAGGCCACAAAATCAACGCCAAGAGGCCGAGCACCATCAGGTCTTGCAATCGCAACCACATCAGGCTGTGCATGGCCTCTTGCCAGCTGGCACCAAACATCTGTCGCACGAGCAGCGGGTAGCCCAACTCCCCGGCGCGCAATGGCGTCAGCAGTACCGCAGCGTTGTGAAATAACACCAAGCGCATGGCTTGTGACCCACGCACTTGACGTTTCCAGCGCCACTCCTGGCGTAATCTGACTGCCCGTAAAAAGAAGGTGCATGACCACATCAGTGCAGCAGTCACCCAGCCCCAAAAGGGGACGGCACGCCACAAAATGAACAATTCATCTGCGTTCAGCTTTGCCGATGCCCAGGCGAGCAAAGCAAGCGCCAGGACAAAACCGGTCAACAAAGCCATGGCCTTGAAGTGAACGCTTGAATGCTTGGCGCTTGACCCGGTCATGCCAATTGCCGTTGCCATTTCGATGCGACCGATGTGAGCACCCATGCTGTGATCGTCATGCGCGCCAAAATCATGCCCAGACCTTCCGACGGCTGCATCCAAGTCAAGACAAGCAAAAAGACTTGCAACCAGATGATCAGCGCCTGCGAACGGGCCGATGTCAGCCTCGTTGCCCAGGGTTGCACGCGTTCCCACTGTTGGGCCAGCATGACCAGTAACCAACCCAAACCCAGTCCGGTCAGCACGTCACCGGGCCAATGTGCCCCTACAGACAAACGCGAAAGTGCCACAAGACCGCAAGCCAACAACATCAGCATGGAAAGCCATGGACGTTTTTGGTGGAAGCCAAAAAACAGCAGAGCAGCCATTGCGCCTGCAGTCATGGCATGACCCGATGGCATCGAGTGCCCCAGCATAGGCGGCTGCCCGACAATGTTCAGCAATTCGCTCTCCAGCACGGACAAGGGCCGCGCACTGTTGTCGATGGCCTTGAGCAGGACTGACGCTGGGATACCCATCAACCACGTCTTGAATACAAGCGCCAAGTCAACGCATCGATCAAAGAAAATGACCATAAGCAAGATCAAGCTTTGGCCAGCGTCACCCCATTGCGTCACAAACAGCCAAAACTGATCAGGCAGCCAGACTTGCCGGTGCCCCCAAATCAGCCATTCGTGGTCCACCGCAGAGTGGTGCAGCGTCACGCCAGACACCATGCAAAGGGTGGCCAAAATCACTGTGCAGCGCCAGATTTCCCAGGGCATTGCTTGGAACAAAACCGATTCCTCTCGCACAACTGTCATATTGGTGATCCAGAATTTCATCACCATCAAAGCACAGCTTTATGACAATCACATGGATCATTACGGGTGCGGCAGGCTTCATCGGCTCACAATTGGCTTTGAATCTGGCGCGGCAGGGGCAATCGGTGCATGTCTGCGATTGGGCCGACAGTGCAGGTTGCACGCCTGTGGATGCAGACCCTAACAGCACATCCTCGCGACTGCGTGCGGCTCGTATAGACCTGTTGCAGCGAACACCAGGCGTGCATTACAAGCCACTGGATATATCCCGGTCGGGTGCGTTCGCTGACTGGATTGCAGACCTCCATCCAAACGTTGTGATTCATCTGGCGGCTCAGGCTGGCGTTCGTCATTCGATGCAGGCGCCACTGGACTTCGTGGCACCCAATCTGGTCGGATTTTCCCAGGTCCTGCATGCCTGCCACCAGCACAAAGTCGAAAGGCTGCTTTACGCCAGTTCATCCAGTGTTTACGGCATGCGCGATGACGCTCCTTTTCTGGAAGAGGACCGCACGGACCGCCCTCAATCTTTTTATGCAGCGACCAAGCAGGCCAATGAAGCCATGGCCATGGCTTACCACGCGCAATACGGACTGCAGAGCTTGGGCATGCGGTTTTTCACGGTGTACGGGCCTTGGGGTCGTCCGGATATGGCACCTTATTTGTTTGCACAGGCGATTCGTCGGCGAGAACCCATCACCGTATATGCCAATGGTGAATTGCTGCGCGATTTCACATTCGTCGGTGACACCGTGGCTGCTGTCACAGCATTGGCCGCACCCCATGCGCGGTGGGAGGGGGCTACGGTGGTCAATGTGGGCCATCACCGCCCGGTCAGCGTGAACCATTTTGTCCAAACCCTGGCCATGCAACTGAACATGACGCCCATCATCGAATACGCACCCATGCAAAAAGCGGATGTCCAATTGACTTGCGCAAGCGAGGTCCGTTTGTTGGGCATGATCGATCAATGGCCTGACACTTCTTTGCAAGAGGGCCTTGGCCAATTCGTCAAATGGCTGCAGGTCTGGGATCCCATCGGCATGTCAAGCTGAGGCCTAAAACGTCCCTGGTTTTGGAAGTCCTTGACCATGGACTTTTGCGTGTTTATTTTGACGGGTCATGATTGAGTGAGTCGAGGCCAACAGTCATCACTGTTTAACGTGTCCTTTCTAAGATTTCAACATGAACGATCACATCAAGACAGAAATCAACAGCGATGGTCTGCGTTATAAATCGCGGGCCACGGGGTCGCCATTTGGCCCGGCAGGGCATGCTGGCGCGATGATGAGTTGCTACAAATGTGGCAAGCACAAGCCCCGTTCGCAGGGCGCGAACCGCATGCTGGTGGGCAAGCCGATGTTTGGCTGTTTTGACTGTTACCCTGCCAAAGCCCCTGCGGTTTAAGGCTGGGCGGTGTTGAGGCAGAGCAGGCCTTGGGGGCCAAGGCCTGCCTGCTGATCCTTCAGTATTTCTCAGGAACGACCATGTCCTGAGGTACCGGGTGGCGGATGTAGTCGGGGTTGCGCACGCGGCCGGGCAGGGTGATTTCGGGGTGTTCGATCTCGTGGTACGGCACTTGGCCAAGCAAGTGATCGATGCAGTTCAGGCGGGCCTTTTTCTTGTCCACCGCCTGCACCACCCACCAGGGTGCCTCGGGGATGTGGGTGCGCTCGATCATGGTTTCTTTGGCTTGGGTGTAGTCCTCCCAGCGGCGGCGGCTTTCCAGATCCATCGGGCTGAGCTTCCACTGCTTGAGCGGGTCGTGGATTCGTCCCAAAAAGCGGGCGTGCTGTTCGTCATCGGTGATCGAGAACCAGTATTTGACGAGTTGAATGCCGCTGCGCACCAGCATCTTTTCGAATTCAGGCACCGAGCGGAAGAACTCTTCGTATTCGTCTTCGGTGCAAAAACCCATGACTTTTTCAACACCGGCGCGGTTGTACCAGCTGCGGTCAAACAACACGATTTCGCCGGCTGCGGGCAGGTGGGAGATGTAGCGCTGGAAGTACCACTGGGTTTTTTCGCGGTCGTTGGGCGCGGGCAGTGCGGCCACGCGGCACACGCGGGGGTTCAGGCGCTGGGTGATGCGCTTGATCACGCCACCTTTGCCCGCTGCGTCGCGGCCTTCAAACAGGATCACCATGCGGTGGCCTGTCTTGACCACCCAGTCTTGCAGCATCACCAGCTCCGATTGCAGACGCAGCAGTTCGCGAAAGTAATGCACCCGGGCGTTCACGGCCTCGGCAGAAGACGGTGAGCCGTCGGACCAGCGGTCGTCGATTTCCAGCTCCAGTTCTTCGTCCAGGCTGTCCAGCAGGTCTTCGCGCAGCTGGCGCATTTGTTCTTCGTTGATTTGATCGGTTTGAGACATGGTTTTTCCAGCTTCAGTGAATGCCAATCAATTTCGTTGATCACCATGAAAATCTGATGACAAAGGGGGGGCCGGGGCATGCTTTTGTCATGACACTTTCATGACGCGCCTGAAAAATGGGGCATCAAGAGGTTGACCCATGCGTATTTTTTCGATCCAGTCTCACCAGGTTCACGAAACGGACCAGTTGCCCCAGGCCTTGCCCCCGCAAGGCTTTGTCTGGATGGCGTTTGCCCGTCGCGAGTTTGAGTTGCTGCAAGGCCAGGTGCAAAGCATGCTGCAAGGCTTGTGCGACGCGCAAATTTATGACTTGCATTTGCAGGATGTGCTGAACAACCAGTTGCCATCGCATTACGACTACACCTCGGATTACGACCTGATGGTGTTCCGGCGGCTGGCCCGGGGGCGCACGGAAACGGATCTTTCCAAGCCCGGGGAAATCCTGCATCAGGAGAGTCACAAGGGTGGGCCGGGGATTTTGCGCAAGATCGACACCAGTCCGGTGGCTTTTCTGGTGTTCGATCGGGTGGTCATTTCGGTGCACCCGACCGACTGTGCGGTGCGCAGTGTGTTTGCCGTCCGCTTGCTCAATTCGTCCAACCTGTCACCGGCACAGGCGGCGCACCGTTTGCCCGCGAACCCGGCCGATCTGATGCTGCGCATGATCAGCAGTGTGGTGGATGGCTATCTGGATTTGCGCCGGGAACTGACGCGCCAACTGGACCATTGGCAAAGTGAGTTGCTGGACCCCCATGCGCGTTTTGACAACTGGAGTGCCTTGCTCAACGCCCGTTTGACGCTGCATTATCTGGACGAGGTGTGCGAGGACCAGCGTGCGGCCATGCAGGACTGGATTGACGCACTCGGCTCATGGCAGGCCGACGACACATTCCAGCCCGAAAGTCTGGAGATGCTGCGGGTGCGCAGCCGCGATGTGCTGGAACACATCGAGCGGGTGGTCCACCATGTGGGACGGTTGGAGCAAAGTGCCGAGACGGCGGTGCAGATGCACTTCAACGCGCAGGGCAACCGCACCAACGAGGTCATGCGCACGCTCACGGTGTTGACGGCGATTTTTTTGCCTTTGAACCTGATCACCGGATTTTTCGGCATGAACTTTGAAAACTTCCCGGCCTTGCATGCCGAGGCGGGTGTGTGGCTGACCGAGTTGTTCATGGCACTCGTTGCCGTGGGGCTGGCTTTGCTGTTTTGGCGCAAGCGTTATCTGGGTTGATGCCGCAAGCTGGCCGCTGATGCGCGCCAGGCCAGCCAGCCAAACAGTACCGAGACCCAAGCCAGCGCCACCGTGCTGGTGATCCAGAAGGTGCCCACGCCCGGCTGTGCTGGCCAGCCCAGCGCGGGCAGGCCCGTGTAGGCCAGTCGGTAGCCGCCATACAGACCCAACCCCCAGAGCAAGGCGGTGTAGATCAAGAGCGGGGCCACGGTGATGCGGTAGCAGCGCAGCAAAAAAGCGCACACCGCCTGCACCGCATCGGCCAGGTGGTACAGCGCCACCCAGGCCAGCCAGACAGCGGCGGCTTCGGCCACGGCGGCGTCGGTGGTGAAGGCGCTGGCAATGGCGTGTCGCCCCAGCACCAGCAGCGATGCCCCGGTGATCGCTGCCCCCACGGCCAGAGCCACCCCCAGACCGGCAGCGCGGCGTGCGCGTTGTGGCTGGCCTGCACCCAGCCAGTAGCCGGTGCGGGCGCTGCTGGCAATGCCCAGAGCCAGCGGCATCATGTAAAGCACGGCGGCCAGGCTGGCCGCGATCTGGTGGCTGGCCGAGGCCACAGCGCCCAGCCGCGCGATGAACAAGGCCATGAGGGTGAACGAGGTCACCTCGACCATGATGGACAGCCCTGCGGGCACGCCCAGTTGCAAAAAGCGCCGCAGCACCGGCCATTGGGGGCGTTCCATGCGCCGCCACAGTTGGAAGGGGGTGTAAATGTCTTGCGTGCGCAGCAAATACAGGCCGGTGGCCATCATGAACAAGTTCACGCCCAGCGTGGCCCAGGCACAGCCGACCACGCCCAGCCCTTCAAACCCCGCCACACCGAAGGTCAGTGCGTATGACAGCGGCACCTTGACCAGCAAAGAGCCGGCCTGCAGCCAGGTGACCAGCCGCGGGTAGCCCAGGCTCTGATTGAACGTGCTGTACATGCGAAACAGCAGCGAGGGGATCAGGGCCAGGGTCAGCACCCGCAGGTAGGCGCGCACTTCGGGCCACAGCACGGGGGGCACCTCGGTCCATGACAGCCACGGGTCGGGGAACCACAGCGCGCAGCAGCCGATCATGGCCGCGCCAGCGCAGATGTAGAGGGCTTGCCGCACCGAGCGGCCGATTTCGGCATGCCGGTCTGCACCGCGCAGTTCGGCCCACACGGGCAAGAGCGACTGCAGCATGCCGTTGAGGGCGACATAGATGCTGATGTAGATGGAAGAGGCCAACGACAGCACCGCCAGCGCCTGCGGGCTGTAACGACCCGCGATCACCGTGTCGGCGATGCCGAAGGCCATCACGGCCAGTTGTCCGATCAGCACGGTGCCTGCATGGCGGGCGATGGTGCGCAGTTCGGACATGGCTCAGTCCGATGTCAGGGCCGGTAGGCCAAGCGCGTCCGGGCTTTGTTCTTTGGCGGAACGGAAAACCAGGATGCGTTCGTTGCGGTCGGCGGGGCGCTGTACGGTGACCACGGGGTCCCAGCCCAGTTTGTTGATCTTGTCGGACAGCAAGGGCAGGTTCTTTTCGTCCATGATCAGCCACGGGCAATCGCTGTCGGGACGTTGGAGTGGTTGCAATCGCACCTTGCCGTGAAACAGGAAGGCGGTGCCCTGAGCCTGGCTCAAGCCGGCGTATTGCAGGCACGTCGCGCTGCCGGTGATGCCCTGGATTTTTTGCACCAGTGGTCCATAGCTGCGCGCAAAGTCGAGCAATGGCAGCCACAGGCTCATCAGCAGCAACCAGCACAGCGCAGCACCTGCTGCGGGCAAAACCATGCTTTTCCAGATGGCGGCCCGGTGGTGGCCGATGCGCCATTTCACCAGCCAGGCCCAGGCCAGCGTGGCCAGCAGCGCCAGGGCGAAGGCCATGGCTGAAAATTCGGGCACAAAACCCGGTGCGAGCTTGGCGACGTTGGCTGCAGGCTTGGCGGGAAAGCCGGTTTGCATCGCCACCCAGATCACCCAGATCGTGAGCGCGCAAAAACTGAAAAAGAGCAGCGTGAACCAGTCGATCAAGGCGCCCAGGCTGCGCTTCAAGGTGGGCAGGGCAAAAGCTGCCAGGGCCGCAACACCAGGCAAGGCCAACAGCAGCGCGCGGTCGGACAGACCTGTGAGCCAGGTGGCCCCTGCCGTGACGGCGACAAACCACAAGGGCAAGGCCAGGTGCGGGTAACGCCAGGCCTGCGACAGCTGTGCGCGCCAGCGCCACAGGGACCACAGCGCCAAAGGCCAGGCGGGCCAGGTGAACCACAGCATCAGTTTGGCCAGGATGTGCACATCGACCATGGTGTGCGGCACCACGCGCCAACGCCACAAATCGAGCGCGCCTGCGGTGGTGATGCACAGCAAGCACAGCAAAGCCAACAGGCCCAGGTCCAGCATGCGCATGCGGCCCAGTGCAGGGTCATGGTTGGCCACTGCGCGAATCAGCGAGCCCCCCACGCCCAGCCAGAGTGCTACGCTGGGAGCACCTGACAGCGTCAGGCCCAGCATGCCCATGCCCAGGGCCAAGCCGCAGTAGACGCGCCAGCGTGGCAGGGTGGCCAGGCCCGCAAAAATCAACGAAGCAAAGCACAATTGGCTCAAGGCGGGGGTGGCTTCGTGCGCCAGTCGGGCCAGGCCCAGGCAGGCCAATAAAGCCAGCAGTCCACCGTCGGCCAGGGCTCTGGCGTAATCGCCCGGTTTGGCTTCGCCGCCAAAGGCAAAGGCTACGGGCTGAGCTGCGGGGTGACGCGCCAGCGCGTAGACGGCATACCAGGTGGCGGCCAAGGTCAGGCCCAGCATGCCCATGAAAGGCATGCGGGCGAACACATCTTCCCAGCCCGCTGGTGCCCATTGCAGGAAACCGGCCCCCAGCCAATAGGGCAACAAGGCCAGCTGTGGGTCTTGCTGACCGAGCAAAGTGGGTCTGAGCCAGCGGGATGCCTCACCCAATGCGGGTTGGGCCAGTTGCAGCATGTAGCCCAATGCCTCCAGGTCTTGTGACTTCCACGGCGAGCGCCCCCAAAAACCCGGCAAGACATAGGCGACGCACAGCAACAACAAGGCCAGGCGAGGCAGTCTGCGCACGGCACTTTGGGCAACGATGGCGGGTGTGGGCAAGTTCACGGGGCAATGGCAATCAGGTCTTGGGCAGAGGCTGGGCGTTGGACTTTGTATTTTAGAAAAGCCCTGCGGGGTCCGTTGGTGCGCCACAACGTGGTGGGCGCTGGACCATGCAAAAAGGGCAGGCCGGTTGCCCGGGCTGCCCTTTGGGGAGTACCAATGCGCGAATTACTTGGCGATGGTGGTGGTCTTGCCGAAACGGTTGCGGAATTTCTCCACGCGGCCGCCCATGTTGTCCACCGACTTTTGCGTGCCAGTGTAGAAGGGGTGCGACTCGCTGGTCGTGTCCAGCTTGTACCAAGGCAGCTCGCGGCCGTCTTCCATTTTGATCATCTCTTTGGTGTTAGCGCATGAACGGGTCACGAACTTGAAACCATTGGACATGTCTTGGAAGCAAACTTCACGGTAGTTGGGGTGAATGCCGTCTTTCATGGGGAAATCCTTTTATTTTCGCTACGGTAGCCACACTTCAGCCTATCTGAGTGCACTTTCCGCAAAACCTGTCGATTATAGGGTATCAGCCGCCGCGTCGCATCATGTCGAAGAACTCGGAGTTGTTCTTGGTGGCTTTCATGCTCTTCAAGACCATTTCCATCGCTTCGATCTCGTCCATGTTGTACATGAATTGGCGCAGGATGCGGGTTTTTTGCAGCACTTCGGGCTGAAGCAACAACTCTTCGCGGCGGGTGCCACTGCGGTTGAGGTTGATGGCCGGGAACACGCGCTTTTCGTACAGGCGGCGCTCCAGGTGGATTTCGCAGTTGCCCGTGCCCTTGAATTCTTCAAAGATCACCTCGTCCATGCGGCTGCCGGTGTCGACCAGCGCGGTGGCGATGATGGTGAGGCTGCCGCCTTCTTCCACATTGCGTGCTGCGCCAAAGAAACGCTTGGGGCGTTGCAGGGCGTTGGCATCCACACCGCCTGAGAGCACTTTGCCCGAGGAGGGCACCACGTTGTTGTAAGCGCGGGCCAGTCGGGTGATCGAGTCCAGCAGGATCACCACGTCTTTTTTCAGCTCCACCAGGCGCTTGGCACGCTCGATCACCATTTCGGCCACGTGCACGTGGCGCGAAGCGGGTTCGTCGAATGTGGAGGAGATCACTTCGCCGCGCACGCTGCGCTGCATTTCGGTCACTTCTTCAGGGCGCTCATCGACCAGCAGCACCATCAGGTGCACATCGGGGTAGTTGGCGGTGATGGCGTGGGCAATCTGCTGCATCATCACCGTCTTGCCCGATTTGGGCTGCGCCACGATCAGAGCGCGTTGGCCACGGCCGAGCGGCGCGATGATGTCAATGACCCGGGCGGTGATGTTTTCTTCGCCCTTGATGTCGCGCTCCAGACGCATCTGCTCTTTGGGGAACAGGGGCGTCAAGTTCTCGAACATCACCTTGTGCTTGTTGTTCTCGGGCAGGTCGTCGTTGACCTTGTCCAGCTTGGTCAGGGCAAAGTAGCGCTCGCCGTCTTTGGGGATGCGCACTTCGCCTTCGATCATGTCGCCGGTGTGGAGGTTAAAGCGCCGCACTTGGCTGGGGCTGATGTAGATGTCGTCGGTGCTGGCCGTGTAGCTCGAATCGGGGCTGCGCAAAAAGCCGAAACCGTCGGGCAGGATTTCCAGCACGCCGTCGGCAAAGACCTGTTCGCCCGCTTTGGCGCGCTTTTTGATGATGGCAAACATCAGCTCCTGTTTGCGCATGCGGCCGGTGTTCTCGATTTCGAGCGTGTCGGCTTGCTTCAGGAGTTCGGACACATGAAGTGCCTTGAGTTCGTTCAAATGCATGGGAATTGGCCTGTGTCGAAGCGGACCGCTGGGGACCGTTTTTCGGATAACCGGGTGGAAATGTTCTGAATTGGAGGCCGCCTGGGTTTGGGGCGCTGCTTCCGGAAATTTGGGCGTTGTCCCTGGATCGGGCTGCCTGCTAGAAATTATGACAGGTTTTCGATGGGGCCATAAAACAAAAAACCGGGCCATGTGGGCCCGGTTGGCGGCGGTTGTCCCTGTCGGGTCAGACCCCGGCGGGTATCAAGCCAGTTGCTGGTCGATGAATGCCGTCAATTGCGACTTGCTCATGGCGCCCACTTTGGTGGCTGCCAATTGCCCGCTTTTGAAAATCATCAGCGTGGGAATGCCGCGAATGCCGAACTTGGCGGGAATGTCGCGGTTGTCGTCCACATTCATTTTGGCGATCTGCAGCTTGCCTTCGTAAGCGCTGGCCACTTCGTCCAGAATCGGGGCAATCATTTTGCAGGGGCCACACCATTCAGCCCAGAAGTCCACCACCACGGGCTGGCTCGACTGGAGCACGTCGGCTTCGAAAGTGGCGTCGGTAGTGTGTTTGATCAAATCGCTGGCCATGGCCTATTCCTTGTGAACATTGAAGATGCGGCTAAAGTTGGACCTATTTTGACAGAAACTGGACGCCTTCGTTCGGTGCTACCGCGATCTTTGTCCCCAAGCCCATGACCCATTCAGACCCCCGTTCCCTCTCTTCCCAACGCCCCGATGTGCAAACCGAGGTGGCCATCGTCGGGGGCGGGCCGGCCGGGCTGATGGCAGCCGATGTGCTGTCCCGCGCAGGTGTGGCGGTGCACCTTTTTGATGCCATGCCCTCGGTTGGCCGCAAATTTTTGCTCGCAGGCCGAGGTGGCCTGAACCTGACGCATTCCGAGCCATCCGAGGTCTTCAAAACCCGCTTTGGATCGCATCAAGCCGAGGTGAGTTCATGGCTGTCGCAGCTGGATGCCCAGGGCGTGCGCGATTGGGCCCAGACTTTGGGCATCGACACTTTTGTGGGAACGTCGGGGCGGATTTTCCCCACTGAAATGAAGGCCGCGCCGTTGCTCAGGGCTTGGTTGCACCGCTTGCGCCATCCGGAGGTGGGCGTGCCGGTTCAGTTCCACATGCGCCACCGTTGGCTGGGCTGGCAAGGTGAATGGCTGACTTTTGAGCGGCAACATGATGCCCAACTTGTGACGGTGCAGGCGCGCGCCACGTTGCTGGCACTGGGTGGGGCCAGCTGGCCACGCCTGGGCTCAGACGGCACATGGGTGCCTTTGTTGCAAGCGCAGGGGGTGGATGTGGTGCCTTTGAAGCCCGCCAACTGTGGTTTCGATGTGCTTGGCAGGCAAGGGCAAGGTTGGACCGCTCATTTCCGTGACAAATACGCAGGCCAACCGCTGAAGTCGGTGGCTTTGTCGGTGCCAGCGCGTGATGGCCAGCCACTGGCCCCGCGGTTTGATCGCAAGGGAGAGTTCGTGGTGACCGGGACCGGGATCGAGGGGAGTCTGGTGTACGCTGCCTCGGCTTTGTTGCGGGACGATTTGATGGCGCAGGGGCAGGCCCGCATGGTGTTGGATTTGTTGCCCGATAAAACGCTGGAACAGGTGAAAAAGGAGCTGGCATGGCCTCGGGGCAGCCGCAGTCTGAGCAGCCACATCAAAAGCCGGCTGGGCCTGGACGGGGTGAAGATGGGCTTACTTCATGAACTTTGTCATGCCGAGGACTTCAACCAGCCCGAGACTTTGGCCATGCGCATCAAAGCCTTGTCAGTGCCCCTGAAAAATCCCCGACCCGTCGCCGAGGCGATCAGTACTGCCGGGGGGGTGGCGCTGCAGGCGATGGGGCCGGATTTGATGTTGTCAGCTCGCCCCCATGTTTATTGTGCGGGCGAGATGCTGGACTGGGAGGCCCCGACGGGCGGCTATTTGCTGACGGCTTGTTTGGCCAGTGGTTTGTGGGCTGCACGAGGAATTTTGTCAAATTCATTCACAAATTGACACAACCGGTGTATTCCTTTGGGACTTGCGCTGCGTTATGGACGTGTGAAACACTTCATCCTATGAACGAGGTCGACATGACGCCAGAAGCAAGTCAAGAATATCACCGTGCCGTTGAAGAGGCGGCCAATGCCTTCATGAAAGTGATGGCACTGCGGGGGTTCAATGTTCGGGATTACCCGCAGAACTTTGTGGCTCAGATGGCCAAAACCACCCGTTTTGATTTTGAAACCAGCCGCCATGGTGCCCATGGCCGTGCCGACGCATTGGTGTCGGACATGCTCAGCGTGGTGGCACCTGTTCCCCAGCCGGCAATGTCCAGCAAAAGCAAAACACGAGCCTTTCCCTCGCTGCGCAGCCGTCTGGCTTGAGCGCACGCCGGTCGGCCGGCATCGCTGACTGCTGAGTCGGGGCGTTGTCGGTGGCCCTGAATGTCCGGTTTCGACAGGCCTTGTCTCTGCCGTCAGTTTTTGGCACCAGAAACCGCTTGCCCCTCTCGCAGCTTGCCTGGGTAGAGGACGACGCTGTCGTCCGGTTGAATCGGGCCGGGTTCAATCCAGGCCACATCGGCATTGCGTTCTTTGACCTGCACCGTTTGTCCTTGGGCACGACCGTTGCGCACGGACCAGACTCGCCAATCCTTTGCAGCGCGCACCAAGGCGGCACTGGGTACCAACAAGACCTTATCGGCCACAGATACGGTGATGCGCGCATCGACCCGATAGCCATCGCCCAGGCGATGCTGTGCCACCTGTTGGGCTTGTGCAGGTGAGAGTTCCACCAGCACATTGACACGTTGTTCCTCGATCCCCAGTACAGACAGCTTGGTGAAGGCGGTCGGCTCCAGGCGTGTGACTTGGGTCATCAGTGGCGTATCACGCGCATCCAGAAAGAGTTTGACCGGGGCTCCGGGCTGGATGCGTTGGGCGTCGGAAGACAGCACGTCGAGGATGGCTTCCAGCGATGTGGTGTCGCCAATTTCAAGCAAGGCTTGCCCGGTTGTCACTGGGCCTGCACTGCTTTGGTGGACTTTGACGACCTGGCCGTGGACGGGACTGGAGATGGCCCAAAGCTTGTTTGAGGATGCGCCGTTGACTGGCGCAAAGCTGGCCAAGGCCGCCTGCGATTCGGCCCAACTGAATTGGGCAGCGAGCAACTCGGCTTGGCCTGCTGCCAGCGCTTGCTCTGCGGAGCGTTGTGCGAGCCTCGCCTGATCCAGTGCCGAAGGTGCGATGAAATTTTGCTGTGCCAGTTGCTGCGCTCTTTGTGCTTGCAGACTGGCTTGGTCCAGTGCCGTTTGAAGTTGTTGCAGCCTGGCATGGGCGGCCTGGCGTGCCGCATGGTCGCGGCCTGCCCGTTGCGTCAGAACGGCGCGGTTGCGCGGGTCAATCAAGGGCGATGCTGCGGAGGCCAGCCAGGCGACCGTCTCGTTTTGAGTGACGATGTCACCCGCCTTGAGGGTGGGTCTTTGCAGCTGCCCCGAAGCCGGAGCGGCGACGATGTAGCGATGTTTCAAACGCAATTGGCCCTCTTTTTCAACCACTTGCTCAAAGCGTCCGATGCTGGCCGAGCCCAGCGTCACGACCAAGGGGCGAGGTGCAAAAGACCACCACAGCAGGCCCAGAACGCCCAGGCCGGCCAGGGTCCAGAGCAGCCAGTGCTGCCAGCGGTGCGGTGATGGTGGCGGGCTTGGGGCATTCATTCGCGGACTTTCAAAACAGCGACCAAGTCGAGCTGGTCAATTTTTCGGCGCACCAGCAGTGCACTGACCAGGCCTGCGGCCAACACGATCAAGGCTGCCCAAGCATAAGTGGAGGGCGCGATGACCACCGGAAAATCGATGTTGTCGGATGCCATCAGGTGCATCAACAAGGACGCCAGCGCCCAACCGGCGATCCCGCCGACAGGCAGTGCCAGCAGCAACTCGGCACCCAACTGGCCCAGCAGCAAAAGCGAGACCTCGGTACGCGTCATGCCCAGGACACGCAAGCTGGCCAGTTCCCATGCCCGCTCGGACAAGCTGATGCGCGCCGAGTTGTACACAATGGCCACCGCCATGGCGATGGCAAAAAGCGTCAGAATGGCGCTGAAGATGCCCATGTTGCGCGAGGTAGAAGCCTGAAAACTGGCCATTTCCGAGGCCTTGTCAAACACCGCCACGATCTCCGGCGCTTGCTTCACGGCCGACCAAAATGCGGGCATGAGCGCAGCGTCCACACGCAAGCTGGCCTCTGTGACGGCCGAGCCTTCGCGTGACAGGCGGTTCATGGCGTCCAGACTCATGAAAACTTGTTTGCCCATCAGGGTGTGGACGACGCCCACCACTTCCACTTGTGCGCGGGTTTGACGTCCCATTAAAAATGCCACTTCGACACGGTCGCCCACGCGCACCGCCAACTGTCGTGCCAGCAAATCCGACATCAACAGCCCTTGTGCAGGCACGGGCACCGGGCCTTGCAGCGCATCGACTGGCCTGAGCAAGCGGGCGCAGGCATGCAATCCCAACAATGCGCCTTCTTCGCTGACCCCGCGTGCATGGATGCGAACAGCTTCGGTGCGGTTGGCTTCGGCATGGATCACCCCCGGCATGCGTTGCAGGTCTTGCACCACCGATGGCGACACCGCATTTTGAAATTGCACCACCACATCGCCGCGCTGCACTTGCTGAAATTGCACCTCCATGATGTGGTCCATCGCGTCCATCCAGAAGGCTCCTGAGATTTGCAAGGCCACGGCCAGCGCAATGCCGGTCACGGTGAACAGCGAGCGCCAGGGGCGGTGCTCGACGTTGCGGATCACCATGCGCATGCCCGTGCTCACCTGGCGGCCCACGCCGCTGCGCTCCAGCAAGGTCTTGCGGTAACGTGGCGTGGCCGGCGCTTGCATGGCCTCGGCCGGTTGCAGACGCACCACCGTGCGCACCGCACCCCATGTCCCCGCAATGGCCGCTGCCAAGGTCCAGGCCATGGCCACCGCCACCAGCCAGGGCGTGGTGCTGTAAGTCAATTGCTTGAATCTGAACACCTCGCCATACAAAGCCAGCATCTGTTGGCCGATCCACTGGCTCAGCAGCAAGCCAGCCAGCAGGCCCAAACCGGTAATCACCAAGCTCAGGGCCATGTAATGGCCAGCGATTGTGCGGTCGGTGTAGCCCAGTGCCTTGAGTGCTGCAATCTGGCCGCGCTGAGTGGCCACTTGTCGGGTAATGACCCCGTTGAGGATGAAGATCGAGACAGCCAGAAAGATGCCGGGCAGCACCGTCCCCATGACTTTCAGTTGCGAGAGTTCATCGCTCACAATCCGTGCCGACATTTGCTTGTCGCGTCCCATGGCACCCCGCGTGCCGTACCGATCCAGCAGCGCATCGATCTGTGCGATCACCGACGGCTCCTGGAGGCTGTCATGGAGTCTGAAAGAGGCCTGGTTGAAGGCCCCTTGCATGTCAAACGTCTGCGCCATGCGCTCGTGATCGATCCACCAGATACCGAAGGTCTTGTCGTCAGGCATGCCGCCACGCGAGGCAAACACATATTCTGGCGAAATGGCCGTGCCGACGATGTGCACCGATTGCAGCCGACCGTTGAGGATGGCATTGACCTTGTCACCAGGGCGCAGCTGATGCGCCTGTGCAAAACGATCACTGACCAGGGCTTCCAGTGCCTGACCTGGCTCGGGCCAGCGACCGCTGCGCAGGCTCACGGCGTTCAGGCCTTGCTGCTGTTCGTGTGCACGCCCCAGGTTCAGCCCCACAAAGCGGCCCGTGACCGGTGCTTGGGCATCGGGCAGGGCGATGGGCGCGTCCATGGTCGTGGTGAGCTGCACTTGCGCCACACCTTCGATCATGCGCAAGCGGTCCAGCCACTGTGTCGGGGCACGTTTGACGTGAATGAAGACATCTGCCAGGCGGTTGTCGCGGTAAAAACCATCGCGGGAACTCTGGAGTGACTGATGCACCGAGAACATGCCCACAAAACCGGCCACCCCGATGGCGACCACCAAGGCCATGGTCAGGACCTGCGGCCACAAGCGTTGCAGATCGCGCCAGAGTTTGATGTTCAGGGCTTTCATGAACGGCTTACCAGCGCAGCGTGGACGCGGCCACTTTGTGGTGGTTGACCTGGATGTCCACGATGCGGCCCCCGGCCATGCGCATCACGCGGTCGGCCATGTCTGCAATGGCGGCATTGTGGGTGATGATCACGGTGGTGGTGCCCAGATCGCGGTTGACTTTTTCGATGGCTTGCAGCACCACGATGCCGGTGGCGCAGTCCAGCGCGCCTGTCGGCTCGTCGCACAGCAGCACCTGGGGACGTTTGGCGATGGCGCGCGCAATGGCGACCCGTTGTTGTTCGCCACCGGAGAGTTGCGAGACAAAGTGGTCCATGCGTTCAGTCAGGCCCACCAGCGCCAAAGCGTCTTCAGGACGCATCGGCGCGGTGGCCATGTCGGTGACCAGCGCCACATTTTCCAGCGCTGTGAGGCTGGGGATCAGGTTGTAGAACTGGAACACAAAGCCCACATGTTCGCGCCGGTAGCGGGTCAGTTCGGCATCGCTGGCACCCGTCAGCTCGTGCAATTCACCCTGGTGGAACCATTGGGCACTTCCTGCCGTGGCATGGTCCAGTCCACCCAGGATGTTGAGCAAAGTGGATTTGCCACTGCCCGACGCCCCCAGCAAGACCACAAACTCGCCTTGCATGATGCGCAGATCCACCCCGGACAGCGCTTGCACGGTGGTTGCACCCTCGCCATAGACCTTGGTGAGGTTGCGTGCCACAAAAACGCATTCGGCCGGGGCTGTGTTGTGGGTCATCTTGTGGTGTCGGAGCAAGTTGTAGGGCGTGTGGCGTAACCCAAGGCGAGCACGGTGGGCACACGCATCAGCCTTGCATTGACGCATGTTTGGGGGGCGCAGAACTTGACGTTGGTCAATCAGCTGGTGTGCAGCCGGGCGCAGAACCGCAGGTTCTATAACGACCGATCAATTGACCCCGGGCCGGCTTGCCCGAAAAATCAAACCCTCCATCAGACTGAAAAAGGAGGGGGACATGTTGCAAAAACACTGGATCTTGGTCGCCAATGCTTCGCATGCGCGGCTTTTTGAGCGCTCATCCGTGAATGAGCCCTTGGTGGAGTTGGCCGATTGGCTCAACCCGGAAAGTCGCATGCAGGCCCGAGAGACCGAGCGTGCCCCCTTGGGTCATTCGTCATTCGGACGGACAGGTTTGGCGCCCCGCTCAGACCTCAAGCAGCACCATCGCAGCGAGTTTGCCCAGACGCTGGCGGCTTATTTTCGGGAGGCCGTTTTGAACCAAGGTCTGAATGCCTTGGTCTTGGTGGTGTCCCATCCCTTCATGGGGGAGTTGTTGCTGCATTTGGACGCGCCGGTACAAAAAACCATCGTGGCCAAGCATGCGCTGGACTTGACGTCCTTGAATGTCACGGCGTTGGACAAACGCTTGCGCACCGAATGCCATGTCTGAGGCATGTCTGAGGCATGACGGAGCCATGTGCTGCCTGCCGGCCTCTGCAGCGGTCTCACGGGCACCGGATTTGTGGCGTGGGTTGCGCTGGTGCACGCAAAAATTCAAGCACTTGCGCATCGCTCACTTGTGGGAATTGCCGGTAAAACTGCGCCACCGCCATGAAGTCTTCAGGGGCGGACAGGCAGACCGTTTCGTCGGCCAAGGGTTGAATTTTGGTCAAAGCTTCCGGGCTGGCCACCGGAATGGCGCAGACCAAACGCTGCGGGTGGTGTTGGCGCAGGGCTTTGAGTGCCGACATCATGGTGGCCCCCGTGGCCAAGCCATCGTCTACCACGATGACCACACGCCCCTGGACCGGAATCGCTGCCCGAATTTGGCTGTATTGCTGGCGACGCGACTTCAGGGTTTTTATCTGCCGCTGGATTTCATTTTTCACATATTGCGGGTCGATGCCGAGCGTGGCAGCGTAGGGCGAGAGACAGGCCAGACCCGTTTCGTCCACCGCGCCAATGGCCACTTCGGGCTGAAACGGTGCGCGCAGTTTGCGCACCAGCACCACGTCCATTTCCCCATGCAGGGCTTGCGCCATCCACACCCCCATGGGCACAGCGCCACGGGGGATCGCCAGCACCAAAGGGTTTTGGCCTTGGTACTTTTGCAGCGCCTTCGTTAGTTGGCGGGCGGCATCAAGGCGGTCTTTGAACATGGTGGGTTCCGTTGGCATGGTTTGACTGGATTGTCAAAACAAGCCGCCTCGGCTGTCTGTGTCGGGTGCCACAGACCAGGCCCTCGACAAGCGGTCCCTGATGTGGCTTGCATACCGGTATGCCCAACCTGAACGCAAAAAAGCCGCTCAACGGATGCTGAGCGGCTTGTATTTTTACCCCCCCATGCTTGTCGGGGGGCTTGTCGTTCGCTGGGGCTTAAAGGCCTGCAGCTGCTTTCAGTGCAGCAGCGCGGTCGGTGCGCTCCCAGGTGAAGTCGGGCTCGTCGCGGCCAAAGTGGCCATAGGCGGCGGTCTTGCTGTAGATCGGGCGCAGCAAGTCCAGCATCTGGATGATGCCTTTGGGGCGCAAATCAAAGTGTTCGGCCACCAGGGCCGACAACTTGTCGTCCGAAATCACGCCAGTGCCGGCGGTGTTCACGGTGATGTTCATCGGGCGGGCCACGCCAATCGCGTAAGCCACTTGCACCTGGCACTGGGTGGCCAGGCCTGCGGCCACGATGTTCTTGGCCACGTAGCGTGCGGCATAAGCAGCCGAGCGGTCCACCTTCGATGGGTCTTTGCCCGAGAACGCGCCACCACCATGCGGGCAAGCGCCGCCGTAGGTGTCCACAATGATTTTGCGACCCGTCAGGCCGCAATCGCCCTGGGGGCCACCAATCACGAAACGGCCGGTTGGGTTGATCAGGTATTTGGTGTCTTGCAACCACTCTTTGGGCAGCACGGGCTTGATGATCTCTTCGATGATGGCCTCGGTGAAGCTGGCCTTCATTTTGGTGGCGGTTTCCGACTGGTCGGGGCTGTGCTGGGTGGACAGCACCACGGTGTCGATGCTGTGGGGTTTGCCGTCCACATAGCGCATGGTCACCTGGCTCTTGGCGTCGGGGCGCAAGAAAGGCAGACGGCCATCCTTGCGCAGCTGGGCTTGGCGCTCCACCAAACGGTGGGCGTAGTAAATCGGGGCGGGCATCAGCTCTTGCGTTTCCGAGCAGGCATAGCCAAACATCAGGCCTTGGTCGCCTGCGCCGATGTTCAAAAAGTCATCCGATGCGTGGTCCACACCTTGGGCGATGTCGTTGGACTGCTTGTCGTAGGCCACCAGCACGGCGCAGCCTTTGTAGTCGATGCCGTATTCGGTGTTGTCGTAGCCGATGCGCTTGATGGTGTCGCGGGCCACCTGGATGTAATCCACATTGGCTTGCGTGGTGATCTCACCGGCCAGCACGACCAGACCAGTGTTGGTCAGGGTTTCGGCGGCCACGCGGCTGAGCGGGTCTTGCTCAAAAATCGCGTCCAAAATCGCATCAGAGATCTGGTCAGCAACTTTGTCGGGATGGCCTTCGGAGACGGATTCCGAGGTGAAGAGGTAGTCGTTGGACATGAAAAAAGCTCCTAAAGTTTCAGCGGTTTGTCGGCGTTGCCGACCCTGAAAACCCGGAGCCTGGCGAACGCTTTAGCAGAATTTGTGAATCGCCCTGCAAGTAGTTCAGTTAACTCGGCGATGCGAGGATTATAAAAGATCGCAAAGGCCCCGCCAAAATCATGTCCAATACAGCCCATGGACATACCCACCCTGATTGAAAACCGCCTGATCGACCTGGAGATCAAGGCCGGCTTTACCGAAGACCTGCTCGACCAGCTCAATGCACAGGTCTATCGCCAGCAGCAGCAAATTGACGCGCTGATTCAGGAGCTGCGCCAGATGCGTGACCGTCTGCCCGAATCGGGTGGCGGTGCCGAGCTGCGCAACCTGCGCGACGAAATCCCGCCCCATTACTGAAACTCATGCACAGCATTCAGGACATCCGCGACCATTTGCGCGCTCTGGGGGCCAACGCCCTTCACGAGCAGCGTGTGCTGCGCCTGTGGGCGCAAGCCAAGCCGCAGGACAGCGGTCGCCGTCCGCTGGAGAGTTTCATGCCCACGGCCGTGCGCGAGGCCCTGCCCGCGCTCAGCCAAACCCTCAGCGGCCTGGCCACGCTGCGCGAGCAGCACCCTGGGCAAGACGGCTCGGCCCGTTTGTTGGTGGGCCTGCAAGACGGCCAGACGGTCGAAAGTGTGCTGCTGCCGCGCGATGGCTTGTGTGTGTCGTCGCAAGTGGGCTGCGCTGTGGGCTGCGTGTTTTGCATGACCGGGCGCGAAGGCCTTATCCGCCAAGTGGGCAGCGCCGAGATCGTGGCGCAGGTGGCGCTGGCCCGGACGCTCAGACCCGTCAAAAAAGTGGTGTTCATGGGCATGGGCGAGCCTTCGCACAACCTGGACGCGGTCATCGATGCCATTGACCTGCTGGGCACGGTGGGCAACATCGGCCACAAGAATCTCGTGTTTTCCACCGTGGGCGATGCGCGGGTGTTCGAGCGCTTGCCGCAAGGCCGCGTCAAACCGGCACTGGCCTTGTCTCTGCACACCACGCGGGCCGATTTGCGGGCGCAACTGCTGCCCCGTGCCCCGCGCTTTGACCCGCAGGATCTGGTGGAGGCGGGTGAAACTTATGCCTGCGCCACCGGCTACCCGATCCAGTACCAGTGGACGCTGATCGAGGGCGTGAACGACAGCGCCGAAGAAATCGACGGCATCGTGCGCCTGCTCAAAGGCAAATACGCGCTGATGAACATGATCCCCTACAACGCGGTGCCCGATTTGCCCTACGCGCGGCCCAGCTGGGAACGTGCGGCAGAAATCGCCCGAACCTTGCACCAGCGCGGCGTGCTGACCAAATTGCGCCAGTCGGCGGGGCAGGATGTCGATGGCGGGTGTGGCCAGCTCAGGGCGCGGGATGTGCAGCGCGTGCAACCCGTGAAAATGTGGGTGTCGGGGCTGAAGCCCGCGACCTGCAAATCTGTCCTGTAGGTCGGCACCTTCAGGTCTGACGTCTTTCAGCTCAACGCCCCGGCAGCTTGACCAGCCCGCTGGACAGGGCGGTGCCTGCCAAAATCACCGCACCACACAGCAGCATCCAGGCGGTCACGGTTTCACCCAGAAACAGCACCCCATAGGCGATGGCAAAAACTGGCACCAAAAAGGTGACCGTCAGCGCCCGCGCAGGCCCCGAGTTCTCGATCAACTTGAAATACAGGATGTAGGCCACGCCTGTGCACAGCACCCCCACCACCAGCAATGCCCCCCAGGCCGAGGCGCTGGGCCAGTGGTCTGGCCTGAACCACAGCGCAGGCAACACCAACGCCAGCGTGGCCCCGATCTGGCTGCCGGTGGCGGTGACCAATGGCGGCAGGCTGGGGATGTGTTTTTTGGTGAAGCTCGCGGCCAGCGCATAGCAAGTGGTGGCCCCCAGACAGGCCAGCACCGCCCAGGCTGGGGCAATGCCCGAGGCGTTGGGCTTGAAGCTGGCTTGCCCACCCGCCAACAGCACCACGCCGCCAAAGCCGATGGCCAGACCCACGGTGCGCGACAGGCTGGGCTTGTCACCCAGCCAAACCCAAGCGACGAGCGCGCCAAACAAGGGCACTGTGGCGTTCAGGATGGACGAAAACCCCGTGGTGATGTGCATCACGGCAAACGAGTACAACGCGAAGGGAATGCCGCTGTTGAGCACGCCCACAAACAGCACCGGCTTCCAGTGTTGGCGCAGCTCGCCCCAATGGCCTTTGGCCAGCATCAGGGGCAGCAGGAAGACCGAGGCAATGGCCACCCGAATGGCGGCGGTAGGCAAAGCGCCCAGTTCCAGAGCCGCCACACGCATGAACAAAAAAGAGGAGCCCCAGATGGCGGCCAGGATCAGGAAGTCGGCCAGCCAGCCTTTGGCGTGAGGTGGATTCATGAAAGATGTCAGATGCCGGGGTGGCCTTCAAGCCGCAGCAGCGCTTGTTTGCGCCACAGCCCGCCTGCATAACCCGTGAGTTGGCCACCGGCACCCAGGATGCGGTGGCAAGGCACGATGATACCCACAGGATTGCGCCCCACGGCCGCACCCACGGCACGCACGGCACGCACGGCCTTGGGGTTGGCCAATTGCCGTGCCAGATCCCCGTAGCTTTGGCTTTTGCCCGAAGGGATGGTCAGCAAGGCCTGCCAGACCGATTGCTGAAACGGGGTGCCCGCCGACAGGTCCAGGGGCAAGTCAAACTTCAGAAGTTCGTTGGCAAAGTAGGCGTGCAGTTGCCGTGATGCCTCTTGCAGCAGGCTGTGCGAAGACTGGGGTGTCCAGCTTTGCATGCGTTCTTCGGAGGGGCCGTGGCGCTGTCCCTCAAACCAGACGCCGCACAGGCCTTGTGTCGAGGCGGCCAGGATCATGGGCCCCAAGGGGCCGTCCAGTCGTTGGGTGTCAATGGTTTTCATCGGAAGCCTCAGGGGTGGGGGACAAGCGTTGCCAGGCCGCGATCAGGGCGTAACTGCGAAAGGGTTGCCAGGCCAGGCCCAGCTGTGCCGCCGCCTGCGCGGGTGCAGGGTGTTGCCGCACACCCAAAGCAGTTTGCAGCGCCACGTCCTGCACCGGCCAGGCGTTCACCCAGCGCAGTGCGCGCATGGCAACGTAGTGTGCCGTCCAGGGGCCGATGCCGGGCAAGGCCAGCAGCGCCTGCAAGGTGGGCTCCAACGGGGCCTGGGCATGCAGCTGCAAGGCACCTGATTCAACGGCTCTCGCCAGCGCTTGAATGGCTTTTTGCCGTTGGCGTACCACGCCCAGGCTGCCCATGAGCGCGGCGTTTTCTTCCAGGGCCAGAGTGGCCGCGCTGGGGAAAGTCCGGTTCAGTTCGGGCCAAGGCGTTTCGCACGGCTCACCCAGGGCATTGACCAGCCGCTGGCCCAAGGTGCGCGCGGCCTTGACCGTGATTTGCTGGCCCAGGATGGCGCGCACGGCCAGCTCGAAACCATCGAGGCCACCCGGCAAGCGCAGGCCCAAGGTGTGTGGAAAATCCAGTTCGATCACCTGCGCAATGGCCGCCGGCTCAGCATCCAGGTCCAGCCAGTCGCGGACCTGGGCCACCAGATCGGGCAGCACCGGCAGCAATTGGGGACTGGTGCGCAAGTGGACCCAGGGGCGTTCCGAGTCCCATTGCACTTCCAGCCAGCCGCCGATGACCCCTTGCTGATGGGGCCAGCGAACGGTTCGGCGCAACACGGCGCGCGGGCCTTCACCATGCCAGCTTTCCATGCCTGGCAGTGAGCGGTCTTTGAAAAATTGCCACAAGGCCCCGATCTGGCAAGGCGGCCGGTAGTGCAGCACCAGCGCCAAGGCGGTGCTTGACGCTGCGTTCTGGCGCTGCGTGCGTGGCGGGCGCAATTGTCCGGGGCTGAGTTGGTAATGTTGGGCAAAAGCCGCGTACATGCGCCGTGTTGAGCCGAAACCGCTGACTTGCGCCACCTGAGCCACAGACATCGGGCTGTCGTGCAGCCACTGTTTGGCGTGCAGTAGCCGCTGGGTTTGCAGGTACTGCAGGGGTGAAACCTGCCAATGCCGCAAAAACATGCGCCGCAGGTGGCGGTCGCTCACGCCCAGCTGTGCCGCCAGAGCCGTCATGGTGGGTGGTTTGTCGCCTCGCTGGATGGCCGTTTGCAGCTTCCGGGCGGCGTGTTCGGCCAGAACCGCTTCGGCATCGGTTGTGGACCAGAAGCGGCGGGCCGGTGCCAGCTCCGGACGGCAACGCAGGCAAGGCCTGAAACCATGGCCCTCGGCCTGCGCGGGGGTTTCAAAGAAAAGGCAGTGGGTCTGGCGCGGCAACTTCACGCGGCAAACGGGTCGGCAGTAAATGCCTGTCGTGGTGACGCCCGTGAAAAAGACGCCATCCCAGGCCGCATCCCGTTCGGCCATGGCCCGATAGCAGCGCTGCGCATCCAGGCCTGACGTTGTTGCAGGCCGGGTGGGCAGGGCGGTGGCGTGGGGGCGTTTCATGAATGGCCATGTTAGCCACAAAAGCGGGTGGGCGGCCGGGATGCGGGTGTCGTTTCCGGACCCATGGTGTCAAAGAGATGGCGCGCTTGCCCTCTACAATGGAACCCACAATTCCCAAGTCGGTTCTGGCAGCCTTTTTGATTGGTTTATCCCATGCAAGTGACATCCTCCATTTTCAAAGCCTATGACATCCGCGGCGTGGTGCCGTCTACCCTGAACGAGCAAGTGGCCGAAGGGTTGGGCAAAGCCTTTGGCACCCACGCACTGGCCGAAGGCCAGAGCACTGTGGCCGTGGGACGCGATGGCCGTTTGAGCGGGCCCAGTCTGTCGGCCGCGCTGATTCGCGGTTTGGTGGCGGCGGGCATCCAGGTCATTGATGTGGGTCTGGTGACCACGCCCATGCTTTACTTTGCGGCCCACACCGCCTGCCAAAGCGGTATCCAGGTCACGGGCAGCCACAACCCCAAGGACTACAACGGCTTCAAGATGGTGCTGGGCGGGCGCGCCATTTATGGCGACGAGATTCAGGGCCTGCGCCAGATGATCGAAGCCGAGACCTGGCAGCTGCAAGGCGGCGGCAGCGTCACGCAGCTGGACGTGCTGGCCGACTACACGCAGCGCATTGTGGGCGACACCCGATTGTCGCGCCCCATGAAGATCGTGATTGACTCGGGCAACGGCATCGCAGGCGCTTCGGCCCCCGGCATCTTCCGGGCTTTGGGCTGCGAGGTGATCGAGCTGTTCAGCGAGGTCGACGGCAACTTTCCCAACCACCACCCCGACCCGAGCAAGCCCGAAAACCTGCAAGACCTGATCGAGACCCTGAAAACCACAGACGCCGAACTCGGTCTGGCCTTTGACGGCGACGGCGACCGGTTGGGCATCGTGACCAAGGACGGCAACAACATCTACCCCGACCGCCAGATGCAGCTGTTTGCCGAGGACGTGCTCAGCCGCGTGCCGGGTGGCACCATCTTGTTTGACGTGAAGTGCTCACAGCGCCTGGCCCCGGCCATCGAGGCCGCAGGTGGCCAAGCTTTGATGTACAAAACCGGCCACTCGCTGATCAAGGCCCAGATGCGGGCCATTGAAGCCGCAGGTGGGCAAGCCCCTTTGGGCGGCGAGATGAGCGGCCACATCTTCTTCAAGGAGCGCTGGTACGGCTTCGACGATGGCACCTATGCCGGTTGCCGATTGCTCGAAATCGTCAGCCAATCCCCCGATGCCAATGCCGTTTTGAACGCCTTGCCCAGCAGTTTCAGCACACCCGAGCTGAACGTGGCCTGTGCCGAAGGCGAGCCACACAGCGTGACCAGCGCTTTGCAGGTGCTGGCCGGTGACGCCTTCAAGGCCCCTGCCAAAGTCTTCACCATTGACGGCCTGCGGGTGGACTGGCCCGATGGTTTCGGCCTGATCCGGGCCTCGAACACCACGCCGGTGCTGGTGCTGCGTTTTGAGGGTCACACCGAAGCCGCATTGCACCGCATCGAAGCCGAGATGCTGGCCCTGCTGCGCACGGTCAAGCCGGATGCGCAGATCCAGGCGGCGGCGCACTGAGCATGGACTTGCACGACCTGGAGCAGGTGACGGTGGTGGTGGTGACTCACCACAGTGCGCATTGCCTTGCAGGCTTGAATGCTTTGTTGCAGCACTGCCCTCATGTCATCATTTCAGACAACGCGAGCAACGACGGAACGGCCACTCAGGCACAAACTTGTTGGCCGCATGCCACTGTGCTGGCGCATCCTGAAAACCTGGGTTTTGGCGCCGCCAACAACCGGGCCCTTGCCTTGGTCAGGACGCCATTGGCATTTCTGCTCAATCCCGATTGTGAGATCACGCTGACCTCCTTGATGGCTTTGGTCGCACATGCACAGTCCATGCCGGAAGCCGCTTTGTTGGCCCCCCAATTGGTGGACGCGCGGGGCAAGCCTGAGGTGAATTACCGTTGGCCACACAGCTTGTGGACCTCGCGGGGGCCGCAGGCCCAAGGCGCTGCGTGCGTGGGTTTTGTGTGCGGTGCCGCCATGCTTTTTCGCATGGCGAGGTTCCAGAGCACGGGATTTTTTGACGAACGTTTCTTTCTGTATTACGAAGACGATGACCTGTGCCTGCGCCTGTTCAAGGCCCGCCTGCCCTTGGTGGTGGTGCCCGATGTGGTGGCGTTGCACCGTTCTCGCGGTTCGGTCAAGGGCGGCTCACCTTGGAAAAGCGAGTACGTCAGGGGCTATCACCACGCCCAATCCAAATTGATTTTTGAAGAAAAGCACGGTTCTCGCCAGCAAGCGCTGCGCGACCGGCGACGTTTGTTGTGGGTCACTGCGTTGGCGCTGCCTTTGCGTGCGATCTTGTTTTCTCCCAAGTTGCTGGCCCGCATGCTGGGGCGCTGGATGGGCTTGTTGCATTGGTCATCGAATGACACGGTTTGAGTCCCACACCTTGAGTCGCAGCGAATCGATCCAGAATGTTCTGGTGTTTGCTTTCTTGTCCTTGTCATTGGTCTTGCCGGGGGCTTATGTCTTGCTGTGTTTGGCACTGACGGGGATGGGTTTGTGGCCCATGGGGCGCTGGCGAAACCATTGGACGGCGCTGTGGCAGTGGCCCGAGGTTCGGCGCATGGTGTGGGGTGTGGGTCTGTTTGTCGTCATGGGCATTTTTGTGGGTTTTTGGTACGGCTACAAGCTCAGCTATTACGAAGCCTTTGTGCCGTTTGTCCTGATGCCCTTCATGCTCAGCGGGGTCATTGGCGCACGGTTGCAAGCCCAAGTCCTTTGGCTGGGCGCAGCCACGGGGGCGATCCTGGCGGGCGCATTGGCCAGTTACCAAAGTCTGGTGATGCACATCGGTCGTGCCATGGGGGCCATGAACCACCCGATCGTCTTTGGTGATTTGGCCGTGGTGCTGGCCTGCATTTCCTTGTTTGGAATTTTGTTTTTTGAACAAGCCCGATCGTCCTGGCTTGTGCGGATGTACATGGTTTTCGGTGCGGTGTTCGGCGTGTGGGCCTCCTTGTTGAGCGGGTCCAAGGGGGGCTGGCTGTCCATTGTCATGGTGCTGATTGTTTTTGCCTGGAAATTGATGGCTCAAAAACCGGTGATGTGGCGCTTGGCCAGTGTGCTGGTCATTGGTTTGTTGGTGGCCAAGGGGGTGTGGTTGGCCCCCGATGAACTGGTTGTGCAACGTGTTCAGCAAGGCTTCAATGGGGGTCTGCATTGGTACAAGACCGGTGAGGTGGTGGATTGGTCGGTCAGCATCCGTCTGGAACTGTGGTCTTACGCTGTGCACCTTTTCGCGGAACGGCCATGGTTGGGTTGGGGTGGTGGTGAGGCTTTGAGGAAACTGGGCGAGCACTTGAAGCCTTTGGCGGTGCCAGAGGGCATTGCACCGGTTTTCGAGAACGACATCTTGCATTACGCGGCGGTGTCGGGGCTGGTGGGCCTATCGTCCTTGGTGGCCTTGTTTGGTGGCTTATTTGCCGGATTCTGGCAACTCCAGCGCCGCAAGCATGCGCGCATCCAAGCCTATGTGTTGTTGGGCATGTTGTTGGTGGTCTTGATTTTTGAGTTTGGCTTGACCGTCAACGCCCTGGGGCGCAATGCTTTTCGTTATTTTTTCAGCACCCTGACGGTGATGTTGCTGGGACTGGCCTGGATGGCTGGTGATGACAGCAAGGACCGGCCATAAGCCGATCTGGTTGTGGCCTATGATGTGTGCGCCTTCGGTGCACGGCACGTCATGCACTGCCCAGCCTTTCGGCCGGGCCTGCTGTGCTGGCCATGATCCATCTCGCCTTGGTGGTTTGGCCAATCCTTTTTGCCTGCGAACAGAAAGCCTCTTGACATGACGTCTGCGACTTTGGACATTGCGATTTTTTCATTCAATCGTGGTGCGTATCTGAAAAATTGTGTGGCGTCTTTGCAGCGCAATTTGCCAGGCGTGCCCTTCACGGTCTATGACGACGGCAGCGACGATCCTGAAACCGTGCAGTACCTGTGCAGCTTGGGCGAACGCGTGCGGCACATGAAGTCAGGACTCGACGACCGGCATGGCGGCTATTACAACAACATGCAATCGGCGCTGGAGGCGACACAAGCCGACTTTTTGCTGATGCTGCAAGACGATTTGCAAATCGTTCGACCCTTTGATGCTCGCGATCTGTCTTTGGCCCAACTTGTTTTTGAGCAATGCCCTGATGTGGCCTTCATCAGTCCGTTGTTCATGAAAGGCAGCAAAAGAGATTATTTTGAGACCCGCTATCGGGCGGATTCGAGCTTGCGGTGTTACCGCTGGTCTGCGGCCCATCCCGAGGCCAGTGCTGTGCCGCAGAAATACGCAGACATCGCGTTGCTGAATGTCGAACGCTTGCGGCAGTGCGGCTGGGTTTTCGCTTCATCAGAACAAGCCAATGGGGAGTTGGCGGGCGCACATTTTGCCGACATGGTGCAAATGGCCGACCCCTTTGTGTTTTATGTGCCGGAAGAACCGGCTTACCGTGGGCGTGTGCTGACTTTGGGTGCGAAGCTGGCCGCCAAGATGGCGGGTAACCGGGTCAAGTCGTTCATTGAAATGACGCAGCAAGAATCCTGCGCATTCGGGCAACGTCCATTGCAGGCTTATCCGTTTGCAGAAGACTTTGTGAACACGCACGATCCCCGGGTCAAAAAGCCGTACAAGTTCAATGTCTACCGTACCCGCTGGTTGCCTTTGATTTTGAACAAGCTGGAGCTGCTGTGGCGTCGCTATATTTCCCGTTAGTCGGGCGCTTTTGAAAATTGCGGCAGATCGATGCCCACCATTTGACGCCGCGCACGGCTCATGCAACTCAAAAAGCGCCAAGCCAATCGCATTTGCGAGCCCAAGCGGCGCAGCTTCAACCGAACCCCTTGTGTCCAGTGCTGGGTCGGTGGGCTGGGTACTTTTTCGCGCGCAATCAAGGAGTGTGGTGCGATCGGACAGACAACGCCATGGTCTTGGGCCACATCGGCCTGGATCGCAAACGCCGGGACGGTTTGCCAGGATTGCAGGGTGTAAGTGCTGGAAATAAAGGCATCTGCCAGACCCATACCGACAGCCTGAAATTTTGCAAGAAGCTGACGCGCACCGGATGGCCACAAAACATAGGCGGCTGCGCCGGTGCGGTCCTGCAGCAAGGGGTGCAGGACTGCTTGGGCGTCTTGGCATGCGATGAATGACTGGCCCAGCAATTTCTTGCGCCGACGGGTTTCCAGGCAAACGTGGTCGATGTTTTTCAAGTTTTGCAATTCCTTGAGCAGACGAGGCGTGTTGCGGGCCAGTATCGCGTCATCTTCCAGAATCAGGGCGGGGGCGTCATCTGCAGCAATCTTTTGCCAGACCGCATGGTGACTGAGAAAACAAGCGACTTCGGTGATCTTGAGTGGGCGTTCCCATGCAAACGCATGGGCCTGGAAAAACGCCTCCGGAATGTCTGCCGGGGTGTGGGCATCGATGAACACCGCAGCCAGCCCGAGTTGCTCGGCCTGGTGCGTTTGAAAAGCCCGACGCTCCCGGGCTGAGGGTAAATTCAAGATGTAGGTTTTCATGCAAGGGATGCCAAAGTCGTGCTGGGGAATATAACTGCTGGTGCTCTCTATAATTTCCCGACCCTTACTCCCATCGGGACGCTGTGCTCCATCCCAACCCCGACGTCATCGTCTTCAACATCAAACAACGCTACACCGGCGTATCGGCCACGGTCAACGCCCTGGTTCCACTGCAAATGCAGCAATGGCGGCTGGGTTATTGCGGCACCACGATGTCCAACCGGGTGGCGGGCTTGTCGGTCTGGCAAGCCCTGAACATATCGCGCAAACCGCCTGAGGGGCGGCGTTTTCGCATTTGGCATGTGCGGCGTGACCCGGAAATGATGCTGGGCATTTTTGCCCGCGACGTGCTGCGCCTGCCGATCAAGCTGGTCTTCACCTCGGCGGCGCAGCACCTGCACGGGCGCTTTCCGCGCTGGCTGATCGCCAAAATGGACGCGGTCATCTCGACCACGCCGCTGGCGGCCAGTTTTGTGCCCAACACCACGGCCGTGGTGCCGCACGGCATTGACCTGTCGCGCTTTGCCTTATCGCCCGACAAGCTCAAGGCCTGGGCCGATTCTGGCTTGCCTGGCCAATACGGCATTGGCGTGTTTGGCCGTGTGCGGCCCGACAAGGGCAGCGACGTGTTTGTGGACGCCATGATCGAGGCGCTGCCGCACCTGCCCGGCGCGACCGCCGTGATTGCGGGGCTGGCCCAGCCCCAGCACCAGGCCTACCAGCAAGCCCTGATCGACAAGATCGCCCAAGCCGGCTTGTCCGAGCGCATTGTGTTTCTGGGCGAAGTGCCTGCAGGCGAGGTTCACCAGTGGTACCAGCGCTGCCTGCTGTGCGTGGCCTGCCCGCGTTATGAGCCGTTTGGCTTGACCCCGTTCGAGGCAGCGGCCACAGGTTGCGCTTTGGTGTGTTCGCGCACCGGCGCGTTTGACCAATTGGTGTTGCCCGGCATCACGGGCGAGCTGGTGGACACGGGCGATGCGCCGGGTCTGGCACGCGCCGTGCGCCAGGTGCTGGCCGATCTGCCTGCAGCGGTGCAGATGGGCCAGGCAGCGCATGACCGGGTATCGCATGAATTTTCTCTGGCCAAAGAAGCCGAAGGCATTGGCCGGGTCTACCAACAGCTGTTTGACCGGGCGGCCGGGCGCTGATGCGGGCCGCTTTGTCTTGGGCAGAGCGCCTGGCGCTGGGCGCATATGGCGCAGTGATGCGCGGCCTGCAACCCCTGCTGCGCCGCAAACTGCAACGCCGAGGCCTGCAAGAGCCTGGTTATCTGGCGCACATGCCCCAGCGTTTTGGTTTTTACGACGAGGCCCCGCCTGAGCCGGGCCGCATCTGGGTGCATGCCGTTTCGCTGGGCGAGACCCGGGCGGCAGCCATCCTGATTGCGTCATTGCGCACCCTCTGGCCCGACATGCGCTTGTTGCTTACCCACAGCACCGCCACCGGCTGGGCGCAGGGGCAATCGCTGCTGCGCCCGGGTGATGCGCAGGCCTGGCTGCCCTGGGACACGCCCGAGGCCACGCGGCGCTTTTTGCAGCACCACCAGCCCCGGCTGGGCATCCTGATGGAAACCGAGGTCTGGCCCACGCTGGTGCAGGCTTGCGTCTTGGCACAGGTGCCGCTGGTGCTGGCCAATGCCCGCTTGAATGACAAATCGCTGCGCTCGGGCCTGCGCTGGGCGCTGTTGTCACGGCCCGCTTACCGGGGTTTGACAGCGGTTCTGGCGCAAAGCCCGGATGACGCAGCGCGCCTTCAGCAGCTGGGTGCCAAGGTGCAGGCGGTGCTGGGCAACCTCAAATTCGACGTGCCGCCCCAGCCCGATGCGCTGGCGCTGGCCCAAGTCTGGCGCAGCCAGTGGCAAGTCCAGGGCCAGTCCCGGCCGGTGGTCATGCTGGCCAGCACCCGCGAGGGCGAAGAGGCGCTGTGGCTGCAGGCGTTGGCGGCCGATGCGGATCGGCTGGCGGCGTTCCGGGCGGCGGGTGTGCTGTGGCTGCTGGTGCCCCGGCACCCGCAGCGGTTTGACGAAGTCCATGCGCAGGTGGCTGCACAGGGCTTGTCGGTGTTTCGCCGCTCGGCCTGGACGCCGGATGCGCCAGACCCTGCCGATCAGGCAGAAAAAACCGAGGTGTGGCTGGGTGACAGTCTGGGCGAAATGCCGGTGTATTTCCAGAGCGCCGACATGACTTTGCTGGGGGGCAGCTTCATGCCGCTGGGCGGCCAAAACCTGATCGAAGCTGCTGCCTTTGGCTGCCCGGTCATCATGGGGCCGCACACTTTCAACTTTGCCGAAGCCGCACAAAACGCCGAAACCGCTGGCGCTGCGGCGCGGGTGGCCGACATGAACGGTGCCCTTGATCAGGCCATGGCCTGGTTGCATGAGCCTTCTGCATGTAAACGGGCTCGCCAAAAAGGGCTGGATTTGGTGGCCCAAAGCCGAGGTGCTGCTGAGCGATATGCGCAAGCGCTGACCGCGTTGAGCTGTCCAGCATGAAATCCCGTCAGCTGTTGAGTCGGTCCGGCCGGGTGATTGCCTGGTGGGTGCCTGGTGCGTGCCTGGTTTGGGCCCGCTCAGGCATGTCACGCTGTAACTTGGGGCAGGCCAGTCAACTGTTGGGCCCTCCCTTTACCCAGCCGTTCCGCTTCAGATGCCGGTTGATCTGAAGCGGGAGAGTGAGTTTGGCAGGTGGCCAGCGCCACCAGGATTCAACTCATTTTTGCAGCAAATTGTGGATGCTTTGCAGGTCCTCGGCTTGCAACGTGCCGCTGGCCTGGCGCAGGCGCAGCTGACCCAGCAACACGTCGTGGCGTGCTTTGGCCAGATCGCGCTTGGTCTGGAACAGCTGGCTTTGGCTGTTGAGCACATCGATGTTGATGCGCACACCCACCTGGTAGCCCAGTTTGTTGGCGTCCAGGGCACTCTGGCTCGATGCCTCGGCCGCTTGCAGGGCCTTGACCTGGCTCAGACCTGACTGCACGCCAAAGAACGCCGTGCGCGTGGCTTGGGCCACGCTGCGCTGTGCAGCGTCGAGGTCGTTGCGGGCTTTGTCTTCAAGCGACAGAACTTCCTTGATGCGGTTTTGCGTGGCGTGTCCGGCATACAAAGGCAGATTGAAAGCCAGGCCCACCGTGGCGGCGTTGGTGTTGGGCTGGGAGGTGGCGCCATTGCGAAAACGATTGATGCCATAGCTGGCGGTCAGGTCCAGGGTGGGCAGATGGCCTGCCTTGGCTTTGTTGATTTCCAGCTGGGCCACGTCCAGGCCAATGCGGGCTTGGGCAATGCTGCCGTTTGCCTGTTCGGATTGGGCAACCCAGGTGTCTACGGTGCCCAGGGGCAGGCGGTCCAGATCGACAGCAGCCAGCAGGGGCTTGGGTTGTACGCCGGGCGTGCCCACGGTGTCATCCAAAGCCAGCTTTTTGATCCGCAGTTCGTTATCGGCCGCAATTTCCTGGGCGATGACGAGGTCGTAGCGGGCCTGTGCTTCGCGGGTGTCGGTGATTGTGGAGGTGCCCACTTCAAAATTGCGCTTGGCTGCCGCCAGTTGCTCCGCGACAGCAGATTTCTGGGCCTTGACAAAGTTCAGGCTCTCTTGTGCGGTGAGCACATCAAAGTAGGCCTGGCTGATGCGCACGATCAACTCCTGCTCGGCCATTTTCAGCTGGGCTTGTGCCAAGGCGACTTGCTTCATGCCTTGTTCGTAACTGGCCTGGTTGGCGGGGCGGTACAGCGGCTGGCTGGCTGTCAGTGTCAGGGCGCGGGTGCCGAATTGACGGTCAGCTGACGGGGTGGTCTGGTTGCTCAGATCGGTTTCCGACAGGCTGCCCCCCAGGCCTGCCGTGGGGCGCAGCAAGGCCTTGGCCTGCTCAGCCTTGGCCAGGTTGGCCTCGTACTGTGCACGAGCTGCCTTGTAAGGGGCGTCATGGCCTTTGGCCGCTTCGTACAGTGGAACCAGGCTTTGGGCCTGGGCACCGCCTGCAAAGGCGGCCATCAAGGCCAAAGTCAAGGGCAGGGTGCGCAGTTTCATGGCGGCTCTTTTCTAAAAATCGGACTAAAAATCAGACCACAGGGCGATTCAGTAAACCGGTATGCCGGGGTCCACTTGTGCAGACCAGGCGTGGATGCCACCGGCCACGTTCACGACCTGAAAGCCGTGTTGCAGCAAAAAGGCGGCCACTTGCATGCTGCGGCTACCGTGGTGGCACAAGCAGGCAATGGGGCGTGATTTGTCAAGTTCGTGCAGCCGCGCCGGGATGGTTTGCATGGGCATGTGCACCAGGTCCAGGCCATCGGGTTGGGCGCTGGCGGTCTGGCATTCCCAGCCTTCACGCACATCGAGCAAGACGGGGCGTTGGGTCTGGGCTTTCGCCCAGTCAGCGATTTGGGAGGGGTAGAGCTGGTCCACGGCGAGCGATCAGAACTTGAAGCGGGAGGGTTCAGCAAATCCGCTCAGGCGCGGGGCATTGCAGTCCCAGGGCTCGGTGGTGGTCCAGCTGTTTTGGCCCGTGCGGGTGATCACGGTGGCGCGCATCATGGGCTCATCGCCGACGATGGCGACCAGGCGGCCGCCCACGGTCAGTTGTTGCAGCAAAGCGGCGGGCACCTCGGCCACGGAGCCATTGAGCAAGATCACATCAAACGGGCCGTCGGCGACAGCGCCCTGGCTGCCATCGGCCTGGCGCACGGTGACGTTGGTCACGCCGGCTTTTTGCAGGTTGGCACGGGCCTGATCGGCCAGGCTGGTGTCGATTTCCAGGCTGAGCACGCTGGCGGCCTGGTGGCCCAGCAAGGCGGCCATGAAGCCCGAGCCGGTGCCGATGTCCAGCACCTTGTCGGTCTTTTGCACGGCCAGGTCTTGCAGCAGGCGGGCTTGCACGCGGGGGGCCAGCATGACCTGGTTGGGCGCTGCACCCAGCGGGATGTCCATGTCCACAAAGGCCAGGGCCTTGTGGGCCAGCGGCACAAAGTCTTCCCGGCGCACGGTGGACAGCAGCGCCAGCACTTGCGGGTCCAGCACTTCCCAGGGGCGGATTTGCTGCTCAATCATGTTGAAACGGGCCTGGTTCAGATCCATTTTTTACTCCAGTGGGTCTTGTTCAAATATCGCAGGATTTTAAGCGGCGGGCGTGTCGTGTCCCTGACGGCTGGGTGCCAGACCAGCTTTGCGGCGCAGCCACTGCGCCAGATCGTCCATATAGCAGTACACCACGGGCACCACCACCAGGGTCAGCAAGGACGAGGTGATGACCCCGCCGATGACGGCCTGGCCCATGGGGGCACGTTGTTCGGAGCCTTCAGACAAGGCAAAGGCCAGCGGCACCATGCCGAAAATCATGGCCAGCGTGGTCATCAAGATGGGACGAAGGCGCACCTTGGCCGCCATCAACAGGGCCTCGTGGCGGGCCATGCCGGGGATGCGGCGGCCATCCGTGTCCGTCTGGTCTTCCCGTGCCCGGATGGCAAAGTCCACCAGCAAGATGGCGTTTTTGGTGACCAGGCCCATGAGCATGATCACCCCGATGATGGAGAACATCGACAAGGTGGAGCGGAACACCAGCAGAGCCAGCACCACGCCGATCAGGGTCAGCGGCAAGGCGGTCATCAAGGCCAGAGGTTGCAGGAAGCTCTTGAACTGGCTGGCCAAAATCATGTAGATGAAAATCACCGCCATGACCAAGGCCGACAGGGCGTAGCCAAAGGATTCGGCCATGCTTTTGGTCGAACCGCCAAAGCTGTAGCGGTAACCGGGCGGCAGGTTCAGGCTGTCCATGGCTTTTTGGATGTCGGCCGACACCTCTCCCGCTGCGCGTCCGAACACGTTGGCGTTGATGGCCACTTCGCGCATCAGGTCGCGCCGGTTGATCTGGTTGGAGCCAGTGGTTTCCGTCACTTGCGCCACCTGGCCCAGGCGCACGATGCGCGGGCTGCCGTCGGCCGTTGCACCCACCACAAAGGGCAGGCGTTCCAGGTCTTGCGGGCTGTTGCGTGCGACGGGCGACAGGCGCACGTTCACGTCATAGGTCTGGTCGTCGGGTGCGCGCCAGTTGCCCACGGTTTGTCCGGCCACCAGGGTGCGCAGCGGGCCTGCCAGCTGCGCCGTGCCCAGGCCCAGGTCCGAGGCCGAGTCCTGTTTGATCTGCACACCGATCACTGGCTTGTTGGGCTTGACGCTTGAATCCAGATCCACCAGACCGGGAATGTCACGGATCTTGGCCAACGCCTGCAGGGCCAGGCGTTCGAGCTCTTTCTGGTCCGGGCCTTGCAGCGAGAACTCGATTTGCTTGTTGCCGCCAATCGCGTCGAGCAAACCCGCATGCGTGACCGAGATGCCGGGCACCTGCTTGAGACGATCGCGCAGCACAGCCGACATCTGGTCGGCATTGCGGCTGCGCTGCTTACGGTCCACCAGGCGAATGTAGAGGTTGACGTTGTTTTTGCCCTGCGCGTTGGCGGTGTTGAGGGTGCTCACCGTGTAGCGCACCTCTGGAAAGCTGCGCACGATGGCCTCGACCTGGCGGGCCTTGGCCTCGGTGGCTTCGAGCGAGGTGCCCACGGGGGTTTCAAACTTGACCGAGGTTTCGGAAAAATCGGCCTTGGGCACAAACTCGGTGCCCAGCAGGCGCGTCATGAACACGCTGGCCACAAAAATGCCCAGGGCCAGCAAGACGGTCGATTTTTTGTGCACCAATGCCCAGCGCAGGATGCCCTGGTAGCCGTCGGCCAGTCGGTCGGTGCTGCGGTCAAACCAGCCCGTCACGCGGCCAATGGTTTTGTCGTACCAGCCGACAGGCGCATGGTTTTGACCATGCGCCTCGATGCTGGGGTCGTGCCAGATGCTCGACAGCATAGGGTCGAGCGTGAAGCTGACGAACATCGAGATCATCACGGCCGCCACGATGGTGATGCCGAACTCGTGGAAGAACTTGCCGATGATGCCTTCCATGAAGCCGATGGGCAAAAACACCGCCACGATGGACAAAGTGGTGGCCAGCACGGCCAGTCCGATCTCGCTCGTGCCGTCCATGGACGCGTTGAACGCGTTCTTGCCCATTTGCACATGGCGCACGATGTTCTCGCGCACCACGATCGCGTCATCGATCAAGAGGCCCACGCACAGCGACAAGGCCATCAACGTGATCATGTTGATGGTGAAGCCGAACATCTGCATGAACATGAAGGTGCCGATCAGCGAGATCGGCAGCGTCAGGCCCGTGATGACGGTGGAGCGCCAGGAGTTGAGGAAAAGGAAAACGATCAGCACCGTGAGGATGGCGCCTTCGATCAGGGTCTGGCGCACATTGTTCACCGACACGCGGATGGGCCGGGAGTTGTCGGTGATGGGTTCGAGCTTCACGCCCGCAGGCAACTGGTCCTTGAGCTCGGCCACGGTCTTGATCAGGCCGTCGACCACCTGGATGGTGTTTTCATCCTGCGACTTTTGCACCGACATCAAGAGCGTGCGCTGGCCGTTGTAGAGCGCCAGGTTTTCCAGCTCTTGGGCACCGTCTTGCACCGTGGCCACTTGCGACAGGCGGATGGGGCTGCCGTTCTTGCGCGCCACGATGATGCGGCCGAAATCTTCGGGCCTGGCCATGCGCGAGCTGATCTGCACCATGCGCTCTTGCTGCAGCGAGCGGATGGCACCCACGGGCAAGTCCTGGTTTTCATTGCGCACGGCGGCCACCACCTGCTCGGCGCTGACGCCCAGCGCTTCCATGGCAGCCGGTTGCAAATACAGGTTGATTTCACGGCGGCTGCCGCCCACCAGGGTCACCGAGCCCACGCCGCGCACGTTCTCCAGGCGTTTTTTGAGCACCTGCTCGGACCAGTTGGTCAGCTCTACCGCGTTGAGTTTGTCCCCTTCGGGAATGACGGCCAGCGACCACACGGCGCGGCTGGACGGGTCAAAGCGCAGCACCCGGGGTTCTTTGACTTCGGTGCGCAGCAAGGGGCGCAGCGAGGCGACTTTTTCGCGCACATCTTCGGCGGCTTTGCGGCCATCGATCTGCAGTTGGAACTCGATCACCACCACCGACTGGTTTTCGTAGCTGCGCGAGGTCAGGGCGCTGATGCCCGCGATGGAGTTGACGCCTTCTTCGATTTTCTTGGAGACTTCGCTTTCCACAATTTCGGGGGAAGCACCGGGGTATTCGGTGGTGACCACCACCACCGGGAAATCGATGTTGGGAAACTGGTCGACTTTGAGTCGCTGGAACGAGAACAAACCCAGCACCACAAGGGCCAGCATGACCATGGTGGCAAAAACCGGGTTTTGCAGACTGACGCGGGTGAACCACATGCTGTTCGCCCTTTATTTGGCGGTGGCCGTGAATTGGACCCGCACGCCTTCGCGCACCGACCCCACACTGCCCACCAGCACCTGCATGCCTTCGCTCAGGCCTTCAACGGCCATCAGGCTCTGGCTATCGCCTTCGCTGCGTGCGCCGGGTTTGACCGTGACATGCACGACTTTGCCGTTTTGAAGCACCTGCACATAAGGCTGGGGTTTGTCGGTGCGCACGCTGCTCACCGGCACCGCCAGTGCCTGCACACTCTGGGTGCCCAGACTGCCCTGGGCAAACAGACCTTGGCGCATGCCTTCGCGGCCCTTGACGCCTAAATAGACCAAAACGCTGCGACTGCCGGCCTGGGCACTGGGATTGATGCGCAACACCCGCGCGTCCACAGGTTCGGCCAAGCCCTCGACCTGGAGCCGGGCTTGCATGCCCACCCGCACCTTGCTGGCATCGCTGGCCGGCAGTGCGGCTTCCAGTTCCAGTTGAGACAGGTTGACCACCTCGACAATGCGCGCTTCGATGGCCACCCGTTCCCCCGGCTGGGCCAGACGCTGGGCCACCACGCCCGCCATGGGGGCGCGCAGGGTGGCATCGTCCAGGGCTTTGGTGGCCACATCCAGTGCCGCCACGGCAGCCATGTGGGTGGCTTTGGCACCACTGAGCGTGGCTTGCGAAGTGATCAGCGCGGTTTGCGAGATGAAACCCTGGTTCACCAGCGCCTGGTTGTTGTCCAGCTGGCGCTGGGCAATGTCGACTTGGGCCTTGGCCGCCTCGGCTTGCTGCTGTGCCTGGCGTGCACGGGCCTGGAACTCGGTGGGGTCCACGCGGGCAATGACTTGCCCCGCTTGCACGCTGTCACCCTCGCGAACGGTCAGGGCCATCAATTCACCCGCGACACGGGCCTTGATGACGGCGCTTTGGCTGGCCTTGAGGGCACCCGACACCGGAATGCCGAGGGTCAGGGTTTGCGTTTGGGCGGCGAACACATCGGTGCTGGCCAGTTCGATGGTGGGCACAGCCGCTGCAGGGGGTGTTGCCGGCGCGGGGCTGGCTTGGCGTTGGCTGGCCCAACGCACGCCGCCCGCTGCCAAAACGGCGACGGCCACGGCCGACAAAATCCATAAAGTTGCTTTTTTCATATTGTTATTGTTTCAGGAAATGACAGCCCACGCGCCATCAATCGCGCGTGCTGTGAAATAAAGGCTTCGGGGTCGATCTGGTCTTGGCTGGGACAGCAAGGACCCATGGAATGCTTCCACATCACCAAAAACAAGAGTGGGGCCATGACCGAGTGCAAGACCAAATCCACGTTCATGCCCCGGAATTCGCCCCGGTCAATCCCGCGCTGCAAGGCGTTGCGCACCAAAGCGTGTGCCGGTGCAATCGCCTCACGTTGAAAAAAAACCGCCAGGTCGGGGAAGTTGTTGGCTTCGCTCATCACCAGTTTGGAAATGCCGGATGCTTTGGTCGCCCCGTAGCGGTGCCACCATTGCAGCATCATCCATTCCAGCAGTTCACCGGTGGGGCCCTGAAATTGGGCCACTTCGGCAGCGCCTTGGGCCACAGGGGCCACCACGTTTTCGCGCACCACGGCCTTGAACAGGTCTTCTTTGCTGGGGAAGTACAAAAACAGGGTGCCCTTGGACACGCCCGCACGGGCCGCCACTTCTTCAACGCGGGTGGCGGCGAAGCCTTTTTCCACGAACAGGTCCAAGGCCGCCTCAAGCAGTTCGCCTGGGCGGTCTTGTTTGCGGCGTTCGCGTTTGTGGGGGGCAGGGGGGTCGACGGGCTTCACAAAGACTAATTAATGACTGACTGGTTAGTAATGTAAGCTTTGGGCATGCCTTCGTCAAGGCGATGGCGTATCTTTCAGGGTGAAGCGCAGATCAAGGAGGAAGAACACCTTGTTCATGCGCATCAAACAAGAAGGGCTGCCAACTGGCAGCCCTTCTTGTTGTGGGAGGTCTGGCCTCAATTGGCGAAGGCGGCAATCCCGGTGATCGCCCGGCCCAAAATCAGGGCGTGCACGTCGTGCGTGCCTTCGTAGGTGTTGACCACTTCCAGGTTCACCAGGTGGCGGGCCACGCCGTATTCGGCGCTGATGCCGTTGCCGCCCATCATGTCGCGCGCCATGCGGGCAATGTCCAGCGCCTTGCCGCAGCTGTTGCGCTTGAGGATGGAGGTGACTTCGACCGGGGCGTTGCCCGCATCCTTCATGCGGCCCAGCGCCAGGCAGCCCTGCAGGCCCAGGCTGATTTCGGTCAGCATGTCGGCCAGTTTTTTCTGGATCAGCTGGTTGGCGGCCAAGGGACGGCCGAACTGCTGGCGGTCCATCACGTACTGACGGGCGCGCAGGTAGCAGTCTTCGGCCGCGCCCAATGCGCCCCAGGCGATGCCGTAGCGAGCGCTGTTCAGGCAGGTGAACGGGCCTTTCAAGCCACGCACTTCGGGGAAGGCGTTTTCTTCGGGGCAGAACACCTCGTCCATCACGATTTCACCGGTGATCGAGGCGCGCAGACCGACCTTGCCGTGCACCGCAGGGGCCGACAGGCCTTTCCAGCCTTTTTCCAAAATGAAGCCACGGATCTGGCCGCCATCGTCCTTGGCCCAGATCACGAACACATCGGCGATGGGGCTGTTGGTGATCCACATCTTGGCGCCGCTGATGCTGTAGCCGCCGTCCACCTTTTTGGCGCGGGTGATCATGCTGCCGGGGTCCGAGCCGTGGTTGGGTTCGGTCAGGCCAAAGCAGCCGATCCACTCGCCACGGGCCAGCTTGGGCAGGTATTTTTGCTTTTGGGCTTCGGTGCCGAAGTCGTTGATCGGCACCATCACCAAGGACGACTGCACGCTCATCATGGAGCGGTAGCCTGAGTCCACGCGCTCGACTTCGCGGGCCACCAGGCCATAGCAAACGTAGTTCAGGCCTGCGCCGCCGTACTGCTCGGGGATGGTGGGGCCCAGCAGGCCCAGCTCGCCCATCTCGCGGAAGATGGCCACGTCGGTGGTTTCATTCAGGAACGCGTCTTTCACGCGGGGCAGCAGTTTTTCCTGGCAGTAGGCGCGGGCGGCCTCCTGCACCAGGCGCTCGTCGTCGGTGAGCTGGGCGCTGAGGTTGAAGGGGTCTTCCCAGTTGAAGGTGTTTTTGGGGTTGGCCATGTTGGAGGTCTCCGTTTGAAAAATCTTGAAGCCGATTGTCAGGGCGAGATGAATAGTTGTCTAATATTGATTATCGATTTATCAATACATTTTTTTAATACATGGAATTCCGTCATCTGCGTTATTTCTTGATGCTGGCCGAAGAGCTGCACTTTGGGCGCGCCGCCCAGCGCTTGTCCATTTCCCAGCCACCGCTCAGCCTGAACATCCAGCAGCTCGAAGCCTCGGTGGGGGCGCAGCTGTTCACCCGCAACAGCCGGGGTGTGCAGCTCACGGCGGCGGGTCAGGCTTTTGTGCCGGCCGCCCGGGCCTTGCTGGCGCAGGCCAGCGCGGCGGCGCGGGAGGCGCGGGATGTGGCCGAAGGTCAATCGGGCCAGCTGCACATTGGCTTTGCCGGGACCATGCTGTACTGCGGTTTGCCGCAAATCCTGAACCGTTTTCAGGCCAGTCACCCGCGCTTGCGTCTGGTGTTGCGCGAACTCAGTTCGACCGAACAGCTGTCCGAGCTGTTGCGCGACCGGCTGGATGTGGGTTTTGTGCACACGCCCCGGGTGCCGCCGGGCTTTGAGCAAATTCTGGTGGTCAGCCAGCCTTGGGTCGCGTGCTTGCCCGTCAGCCACCCCTTGGCCGGCGAAGCTGGCGTGGCCCTAGAACAACTGCGCGGCGAAAACCTGGTGGTGGTGTCGCGCACCGTCTCGCCCGATTACCACGAGCGCATCCTGATGCTGTGCGAGCAAGCGGGCTGGATGCCGCAAGTGGTGCACGAGTTGCGGCACTGGCTGAGTGTGGTGTCCTTGGTGTCGCAGGGGCTGGGGGTGGCGCTGGTGCCCAAGGCCTTGCAGCAATCTGCGCTGGCGGGCGCAGTGTTCGTGCCGCTGCGCGAGGTGGATGTGCGTTACGACACGCGCTGTCTGTGGCGCAGCGACCGAGACCAGACGGCGCTGGGGGACTTTGTGCAGGCGGTGCAGGCGGGGCTTGTGGGCAACTGATAATCCAAATTGCCTGGGGTGGGCTTGGTGGGCGCATCTGTCACCCGGACTTGATCCGGGGTCCATCTTCAACATCGTAAAAGGAACAAACATGACAGAAACATTGGTTTTGGGCGGTGGCTGCTTTTGGTGCACCGAGGCGGTTTTCGTCAAGGTGCGCGGCGTGACCGATGTGGAGTCGGGTTACTGCAACGGCCAGACCGTGGCACCCACTTACGAAGAAGTCTGCACCGGCCGCACCGGACACAACGAGGTGGTCAAGCTCGAATACGACACCGCACAAATCAGCACCCGGGAGTTGCTGGAAATCTTTTTTGTCATCCACGACCCGACCACGCTCAACCGTCAGGGCAACGACACAGGCACACAGTACCGCAGCGGTATTTACTTCACCACCCCCGAGCAGGGCAAGGCGGCGCAGACACTGATGGCCGAGTTGGCGGCGGCCCACGCTTTTGGCAAGCCCATCGTGACCGAGGTGCTGGCGCTTGACAACTACAGCGCGGCCGAGGATTACCACCAGGACTTTTTTGAACGCAACCCTTACCAGGGCTATTGCATGGCCGTGGCTGCGCCCAAGGTGGCCAAGTTTAAGAAGACGTTTGAGCGTTTGGTGCGTGAGTGACAATATCGGCTGTCAATGTCAGCTGATACCCCACTTGAACGCTATTGCTGCAACGGTGATCAGCCCATTTTCGAAAGGAAATCCATGAACAAAATAGCCTTTTTTCTCGTTGTCCTGAGCTTTTCTTGGGGGGCCTCAGCCCAACACGGCAGCAAAGAAACGCAAGAAGACATCTCGCGCCACCGCGCCATGGCCGAGGCGCACGAGGCGGCAGCCAAATGCCTGGAATCGGGTAAGAAGCCTGAGCAATGCACCAAGGAATTGCAAACCGCTTGCAAGGGTTTGGCCTTGGGCAAGAGTTGCGGTATGAAGCACGTCCACTGATTGCTTGCAGCAAGACGGATTCGAAATGAGCTTTGCGCGTTCCCGACTGCCCACCTGGCTGAATTTTCTGCTGGTCTGGGCCTTGCTGTGGGCGCCAGTTTGGGGGCAGTGGCACGGCATCGAGCACAGCACCAAGCTCATGCTTTCTGCCCCCGAGAGCCTGCATGAAGCGCATGCTCATCAAGACGAAAGTGCCGACCCTCTGGGCCATGAAGCAGGCTCAACGCTTTGTCAGGTGCTCGACCACCTGGCCCACGCCGACCGGCTAAGTGCATCGAGCACGGCGTGGTCGGCCCCGATGGTGCCCACCCAGGCCCCTATCTTTCGGCTTGCTTTTTCTCCGGGCCATGAGTTTTGGTCCCCAGCGCAAGCCCGTGCGCCTCCTGCGCTGATTTGAACTCCCGATCCTGGTTTGCTGGCTTTCCGTCCGTGACGGAAGGCGCACGCCCGTTCCTGTCTTTCAAATCGCATCTTTATGACCCATTCTTTCCAACATTCGGCCCTGGCGTATGCCTGCTTGGCCACACTCTCCTTTTCTCATTCTGTGGCCTTGGCGCAAACCGCTGCACCAGGCGTGCCCAGCGAAATCGTCATCACCGGCAACCCCTTGGGACGCGACACCACCACGGTGCCCGTCAATTCGCTCGGCCGTGCCGATTTGCTGGAACGCGGGCAAAGCACTTTGGGCGAAACCCTCAACGGCTTGCCGGGCGTGTCCAGCACCTACTTTGGCCCCAACGCCAGCCGCCCCATCATTCGGGGCCTGGACGGTGACCGCATCCGGGTGCTGAACAACAGCGCATCCAGCCTGGATGTTTCTGCCTTGAGCTATGACCACGCTGTGCCTTTGGATGTCCTGTCCACCGACCGCATTGAAGTTTTGCGCGGCCCCGCCGCCTTGCTTTATGGCGGCAGTGCTGTGGGTGGCGTGGTCAATGTGATCGACAACCGCATCCCGCGCGAAGCCATGTCGGGGGTGCTGGGCAAAGCCCAAGTACAGGCGGGCACCGGCAATGACGAACGCAGCGTTGCCGGCCTGGTGGAGGCCGGCAACGAGCGCTGGGCATTGCATGTGGACGGTTTTGACCGCCGAACAGGCGATGTGAGCGTGCCCGTGTCACTTGAATGCAGCAAACCGGGTTCGCTTGCAAATGCTCGGCGCATTTGCAATTCGGCCAGCGAATCACGAGGCGGTGCGATCGGCGTCAGCACCTTCTGGGCCAACGGCTATTTGGGCGCATCGGTCAACAGTTACCAAAGCGATTACGGCACAGTGGCCGAAGACGAAGTGACGATTGGCATGAAGACCACCCGTTATGCCTTGGAAGGCCAGCTGCGCCAAATGCCAGGCTGGTTTGAAAGCGTCAAGGCCCGCTTGGGCTACACCGATTACCTGCACACCGAGTTTTTCAATGGGGGGGCAGAAACCGTTTTTTCCAATAAGGGCCAAGACCTGCGAATCGAGGCGCGGCATCGTTCGCTATCAGGTTGGCAGGGCGTGCTGGGTGTGCAGGCCGATTCGAGCCGCTTTTCTGCTGTCGGCGACGAAGCCTTTGCGCCCTTCAGTCGCACCCGCAGCCAGGCGCTGTTTGTGCACGAAGAGTTGCCGACCACTTGGGGCCAAGTTACTGCTGGAGCGCGTTGGGAGTCGGTGCGGGTGGAGTCCTTGGGCAACCCCGATTTACCGCGCTTTGACGAGGGCATCGGTGCCAAGAAGTTCACACCGTTCAGTGTGGCTGCGGGTGCTGTCTTCAAGCTCACGCCCACATGGTCTTTGACAGGCAATGCGGCCATGACGCAGCGTGCGCCCAAAGACTACGAATTGTTTGCCAATGGCCCGCATCTGGCCACAAATGCATGGGAGATCGGCCACAAAGAACTGGGCTTGGAAAAGTCCAACAGCCTGGATGCAGGTGTCCAGTGGAAATCGGGCCCAGACAGCCTGAATGTGACGGCCTTTGCCAGCCAGTTTTCCAACTACATCGGCTTGATGAACACCGGCGAGTACCGAGACGAAGAGGGCGAACCCGTCGGACCTGCCTCAGCGAATGACCCAGGCGTTTTGCCGCTGCAGCGCTACCAAGGCGTCAAGGCCCGCTTTTACGGTTTGGAAGCCAGCGGTCGCCAGCGTCTGTGGCAAAACACCTCGACACTCGATCTCGATGGGCGTGCCGACACCGTGCGGGCCACCAACGAAAGCACGGGAGAGGCATTGCCCCGCATTGCCCCGATGCGCTTGGGTGCAACGCTGGTTTATGGCCAAGGCCCCTGGAGCGCCAAGCTGGGCGCTGACTGGTATGCCGCGCAAAAGCGTGTGCCCGAAGGCAGTGTGGCCACCGGCGCCTACACCCTGGTCAATGCCAGCGTTTCCTACCGCCAAAAGCTGGACACCACCGTGCTGCAGTGGTTTGCCCGTGTGGACAACCTGACCGATGAACTGGCCTACAGCGCCAGCTCGATCCTCACGAGCACGGCTTTTGGCAAGTCGCCTTTGCCGGGGCGCAACTTCAAGCTGGGGGTTCAGGCCAGCTTCTAGTGACACGCGTGGCGCTGCTGTAGTGGCGGCGCTACGTGGTTTCCGCTGAGCAAGGGCGCTGGCTGGCCGGGATAATCCCGCCATGAACCTTGATCACCCCGTCCTGTCCTCTCTGCTGCCTGTGGTGTTGCTCATCTTCATTGGCTTTGTGGCGGGCAAAGCCAAGCTGGTGCGCGGTGAGTCGGTGCGGGATTTGTCCAATCTGGTTTTTTTGGTGCTGACCCAGGCCTTGCTGTTTCGCACCATGAGCAGCGTGCACATCGAGCAGCTCGACTTCAAACCCGTGGCGCAGTATTTCTTGGTGGCAGGCACTTTGTTTGTGGCCATGCTGTGGGTTTATGGCCGCAACAGCCGGGCATCGGTGCTGGCGCTGGCCAGCATTTTCAGCAACACCTTGATGATTGGCGTGCCCTTGATTGGGCTGGCCTACGGGCAAGAAGGGCAGGTGCTTCTGTTCACCTTGATTTCATTGCACGCCCTGGTGCTGCTGAGTGCCGCCACGCTGGTGTTGGAGTTGCAAGTGGCTCACGAGCAGGCGGCGGTGTCGGGTGAGCGGCGGCCCATCTGGCGCACCGTGGCATCGGCCATCCGCAACGCCGTCATTCACCCGGTGCCGCTGCCGATTTTGGTGGGCTTGGCTTATGCGCAAACGGGCTGGGGGCTGCACCCCATCGTGGACAGGCCGCTGGCTTTGCTGGGCAGTGCTTTTGGGCCCGTAGCCCTGGTGTTGGTGGGCATCACCTTGGCGCTGACGCCCATCGGGCAACAGTTCGGTCTGGCGCTGCGTCTGTCGCTGGTCAAAACCGTGTTGCACCCCATGCTCATGTTGGCGGCGGGTTGGTTGCTGGGTCTGCGGGGGCTGCACCTGGCGGTCATGACCGTGGCGGCTGCCTTGCCGATTGGTGCCAACGTCTTTTTGTTTTCGCAGCGTTACCGCAAGGAAGAAGACGCCGTGACGGCGGGTGTGGCCGTGTCCACTGCCATGGCGGTGCTGAGCGTGTCGGCGGTCATGGCGGTGCTGCCCTTGTTGCCCGCCTGATCCGGCCTGCCCTGGTCGACAGCAGGGTAGTCCAGCTTCAGGGTGCCAGCCGCTCGCGCAACCACCGGTCGCCATCCTGCGTGTAACGCAGCCGGTCATGCAAACGGCTTTTGCGGCCTTGCCAAAATTGCCACTGGTCGGGCACCAAACGGTAGCCGCCCCAGTGCGGTGGGCGTGGCGGCTGCAGCATGAACTTGGCGGCGTATTTGGCGGCGTTGGTCACCAGCACGCTGCGCCCGTCAATCACCTGGCTTTGGGGCGAAGCCCAAGCGCCGATGCGCGAGTCCAGCGGGCGGCTGTGAAAGTAAGCATCGCTTTCTTCGTCACTGACTTTCTCGACCCGGCCTTCGATGCGCACCACGCGTTCCAGCTCCACCCAGTGAAACTGCAGTGCGGCAAACGGGTTGCCCGCCAGTTCCTGGCCCTTTTGGCTGTCGTAGTTGGTGTACCAGACAATGCCGCGTTCGTCATAGCCTTTGATCAGCACCACGCGTGTGCTGGGGCGCAGGTTGCTGGCCACGGTGGCCAGCGTCATGGCGTTGGGCTCGGGCACTTCGGAGGCGATGGATTCTTGCAGCCATTGCTCAAATTGCTTCAAGGGGTTGGCGTGGGAGGCGTTTTCGTTGAGCTCGGCTTTTTCGTAGCTCTTGCGCAGGTCGGCGATGTTCATCTTGTCAGTATAGGCAGGTCTTCAGTCTGCATGGCGCAGCAAAGCCGCCAAGGCCCGATCTTCGATGCCATGGGCACGCAGGCTGTCGTAGGTTTGTTTGGCATAGTCCAGCGTCGTGCCAAAACGGCCGCAGGCTTTCTGAAAGATCTGCCGGTACGTTTGAGCGGGCAAATGCCCCGTGAAACTGGCGCTGCTGCGGGGAAGGGTAAAGGCCAGCGCTTTGACCGGCCCCTGCGGTGTTGCGCAAGTCAGCCAGCAGGGGGTGTAAACGTCCATGGGCATCTCGCGTTCCCAAAGCCGTACCAATACCTCGTCGGCCTGTGCTTGGGGAATGCGATAAACCACACCCTGACAACTGCCCCCGGGCAACAAGGCAAACACCAGGCCCGGACATTCGGGGCTGCCCCGGTTCAGACGGCTCCACATTTTCAGGGCGCGGTGCCATCCCCAGACGCGGCTCAGGTGCTGCTCTGTTGCCACGAATTCGGGCCGCCACAGCAGCGAGGCATAGCCGAACACCCATAAATCCTGGCCCGCAGCTTGTGCGCGAAAGCGGTCAAGCAAGTCACCCTGAAATCCCGCACAGGCCATCGTGGGAGTCGGCTGAATTGGGGTATCCAAGGATGTGTCAGTCATGTGCAAAGAGGCCCTATTACAATCTCGCCACTATTTTCGGAGAAAACAAACATGTCGACCCCTCAAGATGACAATCAACCCGTAGTTTGGGCCGTTCTGGTGGCCGTGATCGTACTGGCCATTGGCTTGGCCGTCGGTTTTGGCATTGCCAAGAGCAAAAAAGCCGCACCTACAGCCCCCGCTGCTGTCGCGGCCCCCGCTGCCGAAGCCTCTGCACCCATGTCTGATGCGTCTGCACCCGCTGGCGCTGCTGCTGGTGCACCAGCCGCTGACGCTTCTGCTGCCAAGTGATTCGGCTTGTAGCGCACTGAAAACCCGCTTCGGCGGGTTTTTTTACGTCTGCTGGCTTGTGCCCACGAGTTGTACCCAGTCTGTAACCGCCCAAACGCACCAAAACGGGGGAACACGGTTACCATCGGTCATGTAATTTAGTTACCACGTCTGCCCAGACGTCAAAACATGACACTTCATCCGATTTTGGCCGCCGTCACCGCCCGCATCACCGAGCGCAGCCGCCCGACCCGCCAAGCTTATTTGCAGCAGTTGGACGCCGCTGCCCAGCGCGACCCCGGGGCCCAACGCCTGGGCTGCGCCAACGTGGCCCACGCCTTTGCCGCCATGCCCGAGGCCGACAAAAGCCGCGCCACGGCGCTCGACAAAATCAAAGTGGTCGCCCCGCGTGCGCCCAACATTGGCATCGTCAACGCCTACAACGACCTGCTCTCGGCCCACGCGCCGCTGCAGCATTACCCCGACCTCATCAAGGACGAAGCCCGCAAACTGGGCGCCACGGCCCAAGTGGCCGGTGGCGTGCCCGCCATGTGCGACGGCGTGACCCAGGGCACGCCTGGCATGGAGCTGAGCCTGTTCAGCCGCGACGTGATCGCCATGGCCACCGCGGTGTCGCTCAGCCACGACGTGTTTGATGCGGCCCTGATGCTGGGTGTGTGCGACAAGATCGTGCCGGGCCTCTTGATTGGCGCATTGCAGTTTGGCCATTTGCCCACGGTGTTTGTGCCGGCTGGCCCGATGACCAGCGGCTTGTCCAACAGCGAAAAATCCAAGGTGCGCGAACAAGCCGCACTGGGGCAGGTGGGCCGCCCTGAATTGCTGGAGGCTGAATCGAAGGCCTACCACGGCGAAGGCACTTGCACCTTCTACGGCACGGCCAACAGCAACCAGATGCTGCTCGAAGCCATGGGCCTGCATGTGCCCGGCACCGCATTCATCAACCCGGCCGAAGGCGTGCGCCAGGAACTGACCCGCGAAGCGGCCCGCACCGTGCTGGACCTCGTGAAGACCAAAAATTTCACACCGATTGGCCGCGTGGTGGACGAGCGCTGCATCGTCAACGCCATGGTCGCCCTGCTGGCCACGGGCGGCTCGACCAACCATTTGATCCATTGGGTGGCGGTAGCGCGTGCGGCCGGCATCGTGATCGACTGGGACGATTTCTCGGCCCTGTCGGATGTGGTGCCGCTGCTGGCCCGCGTGTACCCCAACGGCAGCGCCGACGTGAACCAGTTCCAGGCCGCGGGCGGTCCGGGCTACGTGATCCGCGAATTGCTCGATGCCGGTCTGATGCACCCCGACGTGCTCACGGTGCGCCCCGGCGGCCTGCGTGAATTCACCCGCATCCCTTCCGCGCAAAACGGCCAACTGGTCTGGCATGAGGCCGGGGCCAGCCAAGACGAGACGGTGGTGCGCCCCGCCAGCAGCCCGTTCAGCGCCACAGGCGGCCTGAAGCTGCTGCAAGGCAATTTGGGTCGCAGTGTGATCAAGATTTCTGCCGTGCCTGAAGCCTTGCATGTGATTGAAGCCCCGGCCCGCGTGTTCGGCTCGCAAGACGAATTGCATGCCGCGTTCAAGGCCGGTGAGCTGGACCGTGACATCGTTTGCGTGGTGCGCTGGCAAGGCCCACAGGCCAACGGCATGCCCGAGCTGCACAAACTCACCCCGCCGCTGGCCGTGTTGCAAGGCAAGGGTTTCAAGGTGGCGCTGGTGACCGATGGCCGCATGAGTGGTGCCTCGGGCAAGGTGCCAGCCGCCATCCACGTCTCGCCCGAAGCGGCTGCCGGTGGCCCGCTGGCCAAGGTGCAGGACGGCGACCTGATCCGCCTCGACGGCGTGGCGGGCACCCTGCAAGTGCTGGTGAGCGAGGCCGAGTGGGCCGCCCGCCCATTGGCCCAGATGCCTGCCGAGCTGCGTGCCGCCAATGGCGTGGGCATGGGCCGTGAACTGTTTGCCAACATGCGCCGCAATGCGCTCAAAGCCGAAGAAGGAGCCTGCACATGGCTGTGAATCTGAGTGGACATTTGACCGCCCTGCAAGTGATGCAGGACGCCCCCGTGATCCCCGTGATCGTTTTGAACGACGTAGCGCACGCCGTGCCCATGGCCCGGGCCCTGGTGGCAGGCGGCATCCGCATGCTTGAAGTGACCCTGCGCACCCCGCAGGCGCTGGCCTGCATGGAAGCCATTGCCAAAGAAGTGCCCGGCGCTGTGGTGGGTGCAGGCACTGTGCGCAGCCCGGCTGACGCCGCAGCGGCAGCCAAAGCAGGCGCACAGTTTGCCGTCAGCCCCGGCTACACCCGTGCGGTGGGCCAGGCCTGCCGCGATCACGGTTTGTCGCTGCTGCCCGGGGTGGCCACTGGCAGCGAAATCATGATGGCGCAAGAAGACGGCTACACCGAACTCAAATTTTTCCCGGCCATGCAGGCGGGCGGCCCCGCCATGCTCAAGGCCTGGAGCGGCCCGTTCTTTGATGTGAAGTTCTGCCCCACAGGCGGCGTCACGCAACAAAACGCCAATGACTTGCTGAGCCTGCCCAACGTGGCCTGCGTGGGCGGTTCGTGGCTGGTGCCTGCGGATGCGCTGGCCCAAGGCGACTGGGCACGCATCGAAAAGTTGGCCCGCGAAGCCAGCCAGTTGCCGCGCTGATTTGCAGGTCGGACCTTCAGGTCCGACAAATGGCGTTGGGCCACGAACATTTGTGGCGGGGCTAACTGTCGTGAAGCCGCCGACCTGACCATGGGCCGTCACTGCGAGGCGAGTGCTTCAGCGCAAGCCTTGGCCCGATGCGTACTCGGCCCGCTGGATCAGCTCGACCTTGTAGCCATCGGGGTCGGTCACAAAGGCGATCACGGTGGTGCCGCCTTTCACGGGGCCGGCTTCACGCGTCACTTTGCCGCCCGCTGCCTTGATTTTTTCGCACGCGGCATACGCATCGGGCACACCCAAGGCGATGTGGCCATAGGCCGTGCCCATCTCGTAGCTGTCCACCCCCCAGTTGTAGGTCAGCTCCAGCTCGGCGTGGTCGGGGTTGTTGCCGTAGCCCACAAAGGCCAGCGAGTATTTGTACTCGGGGTTTTCCGAGGTGCGCAGCAGTTTCATGCCCAGCACCTGGGTGTAGAAGTCGATGGATCGTTGCAAGTCGCCCACGCGCAGCATGGTGTGAAGGAGTCTCATGGTCGGGTTCCAGGGGTTGAAGAAGGTATGTCAAAAACCAGGCAGGTCGTGCTGGCATGGGCATAAAGCGTACCATCCGGCCCCACCAGCTGCGCCTCGGCGGTGGCCAGCTGGCGACCGCAGTGCAGCACTTTGCCAATGGCCCGCACGCGCTGCACTTTAGGGGTGATGGCTTTGACCAGTTTCACGCTCAAATCGGCCGTGGTGTAGCCCCTGCCGGGCGGCATCATGGTGTGCACCGCGCAGCCCAGGGCCGAGTCGAGCAAGGTGGCAAACCAGCCGCCGTGCACGGTGCCCAGCGGGTTCATGTGCTGCACGCCGGGTGTGCCCTGAAAAATGGCCAAGCCCGGGCCGATCTCCACGAGCAAAAAGTCCAGCGTCTTGGCCATGTGGGCGTAGGGCAGCTCGCCCGACAAAAGCGCTTGCATGACCTGCAGGCCTGTTTTTCCGGCCACTTGCTCAGGCCGTGCCACACCGGGGCCAGCCCCGGCATCGATGCGTGCGCGCACAGCGTGCTCTTGGGCCAGCCAGGCCTCGAGTGCGTTGTGGCGTGTGTCGGTTGTGGTGTTCATCAAAACGGTTTCTTTCAAACGGGTACGGTGTAGTTGAGCGCCATGCGGCCACCGTCCACGGTGACGATTTCGCCGGTGATGTAGCTGGCCGCGTCGCTGGCCAAAAAGGCCACCACCTTGGCCACTTCGTCGGGCTCGCCCAGGCGCTTCATGGGCGTGCGCATCATGATTTTCTTTTCCGCGGCTTCGCTGGTCAGCACCGCCTGGCGGGCCAGTTCGGTGGCAATGGTGCCCGGGGCCACGGCGTTCACGCGGATACCGAAATCGGCCAGGGCCAGCGACATGGCCCGGGTCAGCTGGTTGATGCCGCCCTTGCTCACGTTGTAGCTGGCGATGTTGGGGATGGCCAGCACCGCGTTGACCGAACTCATGTTGACGATGGACCCCCCGCCTGTGCTTTTCATGGCGCGGGCCGCAGCCTGCCCCATCAAAAACGAGCCCTTGATGTTCACATTGATGACCGCGTCGAAATCTTCTTCGGTCACGTCCAGAAAGTCGGCGGCCTTGAAGATGCCCGCGTTGTTGACCAGCACATCGATGCGGCCAAAGGCCTGCAGCGCATGGCCCACCAGCGCGTCGACATCGGCCTTGCGCGAGACGTCGCAGGCCATGAACCCGGCGCTGTGGCCCATGGCGCGCAATTCGGCGGCCACGGCGTTGCCGCGCTCGCTGTTCACATCGGCCAGCACCACATGGGCTTGCTCGGCGGCAAAGCGGCGGGCACAGGCTTCACCAATGCCATTGGCCGCCCCGGTGACGATGACGACACGGCCTTGCAGACCGAAAGAAATGGCGTTGTTGAGGGGCATCCGGGTGTCTCCTGTGGTCGGGTCTGAAATTCGAAGTTCGATGCTGCCACAAGGTGGGCAAGTTGGCAGTCACTGTGTGTCCCATTGGAGCCAGTGCGGACTGCAAAGGCTTTCTGGTGCAGGCGTCTCAGTCACTGAACATCTCAAGTACCATTGTCCGCAATTGAATTCGCCCGGCGACGGGTTTTTAATCGGAGAACGCGATGTTCAGTCATGTGATGTTGGGTGTGAATGACCTTGAGGTCTCGAAGAAGTTTTACGACGCCTTGCTCGGCGCCTTGGGCTACGGCCCCGGCGTGGCCAACAAGAACCGCTACTTTTACCGCAGCCCCACCGGCACCTTTGCCATCACCACGCCCATCAACGGTGAGCCGGCTTGCCATGGCAACGGCAGCACCATTGGTTTCACCGTGCAGTCGGCCGAGCAAGGCGATGCTTTTCATGCGGCAGGTGTGGCCAACGGCGGCACCACTTGCGAAGACCCACCCGGTTTCCGCGAAACGCCTGCGGGCAAGCTGTACCTGGCCTATTTGCGCGACCCGGACGGCAACAAGCTCTGCGCCTTGCATCGCCCTGGATGAAGGCACCCCCCCGACTGCAGACCCTCGTTGAAGAGGGCCTGATCGACACCGTGGTGCGCCAGCTCATGAGCGGCAAAGAGGCCATGGTGTTTGTGGTGCGCTGCGGCGACGAAACCCGCTGCGCCAAGATTTACAAAGAGGCCACCCACCGGAGTTTTCGGCAAGCGGTGGACTACACCGAAAACCGCAAGGTCAAAAACTCGCGTTCGGCCCGGGCCATGGCCAAGGGCAGCAAGTTTGGCAGGCAAGAGCAAGAAGCCGCCTGGCAGAGTGCCGAGGTCGATGCGCTGTACCGTCTGGCTGCTGCAGGCGTGCGGGTGCCCAAGCCCTTCAACTTTTTTGACGGCGTGCTGCTCATGGAGCTGGTCACCGATGCCCATGGCGATGCGGCCCCGCGCCTGAACGATGTGGCCTTCACGCCCGAGCAAGCGCTGCAGCACCACGCCACGCTGATTGGCGAGGTGGTGCGCATGCTGTGCGCAGGCGTGGTGCATGGCGACTTGTCGGAGTTCAATATTTTGCTGGCGCACATCCCTGGCGAAGGCGATCTGCCCGGAGTGGACGAGCCGGTCATCATCGACTTGCCGCAGGCGGTGGACGCCGCAGGCAACAACCACGCCCAGCGCATGCTGTTGCGCGATGTGGGCAACTTGCGGGACTTCTTTGGGCAGTTCGCGCCCGAGCTGTTGAAAACCGAATACGGCCCCGAAATCTGGAGCCTGTACCAGGCCGGTTTGCTGAGCAACGAGACACCGCTGACCGGCCGCTTTGAGCGTTCAACGGCCGATGTGGACATGCAGGCTGTGCTGCGCGAAATTGACGATGCCCGCGACGAAGAAGCGGCCCGCCGTTTGCGCATGGCCACGGCGGTTTGAGGCTTGGCAACGCGCATGAGTTCCACCAGGCCAGAACCGGTCAAAGCACCGCACGCGGTGTCGCGCCTGCGCACCGCTCGCCTGGCCCGCAGCGCCAAACCCTTTTTGGCGCGTGGCGGCATCAAGGGTGAACGCTGCCCGGGCTGCCGCCTGGTGCCCAGCCACTGCATGTGTGCGCTGCGCCCCGAGGTGCCCACACAGGTGGGCATGTGTCTGCTCATGGCCGACATCGAACCGCTCAAACCCAGCAACACCGGCTGGCTGATCGCCGATGTGGTGCACAGCACCTTTGCTTTTGGCTGGGCGCGCACCGAGGTCGATCCCGCCTTGCTGGCGCTGCTGGCCGATCCGCAGTGGCAGCCGTATGTGGTGTTTCCGGGTGAATTCGTTGAGCCTGAGCGGGTGGTGCATGAAGTTTCGACCTCAGACACCCACAAGCGACCGCTGTTCATTTTGCTGGACGCCACCTGGGCCGAAGCCCGCAAGATGTTCCGCAAAAGCCCTTACCTGAACGCCTTGCCGGTGCTGAGCCTGCACCCCGAGCAGGTCTCGCACTACCAGCTGCGTCGTTCGCGGCGCGATGACCACTTTTGCACCAGCGAGGTCGCATCGCTGTGCCTGGACTTGGCTGGCGAGACGCATGCCGCACAGACCCTGCAGGCCTATCTGGACGTGTACACCCACCACTACCTGCAGGCCAAACACCAGCTGCCGCCAGAGGCAGACGGTGCGGCCCGTGCGCGTTTGAAGGCATTGAAATTGTCCGCAAACCACCCCATATGAATGGAAAGGAATTGGCCATGACCCACCCCATCTCGACCCCCGCAGTGACCGTTTCCCGCACCATCGAACGCTTGGTCACCGGCCAGGCCACTTCAGACGGCGCGGGCGTCAAGCTCAACCGCGTGCTCACGCAAAACCTGCAGCACCGGCTCGATCCATTTTTGATGCTCGACGCCTTTGGCAGCGACCAACCCGACGACTACATCGCCGGTTTCCCGGACCACCCGCACCGGGGTTTTGAGACCGTGACCTACATGATCGCCGGGCGCATGCTGCACCGCGACAGCGCGGGCAACGAAGGCCTGCTGCAAAACGGCGGCGTGCAGTGGATGACCGCAGGCCAAGGCGTGATCCACTCCGAAATTCCGCAGCAAGCCGACGGCGTGATGGAGGGCTTTCAGCTGTGGCTGAACCTGCACAGCTCGGAGAAGATGAATGCGCCGTGGTACCGCGATTTCCAAAACGATCAGCTACCGCAATTCAAGACGCCTTCAGGCGTGGCCGTGACGGTGATCGCCGGGGCCAGCCACGACGTGCAGGGGGCGGTGACCCGCGAGATCACCCAGCCGGTTTATCTGGACGTGCACATGCCCGAGGGCTCACGCTTTGAGCAAACACTGCCCGCAGGCCACAACGCCTTCATTTATGTGTACCGGGGCGAAGTCCGCATCGGTGGCCAGGCCGTGCCCGTGCAGCGCATGGCCATTTTGGCGAACACCCCGCAGGCCGACGGCGTGGTGATCGAGGCCAGCGCCGACGCCAAGCTGATCCTGGTGGCGGGCAAACCGCTCAAAGAGCCCATCGTGCAATACGGCCCCTTTGTGATGAACACCAAGGAAGAGATCTACCAAGCCCTTGCAGACTTTCGGGATGGGCGGCTGGGCGAGAAGGCTTGAGATGGTGGGGCGCGTACCTGGCGCTCAGCCTGTGAAGGCTTTCACAAACGCCTGCGCCTGCAGCCGCACCTCTTGCGCCGACCGCCCCGGCGCATACAAGGCCGAACCCAAACCAAAGCCGCTGGCACCGGCGGCGCGGTAAGCGGCCATGTTGTCCGGCGTGATGCCGCCCACGGGCACCAAGGCGGCGGTTGGCGGCAGCACGGCCCGCAGCGCCTTGACGGTGGCGGGCGAGATCATCTCGGCCGGGAACAGTTTCAGGCCGTGCGCACCGGCATCGAGTGCGGCAAAGGCTTCGGTGGGCGTGGCCACGCCGGGCAGCACCACCATGTCCAGAGCCAGGGCTTGCGCGACCACGGCGGGGTTGAAGTTGGGGGCCACGACCAGGCGACCGCCAGCGGCATGCACGTCTTTGACTTGCTGCGCGTTCAGCACGGTGCCCGCACCGATCAGGGTTTGCGGAAATTGCTGACGCAGTGCGGCGATGCTGTGCAAAGGCTCGGGCGAGTTGAGTGGCACCTCGATGATGGCAAAGCCGCTGCTCACCAGCGCTTCCCCGATGGCGGGGGCTTCGGCAGGCGTGAGGCCGCGCAGGATGGCGATCAAGGGCAGCTGGGCCAGGGCTTGCGCCAGGTTTTGAGCGGGGTGGGCGGTGGGTGTCATGGTGGTGTTTGTGGTGTTTGTGGTGTTTGTGGTGTTTGTGGTGGGCGTGGTGCCCATCGCCGCGATGGGTTGCCTGTATGTCAGCAGGCACAGGCCAGTGCGAACAAGCCAGCCCAGGTGGCCTCGGCCCCCCGACTTTGACAGGCGATGTTCAGGTGGTGCAGGGCCAGGGTGTAGCGCAGGGTCAGGGCGTCGCTGCCGATCAGGATCACCGGGCCAGCATCGGCTGACACGGTCTGGGTGCGCAGCTCTTCACCGATCAGCAGACCCGACAAATAACTGGACAGGGCGGCGGCGCTCAGGCGTTCAAACAAGCCCAGCGTGCGCACCGCAAACAGGTGGTGCAAGACGCTGCCCGGCTGCTGGCTTTGGTCGATGCCTTGCAAAAACGCGGTGTCGTCAAAGGCCCCGTTCAAGTCCAGCGTCTTGCTCAGGATCGAGTGCTGGCTCATCAGGGCAAACACCTCGCCGGTCATGAAGGTCTGAAACTGCGTGACGCGGCCGTCTTGCACCTGCACCCATTTGCTGTGCGTGCCGGGCAGCACCAGCGTGGCGCTGTCGCGGCCTGCCAGTTGCAAGGCCCCAAAGATTTGCACCTCTTCGCCGCGCATCACGTCGGGGGTGTGCAGGGCGTCTGCGCCCATGCAGCTCAGGCCCGGCACCAGGGCGATGCGCCCGGGCTGCAGCCACAAAAGGTGTTGGCCCAGCTCGGCAAAGCCTGCGGGGCAAGGGCAGTAGGGCGCTTCTTGCCAACCCTGGCGGCTGCCCGCCATGCCCGAGATCAGGCACAGCGCATTGGCCGCTTGCATCCAGTCGCCAAAAAGCGCGTTGAAAACGGCTTCAAACTGGCCGGGCGGCACACTCAAAATGCCACGCGCAAACGCACGCGATTCCTGCACCTGGCCGCTGGCATCCAGCCGCGCACCGCGCAGCGAAGTGGTGCCCCAGTCGATGGCGATCAAGGGCTTGCCGGGGCTCATGCGGGTGTGCCTTTCGAGGCGCTGTTCAACACGTTCAGCACGTCGTCGCGTCGTGGCAAAGGCGCCACCGCCCCAAAGCCTTGCACCGACAGCGAGGCCGCGGCATTGGCATAGGCGGTGGCGGTCCACAGGTCGTCACCAGCGGCCAGGCGCGCCAACAAGTTGCCCGCAAAACAATCGCCCGCGCCGGTCGCGTCCACGGCCTGGACCGCATGGCCGGGCACCTGGCGCTGGCTTTGGCCATCGCTGGCCAGGGCACCGTCAGCGCCGAGTTTGAGCACCACTTGTGCAGCGCCTTGGGCGTGGCTCCAGGCGATGATGTCTTGCGCCTGAGACAGGCCGGTGAGCGCTGTCATGTCTTCCAGGCTGGGTAAGAACAGATCGCACAAACTGACAGCATGGCGGATGCAGGCCTGTGCCCGCGCCAGTGGCCACAGCGACAAACGCAAGTTGGAATCGAGGGCCACCTGCGTGCCCACGCTGCGGGCGTGCTGCATGGCGGCGAACGCCGCATCACAGGCCGTAGCCGAAATGGCCAGCGAGATGCCTGACAGGTGCAACCACCGGCTTTGGGCTATGGCATCGCCCCAATGGCTCAGGTCTTGCGGCTGCATGCGGCTGGCGGCCGAGCCGGCACGGGCATAGCTGAAGTGGTGGCCCTGTGCATCGTGGCTCACGAAGTAGATGCCGGTGGGCGCTTGGCGCTCGCGCAGCACGGCGGTGGTGTCCACGTTTTCGCGCTGCCAGAGGTCCATCAGGCGGTCGCCCCAAAGGTCGGTGCCCAGGCGCGTCAGGTATGCCACGCTGGCCCCGGCGCGGGCAGCCGCGATGGCGGCGTTGCTCGTGTCGCCGCCAAAGCCTTGCAGGTACAGCGGGGCATCGTCCGCATGTTCATGGGGGCGCTGGTTGAATTCGACCATGGCTTCGCCCAAGGCGACGATGTGCAGAGAAGGGGTGGGGTGTGTCATGTCAAAAAAGTCCGATGGGGCTCTGGTTGAGGTGGGAAAATCACCGCCCAACAGGCACCGTCACGTTTGAAAAATGGGAGACCCAGAGCATGTTGATCAAAAAAATGGAAAGTGGTTTTGTACTGGATGCGAGTTGCAAGGGCTATCCCCTGGCGGCGCAGCCCTGCGACGTGTCCGAGTTGGGCCAGCGTGGCTGGCACCTGCTGGATGACGCGCTGGCCTACCCAGCGGCCGTGCTGCGCCGCCCGGCCTTGGCGCACAACCTGGCCTGGATGCAGGACTTTGTGCAGCGAAAAGGCGTGGCCCTGGCCCCGCACGGCAAGACCACCATGTCGCCCGAGTTGTTTCGTATGCAGTTGCAGGCGGGTGCCTGGGGCCTGACGTTTGCCAACGTGCACCAGTTGCGCGTGGGGCTGGCCGCTGGGGCGCAGCGCGCCATCATCGCCAACCAGCTGGTGTCCGATGCCGATCTGGATGGGCTGGATGTTTTGCTGCGCCAACACCCGCAAGCGCGGGTGTGGTTTCTGGTCGATTCGCTGGCGCAGCTGGATGTGCTGGCCGATTGGGGAGCACGGCGGGGCAATGCCCGATGCTGGGACGTGCTGCTGGAGCTGGGCATTGCCGGTTACCGCACCGGTTGCCGCACGCACGAACAGGCCCTGGCCTTGGCGCAGGCCATCGCCGCGTCGCCCGTGGCGTCTTTGGGCGGGGTGGAGTGTTACGAAGGCGGCCTGGGCCGCTGCGACAGCGCCCACGACATTGAGGCAGTGAGTGCCCTGGTGCGCAGCGTGCAGGCCTTGGTGCAACAGTTGGATGCGCAGAGCCTGTGGGGAGGTGACGAGGTCTTGCTGTCGGCGGGCGGCTCGGCGGTGTTCGATTTGGTGATACCGATGCTCAAGCTGCAGGTCAAAAGCCGCCGGGTGCAAGGTGTGTTGCGTTCGGGTTGCTATGTGACGCATGACCACTGGAACTACGCCCGTTATCTGAAGCTGGTGGAGGCGCGTGAGGGCTTGAGCGCATCGCTGTTGCCCGCGCTGGAGGTCTGGGCCAAGGTGCAGTCGGTGCCCGAGGCGGGGCTGGCCATTTTGAGTGCGGGTCGGCGCGATCTGTCGTTTGATCAGTGCATGCCGATGCCGGTGCGCTGGGCGGCGCGGGGGCAAAGCGGTGCCGATGCGATGCAGGCCACGCCCGAGTCCTGGAAAGTCAAGGCGCTGAGCGATCAGCATGCGCACATGGTGTTTGATGCCGAGGGTGTCTGGCCGCAGGTGGGGGACAGGGTGGCGCTGGGCATTTCGCACCCTTGCACCACCTTTGACAAATGGCGCTGGATGGCGGTCATCGAAGACGATGGCCGCATCAGCGGAGCGATCAGCACGCATTTTTGAATCGGGCTTATCAAGGGCCGCACCATTCTGGACGCGGCCCTTGTGCTCACTTCAGGCCGTTCAGGGCTTCGGCCGGATAGCCGGGCCGGGTTTTGCAGTCTTCGATGTACTGCGCGATGATGGCCTCGAAGCTGGCGTCGGCACGCAGTCCCAAGGCGTGCGCACGCTCAAACGTGCAGCCTTTGGCCCAGTTGTCCACGATGCCAGCGATGCGTTCGTCTTTCTCGAACGTCACGCGAGCGCGCACCGCAGGACCAGCGACTTTTTCAAGGGCGGCCAGCATGTCGCTCACCTTCACATTCAGGCCCGGCAGGTTCAGTGCCATGCGGCCACCGATGGCCTCGCGGCTGGCTTCGAACACGGTGATCAAGCCATGCACGGTATTGCCGGGCGAAGAGATGGGGTGTGACACGGTAGCGTCCACCGGGCAAGTGGTGGCGGTGCCTGCCAGCGGTTCGCGGATGATGCCGCTGAAAAACGAAGACGCGGCGCCATTGGGCTTGCCGGGGCGCACGGCCACCGTCATCAGGCGGGCGGCGCGGCCATCGATGTAGCCCTTGCGGGTGTAGTCGGCCACCATGTGCTCGATCATCAGCTTGTGGGTGCCGTAAGAGGTTTGTGGCGTGGGCAAGCTGTTGTCGGCCACCAGCGCGGGCATGGGGTTGGCCGCGTCGGGTCCGAACACCGCGACCGAGCTGGCAAACACCAGCCGTGAAACTTTGCCCGAAGCACGGATGCTGTCGAGCAGCAAGCGGCTGCTGTCCACGTTGGAGCGCAGGCCCAGGTCAAAGTCCAGCTCGCATTCGCCCGACACGGCCGAAGCCAAATGGAACACGCCATCAAAGCCGCTCTTGAACAAATCACCTTGTTCCAGCATGGGGCCGGCATGGCCCTGCACGCGGGGGTCGGCCAGCAGGTCTGCGGGGGCGGGGAACAGGTCGGCAATCACCAATTCGCTCACGCTTTGGCCATTGAGCTGACCGCGTTTCAGAATCTCGCGGGCCAGTCGTGCACCCAAAAATCCGGCACCGCCGGTGATCAAAATGCGCATGTTTTTCTCCGTGAATCAGTGGTTGTCTTTGGGCACGGCCGCGCCGCGTTGGCCGACCAGAAAGTCCATGTCCGCACCTTCGTCGGCTTGCAGCACATGGTCGATGTAGAGCTTCCAGTAGCCCGACTGCATGGCGGGCTCCGGTTTTGTCCATTGCGCCATGCGCTTGGCCAGTTCTTCGTCGCTGATGAGCAGCTGCAATTTGCGCTCGGGCACGTTGAGTTCAATCATGTCGCCGTTTTGCACCACGGCCAGCGGGCCGCCAGCCGCCGCTTCGGGTGTGGTGTGCAGCACCACGGTGCCGTAGGCCGTGCCGCTCATGCGGGCGTCCGAGATGCGCACCATGTCGGTGATGCCTTTGCGCAGCACCTTGGGTGGCAGCGGCATGTTGCCCACTTCGGCCATGCCGGGGTAACCCTTGGGGCCGCAGTTCTTCAAAACCAAAATGCAGTTTTCATCGACGTCCAGGTTCTCGTCGTCGATGCGTTTGTGGAAGTCGTTGCTGTCTTCAAACACCACGGCGCGGCCGGTGTGCACCATCAGCGCAGGCGTGGCAGCGCTGGGCTTGATGACGGCACCACGCGGGGCCAGGTTGCCGCGCAAGATGGCGATGCCGGCTTTTTCCTTGAAAGGCTCGTCGAACTTCTTGATCACGCGAGGGTCGTAGTTCACGGCGCTGGCGATGTTCTCGCTCACGGTCTTGCCGCTCACCGTGACGATGTCTTTGTGCAGCAAGTGCTCGATTTCTTTCATCACCACCGGCAGGCCACCGGCGTAGCAGAAGTCTTCCATCAGGTGCTCGCCAGAGGGCTGCAAGTTGAGCAGGCAAGGCAGCTCGCTGCCCAGGCGCTCGAAATCGTCCACGGTGAGCTTCAGGCCAAGGCGACCTGCAATCGCGATCAGGTGGATCACCGCGTTGGTCGAGCCGCCAATGGCCGCCAGCGTGCGGATGGCGTTTTCAAAGGCTTCGCGGGTCAGCACTTGGCTGATGGTCTGGTCGGTGTGCACCATCTCGACGATGCGCCGACCGGACTCGCGTGCCAGCACATTGCGGCGGCCGTCCACGGCGGGGAAGGCCGCGTTGCCCGGCAAGCCTATGCCCAGAGCTTCGACCATGCTGGCCATGGTGCTGGCGGTGCCCATGGTCATGCAGTGGCCGTGGCTGCGGTGCATGCAGCTTTCGGCTTCAAAAAAGTCTTGCAGTTTCAAGGTGCCTGCACGCACTTGCTCGCTCATGCTCCAAACGCCAGTGCCCGAGCCCAATTCTTGTCCGCGCCATTTGCCATTCAGCATGGGGCCACCCGAGACGCCAATGGTGGGCAAGCCCGCGCTCGATGCGCCCATCAGCAAGGAAGGGGTGGTTTTGTCGCAGCCCATGAGCAGCACCACGCCGTCGATCGGGTTGCCTCGGATGGACTCTTCAACGTCCATGCTGGCCAGGTTGCGGTACAGCATGGCGGTGGGGCGCAGCAGGGTTTCGCCCAGCGACATCACGGGAAACTCGAGCGGGAAGCCACCGGCCTCGTACACGCCGATCTTGACCTGCTCGGCCAGTGTGCGGAAATGCGAGTTGCAGGGCGTGAGTTCACTGAAGGTGTTGCAGATGCCGATGACCGGGCGGCCATCGAACTGGTCGTGCGGCACGCCTTTGCCTTTGACCCAGCTGCGGTAGGCAAAGCCATCGCGGTCTTGACGGCCAAACCATTGCTGGCTGCGCAGGTCTTCGGGTTTTTTGCGGGGGGTGTCGCCAGGTTTATCGCTCATGGTTCAGGTCCGGTGGGGTGGTCGATGGTCAATCTTAAAAATGCTATCGTATGACGATAGAAAAACAAGGGTGTCTTGTAAAGCCTGGGACATTCGGGCAAACCCTTGACGCCAAGATGACTGATCCTAGGGTTTACCTGAGTCCTGCTCAGGACTTCAATCATCATATGATAAGCACATAGCCAACGCACGCCAATGACCAAAAATTTTCACGGACACACACTCGATTTATTGGGCGTTGCCATCTTGTCTGGCCGTTATGCGGTGGGCGCCAGCTTGCCCCCCGAGCCGCTGTTGTGCGACGAGTTGGGTGTGAGCCGCACGGTGGTGCGCGAGGCCATCAAGTCTTTGGTGGCCAAGGGCTTGTTGTTCACCGGCCCCAAAGTGGGCACGCGTGTCTTGCCCGATGCCCATTGGAACTGGTTTGACCCCGATGTGGTGGCCTGGCAGGCGCAATGCGGCCTGACCCCCGAGTTTTTGAAAGACTTGCAGGAGCTGCGCCGTGTGGTGGAGCCCGCTGCAGTACGCCTGGCGGCCGAGCGGGCCACAGCCGATGACATTGCCCAGATTGAAGAAGCCTACGCCGGGATGAAAAAAGCGGTGGAAGAAGGGGGCGATTACGTCACCTATGACATGCGCTTTCATCAGGGCCTGCTGCAGGCATCGCACAATCGCATGCTGATCCAGATGAGCAAGGCGCTCAATGCCTTGTTGCGCACCAGTTTTGAAATTTCCACGCGCATCAAGGATGGCACCAAAAATTCCTTGCCCCTGCACCGGGCCGTGCTCAACGCGGTCATTGCCCATGAGCCGACCAAGGCCGAGCGCGCCATCATGGTCTTGATCGAAGGGGCCAGCGAGGACATTGACCAGGTCTTGGCGTCGCGCAAAAAACTGCCCGTGGTGTCCGGGCGTGCAACGCCGATCAAGACACAGCCCAAGCCCAGAGCCACGTCCAAATCATCTGTCCGTACAAAGGGAGTGTCACTTGCAAAAACTCATTGATTATTTTTTCAAACTGCTCGAATTTTTGGTGGTGGCTTGCCTGGTGGCGATGGTCATCATGGTGTTTGGCAATGTGGTGTTGCGCTACGGGTTTAACTCCGGCATCGATATTTCAGACGAGATGTCGCGTTACTGCTTCATCTGGTTGACCTACATCGGTGCCATGGTGGCCATGCGCGAAAAGGGGCATTTGGGGGTTGACACTCTGGTGTTGCGCCTGTCTTTGAATGGCAAGAAACTGTGCTATTTCCTGAGCGAAGTGATGATGTTGGGCTGCAATCTGTTGTTCCTGTTGGGCACCTGGAAAATGCATGAACTGCAGGTCACCAATGTCTCGACGGTCGTGGGCATTTCCATGATCTGGGTTTACGGCATTGGCTATGTCGTCGGTTTTGTGATGTCGGTGATGAATGTGAACCAGCTCTACAAACTGTTGACGGGCCAGCTCAAAGAAGAGGATCTGATCATGGTGGTCGAGTCCGAGGACGTTGTGGACCTCAACGCCCAAACCCCGGACAGCAGGAGCCACGCATGACCATCGCTATTTTTGTATTCAGCCTGTTGGGTGCCATGGCCTTGGGCATGCCCATTGCCTATTCCTTGCTGGTGTGCGGGTTGTCCTTGATGGCTTATCTGGCCGGAACGGGCGTGCTTCCGGCTTTTGACAGTCAGATTCTGGCGCAGCGCTTTGTCGATGGGGCAGACAACTTTCCCTTGTTGGCGGTGCCATTTTTTCTGTTGGCTGGTGAATTCATGAATGCCGGTGGCTTGAGCCGTCGCATCGTGAATCTGGCCATGGCCTGGGTCGGTCATTTTCGCGGTGGTTTGGGTTATGTCGCGGTCATGGCCGCCATCATCATGGCCTCCTTGTCGGGTTCGGCGGTGGCCGACACCGCCGCTTTGGCGGCCTTGTTGATCCCGATGATGCGTGCGGCCGGTTACGACGTCGGCCGCTCAGCCGGTCTGATCGCGGCGGGGGGCATCATCGCGCCGGTGATTCCGCCTTCCATCGGGTTCATCATTTTTGGTGTGGCGGCCAACGTCTCGATCACCAAGTTGTTTTTGGCCGGCATCGTGCCCGGCGTCATGATGGGCATCGCGATTGGGCTGGCCTGGTGGTGGGTGGCCAAACGCGACGGTGTGAAGCCCGGCCCCCGCATGAACATGCGTGAACGCTGGACCGCCACCCGAGAAGGCACTTTGGCGCTGGGCCTGCCCGTGTTCATCATTGGTGGCATGAAGTTCGGTGTGTTTACGCCCACCGAGGCGGCTGTGGTGGCTGCGGTTTACAGCTTTGCTGTCGGCGCATTTGTTTACCGCGAATTGCAGTGGACCAAGCTTTACGGTTTGATCTTGACGGCAGGCAAGACCACGGCCGTGATCATGTTCCTGGTGGCAGCGGCCATGGTCAGTGCCTGGTTGATCACCGTGGCCAACATTCCGGCAGAAGTGGCCAAGCTCATGGAACCCTTCATGGACAACAAGATGTTGTTGATGGTGATCCTGATGTTGTTGGTGGTCGTGGTGGGCACGGCGCTGGACTTTACCCCCACGGTGCTGATCCTCACGCCTGTGCTGATGCCGCTGGTCAAGCAAGCGGGCATTGACCCGGTGTATTTTGGCGTGCTGTTCATCATGAACAACGCCATTGGCCTCATCACGCCGCCCGTGGGCACCGTGCTCAATGTGGTCTGCGGCGTGGCCCGCATCAACATGGACACGGCATTCAAAGGCGTGATGCCTTTCTTGCTGGCACAGCTGGCTGTGCTGGCTGTGCTGATCGCTTTCCCCCCCATCGTCTTGGTCCCACTCAAGTGGATGCTGAGCTGATTTTCAACCCTGTGCTTTATCAATGAAGGAGACAACCATGTTCAAACGCAGAAATCTGGTGACACTGATCGCCGGCACTTTGATGGTCGCAACCGGTGCCATGGCACAGTTTGCCGATCGCAACATCAAATTCACCAACGGCATCAACGAAGACCACCCCGTGGGCGTGGGGGTTCGCAAGATGCAGGAAATTCTGGCGACCAAAACCGGTGGCAAGATGAAAATTTCGTCTTTCTGGGGTGGCTCTGCTGGCGGCGACATGCAAGCCATTCAAGCCTTGCGTGCGGGCACTCAGGAGATGGTTTGCGCCTCGACGTCGCCCATCGTGGGCATCGTCAAGGAACTGGGTGTTTTTGACTTGCCTTTCCTGTTTGCCAATGAGAAAGAAGCCGACGCCGTTCTGGATGGCGCTGCTGGCAAGTATTTCAACGCCAAACTCGAAGCGGTGGGCCTGGTCAATTTGTCTTACTGGGAGAACGGTTTTCGCAACCTGACCAACAGCAAGCGCCCCGTGGCCAAGCTGGAAGATTTTGATGGCGTCAAAGTGCGCGTCATGCAAAACAACATCTTCCTGGACACCTTCAAGACCTTGGGCTCCAACGCGGTGCCCATGGCTTTCCCTGAAGTGTTCACGGCACTGGAAACCAAAACCATCGACGGCCAGGAAAATCCCTTTGTGACCATCGAAACATCCAAGTTCAATGAGGTGCAAAAGTACCTGAGCGTCACGCGCCATGCTTACACCCCGTTTGTGGTGTTGTACAGCAAAAAGCTCTGGGATCAACTCAATCCGCAAGAGCAAGCGCTCTTGCGTGAAGCGGCCATGGAAGGTCAGAAAGTTCAGCGTGCCGCTAACCGTGCGATGAGTGACAAGTCGCTCGCCGCCCTGAAAGCCAAAGGCATGCAGATCAACGAAGTGAGCGCTGCAGAGCAAACGCGCATTCGCGCCAAAGTCAACGCGGTGTATGACAAGCACAAGGACTCGATCGGTGCCGAAGCCATCAAGGTCGTGCAAGACGAGCTGAAAAAAGCACGCGGCGGCTAAGGCCTTGCTGCCAGCCCCACAGTCACAAACTGTGGGGCTTTTTTAACGTCTGAAATTTGAGTCGTCATGAAAATCACGCAACTTGAAACCATCCGCCTGGACGAGTTCCCCAACATCATCTGGGTGCGATTGCACACCGACGAAGGTCTGGTGGGCCTGGGCGAAACCTTCATGGGTGCGCAGGCGGTTGAGGCTTACTTGCACGAATGGGTGGCGCCCAAACTGGTGGGGCAAGACCCGCTGGCCATCGAGTCGCGCCTGCGTGACATCACGGGCTATCTGGGCTGGCGCGGCTCCGGTGTGGAAACGCGTGGCAACTCGGCGGTCGACATTGCGCTGTGGGACATCTTTGGCAAAGCTGCTGGGATGCCGGTCTACACGGCCCTGGGCGGCAAGAGCCGTGACGAAATTCGCGTCTACAACACCTGCGCGGGCTACCAGTACATCCGCAGCAACGTCAACCAGACCAGCAGCAACTGGGGCTTGGGGCAGGGTGCCGGGCCTTACGAAGACTTGCAGGGATTTTTGCATCGCGCTGATGAGGTGGCCGAATCGCTGCTGAGCGAAGGCATCACCGGCATGAAAATCTGGCCGTTTGACATGGCCGCTGAAAAATCGCACGGCCAGTACATCAGCCCGCAAGACCTGAACACCGCGCTCGAGCCTTTCCGCAAGATCCGCAAGGCGGTGGGCGACAAGATGGACATCATGGTCGAGTTCCACAGCCTGTGGCGCTTGCCCATGGCGCAAAAGATTGCCCGCGCCTTGCAGGAGTTCGACACTTTCTGGCACGAAGACGCGATCCGCATGGACAGCCTGGACCTCCTCAAGCAATACGCGGTGGACTGCAAGGCTTTGATTTGCGCGAGCGAAACGCTCAGCTACAAATGGGGTTTTAAAGATTATTTGCAAACCGGTGTGGCCGGTGTCGCCATGCTCGACCTGAGCTGGTGTGGCGGTTTGACCGAAGCGCGCAAGATCGCTGCCATGGCCGACGCTTGGCAGCTGCCGGTGGCCCCGCACGACTGCACCGGGCCGGTGGTGTGGGCCGCGTCCACGCACTTGTCGCTGCACGCGCCCAATGCGCTGATTCAGGAAAGCGTGCGCGCTTTTTACAGTGGCTGGTACAAGGAGCTGGTGACCGAATTGCCGCAGGTGGAAAACGGCATGATCAGCCTGAATGACAAGCCGGGCCTTGGCCTGGAGTTGCTGCCAGACCTGCACAGGCGGGCCGATGCGGTGGTGCGTGTGAGCCGGTGAGCGACATTGATTTTTTCTTTTTCCTTATAGGCCGGACCATCCATGACGCAACCCCACGCAACATCTCTTTTTGACCTCCGTGGTCGCACGGCCCTGATCACGGGCTCGACACGCGGCATTGGCCTGGCCTTGGCACAGGGTCTGGCCGAATCGGGTGCGACCGTCATTCTCAACAGCCGTCAACAAACCGCCGTGGACGCGGCGGTGGCTCAGCTGCAAGTGCTCGGGCTGAAAGCGCAGGGAGCAGCCTTTGACGTGGCCGATCAGGCTTCGGTCGAAGCCGCATTTGCTGGCTTTGACCGTGCGGGCCTTGCGATTGACATCCTGGTCAACAACGCGGGCATCCAGCACCGCCAGCCCATGCTGGATGTCTCGCTGGACGATTGGAACCGTGTCATCAACACCAACCTCACGGCAGCATTTTTGGTGGGGCGTGCCGCAGCACGCCGCATGATCGAGAGGGGCACCGGCGGCAAGATCATCAACATCGGTTCGCTCACCAGCGAAGCCGCGCGCGCCACGGTGGCACCCTACACGGTGGCCAAGGGCGGCATCAAGATGCTGTCCAAAGCCATGGCAGCCGAGTGGGCGCAGCACAACATCCAGGCCAACTCGATTGGCCCGGGCTACATCCTGACCGACATGAACGAGGCGCTGGTCAACAACCCCTCGTTTGACGCCTGGGTCAAAAGCAGCAACCCCGCACAGCGCTGGGGCCGCCCCGATGAACTCGTGGGCACTGCCATCTACCTCGCTTCGGGCGCATCCAACTACGTCAACGGCCAGATCATCTATGTCGATGGCGGCTGGCTGTCGGTGCTCTGAGCCCATCACCACGCACTTCAGCAGGCAGATTCCATGAGCACCCTGATCACCGACGTCAAAGTCATCCTGACCGCCCCCGAAGGCATCAACCTGCTGGTGGTCAAGGTCGAAACCAACCAGCCCGGCCTTTATGGTCTGGGCTGCGGCACGTTTGCCTACCGCCATCTGGCGGTCAAGTGCCTGATTGAAGAGTACCTGCGGCCTCTGGTCGTGGGGCGCGATGTGCATGCCATCGAAGAGATCTGGCAGCTGATGCACCAGAACGCCTACTGGCGCAATGGCCCGATCGAGAACAACGCGATTTCGGGCATCGACATGGCCTTGTGGGACATCAAGGGCAAGCTGGCCAACATGCCGCTGTACCAACTGATGGGCGGCAAGGTGCGTGAAGCCGTGCCGATCTACCGCCACGCCGACGGCAAGGATTTGAGCGAGCTGTGCGACAACATCCAGAAGTACCGCGAGCAGGGCATCACCCACATCCGCTGCCAAAGCGGCGGTTATGGCGGTGGCGCTTATGGCGCGGCACCAGCCCACGCTCCCAGCCATGCGCTGGACGGGGTGTACCTCGATGCGCGCAAATACATGCGCGAAACCGTCAAGATGTTTGATGGCATCCGCAGCCGCGTGGGTTTTGATGTGGCGTTGTGCCACGACGTGCACGAACGACTCAAGCCCATCGACGCGATCCGCCTGGCGCAAGCCCTGGAGCCGTTTGATTTGTTCTTTCTGGAAGACGCCATCCCGCTGGAAGAGGGCGAATGGATTCGTCAGTTGCGCGACAAGACCAACATCCCATTGGCGCAGGGTGAGTTGTTCAACCACCCCTTTGAATGGCGAAACCTGATCGCCGAGCGGCTGATCGATTTCATCCGCGTGCACCTGAGCCAGGTGGGCGGCATCACCCCCGCACGCAAGCTGCAGCTCTTTGCCGAGCAGTACGGCGTGCGCACGGCCTGGCACGGTCCGGGTGACATGTCGCCACTGGCCCATGCGGCCAACATCCACATCGATCTGGCTTCGCGCAACTTCGGGGTGCAGGAATGGTCGGGCACCGAGCCGCCGAACTTTGTCATCCAGGAACTCAAAGGGCCGCGTGAGGCCTTGCTGGATGTGTTCCCTGGCTTGCCTGAATTTCGCAAAGGTTATGTCTATGCCAACGATTTGCCTGGCTTGGGTGTGGACATCGACGAGGCACAGGCGGCCCGCTACCCCTGCGACAGCGGCGTGACCACCTGGACCCAGACGCGCCTGATCGACGGCAGCTTGCACACCCCTTGAAGTGGGGCGCGGATGAAAAAAGAACAGGCGCCTGGGGCGCCTGTTCTTTTTGGGAAGAGCCGAAAGTCTGATCAGCCGCGACCGACGAACGGCATGTTGGTGGCCATCACCGTGGTGAACAGGATGTTGGCAGACAGGGGCAATCGGGCCATGGTCAGGAAGGTCTCGACCACGGCGCTCATGTCCATGCGCGGTTCGGCCTTGATGCTGAGGTCGGCCTGGTGCACGCCTTGCGCCATCTTGAGCGTCATGTCCGAGGCCACGTTGCCGATGTCGATCTGGCCGACCGCAATGCTGTAGGGGCGGCCATCGAGCGAGGCGGCGCGGGTCAGGCCCGAGATGGCGTGCTTGGTGGCTGTGTAGGCAATCGAGCCTGGGCGTGGGACATGGGCCGAAATCGAGCCGTTGTTGATGATGCGGCCGCCTTGCGGGCTTTGCTCTTGCATCAGTTTGAAGGCGTATGACAGGGTGTAGAAAGCGCCATTCAGATTGATGTCCACCGCACGACGCCATTCGTCGCCCGACAGGTCACCGGGTAAGGTGTAGGGCAAGGAGATGCCCGCATTGTTGAACACCAGATCGATGCGGCCAAAGCGCGAGCGGATCTGCTCGAACAGGGCTTTGACTTCGGGTTCTTTGGACAGATCGGTCGGGATGGCGTGGGCATTGGCGGCGTTGGCGCCGGCTTCGGCCACGGCAGCGGCCAAGGCGTCGGCGCGACGACCCACCAGAACGACTTGCCAACCTTCTTTGAGCAAGGCCAAGGCGCAGGCTTTGCCAATGCCGGAACTGGCACCCGTGACGAGGGCGATTTGGGACATGGTTTTTGACTTTCTGTGAGGGCTTGAAAAGCTAGATTTTCAGGCGTTTTGAAAAGAAATCTGTACTTTGAGCGACTGGCTCTTGTCTGCGGCCAGATCAAAGGCTTCAATGGCGCGATCCACCGGCAAGATGCCGGTGATGACCGGTTTGCCGTTGACCAGTCCTTCGTTCAAAAAGCGCACGGCGGTGGCAAATTCGGCATGGAAGCGGAAGGTGCCGCGCATGTCGACTTCCTTGGCCACCAGTTGTGTCATGGGCAGGCTGATGTCGCCACCCATGCCCACCGTGATCAGTACACCGCGTGGTGCGATGGTGTCCAGACCCACGCGCAAAGCCGCTTCGCTACCCGATGCTTCAAACACGGCATCGAATTGGCCTTTGTCCACTTTGTACTTGTCCAGTGCTTCGGCCTGGGTCTTGAGGTTGATGATCTCGTCCGCGCCCATCTCCTTGGCGCACTTCAGGGGCAAGTCGGCGATGTCGGCCGCCACGATGCGGGCCGCACCAGCACGGCGCAAGGCTCCGATCAAGAGTGATCCGATGGGGCCGCAGCCCGTCACCAGCACTTGCTTGCCCAGCACGCTGCCCGCGCGCTGAATGGCGTGCAGGCCGACCGACAAGGGTTCGGCCAAGGCGGCCTCGGACAGGCTCAGGTGGTCGGCAATTGGGTGGGCTTGGTAGCCCTCGATGATGAGTTGCTCTGAGAACGCGCCCTGGATGTGGGGGAAGGGCATGGCGCTGCCGTAAAAGCGCATGTTCAGGCAGTGGTTGTGTTGCCCAGCCTGGCAAAAGCGGCAATGGCCGCAAGGGCGCGATGGGGAGATGGCGATGCGTTGGCCTTTGGCAATGCCGCTGACCTGGTTGCCCAAGCCGTCCACCACCCCCGAAATTTCGTGCCCCAGTGCGATGGGCTGTTTGATGCGCACCGTGCCAAAGCCGCCATGCTGGTAGTAATGCAGGTCGGAGCCGCAAATGCCGCCAAAGGCCACATTCACACGCAACTGGTTTTCGCCCAGAGGGGGTAGCTCTGTGCTTTCAATGCGCAGGTCTTTGGCCGAGTGACAGACAACGGATTTCATGGCAGTTTCTTTGAAAAGAGTGAATTGAATTTTAGAGCGTGGCCGTCACGCCACCATCGACATAAAGGATATGGCCGTTCACAAAGCGTGAAGCGTCGGATGCCAAAAAGACCGCAGCACCGCCCAGGTCTTGCACATCGCCCCAACGGCGGCTGGGCGTGCGGCCGACCAGCCAGCTGCTGAAGGTCGGGTCATCGACCAGTTTCTGGTTGAGTTCGGTCTTGAAATAGCCCGGGCCGATGCCGTTGACGTTGATACCGAACTGGCCCCAGTCAATCGCCATGCCCTTGGTCAGCATCTTCACCGCCCCTTTGGTGGCGGTGTAAGGCGCAATGCCGGGGCGACCCAGTTCGCTTTGCACCGAGCAGATGTTGATGATCTTGCCGCGACCCCGTGGGATCATTTTTTTGGCCACTGCCTGACCCACGTAGTACACGCTGTCCAGGTTGGTCTTCATGATGGTGTGCCAATCGCTGTCGGCATACTCGTGCAATGGGCCGCGAATTTGCATACCCGCGTTGTTGACCAGAATGTCGATCGGGCCTTCGGCTTCCATTTGATCCACGGCGGCACGCACACTGTCGGCATCGGTCACATCAAACACCGATGTGCTGACAGACAAGCCTTGTGCCTTCAGCGCCTGCGCTGCGGCATCGACCTTGTTGGCCGTGCGGCCATTCAGGATGACGTGGGCCCCGGCTTGTGCCAATGCCTCTGCCAGAGCCAGACCAATCCCGGCGGATGAGCCTGTGATCAGGGCGCGGTGGCCCGATAAATTGAAAGAGTTCAGAACGGTCATCGTGCGATCAGCCATTTGAGGGGGGTCATCACCAGGCTAGGGAAGGCGATCAAGGCCCCCATGACGACCACCTGCGAAAACAGGAAAGGCATGACGCCACGGATGACGTCGTGCATCGGGATGCGGCCCACACCGCAGACCACGTTGAGCACCGTGCCCACGGGCGGTGTGAGCAAACCGATGGCGTTGTTGATGATGAACAACACGCCAAAGTAAACCGGATCAATACCCGCTTCGCGCACCAAAGGCATCAGCACCGGGGTGAGGATCAGCACGGTGGGGGCGAAGTCAAGTGCCGTGCCCACAATCATGACCAGCAGCATCAACATGACCATCAGCAAGGTCTGGTTGTCGATGAAGGGGCGCAGGATTTCGACAATTTGTGCGGGAATATTGGCCACGGTGATCAGCCAGGCCGACACGAGGGCCGCAGCCACCAGGAACATCACGACCGAAGACGTTTTGGCCGCAGCCAGGATGATGCGGTACAAGTCTTTGAATTTGATTTCGCGGTAAATGAACAGGCCCACCACCAGCGAATACACCACGGCCACCACAGCCGCTTCAGTGGGCGTGAAGATGCCCATCTTCATGCCGCCGATGATGGTGATGGCCAGCAGATAAGACCAGAACGCGTTGATGGTCACGGTGATGCGTTTTTTGAACGGCACCTTTTCAGCCACCACCACTTTGTCTTTGCGTGCAACGACCCACCAGGTCACGATCAGGGCCAAGCCCATCAGGATGCCCGGAAAGATGCCTGCCATGAAGAGTTTAGAAATCGACACGCCGCCGATCACGCCGAACAGGATGAACCCGATCGACGGCGGAATAACGGGTGCGATGATGCCGCCCGCTGCAATCAGCCCGGCCGAGCGGTCCATGCGGTAACCAGCATCGCGCATCATGGGCATCAGCACGGCAGCCAAGGCGGCCGTGTCGGCCACGGCCGAGCCCGACAAGCTGGCCATGACGATGGCGGCGAACACCGCCACATAGCCCAGACCACCTCTGAAGTGGCCCACCCAGACCATGGCCGAGTTGACGATGCGACGGCTCATGCCGCCCGCGTTCATCAGTTCACCCGCCAGCATGAAAAAGGGCACCGCCATCAGCGGGAAGTTGTCGGCACCGTTGATCAGGTTTTGCGACACGATTTGGGTGTCGAAGTTGTCCAGGTGGAGCATCAGTGCCACACCTGAAACGATCAGGGAAAAAGCCAGAGGCATGCCCAGTGCCATGGCACCCAGCAAGGAAACGATGAAAACAAGAACGGTCATTTGGTGGCCTCGCCGGTGTGCGCTGTGACGACTTCTTCGGAGTCCTGAACCTGGATCAGATCGGCCTCATTGAAGTTGCCTTTGGCCAGCTGAACCAGCTTGCCAATAATCATCAAGCCCATGGCCACGCTGGTGATGTAGCCGACGCCGTAGACCCAGCTCATGGGGATTTCGGTCACGGCCGAGCGCGTGCTGGCGTTGATGCCATGTTGTTTGAGGGTGCCGTAGAACATGAGCGCACAGCAGCCGAGCATCAGCACGTTGGACACGGCGAAGGCTATTTTTTTGCCGTTCAGGCTGAGCTTGCGCACGATGGAGTCCAGGCCCAGATGGCCGTTTTCACGCATCGTGACGATGGCCCCCAGGAAGGTGATCCAGATGAATAAAAATCGTGACAACTCTTCCGAGCTGATGATGCCGTCGTTGAAGCCGTAACGCAAAACCACATTGCCAAACACCATGATGACCATGGCCGACAACATGATGACCAGCGTGAATTCCGCCAGCCGAAAGAACAGGTCGTTGATTTTTTTCATACTTCTCTCAACAAAGCCCCCTCCGAAGAGGGGGCGTGATACCACTCAAACCATCACTTGGTGTCTTCAATGGCCTTGAGCAAAGCGGTGCCGCTCTTTTCGCCAAAAGTCTTGGCAATTTCAGCCGAGACGATCTTCTGGAACGGGGCCATGTCCACGTTCTCGATCACTTGCATGCCGGACTTCTTCAGCTCGGCAATCACCTTGCCCGCGTTTTGTGCGTTCAGATCGCGTTGGTATTTGGCCGCTTCACGGGCCGAGTCCACCACGATTTTTTGGTAGTTGGCTGGCAGCGTGTCGAACTTGGCCTTGTTCATGGCCACCACCAAGGGCGAATAAACGTGGTTGCTCACCGTCAGGTGCTTTTGCACTTCGTAAAACTTGGACGACCAGGTCACGTTGATGGGGTGCTCTTGCGCATCAAAGGTGCCAGTTTCCAAGGCGGTGTACAGCTCTGCGATCGGCATGGGCGATGGGTTCATGCCCAGCAGCTTGAAAGCCTGGATGTGGTACGGGTTGGGTGTCGAGCGGATCTTCAGGCCTTTGAGGTCTTCGGGCTTGTTGACTGGACGCTTGTTGTTGGTGAAGGCGCGCCAGCCGTTTTCCCAGTAGGCCAGGCCTTTCATGCCGTGGGGGGTCAGCTCGTTCAGCACGCCAGTGCCCACCGCGCCGTCCAACACCGTGTAGGCGTGTTGAGCATTGCGGAACACGAAGGGCAATTCCATCGCTGCGGTGTTGGGCACGATGCCGTTGAAGTTGGAGGCGCCGCTGGAGACGATGTCGATCGTGCCACCGCGCACGCCGTTGATCATGGCCGCATCGTTGCCCAGTTGGTTGGCCGGGAAGACGGTGATTTCCACATCGCCATTGGTGCGTTGCTTGACCAACTCGGCCAGCTTCAGGGCCGCGGCATGTTGGCCGTCGGTGGCGTTGACCGCGTGGCCCATTTTCAGGTTGAACTTGGCAGCATAGGCGCTGGAGCCGACGGCAGCCACGAGGCAGGCGAGAAGGATGCGGGAAAGTTTCATGGTTTTGTCTCCTGGTTGAAAAAGTTTTGTGGTCAAAAAATCAATCGGTGGGCAGCGCGTATTCGTCCGCGCTGAAGACGGTGTGAAACACTTGGCCATCGAACATGGCGATCAGGTCTTTGGAGACTTCGCGGCTTTCCATGCGCACGGCCGAAGCCAAAGCGATTTCGATGGATTCGCGGCTGGGGTAGCGCACCGACAGCACCATGCCAAAGTGCGGGTCGGCCACATCACTCTCGACTTGGCGCAGCACGCGCACCTCTTGCGCGCCGGGAAAGCGTGTCCACAAAGGGACGAGTTTTTCGCGGATGTAGCGGTTGAACGCGTCTTCCATGCCGGGTTTGACGTTGCCTTGGAAGAATGCACAGCGGATGAACATGGGGGAGCTTTCTAAAAAATCAGAGGGCAGGGTGGCGGTGTGTTTGCAAAGCGCTCAGCGCTTGCATGACCATGTCCTGTACGGGTTCGGTGATGGGCAGACGGATGACATCGGTCTCATCGGCCTGGGGTTTTTCGAGGGTGCGAAACTGGCTGTCCAGCAAGCCTGGCTGCATGTAGTGGCCCACGCGTTGTTGCATGCGTTTTTGAATCAGCTCAAAGTCACCGTCAAGGAAGACAAAACACACATCGCCCGCTTGTTCGCGGATGCGGTCGCGGTAAGCGCGCTTGAGTGCCGAGCATGCCACCACACGGCCTTGCGCATGCGGCTGCGACAGGTATTCGCCAATGCGGTCCAGCCAGGGCCAGCGGTCGGCGTCTTGCAAGGCGATGCCCGAACGCATCTTGGCCACGCTCTCTGGCAGGTGCAGGTCATCGCCATCCACCATGTCAAGACGCAGGCGTTCACCCAGAGCTGCGGCCATGGTCGACTTGCCGCAACCGGACACACCCATGACGATCAGGCGCAAAGGCGTGGTGCTCATATCGCTTTGTGGTACTGGGCAGGGGATCACTTCAGCAAGGCCGAGCACTCGGGCACGGGCGTGCGCAGGGGATGACCCGATGTGCCCGCTTGCATGTTGGCAAAAGCCAGATCGGCCATGGCTTGGCGTGTCTCGGTGGTGGCGCTGGCCATGTGCGGCGTCAGCACCACGTTGCTCAGGGTCCACAGCGCTTCGGGCACATTCGGCTCGTTGGCGAACACGTCCAGGCCTGCGCCTGCGATGGTGCCGTTTTGCAGGGCTTCGATCAGCGCTACTTCATCGACCACGCTGCCACGCGCCACGTTGATCAAAAAGCCGCGCGGGCCCAGGGCCTTGAGCACTTCGGCATTGATCAGGTGCTTGGTGCCCGCGCCGCCGGGGGTGATGACCACCAGAAAATCCACATTCGCGGCCAACGCTGCAGCCGAGGAGAAGTACTTGAATCCCGAGTCGGCTTTTTCGGTGCGGGCGGTGTAAGCAATCGACATGCCGAAACCACTGGCGCGCCGGGCAATGGCCTTGCCAATGCGGCCCAAGCCCACAATGCCCAAACGAGCACCCGAGACCTTGCGGCCCAATGCCATGGGGCCTGAGGGCCATTGGCCTGCACGCACAAATTTGTCCGCTTGGGGAATGGTGCGGCCCACCGACAGCACCAAGCCCATGGCCAGATCGGCCACATCGTCGGTCAGCACATCGGGGGTGTGGGTGACGGGAATGCCGTGCTCGATGGCCGCAGCCACGTCCACACCGTCATAGCCCACGCCAAAGACAGACACCACTTTGGCGTTGGTCACCTGGGCCAACAGGCTGCGCGGCACGCTGGCTTCGCCGGTGCCCGCCACGCCCACGATGCGGGGGGCCAAGGCGGCAAATGCGGCCGGGTCGGTGATGTGGGTGCGGTCGTGCACGGTGTACACCGATTCCAGGGCTTTCAGATAGAAAGGGTGGAGTTTGGCCACGGCCAGCACATCGGGTTTGGACACTTCAATCACTCCAGTCGGAAAACAGGTCTTGGACAGCGCTGTCCAAAATATTCAAAAAAAAGTGAGAACAAAAAATTGACACTTTGAGTCGTGAATCAGGGTTTTCCACGAATCTTCAAAATTTTTGTTCAAAACTTTGGGATAGCGCTATCCTATCGACGCTCGCCTTGAATTCTTCTCCGGATTAACCCTTGCCCCAAGCCCATTTGCCCCTCGTCAAAAACAGCAAAAGTCACCGCGCCACAGGCCGCATCACCCTGAGCGATGTGGCCCGTGCGGCGGGGGTGAGCTCCAGCACCGCTTCGCGGGCTTTGCGTGGCGAAAGGGCGGTGGACCCGGCCTTGATCGAGCGGGTGCAGGTCGCCTCCAGCAAGCTGGGCTATGTCCCGGACCCGGCAGCCCGTGCGCTGGCCTCGCAACGCAGCAACCATGTGGCCATCCTGATCCCGCTGCTGTCCAATGCCTTGTTTGTGGATTTGCTCGACGCTGCCCAGAAAACGCTGCGGGCTGCGGGCTACCAAACCCTCATGGGCGTGACGCATTACGACGCCAGCGAAGAAGAGCAATTGCTGCGCGAGCAACTGCTGCACCGTCCCGCAGGCTTGCTGGTCACGGGACTGGACCATAACGCCGTCACGCGCAAACTCATGGACAGCAGTCAGGTGCCGTGCGTGCACCTGATGGATTTGCCTGCGACCGATCAGGCGGATGCGCCGTATTGCGTGGGCTTTCGCCAGACCGAGGCGGGCGCGTCCCTGACCCGTCACCTGCTGTCCCAAGGGCGCAAGCGCATTGCTTTTGCTGCTGCGCAGCTGGACCCGCGTGTGATGCAGCGCTTGTATGGCTGGCGCAGCGCCTTGCAGGAAGCGGGTTTGTACGAACCCACGCTGGAATTCCTGAACCCCGCCCCTTCCTCACTGGCATTGGGCGGTGTGCTGTTCGAACAAATCATGCAGCAGCGCCCCGCTGTCGATGCCATCTTTTTTTGCAACGATGACCTCGCGCAAGGGGCATTGATGGCGGCTTTGCGTTTGGGGGTCTCCGTACCTTCCCGGGTGGCAATTGCCGGCTTCAACGACCTGACGGGCAGCGACCAGATGCTGCCCACCCTGACCACGGTGCGCACACCCCGTGCCCGCATTGGGGAGGCGGCAGCGCAAATGCTGCTGAGCCTCATGCGTGGCGAAGAGCCCGCCACGCCACAACTCGATCTCGGCTTTGAGATTCTTCAGCGGCAAAGCAGCTGACGACGGGTTCGAGGTGGTGAGAGGTCTGCGCCTTGGCTTGCGCTGGGGCTATCACCGCCAAGGCGGCTGCAAGTTCAGCGGCCTGGCCCGTGCAGCACGTTGATCAGCGCTTCGCCTCGGCTCAGGCGGGCGATGTTGTCGGCCAATGTTTCTTGACGGCGTCGCACGGTGCCTGAGGTCCAGCCCGACATGTGGGGGGTCATGAGCACATTGTCGAGCGCCGAAAAGTCGTATTGCGAAGGCGCGCATTCGGCTTGTGCGGGCGTGGGGTACTGGTACCAGGTGTCGATGACCGCGCCGCCAATCTGGCGTGAGGCGAGCGCATCGTAGAGCGCTTTTTCTTCGATCACCGCGCCCCGGCCCACATTCATCAGCACCGCATCGGGCCGCATGGCGGAGATGGCCTTTGCATCCACCAGGCCCAGCGTGTTGTTGGTCAAAGGCAGGCTGACCACCACCGCGTCGGCCGACGCCATGAAGTCCTGCAGGGCGTCCAACGTCCAGCTTTGGTCCACCATGGGGTGGCTGACCGGGCTGCGGTTGGCCACATGCACCCGCATGCCCATGGCTTTGGCGCGCAGCGCCACGGTTTGGGCAATGTGCCCAAATCCCAGCAGGCCAATCGTTTGCGAGCCCAGCTCGGTGCGCAAGGCAGTGGGGCGACCAGCCCAGTAAGTCCAGCGTTGTTGGCGCAAGTCTTGGTCGGCGCGTGCCAGCGGCACATGGCGCATGAGCAGCGCGGCGATCACGTATTCGGCGATGGCGTTTTCGTGGCCAAAGCAATTGGCCAGCGTGCACTGCGCTGGCAGCAAGGTGGTGTTGACCGCATCGGTGCCTGCGGCAGGGGCGTGGAACAGCCGGGCTTTGCTCGGGACAGGCATGCTGTCGTTCAGCTTGATGCCGATCACCACGTCGGCGGTTTCGTAATGCGCACGCTCGCCCGGTTGGTCGAGCGCATCGCTCAGGTCGAGGATCTGGTGTTCGGGGGCGACGAGCTGTTCAAAGCCCTGGCGGAAGTTGGCGGCGTTTTGGCCGTGGAAAACAATTTTCAAAGGGGCTGTGTTCATGTTGTCTCTGATGGGTGTGGAAGGTCGAATCGCGTGGAATCTGCGCGTGACTATGCCAGACTTGTCGCGTTGGTTTGAGTGCCCGAAGGCCGCTGGGTGACAATCGGACCTTCTAGTTTTTCATGAGACACATGGCCATGACCCAGCTGAAAAAAGTCATTCTCTTCACAGACACCGATGGCCGCGCACGCTTTCGCGATGAATGGGTGCCCCTGACCGAAGGCACACCGCAAAGCCAGTTGTCGGCTTTGATGGCGGCCAGCGCCTGCCAGTTGCGTCAGAGCCCAGTGGGTTTTCGCAGCAGCTTTCACTGCACCGGCAACCCGCAATGGTTGTTTGTGCTGGGGGGGCAGATGGAAATCTTTTTGCAAGACGGCAGCTCGCGCATTTTTGGCCCGGGTGAATTCTTCTATTCAGCCGACACGCTGCCCGAGGGGGCGACGTTCGATGCCACGGTGCACGGCCACTGGAGCCGCCAGGTTGGCCCCGATCCGCTGGTGACCCTGTTTGTGCGCGACTGAGCGGCACAAAAAAGAACCCACAAAAAAAGAGCCCGCATCAGCGGGCTCAGTTCATTGGGTGCGCCCAGCATGGGCGCACACCTGCGGGTGCAAGTCCCGCTGCGAGCTGGTCACAGTGAGCAAAGCGAAGCGCAACTGCGTGAGGGTGACCGAGCGTGGGAAGGAAGCGTGGAGCGTAAATCGTGAGCCGATGAACAAGAACCGCATAGAAGGCGTTGCCAAGCAGGGCGAGCAGGCCCATTACTGCAAAGCTCTTGTGACCAAGGCGAGGTGGCATCGGCAATGCCCGCGTAGGCGTTGCCCGTCAAGTCTTTGACGGCGGTGGCGGCGACCTTGATGTAGTAACCGGTGTTAGCCAACAAGTCAGCCGTGGGGTTGATCGTCAAGTTGCTACCGCTCCAGGTCAGTGCGGTGCTGGTGGCAGCGTCAAAGCTTTGCACCAGTGTGCCGTCGGCTTTGTACAACTCGATCAGGCCCGTGCCTTTGACCACGTCTTCGCTGAAGTTCAGCACCAAGTCGTTGCCCACGGCCGTCACGTAGCCGTTGTCACTCGGGTTGCTGCCCACCAGGGTGGGGACTTCGTCGTGGAAAACCGTCTGACCGACCGTCTCCACGCCGGTTGAGAAGGCGGTTGTGGTGCCGTTGGGCGTCGTGCTGACATAACTGCCTTCGGTGCCGACAGTTTGATCCCAAGCGCGGAAGGTCAGCGCTGCGCTGAGCTGCCCGTTGGCAGCACCTGTGGCAGGTTTGAAATACAAGCGGTTGTCTGCGTCCGAGCCGACCAGCAAGGCGTTGGTGTTGCTCAAGGTCTGGGTCACTTGCGTCCAGGTGGTGCCGCCGTTGGTGCTGTACCAGAGCGTGCCCTGCGCGGTGTCCACGCCTGTGATGGCCATGCCTTTCAAGGCACCGGTATCGATGTCACTCACACCGCCCATCAAGCTGCTGACCAGGTTGCCCACAGCACCCGATGGATTGCCGGTCGCGGGGTCAACCGTCGCCATGTTCAGGTTGGTATCGGTCAAGACGGGGGCGTCGTTGACCGCGGTCACCGTGATGGCCACGGGATCACTGTCGCTCAGCGTGCCGTCACTGCTGGTCATGGTCAGCGTGGCACTGCCGTTGTAATTGGCCGTGGGCTTGTAGGTCACGGCATTGGGCGTGACCAACAAGGCGTTGATGGCGCTGACGGTGCCCGTCAGCGTGACGCTGGTGCTGTTGTTGCTGGTCAGCGTCACGCCCGTGCCGGTCAACAGTGAGAGCGTGCCGTTGGTCACCGCCAAAGTCACTGTCAAGCTGCCCGTGGCGTCGGGGTCCGCCACGCTCAGCCCGGTGATGACTTTGTTCGTGTCCTCTGCGGTGGTTTGTGCACCCGGCACGGTGTTGGCGGGGGCGTCGTTGACGGCTGTGACGCTGATGGCCACCGTGTCGGTGTCGGTCACCGTATCGCTGTCGGTTGACAACACGGTCAAGGTGGCGGTGCCGTTGAAATCAAGCGCCGCCTGGTAGCTCACGGTGCCCAGCACGGTGTTGATGGCCGCCTGGGTGCCGCTGAGCGTGAGGGTGCTGCTGTTGTTGACCCCTGCGCTGATGGTGACGCCGCCGCTCAGGGTGACACCGACAGCGCCGCTGGTCACGCTGAGCTGGACGGTGGACAGGTTGCCATCCACGTCATTGACGCTGATGCCAGCGATGGACAGGCTGCCCTCTTCTGCGACGGTCTTGCCTGCAGGCACGGTGTTCAATGGGGCGTCGTTGACGGGGTTGACCGTGATGTCCACCGTGTTGCTGTCCGTCAAGCCCAGCAAGTCGGTGGACAGCAGGGTCAGGGTGTCCGAGCCATTGAAGTTGGCAGCGCCTTTGTAGGTCACGGTGCCCAAGGCTGTGTTGATTTGTGCCTGCGTGCCGCTCAGGGTCAAGGTGCTGCTGTTGCTGGCACCTGCGCTGAGAGTGGCGCCACCCGTCAGGCTCACGCCCAATGTGCCATTGAGCACCGTCAGCTTGACGGTGGACAGATTGCCATCCACGTCGTTGACACTCAAGCCCGTCACGGGTTTGGCCACATCCTCGGTGGCTGACAAGGTGGTGGGCACGCTGTTGAGCGGGTACTCGTTGACGTTGGTGACCGTCAACGCCACCGCTTTGTCGGCAAAAACGCCCGCGCTGTTGGTGGCGCGAACGGTGAAGTCATAAACGTTGTTCAGACCCACATCGAGCTTGTTCTCGAAGTTGGGCGAGGCGTTGAAGCGGACTTCGCCAGTGCTGCTGTTGATGACGAACAAGCTGGCATCGGCACCCGACACAAAGCTGTAGGTCATGCCCAAATCAGAGTTGGCGGTCGCGTCATAGACCACCGTCGACGTGGGCATGTTCTCTGCCGTGGACGCGGTGGATGCGCTGCTGAAAACGGGGTCTTCGGGTGGCAATGAGGCTTGCACCAAGGAGACCGTGTTGCCGCTGTAAGCCGTTGCGCCGCCATTGACGCTGACGTTGACCGTGTTGCCGGTCAGCAAAGCACCGGAACCGGTCAGGCCCGAGTTGTCCACCAGGCGCACCACCAAGGTCTGGGGGTCGCGAATTTCAGTGCCACTGGTATCCACAAAGCGGATCATGGCCGTTTTGTCGACATAAACAGCGGTTGCATCGGTCAGGCCTGCAGCCAAATCGGTCCACGTTACGCCACCGTCGCTTGAAATCTGGTATTTGCCCAGGGTGGCGACATCGGTGCTGGAGCCCGCAAACGTCACGGCCACGCCCTTGAACTGGCCATTGACGCTGGTGCTGCTGTTCACATCGGTGAAGCTGGGGCCAAACAATGCGTCCACCGTCGCCGTGCTGCTGGTGGCCGCTGTGGAGGCGGCCAAATTGCTGACCGTCAAGGTCGTGTCCACGAACAAAGTGGCCCCACCCAAGGTGAACGCCTTGTAGCTGTGACCCGTCAGGAACCGGTATTCGCTGCCGTAAACGGTGGTCAATGCGGCCGCTGTTTGAGCGGTGCCCTGGGTCCAGCTGCTCAGGTTGACCAATTGCAGCGAATCGCTGGCGTTGCCGCTGACGATCAGCAGTTTGGACTCGTCCGCGCCGGTGGTCAGGCTGTTGTCCGCGGTGCCCAAAGTGGCCGCAGCCTGGTAGTTCAGCTTCAGCGTGTTGTTGGCGGTGCCGGTCAAGTCAACGCTGCTGATGTTGCGAACGCGCCGCAACATGGCCGCGCTGGTCATGTCGATGTTGGCGGCGGCTGCGCTGCTGGTGTTGGTCAATTGCAGGTGGTTCACCCCCAAGCCACCGTCCAACAGCATGGTGCCCGCACTCAGGGCGTCCACATTGGTCTCATTGATGATGAGGGTGTCGTTGCCCAAACCTGCGTAGACCTTGTCGGCCCCACCATTGGCCGTGAGGGTGTCGTTGGCGTCGCTGCCCATCAAGGTGTCTGCGCCTGTCGTGCCCGTGCCGGCATCCGCAATGGCCTGCGTCTGGGCCAAGGACAAAGAGTCCACCACAATGGCGCCGGCCGGATTCCCAACAGCCGTACCCGACACGCCGTTCAGACCATCAATGCCCAACTGCACAGCCATGCTCGTCGCTGTCGCCGTGAAGGTGATGTAGGCCGTTTGCCAGGTGTCACTCAATGCGCTGCTGGTGAAAACCTGTGATGTGGCGCCCACCTTGAAACTCAGGCGTCCGCCCGAATACGTGTCAGCGCCAAAAATCTGTGTCACTTGCTGCCACTGAACCGCGTATTTGTAGGTATTGCCCACCACCAAGCCCGTCAGCGTGGTGCCAATGGCTTCGCCTGCTGTACCGGTCATGGACATCAACAGGGCGTAGTTGTTGCCGTTGAGCGACGTACCGTTCAGGTTGGCGATAGCCGACGGGCCACCCCAAGTGCTGTTGTTGTAATCGTTCATGTCCGGGCTGGCGGCCACAATCGTCCAACCCGTTGGGGCTGTGTTCATGGCATAGGCACCATCAATAACAGGTCCTGCAACGGCCGTGCCGCCGACAGCGACAGGCACCACATCGCCATAAGCCTGAACACCCGCGCCCCCTGCACCCGCGGCACCCGCCAAGTCGGTGTAGCCCACGTTGGCCAGCGTCAGCACCATGCTGCCCGAACCTGTGGCGGGTGCTTGCGCTTGCACGGTCCAGGTGCTGCTGTTGATTTTGGTGAGCGAATTGGCCACCAGCGATCCGTTGATCACCGACAAATCAGCCGCGGTGAGCGAGGCATCGCTGATCGCCTCGTTGAAACTCAAGGTGAATGTCGTGATCGCCCCGTTGGGCACGGTGGCCGCCGATTGGTTGTCGGTGACGGTGACTTCGGGGGGCTGATTGCTCTCAAACGGGGTCACGACCTCCACCGGGTTGGCCACAGGGGCCGCGTTGTTGTTGCTGACCGTGATGTTGACCGTGTCGGTATCGCTCAGCGGCGTGCCCGTGCTGTCGGTGGACACGATGGTCAGCGTGTCGGTTCCGGAATATGAGGTGTTGCCCTTGTAAGCCAGCGTGGCCAGCGCCGCATTGAGCTGCGCCTGCGTGCCGGTCAGGGTCACGCTGCTGGTGTTGAGCGCGCCTGCGCTCACGGTGGTGCCGCTCAGGCTGAGCGACAAGGTGCCGTTGAGCACGCTCAATTGGACCGAACTGAGGTTGCCATTGATGTCTTCGACGCTGAGGTCGGTGATGGCCTTGGTCACGTCCTGATAAGCGGTGACGCTCAAGGGGACGATGTTGATCGGTGCGCCCACCGCTGTGGGCCACCAGATGCTGACCTGAACGCCCTGCTGCACCAACAGGTACTGCTTGGTGGTGTCGTTTTTGTAAATGTCGTAGGTGATGCCATCGGCAATGAAATTGCCCGCATTGGTGGAGGTGCCTGCCGCCACAAAACCGGTGAAATCGTGGTCGCCGCCCTTGTTGATGATCAGGGTGTCTTCGGTACCACCGCGCACCACCATGGCGTAGTAACCCGCCAGCAAGTTAGCGTTGGACAACCAGCCCGAGGTGGACACCGAGCCCAGGCTGATGGCGTCGGCCACGATGGCTTGCTTGCCCGCAGCGCGCATGTCCAAGAATTCAAAACCCTGGACCTTGTCCACCGTGTAGCCACCGCCTAGCAAATCGGTCAGGTTCAACACCGCGCCGTCGCCCGTCATCTTCAAGTGGTCTGTCACCGTGCTGGCACCGGCATCGCCCGTGCTGCCACCTTGCAAAAAGAGGTTGGCCGCGCCGTTGTTGAGGTAGCTGCCAATGGCCTCTTTGCTCACCGTGAAGGTCTGCAAGGTGCCGTCACCCAACAGGGCCTGGCCCGTGGAGGCGTCGGGCACAGTCACTGCAGCCGTGGTGACGGTGCTGACGTTGGGCAGTGCGCTCCAGTTGCTGACCGTCACATTTTGGGTGGTCGTGGCGGAGTAGTTGCCCGCCAGGTCGAGGGTGCGGAAATCAAAGGCATGCGCCCCTGCTGTGAGCGCCGTGTTGAAGTGGTAGACCGCCTTGTTGCCACTGAACGTCATGCTGGTCCAGGCACCGCCGTCCACGCGCATCTGGGCCAGTTGCAGGCTTTCGGTGCCAGCAAGCGTCACATACAGGTTGTGGCCTTTGGTGGTGCCATCCGAATAAACCGCCCAGGTGTCGCTGGTGTCATCGGCCAGCGAGAAGTTTTTGTCCATGCCATCGGCCGACACCGTGCGCAGGTTTTCCGTGTCCACCTTGAAGTCGGTGTTGTCGGTGACCGGTGGCGTGCTCAAGATGGCGTTGTTGCCTTGCGCGTCCTTGATGGTGCCGCCGTTCAGGGTCAAGGCATTGGCATCGATGCTGATGCCGTTGGGGTCGTTTTCTCCGGCCTGCACGGTGTAGGTGAAGGTCAGTTTGGTGCCGCCCGATCCGCTCACGTAATTGGCCTGCACCGGGGTGCCCCCGATGTTGAGCGTGAGCTGTGGCGTGCCCGTGACGGTGACCGCCTCGATGAAATTCACCTCGATGGTGGCCACATCGCCCGCATTCAAGCGGGTGTTGGTCACGCCAGTGGCACTGACCACGGCCAAGCTGGTGACCACCGGGGCAATGGCCACGGCAAACACGTCAGACACGCTGGTGGTGCCATCGCTGGCGACGACTTTGAGGTTGAAGTCGTTGGCGTTGGGGGGCGTGCCGCTGAAGGTGCGTGTGGCGGCATTGAAGGTCAACCATGCAGGCAAAGCAGCGCCGCTGCCCAACGTGGCGCTGTAGGTCAGCGTGCTGTCCAGGTCGGTGAAGGTGTTGGCCGGTACGGTGTAGCTGAAGGGCGCGTTGACCGCAGCGATCTGGTCAGGGATCAGGTTGGAGACCACAGGCGCGTCGTCGACGGGGACGACGTTGAAGGTCAGGGTGTTGGGCACCAGGTCTTCGTTGTTGCCCACACGGCTGTCCATCACCTTGAACTTGAAGTTGGCGTAATTGTTGCCACTGGCGTTGGCTGCCGCCTGAAACACCAGATCCCCGGTGTTGAGTTGGGCCAGTGACACAAACTGGTCCAGCTGCAGCGCCGCGCCATTGAGCTTGAGCGTGCCTTGCGCGGGCAATCCGGCAATTTTGATGCCCGTCATGCTGTAACCACCGGTGGCGTCGTAGCCAAAGTCCGCCGCCGTCAACACAAAAGGTGTGTCTTCGCTGGCTTGCAAGGCCTTGTCTGCCCCTTCAGGGGTGAAGTTGGTCAGCACCACGTTGGCCGCGTTCACCACACTGATCGCCCCTTTGTCGGTGAGTGCCATGACATCGATGACCAGCAGACCGTCTTTGAGACCCTGGGTGCCCAGGCCCTGCACGCTGAACGAGCCATCGGCCTGCACCACCGCTGTGGTGGTGACTTTGGCACCCACGGTGTCTCGAACCTCCAGGGTCAACACATCGTTGGGTTGCAAACTCGGTGCTTTGCCCTGAATGGTCAGCTGGTTGAGCGCGTTCAACACCGGCTGCTGGTCGATGACGATGGGGTCCCCAGGCACGAATGCCGCCAAGGTCAGCGGTTCTTGAGCGGTCACATCCCCTGCCGTGGCCGTGATGGTCAGAGTGCCAGGCGTGAAGCCCGCTGAGTCGATGTTGGTCACCTCAAACGAGCCACCCTGAATGGTCGCGCTCACCGAGACGCTGTTGCCCATGGTGTCCAAGACCAGCAGGTTCACCTCGGTCCCGTCGGCAAAACCCGAAGCGATGCCACTGATGCCAATCCTCAGGTTTTGTTCGAAGTAACCAAAAAAACTCAATTGGGCTGCGGGGGTTGTCGGATTGGTCATGGCGGTGTTCTCTGGAGGTGTGAGGCACTCAAGGCTCACAAGGCTTAAATATTAATGCCAAGTATTCAAATTGGCGAATATTGAGATAAATAGATCGTTCAATCGTGACAATAACTAACAATTTTTTTCTAGAAAATTGTTTTATTCGAAAAAATCACAAAGAAAATTCATCAATCAAAGGTGGGGGATTTCTTAAAAAACCGTGACCCTCATGGGTGGCCACAAGAAGCGCTCAGGTCCAGACCGGGCGTGAAGGTTCAATACCTCACGAGAAAGCATGCGCCGTCATGATTAGGTGCAAATGACCCGCCTCGGCCACTGCCAAGGCGGGAATTTGACAATGCATGTTGGGTTCAACTTTGCAGCGGTTGCAGCAAGTGCTCTGCAAGCATGTCCACGGTGTAGCCGACATTCAGAGGTGCAACCACAGAGGATGTTTTTCCTTCGCCCTCGAACAACTCGCTGCCGGCCTGCTCTGCCGCGTGTGCGCTCTGGATCATGTCGTACAGGAACAGCTTGACGCTGGTCTCTGCAGACAGCGGCTGCGCCTTGGCTGCACTCGCCTGGGTCTGCGCCACAAATCCGGCCAAGTCCAGCTCGGGCACGCTTTGGTAAGCAAACGCCGCGTCGGCCACCAACATCTCGCCGCCGCCTGACAGCTGCGCCGTGCTGCGGCCCGCTTCCTGCACCCCCACCGCCGGGGCTCGCACCACGCCGTCGCTGCTCAGCTCGATTGCCTCAATGCCCACTTGCGTCAGGCTGCGCACTTCGCCCGCCTCGCTCACGCCGTTGCCGTTGCCGTCTTGCCAGACTTTGAACTCGCCAAACTTCGCATCTTGCGCGTTCAACACGCCGTCCCGGTTGCTGTCAAACGCTGCCGCCAATCCCTGCAAGTCGGTGCTGCTCACGCCGCCGTATTGGCTGAACGCGTATTGGCTGTTGTCGTGCACCAAACCATCGGCGTACTTGTCCCACACCAGCACGCCGTCCTGGCGACCCGCCCAGGCCGTCTGGTCCAGCTGGCCGTCGTTGTTCACGTCCATCAGCGTCTGGCTGTAAGACAAGTCGCCGTCGCGGTTCAAGTCCAGCACCACAGGCGCCACGCTGTCGTTGTTGGTCACCAACACGCCCGCCTTCACCAGCACTTGCGCCATGTTGCCTGCGTTTTGGTACACGTCGTATGTCACGGCTCCGTTGCTGACGGTGCCAACGTTGGTCCAAAAACCGGTGTCGGCCGCAAACACCACCGTGTCGATGTCCGTGCCGTTCACCACCAGCTGGTGGTACCGGGTGGTCGCACTCAGCGCCGTTCCCGTTGTGTTGGTCCAGACGTTACCGTCTTCACTGGCCGTGCCCGTGTGGATCACGTTGAAGCCGGCCATGTCCTTGACATCACGGGCTGTCAGCGTCAGCGTGTTGGCGGCAGTGTCTGCGCCCATCACGATGCGCTCGATGCTCTCGATGCGGCTGTTTTCTTTCAAGCCCAGCACACTGGTATTGCGGATGGTCGTGAGGTCCAGATTGGCCCCACTGCTCAGGCGAATCGTGTCAAAACCACTGCCACCGTCCACAAAGGCTTTGGCCGTCTGGCCCGTCGCGTTGTTGGCCAGTTGGGTCACATCCGTGCCTGTGAGCACGATGGTGTCATCCCCCATACCGGCAAAGAAACGGTCTACGCCGCCACCGCCCGTCAAGGTGTCGTCACCCGTTGACCCCACCAGGGCTTCAGAGGCGGCGGCTCCGGTGATGGTGCCTTGACCTTTGACCACCGACGTGATCCATTGCGTGCCGCCCAGCACCACGTTGTAGCTGCCGGCCGTAACGTTGCTCGGTCCGCCCACGATCAAGTCGTCCAGGCCGTCACCGTTGATGTCACCCGCCGCAGAAACCGCAAACCCCACCTGGCCAGTGATCTGGAAGCCCTGGCTCGGTGAAAGCGAGCTTGCTGCCGTGCCCACCGACATGCTGGTGCCACTGGCGTTGCCATAAATCACATACACCGCATTGGTGAAGCCACCACCGCCAGACACCATCAAGTCCATCAAGCCATCACCGTTGACGTCGCCAGCGCCCGAGACCCGCAAGCCCAGGTATTCCGAGGTTGTCGATGCGATTTTGAAGCCCAAAGAAGGTGTACTTGCCACACTGCTCAGGTTCACCGAAGACCCTGTGCTGTTGCCGTAAACCACATAAGCCGCGCCGTAGTTGGAATTGGTGCCGGCCGTATAGGTGCTCACAATCACATCGGCCAAACCATCGCCGTTGACATCGCCCACCATGTCCACGCTGCGCAAACCCGAATTAAGGTCCGCCACGATCTTGTAACCCATGGAGCTTGGAACCGTGGTACCGGTGATTTGATAGGAAGTCCCCGTGCTGTTGCCATAAATCACATAAGCAGCGCCGGTAGGCGGAGCCGTGCTGCCTTCCCCAGGCGCACTCACCACCATGTCGGCCAAACCGTCGCCGTTGACGTCGGCACCGCCAGACACCACGTAGCCAAAACCGTGGTTGTCGGTCGATCCGGCAATCCTGTAGCCACTGGACGCTGCAATGGTCTCGCCGCTGAAGTCGAACCCGGCACTGCCGGTGTTGCCATACACCACAAACACTTGGCCCGTGCTGGTGCCTTTGCCGTCATTTCGGGCCACGATCAGGTCGGCCAGGCCGTCGCCGTTCACGTCGCCAGCGTTGCTGACGTGCACACCGAAGAAAAACGCTTGACTGGTGCCGCTGCCTTTGACCCTGAAGCCCAGACTGGACGCGATGGTTCCACCGGACAAACTGAGGTCTGTCGCATTGCTGCTGCCATAGACCACATAGGCTGCGTTGTTGCCAGACCAAGTGGTTGGATTCGCGTAAGTACCCACCAACACGTCCATCAAACCGTCACCGTTGATGTCACCCAAACCCGACACGCTGTAACCCAACTCGCTGTTGGAGCCGCCCGTCATCTTGAAACCTGCGCTTGCAGCAATGGTGCTGTTGCTCAAATTAGGCAAGGTGCCAGAGGCGTTGCCGTACACCACATACGCTGCGCCAGAATAGCTGGAAGTGCCATGCGCCCCCACGATCACATCGTCATAGCCATCCCCGTTGAAGTCGCCCACTTCGGACATCGACATGCCCAGGTAACTCGAGGTTTGACCGGCATTGGCCGTCAAAGCAATGCTGCCGTCTGCGCTGGCCGTGGTGAAGTTCAGATCGGTGCTGTTGTTCAGCCCTGCAAATGAACTGCCCGCTGCATTTTTGATGGCGGCGGGGTTGATCTTGAGGTAGTAGTTGCTGGCACCGGCCAAGTTGGCAGTCGGGTTGATGCTCAAGGTGTTGCCTGTCCAACCCGTCACCTCGGTGGTGGTGGCCGCATCAAAGCTCTGCACCAAGGTGCCCGTGCTGCTGTTCCACAGCTCAATGGTGCCGGTACCCCGAACCACCGCCTGATCGAAGCTCAAGGTGATGGCGTCACTCAAGGCCATCATGTAGCCGTTGTCACCCGGCGTGCTCGACACCAGGGCGGGCCCGCCCAAGGCCTGCACCGCCACACCCGATTTGACCAACACCTGCGAAGCCGTGCTGGTGTTTTGATAAACCGTGTAATTGTTGACGCCGTCGCTGACCGTGCCCTCCAGGCTCCATGGCCCCACGGGGGTGCTGAGCACCAGACTGTCGTTGCTGCCACCCTCCACCACCATCTGATGGAAGTTGGTGATCGCTTTCAAGGCCTGACCCGACACATTGGTCCAGGTCTTGCCATCGGCACTGGGGGTGCCGGTGTGGATCAGGTCAAAGCCTGCCATGTCCTTCACATCGGTGGTCGTCAGCGTGAGCGTGTTGGCTGCAGCATCCGTGGCCAAGTCGATGCGTTCAATGCTTTCGATGCGGCTGTTTTCTTCCAAGCCCATGGCACCGGCATTGAAGATGGTGGTCAGATTCAGCGCAGCACCACCGCTCAAGCGCAGTGTGTCAAAACCCCCACCACCGCTCACGCTGGCCTTGGCTGTTTGGCCTGCGGCCACGTTACCCAAGTTGGTCACGTCGCTGGCGCTGAGCACGATCGTGTCGTCACCCAAACCGGCAAAGAAACGGTCTACACCGCCGCCGCCCGTCAGGGTGTCGTTGGCGGTTGAGCCCAGAACGGCCTCAGAGGCTGCTGTGCCCGTGACAGCGCCGTTGCCCACCACCGAAGCGGTCAGCCACTGCGTGCCACCAAAGACAATCTTGTAGCTGTTCAAGTTGCCAGTGGTCGACGACTTTTCGGCAATCACCAAGTCGGTCAGACCGTCACCGTCAAAGTCGCCCGCGAACGACACATCCTGCGCGGTCACCGCGTTGTCGGTGGTCGAATAGGTGAGTTTGAAGCCTTGTGATGCCGCAATGGTTGCTGCAGTCAAATCCACATCCACACCCGTGGCACTGCCGTACACCACATACGAGGAGCCGCTCTTGGAGCCCACGATCACGTCGGCAAAACCGTCGCCGTTGATGTCGCCCGCGCTTGAGACTTGGCTCAAGACCGCACCCGTGGTGGCGCCGCTGAAAATACGGAAACCTTGCGAAGCGGCCAAGGCCGCGTTGGTCACCGTCAAGCTTGTAGGAGCAGAACTGCCATACACCACATAAGCAGCGGTGTAGGTTTGATCAGCGTCGGTCGCCACGATCAAGTCGGCATAGCCGTCACCGTTGACGTCGCCTGCGCTCGAGACGCTGGTGCCCAATTGGATACCATTGGTGGAAGTTGAACCACTGATCTTGAAGCCCTGGCCTGCAGCCACAAGGGCATCCATCGTGCCACCCATTGTCGCACCGCCAAAAATGACGTAACTCGCTCCGTTGCTGGTGGACCCGGTATTGGGTGCACCCACAATCACATCGGCCAAACCGTCACCGTTGATGTCGCCAGCGCCTGACACAGAGAAGCCCGCCTTGTCACCGGCTTTGCCCGAGAGCAGCAAACCGTCCTGGGCTGCAATGCTGTAGTCGGTGCCCAGTACCAACGTACTGCCATTGGTTTTGCCATAAACCACATAAGCTGAACCGCCACTGGCGTTCACACCCAAAGACGGCGCGCCCATGATGAAGTCACCCATGCCGTCGCCGTTGAAATCACCCACGCCTGAGACACTGCTGCCCAAAGCGATACTGCCCTTGCCACCCACGATTTTGAAGCCGCGCGACGCAGCTATGTTGCCGCTGGAAATGTCCAAGGCCGCAGGATTGGCACTGCCGTACACCACAAACGCCGCACCAGCACTGGTGCCACCTTGGCCGTCGGTGGAGGAACCTATCAACACATCGGCAAAACCGTCGCCGTTGACGTCGCCAATGCCCGTCACCGATGTGCCCAATGAATTACTGCCGTAAATCTTGAAGCCCTGGTCGGCCGCAATCACGCCGTTGCTCATGATCGCACCGGCGTCCAGCTTCATACCCTCGCCAAGGGCGTTGCCGTAGACCACATACACGCCGGACTGACCGCCCGCCACACCGATCAGCAGGTCGTCGAAACCGTCACCGTTGAAGTCGCCTGCCGTCGCTACCGACCGCAAAAACGAAGAAGAACTGGCCGCACTGGCAAACGAAGTCGTGACGGCATAACTGCCATCGGCCGCCTGGGTGGAGAAGTTCAGCTGAAGGTCGCTGTTCATGCCCGCATAGGCCAAGCCTGACGAGTCCTGAATGGCGTTGTCGCTGACTTTGAGGAAATAGTCAGTACCCGCCAACAAGTTGGCCGAGGGGTTGATGCTCAACAGGCTGGTGCCCCAGCCTGTGACCAGCGCGCTGGTGCTCACGTCAAACGCTTCCACCGGCATGCCTGTGGTTTTGTTCCACAGCTGAATGAAGCCTGTGCCTTTGACCACGTTCTCGCTGAACTGCAAGGTGATGTTGTTGCCCAGGTTGGCCGTGTTCACAAAGTCGTTGTCGGCTGGCGTGCTCCACAAGAGGGTGGGTGCCTGGGTGTTCACCGCCACGCCCTGCTGCACCAGCAGCTGCGAGTGGGTGCCGTCGTTCTGGTACACGGTGTATTGGCTGGTGCCGTTGCTCACGGTGCCCACGTTGGCCCAGGTGCCCCCGTTGGCCGTCAGTGCCACGGTGTCGTTGCTGCCGCCCTCCACCACCATCTGGTGGTAAGGCGTGGTGGTGCCCAGCGCTGTGCCGGTCACGTTGGTCCAGGTCTTGCCGTCTTCACTGGCGCTGCCGGTGTGAATCTGGTTGAAGCCGGCCATGTCGTTGATGTCTTTGTTCGAGATCTTGAGCACGTTGGCCGCCGTATCGGTGGCCATGTCGATGCGCTCCATGCCTTCAATGCGGCTGGTTTCGTCGATGCCCATGGCCGCAGCGTTGGAGATTTTGAGCAAATCAAGGCTGGCACCGCCGGTCAGGCGAACCGTGTCAAAGCCTGTGCCGCCGCTGAGGGTGGTCTTGACCGTTTGGCCTGTGCTGTTGTTTTGCAAATTGGCGATGTCACTGGTGGTGAGCACGATGGTGTCGTCGCCACGGCCTGCAAAGAACCGGTCCACACCGCCGCCGCCGGTCATGGTGTCGTTGCCGGTGGAGCCGATCAAGGCTTCGTTACCCGCTGTGCCGGCAAAGTCACCCGAGCCGTTGAGCGCAGCGGTGACCCACTGCGTGCCGCCCAGCACCACGTTGTAGCTGTACTTGGACCCACCCAGAGTGGACGAGACCAACAGGTCGTTCAAGCCGTCGCCGTTGATGTCGCCGGCGCTGGCCACCGAATTGCCCACCCCGCCCACCAGCTTGAAGCCGTTGCTGGCGGCAATGTTGCCACTGGCGTCGATGGCCACGGTGGTACCGCTGGCATTGCCGTACACCACATAGGTGGTGTGCGCTCCGCCCCCAACGTCACTCCCGGTGATGATCATGTCGCTCAAGCCGTCACCGTTGATGTCGCCGGCACTGGCGAGACTGGTGTAGCCATTGCCAAGGTTGGCGTTGACGGTGGTGTTGCCATTGGTGATTTTGAAACCACGGCTCGGATCGATCACGCCGTTGCCCACATTCAGGTCCAGGGCTGTGCCACTGCTGTTGCCATACAAGACGTACACCACGCCACCGCCCGAGGCGGAATTGCCGCCATTAGCCGCCTCATAGGGCGAGCTGACCATGACGTCGGCTAGGCCGTCGCCGTTGACGTCGCCAGCGCTGGACACCCCAGTGCCAAAGTATGAGTTGGTACCAGAACGTGTAAGGCCTGTCACTTTGAAACCTTGGCTGGCATCAATGTTGTTGTTGGCGTCCAACTGAACGGGGGTACCCGTGCTGTTGCCATAAACGACAAACGCAGCACCCGCTTTGCCAACCGATCCGAAGTTGTTGGCCCCCACAACGAAGTCGGCCAGTCCGTCCCCGTTCACGTCGCCTGCGCCGTACACGGATGCGCCCAACTCTGCGACGGCACCTGCGAATAGGTTGTAACCCAGGTCGGCCGTGAAATCGGCGTAGGACGTCAGGTTGAGGGCTTGTGAGCCCGTTTTGCCGTAAATAACGTACGCATTGCGGAAATTGCTGGTGCCTTGGTCAGAGGTCACCAGCAGATCGCTCAAGCCATCGCCGTTCACGTCGCCCGCGTTGCTCACCGCATGACCAAGGTAGGTCTCGGTGATGTGGATCTGGTAACCATTGGTGGCAGCGATGCCGTTACCAACAGTGAAGCTGCTGCCATACACGGTGCTGGCGTTGTTTTGGCCAAAGACGACAAAGGCCGAGTTACCGGTGGGGTAGACGTTGCCACCGTATTTGGCCGTCACCACCAAATCGGCCAGACCGTCACCGTTGGTGTCGCCTGCGCTGTTGACGGCGACGCCAAAGTAATCGGCAACAGTCAATCCCGTTGAAATTTTGAAACCCGCACTGGCCGCAATGCTGCCGCCACTCAAGTTGGGCACGGTGCCGCTGGCATTGCCGTAAATCACATACGCCGCACCTGTGCTGTTGGCAACGCCCGCACCCACAATGAAGTCGTCGTAGCCGTCACCGTTGAAGTCCCCAATGGTGGACAAGTCTTGGCCCAAATAAACCCCAGTCTGACTGCTGGTAGTCGGCACCACAATGGCACCGCTGGCATCGGGTGTGGTGAAGTTGAGCGTGGTGGCATCGGCAATGCCCGCGTAGGCGTTGCCCGTCAAGTCTTTGACGGCGGTGGCGGCGACCTTGATGTAGTAACCGGTGTTAGCCAACAAGTCAGCCGTGGGGTTGATCGTCAAGTTGCTGCCGCTCCAGGTCAGTGCGGTGCTGGTGGCGGCGTCAAAGCTTTGCACCAGCGTGCCGTCGGCTTTGTACAACTCGATCAGGCCCGTGCCTTTGACCACGCTTTCGCTGAAGTTCAGCACCAGGTCGTTGCCCACGGCCGTCACGTAGCCGTTGTCACTCGGGTTGCTGCCCACCAGCGTGGGGACTTCGTCCACCCACACCTGCACGCCGTCACGCACAATCACTTGCGACAGGGTGCTGTTGTTTTGGTACACCTGATAGCTGTAAGTGCCATTGCTTGCCGTGCCGACCTTGTTCCACAGGCCCGGACCCGTGCGCATGTCCAGCACATCGCGGCTGTCGCCCTCTACCACCAGCTGGTGGTAGCGCGTGGTGGTCGCAAAGGCGGTGCCGCTCAGGTTGGTCCACACTTTGCCGTCGGGGTTGGTGGCGGTGTTGCCGCCCAGGCGCACGGTGTTGAAGCCGGCCATGTCGTTCACGTCACGGCCATTCAGGGTCAGGGTGTTGCTGGCGGTGTCGGTGGCCAGGTCGATGCGCTCGATGCTGTCGATTCGGCTGGCACCGCTGGTGCCCGAGGCGTCCACGTTGCTCACTTGCGTCAGGTCCAGGCTGGCACCGCCACTCACTTCAATCGTGTCGTAATGGTTACCGCCGTCCACGCGGGCCAGCTGGGTGGTGTTGCCGTTGGCCCCCATGTCGCTTTGCAGCGCAGCGATGTTGCTGGCGTTCAGCACAAAGGTGTCGCGGCCCTTGCCGCCATACATCACGTCGGCACCGCCGCCACCGATCAAAACGTCGAACCCCTCACCTGCCGCAAAGGTTTCTGCGGCGCTGGAGCCTGTGAGGGTGTCTGGGCCTACGGTACCCAGACGGTCCACCGTGGTGGCAAACTGGCTGCCCCCCAAGATGACATAACTCTTGCCCGCACCGACTCCGCCAGCGGGGTCGGCATCGCGTGCCGAGACCAGCAAGTCGGCAAAGCCGTCACCGTTGATGTCGCCTGCATAGCTGACGCTGCTGCCCGCCAAGTCGTCCGTCGATTGGCCATAAATCACAAAGCCGCCTGAGCCGTTGGCAATGTTGGTGAGGTTCACGCCCGTGCTGTCGGTTTTGCCATACACCACGTAGCTGCGTCCTGCGTCCACCAGGCCGTCGCGGTCTGCGCGCAATGCCCCGACGATCATGTCGGCCAGGCCGTCCCCGTTGACGTCGCCGGCATAGCTCACGCGCCCGGCCATGTCCCCGTCACTTTCGCCGCGAATGACGTAACCGCCCGTGCTGGTGGTCAAGGCAATCACCGACACGTTCATGGACGTGAGGTTGGAGCCACCAAACACCACGTAGCTGCGTCCGGCATCGGTGTTGCCGCCAGGGTCCGAGAAGAATGAGCCCACCAGCAAATCGGCATAGCCGTCGCCGTTGACGTCGCCTGCATTGCTGACAAGACCAGCCTGGTCGCCTGCACAGTTGCCCGAGAGTGCAAAGCCCCCGTTGTTGACCGCCACTTTGCTCAAGTCAACAAAGCCGGTGTCGGTCTTGCCATAGACCACATAGCTGCGGCCACTGGCACCGTTGGCGTTGGTGGCTCCAATGATCAAATCGGCCAGTCCGTCGCCGTTCACGTCGCCTGCGCTGCTGACACTGGCACCGCTGCGGTCACCGGCAGATTCACCCAGGACCACAAAGCCGCCTGTGCCATTGGCCACATCGCGCAAGCTGATGGCGCCTGTGCTTTTGCCAAACACCACGTAGGTGCGGCCAGCGTCGATGCCGCCTGCAGGGTCAGAGTCAGGCGCACCAATGATGAAGTCAGAGATGCCGTCACCGTTCACGTCGCCTGCGCTGCGGATGCTCCTGCCGGTGAGTTCGTCTACCGTGGTGTCCAGCGATGAGCGGCCATAAATGTAGAAGCCGCCCGAGTTGGCCGCGATGTCGCTGGCATTGACCGCGGTGGTGCTGGATTTGCCGTACACGATGTACGTGTGGCCCACGTTGTCACCGGTGGCGGTGGCCGAGAAGCGCCCATTGGTCGCGCTGACCATGACATCGGCCAGCCCATCGCCGTTGACGTCGCCTGCAGCGCTGACCGAGGTGCCCAAATAGTCCGATTCACTCCAGCCATTGACCACAAAGCCGCCGACGCCAGCCTCCACAGCGCTGAGGTTGATGGCGGCCAAACCCACTTTGCCGAACACCACATAGGATTTGCCCGCGTTGAGGGTAGCGCCCACTTCGGCCTGGTCTGCGCCGATCAAAATGTCGTCAAAACCGTCGCCGTTGACGTCCCCCGCATTCGAGACGGTCCAGCCGGATCGGTCACCAGTGCTGTCGCCATTGATGACGAAGCCGCCCAGGCTGCTGTTGATGTTGTTCAGGTCCACCGGGAGCATCTGGCTGATGGTGTCCATGTCGGTCGAAAAAGCCGTTGTCGCGCCATTGGGCACGGTGCTGACAAAGGTCCCTTCGGTGCCGCTGGTCTGGTCCCAGGCACGGAAAGTCAGCGCATCGCTGACCAAGCCACTGGCCACGCCGGTCACGGGTTTGAAGTACAGACGGTTGTTCGCGTCCGCGCCGATCAACAAGGCGTTGGTCTCGCTCAGCGTGCCGGACACTTGCGTCCAGCTGGTGCCGCCATTGGTGCTGTACCAGAGCGTGCCTTGGGTGTTCACGCCGGTGATGGCCATGCCGTGCAGCGCGCCTGTGTCGATGTCGGTGACGCCGCCCACAAAGTTGCTGACCAGACTGCCCACCGCGCCAACGGGATTGCCCGAATAGGTGCCCAGAGTCGTCAGGCTCAAAGCGGTATCGGCCAGCACGGGCGCATCGTTGGCAGGATTGACCGTGATGGCCACGGAGTCACTGTCGCTGAGCGTGCCGTCACTGCTGGTCATGGTCAGCGTGGCACTGCCATTGAAGTTGGCCGTGGGTTTGTAGGTCACGGCGTTGGCCGTGGTCAGCAAGGTGTTGACGGCGCTGACGGTGCCCGTCAGCGTCACGCTGGTGCTGTTGTTGTTGGTCAGGGTCACGCCGGTGCCCCCCAGCAGGGTCAGGGTGCCGTTGGTGACGGCCAGCGTCACGGTCAGACTGGTGCCCGCATCCGCATCGCTGACACCCAGGCCGGTGATGACTTGGTTGGTGTCTTCCGTCGCGGTCTGATCTGCCGGAACCGCGTTCACAGGGGCGTCGTTGACGGCGGTGACGTTGACGGTGATGGTGTAAGCGGCGACGCTGGTGTTCACACCGCTGTTGGCAACGCCGCCGTTGTCTTGTACCTTGAAGCCGAATGTGGCGTAGCCGGTGCCATTGCCGTTGGCTGCGGGTGCGTAGACCAAGTTACCCAAATTGGCAACGGCAATGGGCACGTTGAGGGCGACCGCTACGCCGCTGAGCTTGAGCGTGCCCGCCGTGGGAAGCGCCGTGATCATCACCGCGCTCAAAGCATTGGCCGGCGAATCGGCAGCGTCGGCAAATCCGAAGTCGGCCGCTGTGAAGACCCGGCTGCCATCCTCGGTCACAGTGATGGTGCCGTTGGTGCCTGTGGGCGCGTCGTTGACAGAAGCCACAGCGATGGTCACGGTGTCGCTGTCCGACAGCGTGCCGTCGCTGCTGGTCATGGTCAGCGTGGCGTTGCCATTGAAGTTGGCCGCAGGCTTGTACGTCACGGCGCTCGCGGTGGCCAGCAACACGTTGATGGCGCTGACGGTGCCCGTCAGCGTCACACTGGCGGTGTTGTTGGTTGCCAGGGTCACGCCTGCGCCACCCAATAGGGTCAACGTGCCGTTGGTCACCGCCAATGTGACGGCGATGCTGCCCGTGGCGTCGACATCGGTGACCTGCAGGCCACCGATGACTTTGTTGGTGTCTTCGTTGGTGCTTTGCGCACCGGGCACGGTGTTGACCGGGGCGTCGTTCACGGCCGAGACCGTGATGGCCACGCTGTCGGTGTCGGTCGCCGCATTGCTGTCGGTGGACAAGACTGTGAGCGTGTCCGAGCCGCTGTAGTTGGCATTGCCTTGGTAGAACAGAGAATTCAAGGCCTGGTTGATCTGCGATGGCAAGGCCGTCAGAGTCAAGGTGCTGCTGCCGTTCGCACCGGCCGTGATGAAGCCTTCATAGAACGAACCGATGCCCACCGTGCCGTTGAGCACAGTGAGCTTGACGGTGGCCAAGTTGCCATCCACATCGTCCACGCTCAGACTGGAGATGGCCAAACCCGTGTCTTCGGTGGCCGTCAAAGTGGCAGGCACCGTGTTGACCGGTGCGTCGTTCACGGCCGCGACCGTGATGGCCACGGTATTGGTGTCGGTGGCTGCATTGCCATCGGTGGACAAGACCGTGAGTGTGTCCGAGCCGTTGTAGTTGGCGCTGCCTTTGTAGCTGACGCTGCCCAAAGCGGCGTTGATTTGTGCTTGTGTGCCGCTCAGGGTCAAGGTGCTGCTGCTGTTGGCACCGGCGCTGATGGTGGCTCCTCCCGCCAGGCTCACGTTCAAGGTGCCGAAGTCGACGGTGAGTTTGGCGGTCGTCAAATTGCCGTCCACATCGTTGACGCTCAGACCCGTGATGGCCAGGCTGGTGTCTTCCGTGGCGTTTTGTGCGGCGGGCACGGTGTTGACCGGGGCGTCGTTCACAGCCGAAACCGTGATGGCCACGGTGTCGCTGTCAGTCAGGGTGCCGTCGCTGGCCAACAAGGTCAGGGTGTCCGAACCGTTGTAGTTGGCATTGCCCTTGTAACTGACACTGCCCAAGGCTGAGTTGATCTGCGTTTGCGTGCCACTCAGGGTCAGGGTGCCGCTGTTGTTAGCACCTGCGCTGATGATGGCACCACCGGTCAGATTCACGTTCAGCGTGCCGTTGAGCACGGTGAGCTTGGCCGTGGCCAGGTTGCCGTCCACGTCGTTGATGCTCAGGCCCGTGATGGCTTTGCTCGTGTCTTCGACAGCTGTCTGCGCACCGGGCACGGTGTTGACGGGTGCGTCGTTGATGGCCGTCACGGTGATGGCCACTGTGTCCGTGTCGGTGATGCCCGTGGCATCGGTTGACAAGACGGTCAGGGTGTCTGCACCGTTGTAATTGGCATTGGCTTTGTAGGCCAGACCTGCCACGACCGTGTTCAGCGCAGCTTGTGCGCCCGTCAACTTGACGGTGCTGCTGTTATTGGCACCGGCCGTGATGGTCACGCCCCCACTGAGGAGGACATTCAAAATACCGTTTTGCACCGTCAACTGGACACTGGCCAGGTTGTTGTCAGTGTCACTGACACTGATGCCCGCGATGGACTGGAGTGTGTCCTCGGGGACGGTTTGTGCGGCCGGCACGGTGTTGACCGGGGCGTAGTTGACGCTGGAGACCAGAATGTTCAGCGTATCGACATCGCTCAAAGACCCATCGCTGGTGGTGATGGTGAGTGCAGCGGTGCCGTTGAAGTTGGTGGTGGGCGTGAACCGCACACCCAGCGGATCGCTCAGCAAGTTGTTCAAGTCAGCCAGTGACCCGGTCACCTGAACACTGGCGCTGTTGTTGCCCACAAAGCTGATGCCCGAGCCTGTCAAGAACAAAACGCCGTTGGTCACGGCCAAGGTCATGGTCATGTTGCCAATGCCCACATCGGGGTCGGCAATTTGCAAGCCTGTGATGTATTTGGCCGTGTTTTCTGCGGTGCTTTGCGTGCCTGGCAAGGTGTTGACAGGGGCGTCGTTGGTGCCGGTGATGTTGACACTCACCTGCTTGGTGGTGCCATCGGTGGCCATGACGTTGAAGGTGTCTGTGTAAACCTGGGAGGCCACGAACTGGTTTTGCGCCGAGTTCATGGTGTAGCTCCACACACCTGCGGCGGTCAGGCCGAGCTTGCCATAGGTGCCTGCGGTGTTGACTTGTTCGATGAACGTGGCGGCGCTGTCCACATCGCTGATGGTGAGCGTGCCACTGGTCGACTGAACGGCGTTGGTCTCTGTCAGCGATTGGCTCAGTTGCCCGCCAATGACCGCCGCATCGTTGACCGGGGTCAGGGTGATTTTGAGCGTGGTTTGCGTAGTGTTGCCCGCCGCATCGGTCACCTTGTAGGTGAAGGTCTCCACCAGGTCAGCGGTGATTTCATCGGCAGCGCTGGTGCGCGTGTAGGTGTAACTGCCGTTGGGGTTGAGCACCAGGCTGCCTTTGGCACCCGTGGCACTGCCCACGATGGCGTAGGTCTCGCTGCCGTCTTTGCTGGTGTCGTTGGTGGCCACGGTGCCGGACAAGCTGGCCACGTCTTCGTTGCCACTGTTGACATCGGCCACAGCCACCGGGGCGGCGATGTCGATCGTGAAGGGCAGCGCTGTGGTGGACGAGGTGGTGTTGCCATACGCATCGGTGGACGTGGCCGTCACGCTGTGCAGACCTGGGGCCATGGCGGTGGTGGGCGTGAAGCTCCAGGCCCCAACGCCGTTGGCGGTGGTGGTACCCAAGAGGGTGACCCCGTCATACACCTTGACCACCGCATTGCCCTCGGTGATGCCACTGAAGGTGGGCTTGTCGTCGTTGGTCACGCTGTTGGCGGCTATCGTGCCCGTCACCGGGGCCACATCGTCCGTGCCGATCAGGGTGATCGAAGCCGGGGCCACGTTGTCCACGTTGTAACGCCAGTCATACACGCCGGGCGTGGATTGCGGGCCAAACGTACCGGCCGTGTTTTCAATCTGCGCCACATACAGCACGCTGTCGCTGTTGCCCAGCCCGGTGTTGTCGGTCAGCGTCCAGGTGCTTTGGCCTGTGCCGCTGGTGGTGACCGCAGCCGTGCCCACTTTGATCAGGGCGTTGGTGCCAGTCAGCCATTGGCCTTTGGTGGTGTCCCACTTGAAATACAGGTTGTCCTGCCCACCGCTGTTGACACCGGGCGAGCCCAAATTGCCAACCACCGTGCTGCCTGCGTACACCGTGATGCCCCAGCCGGAGCCTTTGCTGATGACCACCATGTCGCCGTTGGCGGGGGTGGTGGGCAGGTACACATTGCCTGTGCGCCGTAGTTGCCATTGCCGTTGTTGTAGTAAGTCAGCGCATTGCCGCTCAAAATTTGATCGCCAGCCAGTGTGCCGGCCTGCACCACCGTGGCCACGGCCAGGTTGGGCGTGCGGTACACGTTGACGACTTCGTTGGTGGCCAAGGCCGCGCCTTGCGTGGCCCCGCCCAAGGTGCCCAGCAGTTGGGGCGTGGTGTCGTTAGTCGTGCCGCCTGACAACACGGTTGAGGGTGTGCCTGCGTTGTCGTCAATCTGGGTGATGCCGAGGGTCAAGTTCGACACCGGCACATACGCGTAGGTGTGGGTATAGGGCGTGCTGCCGTTGCCTGCGGTGTCCACCACTTTGGCTTGCAAGGTGTTGCTGCCCACCAGCGTCACGCCCGGCAAGCTCCAGGTGCTGGTGCCCACGGTGGCGGTGGCGGCGGTCCAGGTCAGGCCGTTGTCCAGCGAGACCATGACTTGTTCACCCGTGGCCAGGTTGGCGCTCAGGTTGCCGGTGATGGTTTGCGCGGCCACGCTGGTGACGAAGTCGGTGGTGGAGGTGCCGGTGTCGGCACTGAGTGCGGCGCTGGTGACGATGGTCACCGGTGCGATCCTGTCCATCGACACCACGCGTGTTGCCTGGCTGCTGACGGCCTGCACCAATTCTGATGCGGTGATGGTGTTGGCGCCTTCCAGAAACAGGTCTTTGTTGTCGCTGAATGTGCCGTTGTTGACGACACCGCTGATGGCGGTGCTGCCCACGGTGGGGGTGGTGCCAGCCGCCGCTGCGTTGAGCTGGGTCGTGGTCATGGCCGACATGTCGGTCAACGAGGTGTAAATGGTCGCGCCGTTCAAACCCATCGAGTTGCTGTAGCCATAGCCGTTGATACCCTGCACTGCACCCGCCTTGACGCTGTCCACGGCGTAACTGGCACCCAAGTCGATTTGGACCCATTGCTCGCCAGCAGCCAAGACGCTGACGCCGCCACTCAAACTGCCATCGGTCAAGACGGTGGTCGTGCCGCTCACGCCGCCCAGCGAGGTGGTGACGGTTTTGCCCGCTGCCAGGTTGGTGCCGCCTTGGCTGGCACTGAGTTCAGAGATGCCAAAGTAACCGTCGGCGTCCCCGCCGTTGCCGTTCAACAGATTCTTGCGCACCATGATGTAGCGCACTTGCTGCACCGCGGCCACGGGGCTGGCGTTGTAGCTCCAGTCGCCCAAAGCATCGGCTGTCACTTCGCGAATGGCCCCGTTGATGTTCAGCGACACCAGGGCGTTGGGGTCGGCCTTGCCCGTGAGCGGGATGGCTTCGCCTTTGGCCACCAGGTCATCGGTGGACACCACGTTGATGGTGACGGGCTGAACCACGTATTCGCTGACGGTGTCAGGGGTTTGCGAAAACGCGGTGGTGCCGCCCGAGGGCGTGACGTTGGCGGTTTGGCCTTCGGTGCCCGTGGTGGTGTCCCAGGCGCGGAAGGTCAAGGCATCGGCCACAGCGCCGGCGGTGGTGGCTGCAGCTTTGAAGTAAACGCGGTTGTCCGCATCGGCTTTGAGCAGACGGGCCGTGCTGGTGGTGGCATCGGTGAGTTCGGTCCAGTTGGTGCCGCCGTTGAGGCTGTAGTACAGCGTGCCCTTGGCGGTGTTGACGTCGGTGATGGCAATGCCCTTGACCGCGCCCGCATCGATGTCGGACACGCCGCCCACCAGGGTGCTGACCAGTACGCCCACGGCCCCTGTGGGCACCGCACCGCTGCCCTGAAGGACTGCCGACATGCTCACGTTGGTGTCGGCCAGCACGGGGGCATCGTTGACGGCGGTGACGTTGATGGTCAGGGTGTTGGCGGTGGCGCTGGTGTCCACCCCGCCGTTGGCCATGCCCCCGTTGTCTTTGACCTTGAAGCCAATGGTGGCGTAGCCGTTGCCGTTGGCGTTGGGTGTGGGCGCATACACCAAGGTGCCAAGATCAGCCACGGCGATCGGCAGGCCTTGCGTGACCAGCGAGCCGTTGAGTTTGAGTGTGCCCGCAACAGGCAGCGCAGTGATGATGACCGTGCTCAGCGCGTTGGCAGGGTTGTCAGCCGCGTCGGCAAAGCCGAAGTCTGCGGCTGTGAAGGTTCTGCTGCCGTCTTCATCCACCGTGAGGGTGGCGTTGGTGCCTGTGGGCGCGTCGTTGACCGCCGTGACGTTGATGGTGGAGTTGACGGTGTTGCCGTTCACGGTGCCATCGTTGACCACGTAGCTGACCGTGCGCGCTGCTGTGCTGGGGGCGTCTGAGGTGTTGTTGTACGCCACGGCGCGCAAGGCGGCTTCCCACTGGGCCTTTGTGGCCGTGCCGCCTGCCGAACTGAGGCTCATCACGCCTGAGGAGGTGTTGTAGCTGCCGGTGATGTTGCCCATGCCGCTGTTGGTGAAGCTCAGCACGTCTTGACCGGTCATGAAGCCGCCCGAGATGGTCACGGTGGCGCTGGTCAAAGTGGCGTTGTCCACGTCGTTCACGGTGATCAGGCCGTTGATGGCCTTGGCCGCATCGTTTTCGGTGTAGGCCAGTGTGCTGCCCACGTTCAGCACCGGTGCGTCGTTGACGGGCGTGAGGTTGATGGTGGAGTTGACGGTGTTGCCGTTCACGGTGCCATCGTTGACCACGTAGCTGACCGTGCGCGCTGCTGTGCTGGGGGCGTCTGAGGTGTTGTTGTACGCCACGGCGCGCAAGGCGGCTTCCCACTGGGCCTTTGTGGCCGTGCCGCCTGCCGAACTGAGGCTCATCACGCCTGAGGTGGTGTTGTAGCTGCCGGTGATGTTGCCCATGCCGCTGTTGGTGAAGCTCAGCACGTCTTGACCGGTCATGAAGCCGCCCGTGATGGTCACGGTGGCGCTGGTCAAAGTGGCGTTGTCCATGTCGTTCACGGTGATCAGGCTGTTGATGACCTTGGCCGCATCGTTTTCGGTGTAGGCCAGTGTGCTGCCCACGTTCAGCACCGGTGCGTCGTTGACGGGCGTGAGGTTGATGGTGGAGGTGACGGTGTTGCCGTTCACGGTGCCGTCGTTGACCACGTAGCTGACCGTGCGCGCTGCTGTGCTGGGGGCGTCTGAGGTGTTGTTGTACGCCACGGCGCGCAAGGCGGCTTCCCACTGGGCCTTTGTGGCCGTGCCGCCTGCCGAGCTCAGGCTCATCACGCCTGAGGTGGTGTTGTAGCTGCCGGTGATGTTGCCCATGCCGCTGTTGGTGAAGCTCAGCACGTCTTCACCGGTCATGAAACCGCCCGAGATGGTCACGGTGGCGCTGGTCAAAGTGGCGTTGTCCACGTCGTTCACGGTGATCAGGCCGTTGATGACCTTGGCCGCATCGTTTTCGGTGTAGGCCAGTGTGCTGCCCACGTTCAGCACCGGTGCGTCGTTGACGGGCGTGAGGTTGATGGTGGAGGTGACGGTGTTGCCGTTCACGCTGCCGTCGTTGACCACGTAGCTGACCGTGCGCGCTGCCGTGCTCGGGTTATCCGACGTGTTGTTGTACGCCACGGCGCGCAGGGCGGCTTGCCATTCGGCCGTGGTGGCTGTGCCGCCTGCCGAGCTCAGGCTCATCACGCCAGCGCTGTAGGTGCCGGTGATGTTGCCCATGCCGGTGTTGGTGAAGCTCAGCACGTCTTCACCAGGCATGAAACCACCCGAGATGGTCACGGTGGCGCTGGTCAAGGTGGAGCTGTCCACGTCGTTCACGGTGATCACGCTGTTGATGACCTTGGCCGCATCGTTTTCGGTGTAGGCCAGTGTGCTGCCCACGTTCAGCACCGGTGCATCGTTGACAGGCATGAGGTTGATGGTGGAGGTGACGGTGTTGCCGTTCACGGTGCCATCGTTGACCACGTAGCTGACCGTGCGCGCTGCTGTGGTGGGGTTATCCGACGTGTTGTTATACGCCACGGCGCGCAAGGCGGTTTCCCACTGGGCCTTTGTGGCTGAGTTGCCTGACGAGATCAGGCTCATCACGCCGGTGGTGGTGTTGTAGCTGCCGGTGATGTTGCCCATGGTCGCGACACCTGCATTGGTGAAGCTCAGCACGTCTTCACCGATCTTGAAACCACCCGAGATGGTCACGGTGGCGTTGCTCAAGGTGGCGTTGTCCACGTCGGTGACGGTGATCAGGTTGTTGATGACCTTGGCCGCTTCGTTTTCGGTGTAGAGCACTGTGCTGCCCACGTTCAGCACCGGTGCGTCATTGCCGGGCGCGACGTTGAAGGTGATAGTGTTGGCCACAGGGTCTTCGTTGATGCCTGCACGGCTGTCCAACACTTTGAACATGAAGTTGGCGTAGCCGTTGCCGTTGGCATCTTGCGCGGCTTGATAAACCAACTTGCCAGCATTGAGGTCTGCAACCGATACAAATTGGTCCATGGTCACGGGCACACCATTGAACTTGAGCAAGCCCAAGGCGGGTGCACTGGCAATTTTGATGCCCTTCATGGTGTACCCCGCAGAAGCGTCGTAACCGAAATCAGCCACCGTCAGCGCGTAAGGCACGTCTTCGTTGGCTTGGACGATTTTGTCTGCGCCGGCGGGCAACTGCGTTGCCAATGTCACGGTGGCCGCATTGACCACGCTGATGTTGGTACCGGCGTTTTGTGCCAACACATCGATCACCAAAACACCATCGACCAAGCCTTGTGTGGGAACACCTTGCAAGCTGAAAGTTTTATCCGCTTGCACCACGGCGGTCACCTCGATGCTGGTGCCATTTTTGTCCCGAATCACCAGGGTCAATTGATCATTGGGGGCCATGGTGGGGGCCTTTCCCACGATGTTGATCTGGTTCAGCCCATTTATCTCGCTCGACGTGATGAGAATCGGGTCACTTTGAGCCATGCCGGCCAAATCAATCTCTGCCGGGACCAAAAGTGCATCCACGCTGGCCGTTGCAGTCAACTTGCCCGGCAAGAGCATGCCGATGTCTGTGGCAAGCACCTCGTAACTGCCATCGGGGCCAACTATGGCCGTGACCGTGGTGGTATTGCCTTGGACATCAGAGATGAGAATGCTGATTTCGGCCCCCACAGCGACGCCTTGCGTCACGCCAAACACCACCAAAGTACCGTCCAAATTATCGGTCCCGAACAATGTCAAGGTTGCGGGGGTGGTCGTCGTGGTGGTGTTTTCTGTGGTCATGGCGGTCTTCTAATCGGCGGGGTTGATGGGGGAATGGCTTGCGCGTGTTCAAAACAAGGCAAGTCTGACTTAATTTTGATTAATTTTATTTAAATAAAATATCAAAATCAACAATTAATCGTTAATAACGATAACTTATTACATGTTTTTACACAAAACCGACGGGGCCGCATCACTGCGGCCCCGTCAGGTTCACAACAGGTCTTGGGTCAGCATCTGATCGATGAACAAACTCGCAGAACTGCCAGCGTGGGTGTATTGGGTGTAGCTTCGACCCGGTTCAAAGCCAAACTGGGCGCCGAAGTTGTTTTGCAGTGCGGTGCCCCCCAAATTGGTCACGGCCGTCCAGTTGACACTGTCCACCAGTTGAACCGTGTTGAGCGAGGTGCCATGGACGACCACCATCTTGGACTCGTCCGCGTCTGTTGTGGCGGGGTTGTCCGGCAGGTCGGTGGACAGGTCCAGCACCTGTTGCAGGCCAAGTTTGACTTTGTTGCCATTGCCAACACCCAGGTCCAGCACGCTGAAGTTGTGCACCTTGCCCGCCACCGTGGTGTTCGTCAGGTCCATGTTGACATTGACACCCGAAATTTGCAGCGCGTTCACACCAGCGCCGCCGTCCACCTGGGCAGTGTTGGCATTGGCCAAGGTGGCGACGCTGTTGCCATTCAAGATGACCGTATCGTTGCCGGCCGCAGCATTGATCTGGTCGACGCCGCCGTTGCCAAAGATCACCTCGTCATTGGCCAGGCCGGTCAAGGTGTCGTCGCCACTGGTGCCCACGATGTCGGCCACCGGGGCCAGCTCGTCCACAAACAACGTGGCACCACTCTGGCTGAATTGGGTGTACTTGTGGTCGGCAATAAAGCCATATTCAGAGCCATACAGCGTGGTCAAGCTATCGCCACCCAGTCCGCTCAATGTCGCCCAGTTCAGTGTGTTTTGCAGGCTCACGGCGTCACCGCTGCCCGCCTGAACCACCAGCATCTTGGACTCGTCGGCGTCCGCTGTTGCCAAGTTGTCCTGCGCACCTGACAAGGTTTGCACGTTTTGCAAGTTGATCTTGAGTGTGTTGTTGCCGTTGCCCGTGATGTCCAACACGCTGAAGTGGTTGACCTTGCCTTGCACGGTCACATTGGTCAGGTCCAGCAAGGTGTTGGCTACGGTCAGCTTGAGGGTGTTGATGCCTGCCCCACCGTCGAAGTTGGCCGCGTTCACGGCGGGCAATGACTGCACGTTGGAGTCGTTGACAACGATTTTGTCGTTGCCATCGTCGGCATTGATCTGGTCAATACCACCCTTGGCCAAAATGACATCAGAGCCGACGCTGCCGTTGATGACGTCGTCCCCCGCCGTGCCGTTGTAGGCGGGTGACGATGCCAACGTTGCCACGGTCAGGGACACGGTGTCGGTCGTGCTGGAAAAGGCCGTGGAGCCGCCCACTGCCGTGATGTTGTAACCCTGTACCTGCATGCCGAGCACAGATTCGGGTTCGTTGTTGGTCGTATCCCAGGCCCGAATGGTCAAGGCATCGGCAATCGTGCCTTCCACGCCCACATGGGGCTGGAAGTAAATGCGCTTGTTGGCTTGGCCTTTGAGCAAAATGGCGTTGCCAGAGCTCACTTCAAAGGCTGGCGTTGTCCATGTGACGCCGCCGTCACCAGACAAATACAAAGTGCCCATGGCCGTGTTGACACCAATGATGGCGACGCCGTTGACCACGTTGACAACATCCGCATCGGTCACACCCGTGACCAATGTGTTGGCCGACACACCCAATGCATATCGGTTCTCGTCGGTTGGCAACAACAGGCTCGTCAGGGGTTGGATGCTGGGCAATACCAAATTGGCATCGGGCAAGACGGGTGAATCGTTCAGTTTTTTCACTGCGATCCAGGTGTAGGGCGAGCTGCCCACATTGGTCTGCCCACTTTCGTCCGTGACAGACCAGAAGACTTTGCGCGTCGTGTCCGTCGCGTAATCGTCTCTGGTGTGGTGGTACTTGACTGCGTTCAACGCATCTTGGTACTCCGCCACGGTGGCCACGCCAGTGAAAGTCAAAACACCTGTGGTGTTGTTGTAATTGCCACTGATGTTGGAGCCCGGTGGCAGCGTGAAAGTCAAGACATCGCCGACCATGAATGGATTGGGGTTTGTAAAAGACCCCACCCTGACCGTAGCACCTTGCAAGTTGGCCGAATCCACATCACTCACCCGAATGGGCGCGGTCATCGCCGCAACGGGTGCACCGTTCTCGGTGTACAACACGTAATCAATCGAATCTCTTGTGACTACCGGTGCATCGTTGACAGGCGTCAGCGAGATTTTCAATTGCGCCGTGGTTTCCTTGCCTGCCGAGTCCTTGACCTTGTACGTGAAGGTTTCAAGGGCCGCGGTCTGGATGGGGTTCAGGTCTGCTGTGCGGGTGTAAGTCCAGCCGCCATCAGGGCTGAAGGCCAAAGTACCGTGTGTGCCCGTTGGCAAAGAGGTCAGCTCGTAGGTTTCCGTGCCATCCTTGTGGGTGTCGTTGGTGGACACATTGCCCGACAGCAACGTGCTGTCTTCGGTGCCTTGCGCCTCATCCAGAACAGCCAGGGGTGTGTTGTTGTAGGGCGCAGAGTCGCTCGTCACCTGGTTGTTGAGGTTGGTGGATGTGGCCGTCAATTGACCGGCAGGCACTTCGCCCGCACTGTCCAATGACCATATGCCATTCACGACTGTCACGGTGCCAATGAGCACATTGTTGACGTCCTTGACTTCAATGGTCGCGCCCTCCTCGCCTGTGCCTGTGACGGTGATGGTGCCGCTCGGGTTCTGGGTCAGGGGTTCGTTGATGTTGACAGGGATGGCACTTCCCAATTGCCCGGTGACTGGCGCGCTGGTGTTGCCTGCGGGGTCTACGGCGGTCACGCCGTAAGTGCCGATGATCGTGCTCGGTGCCGGATCGATTTCCACTGTGAACACGCCGTCCGGTCCTGCAGTCACGGTGTGTGTTCCGCCTGCAGGGTCGGTGATGGTCACGACCGCATTGGGCTCGTCCACTTTGCCACTGACAGATGGCTTGCCATCGCCATCAGGGTCCCCCACGACGACGTTCGTGACCACGGGTGCAGTCAGGTCGGTTTCCGTGACGCTCACGGGCGCGCTAGTGTTGCCTGCGCCATCCACCGCTTTGGCAGTGTAGGTGCCCTGCAGTTGGGTCGGTGCTGCTGGCAGTTCCAGGCTGAACTTGCCATCAGGTCCGGCCATCGTGGTGTGTGTTTTGCCCTCTGGGTCGGTGATGGTGACCTTCACGTTGGGCGTATCGACCACGCCACTGACGGTGGGTTTGCCATCGCCATCGGTGTCTTTGGCGTCCAGGTTGGTGATCACTGGCGCAAGCAGGTCGGTTTCGTTGACGGTGACCGGCGCGCTGGTGTTGCCTGCAGGGTCCACTGCGGTCACGGTGTAGTTGCCTGTCAGTGGGCTTGGTGCCGGATCAATCTCGACACTGAACTTGCCGTCCGGGCCTGCGGCCACGGTGTGTGTTTTTCCCTCTGGGTCGGTGATGGTCACCACCAGGTTGGGGTCGGTCTGGCCGGTGACGGTGGGCTTGCCATCGCCATCGGTGTCCACCACGTCCACGTTCGTGACCACGGGCGCGGTCAGGTCGGTTTCCATGACGCTCACAGGCAAGCTCAGTACGTTTGCGCCATCCACAGTGATTGCTGTGTAGGTGCCCAGCAGTTGGAGCGGTGCCGGATCAAGTTCCAGGCTGAACTTCCCGTCCGGACCTGCGGTCACGGTGTGCGTGATGCCGTCCGGGTCGGTGATGGTCACCACCAGGTTAGGTTCGTTCACCTGACCCGTCACGGTAGGCTTGCCGTCGCCATCGGTGTCTTTGACGTCCAGGTTGGTGATCACGGGTGCTGTCAGATCCGTCTCATTGATCGTGACTGGAGCGCTGACGTTACCAGCGGCATCCACCGTGGTCGCGGTGTAGTTGCCCAGCACCGGGTTTGGTGCGGGATCAAGTTCGATGCTGAACTCGCCGTTCGGGCCTGCGAGCACGGTATGTGTTTTGCCCTCTGGGTCAGTGATGGTCACGACCAGGTTCGGTTCATCCACTTTTCCGCTGACGGTGGGTTTGCCATCGCCATCGGTGTCTTTGGCGTCCAGGTTGGTGATCACTGGCGCAAGCAGGTCGGTTTCGTTGACGGTGACCGGCGCGCTGGTGTTGCCTGCAGGGTCCACTGCGGTCACGGTGTAGTTGCCTGTCAGTGGGCTTGGTGCCGGATCAATCTCGACACTGAACTTGCCGTCCGGGCCTGCGGCCACGGTGTGTGTTTTTCCCTCTGGGTCGGTGATGGTCACCACCAGGTTGGGGTCGGTCTGGCCGGTGACGGTGGGCTTGCCATCGCCATCGGTGTCCACCACGTCCACGTTCGTGACCACGGGCGCGGTCAGGTCGGTTTCCGTGACGCTTTCCGTGGCCGAGTCTGCGCCGTTCACCGCTGTGGCGGTGTAGGGGCCCTCCAATGGGGTCGGCGCTGCTGGCAGTTCCAGGCTGAACTTGCCATCGGGTCCGGCCATCGTGGTGTGTGTTTTGCCCTCTGGGTCCGTGATCGTCACAACCTGGTTGGGTTTGTTGATGACACCGCTGACCGTGGGCTTGCCATCACCGTCCGTATCTTTGGCATCCAGATTGGAGATGTCCAGGCCATCCGCGTAAGGCGCGGTATCTGTAGCCACGTTGGCATTGATGTCTGTGGCCGTGGCCGTCAGCGTGCCAAACGGCACTGTGCCTGCACTGGTCAGTTTCCAGGTGCCATTGACCAGCACGGTGGTTGTTCCAATGATGGCGTTATTGACATCCTTGACCACGATCGTCGCGCCAGGCTCGCTTGTGCCTTCAACAAGCAGCGTACCGTTGGTGTTTTGGAACACGGGCTCAGTGATCTGCACCACAGGCGGTTTGTTGTCCACATAGGGGGCCGTATCGGTCGCCACTTCCGAATTGATGTCCGTCGCGGCCGCTGTCAATTCGCCTTGTTTAACTGGAACCTTGCTGGTCACGGACCAAGTGCCGTTTTGCAACACAATGGTTGTGCCCACCTCCACTCCCGCATAGCCTGTCACTTTGATCGTCGCACCAGGCTCACTTGTGCCGCTGACGGTCAAGGTGCCGTTGGGGTTTTGTGTCACGGGCTCGTTGATGTTCACCGCAGGCGGTTTGTTGTCCACGTAGGGGGCCGTGTCTGTGGCGGTGTCTCCGTTGAGACTGGCGTTCGCTGTCAACGTGCCTTCTGGCACAGGGCCGGCACTGACCAATGACCATGTACCGTTGTCCTGCACGGTTGCTGTCCCCAACAAGGCACCGTTGACACTGGTCACCTGGACGAGTGCGCCCTTCAAGCCTGTGCCGCTCACGGTCAGTGTTCCGTTGTCGTTTTGCACCACGGGCTCATTGATCACCACAGTGACGGGATTGACATCTGTGACGTTGAAGGTCAGGGTGTTGGCGTTGGTGCTGGTGTCCGAACCTGCATTGGCCGTGCCACCGTTGTCCTGAACCTTGAAGCCAATGGACGCATAGCCCGTGCCGTTGGCGTTGGGCGCTGGCGTGAACACCAGATTGGCCAAATCCGCAGCCGAGATGCTCTGGCCTGCTTCCACATTCAGACCACTGAGTTTCAGAGTGCCGGCAAGAGGCAATGCCGTGATGATCACCGCTTTCAGCGAGTTTGCAGGCGTGTCCAGAGCATCGGCAAAACCGAAGTCAGCCGCAGAGAACGTTTTGCTGGAGCCTTCCAGCAAAGTGATCGTGTTGCTGGCTCCGGTGGGCGCATCATTGACCGCAGCAATGTTCACGGTCACGGTATCGCTGTCGCTGAGTGTGCCGTCGCTGCTGGTCATGGTCAGCGTGGCGGTGCCGCTGTAGTTGGCCCCAGGTTTGTAAGTGACGGCGTTCTGTGCGGCCAACAAGGCATTGATGGCACTGAGGGTGCCGGTCAATTGCACACTGCCCGTGTTGTTGGTCGCGATGCTCACGCCGTCGCTTGGCAACAGTGTGATGGCTCCGTTGGTCACCGACAGGGTCACGGTCATGGTGCTGGTGCCTGCGTCCGTATCGCTGACTTGCAGACCGGTGATGACTTTGTTGATGTCTTCGAGCGTGGTTTGCAGGCCAGGTACCGTGTTGACAGGAGCGTTGCCTTGGACCTGGGTGTTGTAGTCCACACTGTCTGTGACATTGCTGCTGTTGCCTGCGCCGTCGGTGACGGCCACGCTCACTTCAACTTGTGTGTCCGGGTCGGCCAGCAGGTCAGCTGTAGGCACATTCACGCTGAAGCTGCCTTGGGCGTCCACCGCAGCGGTGAAGGTTTTGTCATTGACGCTGACGGTGGCCACATCGCCAGGGCGGAATTCGCCTGAGACTTTGCCGCTGACGGGCATCGTGGTCTGACCGGCTTCTTGCGCCGAAATCAGGTTGTCCGGGGTGATGTTGTTCACCGTGACGCTGGCCACAGGTGGCGTGATGTCCACACCGTAGTTCTGCACGGCATTGGCCGTGACGGTGCCTGCAGGGGTGGTGGCCGCTACGCTGGCGTTGATCTGGGTGTCGCCGTCGGCCAGCAAGTCGGTGGTGGGCACGTTGACGCTGAAGTTGCCTTGGGCATCCACTGAGCCGGTGAAGGTTTTGTCGTTGACTTGCAGGGTGACTTTGTCGCCGGCTGCGAACACGCCTGTGACTTTGCCGGTGACTGCGGTGTTGGGGCTTTGGGCCTCGGTTTTGTTCAGCAAGTTGTCTGCCGTGACGGGGTTGACCACCAGCGCTGTGCCGGTGGTGGGCAGGCTCTCCACCGCGTAGGTTTGGCTGTTTTGGGTCGACTGAAGTTGCCCGGTGATCGGGTCTTTGGCCAGCACGCTCACTTGCACTGTTTTGTCCGCATCGGCCTTGAGGTCGGCCATGGTCACGCTGACGGTGAATTCGCCTGCGGCGTTCACGGTGCCCGCCACAGTCTTGTTGTTCAGGTTGACCGTGACAGCATCGCCTGCCGTGAACGGTCCTGTGACTTTGCCGGTCAGGTTGACAGACGTCTGGCTGCCTTCGCTGGGGCTGATGATGTTGTCGCCTGTCACCGGGTTGAGGGTGATGGCCGCTGTGGTGCCCGGGTTGACGCTGGCGTTGTAGTCTTTGACAGCGGGTGTGTTGGTGGTGTTGCCTGCACCGTCGGTGACGGCCACGCTCACTTCGACTTGGGTGTCCGGGTCGGCCAGCAGGTCCACCATGGGCACGTTCACGCTGAAGTTGCCTTGGGCGTCCACAGCAGCGGTGAAGGTTTTGCCGTTGACACTGACCGTGGCCACATCGCCAGGGCGGAATTCGCCCGTGACTTTGCCGCTGACGGGCAGCGTGGCCTGACCGGCTTCTTGCGCCGTAATCAGGTTGTCCGAGGTGATGTTGTCCACCGCGACGCTGGCCACTGGTGGCGTGATGTCCACACCGTAGTTCTGCACGGCATTGGCCGTGACGGTGCCTGCGGGGGTGGTGGCCGCTACGCTGGCGTTGATCTGGGTGTCGCCGTCGGCCACCAAGTCGGTGGTGGGCACTTTGACGCTGAAGCTGCCTTGGGCATCCACCGAGCCGGTGAAGGTTTTGTCGTTGACTTGCAGGGTGACTTTGTCACCGGCTGCGAACACGCCTGTGACTTTGCCGGTGACGGCCGTGTTGGGGCTTTGGGCCTCGGTTTTGCTCAGGATGTTGTCGGCCGTCAGGGGATTGACCACCAAAGCTGTGCCGGTCTGAGGGGCTGTCTCGACGGTGTAGGTCTGGCTGTTGTTGGCGACTTGGGTCTGGCCTGTGATCGGGTCTTTGGCCACCACGCTCACTTGCAATGTTTTGTCCGCATCGGCCTTGAGGTCGGCCATGTTCACGTTCACCGTGAATTCGCCCGCCGCATTGACGGCCGCTGTGACCGTGCTGTTGTGCAAATTGATCGTGGCCACATCGCCTGCGGTGTAGGGGCCGGTGACTTTGCCCGTCAAACTGACGGTGGTCTGGTTGCCTTCGGTGGGGCTGATGATGTTGTCGCCCGTCACTGGGTTGAGTGTGACGGCCGCTGTGGTGCCCGGGTTGACGCTGGCGGCTGCGTAGTCCTTCACGGCAAGTGCTTCGGCGGTGTTGCCTGCACCGTCGGTGACGGCCACGCTCACTTCAAGCTGGGTGTCCGGGTCGGCCAACAGATCGGTGGTGGGCACGTTAACGCTGAAATTCCCTTGCGAATCCACAGGTGCGGTGAATGTCTGTCCATGGATTTTGACGGTGACCACATCGCCAGGGCGGAATTCGCCTGAGACTTTGCCGCTGACGGGCATCGTGGTCTGACCGGCTTCTTGCGCCGAAATCAGGTTGTCCGGGGTGATGTTGTTCACCGTGACGCTGGCCACAGGTGGCGTGATGTCCACACCGTAGTTCTGCACGGCAGTGGCCGTGACGGTGCCTGCAGGGGTGGTGGCCGCTACGCTGGCGTTGATCTGGGTGTCGCCGTCGGCCAGCAAGTCGGTGGTGGGCACGTTGACGCTGAAGCTGCCTTGGGCATCCACCGAGCCGGTGAAGGTTTTGTCGTTGACTTGCAGGGTGACTTTGTCGCCGGCTGCGAACACGCCTGTGACCTTGCCGGTGACGGCGGTGTTGGGGCTTTGCGCCTCGGTTTTGTTCAGCAAGTTGTCTGCCGTGACAGGGTTGACCACCAGCGCGGTGCCGGTGGTGGGCAGGCTCTCCACCGCGTAGGTTTGGCTGTTTTGGGTCGACTGAAGTTGCCCGGTGATCGGGTCTTTGGCCAGCACGCTGACCTGGACAGTCTTATCCGCATCGGCCTTGAGGTCGGCCATGGTCACGCTGACGGTGAATTCGCCTGCGGCGTTCACGGTGCCCGCCACAGTCTTGTTGTTCAGGTTGACCGTGACAGCATCGCCTGCCGTGAACGGTCCTGTGACTTTGCCGGTCAGGTTGACAGACGTCTGGCTGCCTTCGGTGGGGCTGATGATGTTGTCGCCTGTCACCGGGTTCAGGGTGATGGCCGCTGTGGTGCCCGGGTTGACGCTGGCGTTGTAGTCTTTGACAGCAGGTGTGTTGGTGGTGTTGCCTGCACCGTCGGTGACGGCCACGCTCACTTCAACTTGGGTGTCCGGGTCGGCCAGCAGGTCCACCATGGGCACGTTCACGCTGAAGTTGCCCTGGGCGTCCACCGCAGCCGTGAAGGTTTTGTCATTGACGCTGACCGTGGCCACATCGCCAGGGCGGAATTCGCCCGTGACTTTGCCGCTGACGGGCAATGTGGCCTGACCGGCTTCTTGCGCCGTAATCAGGTTGTCCGGGGTGATGTTGTCCACCGTGACGCTGGCCACAGGTGGCGTGATGTCCACACCGTAGTTCTGCACGGCAGTGGCCGTGACGGTGCCTGCAGGGGTGGTGGCCGCTACGCTGGCGTTGATCTGGGTGTCGCCGTCGGCCACCAAGTCGGTGGTGGGCACGTTGACGCTGAAGCTGCCTTGGGCATCCACCGAGCCAGTGAAGGTTTTGTCGTTGACTTGCAGGGTGACTTTGTCGCCGGCTGCGAACACGCCTGTGACTTTGCCGGTAACGACGGTGTTGGGGCTTTGGGCCTCGGTTTTGCTCAGGATGTTATCCGACGTGACGGGATTGACCACCAAGGCAGTGGCGGTGCCGGGGGTGGTTTCAACCGCGTAATCCTGGCTGCTTGCCGCTGTACTGGTCTGACCGGTACCGGATTTTTTGGCCAAGATGCTGACTTCGACTTGGGTGTCCGGGTCGGCCTTGAGATCGACCATGTTGACGATGAAGCTGTACTCACCTTGGGCATTGACCTGGGTGGTCTGCGTCTTGCCATTCAAGCTGAGGGTGACGACGTCACCCACGGTGAATGCACCGGTGACTTTGCCATTCAGGGCAATCGCGTCAGCCTGGCCTTCTGAGGGTGAAATGATGTTGTCGCCGGTCACCGGATTCAGGCTGATGGCCACCTCATTGGAGGGTGGCACGGCTGTGCTGCCATAGTCCTTTGGCGCTGTCACTGAGGTGGTGTTGCCCACGGTGTCGGTCACGGCCACCGTGACGTCAAGCAGGGTGTCCGGGTCGGCCAACAGATCGGCTGTGGGCACATTGACGCTGAAGTTGCCTTGCGAGTCGACTGTGCCCGTGAAGGGCTTGCCATGAACGCTGACGGTCACCACATCGCCGGGACGGAATTCACCGATCACTTTGCCCGTGACGGGCAGTGTGGCCTGACCGGCTTCTTCCGCCGAAATCAGGTTGTCGGGGGTGATGTTGTTGACCGTGACAGCGGCCAGGGGCGGTGTGATGTCCACGCCATACTTTTGCGTTGCCGAAAAGCCCAGGCCACCGGCATTGACCACCGTAGCCGTGATTTGGGTATCCGCGTCGGCCAGCAGGTCGGTGGTGGGCACATTGATGCTGTAGTTGCCGCCGCTGTCCACCACGCCGGTGAAGCTCTTGTCGTTGATTTGCAGGGTGACTTTGTCACCCGTGGCGAACACGCCACTGACTTTGCCCGTGATGGGTGTGCTCGTGTTTTGTGATTCAGCGATGTTGACAATGTTGTCCGCAGTGACCACGGCGATGGTGATGGCCGTGCCGGTGTTGGCGGTGGTCTCCACCATGTAGTTTTGGCTGTTGCTGGCGATGCTGATCAACCCGCCTTGCGGGTTTTTGGCGGCCACGCTGACATCGGCTTGTGTGTCGGTATCTGCCTTGAGATCGGCCATGCTGACCGCGCTGAAGGTGTATTCGCCCTGTGCGTTGACGGATGTGGTCAAGGCCTTGTTGTTCAGCGTGAGGGTGACGGTGTCGCCAGCCGTGAAGGCCCCAGTGACTTTACCGGTCAAGTTGGCTGTGGCCTGCGCGCCTTCGGTCGGCGTGATGATGTTGTCGCCCAGAACCGGGTTGAGGCTGATCGAGACACCGCTGTTGGGCACGGTGCCCTGAACGTTGTAGTCCAATTTACCCGGAACGTTCACGGTGTTGCCAGCGGCGTCGGTGACGGCTGCGCTCACTTCGAACTGGGTGTCAGGGTCGGCCTTGAGGTCGGCCATTGGCACTTTCACGCTGAAAATGCCTTGTGCGTCCACCGCGCCCGTGAAGGGCTTGCCGTTGACGGTGACCGTGACCACGTCACCTGGACGGAATTCACCACTGACTTTGCCGGTGACAGGCAGGCTGTCCAAGGCCACTTCTTCCCCTGAAATCAGGTTGTCGGGCGAGAGGTTGTCAACGGTGACCGTGGCCACCGGGGGCTTCGTGTCCACATTGACAACGAAGGGGGGGCTGGTGTTGGTGACACCATCAACCGTGGTCGCAGCCGTCAAATTGTGCGCGCCTTCGCCCAAGGGTGTGGTGGGCGTGTAGGACCACGCCCCATTCGGTCCAGCAGCGACGGTGCCCAAGACGGTGTTGCCATCGCGAATGGTGACCACGGCCCCCGGATTGGTCAGACCGCTCAGAGTGGGTGTGGGGTCGTTGGAAAATCCGTTTGAGGTGAGATTGACCACCGCATCGTTTGGGTTGCCCACGTTGTCGGTCACGCTCCCGATGGTGGGAGCGAGCAGGTCCACGACATAGTTCTGAACAGCACTGGCATTGACGGCACCGGTGGTGCCGGTCTGAACACTGCCGGCAATTTGTTTGTCGCTGTCAGCCAGCAGATCGGCGGTAGGAACAGGGATGCTGAATTCACCCGCTGCGTTGACAAGACCCGTGAAGTTTTTGCCGTTGATCACCAAGGTCACTTGGTCACCCGCCGCGAAAACACCCGACACCCTGCCGCTCACGACGGTGTTCGGGCTTTGGGCCTCTTGCGCGGTGAGGGTGTTGTCAGCCGTCACCGGTTCGATGACCAAGCTGGTGGCCCCGGCAGTGCCTGCCTGAGCGGCGACAGCTGCGGCACCCGCACCGGCCAAGCCCAAAGCGGCCAGCAACGGGTTAAAGGCCAACACGGCCACCGCAGCACCGGAGCCCACCACTTCTGCACCGCCGAGGGCCACACTCACGTACTGGCCACCATCGGCCAATTGGGGGATCAGGCCTTTCGGGTCCGGATCTTCAGGGATGTATTCGTAAAAATTGCCCGTGTGTGTTTCACCCACCAAGCCGTTGTAGCCCTCGGGCATGACATCGTAGTAATCCTCAATGATCACATCGGACTGGTTACCCCCCTCGAACACGATGTGCAAATTTTTGCCTACACGCTTGACCTTGACGTACTCAGGCGCCGTGTTTTTGTCCTTGCCGATTTCTTGCAACTGGTACTTGGTGCCGGGCTGCGCCTTGATGCGCAACGGTTGACCCCGATCCCCCTGCCCCTGTGCTGCATCCAACGTTTGGTTGTTTTCTGATTTGCCAGAGTTGACGACGATTTTGTATTTTTTTGACATGGTGTTTCCGGATCGTTGGGGTCGGGGAATGAGGGTTTCGTCAGGACGAAAATTCTGGATTTGAGATGCAGCAGGGCTTTTCAGCGCCTTGCGGGCTTGGCCTGGCATGCGTCAGATGGCAGTGGCCCATCAAACGCAATGGCCGCAGGCATCGGCATGGCGACGTCTGCGGCTCGAATGGAGGGGATGAATGAGGGTCGCCGGGATCGATGCGAACAATGACTGAGTGCCTCGGCCTGAAGCCCGATGGGGGCCCATTTGGAACGCGGCGCGCCAATGCCTGCCGGCTCAGTCGCCACGAAGTTCAAAACAGCGTTTCGGGTCTGATTCATCCAAGGCCTCCCTGATGACCAACTTTTCTTAAAATTTAACACTTTTGGTTGAATAAAAATGGATTGGCACGCCGCTTGATGCACAAGTACTTCAAATATTTAGAGTATTTTGTTGTTAATTTTGTAATCATACAGATCTAAATGATGGAATTTCCTTTCAATTCTAAGCACAAACACCGTATTGAGGTATTCACCAAAAGGGTAAGTTGTAACTTTTGTTATATTTTTTTAATAAACTTTATAAATGACGATTTAAACGAATTGCACAAATAAAACAAATAACAACAGGGGGATGCTGCGGTTTTAAATATGAGCAGGACTTTTGAACCCGCAGCCCACTCAAAAGCCTTCATTCGTCAAGCGACCGCCCCGGTCGTACCCAGGGTCGCGACAGTCGTCGACCATTACGCGGGAGGCATCCGTCTCTGGTCGGCGCCATCGCTGGCGAAAAAGTGATCGACAAAAAGACCAAAACCAAAAAAATGGGCTCAAGAGCAGCGCGGCCTGCTGCGCCGCCTGACAAGCGAATCCAGCACGACCCCAAAGCAGGCATGACAGGTGTGTTCAAGCCACGGTGCTGAAGTCCGTCATATGGACGCGAACGGGCTTCACAAAGTCGGCTTTGCGAAAAACATGCCATGGAATTGCCGCTCAGCGCAGCCGGGCGGGATGCGGCGCCTGCCCTCGCCCCATTCGGCCCTGAATACAGTGCGGCCCGGGGGTGCCGTTACTTCTTTTGTACGGGATTGGCCAGCAACAGGTTGGCCGGATAGGCCCGCATGAATTCACGCGCCTTGTCGAGCGGGGCGCTCAACCAAGCAGCCCAGGCACCTTCGTTCAGGATGGCGGGCATGCGCTTTTCATTGCCGTTTTGGCCATAACGGTTCATCAGCGCGTGGCTGTTGGCATTGACCGTCAGCAAGGTGAAGCTGGTGATTTCTTCGCCGTCTTTGGCCCAGTGCTCCCACAAGCCTGCCACGCCCATGGGTTTGCCGTCCACCCGAGCAATGCGGGTGGGCACAGCTTTGCCACTGCGCCAGTCGTCTTCAAAAAATGCCTGCAGCGGGATGATGCAACGTTGGGCCTTGAGCCAGATATCCCGTGTGGGCGTGGCCGTGCTCATGGTCTCGTAGCGGGTCACGGCCAGCTTGGTCGAGCGCAGTTTGGCGTCCGACACCGACTTGACCCAGGCAGGCACCAAACCGAACTGACCCTGCGCCAACGCCATCACAGCCGGCCCTGCGGGAGCGGCTTGGTCGGCATCGGCTTGTTGCCTGGCAGCGGCATCAGGCGTCACCGTCTCGTCGCTGGGGCCCTGAGGCTCGGCCGCCCCCGGTTTGCGCGAAGTCGCTTGGCGGATGAAAAACCCCTGTTGGCGTGGCCAGACCTGCTGACCCATCAGTGTTAAGGGTGCGGTGACGCCAAAGGCTTCAGCATACAGATCAGGACTTTTCAAACATTCATATTGGGCGCTCATGCAGGGAATGCTAACCCACGACCTGACACAGGCCTGCGGTCTGCCCTTGATCGCCGATGGGTCGGCCTGCGCATCGCCATCATGGACCCGCCTTGGCGTTGAGACCAATTGAGCTTCATGACCTGATACGCTCGTGCGTTCACCCCTGCCCTGCTTCGCTTGCCCATGCTGATCCGTTTCAACAAACCCTATGGCGTGCTCAGCCAGTTCACCCCGGAAGGGCGGTGGCACGGCCTCAAAGACTACATTGACCTGCCTGGTGTCTATGTGGCCGGGCGATTGGACGCCGACAGCGAAGGCCTGTTGTTGTTGACAGACGACGGCCAACAACAAGCACGAATTGCCGAGCCACGCTTCAAAATGGAAAAAACCTACCTGGTGCAGGTCGAGGGCGAGCCCGATGAACCCGCACTGGCTCAACTGCGCCGGGGTGTCATGCTCAACGACGGCCCGACTCTGCTCGCCCGCGCACAACGGGTTGAATGTCCGGCCGACCTGTGGCCGCGCACCCCACCCATCCGGGAGCGCAAAAACATCCCGACAGCCTGGATTGAGCTGGTCATCCGCGAGGGCCGCAACCGACAGGTGCGGCGCATGACCGCCGCCGTGGGCTTGCCCACGCTGCGTCTCATCCGCACCGCCATAGGTCCCTACAGCCTGGAAGGACTGACCACCGGGCACTGGAAAGAAGTCCCCTTTTGAACAGGCTCGCCATCAGGCCACCGCTGTTCGGACACAATGACGCGTCTTTACCTCACACAGGAAACTGCATGTCTGATTTGCTGAACAAACTCGAATGGCGCTATGCCTGCAAGAAAATGGACCCCGCCAAGGCTGTGCCCCAAGACAAAGTGGACCGCATTGTCGAAGCCGCCCGTCTGGCCCCGACGTCCAGCGGCTTGCAACCGTTCGAAATCCTCGTGGTGACCAACCCCGCCGTGCGCGAGCAGATCAAGCCCAAGGCTTGGGGTCAGGGCCAAATCACCGATGGTTCGCATTTGCTGGTGTTTGCGGCGTGGGACAACTACACGGCCGAGCGCATCAACATGATGTTTGACATGACCAATGCCCAGCGCGGCGGCACCAATGAAGGTTGGGAAAACTACCGCCAGATGCTGCTCAAGAACTACCCTGTCCGTGAGCCTCAGGTCAACTTCGAGCATGCTGCTCGCCAAGCTTACATAGGCCTGGGCGCGGCCCTGATCGCCGCCGCCTTTGAAGAAGTTGACGCCACCCCCATGGAAGGCTTTGACCCCAAAGCCGTCGACGAGATCTTGGGTTTGTCAGCCCGTGGCCTGCGCAGCGTGGTGATCGTTCCCCTGGGTTACCGGGCTCTCGAAGGCGATTGGCTGGCGAACCTGAAAAAAGTGCGCCGACCAACCGAGCAGTTCGTGACCGAAGTCAAGTGATCGCGTCAAGCCCCAAATTCGGCCCGGCGGCAAGCGAGGCCGGCCGGGTTTGTGGCTTACCATAGAAGACATCCCGCTTTGGGATGCCAACCAAGGAAACGAACATGGCCAAAGGCGAACAACGCAGCAACAAAATGGCCAAGAAGCCGAAAAAAGACAACTCTGCCCCCAAAACCCACACGTCAGATCGGCCCATGGCGCCGACGACCTTTGTGGCACCGCGCGGCAAAGTCAAACCCTCTTGAGGGCCTCTGCGGGCTCAGGCCTGCCAACCAGCGCGGACACGCCCTCGGCTTGAACAGTTCGGCGCTCAGGCGGGTTCTGCAATTGTTTTTTCCTGATTTTTTGGCATGACCCCGATTTACGAAGACGAGCACCTGCTTGTGCTTGAAAAGCCCAGCGGCTTGCTGTCGGTGCCCGGACGCGGCCCGGACAAGCAAGATTGCCTGTCCAAACGCGTACAAGACATTTGGCCTGAGGCACTGGTCGTGCACCGACTCGACCAGGACACCTCGGGTTTGCTGATGATGGCTAAAGGCATTGAGGCCCAGCGGCGACTGAGCAAACTGTTTGAAACCCGCCAGGTACACAAACGTTATGTGGCGGTCGTGGCCGGTCACCCCTTGCACAGCCAAGCGCAGGTGATGGCCGATGAAGAAGGCTGGCGCACCATCGATGGCCCGATCTTGCTGGACTGGGAACGCCGCCCGATCCACATCATTCACCCCGATGGCAAGGCCAGCCGCAGCCGCTGGCGTGCCCTGCAAAGCGGCGACACCAGCACTTTGGTCGAACTGGAGCCGGTGACGGGCCGCACACACCAACTTCGGGTGCATCTGCAAAGCATTGGCCACCCCATGCTGGGGGACTCGTTGTATGCGCCGGCCGAGATCAAGGCCCTCAGCCCACGTTTGCTGTTGCATGCACAGGAACTGGCCTTTCCCCACCCTTTCACAGCCGCCCCCATGGCTTTCAAAGCCCCCGCGGGCTGGACGGCGCAGCCCCCGGGTTAAGGCTGAATCTCTCCTCGGGCATGCATGACACCGGTGGGCCGCCCTTGTGGTGCTCAGCCCAGTCTACGGCTAGCTTGGGGCCGATGGGCACAAATCCACGGTGCCGGTCGATGCCAAGCACCGTTCACAGCCGATTCAAACGATAAAATCTGTCATTTTTTGCAATCGACCCTTGTTCATGACGTTTTCACAACTGCTGCAGTGGCGATCTGCACCCCGACCTCCCTCACGGTGGGCCACGTTGGGGCTTCAATCTGCTTTGTTATGGGGTATTTGCAACGCCGCCAGCATGGCCCAAACGCAGATGAGCGATCCGGCACAGGACGCCATCAAGAAAGCACTTCAATCGGGACAACTCGACCAAGCTCAAAAATTGGTCTTGCAAGCACGTGAAGCCGCCCCCAAGAACGTGCAGTGGCAATTCATGGAAGGCGTGATTCAAGCCCAGCAAGGCCAAACCGACAAGGCCATTGACACTTTCAAGAAAATCACCGAAGCGCACCCGGACCTGTCCGAGGCATTCAACAACCTCGGCGTGCTGTACGCCGCCAAAGGGCGTCTGGAGGAGTCCAGGGCTTACCTTGAAAAGGCGCTGCAAACCCATCCGAGCTACGCCGCAGCGCACCGCAATTTGTCAGACGTGCTGAGCCAACTGGCCAAAGACAGTTATGGCAAAGCCTTGCAAGTGGACCCCAAAGTCCGTGCCAGCACCCCGCAGCTGACGCTTTTGGGCAGCATTGCCCCTGAAAAACGCACGCCAGTGGCTGTGGCCAAGGCCAACACACCCCTCGGTGCTGTGGCCAGTGCCCCTGCCAGCTCGGCCACAGCGGGGCCTGCCCATGCCGCTGCCAGCGCCCAGGTCGTGCCCCCTGCAGTCAAACCGGCTTCGCCTCCCGCCATCCCCTCGGTGGCTGCGGCGTCGGTGACCTCGACAGCCGATGCGCCCACCGCCCCCTCGGCTAAAACACTCTTGGCATTGCCCAAACCCGCGGCCCAGGCTTCTGCGTCCGTTCCGGTGGCAGCCGTCAAGCCAGCGCCACCTGCCGCTTCCGCGCCTGTCCAGGTGCCTGCCAAGCCCACTGCCGCCGCTGTTGCACCAGCGTTGCCTCAAGCGACCGCTCAGGCCGCCGCCAAAACAGCCGCAGCGAGCACCCCGGGCCAACCCACAGCAGCCGCAACGCCTGCACAAGCTCCTGCACGCCCCCCCACACGAGCCCAAGCCAACACCCCATCCGACCAGGATGCCGTGAAATCCGCCGTGCTCGGCTGGGCCAAGGCATGGAGCCAGAAGGACATGAACCGTTACCTTGCCGCCTACGCCAGCAATTTCCAGACGGGCAACATGACGCGCGCCAAGTGGGAAGCCGACCGACAGCTCAAAATTTTGTCCAAAAAGACCATTTCAGTGAACGTTAACCAGCTCCAAGTTGCCGTCAAGGGGGACAAGGCAACGGCCCGTTTCCAGCAAATCTACACATCCGACTATTTCCAGGGCAACAGCCGTAAAACGCTGGAGCTGCACAAGCAAGGTGAGCGCTGGGTGATCATTCGCGAGTCGGTGAATTGAAGCGCCAACGTTCACCCCAGGCATCCCGCAAAGCCACCGTCCAACCCCAACGTTCCAGGCCTTGGCGTTGGGCTTGGCCGAGTCTTCTGGCGGCAGTGATACTGGCCGTCGGTGGGTGGTTTTCTGAGGACCTGAAAACCGCCTTTTCCCGTGCAAGCACGTACATCCATGATCAAGCTTCTGACCTGACAGGCGGGCGGGCGATGCCCTGGCGTCTGGATTTTGACGGATTGACACCCGCCACCACGCCAGCATCCACCGACCCCGAACACATGGTTCGTCAGATTTACGCCCATCTGGGTCAAGGCGACAGAGCGCAGGCGCTGGCCACGGCCGCGCTGCTGGCGTCTGAATACCCCACGTTCCAGTTGGGCCAACTGCTTTATGCGGATTTGCTCAACATCAGCATCCAAAAACCTGTGTCATGGGCCGAGGTCAATGAAGCCGAACAACCCTCGTTGATGAAGCGGCTGAACGAACTGGTGTTGGAATCGAAACGGCGCTTGCAACGCCAAAGCGCTCAGCACCTGCTGGGTAAAGTCCCCGCTGCATTTGTATTTCTGAGCCCACAGCAGCCCTACGCGGCCGTGGTGGATGCCTCTCAATCGCGGATTTACTGGTTTGAAAACCGCAGCGACAGCACGGGCCGCATGCAATTGCAATTGATCAAGGAAACCTACATCTCGGTGGGGGTCAACGGGACAGGCAAACGGCAAGAAGGCGATGGCAAAACCCCACTGGGGGTGTATTTTGTTCAAAAAGGCTTACCCGGCGACACCTTGCCCGATCTTTTTGGGGTGGGCGCGCTGACGCTCAATTATCCCAACGCACTGGACTTGATGCAGAAAAAAACCGGCTCGGGCATCTGGCTGCACGGCACGCCCAGCGCGCAATACGCCCGCGCTCCCGAATCTACCGACGGTTGCGTGGTGCTGTCCAACCCGGTGATGGACGCGTTGATGAGCTTGCCAGGTCTGCGCATGACCCCGGTGGTCATCGCCAACAAGATCGACTGGTTGCCCAGTGGACAAACCAGTCCGTCTTTGGCTGATTTCAAGCCCACCCTGGACCAGTGGCTGGCGGCGCGCAACGGCCATGATCCTGAGGCCTTGAAACTGCACTACAGCACGCGCTTTGAACGCGACAACATGGACCTGGAGCAATGGTGGCCACGGCTGGCCCAAACCACTTTGGGTCACATCGTCAGCAAGCCCTTGGAATTGGTGTCTGTCTTGCAGTGGCAAGACGACATGCACACCATGGTGGTCACACTGAAAGACCCGAATCAGAAGGGCCAAAGCCAGCAACAGTACTTGCGCACCTATTGGCAAAAGGAAAATTCGCAATGGAAGCTGGTTTTTCAAGGACCGGCCTGAGGGTCAGAATGGGCAGGCCTTTGACGCCAACACGCGCATGAGCACCGAGCCGCCTTTTTTCAAGGCCTGCATAGAACCCGATGGCCATCGTTTTGACGCTGGGCGTGAACAGTCTTTGCTGCAGTCCATGGAGCAAGCTGGTCTGCAGTGGCCCAGCTCTTGCCGCGCAGGCACTTGTCGCACCTGCATGGGCCATTTGAGCGCAGGCCAAGTTCGCTACAAGATGGCATGGCCCGGCATGACCGCCGAAGAAAAGGCCGAGGGCTGCGTGTTGCCCTGTGTGGCCTTCCCCGTCAGCGACGTGGTGCTCATTGACCCTTTTTCAATTTGACGGGCTGAACACCCTCAGGCTTCATCCAGGCCCAGCTCCTGGATCTTGCGTGTGATCGTGTTACGCCCGATGCCCAATTTTTGTGCTGCTTCGATGCGCCTGCCCCGGGTCACGGCCAGCGCAGCCTGAATCAGACTGGTCTCAAAACGCCGCGTCAACACATCCCACACATCGGTGCGACCGGTGGCCAACAAAGCCAAGGCCTCTTGCTCCAAGCCAGCTTCCCAAGCCAATGAAGCGGGTGTCGCCCCTGCGGCTGCCATGGACATCGGCGTGGCCGGCGAACCCAACACCAGCGCCTCCAAAGCCATCAGTGAATCATCCCCTGCCCTGGCAGAAATGCCGCCTGCCGAGGAGAGCACGCCAGCACCTGTTGCGCTGCCGGCCGACAAGACACCCGCCGCCCCCTGCTCGGCCACACCCATGAGGCTGTCAGGGCTGCCCAGCACCTCGGGCGGCAAATCCTTGACTTCAATCACTTGGGCGGGCGCCATCACCGTGAGCCAATGGCAGATGTTTTCAAGCTGCCGAACGTTGCCTGGGAACCGGAAATGGCTCAACCGTTCGAGTGCGAGGTCCGAGATGCGTTTGGGCTCCACACCCAGCTGCTGCGCGCTGCGCTGCAAGAAATAGCGCGCCAGCATGGGCACGTCTTCGCGCCGCTCGCGCAAGGCAGGCAGGCGCAGGCGGATCACATTCAGCCGGTGGAACAAGTCTTCGCGGAACACGCCTTCCTTGACGCGTTGCTCCAGGTCCTGGTGGGTGGCGGCGATCACGCGCACATTGGCCTTGACCGCGCTGTGCCCACCCACGCGGTAGAAGTTGCCGTCGGACAAGACGCGCAGCAGGCGGGTCTGCAAATCAAACGGCATGTCGCCGATTTCATCCAGGAACAAGGTGCCGCCGTCGGCCTGTTCAAAGCGGCCCCGGCGTGAGGCTTGTGCGCCGGTGAAAGCGCCGCGCTCGTGGCCAAAGAGTTCGCTTTCCAGCAAATCCTTGGGGATGGCCGCTGTGTTGATGGCCACAAAGGGCTGTCCGGCGCGGGGCGAATGCTTGTGCAGCGCATGCGCCACCAGCTCTTTGCCCGAACCCGATTCACCGGTGATCAGCACCGTGACGTGGCTTTGCGCCAGGCGACCAATGCCGCGGAACACGTCTTGCATGGCCGGGGCCTGGCCGAGCATCTCGGGGGCGTCGACCATTTTTTCTTCGGTCACCTCTTCGCGCTGGCTTTCGCCCACGGCGCGGCGGATCAGCTCGATCGCCTTGGGCAGGTCAAACGGCTTGGGCAGGTATTCAAACGCGCCGCTGGAGAAGGCCGACACGGCGCTGTCCAAATCGGAAAACGCGGTCATGATGATGACCGGCAAACCGGGCAGGCGCTGTTTGATGGTGGCCAGCAAATCCAGCCCCGAACCACCGGGCATGCGGATGTCGCTCACCAGGACCTGGGGGCCGCCTTGGGGGTCTTCCGAGTCCAGCGCCTTGAGCACCTCGCGTGGATTGGTGAAGCTGCGGGTGGGCAAACCTTCTCGCAACAATGCTTTTTCAAGCACGAAGCGAATGGATTGGTCATCGTCTACGATCCAGATCGGCTTCATGAATGCGGCACTTTCTGTGGACACTTTTTTGTGCGTTAAGGCAACGGAATCAAAATTTTGAAATCCGTACGGCCAGGCTCGCTGTCACATTCGATCATGCCGTGGTGTTGTTGCACAAAGGTTTGCGCCAATGTCAGCCCCAGGCCCGAACCGCCTTCGCGTCCCGATATGAGCGGGAAAAAAATGCGGTCCTTGATCGAGTCTGGAACACCAGGCCCGTTGTCGATGACATGCAATTCCAATGCCAGGCGGTAACGCTGCTTGCCAAACGTGACTTGCCGCAAGATGCGGCTCCTGAGTGTGATCTGCGCATCGCCTTGCGCAATGCGTTCTTGCAGGGCCTGGGCGGCGTTGTGGGTGATGTTGAGCACCACCTGAATGAGCTGTTCGCGGTCACCGCGAAACTCAGGGATCGAGATGTCGTAGTCGCGCACGACCTTCAAGCCACGGGGGAACTCGGCCAGGATCAGGGTGCGAACACGCTCGCACACCTCGTGGATGTTCACATCGCTCACCACATGCGGGCGGCGGTGCGGGGCCAGCAGCCGGTCCACCAGGGTTTGCAGGCGGTCGGCCTCATGGATGATGACCTGGGTGTATTCGGTCAGGTCTTTGCTGCCCAGCTCCATCTCCAGCAGCTGCGCCGAGCCGCGAATGCCGCCCAACGGGTTTTTGATCTCGTGCGCCAGGTTGCGGATCAGCTCCTTGTTGGCCTGGGCCTGCTCCAGCAAGCGCTCTTCGCGCTCTTGGCGGGTTTGCTGCTCCACCGGCAGCAGCTCGACGATCACCTCTTGCGGCTGGTCCGACGGGGCCACGATCACATGCACCGGCAGGCTGTCTTCATGGTGCAGGCGGCGCAGCTGGGCTTCGTAGCGCAGGGCCGCAAACTCGTTGGACTGCGCGCCCGCCAGCGCATTTTTGAGCGGCTGTCCGTCCACAAAAAAGTCGGGCATGTGCAGGCCCTGCAAGGTGCGGCGCGACATGCCCAGCACGTCTTCGAGCGCGGCATTGACAAAGCGCACCTGACCACCGCCTTCGAGCACGGCCACAGGGGTGGCCAGCAAGTCAAAGGCCTGAAAACGAGACACAGGGGTGTTCATGGCGCGGCAGAACTGGCAAGCACCGGACGGCGGTTCAACTCGCGCTGCAGGCTGACAATGTCACGCTCGGTGCGCTCAATGGCGGCTTTGAGGGCCGCCACACGGTCCAGGTATTTGGTGTGGTTACGCGCTTCGCTGGCCCATTTTTCAGGCTCACCCTGGTTGTATTCCTGCACCAGTTGCGCGAGTTGCTGGCGCGCTTTGTCCAGCTCCAGACTCACAATGCTGCGGGCTTGTGCATCGCGCTCAGTTTGCGGGGCATTGGCCTGACGCACAGACTCCACTTTGGTGCGTGCATCGCTTGCGCGCACACCATCAGGGGGCGCGCCCACACGTGCCGACACGGCCGCAGCGGGCAAAGACGCCACCGGGCGTGTGCCCGTGATGACCGTGACCGCCTGAGGGGACATGCGTTCACACCGCGTGGTGTCGCGGGGCGCGTTGGTGTATTCCTGACCACAGCGGTAAATGGCTTCTTGGGCCAACACGGTTGTGGCCAAAACAGCACTCCACAAGCAACCCCGAGAAACAGGGCGTAGCCATTGCTTTGACACGGCGGATAAGAGGTTTTTCATGGTCTGAACCCGATGTGATCTGGCAGCTTCAAAAACGCAACGACATTGCACCAGAAAAAAAGGACGGCCTGAGCCGTCCTTGAGGGGCATTGCACGGGGCGTGTGCAATGTGGAACATACCGCTTACAGCGAGTAGTACATGTCGTATTCGACAGGGGACACTTCCACGCGGCTGCGGTTGACTTCCTGCATCTTCAGTTCGATGTAGGCGTCGATCCACGAGTCGGTGAACACGCCACCCTTGGTCAGGAAAGCGCGGTCAGCGTCGAGGGCTTCCAACGCCTGGTCCAGGCTGGAGCACACGGTGGGCACCAACTTGTCTTCTTCTGGCGGCAGGTGGTACAGGTCTTTGGTCGCTGCTTCGCCGGGGTGGATCTTGTTTTCCACGCCGTCCAGGCCCGCCATCAACAAGGCTGCAAAGCCGAGGTAAGGGTTGCACAGTGGATCGGGGAAGCGGGCTTCCACGCGACGACCCTTGTCGGATGCGACGTTGGGGATGCGGATCGAAGCGGAGCGGTTCTTGGCCGAGTAAGCCAATTTCACGGGCGCTTCGTAGTGAGGCACCAAGCGCTTGTAGCTGTTGGTGCCAGGGTTGGTGATCGCGTTCAGGGCGCGAGCGTGCTTGATGATGCCGCCGATGTAGAACAGGGCGAATTCAGACAAACCAGCGTAACCGTTGCCAGCGAACAGGTTCTTGCCGTCTTTCCAGACGGACTGGTGAACGTGCATGCCGGAACCGTTGTCGCCCGCGTAAGGCTTGGGCATGAAGGTGGCGGTTTTGCCGTACGCGTTGGCCACGTTGTGGATCACGTACTTTTGCATCAGGGTCCAGTCGGCGCGCTCAACCAGGGTCGAGAAACGGGTGCCGATTTCGCACTGACCTGCGCCAGCCACTTCGTGGTGGTGCACTTCAACTGGAATGCCAATCGATTCGAGGATCAGGGACATCTCGCTGCGCATGTCGTGTGTGCTGTCAACAGGAGGCACTGGGAAGTAGCCACCTTTGACGCGGTTGCGGTGACCGCTGTTGCCGTTTTCCATCTTGGTGCCGCTGTTCCATGGGGCTTCAGCTTCGTCGATGGCGTAGAAGGTGTTGTTCGGCTCGGTGCTCCAGCGCACGTCGTCAAACAAGAAGAATTCTGGCTCAGGACCGAAGAACGCAGTGTCGCCCAGGCCAGCTTGCTTGAGGTAAGTCTCAGCGCGCTTGGCGATCGAACGTGGGTCACGCTCGTAGGCTTTGCCGTCGGTGGGTTCGATCACGTCGCAGATCAGCACCAGGGTGACTTCTTCGAAGAAAGGATCGATGAAGGCGCTGTTGGCGTCAGGGATCAACAACATGTCGGAGGCTTCAATGCCCTTCCAGCCGGCGATCGAAGAACCGTCAAAGGCCTGGCCTTCTTCGAACTTGCTCTCGTCAAACTGCGACACGGGCGCAGTGATGTGCTGCCATTTGCCACGGGTATCGGTGAAACGGAAGTCAACGAACTTGACTTCGTTCTCTTTCACCATCTTCATCACGTCTGCGACGGTCTTGGCCATCAAATTCTCCTGAATGGAAAGGGGTTAAAAAGCTGACGCACAGGTCTTGCAGTTTCTGTGCCAAGTGGCCCAGTCAACCGAAGCTGAACAACCCGTGATTGTGCCTTGCGTCCGGCCTGCCGGGTTGTCTGCGTCACAAAAAAGCACAGAAAGCGGATGCGCGTCAGGGAATCGGCGGGCAAACTGGAAGCCCTATCTAAAATCTGGCGCTCCGCGAAGCCCGGCAAACCGCGTCACACCCAGCCCATCAATGCACCAAAACGGGTCAATTTTGCACTGTTTTGGTGTTTTTTAAATCAACGCACCAACTCAGGGCCATATTCCAGCGAAAAAGGTTTCAAGCCTTGGCGCAGGTCGGCATAGGCCCGCTCGGCATCCACGGGTTCGCCTTTGACACCCAACTCGATGTGGCGACCCCATTGTGGGTGGTCCACGCTGGGCAGGCTGAACACCTTCACGCCGGGATGCGCGGCTTCAATCGCTTCCATCAGCGGGGTCAAAGTGGCTTCCATCGCGCCGAAAATGACCACCGACTTTTCAACATACGCGTTCTGGCGGAAGTGAGCGCTGTATTGCGCATCCAGAATGGACTCGATCATCGGCCAAGCCATGACCGGAAAGCCCGGCACAAAGTGCACCGCGCCACCGCCGACACCACGGCAACTGAAACCAGGAATCTTGTTATAGGGGTTGCGGATGATGGCCGCTGTCTGGGGAAACACCCCCATGTTCAGGCGATGAACATTGTCAGGGCGGTCTGGCTCATAGGCCACGCCCTGCTCCCGGGCCGTGTCTTGCATGCGCTCGTGAATCAACAACTTGGCTTCGGGGTGCAGCACCAAGGGCACGCCCAGTGCCTTGCCAGCACATTGGCGCGTGTGGTCATCGGGCGTGGCCCCGATACCGCCACAACTGAACACCACATCGGCCGAAGCGAAGGCGCGCTGCAAGGTCGCGGTGATACGCTCTGGCGAATCCCCCACGTACTCGGCCCAAGTCAGGCTCAGGCCCCGCTGGGTCATCAGTTCAATGACTTTGGGCATGTGCTTGTCCTGGCGCTTGCCGGACATGATTTCGTCGCCAATGATGATCAGGCCAAAAGTCGGGGTCATGTGGGAGGTCTCGGGTTTCGGGATGAAAGGACGGTCTGCACACGGGATGGCATGGCAGCACTCAAAGGATGGGGCGGGGATCGACATCGGTGACGCCGTCGGCCTTGTTTTCACCTGCCCCTGCCCCCAAGCGGGCCACCGCGTGAGGAGAAGCCGGCACGGCGGTGTCATGGGCCGCTGCGTGCGGTGGTTCGTTGCGCAAAGCTTGCAAGGCCGCCAGCGAAAAATGCGCAAACCACAGCGAGGAAAAAGCAAAAACCAAGGTGTAGATCCAGATGGCCAGGGGCACGAGAATCACAAAGGCTGCGGCAAACAAGGCCCCCGAGGCCCACACCAGGCTGGGCGCTGCGCCCATGAGACCCGTGACCACCCCGATGCCCAGCAGGCTCATGCGGTGACGCGCCATCAGGGTGTTGCGCTCATCAACGCTGGCAAACTCGGCCAGCACATCAAACGCCATGACGCGGTAGGTGAGCCAGCCCCAAATCAGTGCGGGCAGCAGCATGGCCAAGGGCGGCACCAACCACATGGGCAAAGTGAGCAACAAGGCGCCCAGCGCCAGCAGCAATGACAAGAAGGTCCACCACAAACTCAAAAGCAAACTGCCGCCCCGTTTGCGCTGCAACCCCGCAAAACGCCGATCGGCCACCAAGCGGGTCAGCGAAGGCGTCATCAGGAACGACACCGCCAACAAAGACGCCACCACCACAAGGGGTGTGACCGAAAAAATCACCAGCAATGGTGCCACCACCGTCTTCAGATCGGGCAAGCCTATGCCTTCGAGCCAGCGCCACACCACCGCCAACCAACTGGAGGCGTCCAGCCAAGCACGCACCCAGGTGACGGCCATGTCCCAATACAGGTAGCCCAACAACCAGGACGAGGCCACGATCAGCACCAGCGGCAAAAAAGACAAGCCGATCACCCGTGGATAGAGGCAATACACCACCGCGCGCCAAAAGGAATCGATCAACATTTTCATGGTCGAAAGCTTAACAGCTGAGCGCAACGGGCCTGTGCGTCGCCCCGCTCAGCCACGCCCCAGCAGGCGCAACAAGCCCTGCCGCTGCTGCGCCCAAAAGCTGACGCCGTAGTCACGGCCTTGCTCCACTTGGTCGCGCACGCCTGTTGCGTCAAAGCGCAACTTGAAGTCGGCGGTGCCAAAGAGCATGTCCCACCAGGGCAGCAGCACCCCAAAATTACAGCCGCCCAGCACCTTGCGGCCCTGCACTTCGGATTCATGCCCAATGCCAATGCTGTGGTGCCTGCGGTGAAAACGCGGGCTGACCCACAAGCGCTCGCCGATGCGGCCAAACCAGATGCGCACATTGGCGTGCTGAAAGTTCTCGCTCAGCTGGCCGATGGCCACCAGCGCCACAAACTGGGCGGGCCCGACGCCGATCAGCACCGCCACCGCCGACAGGACCAGGCTGGTCACGATGTCATCGAGCAAGTGGTTGCGGTTGTCGCTCCACATGGTCATTTGCCGCTGCGAATGGTGCAGCGAATGCAGGGCCCACCAGGTGTTGGACTGGTGCTGCGCCCGGTGAATCCAGTAGTTCACAAAATCAAACACCACCAGGTACCCCACAAAACTGACCCAGGCCAGATCGGTCACACCAGGCCACAAACCGTCCAGGTGCAGCGTCGGCAGGCCCATGGCGCGCAAGCTGCCCAGCCCTTGCTCAAACGCGTAGTCAAACGTGAAGAACATCCCCAGCTTGAACAGCCCCAGCCGGTGAACCAGGGTGTAGACCACATCGGCCCACACCGCCAGGCGGTCTGTCACTGGCTCCACCGGCCAGCGCCGCTGCATGGGGCCAATCACGGCCAGCATGACCAGCAGCTGCAACAGGCCCACCACCACCCAGCCTGTGCCTTCGTAGGCTTTCTCGAGCAAATGGCCCAGGCCCGCGGCAAAGGCCACGGGTTGAACCAGCACTTCGTAAAGCGTTTGCTGCAGCCACTCGAAAAGGTCAATCAGGAAGTCCATAGGTGGGATTGTCGTGAATCGGGTCAAACCCGTCATCCAAACGGGCTGTCGATCAGGGTAATCAAAGGGGATTTTGGCGAACCCAGTCGCGGTAAGCCGGGTGCTCACGCAAAGTGGCAAAACACAAGCCACGCGCCTTCAGACCCACGATCAACGGCTCCAGCACGGCAGGTGCCCAAGGGTCTTGTCGCGACCAGATGCCCAGGTGCGCCATCAGGATGTCACCTGGGCGAATCCGTTGCAGGGCTTGTTGCAACAGCTGTGCATTGGGGTAGGGGTCGCTGGGCAACTCGTCGCCCAAAAAACCCGCATCGGCCCAACCCACATGGGCAAAGCCGCATTGCCGGGCCGCCTGAAGAAGGCGTGGCGACGTTTTGCCACCAGGGGCCCGGAACAGTGGCAGCGGGGCTTGCCCGGTTAACACCTGCAAGCGCTGCGCTGCCTGTCGCAAGTTGTCGCAGTAATCTTGCGCGGTCCAAAGGAGGTTTTGGCCCGCCTGTGCACCAGCGCTGGGGCGGATGCGAAATTTTTGCACACCACCTTCTTGCACATCGGCGCGCCAGTAAGCGTGGCTCCAAGTGTGCGAGGCAAAGGCATGACCTTCCGTTGCGCGTGCCTGCCACCAGGGTGCCCAGTGCTGGCCCAAGGTGCCGTCGCCCTCGCGGGTTTTTTCATGCGCTGCAAAAAAGGTGACCTTGACCTGTTGACGCTGCAGCACGTCAGCAATCAGCGGGGCCACGCCCATGTGGCCGGTATCGAATGTCAGATAAACAGGCTGGCTGCAACTGGCACCTGCCAGCGGCAAACTGCCCGCCCACAGCAGGCAGGCGGTCAGCGCACGAACCGCGTCAATGGCGAGGCGCATGGTCCAGTGTCCACACCCCATGGGGCGATTTGCCCACTGGGACCTGCCGCACCACCTTGCGCGTGGCGATGTCAATCACCGTGAGTTTCTTGGCCCAGCGCGAGGCCACCAAAATGTATTTGCCGTCGGCCGTGATGTCCATGCAGTCCGGTCCCGCAGGACCGGGAAACTCGGCCACAACAGCCATGTTCACATAGTCAATTTGGCTGATCGAATTGGTCACACGGTTGCTGACCATCACATGGCGCTTGTCACCCAAAGCCCTGAAGGCATGCGCCCCCTTGCCCGTGGTGATCTTTTTGACCCACTTGGGTTGAGCGCCGCTGATGTCGTAGACCTCTACCCCGTCCCCGCCGGTCAAGCCAACCAACAACGACTTGTCGTCGGGCGTACCGAACAAATCGGCCGGCACAGATCCCACCTTGGTGCGTGACTTCAAGGTTTGCGTTGCCAGATCAATCGCCACGATCTCATCGCTGTCTTGCATCGACGCCCAGACCATCTTGCTTTGGCTGTCGATCCACAGATGGCTGGGCGTCTTGCCCGTAGAGATGCGCTTGGCCAGCGTGGCGTTGTGACCATCCCAGTGGTAAACGTCCACGTGGTTCAGTCGGTTGGCGGCAATCACGAACCACTTCATGTCGGGTGAAAACCGCAGGTGGTACGGGTCGAGAATGCCCTTCACGGTGCGCTGGATCTGGGCCGTGCGCGGGTCAATGAAGGTGAGCGAGTCACCCATGGCATTGGCCACGATGACCGATTTCTCATCGGGAGTGAGGTACAAATGGTGCGGCTCTTTACCGGTGGGAATGCGCTTGGTTTCGGTCCAGCTCACGGGGTCAATCACGCTCACATTGCCATCGAGCGAGTTGAGAACAAAAACAGGTGCCGGTGTTTTGGCCTGCAAAGGGAGCGCCAAAGACGCCACAAACACCCAGGCCAAAACTCTGGAAAATACACAAAAACGGGTCACATCAGGCTTTCAAAATCGCGGTCAAGTGTAATCCGAGCGCCTCAAGGAATTTCGATGCACATCAATGGGTCTCAAAAAATAAGCATTCAGGGCATTCAGCTCGAAATCCAACGGGTTTCAGGCACCGGCACCGCCAGCCAACCCACCCTGGTTTTCCTGCACGAAGGGCTGGGCAGTGTGGCCATGTGGCGTGACTGGCCCGCCCAGTTGTGCCAGCGGCTGGGCTGCGCGGGCTTGGTGTACTCACGCCGGGGCTACGGCCAGTCGGATGCGGTGCCCGATGTGCGTGGCCCGTCTGACGAGGCCGATGGCCAGCGTGTGGGCCGTCTGCTGCCCGACTACATGCACGAAGAAGCCCTCGTGGTGCTGCCCGCCTTGTTGCGGGCACTGGGCATTGAGCGCCCGGTACTGCTGGGCCACTCGGACGGCGGCACCATCGCCCTGATCCATGCCAGCCACTTTGAGGTAGCCGGCTGCGTGGTCATGGCCCCGCATATGATGGTGGAAGACATCTCGATTGCGGCCATCACCGCCGCCCGAGATGCCTTTGAAAACGGCCCCCTGCGCCAGCGCCTGAGCGCCTACCATGCCGATGTGGACTGCGCCTTCTGGCAATGGAACGATGTGTGGCTGAGTGAGGCCTTCCGCTCGTTTGATATTCGCCCTGAACTGGGAGAGATTTCAGCGCCCTTGCTGGCCATACAGGGCGATGCCGACCCCTACGGCACCATGGCCCAGATCGACGAGATTGCCCAGGCTGTGCCGCATGCCCGCTTGCTCAAACTGCCCGACTGCGGGCATTCACCACACCGAGATCAGCCCGAAGCGGTGGCGCAGGCCATAGAGGCCTTCATGGCGCAAGTCAGGGCTTGAGCAAAGCCAGGTCTTCGTCCGTCAGCCAGCGCCATTGGCCAGGGGCCAGATCGTTCAACACCAGCCCCCCGATTTGCGAGCGATGCAGGCCCTCGACCCGGTTGCCCACCGCCGCCAGCATGCGCTTGACCTGGTGGTATTTGCCCTCGGTCAGGGTCAGCTTCAGGTGCAACTCACCCACGGCCTTGCAGGCAGCGGCTTTGACCGGCTTGGGGTCGTCGTCGAGCACCACGCCGCTCAGCAGCTTGTCCACCATCTCGGGCGTGATGGGGTGTTTGGTGGTCACCTCATAAACCTTGGACACATGGTGCTTGGGTGAACTCATTTTGTGGATGAATTGGCCGTCGTCGGTCATCAACAGCAAGCCCGTGGTGTCTTGGTCCAGTCGGCCCACCGCCTGCACGCCCTGCACCGCCGCTTTTTGGGGGCGCTGCCGCAGGGGCGCGGGCAGCAAGGTGTAGATGCTCGGCCAGGTCGACGGCTTTTGCGAGCACTCTGTGCCTGCGGGCTTGTTCAGCAGCACATAGGCTTTTTCCTTGAACGGCCAGTCGGTTCCCTGCACATTGAAATGCAGACCTTCCAACTCGAAAAACTCACCCGAATCGGTGACGGTTTCGCCGTTGACTTGCACATGGCCTTGCTGCACGAGTCCGGCACACACGCGGCGGGTGCCAAAGCCCTGGCTGAACAAAATGTCTTCCAGGCGCATGGGTTTGAGAGGTTTGGCTTTCATGGGGCATGATTGTCGCCGCTAAAACTTGTCCACTTTGCAGGAGACCCCGCCCCATGAGCGCCGCCCTTGACACCTTGAGCCGCATGACCGACGCACTGACCGCCAGCAGCCGGGGCGACTTGCCACAAAGCGAGATGATCCGGCTGTGGCGCAGCAGCGCCGCCGCCCTGCCCTTGCCCGAAAAATTCAGCATCGTGCTGGGCGATTTGCTCGACCGCATCGAGGCCAGCGCCCTGTTCAGCGGAGAAAGCTGCTCGTTCAGCCAGAAAGACCTGCTGGACAACCTGCAAGTGTGGGCGGACAAGGCACAGGCCAAGCTCTCAGCGCAATAGGTGGTTAGGCACGCATTCGGCCGCAGGGGCGACCTCCCACAGGGAAAAAGGCGCTGGCTGGGTTTCTTGTGCTGGGTATTTTGTGGGAGCGAGCCCCTGCTCGCGAATATTTGCACTGCCACTGCACGCATTCGGCCGCAGGGGCGGCCTCCCACAGAATAAACACAGCTTCAGCAGCCCCAAAACACAACGGGCCCCGAAGGGCCCATTGAGGTGTGCACAGCAGCTGATTACTTCAAAGCCTTGAAGCGCACGCGCTTGGGCTTGGCACCCTCTTCACCCAGACGGCGTTTCTTGTCGGCTTCGTATTCCTGGTAGTTACCGTCAAAGAACACCCACTGGCTGTCGCCTTCGGCGGCCAAGATGTGGGTGGCAATGCGGTCGAGAAACCAGCGGTCGTGGCTGATGACCATGATGGAGCCCGCGAATTCCAGCAACGCGTCTTCCAAGGCGCGCAAGGTTTCCACGTCCAAGTCGTTGGAAGGCTCGTCCAGCAGCAACACGTTGCCGCCTTCGATCAGGGTTTTGGCCAAGTGCAAACGGCCGCGCTCACCACCGGACAGCATGCCGACCTTCTTTTGCTGGTCCCCCCCGTTGAAGTTGAAACGGCCGCAATACGCACGGCTGGCCATCTGGAACTTGCCGACGTTGATGATGTCCAAGCCGCCCGAGACGTCTTCCCACACGGTTTTGTTGTTGTCCAGGTCGTCGCGGTTCTGGTCCACAAAGGCCATTTTCACGGTTTGGCCGATCTTGACTTCACCGCTGTCGGGTTGTTCTTTGCCCGCGATCAACTTGAACAGGGTCGATTTACCAGCGCCGTTGGGGCCGATGATGCCGACGATGGCACCTGCAGGCACCTTGAAGCTCAGGTTGTCGATCAGCAAACGGTCACCAAAGGACTTGCTGACGTTGTTGAACTCGAACACTTCGTTACCCAAGCGCTCGGCCACAGGGATGAATATCTCCTGCGTCTCGTTGCGTTTTTGGTATTCGTGGTCGCTCAGCTCTTCGAACCGGGCCAAACGGGCCTTGCTCTTGGCTTGGCGGCCCTTGGGGTTGGCGCGAGCCCACTCCAGTTCTTTCTTCATGGCTTTGGAGCGGGCGTCTTCGGTGCGCTGCTCGGTGGCCAGACGGGCATCTTTTTGCTCCAGCCAGCTGGAGTAGTTACCTTTGTAGGGAATGCCGGAGCCCCGGTCCAGTTCCAAAATCCACTCGGCGGCGTTGTCCAGGAAGTAGCGATCGTGGGTGATGGCCACCACGGTGCCCGAAAAACGCTGCAAGAACAGCTCGAGCCAGTCCACCGATTCGGCGTCCAAGTGGTTGGTCGGTTCGTCAAGCAAGAGCATGTCGGGGCGCGACAGCAGCAAGCGGCACAGGGCCACGCGGCGTTTTTCACCACCCGACAATTTGCCAATGATGGCGTCCCAGGCGGGCAAGCGCAGCGCGTCGGCGGCGATTTCCAGTTGGTGCTCTGAAGCATCGCCTGCGGTCGAGATGATGGCTTCGAGCTTGGCCTGCTCTGCGGCCAGAGCGTCAAAGTCGGCGTCTTCTTCGGCGTAGGCGGCGTAAACCTCTTCGAGGCGGGCCTGCGCGGCCTTGACTTCGCCCATGCCGCTTTCGACGGCTTCGCGCACGGTCTGCTCAGGGTCCATCACGGGCTCTTGCGGCAGATATCCGATTTTCAGGCCCGCCATCGGGATGGCTTCGCCTTCGATTTCCTTGTCAATACCGGCCATGATCTTGAGCAAAGTGGACTTGCCCGAGCCGTTGGTGCCCAGCACGCCAATCTTGGCGCCGGGGAAGAAAGACAGCGAAATGTCTTTGAGAATGTGACGTTTGGGCGGCACGATCTTGCCAACCCGGTTCATCGAAAATACGTATTGAGCCATGTGTAACCCTGAATAAAAAAGGGCAGAGACCGATCACCCCGAGGGCGTCAGCTCTGCACCGCAATCCTGCATGTGGAGGCTATTGCGGCATATGCAACCCGCCATTATCCCAGCTTGCCGGGCTGGACAGAGAAAAATCAGACCGAGCGCTCGCTCAACTGGCCAGAACGGCTGGAAAACTGCACCAGGCTGTTCATGGCTTCGAGCTGAACCCGGGCACTGCGCGAGCCATACACCTCGGCCCGCAACCAGGCGCATTCGGCGTCCAGCAGGTCGTCTGAGGCCAAACTGCACCACCAAACCCGCCCTTCGCCGTCCCAGCGGTAACCGCGTGATTTGAGCTTATCTTTGGCCTCAAACGGCGCACCTGTGGCGCGCAGCTTGTAGCGGGTCTGCCCTGCACCGGCCAAAAGGCGCGACAAACCGGTTTGGCCATCGGCCAAGGGCGAGGCCAGCACCTGCAGCAAGGCATGGCAATCCACCTGCGCCCGGTGTGCGTCGTAAAACCAGCCGCGCTCAGACGCCAAAAACTCCAGCTTGGCCGAGCCACTGCCCTCCTTCTTCCAGTCGATGCCCTGGAAAGAACAGCCCCAGGCCTTGCCCGCAAACACAGGCCAACGCGCCTCGACAAACGGCCGGTCAAACCCGGCGTTGTGCGCCACGACCAAGTCCGCTTGCGCCACCATGGCCGTCACGGCCGCGTCGTCGATGCGCTGCCCCTGCACCATGCTGTCGTCAATGCCTGTGATCTCGGTGATCTGGGGCGGAATCGGCTTGCCCGGGTCTTCAAACGACTCGTAAATGGTGACTGGCCCCACCGGCAAGCCGGTCGCGCTGTCCACCAGCACCGACAACATGGCCAGCTCAATGATTTTTTCGCTCTTGCTGTCCAGCCCGGTGGTTTCGGTGTCCAGCACGATCACGCGCTGCGTGGGCTGACCATGCAAGCCGCCGTAATCGCTTTGCGGCACCAGACGGCGCAGCACGCGAAAGTCCGGGTGCTGCGCCAAGGCGCGGGCCATGGCTTCGGGGTCAGCAGGAAGAGCAGCAGGGGCGACAAGGGCAACAGCCTCAGCCGTCAGCACCGCTGCGGGTTGAGCAGGGGCATGCACGGGTGTAGCCGCGGCCGCAGAAACTGGCAAAGGCGTCACTGCGGCGGCGGGCACGACTGGGGTGGCTGGAATGGCTTTTGCGGCTGGCGCGGGGGCTTTGGCAGGCCTGCCCGCTTTGGCGGGCTTGTTTGAGCCCCCGGCTTCAAAGCCGAAAAAACTCATCTGGTCGGTTTTGTTCATGGCCACAATTAAACCGCGTCTCAAGGGTGCCAGCACTGGACCTCAGGTGGTGATGCTTCAAATTTCGCGGAATTCACTCAATCGAGCTTGATCCCCAGATCCACCGCCAGCTTGATCCATACCGGCACTTCGCCTTCCCAATCCTTGCGCGTATCGGCCAGGTTTTTGGGCTTGTTGGGGATGGCGAAGGTCTCGCGCAGTTTGGCCGCTTTGTCGGTGTTGGACCAGGCCACGGCTTCATCGGCCAAGCGCTTGAGCACGGCTTCGGGCGTGCCGGTCGGGGCCATCAGGGGCAAACCGCCCTCCAGGCTGACGAGCCTGGCGGTGTCGCCTTGCTCCATCAGCGTGGGCACGTTGGGCAATTTGGGCGAGCGGTAGCTGCCCGTCACGCCGATGGCTCGCACGCCCCGGCTGGCCACCGCGTTGAACGCAAGATAGCTGCCCACCGCGATCTGGGCCTGGCCAGAGGCCACATCGAGCCACATGGGCGCTTCTCCCCGGTAGTGCACCGACTGAATCTGAGTGCCGCGCACCCGGTTGGTCTGGTCGGCCACCATGTGCGGGTAAGAACCCGGCGCGTAGGTGCCCATCGAGGTCGGGTTCTTTTTGGCCCACTCGACAAACTCGGCCATGTTCTTCGCAGGGATCTTGTCGTTGATGCCCACGACCAAAGGGCCCGAGGGGAACACGGTCACCGGGGTCAGGTCCTTGTCGAGGTTGTAGGGCAGCTTGCTGTACAAGATGCGGTTTTGCCAGAAGGTGCCCGAGGTACTCATGACCAGCGTGTGGCCGTCTGCAGGCGATTTGGCGGCAGCGTCGATGCCGATGATGGCCCCGGCGCCGGGTTTGTTGTCGATCACCACCGGCACACCGAGCTTGCCAGACAGGTGTTCGCCATAGCTGCGTGCCAGCGCATCGGTCAGCCCGCCGGGCGGAAAAGCCACAATGACCCGAATGGGTTTGGCCGGCCAAGGGGCGGCCTGCGCCAGGGCCTGGTGCAAAGGGGTGCTGGCCGCCAGGGCCATGACCGCACAGGTGGTGATTTGCAAAAAGCGGCGGCGGTCTTGGGCTTGGGTTTTGTGATGGCTCATGGTCTGGTATCGATGAAAAATGAATGCCCAGTCTAAGCAAGCCCCCTGCCACTTTGAATTGGGGTTTGAACCCATGACGCGCAAGTGACCCGGGCCTGCCAACACCCCAAACAAGGCCTGCCCGCGCTTTGTGCGACAATCCAACCCGCTGCAGCCTCCAGTTGCCGCAGCATCAGCACTTCTGCTGGGGCCTGACCCAGGCAACGCTCAAAACAAGCGCCTGCGGTTTCCATGCCCACCCTAAGACTTATCGGCCCTCACTGGTAACTGCCACCCGCAGTTGAATGAGCCGATACCCGCGCCGGACATGGCGCTCTGAAAAATGAACTTCGAAGAATTGAACCTGGCCCCGGCCATCATGCAAGCTGTGCGCGAGCTCGGCTACGAAACCCCTACACCCATCCAGGCCCAGGCCATCCCTGCCGTCCTGGCCGGACATGACCTGCTGGCTGGCGCGCAAACCGGCACCGGCAAAACCGCCGCCTTCACGCTGCCCATGCTGCACAAGCTGAGCCTGAGTGAGCCCGGTCAAAACCGCTTTGGCGGCAAAGCCATCCGCGCCTTGGTGCTCACGCCCACCCGCGAACTGGCCGCCCAGGTCGAAGAGTCGGTGCGCGACTATGGCAAATACCTCAAGCTCGACTCCACCGTGATTTTTGGTGGCGTGGGCATGAACCCGCAAATCAACAAGGTCAAGCGCGGCGTGGACATTCTGGTGGCCACACCTGGCCGCCTGCTGGACCTGCAAGGTCAGGGCTTCCTTGATCTGTCCACGGTGGAAATGCTGGTGCTCGACGAAGCCGACCGCATGCTGGACATGGGCTTCATCCACGACGTGAAGAAGGTGCTGGCCCTGGTGCCCAAAGAAAAGCAGAGCCTGCTGTTCTCGGCCACTTTCAGCGACGAGATCCGCGAGCTGGCAAACAACCTGCTCAAGAACCCACAAAGCATCCAGGTCACGCCCAGCAACACCACGGTGCAGCGCATCACGCAGGTGATCCACCCCGTGGGCCGCAACAAGAAAAAGGACGTGCTGCTGCACATCATCCAGAAGCACGACTGGAGCCAGGTGCTGGTGTTCACCCGCACCAAGTTCGGTGCCAACAATGTGGCCGACTTCCTGACCAAAAACGGTGTCAAGGCCATGGCGCTGCACGGCAACAAAAGCCAGACCGCCCGCACACAAGCGCTGGCTGGTTTCAAGAGCGGCGACATCCGCGCTCTGGTGGCCACCGACATTGCAGCGCGCGGCATCGACATCGAAGACTTGCCGCACGTGGTGAACTTTGAAATCCCGAACGTGTCGGAAGATTACGTGCACCGCATTGGCCGCACTGGCCGCGCGGGTGCCAGCGGCGAAGCGGTGAGCCTGGTCTGTCTGGACGAAGAAGGCTTCATGATGGACATTGAGCGCTTCACCAAACAAGAGATTCCAGTGCAACTGCTCGAAGGTTTTGGTCCTGAGGCCGGTGAAGTGGCCGAGCCCATCGCCATGGGTCGCCAGACCCTGTGGGGCGGCGCGGGCAAGCCACCGGGCCGCGATGTGATGGCCGCAGCCGCCAAGGCCGCACGCCAGGACATGATGCAACGCATCCGTGACAACAAAGCACCCGGCGGCAGTGCCGGCGGTCAGCGCCAGGCTCGCGGCGAAGGCCAAGGTCCGGCCCGCGCACCGCGCAATGGTCCCGCCCCGTCGCGCCGCAATGGCCCACAGGGCGCACCGCGCTTTGAAGGCCAGGCCGATGGCCGCCGCGAAGGCGGTCGGGATGGCCACCGTGACGGTGGTCGCGGCCAGGAACAGCGTGGCGATCCGCGCTTTGACAACCGTGGCGATGGCCAGGGCCGTCCCGCACCACGCGGTCCGCGTCCTGAAGGCCGTGGCCCGGCACGTGGCGCACAAGGTGGCCAGGGGGGTGGTCAAGACCGCCGCCGGGGCGATGGTGACGAACTGCCACGCCACATTGACCCGCTGAAAACCACGCAGTTTGCGCGTCTGGACCTGCCCAACCGCAAGCCCGTGCGCACCAGCGGCCAACCCGACCCGACACGCACCAGCATCGACAGCCTGGCCAGCGGCGGTCGCCGCCATGGCGGTGGTGGCGGCGGCGGTTACGGCGGTGGCAACCGTGGCGGTAACGGTGGTGGTGGCCGGGGATTTGGCCGCTGATCAGCGCCTTGCCCCATCGGCATAGGGGGCCTCCCTGATGGGAGGCACCCCTGCCACACCACCCGGCATGCGGGTCCGCACCGGGCGGTTCGAGCGCTTGAGGTCAGGACAGCCTTGGCACCCCCAGCCGATCAAAGTAC
>NZ_NESL01000023.1 GCF_003063435.1 Limnohabitans sp. 2KL-1 | reverse complement strand
GATCTGGTGTTTCAGGCGGCAGCCAACGCCAGTGGCAACAATTACGCCAACTTCAAGTTCAAGGTGATGGACAGCCGTGTGGGCAACAACGAAGACCTGGTGCCCAACACCCTGACCTTCAACGTCGCACCCGTCAACGATGCACCCATCCTCGCTGACACATCCCTCAACCTGTCGGCCGTGATTCAGGGCTCGGCTGTGCCCGCAGGGGCGGTGGGGGTGCTGGTGAGCACCCTGGTGGGCGGCGTGACCGACATCGATGCTGGCGCGGTCAAAGGCATTGCCATCACCGGCTTCAACAGCGCCAAAGGTCAGCTGTACTTCAGCACCAACGGTGGCACCAACTGGACAGAGATCACCAGCGCGAGCGAAGCCAGCGCACGACTGCTCAAAGCCGACACAGACAACCGTGTTTACTTCAAGGCCGCAGCCGGCACACAAGGCACGGTGGCCGATGCGCTGACCTTCCGCGCTTGGGATAGCACCACCGGCACCGACGGCTTGACGGGCAACACCACCACCAATGGCGGTACCACAGCTTTTTCAACCACGACCGACACGGTCAGCGACTACGTGGTGGCCCCGGTCACCATCAACGTGGTGTCCGCTGACGACCTCGTCAACCCCAAAGAAACCTTGCTGATCAGCGGCAAGGCCGACCCCAACGCGGTGGTCACGCTGAACATCAACAGCCAGAACATCAACGTCACGGCCAACGCCACGGGCGACTGGTCTTATGACGGCAGCAAAGTGCGCTACGTCATGGTGCGCAAAACTTTGCAGAACTTGGCTGAAACAGATCCCAACTTTGCCGCCAATGGTGTCATGACGATCGGTGACGTGACGGTGATGTCTGGGGGCACCAATGTGGCGATCACCGCCACGCAGACCACGTCTAACCGCGCCTCATTCCAGTACACGGGCGGAGCCTATTACGACAAGAGCATCCACGATGGGTCTGTGGCAGAGAATTCATTTGCAGAAGCCTATGGCTTCGCCGTGCCCGGCGGCGCGGGCGGGGATGTTTGGGTTCAGCTGGATTTGGGCGATTGGTATTCCGTGGACAGCATCGATGTGCGTGCGCGCAACAACCTGGGCACACGCGCAAACGGGACCAAGGTGTACGTTTCAACCGATGACATGAGCGCCTTGTCCACGGTACAGCTGAATGCGGCAGTGAACGTGGGGGCACCCTCCACGGTCTCTGGCATGACCAATGTGGGGTCCACCACCTATCAAATCGTGGAAACAGTTGCCACCTATGCCAATTCATTGCTGGCAGGCCCCAACACCATCACCGCCTCGGAGTTGGTGCAGGGCGTGAGCAGCCAGGCCACACGCGTGGTCACACTCGACAACCTCGCGCCCGTGACCACCGTCACCAGTGCCGCTCTGAGTTCAGACACCGGCACCTCCAACACCGACTTCATCACCAGCGTGGCCGCGCAAACCATCACCGGCAACCTGAGCGCCAACCTGGCCACGGGTGAACAAGTCATGGTCTCGCTGGACAACGGCCTGACCTGGACCGTCGCCACGGCCACCGTGGGCACCAGCACCTGGAGTTTGCCCGGCGTGACGCTGCTGGGCACCGACACCTTGCAAGCCAAAGTGGTGGACACCGCAGGCAACGGCAGCACGCCTTACACCAAGGTGTATGCGCTGGTGACGGTGTCGGACCTGACGGTAGGCATCACCCAGATTGACGACAACGCAGGCACACCCTCAACCGTGTTGTCAGGCGGCACCACCAACGACACCACACCCCAACTGCTGGGTACCTTGGGCGGGGCCACGCAAGGCGCGGCCTTGGGCACCAACGAAGTCGTCAACGTGTACCGCACGCCCAACCTGGCCGTGGCCACGGTGGTGCAGGCCGGCACACTGGCTGGCGATCAAATTTTGAGCGGCAATGCGCTGACTTACTACAACAACGGCAAT
>NZ_NESL01000022.1 GCF_003063435.1 Limnohabitans sp. 2KL-1 | reverse complement strand
TGGCTGTGGCCGATGTCAACAGTGGCAACGAAGACGTGGCCAGCTTGTCCGGCACCGTGGCCACCAACGACACCAGCAAAGACGGCAGCGAGACCTACGCCATCGTGGGCAGTGCCACGGGTGCCAAGGGCAGCCTGGTGCTCAACCCCAACGGCAGTTACACCTACACGCGCACCAGCGCTGCCGATGAAATCACCGCTGACCTGGTGGAGACCTTCACCTACAAGGTGACCGATGCGGCGGGCAACACCACGCAAAGCACGCTCAAAATCACCCTGACCCCGGTCAACGATGCGGCCACCTTCCTGGGTGACATCAGCAAAACGATCGATGAAACCAACGCTGCAGAAACAGTCAACGGCACGCTCGTGGTGTCAGATGTGGACAGCGCCACCACCGTGGTCGCCCAGACCGCTGTGAATGGCAGTGCAGGTTACGGCAAGTTCACCATCAGCACCACCGGTGTGTGGAGCTACGTCATGAACTCGGCGCAAGACCAGTTTGTGTCGGGACAAATCTACAGTGACACCCTCACCGTCACCACGGCCGACGGCACCCAGCAAGTGATCACCGTGAACATCAAAGGCACCAACGATGCGCCGACGGTGGTGTCTTCCACCAGCTCTACGGGCAAGGTCTTCTTCACTGAAAATGGCGCGCCGGTTCTGGCCCGTGGCGGCACGATCACGCTGGCCGATGTGGAGCAGGTCAACTTGCAAGGCGCGACAGTTCGGGTGGTGGACATGACCACGGGCAACGCCGTGGCGGGCGACCAGTTGACTTACACGGTGCCGGCAGGCGCCACCATCACGGGCAACTTCAATGCCGTGACTGGTGTGATGACTTTCTCAGGCAGTGCTTCGCAAGCCCAGTACCAGGCCTTGTTCGACTCGGTCAAGTACAGCAACATGCGTGATGACCTGTCGGGTGGTGTGCGTAACGTGTATTACGCCGTGACCGATGGCTCCAGTGCCACCAGCACCGAAGCCCTGACCCGTGTCAACGTGACCCGTTTGAACGACGCGCCTGTTTTGGACACTGCAGCCAACATCAGCTTGGCCGGATTGGCACCCACCGTTTCCGACACCGCGCCTTCGGGGGCCATGGGTGTGTTGGTTTCCACCTTGGTGGGTGGCGTGACCGATGCCGATTTGACGCTCGCTGATGGCGTAACGCCTGTAGCCAAAGGCATCGCCATCGTGGCCGCGAATGCAGCCCTGGGCAAGGTGTATTTCTCGCAAGACAGCGGTGTCACCTGGTACACGCCTTCATTTGCCATCACGGACACGGCCGCGTTGTTGCTCAAGGCCGATGCCAGCACCCGTGTGTATTTCCGCCCCAACGCGGGCGTGGAAGGCGTGATTGCCAACGCCCTCAACATCCGTGCCTGGGATACGACCGACAACAAATCGTCACTCAATGGTGCCAACGTCGTACAGCACAATGTCAGCACCACGCTGGGCGGCACCAATGCTTACTCGGTGGCCATCGACACGGTGTCCCTGAGCGTGGCCACCGTGGCCTCGGCCCCGGGTTTCGTGGGGACCAGTGGCGCTGACCCTCTGACGGGCACTGCGGGCAACGATGTCATTCTGGGCAACGGCGGTGCTGACGTGATCAGCGCAGGCACAGGCAACGACAAAGTCGTGCTCAACGACAGCAACGTGACCGCATTGAGCGCAGCCAATACGGCCAACATCAATGGCGGCACAGGTGTCAACATCTTGAAGCTGACAGGTGCCGAACTGACGCTCGACCTGACCAACCCCACGGTGCTGGGCAAGGTGGACAACTTCAGCACAGTGGACATCACCAGCAGCGTCAACAACCTGCTCAAGCTGAACCTGGCCACCGTGCAGACCTTCTCGGGCGCTGTAGACAACGTGGCAACCACAGGAGGGGTGGACGAGTCCAAGATGATGGTGGTCCTGGCCGATGCGGGGGATGCCGTGGTCTTGCAAGACGCGGCCAACTGGACGGTGCTCAACGGCCTGTCGGGCTCCAGCCTGGCCACTTTGTACGGTGTGGACTATGGTTTTTCCACCACACGCCAATACAGCCAATACAGCAAAGACGGGGCCACCTTGTTTGTGGACCAACTGGCCCCTGTGGGCGACATCGTGGGCACCAGCGGGAACGACACCCTGACCGGCACGGTCAACGCCGACGTGATGTATGGCAACGGCGGCGTGGACACCATTGCGGCGGGCGCGGGCAAAGACATGGTCATTCTCGGCGCCAGCAGCCTGACGGCTTTGGCCGCGACGACCAATACGGCCACCGTCAACGGTGGTACCGACATCAACACCCTCAAGCTGTCGGGCATCAACTTGACCCTGGACCTGACCAACACCACCGTGATGGGCAAGCTGGACAACTTCAATGTGATCGACATGAAGCAAGGCTCCGGCAACAAGTTCAAGCTGGGCCTGACCGAAGTATTGGCCTTGGCCGGTGGCACCGACAACGTGGCCACAGTGGGTGTGGATGAATCCAAGATGCTGGTGGTGCAAGGCAACGGCGGCGCTGCCCTCAACACCTTGCAACTCAATGGCGGCTTGGTGGGTTGGACATCCGTGACCAACTTGGGCGGCACGTCATTGCAAACCACTTACGGTGCCGAATACGGGTTCGAAGTGGGACGCAGCTACACCCAGTACACCAACAGCGGTGCCAACCTGTTCGTTGACCAGACTTTGCTGCAAGCGATGGTCTAAACAACAAAGGGGGGCCGAAATTTTTTCGGCTCCCTTTTTTTTGTGTGCGCCCAGCATGGGCGCACACCTGCGGGTGCAAGTCCCGCTGCGAGCTGGTCACAGTGAGCAAAGCGAAGCGCAACTGCGTGAGGGTGACCGAGCGTGGGAAGGAAGCGTGGAGCGTAAATCGTGAGCCGATGAACAAGAACCGCATAGAAGGCGTTGCCAAGCAGGGCGAGCAGGCCCATTACTGCAAAGCTCTTGTGACCAAGGCGAGGTGG
>NZ_NESL01000021.1 GCF_003063435.1 Limnohabitans sp. 2KL-1 | reverse complement strand
CGGGCGGTGGCGTGGTGTACGTCTTGTATGGCAACAGCAGTGGCACAGCCCTGGACCTGAATGTGGGCAACGGCGTGATCGATCCGAGCCGTGGTTTCAAAATCACCAATGGCAACACCACCGTCAATTCCAATCTTGGCGATTCCTACACCAGTCTCGCCAGTGCTGGCGACATCAACGGTGACGGCTTGAGCGACATGATCATGACCGGTATGGACAGTGTGACGACCGGACAGCACGCCACCTATGTGGTGTATGGCAACGCCAGCGGTACCACGGTGGCCATTGATGCCAGTGGCAACATTGCCGCCAGCAATGGCTTCAAGCTGGTGGGCGGGGTGGGCCTTTCGGTGGCCAGCGCCGGCGACATCAACGGCGACGGTCTGAACGACCTGTTGGTTTCTTCCACGCTGGGTGGGTCCAAGTACAGCTACAACGTGGTGTTGGGCGGCACGCAGTGGGTCACCGCCGCGCTCAACGGCACGGGTGACTTTGCCGGTACAGCGGGTGACGAAGCCTTGATCGGCTCCACCGGCAACGACGTCATGACCGGCGGCGGCGGTGTGGACCGTTTCTTTGCGGGTCGTGGCGACGACACCATCGTGCTCACCGCCAGCGACATCGCCAATTTGCAAAACAACAGCACAGGCCAAACGGTCAAGACCACCCTCAGCGGTGGTACAGGTTTTGACACCCTTCGCCTGACCGGTGGCACCAGCCTTGATTTGCTCAAAATCTCCAACGCTGCGGCCATGGGCATCGACGAAACCAGCCGCATCGAGGGCATGGAGCGCATCGACATGGCCACCGACACGGCGGCCAACATGCTCAAGATCTCGAACAAAGACATCAACGACATGGCCGGCTTCAACCAGATTCACACCGGCAGCGCCAGTGAAGACGGCAAGACCTGGACCAACGTGAGCGGCACGGCACTGGGCACCATCACGCCCTACCACCAAATGGTGGTGCAGGGCGGCAGCAACGACACCGTGGCGCTGACCGCCAACGGTGGCGCATGGGCCAACGTGGGCACCGTGAGCAACGGCACCAGCCAATACACCGTGTACCAAAACGACGGCACCCACTCGCAGTTGCTGGTGCAGCAGGGCGTGACGGTGGACACTCAGGCACCCACCTTGCTGTGGAGCACGCCAGCCGACAACGACTTTGTGAATACGGCCAACCTGGGCAACAACATCAGCTTGCAGTTCAGCGAGAACGTGGTCAAAGGCACAGGCTTTATTCAGCTGTGGAACAAGACCACGGGCTTACCGGTGCAAGCGTTTGACGTGAGCACCAGCGCGCTGGTCACAGGCTGGGGCACCAGCCTGTTGAGCATCAACCCATCGGCCAATTTGCTGGCGGGTAACGACTACTTCCTCAAAGTGAGCGACAGCGCCATTCAAGACACGTCAGGCTTGGCTTACTCGGGCATGAACAGCGACCTTCAGCTGAACTTCTCAACCCAGGCGGCCGATGGCAGTTATGTCATCACCACTTCTTTCGCCAGTGCGGCCAGTACCACATCGTTCATGCGGTCGGTGGCTACCGCAGGCGACTTCAACGGTGACGGTTACGACGACCTGCTGATTGGTGTGGCTGGCTCTACCGAGTCTGGTGTGTATGTGGTTTATGGCAATGCCCTTGGCGAGGGTATGAAGCTGGACGCCGGTGCGATCATGAGCAACGGCGTGATTGCTGCCGACCAGGGTTTCAAAATTGATGGTGGAAATTACTTGGGCGATTCGGTGACAGGCATTGGCGACGTGAACGGCGACGGTTTTGCCGATGTGTTGATCGGGGCCAGCTCGGACAGCCAGAGCGGCACCAACGCCGGTGCGGGCTTTGTGGTGTACGGCAGCGCCAACCCTGCAGCGTTGAACCTGTCCAGCGGCACCATTGCCGCATCGCGTGGCTTCAAAATCGCGGCAGGCACGGCTTACGGGTCGCTGGGCAACAGTGTGTCGGGCGTGGGGGATGTCAACGGCGACGGCATTGGCGACTTCATCATGGGTGTAACGGGTGACAACACCGCATCCGGTGGCGGCGCGGCTTATGTGGTGTACGGCAAGACCAATGCGGCCACATTGACCTTTGGCACCAATGGCAGCATTGCCGCTGCAGACGGCTTCAAGCTGACGGGCAAGGTCAATGAGGCGGCGGGTTCTTCTGTCTCGGGTGCCGGCGACATCAACGGCGACGGTTTGGCCGATGTGCTTGTGAGTGCATCTTCTTCGGGCGGCGGCAGCGGTGCAACTTACGTGATTTTTGGTGGTGCGACAGGTGGCAATATGGATACGCTTGTTGCTGCAGGGCAAGGCTTCAAGATATCTGGGGTGTCAACAGGGTCAGCCAATGGCCTTCAAATAGGCACCAGCGTCAAAAGCGCAGGCGATGTCAACGGCGACGGCTATGCTGACTTGATCGTGGCCACCGATTCTGATCAAGCCTACACAGCCGCTTATGTGGTGTATGGCAGTGCCGCACCCACCAGCTTGACGATTACCAACGCTGCCTTGGCTGCTTCGCAAGGTTTCCGCATTTTCAGCGGTGCCACCACAGGTGCGGTTTTAGGCGAAGTCTCAAGTGCTGGCGACATCAACGGCGACGGTTTTGCCGACGTGATCGTGGGCTCCAACAAAGGCTCTTCTTATGTGGTGTACGGCAGTGCCAACGGCGTGGATGTGGACTTGACTGGCGCCACCATTGCGGCGTCAAAAGGCTTCAAACTCACCTATTCGACCAGCAACAACGCGCTGACCGCACAGGATGTGTCGTTTGCGGGTGACTTTAACGGTGACGGCTTGACCGACTTGGTGATCGCTGACCAATCATCGGCAGCGGGCAACTTGAACAGCTACAAGATTGTCTTTGGCGGCACGCAGTGGGTCTCCTCTGCAGTGGTGGGCAACGGCAGCGTCACAGGCACGGCAGTGTCTGAAGCCATCATTGGCTCCAAAGCCAACGACACCCTCACGGGCGGCGGCGGTGTAGACCGTTTCTTTGCCGGCTTGGGTGACGACACCATCGTGCTGACGGCCAGCGACGTGACCAATTTGGCGAACGTGGCCGCAGGGCAGACAGCGAAGGCCAGCGTGAGCGGCGGCGGCGGTTTTGACACGTTGGGCCTGACGGGTGGTGCCAGTCTGAACCTGAGTACTATCAGCAATGCAGGTGCCATGGGGCTGGAAGAAAACAGCCGCATTGAGGGCATCGAGCGCATCGCCATGGGCGCAGACACTGCAGCCAATACGCTGACGCTGACAGCCCGTGATGTGAAGGACATGGCCGGTTTCAACCTGTTCCACACCGGTACCCTCAGCGCCGATGGCAAAACCTGGACCAACGTCACAGGCACCGCTTTGAGCGCGACCACCAATTTCCACCAATTGCTGGTGGACGGTTCTGCCAACGACAGTCTGGTGTTGGCACCCGATCTGGGCTTTTGGACCAACGTGGGCACCGTGAGCAACGGCTCGCTCACTTACACGGTTTACCAAAACGCGGGCACCAGCACCCAGGTGTTGGCACGCTCGGTGATACCGGTGACCAACAACGACAGCGTGGCGCCTGTGGTGCTGGACTTGAACCGCGACGGCCAACTGGACTACAGCCAGACGCTGATGGACGTGAACAACGACGGCCAGCTGGACCAGACGGCCTGGGCGGGTCGCCAGGACGGTGTGCTGGTGTGGGACAAGTACGCCGATGGTTGGGTGCACGACAACAGCCAATACGCGTTCAGCCAGTACGGCGGCGTGAGCAGCACCGACTTGCAAGGATTGGCGGCAGCGTTTGACAGCAACCGGGACGGCGTGTTGAACGCGCAAGACGCGAAGTTTGGCGAGTTCAAAGTCTGGCAAGACGGCAACGGCAACGGCGTGAGCGAAGTGGGCGAAGTGCGCAGCCTGACGGATGTGGGCATTGAGGCGATCGAGCTGAGCAGCGACAGTGTGGTGCGAGCCCCGGCGGTGGGGGTGCAGGAAGCGGGCCGCAGCACGGCGCAGCTGTCAGGCGGCGGCGAGATGTTGGTGGCCGACGCGGCGTTTGCTTACCAGAGCGTGCCCGAGCTGGACTTGGCCGGATTTGTGGCGCAGACCCAGGCAAGTGCAGCCAAGGCGCAGCCGCTGTCGGCACAGACCAGCGTCAAGCTGTTCCTGTACGACATGATCCAGAGCGCACACGCGGCAGAGCAGGGCAGCGAGGCGTTGTTTGCAGCCGAGGGCGACACCCTGCGTGCGCCAGAGCCACAGCACCTGGGCTACCACATGGACCTGCTGGCCGAGCACTTGTTGCAACAGCCGCAAAGCTGATCGAGGCCAGAAGGAAAAACCCCGCCTTGGCAGATGCTGAGGCGGGGTTTTTTGTGTGCGCCCAGCATGGGCGCACACCTGCGGGTGCAAGTCCCGCTGCGAGCTGGTCACAGTGAGCAAAGTGAAGCGCAACTGCGTGAGGGCGACCGAGCGTGGGAAGGAAGCGTGGAGCGTAAATCGTG
>NZ_NESL01000020.1 GCF_003063435.1 Limnohabitans sp. 2KL-1 | reverse complement strand
CGCAGCTACGGCGCAACAGCTCAGACAGAGTTGTCAGAGGCCGTTGCCGCTTTGACCGATCCAGCCACACCCACACAGTTGGCAGCAGTCGAAACTAAGCAAACCGCAGCGATTGCTGCAGCCGCAACAGCAACTACCAAAGCCGCAGAAGCGACAGCCGCAGCGAATGCTGCTAGCGCTGCAGCAACAGCAGCGAACGAAACGATTCCAGCCAGCGTTGCCGCAGCAACTACAGCTGCATCGGCTGCAACAGCAGCGGCGACTGCGGCCAACACAGCCGCAGCCAACAGCGAAGTCACGACGGACGCCAAAGTTGCGACCCTGGCAGACAGTGCCGCAGCCGCAGCGACTGCCGCTAACACAGCCGCAGCAGCGGCCACGTCCGCACAGGCTGAGTTGACGACGGCCGTTAACGCGTTGGATACACCCGCCACACCAGAACAACTGGCAGCAGTGGAAGCCAAACAAGCCGCAGCCATTGCTGCTGCCACAGTCGCGAACATGAAAGCCGCAGAAGCGACAGCCGCAGCGAATGCGGCCAGCGCTGCAGCGACAGCGGCCAATGAAACGGTCCCAGCCAGTGTGGCAGCGGCAACTACGGCTGCCGCTGCCGCGACAGCAGCAGCCACTTCAGCCAACACAGCCGCAGCCGGCAGCGAAGTCACAACAGACGCCAAAGTTTCTGCCCTGGCAGACAGTGCCACAGCAGCAGCGACTGCAGCTAATACAGCTGCAGCAGCGGCCACGTCCGCACAGGCTGAATTGACGACGGCCGTTAACGCGTTGAGCACAACTGCAACGCCAGAGCAACTGACAGCAGTCGAAACAAAGCAAGCAGCAGCCATCGCCGCAGCCGTAGCCGCAAACACCAAAGCCGCAGAAGCTACAGCCGCAGCAAACGCGGCCAGTGCCGCAGCGACAGCGGCCAACGAAACGATTCCAGCCAGCGTGGCAGCAGCGACGACTGCAGCCGCCGCCGCTACAGCAGCTGCCACTTCAGCCAACACAGCCGCAGCGAACAGTGAAGTCACAACAGACGCCAAAGTTTCTGCCCTGGCAGAAAGTGCCACAGCAGCAGCGACTGCAGCTAATACAGCTGCAGCAGCGGCCACGTCCGCACAGGTTGAGTTGACGACGGCCGTTAACGCTTTGGGCACACCTGCAACGCCAGAACAACTGGCGGCAGTGGAAGCCAAACAAAACGCAGCGATTGCTGCAGCCTCAACAGCAACTACCAAAGCTGCAGAAGCAACAGCCGCAGCAAACGCGGCTAGCGCTGCAGCAACAGCAGCGAACGAAACGATTCCAGCCAGCGTTGCCGCAGCAACGACCGCCGCCGCCGCCGCGACAGCAGCTGCCACTTCAGCCAACACAGCCGCAACGAACAGCGAAGTCACGACAGACGCCAAAGTTGCGGTCTTGGCAGAAAGCGCCACAGCCGCAGCGACTGCCGCCAATACAGCTGCAGCAGCGGCCACGTCCGCACAGGCTGAGTTGACGACGGCCGTTAACGCGTTGGGCACACCAGCCACACCAGAACAGTTGGCAGCAGTCGAAACCAAGCAAGCCGCAGCCCTCGCTGCGGCTACTGAAGCGAACACGAAAGCCGCAGAAGCAACAGCTGCAGCAAACGCGGCCAGCGCTGCAGCGACGGCAGCGAACGAAACGATTCCAGCCAGCGTGGCAGCAGCGACGACTGCAGCCGCCGCCGCGACAGCGGCGGCCACTTCAGCCAACACAGCCGCAACCAACAGCGAAGTCACGACAGATGGCAAGGTCGCTGACCTGGCCGCCAGTGCCACAGAAGCCGCAATTGCAGCCAACACAGCCGCAGCAGCGGCCACTGCAGCTCAGACAGCGCTGGAAGCAGCCGTCACAGCCTTGGGCACACCTGCAACGCCAGAGCAGCTGGCAGCAGTCGAAACAAAGCAAGCAGCAGCCATCGCCGCAGCAGCAACAGCAAACACCAAAGCCGCAGAAGCAACAGCCGCAGCAAACGCGGCCAGCGCTGCAGCAACAGCAGCGAACGAAACGATTCCAGCCAGCGTGGCAGCAGCAACGACTGCAGCCGCTGCCGCGACAGCAGCAGCCACTTCAGCCAACACAGCCGCAGCCAACAGCGAAGTCACAACAGACGCCAAAGTTGCGGCCCTGGCAGAAAGTGCCACAGCAGCAGCGACTGCAGCTAATACAGCTGCAGTAGCGGCCACGTCCGCACAGGCTGAGTTGACGACGGCCGTTAACGCTTTGGGCACACCTGCAACGCCAGAACAACTGGCGGCAGTGGAAACTAAGCAAGCCGCAGCCATTGCTGCAGCCGCAACAGCAACTACCAACGCTGCAGAAGCGACGGCTGCAGCGAACGCGGCCAGCGCTGCAGCGATAGCAGTGAACGAAACGATTCCAGCCAGCGTGGCAGCGGCAACGACCGCCGCCGAAGCCGCAACAGCAGCGGCGACTGCCGTTAACACAGCCGCAGCCAACAGCGAAGTCACAACAGACGCCAAAGTTACGGCCTTGGCAGACAGTGCCACAGCCGCCGCAACTGCAGCCAACACAGCCGCAGCAGCGGCCACGTCCGCACAGGCTGAATTGACGACGGCCGTTAACGCGTTGGGTACACCAGCCACACCAGAACAGTTGGCAGCAGTCGAAACCAAGCAAGCCGCAGCCATTGCTGCTGCCACAGTCGCGAACATGAAAGCCGCAGAAGCAACAGCTGCAGCAAACGCGGCCAGCGCTGCAGCGATAGCAGCCAACGAAACGGTCCCCGAAAGTGTGGCGGTAGCCATGACCGCCGCTGCCGCCGCGACAGCAGCAGCCACTTCAGCCAACACAGCCGCAGCCAACAGTGAAGTCACGACAGACGCCAAAGTTGCGGCCCTGGCAGAAAGTGCCACAGCCGCAGCGACTGCAGCCAACACAGCCGCAGCAGCGGCCACAACAGCTCAGACAGAGTTGTCAGAGGCCGTTGCCGCTTTGACCGATCCAGCCACACCCATACAGCTGGCAGCAGTCGAAACTAAGCAAACCGCAGCGATTGCTGCAGCCGCGACGGCAGCTACCAAAGCCGCAGAAGCGACAACCTCAGCGAATGCAGCTAGCGCCGCAGCAACAGCGGCCAACGAAACGATCCCAGCTAGCGTGGCTGCGGCAACGACAGCTGCATCTGCTGCAACAGCAGCCGCAACTGCGGCCAACATAGCCGCAACCAACAGCGAAATCACGACAGACGCCAAAGTTACGGCCTTGGCAGAAAGTGCCACAGTCGCAGCGACTGCCGCTAACACGGCCGCAGCAGCGGCGACAACAGCTCAGACAGAGTTGTCAGAGGCCGTTGCCGCTTTGACCGATCCAGCCACACCCACACAGTTGGCAGCAGTCGAAACTAAGCAAACCGCAGCGATTGCTGCAGCCGCAACAGCAACTACCAAAGCCGCAGAAGCGACAGCCGCAGCAAACGCGGCCAGCGCTGCAGCGACGGCAGCGAACGAAACGATTCCAGCCAGCGTTGCCGCAGCAACTACAGCTGCATCGGCTGCAACAGCAGCGGCGACTGCGGCCAACACAGCCGCAGCCAACAGCGAAGTCACGACGGACGCCAAAGTTGCGACCCTGGCAGACAGTGCCGCAGCCGCAGCGACTGCCGCTAACACAGCCGCAGCAGCGGCCACGTCCGCACAGGCTGAGTTGACGACGGCCGTTAACGCGTTGGATACACCCGCCACACCAGAACAACTGGCAGCAGTGGAAGCCAAACAAGCCGCAGCCATTGCTGCTGCCACAGTCGCGAACATGAAAGCCGCAGAAGCGACAGCCGCAGCGAACGCGGCCAGCGCTGCAGCGATAGCTGCCAACGAAACGGTTCCAGCGAGCGTAGCGGCGGCCATGACAGCAGCATCGGCTGCCACAGCAGCGGCGACTGCGGCAACCACAGCCGCAACCAACAGCGAAGTCACAACAGACGCCAAAGTTGCGGCCCTGGCAGCCAGTGCCGCAGCTGCAGCGACTGCCGCCAACACAGCCGCAGTAGCGGCCACTGCAGCACAGGCTGAATTGACGACGGTCGTTAACGCGTTAGGCACACCTGCAACGCCAGAGCAACTGGCGGCAGTGGAAACCAAGCAAGCAGCAGCGATCACTGCTGCCACAGCCGCGAACACGAAAGCCGCAGAAGCAACAACTGCAGCAAACGCGGCTAGCGCCGCAGCGACGGCAGCAAACGAAACGGTCCCAGCCAGCGTGGAAGCGGCAAATACGGCTGCCGCTGCCGCGACAGCAGCAGCCACTGCCGCCAACACAGCCGCAGCCAACAGCGAAGTCACGACGGACGCCAAAGTTGCGACCCTGGCAGACAGTGCCACAGCCGCAGCGACTGCCGCCAACACGGCCGCAGCAGCGGCGACAACAGCTCAGACAGAGTTGTCAGAGGCCGTTGCCGCTTTGACCGATCCAGCCACACCCACACAGTTGGCAGCAGTCGAAACTAAGCAAACCGCAGCAACTACTGCGTGAGAGGGT